>NZ_AFXQ01000001.1 GCF_000224415.1 Citricoccus sp. CH26A | reverse complement strand
GCTAACACAGGACGCCCTGTCTGGGTCCATCGCAATGACCGCTCCCGTCCTGCAGGAGGACGCGGACGCGTACCCCGATGGCACCGGCAGGGAGCGCTACCGGGTGGCGTTCGTCCTGCCGGAGGGATTCACTCTCGAGAACGCCCCTCGCCCCACCGATTCCCGCGTGCGACTGCGTCGTGTCCCCTCGACCGTGGCCGCGGCCATCCGGTTCCGTGGACGCTGGAGCGAGGCGAACTATCGCAAGCACCTGGAGAAGCTGCGCACCACCCTGTGCTCCGAGAATCTCTCTTCGGTCGGACCACCACGCTTCGCCCGCTTCGATCCTCCCTTCAAGCCATGGTTCCTGCGCCGCAATGAGATCGTCCTCGTCCTGCAGGACCCGGTCACCCCGACCACTCCACCCGATGAGCGCCGCTGAGGAACGCCGGGCCGAGCGCGGCTCGGGGCCGGGCTGATCGATCACGAGATCTGCCGACTGCAGGTGCGGCTGGCCCGGGCCCACTATGCGCCCTCGGCGCCCCTGGACATCGCCTACCACCGGGACTCGGGGCCGCCGCGGCTGATCCGCGTCCACGACGGTGCTGCCGGATCTGTCCAGCGCAGCGCTTGACCACCCCGGCCCCGGTCATGTGGACACCGGCGCGCCGGCGTGGGTGGGGGAGCCGGGGGTAGACGGGGCGGGTCAGGTGTGGCGGGTCAGCAGGGTGGCGGGTCAGCAGGGTGGCGGGTCAGCAGGGTGGCGACCCGGCGGATCTGGTCGGGCTGGAACCCAGACCAGTGGTCCTCGTCGTCGACCACGACGACGGGGGCCTGGCTGTACCCCAGCTCATTCTGGATGTAGACCAGGGCAGCCCGGGCCTGGCGGACGTCGATCTCCTGGAAATCGAGCCCCACGGCGGCCAGGGCGGTCTTGGTGAGCCGGCACTGCATGCACGCCGGCCCGGTGGTATAGACGGTGATGGTCCTCATCGGTGCGCTCTCCTTCGCTCCGTGACCCCTCTGGCATACCAGCCAGGACGGACACGGTAGGCCGACCGTGCAGGTGGAGTGGTCGGTGGCGCGGGGAGGGAGCGGAGTGATGGGCGGGTGAGGGGTCGAAGCCGTCCGAAGCGGGGCACCAGGCCCGTTCACGCAGGAAGGCCCCGCCGGAGCGGGGCCTTCCTGGTGTAGTGCTATCTCAGTGCTCGAGGGTGCCGCGGCTGCCGGTGGCGGCCAGGGCGTCGGGCACGTCGTGGTGATCGTGGGTCTTGGCCTCGGCCAGTTCCGCGCGGCTCACCGGCTCGACGCGGTCCTCGTAGAACCAGCGGTTGAGCTTGGCGCGGCGCTTCTCCCCGCCGGAGATCTTCCCGTCCGGTCCCGGCTGGGCCGGGACGGGACGGTTCGCCTCGAAGCTGACCAGCTGGTAGAGCCGGTAGTCGTCCAGGCGCTCGTGCCGCTCCCGGAACTCGCCGTCCGGGGTCATCTCGATCACCCCGGCCTCGCGACCGTGCAGCACGATCTCGCGGTCCTTGCGCTGCAGGGACAGGCAGATGCGCTTGGTGATGATGAAGCCGATGAACGGGCCCAGGATGAAGATCCCGCGCAGCCAGTAGGTCACGTCGTTCAGCGACACCCCGAAGTGGGTGGCGATCAGGTCCGAGGAGGCCGCGGCCCACATGGTGCAGTACCAGATCACGCCGGCCACGCCGATGCCCGTGCGGGTCGGGGCGTTGCGCGGGCGGTCCAGGATGTGGTGCTCGCGGTTGTCCTTGGTCACCCAACGCTCCAGCCAGGGCCAGGCGATCATCGTGCCGATGAGGATGGCGGCCGGGATCATCGGGAGCAGCACACCCATGGCCAGGGTGTTCGTGCCCCACGGCAGCGGGATGTCCCACTTGAAGGAGAAGTCCCCGAGGACACCGGGCATCAGGCGCAGCGCGCCGTCGACCCAGCCGATGTACCAGTCCGGCTGCGTACCCGCGGACACGGGGGAGGGGTCGTAGGGGCCGTAGTTCCAGACCGGGTTGACGGTGAACAGCCCGGAGATCAGCGCGATGATGCCGAACACGATGAAGAAGAACCCGCCGGCCTTGGCCGCGTACACCGGCCCGACCGGGTAGCCGACCACGTTGTTCTCGGTCCGGCCAGGGCCCGGGTACTGGGTGTGCTTGTGGACCACGACCATGAACAGGTGGGCCACGATCAGCAGCAGGATCACGCCGGGCACGAGGAACACGTGCAGGATGTACAACCGTCCCACGATCGCGTCCCCGGGGAACTCGCCGCCGAAGAGGAAGAAGGAGATGTAGGACCCCACGATCGGCAGGGCCTTGATGACCCCGTCGATGATGCGCAGGCCGTTGCCCGAGAGCAGGTCATCGGGCAGGGAGTACCCGGTGAACCCGGCGGCCAGGCCCATGATCAGCAGCACGCAGCCCACGACCCAGTTCAGCTCCCGGGGGCGGCGGAACGCACCGGTGAAGAACACGCGGAGCATGTGCACCGACATCGCGGCCACGAACAGCAGGGCCGACCAGTGGTGCACCTGGCGCATGAACAGCCCGCCGCGGATGTCGAAGGAGATGTCCAGGGTGGAGGCGTACGCGGTGGACATCGGCACCCCGTACAAGGGCTTGTACGAGCCCAGGTAGGTGACGTGCGCCATCGAGGGATCGAAGAAGAACGCCAGGAACGTGCCCGAGAGCAACAGGATGACGAAGGTGTACAGGGCGACCTCGCCGAACATGAACGACCAGTGATCTGGGAAGATCTTCCGGCCGAACTCGCGCACCATGGGCGAGGCCCCGACGCGGGTGTCGACGAAGTTGGCGATCTTCCCCGTGGGGGTCGATGCCTGGTACTCGGTGGTGGATGAGGTGCTCATCGGTATCAGCCACGCTCCCAATATGCCGGTCCAACGGGCTCGTGGAAGTCGCTCTGGGCGACCAGGAAGCCCTCTTCATTGACGGTGATCGGCAACTGCGGCAGCGCGTGGCCGGCCGGGCCGAAGATGACCTTGCACTCCTGCGTCAGGTCGAAGGTCGACTGGTGGCAGGGGCACAGCAGGTGGTGGGTGTGCTGCTCGTAGAGGGCCACGGGGCACCCGACGTGCGTGCAGATCTTGGAGTAGGCGACGATGCCGTCCACGTTCCAGTCCTCGCGCTCGGGGGAGATCTGCAGGTCCTGCGGATCCAGGCGCATCAGCAGCACGACGGCCTTGGCCTTCTGGTTGAGGTGCTCAGTGGGCGGCAGCTCGTTGAGCCCCTCGGGGATGACGTGGAAGGCCGAGCCGATGGTGACGTCGGAGGCCTTGATCGGGGTGCCGGTGGGGTCCCGGACCAGGCGCACGCCCGAATCCCACATCGTGTGGCGCAGACGCTCGACACCGAAGTTCTCGGTGGCGAGCTCCGAGCGGTTGTCCGAGTCGTCCAGGTCGCGGAAGAGCGCGATGGCCGGCAGGGGAGCGAGGGCGACGGCGCCGATCAGCGTGTTGCGGAGCAGCGGGCGACGCTTGAACTGGGACTCCTCGACGATGTCATCGATCATCCCGACAGCGACCTGACGGTCCTCCTCGGTCCGCACCTCGTGGCGCGCCTCGGAGACCTCGTGGTCCGGCATCAGGGTCTTGGCCCAGTGGACGATGCCGACGCCGATGCCGAGCATGGAGAAGGCGGTCCCCAGCCCGAGCAGCATGTTCTGCAGGCGCACGGTGCCGATCTCGGTGTCCGGACCGATCTGTCCGACCACGAAGTAGCCGACGAAGAACAGCACGGTGCCGATGATGGAGATCCCGAACAGGACGGCCACCTGGCGCTCGGCCCGCTTGGCCGCCCGCGGATCCTCATCGGCCAGCCGCGGACGGTGCGGCGGGATACCGGGGTTGTCAATGGCGTATTTGCCAGACTCCTCCACACCGGCGTGCTCAACGGCGCCCGAGTGCTCCGGACCTCCGTGGCTTTGCTCAGACATCGATCTGAATCCTTTGCTTGAGTGATGGTGACGTTGTGTGTGGCCGGCGCCCCCACGGCGCCGTCAGGTCAGGAGGACCGCGTGGTCAGCCAGACCATGAAGCCGACGATCAGTGCCAGGCCCGCGGTCCAGATGAACAGGCCCTCGGACACCGGGCCGAGCGAGCCGAGCTTGGCGCCACCGGGAGAACCCTGGGTCTCGATCTCCTTGAGGAAGGCGATGATGTCCCGCTTGTCCTCCGGCTTGATGTTGGAGTCGGAGAAGACCGGCATGTTCTGCGGGCCGGTGACCATGGCCTCGTAGATGTGCTTCTCGGAGACACCGTCCAGGCCCGGGGCGAACTTGCCACGGGTCAGCGCGCCACCGGCGGCGGCGGCGTTGTGGCACATGGCGCAGTTCACGCGGAAGAGGGTTCCGCCGTTGCCCAGGTCCACGTCCTCGTGGTCGGTGTCCAGGTACTGCTCGTCCGGAATCGACGGGCCCGCGCCGAGGGAGGAGACGTAGGCGGCCAGCTGCGCCGTCTGCTCGTCGTTGAACTGCTTCGGCTTGGCCTGGGCCTGCGGCCCCTGCATCTGCATGGGCATGCGGCCGGTGCCGACCTGGAAGTCCACGGACGCGGCGCCGACGCCGACCAGCGTGGGGCCGTCCTCGGTGCCGACGGCCTCGTAGCCGTGGCAGGTTGCACAGTTGGCGTTGAAGAGCTTCTCGCCCTCGGTGATGTCCTCAGCGCTGTAGGTGGAACCGGTGGTGGCGGCCTGGGCCTGGTTCATGGTGCTGGCGACGGAGTAGAGGCCGCCGGTGATCAGAAGTCCCAGAAGCAGCAGCGCGAGCCCGGCGATCGGGTGGCGCCGTTTCTGTGAGAGTGCCTTCACGGTTGGTTCCTTACGTTTCTTGTGACCGGAGCAGGGTGACGTTCCGTCTCCGGTCGACCTCAGTGTGGTGCGAGAGTGCCGGTGACGGCGTGGCCTATTTCAGGAAGTAGACGATGGCGAAGAGTGCGATCCAGACGACATCGACGAAGTGCCAGTAGTAGGACACCACGATGGCCGAGGTGGCCTCGTGGTGGCCGAAGCGCTTGGCCAGGTAGGCGCGTCCGATGATGAACAGGAACGCGATCAGCCCTCCGGTCACGTGGAGGGCGTGGAAGCCGGTGGTGATGTAGAAGGCCGAACCGTAGGCGCTGGCGTCGATGGTGACGCCGTGGGAGACGAGCACGGCGTACTCGTAGGCCTGGACGGACACGAAGATGGCGCCCATGATGAAGGTGAGGATGAACCACTCGACCATGCCCCAGCGCTTGAGCGAGAAGAGCCCACCGGTGCGGTGCGGCTGCAGGCGCTCGGCCGCGAACACGCCGGCCTGGGCCGTGAAGGAACTGGCCACCAGGATCAGGGTGTTCACGAACGCCAGGGGCACGTTCAGCGTGGCGGTGTTCTCGGCCCACAGCTCAGGGGATGTCGAGCGCAGGGTGAAGTACATGGCAAAGAGGCCACCGAAGAACATGAGCTCGCTGGAGAGCCACACCATGGTGCCTACCTGCACCATATTGGGTCGGCTGGGGAGCCCTGTAGCGGGCCTGGGGAGGGCATGGGTTGCAGTCGTCACCCGCCCATTATGGCCCTAAAACGTCTCACGGCTCCAATGCGACGAACGTGTCGGCGTTTCCCTCTGTTCCCGGTTCCACGGTGTTCGCACGCGATTCCACGGATACGCCCAGGCTCCGTACAGGTTCGCAGGTCACGGACGTTCGGGCCCAGCCTCGCCACCGGGACCGCCCGGCGGGCCTCGTGGCCGGGGCGAGGCGCCGGCGAGGCGATGCCGAGGCAACAGTGCGTCGCCGATCCCTGTGCAGGTGGGGGCCGGGACTAGCATGAGCCCGTGAGCACTCCGACTGATTCCCTGTCCTGGCCGTTCGTCTTCAGCCTGCTGTTGGGCCGGAGAGACCTGACGACGGACCAGGCGATGTGGGCGATGCGGGAGATCATGTCCGGCAATGCCACGGATGCGCAGATCGCCGGCTTCCTGGTGGCCCTCTCCGCCAAGGGCGAGACGGTCGACGAGCTGCTCGGCCTCACCCAGGTCATGCTGGACAACGCCGTGCACCTGAACGTCCCGGGGGAGACCCTCGACATCGTGGGCACTGGCGGGGACAAGCTCGGAACCGTCAACCTCTCCACGATGTCCTCCCTCGTGGCCGTGGGTGCCGGGGCGACGGTGGTCAAGCACGGCAACCGGGGGGCGTCCTCCACCGCGGGTGCGGCGGACGTGATCGAGGCGCTGGGCGTGGACCTGAACCTGCCCGTGGAGAAGGTCGTGGAGTGCGCGACCAAGGCGGGCATCACCTTCCTGTTCGCCCAGGGATACCACCCGTCCATGAAGTACGTGGCGCCCGCGCGCAAGCAACTCGGCGTGCCGACCGTCTTCAACTACCTCGGGCCGCTCACCAACCCCTCCGGGGTCCGGTCCCAGGCGCTGGGCTGCGCCAGTGCGCGGATGGCGCCGCTGCTGGCGGGGGTGCTGGCGGATCGAGGTGTCCGCAGCCTGGTCTTCCGGGGCAGCGACGGGCGGGACAAGATCACGACCTCGGGTCCCACCGCGATCTACGAGGTGCGGGACGGGGCGGTGGAGGAGTACGAACTCCACCCCGAGGAGTTCGGGATCCCACTGGCGCCCGTGGAGGCCCTGGCCGGCCGTGACGGGGCGTACAACGCCGGGATCGTCCGGGACCTGCTGGCCGGGCGCAAGGGGCCGGTGCGGGACGCGGTGGTCCTCAATGCGGCGGCGGGACTCACCGCCTTCGACACGCGTGCCGATGGACACCTGTTCGACCGGATCCGGGCCAACATGGACCGCGCCGTGGAGTCCATCGACTCCGGCGCGGCCCAATCCGTGCTGGACACCTGGGTGGCGGTCTCCAACGCCTGAGGGGGCTCCCGGGCAGGACAGCCCGGGAGCCTCCCGCAGGGTCAGCGCTCGATGTTCTCGAAGCCGAGTGCGAAGCCCTCTTCGAGGTCGTGCTGGGAGTAGGCGCGGAAGGCGAGCATGGTCTCGGTGTCCCGGACGCCCTCGACCTTGGACAGGTGGTCGGCGATGACGTCGGCCAGGTCGTCGAACTGGCGCAGGCGGACCATGGCGATGAGGTCCCAATTGCCCGTCACGGAGTACACGGCCGTCACGCCCTCCAGGTCGGCCAGCTCGGTGGCGCATTCCGGGATGCGGGTGGGGTCGGTCTTGATCATGACGAATGCGGTCACCATCACGGTTCCTCCTGGATTGATCGATGGGAGGCCGTACTGCTTCGCGACCCCCCGACTCATCCTAGGACCGCGGGCGGCGGCCGGGCCGCAGCAGGAGGGTCGTGACGAGCCGGCGCCCGAGCAGGAGGACACCGAGCACCACTGCGGTCACCAGCTGGAAGGAGGGGGCCGCCGTGTCCCCGAACAGGACGCGCAGCAGCAGCCCGCCCGCCACGGTGACCAGCCAGACCACGACGCCGGCCGGCCACCATCGAGCCCACTGACGGCGGGTGGCCAGGGTGATGAGGGCCCAGGCGATGAGGAACGGCAGGGCGGTCCACAGGATCCCCGCGGGATCCATCCCCGAGGCATGGGTCCTGCGGCCCATGGCCGCGAAGAGGACGATCAGCAGGGCGTCCACGGCGAGGGCGAGCCCCGGCCACCACGCGGACCGGGCCGGCGCAGCGGGGGAGGGAGCGGAGGTCTGAGCGTCTCGGGGCATCCCTCGATCCTAGGTGACGACGGTCCAGGACCGACCTCTAACAAATCCAGAGGCTTGTTCGAACGAGAACAAGTCACTAATCTTGTGCCATGTTCGTGATGACGATGGACCAACGGAGGTCGAGTTCCGGCCCGGACCGGGTGGCCGGGCTGGTGGACGGACTCAACGCGAAGGGGTCCGAGCGGGGCATCGTGCGTCCCTTCCAGCGTACGGCCGGTGACGAGGTGCAGGGACTCCTGGACAGGGCCGACGTCGTGGTCGGCATCGCCCTGTCCGCGGCGCGTTCCGGGCACTGGAGCGTCGGGATCGGCGTGGGGCCGGTACGGGAGCCCATGCCGCGGGAGACCCGGGCCGGAGCCGGACCCGCCTTCGAGAACGCCCGCGAAGCCGTCGAACGGGCCAAGCACTCCCCGGGCCACGTGGCGGTGTCGGCGCCCGTGTCCCGCCCCGCAACGGCCGGCGCAGCGACGCAGGACACGGACCAGGCGGGGCTGCTCGAGGCCGTGGAGGCCGGACTGCAGCTGCTGGCCGAGCTCGAGTACCGGCGCAGCGAGGAGGGACAGGACGCCGGGCGGTTGGTGGACGCCGGACTGACGCAACGCGAGGCGGCCGAGCGGCTGGGCATCACACAGCAGGCCGTGAGTTCGAGACTGCGGTCGGGCCTGTGGCATGAGACCCGCCGCCTCGCCTCCGTCGCGGCGACCCAGCTGGAGGGGCTGGACGCGCGGCTGGCCGCCGTAGGCTCGGCGCCGGGAGGCATACGATGAGCGGGTTCTCCGTCGCGGCCCTCGTCCTGCTCGTGGTCGCCGGGATCCTGGCCGTGCCGCAGTACTTCGCCCGGACACGCGGCACGGCGGGCAGGCCCCGCCGCGTCCTCTGCGCCACGGCCCTGGTCCAGCTGGTGCTGCTGGGGGTAGCCGCCGTGACAGCACTGCTCTCCGGCGGCGGGTCGGGGTGGGCCGTGACCGCTCCACTGGCCGTGCTGGCCGCCACCCTGGGCGGTGGGGCTCCCACCACCGCCATCCTGCAGATCTCCTTCAACGCCTCCCACCCGGAGCACCAGCCCATGCTGACCGGCAAGGACGGGGAACCGGTGTTCAACGAGGAGGTGGATGCCCAGCCGGTGCTGCGCGGTGGCGCGTGGATCGGCGTCCTGGAGCGCCTGGCCGTCTCCTCCACCCTGTTGATGGGCTGGCCGGAGGGGCTGGCCATCATCCTGGCCGTCAAGGCCCTGGGGCGGTACTCGGAACTGGGCAAGTCCGGGGCCGCCGAGCGGTTCATCCTGGGGACCTTCGCCAGCCAGCTCTGGGCCTGTGCGTGCGTGGGCGTGGCCGTCCTGCTGCGCTGAGGACGGGAGACACCGCGGCGCCGGTCACACGCAGAACTCGTTGCCCTCGGGATCCGCCAGTACCGTCCAGCCGAACGGGCCCTGCCGTCCGGACCCGATCCGGGTGGCGCCGAGCGCGACGAGCCGCTCCACCTCGGCAGCCCGCCGGTCGTCGTCGGCCCCGGGTTCGCGCAGGTCCCAGTGGACGCGGTTCTTCACGGTCTTGGTCTCGGGCACCGGCTGGAACAGGATCCTCGGCCGGTCCTGCGCGCCGGTCATGCCCGGAGGTGGGCTGATCGCCGCGCCGGCCACCCAGACCAGCCGACCGTGGTGGGTGGTGGTCTCGTCCTCGCTGGCATGGCCCTCGGCGACCATCCGCCGGATGAAGTCCTCGTCCTGGACCTCGACCTCCCAGCGCAGGGCCTCGGCCCACCAGTCCGCCAGTTCGTGGGGGCGGGCGCAGTCGACGCAGATCTGCAGTCCGTAGGCGGGGGAGCGCTCGGTCATGCACCCACGGTAGGGGCCGTCGACGCCTCCCTGAAGGGCTGTGCTGCTGCGATCCCCACCACCGGGACACGCGGGTGCACGTCCCGTCCGGCCGGGCCGGGTACTCACCCGCGTCGCCGGCGTCGTCCGCTGAAGGCCAGGTATCCACCCAGCAGGCCTGCGGCACCGGCCGAGGCGGCGGCCACGGGTCCGCGCAGGGCGGCAGTGCGTCCGGTGGCGGAGGTGGCCACGATGTTACCGGCGACATGGATGAAGGACGCGGCCAGCAGGCCGGCGACGATCCGATTGCCGGCGAGCTGGCTGTGCGTGCGCTGGTGCTCGAGCTCCTCGGGCCCCAGGGTCAGCTGGGGCCCGCCCCGTTCGACCAGGTCGACCAGGCTCTGCAGCAGCCGCGGCGCGTCCTCGCCCGCCTGGCGCACGTCGTCGACCACCTCACCCAGGCGGCGGCGGAGGGCGTCGATGGAGTAGCGCTGCATGACGAGCCGCCGGGTGAAGGGGGCCAGGACGACGGCGAGCTGGAAGTCCGGGTCGAGCCGACGCCCGAGCCCCTCGGCCATGACCAGCATCTTGAACAGCATCGCCAGGTCGTTCGGCAGGTGCAACCGGTGCCGGCGCAGCATCCGCAGGACGTCATTGATGAGCGCGGACACGGGGAAGTCGGAGATGGAGTGGCCGCTGAAGCGCTCGATCAGCGCGCCGGCGTCCTCCTTCAGGGCGGCCCGGTCGACCCGCTCGGGTGACCGGTTCAACCGCAGCAGCGCGGAGGCGGCCCGGGACGTGTCCCCCCGGACGATCGCGACCAGGATGTCACCGAGGGTTTCCTTCAGCTCGTCGTCGATGGTGCCGACCATGCCGAAGTCGATGATGCCGAGCGTCCCGTCCTCCTCGACGAAGAAGTTGCCCGGATGCGGGTCCGCGTGGAAGACGCCGTGTTCGAACACCATGCGGCACAGCACGCCGGTGGCCCGCTCGGCCAGCTCGGACCGGTCGATCCCGGCGGCGGTGAGCGCCTCCACGTCGTGGATCTTGATGCCGCGGATCCGTTCCAGCGTGAGCACGCGGGACGAGGTGGTCTCCCAGTGCACCACCGGGATGTGCACCGCCGGGTCGTCGGCGAAGTTCCGCGCGAACTGCTCGGCATTGCGTCCCTCGCGGAGGTAGTCCAGCTCATGGTGGAGGGTCTCGGAGAACTCTCGGACGAGGCCGAGGACGTCATGGTCCCGGGCGAAGTCCCAGCGCCGGGCCGCCTGCTGGGCCAGGTTCTCCAGGATGTCCAGGTCCTGGTTCACGGTCTCCACCACCCCGGGGCGGCGCACCTTGACGACGACCTCCACGCCGTCGAGGGTGGCGGCGTGGGCCTGTCCGATGGAGGCGCTGGCCAGCGGCTTCCTCTCGAAGCTGTCGAAGACGGAGGTCGAGCCGAGTTCCTCGGTCAGGACGGCCATGACGTCGGCGGCGGGGATCGGACCGACCTGGTCCTGCAGCCTCGACAACTCCCGGACGTAGGGCGGCGGCAGCAGGTCCGGTCGGGTCGAGAGGATCTGCCCCATCTTGACGAAGGTCGGCCCCAGTTCCTCCAGGGCCATCCGGACGTGTTCGGGCCGGGAGTACGCCTGGCCCGATGCGTGCCGTGGGATGCGGTGGAACGGGAAGCGGCCGGAGAGACCGAGCGCGCTGACCACGAACCCGAATCCGTGGACGGAGAAGACCTCGGCGATCTCCCGATAGCGTTCGGCCCTGGAGCCCATGATCGTGCACCTCCTGTCGGGGTCGAGTCTGGCACAGTCGCCCCGGGATGCTGTCCGTGCCGTGCCGGCCGGGGATACCCTGCTTCCATGTCCTCCGCCGGCGCCCTGGAGCGGCTGGCGGGGCTGGTCCCCGGAGCCGGGATCGCCGCACGCTACCAGCGTCGCTGGCTCTGGGCCGACGCGCGCGCGGCACTGGTCCTGACGGCCGTGCTCATCCCCGTGGGGATGGGTTATGCCCAGGCCTCGGGGCTGCCGGCGTACACCGGCCTCTACGCCACCATCGTGCCGATGCTCGCCTACGCCGTGTTCGGCCCGTCGCGGATCCTGGTCCTGGCCCCGGACTCGGCGCTGGCGCCGATCCTGCTGGTGACCATCACGCCGCTGGCGGCCGGGGACGGGGCCCGCGCCGTCGCACTGGCGGGGCTGCTCTCCATCATGGTCGGGGTGTTGCTGGTGCTCGGCGGCGTACTGCGGCTCGGGTTCGTCACGGACCTGCTGTCCATGCCCATCCGGACGGGGTTCCTGAACGCGCTGGCACTGCTGGTGCTGGCCTCGCAGCTGCCGGGACTGGTCGGCATCGACGTCGACGCCGCCGACCCGCTCGGCCAGGTCACCGGGACGGTGGCCGGTCTCGCGGCCGGTGCGGCCTCGCCGCTGGCCGCGGCGCTGGGCGTCGGCACGCTCACGGTCATCCTGGGGTTCCGGCTGCTGCCGGTCGCCAAGGTGACGGGGACGATCGTCGCCGTGGTCGCCGCCGTCGGGATCACCGTCCTGTTCGGCCTGCAGGACCGGGTGCCCGTGGTGGGCGAGATCCCCCGGGGCCTGCCCGCACCCGCCCTGGGCGGGCTGGGATGGCCCGACGTCGGCGCCCTGGCCTGGCCCGCGGTCGGCGTGGCACTCATCGCCTTCGCGGACTCCATCGCCCTGTCCCGGGCCTACTCCGCCCGTCAGCAGGAGGACGTGGGGGGCAACCAGGAGATGGCGGGGCTGGGCCTGGCCAACATCGCCGGCGGGCTGTTCGGCGGTTTCGCGGTCTCGGCCTCCGGTTCGCGGACGCCGGTGGCCGAGCAGTCCGGGGCCAGGACCCAGCTGGCCCATGTCCTCAGCGCGCTGCTGATCATGGCGTTCATGCTGCTGGCCCCCGGGGCGACCCGGTACCTGCCGGAGGCCGTCCTGGCCGCGGTGGTCATGGTGGCCGCCCTGAGCCTGCTGGACGTGGGGCGGTACCTGAGGCTGTGGCGCATGGACCGGGTGGACGCCGCGCTGTCCACGGCCACGCTGCTGGGCGTGTTCCTCGTCGGGGTGCTGGAGGGCCTGGGCCTGGCGATCGGGCTGGCGTTCGTGGCCTTCGTGGTGCGGGCCTGGCGGCCCTACCGCACGGAGCTCGGCCTGGTGTCGGGGCTGCGGGGATACCATGACCTGCGCCGTCACCCCGAGGCGACCCGGGTGCCGGGCATCCTGATCCTGCGCTTCGACGCGCCGTTGTTCTTCGTGAACGCCGGGCTGTTCAACCAGTGGGTGCGCCGTTGCATGCGCCGCGTGGTGCGCCAGGTCAAGGCGGCGGGCGGGACGCCGCCCACCACGCTCGTGCTCGCGGCCGAACCCATCACGGACGTGGACACCACGGCGGCCGAGGAACTGGCGGACCTGGACGACTGGCTGGCCGGGCAGGGCGTCACCCTGCTGCTCGCCGAGCTGAAGGGCCCGGTCAAGGACTCCCTGGCGCGATACGGGATGGCCGGACGCTTCGGCCCGGAGCGCTTCCCGCCGACCGTCGGGGCGGCCGTGGACGCGGTGACCGGACGGCTACGCGCGGACATCGACGAGACGCCGGAGGAACGCATGGACCTGCGCGGAGAGCCGGGGTAAACCGGGGTGAACCGGGGTGACCCGCGATGGGGGTCTCGCCGTGCGTGGGTGACCCGCGTACCGTGGGGCCGCATGGGCATCCAGCGGCTGGAGAACGTCGGCATCGTGGTGGAGGACCTCGCCGCAGTGAGGGACTTCTTCGTGGCCCTGGGCCTGACGGTGGAGGGGGAGGCCTCGGTCGAGGGGGACTGGGTGGACCGCACCGTGGGGCTGGAGGACGTCCGCTCGGACATCGTCATGCTCGTCACGCCGGACGGCCACGGCCGGCTGGAATTGCAGCACTACCGGCACCCGGCGGCCCGGGACACCGCTCGTGATGCCCCGCCGAACACGCATGGACTGCACCGTGTGGCGTTCGGCGTGGATGACGTGGACGCGGCCGTGCGGACGGCGATCGACGGGGGCGCGCGATTGCTCGGTGACATCGTGCGCTACGAGGACGCCTACCGGATCTGTTACCTGCGCGGGCCGGAGGGGATCATCGTCATGCTGGCCGAGCGACTGGGCTGAGCCGTGGCGGACGACCTGCTGGAGGCCAGCGCCGTCGAGCTCACCAGGATGATCCGTGCCCGCGAGGTCTCGTCCCGCGAGCTGGTGGAGGCCCACCTGTGGCGCATCGACCAGGTCAACCCGGTCATCAACGCCGTCGTCACCCTCGACCCAGAGGGCGCGATGGCGGCCGCGCGCCGGGCCGACGAGGTCACCGCCGCCGGCGGGGAGCTGGGCGTGCTGCACGGGGTGCCGATGACCCACAAGGACACCCACCGCACGCGGGGCATGCGCACCACCCAGGGGTCGACGATCCTCCGTGACCAGGTCCCGCAGCAGGATGACCTGGTCATCCAGCGGCTGCGGGCGGCCGGCGTCGTGACCACCGGGAAGAACAACGTGCCGGAGTTCGCGGCGGGTTCCCACACCTTCAACGACGTCTTCGGGACCACCACCAACCCGTATGCGCCCGATCGCAGCGCGGGCGGGTCCAGCGGGGGACTGGGGGCGGCCCTGGCCGCCCGGATCCAACCGCTGGGGGACGGCAGCGACATGGGCGGATCCCTCCGCATCCCGGCCTCGTTCTGCAACGTGGTCGGCTTCCGTCCGTCCTACGGGGTGATCCCGGCCCCCTCGCCACTAGATGCGTGGCAATGGCTCGGCCGCATCGGTCCGATGGCGCGCACCGTCCAGGACATCGCCCTGTTCATGATCGCCGTGGCAGGGCCCGTCGACGAGCTGCCGCTGGCCGCGCCGTTGACGGGGGACTCGTTCGCCGGCCTGCTGCCGGAGCCGGCCGATGATGCCCACGGCAACCTGGCCGGGGTGCGTATCGGCTACTCGCCGGACTTCGGGCTGGGCATCCCGGTCGAGCGCCCGGTGTTGGAGGTGCTGGAGGCTCAGCTGGGCGTGTTCGAGGACCTCGGGGCCGTCGTCGAGGAGGCGACGATCGACCTGCGGGAGGCCGACCGGGTGTTCGACGCGACGCGGGCCATGCACTTCGCCGCCCACCTGGGTGACGTGGTGCGGGCGCACCCCCAGGAGGTGAAACCGGAGGTCGTCTGGAACGTGGAGCGGGGCTGGGAACTCACGGCCAGGGACTGGATCGCCGTCACCGCGGCCCGGACGAGGCTGCAGCGGCGGGTGCGGGAGTTCTTCGGCCGGTACGACCTCTTCCTCAGCCCCACGGCGCAGGTCGTCCCCTTCGACGCGACCCTTCGTTATCCGGCCGAGGTGGCCGGCGTGCCCTCCCGGACGTACCTGGACTGGATGCGATCGGCCTGCGTCATCTCCGCGACGGGACTGCCGGCACTCAGCGTTCCCGCCGGGTTCACGCCCGAGGGTCTGCCGGTGGGGTGGCAACTGGTGTCCGACCACTATGACGACGTCCGCCTGCTGCGCTGGGCCGGGGCCTACGAGAGGGCCACCGGGTTCGCCGGTCGCCCGCCCGCGCCGGTGTCCTCGCATCGTCCGTGAGGGACAGGCGGTGCTTCGGACGCCGGCGCCGGTGCACGATCCGCACCCGCGCACGGGCCGGCGCGGGCGTCGTGATCGGTACGGGTTCCCCTGCCGGTTCGGGCGCCCGGGCCGGCATGGGCCGGGCCGGGTTCGCATGCCACCACTGACCGTCCGGGACCTCCTCGCCCTTCATCAGGAACGCGTCGGTGTCGATCAGGGAGTTCTCGCCGAGGTGGGTGCCGTAGTGGACGAACGCCTTGGGGGCGAGGGTCACGCCGTCCTCGACCACGATGAAGTCGGACTTGAACGTCCCGTCCTCGAGCGAGTGTCCCTGCAGGATGCTGCCGAGGTTGAGGGTGCAGTAGTCGCCGATCGTGACCAGGGACCGCTCGACGAGGTTGCTGCCGTCATCGAACAGCTGCCGGCCGATCCTGGCTCCGTGGAGCCGCAACAGCCACGCCTTGAAGGGTGTCCCGTTGACCAGGCCGGCGGCCGCGTCGGACTGGAGTTTCCAGAACCGTTCGTGCCGCCAGAAATAGGGGTTGTAGATGGAGCAGTACTGGGGCTCCATGCTCCGGAAGCCCATGGTGGCCTGCTCCAGCATGGCGAAGTACACCGCCGAGAACAGGGGCAGCAGGAACATGACAAGCGCCATGGGCCAGGAGCCGAAGGCATGGTGCATGTCGATGGCCCACAGGGACAGGGCGGCGGCCAGCACGCCGATGAACCAGCGGGTCAGCAGCCGCAGCACGATGGTCATGGTGTTGTAGCGCAGCTTGGCCTGGAGCAACCGGTCGTGCTCGGGTCCGTCCTTGAGGTCGTCGAACGCGGCGTCGCGCATCACGCTGCGGGGGATCTCGAAGGCCGGGGAACCCAGCAGGCCGACGTCGTGACGAATCGCGCCGGAGACCGGGACGAGCACCTTGGTGGCGAGCAGGACATTGTCGCCGATCCTCGCCCGGGGCGTGACGAGGACGTCGTTGCCGAAGAAGCTGTGGGCGCCGACCTCCGTGGGACCGACCCGGAAGGCCGTGCTCGAGTACTCGGCGTTCATGAAGATGATGCCGTCCGAGACCATGGTGCCCGTGCCTAGCCGGACCAGGTAGGGGATGTCGTGCCGGGTGAACATGCCGAAGTTGGTGCCGGTCTGGATGACCGGCTTGATCCGGTAGCCCAGCATCGACAGATAACCGGTGATGTAGCTGCTGTCGCCGAACAGACTGCCGAAGCGCGCGTTGGTCATCCGCATCACCATGCGCATGGCCACGTATCCCAGTCCGTAGAGCGGGTAGACCCGCCCGGGCACGACCAACCGGTTGATCAGGCGAGGCACGGTGAAGACCCACACCAGTCCGGTGACGATGCCCACGGGGATGAGGGCCAGCGTGATCCCCAGGGCGAGGAGGTTGTAGGGCCAGGCGGTCCAGGGGAGCTGCTGGACACCGGTCAGCGGGCCGCCGATGACCGGGAAGGCGTGGATGAGGGCCCAGGTGATCGTGAACAGCGGGGCGGCCAGCAGCACCGGCGTCAGGATGACCCAGAGGCCGAACACGACGCCGCGCCAGGGCCGTGGGGCGACATCCGGCACGGTGCGGTGATCGTCACCGCCGGGCACGGCAGGCGTGCCGTGCCAGCTCTCACCGGCGGGGATGCGCTGGCCGGGAGCCAGGCTCGAGGAGTGGGCCAGTTGCGCGTCCTGACCGACCACGGTGTCGATGTCGAGGACGCCGTGACCGCCCACGAAGGCCCGGTCGCCGACGGTCACCGGCCCGCTGCGGATCACTCCCGAGTCCACGCGGTAGCAGTTGAACATGGTGCCGGGGCAGATCACGACGTTGCTGCCGATCGTGAGCAGGTCGGGGAACGCGGGGATGGCGTTGCCGTGGATGATCGTGTTCCTGCCGACCCTGGCCCCCAGCAGGCGGAGGTACCAGATGAAGACCGGCGTCCCGGCGGCGAGCCTCGCCGGACTCAGGCCCAGCAGCCAGCGCACCACCCAGTAGCGGTAGTAACCCGCGCCCCAGACAGGGATATGCTCCACGGCGGTCCGGCCCACCAGCAGCCACTTGGCCACCACGGGCAGGATCG
This sequence comes from Citricoccus sp. CH26A, assembly GCF_000224415.1. Lineage (GTDB taxonomy): Bacteria > Actinomycetota > Actinomycetes > Actinomycetales > Micrococcaceae > Citricoccus. Next base: position 282,201 of record NZ_AFXQ01000001.1, on the reverse strand, counting down.
AGAGGAACACGAGCATGGCGGCGGACATCCCGACAGACCGCGCCAGTGCCTGCCACCCGTCCGGGGCCGCGGTCAGCCAGTCGAACAGCAGGATGAAGACGAACGCGGACAGGCTGGTCAGTCCCATGAAGGTCAGGGCCTGGGCCGCTCCGATCGCCGCGTACCGGGCCCTGCCCACCCGGTGGGCCGGCGGTGGAGCGGCGATGGCGGCTCCGGCCGGAAGGGCTCCGGTCCCGGCGGCCGCGGTGGAGTCCACGAGCGCGGAGGCCAGGTCGCGGATGGTCGGGTGCCGGTAGACGTCCTGCATGACCGGATGTCCCAGCCCCGGGTGCTCGCGGACGCGCGCGCAGAACCGCGCCATCACCAGGGAGTCGCCACCCAGCTCGTCGAAGAAGTGTGAGGTGACCCCGACCCTCTCCATCCGCAGGACCTCGGCCAGGAGCCGAGCGAGTTCCTGCTCGACGGGCCCCTCGGGATCCACAGTCTCCGCCGCCGCGCCCAGCCGGTCGGCCGGACCGGGCGGGGGGAGCCGCTTGCGGTCGACCTTGTCCGAGGGGAGCATGGGCATTTTCTCGAGTTCGGTGAGGTACGAGGGCACCATGTACCCGGGCAACCGGTCACGCAGCAGTCCCTGCACCTGCAGGGGATCCACGACCGAGTCTCCGCGCGGGCAGTAGTACGCGGCGAGCTCGACGACGTCGGGCGCCGGCCGGTACGGTTCGACGACCGCCGTGGCGATCCCGGGGCACTGCATCAAGACCGATTCGATCTCGGTCAGTTCGATGCGGTATCCGCGGATCTTGACCTGGAGGTCGATGCGGCCCAGGTACTCGATGTTCCCGTCCTCGTCGATCCGCCCCAGGTCCCCGGTGCGGTACAGGCGGCCGGAGGGATTGTTGACCAGGCCGATGCCGTCCTGGATGAAGGCCTTGGCGGTGAGGTCAGGGCGGTGGACGTAGCCGGGGGACAGGGCCACGCCGCCGACACAGATCTCTCCGACCCCGCCACGGGTGACGACCCGGTCGGACCGGGGCTCCAGGAGGACGACCGAGTAGGTGGGCAGCGGGACCCCGATGGTCACGCGGTGGTCGGGGTCGAGGGGAGTCCAGGTGGCCGTGACGGTGGCCTCGGTGGGCCCGTAGACGTTCAGGAAGCGCCGGTCGGGGCGATACCAGCGGGTGATGAGGTCCTGGGGGCAGGCCTCGCCCGAGACGAGCAGGAACCTCAACCCGGGCAGGTCGTCCTCCAGTGTGGCGAGCAGGGTGGGAACGCAGCACAGGGCGGTGATCCTCCGGGACTGGAGGAACTGGTGCAGTTCCTCCCCGACCAGGGCGGCGCCGTAGGGTTTCGGTACCAGGGTGGCGCCCGCCATCCAGGGCACCCAGATCTCCTCGACCGAGAAGTCGAACGCGATGGTCATGCCCTGGTAGATGCGGTCCCCGTCCGTGATGCCGTAGACCTCGGCCGCCACCCGAACGAAGTTGCAGATGCTCGCGTGCTCGATCGCCACGCCCTTGGGCCGTCCGGTCGTCCCCGAGGTGTAGATCACGTACGCCAGTTCATCCACGGGGAGACCGCGTTCGTCCGGATCGAGCCGGTGGGCGGGTTGCATCGCGATGGCGGCGGCCTCCGTGTCCACGGCGACGGACTCGACGGCGACGGACTCCAGGGCCGGGAGCAGGGAGGCGGAGGTCACTACGGTGCGCACGTCGGCGTCCTGGCAGATGTACGCGATGCGGTCTGCGGGGAACCCCGGGTCGAGCGGTACGTAGGCAGCGTTCAGCTTGAGCGTGGCGAGCATGCCGGTGTAGCCATCGAGCGCATGGTCGAACAGCAACCCGACCCGGTCTCCGGACCGGACTCCGCGCTGGGCCAGGTGACGGGCGAGCCTGTTGGCCCGGCAGTCCAGTTCGGCGTATGTCAGGGCTCCCTGTTCGGAGTCCACGGCCAGCCGGCCGGACTGTCCGCGGACGTCCAGGCTGTCCACCTTCTGCTCGAACAGGTGGTCCAGCCGTTCGCCGGGGGACCAGCGCACCCGCTGGTCGAAACGGTTGTCGATCAACACGTCCACGTCGTGCACCGGATCGGGCATCTCCCACTCCGTTCTGATCGGGTCTCAACCGGCCACGGGCGTGGCACGCGGGTCGTCCGCGTGCCGGGACACCGCCGAGCGGAGGATCTCCAGGCCGCGGTCCAGGGTGGTCTCGTCGGTCGTGAGGGGCGCCATGACCTTGATGACCTCGTCACGCGGGCCGCCGGCCTCGATCAGGAGGCCGTTCGCCGCGCAGGTCCTCCGCACGGCGGTGGAGACGCCCTCGTCGACCACGTCCAGGCCCTGCATCATCCCGCGGCCCTTGACCCGGGACCCCGGGATCGATTCCGAGATCTCCTCCAGCCGGGTCCGCACCAGCTCAGAACGGCGCGCGATCACCTCGGTGAACTCGGTGCCCGCCCAGAACTTGCGGATGGCCACCTCAGCCGTCACGAAGGCGTGCGCGTTGCCGCGGAAGGTGCCGTTGTGCTCCCCGGGCTTCCAGCGGTCGAGGTCCGGGCGTATCAGCAGCACGGACATCGGCAGGCCGAAACCGGAGATCGACTTGGCCAGGACCACGAGGTCGGGGGCGATGCCCATGTCCTCGAAGCTGAAGAACGTCCCGGTGCGCCCGCAACCGGCCTGGCAGTCATCCACGATGAGCACGGCCCCGTGCTGGGCGGCCAGGCCCGCGACGCGTCTCAGCCAGGCGGGTGAGACCTGGTTGAGTCCGCCCTCGCCCTGGACGCACTCCAGGATGATCGCCGCCGGGGCATCGACCCCGCTCGACGCGTCGCCGAGCATGCGTTCGAGAAGCTCACTGGTGTCGATGTCGGGGCCGTGGTACCCGTCATAGGCCATCCGGGTCACGCCCTGGAGGCCCTGGCCGGACATCCGGTGATGAGAACTCCCCGTGGCGGCCAGGGAGCCCAGGCTGACCCCGTGGAAGCCGTTCGTGAACGCGATGACATTGGTCCGTCCGGTGACCTTACGGGCCAGCTTCAGGGCGGCCTCGACGGCGTTGGTCCCGGTGGGACCGGTGAACTGCACCTTGTAGTCCATCTGCCGGGGCGCGAGGACGGCCTCGTGGAACGCGGTCAGGAAGTCGCCCTTCGCGGCCGTGTGCAGATCGAGTCCGTGGGCGATCCCGTCCCCGGCGACATAGGCCATGAGTGCGGACTTCATGTCCGGATCGTTGTGACCGTAGTTGAGCGTCCCGGCTCCCGCCAGGAAGTCGATGTACTCTCTGCCCTCGCGGTCGTACACGAAGCTGCCCTTGGCAGTGGTGAGGACGTGGGGGAAAGAGCGGCAGTAGCTGCGAACCAGGGATTCGTGCGCAGCGAAGACATCTATGAGATGGGCCACGAGTGTTCCTTCCGAGGCGGTGCGGGTGGGCCCATCCCCCCTCATGGCACTCGAATATGCACCTCGCTGAGAACGTTGTCAACGGCTCATGAGTGGCGCGGTCTCGCCGAGATCCTGGGGGGCTTGGGTGTCGTCATCCCGGTGCGGTGTGCACACCAGAATCCGGCCGACACGGCTACGACGTTGCGTACCTGCGCGGGCGGATCAGGGGCGCCCGGGAGAGGAGGGAGAGGGGACAGGGTGACACGAGACCCGGACCATCCGTACAAGCCCACCGCTCTCGGGGTCTTCTCGTGGGGGGCCGGTGGGTCTAACATCCCTTCGAACCGCACGGGACAACGCTGGCGAGACCGGCTCGGGTGACGTCAGCGCGGACATGATGTCTGAGAATCCACGATCAACGGATCCTCGACACCCAGTATCTGAGGTCAGCTCCCCTTACCGCGGGTTGCACCGGGTGGGGACCTGTTGAGTACGAAAGAGGCGCGGTATGTCAGAGATCGTCCGCTACGAAGTCGGTTCCGGTTTCGTGCTGGTGGAGGCCCATGACGGAAGCTACGGAGTCGATCACCCGCTGCGAAATCAGCAGGGAATTCTCGACGCCGGCCGTCGCCTCGAAGAGGCCCTCGCGTCCATCCGCCCAGCCGCCGCCGCAGCATTCGACGCGTTCGATGACCACGTGGCGGAACGCATTGACATCCAATTCGGTATCAAGCTCGCCGGGGAAGCCGGAGCGGTCATCGCAAAGAACCACGCCGAAAGCCACTTCGTCGTCCGCATGTATCGGAGCGGAAGTGGCAAGGGCAACCTCCCGGAGGCATAGGCGCATTCACCGTTGCCGATGGGGCCCGCCGCCCCGCACTTCGGGAAGTGAGCCGACCCACGACGGCGGTCGACACCCTCGTCGACGGGCACATGACCGCGGGGCCTAGCTGTCTACCCACCACGTGCTGACCGACATCGGCCACCTCCGCAGTGGCCTGTTTCCGGGTGATCGATGCCGCCAAGGCGGTGGTGGCGATCGAGAACGTTCACTCCGCGATCGACCAGATCGCCCAGGTCACCCTGCCCTCGACGTGACCACCGTCGACTGGGGGGTGGAGGTCACCCTCGTGGAGCTGAAGATCATCGAGTTGCCCGACAGCATGAAGAGGGCCATGGCCCGTCAGGCCGCAGCCGAGCGGAAAAAGCGTGCCAAGATCATCAACGCCGAGGGGGAGGCGACGGCAGCTTCCCCGCACCGCTGATGAGCACCATCGAGGAGCTCGGGTCCTTCCTCACCCGAGAAGAACGCGCGGGCGGTCGGTACCGGCGGGAGTAACACCCCGGCGGCCATCCGTGGAGGGCAACGACGGCGACGTGCCCCCGCCGAGCCCCGCCGGGTCCAGCCCGCCAGCGAGGCCGCACCTCGCCGACGGTCCGGTCTCAAGGCGGATTGAGGATGTCGATGTCGCAGCGGTCCGCCGCCTCGACCTGACCTGCCGCAAGGTCGCACTCATCCTGCTCGGCATGGGCTCCACGCGAGCGGTGCTGTCCATCACCATGCAGGTCATCACTTTCCTGCGCGCCGCAGAGCAACACCGCGACCGGGCCCAATCCACGTGGTCTTCTCACGTTGATCTCTCCACTGTCAATACTCGTTCTCCACGTGCACCGGCTGACAACGGCTTTCACGCGCACGAGACCCAGGCCGCGCCCCTGGTGGACGTCATCCCAGCTGACGGCATCAGTACATATGGGGTAGGCGCGACTCTTGCTCCGACCAGACCGGTCTTGCCTAAGGTCGGGTACGGGAGTACAGGTGCGGGGGGATATCCCACCTGGTCCACCCGCCCCGATCCAACCGGGTGCGCGGACGGACACACCCCATGCCAGTGACGAGTTCAGCAGCGAGCTCTTGATGCCACTCCCAGGAGGGGTCTATGGAGCACGACGTGCGAATCCGCCTACGGGCCGGGGTCCTGCCGGGACCGATCCGGCTCGATGCCGCCGGTTGCCTGACCCAGGACAACCGCGCGCGATTGCCTGACATCCTCGACCGGGCGGTGAGCCTGTGCCCCCGGTGATCTGCATCCAGGCTCCGTCCCGGCCCTGTCACAGCCGCGACCCGCTCGTGACGAAGACCCATGAGGCTATCCGGCTGGACGGTCCCTCCCGAGCGTTCCAGCTCGACCGCCCGTCCGCGGGGCCCGACTGCCGTGTCTGAAACGGGAGAGATGAGATGACCAGTTCCATGTACGCAAGCGCTCAGGGTGGGATGGCTGCCACAGCCGACGGCCCGGAGCCGGTGCTCCGGGTATTGAAGGTCGGTCCCATGGTGCATGGGGGTTATTGCGTGGCCCGGCACCAGGGCCGGGTGATCTTCGTCCGTCATGCGATACCCGGGGAGACCGTCGTGGCCCGGTTGATCGGGTCCGGCCCCTTGACCGGGTACTACTGGGCGGACACCGTCCAGGTGCTGGGGGCCTCGGAGTTCCGGCGGGTCCATCCCTGGAAGTTGGCGGACCCGCTGCGGGCCTATCAGGCCGGCCGGCCCCCGGTCGACGGCGCGGAGTTCGGCCACATCGTCCTGGACCATCAGCGCCGGCTCAAGGCCCAGGTCTTCCGGGACACCCTCGGCCGGGCCGGCCAGTTGCATGGAGATGATGTGGAGGTCCGTGTCACGGGCATCGTCGCCGATGAGCCAGCGGGGATGCACTGGCGCACCCGCACCACGCTGGCCGTCTCGCCGACTGGCAGGGTCTCCCTGCCGGTATATCGCAATCCACAGCTGATTCCGGTGCGCAACATCCCCCTGTCGGTGCCCGCCTACGACGAGCTCCGCCTCTGGGACCTGGACTTCACCGGTGCCGTACGCGTCGACGTCACTGCTACCACTCAGGGCTCCCGAGTGCTGGTGAGTATCACGCCCGGTCCACGGGCATCCGGCAACCCTCGAGTACTGCAGGATCAGCTCGACGGCTGGAAACGCCGGCTGGCCCACTTGCCGGGCCATGTCTCGGCACAGATCACCGTCCCGTCGCAGGGGTCGGACCCGGGGCCAGGGGTGATCCACCTGCGCGGGGATGCTGAGGTCCGGGAGCACGTGGTCACCGAGCACCACGGGAGCCGGGCGTTCCGCGCCTGGGGGAGTGGATCCTGGCCCGCCCACCGCGATGCCCCGAGGACCCTGGTCGAATCCGTGCTGGCAGCGACACAGGCCCAGCCGGGAGAGGTCGTGGTCGAGCTGTATGCCGGCGCGGGTCTGTTCTCCGCCTTCCTGGCCGACGCCGTCGGCCCGCAGGGGAGGGTGCTCTCCGTGGAACCGAACGCCCAGGTCAGTCTGGACGCCAAGGCCAACCTGGATGAGTTGCCCCAGGCGGTGGCCATCACCGGTGACCCCGAGCAGATCCTGTCCGGCTGGCTGCGAACCCGGCAGGCCGGATTGACCGAGGGAGGCCTGGCCGGCCGGAGGATCAACACCGTGGTGTTGAACTCCCCGAACAGTGGCCCCGGTCGAACCGTTCTCCGTCAGGTCCACCAGGTACACCCGGACCGGCTTGTCCACATCTCCGGCAACCCGGCTTCCCTGGCCCGAGACATGCACCACCTGAACCAGCAGGGCTGGCGCCTGAAGCACGTGGACGTCTATGACCTGGCGCCGAACACCCACCACCTGATATCGGTCAGCCTGTTCACTCCCCGCTAGGGCACACCCCAGCCTCAATCCACCAGCGCGCACGGTGCCAACGTGCATGGTCTGGTCGGAAGGCCAGTGTTCGCGGTTCGGAGTCGGAAGAATGTCCCCTGACGAACGGCAGCACGCCTGAGATCGGTGCGCTTGACGTGCGGATGCGGCACAATGTCCGCATGGAGGCACCCACAGGGTCTCAGCAGGATCCAGCTGCAACCGGTTCCGGGATGGTAGGGGAGAGGGGCCTGGCAGCACAGTTGGGCGAGCTGGCCCGCGCTCTGCAGGACGAGGTCAGCTTCGACGACACCCTGGCAACCATCGTGACCGCAGCCCTGGATCTGATCCCGGGCGCGGCCCAGGGATCGATCTCGGTGGTCGAGCAGGGCCGGAGCATTCGCTCCCACGCGGCCTCGGGTGAGCTTCCCGTGGTCCTGGACACGCTGCAACAGAAATTCCAGGAGGGCCCGTGTTGGGATGCGGTGTGGGAGCAGCGGATCGTGCGGGTTCCGGACTTTCGCGATGAAGACCGTTGGCCGCGCTTCTCCCGGTACGCCGCCGAGGCCGGAGCCACCGGCGCGTTGTCGTTCCAGCTATGGGTGCAGGGCGAGAACCTGGGAGCGTTGAATCTCTACGGGGCCAAGCCGCATGCATTCGACCCGGAGGCCGAGGAGATCGGTCTGTTGGTGGGCGCACATGCCGCGGTCGCGTTCGCCGACGCCAAGCAGATCAGCGAACTGCACCAGGCGGTGGCCACTCGAGACGTGATCGGGCAGGCCAAGGGGATCCTCATGGAGCGGTACAAGATCACCGACCAGCGGGCATTCCTCATCCTTTCCACGGTGAGCCAACGCGGCAACATCAGACTCCGTGATGTCGCCGATCAGGTCGCATCCACCGGCAACCTGCCCCGGAGTCCATGACGATCACCCCGAGGATCCCATGGGCAGGCTGCCAAGGCGCGCCTCAGGGGAATCAGGGCGCCCGCCCGACGCGCGGGAGCGGGGTCGCAGGAGCAGGTTCACCGCGTCCTGGGGAGACGGATAGATCGCCGAGTTGACATAATGTAGATTATCGGCGTTCTTCAGACACCCTCGTCGGGGCCCGGATGACTGCATCGCGTCGACGGTGCCCCGGAGTGATTCGGCGCGTTCACCGGTGGACTGATCGTGCACTGTGCACGCCTGGCACGGTCGTTCGTGGAGCGCACCACGGAGGATGTCGTCGAGTTGCCGGCGCGGGATCACCGCGCCGGCACCCGGTCGCGTGATGTCGCGAGGCGCGTCGAGTCTCACGAGCCGACCGTGGCGGTCAGCAGGCGTCATGTCAGTCCAGGTCAACCCAGCCCAGGCCAGTTGCCCGCCGTCGGGACCTGTTCGTCCTGCGGCGCGCCAGCCCAGGCCGCCCGACCGGCACCGCGACCTGCTCGTGCGGTGATTCCCGGTGGGCGGTGATTCCCGGACGGCCTGTCCACCTGCAGGGCTGGCAGGACGAGACGCTCTTCCGTCGAGCGTCTCCCGCCCCCAGCCTGACCGGCATCATCCTCGTACTTGACATAATGCATCGTCGAGCCACCCTTGATCTCCTGCTGAACGCCTGTTTAATATCCTGAACATGCGTTCAGAGTCCCGCAGCCCCGAGGATCTCACCACCAAGACCCGCATCCGTGACGCGGCCATCCGGCGCATCGCCGCGGACGGCCTGGGCGCCTCTCTCCGCGCCATCGCGGCCGACGCGGGAGTCAGTCCGGGCCTGATCATGCACCATTTCGGTTCCCGGGCCGGACTGCGTGCGGCGTGCGACGAGTACGTGCTGGCCGAGACCCGCACCAGCAAGGCCGAGGTGCTGGCACCCGCCGGCGCCCCGGCCGCCTTGTTGTCCCAACTGGCCCAGGTGGACGGCTACGCTCCCCTGATCGGGTACGTCCTGCGTTGCCTGCAGGCCGGGGACGACCTGACCCGGCGGCTGGTCGACGGCATGGTGGCCGACGCGGTCGCCTACTTCCAGGACGGCGTGAAGGCGGGCACCATCACCCCCAGCCGGGACGAACCGGCCCGGGCCAGGCTCCTGACGGAGTTCGCCCTCGGATCGCTCCTCATGAACCTCCCCGCCGGCGGGGAACGCCTCGACCTCGAGGCGCTGCCGGCCTGGCTGGAGGCCTACGCCGCCAGGATCATCCTGCCCACCCTGGAGATCCTCACCGAACCCCTCCTGGCGGACTCGAGCCTCCTCGACGCGTACCTGGCCTCCAGCGAGGGGGCCACCCGGGGGCACGCCGGCGCTTGAGACGACCGGCCTCGTCCGGGCCGTCGGGACCACTCGCGTCCTGGGGTGCTGTTCCTCGGAGCTGCTCGGTGAGCCGCCCGGGTGCCGGGCCGGGCCGCAGCGCCAGGCCGCGCCTCAGGTCCGGACGTACTCCGCCAGGTGTCGTCCCGTGAGCGTCTCCCCTGCGGTGCCCACCCGGGCCACCAGGTCGGCCGGCGTGCCCTCGAAGACGACCCGGCCGCCGTCGTGCCCGGCCCCGGGACCCAGGTCGATGATCCAGTCCGCGTGGGCCATCACCGCCTGGTGGTGCTCGATGACGATCACCGTCTTCCCGGCGTCCACGAGCCGGTCCAGCAGGCCCAGCAGGTTCTCGACGTCGGCCAGGTGCAGGCCGGTGGTCGGCTCGTCCAGGACGTAGACCTCGCCGGCCGCGGCCATCTCGTTGGCCAGCTTCAACCGTTGCCGCTCGCCGCCGGAGAGCGTGGTGAGCGGCTGGCCCAGGGTCAGGTAGCCCAGCCCGACGTCGGCCAGGCGGGCCAGGATCTTGTGGGCGGCGGGGAGTCGGGCCTCGCCCGCGGCGAAGAACTCCTCCGCCTCGGCCACGGACATCGCCAGGACCTGGGCGATGTCCCGGCCACCGAGGGTGAACTCCAGCACCGTCGCCTGGTAGCGGCGGCCCTCGCAGTCCTGGCACGTCGAGGCCACCGTGGACATGAACCCCAACTCCGTGTAGATCACCCCGGCGCCCTTGCAGGCCGGGCACGCGCCCTCGGAGTTGGCGCTGAACAGGGCCGGCTTGACCCCGTTGGCCTTGGCGAAGGCCTTGCGGATGGGCTCCAGCAGTCCCGTGTAGGTGGCCGGGTTGGACCGGCGCGAGCCCTTGATGGACGACTGGTCGACGACCACCACGCCCTCACGGCCGGCGATCGAGCCGTGCACCAGGGAACTCTTGCCGGAGCCGGCCACGCCCGTGACCGCCACCAGCACGCCCAGGGGGATGTCCACGTCCACGCCGCGCAGGTTGTTGGTGACCGCCCCACGGACCTCCAGGGCGCCGGTGCCACTGCGCACGTCCTGCTTCAGCGCGGAGCGGTCGTCCAGGTGGCGCCCCGTGAGGGTGCCGGAGGCCCGCAGGCCGGCCAGGTCGCCCTGGTAGGTGATCTCCCCGCCCCCGGTGCCGGCGCGGGGGCCGAGGTCCACCACGTGGTCGGCGATCGCGATGGTCTCCGGCTTGTGCTCGACCACCAGGACGGTGTTGCCCTTGTCCCGCAGCTCCAGCAACAGCCGGTTCATCTTCTGGATGTCGTGGGGGTGCAGTCCGATGGTGGGCTCGTCGAAGACGTAGGTGACGTCCGTCAGCGAGGAGCCCAGGTGGCGGATCATCTTGGTGCGCTGGGCCTCACCGCCGGAGAGGGTTCCCGCGGGACGGTCCAGGCTCAGGTACCCCAGGCCGATCTCCACGAAGGCGTCGAGCGTCTCGGCCAGGGACCGCAGCAGCGGCGCGACGGAGGGCTCGTCCAGGTCCTTCACCCAGTCCGCGAGGTCGGAGACCTGCAGGGCGCAGAGATCGGCGATGTTCTTGCCGTTGATCCTCGAGGACCTCGCCTCCGGGGCCAGCCGGGTGCCCTCGCAGTCCGGGCAGGTGGCGAAGGTGACGGCCCGGTCCACGAACCGCCCGATGTGCGGCTGCATGGCCTCGCGGTCCTTGCTGAGCATGGACCGCCGGATGGACGGGATCAGGCCGAGGTAGGTCAGGTTGATGCCCTCCACCGTGATCTTGGTGGCCTCCCGGTACAGCAGGTCGTGGCGCTGTTTCTTGGTGAACCTGCCCACCGGCTTGTCCATCGGGAAGTACCCGGCCCCGGCGTAGATGCGGCCGTACCAGCCGTCCATGCTGTAGCCCGGGACCAGGATGGCCCCCTCCTGCAGCGTCCTGGCCTCGTCCACGATCGCCGTGAGGTCGAAGTCGGTGACCGATCCCCGGCCCTCGCAGTGCGGGCACATCCCGCCGAGGCGGTTGAAGGAGGCCTTCTCCGCGATCGTCCGGCCGCCGCGTTCCACCGTGATCGCCCCGGACGCCGAGACCGAGGGGACGTTGAAGGAGAAGGCGTTGGGGGGACCGATGTGCGGCTCCCCCAGCCGGCTGAACAGGATGCGCAGCTGGGCGTTGACGTCCGTGGCCGTGCCCAGCGTGGACCGGGGGTCGGCGCCCATCCGCTCCTGGTCCACGATGATGACCGTGGTCAGCCCCTCGAGCACGTCCACGTCCGGACGGTCCATGGACGGCATGAAGCCCTGCACGAAGGACGAGTAGGTCTCGTTGATCAGCCGCTGGGACTCGGCGGCGATCGTGCCGAAGACCAGGGAGCTCTTGCCGGAACCGGACACCCCGGTGAACACGGTCAGCCGCCGCTTGGGCAGCTCCAGGCTGAGGTCCTTGAGGTTGTTCTGCCGGGCCCCGACCACGCGGATGGCGTCATGGCGGTCGGCCGGGTGCACGTCTGCCGCCGGCGGCGGGACGCTGGAGTGGACGCTGGTCTTCATGACCTCAGGGTATGACCTGCCTGCTCGTGGTCGCGTCATGATCCGGCGGGTTCGCGGGAACGCTGGCCTCCGCCATGCGCTCGTGGCACTCTGTGGGGCATGGAGACCGATACCGCCAGCAGCTTCGCCCAGACCACCGAGCCCGAGCCCGCGTCCCAGGAGGGCCCACCGCCGCGCCCCCACGTGGAGGCCTACCGTGCGGCGTCCAACGCCCTGGCCCGCGTCTGCAGGAACATCACCGACTGGGAGGCGCCGGGCCTGGGCGAGTGGACCGTCCGGGACCTAGCCGGCCACGTGGACCGCGCCCTGGTCAATGTCACCGCCTACCTCGAGGCCGGTACGGAGCCCGGCGCCCCGTTCGTGGACGGACCGGTGGCCTACTACCGGGCGTTCTGGGGCCGTCACGACGACGAGGGGGTCGCCGAGCGCGGCCGGCTGGCCGGACAGGCCCTCGGGGACGAGCCGTCCATCACCATCGAACGGGACCGCGTGCTGGCGCAGGCGGTGGTGGACCGCACGCCCGACGACGCGCGGCTGCGCACCCCGGTGGGCACCATGACGCTGGCCGGCTACCTGCCCACGCGCACCTTCGAGCTCGCCGTGCACACCGCCGACCTGGCCCGGGCCACGGGTCAGGAGGTCCCGGAATCCCTCGACCTCGCCTGGCCGGAGGTGATCCGGCTGGCCTCGGAGCTGGCGGTCCAGAACGGCCAGGCCGTGGACCTGGTCATGGCCATCACCGGACGCGGGACCCTGCCGGAGGGTTTCACGGTCCTGTAGGAGGCCGTCAGTCAGTCCCCGGTGTGCAGGGAGAAGATCACGCCGTGGCCACCCGGCCACGTGACGGTCAGCCGCCGGCGGCCGGCCAGGTGCTCGGATCCGGCGTCCTCGGGATTGGCCACCACGCGGTGCACCTGCACCCGCCCGGGCTGCTCGGGCAGCGTGCCCAGGACGGTGACGGACACCTCCGAGGGCTCGTGGCCGATGTACTGCCCGTCCTCCGCGTAGAGGTGGACCTCGGCCTGCTGCTGCTCGCCCTCCAGGGCCCGCAGGAAGCAGGCCGTGGCCACGGGGTCCGCCATGGCGTCGTAGACCCACCGCTGGCCCAGGACCGAGTGGTCCACGGTCCCCACCAGGTAGGGTTCGGCCCCCTCCAGGGGTGCCGCGCGGTAGCTCAGGGGCACGTGCAGCACGGTGTCGCTGCCGACGCGCCGCACCAGGTGGGCCTCGATCCCGACCTCGCCCTCGGGGTCGTCGAAGCGGTAGGCGCCGACCTTCTCGAGATCGCCCTCACCGGACCAGGGCTGCCGGGCCAGCCAGGACTCCAGGAGTTCCCTCTTCGAGGGCACCAGGGTTGCTTGATACACGGTTGCCATGCTCGTCAGTCTACGGGGCGGCCCTCCGGGGCTACAGGCAGGCGGCCAGCCGCGTGGCCTGCTCGATGGCCCGCTTGGCGTCCAGTTCGGCCGCCACGTCGGCTCCGCCGACCAGCACGACGCCGGCCCCCGCGGCCACCAGCGGGTCGTACAGGTCGCGCTGGGAGTCCTGCCCGGCGCACACCACGATGTCGTCGACCTCCAGCACGCGGCGGGCGCCGTCGACGTCCAGGTGCAGGCCGTCGTCGTCGATCCTCACGTATCCGGCCCCCGTGATGCCCTCCACGCCTCGGGCCCGCAGGGCCGAGCGGTGGACCCAGCCGGTGGTCTTGCCCAGGCCCGCGCCCAGCCGGGTCGTCTTGCGCTGGATGAGGTGGACCCGGCGGGCCGGTGCCCCGGGGTCGGCGGCGGTCAGCCCGCCGCGGTCGGCGAAGTCCGGGTCCACGCCCCACTGGGAGTGCCAGGACCGCGGGGCCTGCGGCGCGGCGGGGTCCGGTTCGGTCAGCAGGCCGGCGACGTCGTGGCCGACGCCGCCGGCCCCGATGATCGCCACGCGGGGGCCGCAGCGCACGCGCCCGGAGACCACGTCCGGGTACGCGTGCACGTTCGGCCGGTCGATGCCGGGCAGCTCGACCCTCCGGGGCACCACCCCGGTCGCCAGCAGGACGCGGTCGTATCCGCCGTCGAGCAGTTCGGGTGCGGTGGCCCGCCGGCCCAGGTGGAGGCGCACCCCCGTCTCGTCGATGCGCTGCCGGTAGTACCGCAGGGTCTCGGCGAACTCCTCCTTGCCGGGGATCTGCCGGGCCAGGCCGAACTGCCCGCCGATCGCCCCGCCGGCCTCGAACAGGTCCACGTCCAGTCCGCGCGCCGCGGCCTGGGTGGCGGCCGCGAGTCCTGCCGGGCCTGCCCCGACGACGGCGACGCGCCGGGGGGCGGTGCTCTGCCGGCGTGACCGGGGGGCGACCGGCAGCAGTGGCCGGTCCGGCAACGGGGGGAAGGCCGGGTCCGTCTCCCGGCCGGCGCGGGGGTTGACCAGGCAGGACGCCGGCCGGTTCTGGAACGTGTGGTCGAGACAGGCCTGGTTGCACGCGATGCAGGTGTTGATGCGTCCGGGGGTGCCGGCGGCGGCCTTGGCCACCCAGTCCGGGTCGGCCAGGAAGGGCCGGGCCATGGTCACCAGGTCTGCCTGTCCCGAGGCCAGGACCTGCTCGGCGGTGTGGGGCATGTTGATCCGGTTCGAGGCGGCCACGGGGATGGTCACTGCCTCGCGGACCCGCCGGGTGAAGGCGGTGAAGGCGGCCCGGGGCACCGAGGTGACGATGGTCGGCACCCGGGCCTCGTGCCAGCCGATGCCGGTGTTCAGCAGGTCCGCCCCGGCCTCCTCCAGCTCCCGGGCGAGGTCGAGCGTCTCGGTGAGGCTCTGCCCGTCGGGGACGAGGTCCGCCATCGACATCCGGAACACGATCAGGAAGTCCGGGCCCTCGGCCGCCCGGATGCGGCGGACGATCTCCGTGGCGAACCGGCGGCGCTTGCGCGGGGTGCCGCCCCAGGCGTCGGTGCGCCGGTTGGTCCGTGGGGAGAGGAACTGGTTGATGAGGTAGCCCTCCGATCCCATGACCTCCACCCCGTCGTAACCGGCCCGCCGGGCCAGTCCGGCCGCACGCACGAAGTCCGCCACGGTGCGCCCGACCGCGCGCCGGGACATCCGGCGGGCGGTGAACGGGGTGATCGGTGACGTCGAGCGTTCCGGTGCCGCGGACCAGGGGTGGTAGGAGTACCGGCCGGCGTGCAGCAGCTGCAGCGCGATCCGTCCGCCGGCGGCGTGGACGGCATGGGTGACCGTGCGATGGGCGCCCACGTCGGCCGCCGAACGCATCGTGCCCGCCCTCGGGGTGAGGCGGCCGGTCCGGTTCGGGGCGAAGCCACCGGTGATGATGAGCCCCACTCCCCCGCGGGCCCGCTCCGCGTAGAACGCGGCGAGCTTCGGTGCGTCGCGGCGACGGTCCTCCAGGCCCAGGTGCATCGACCCCATGATCACCCGGTTCTCCAGCCGGACCGGTCCGACCCTCACGGGGCTGAACAGGGTCGGATACGGGGGGCTCGCGGGGCGCCCGGAGGCGGGGGTGGCGGTCATGCGCCGATACTACTCGCCGGTAACTTATCTGTCAGCCATGCGCATCGGCCCCTCGGGAGACGGGCAGGTGCCGGTCCCACCAGCGCAGGATGTGCTCGAAGCGGGCCCGTCGGTGCCACGGGGTGCCCGAACGGGACAGTTCATGGTCCTCCCCGGGGAACACCAGCAGCTCGGACTCCACCCCGGACGCCCACAATGCGTGGTAGTACCGCTGGGCGTGCTCGATCGGACAACGCAGGTCCTGTTCCGAGTGGATCACCAGGGTGGGCGTGCGCACCCGGTCCACCACCTGCAGGGGGCTCTGCGTGCGGACGTGGTCGTGGTCGTCGCCGAAGTACTGGGACGTGAAGAACCAGCCGATGTCGCTGGAGCCCAGGGCGGAGACCGGGTCCAGGAATCCGCGCTCGACGATCGCCGCCGTGAAGCGGTGGTCGTGGGCCGTGATCCAGGCGGTCATGTACCCGCCGTAGGAACCGCCCATCACGCCCATCCGGCGCGCGTCCAGCACCCCCGTGCCACCCGGGCCGAACTCGGCCAGGGCCCCCTCCAGGAACCCCAGGATGTCCTGGCGGTCCACCGTGCCCAGCCTCTCTCGGATGGTCGCCCCGTGCTCGGACCCGTAGCCGTTCGAGCCGCGCGGATTGCACATCACCACGGCATAACCGGCCTCGACCAGCACCTGGGTCTCGTCGAACCAGGACCACGTGTACTGCGCGTAGGGGCCGCCGTGGATGTTGAGCACGACCGGGTGCGGCCCCGGCCCGGGCGGGACGAACACCCACCCGTGCACCATGCCCGGTTCGACGCCGTCCTGGACCCGGTACTCGCGCTCGAGGCCCGCGGTCGAGAAGGCGTCCCGGCGCCAGGGGTCGTTCGGGTCGAAGAGCTCCGTCAGGCCCGTCCCCCGGTGCTGGATGCCCACTGCCCCGGGGGAGAGCTCCGTGGCATAGGACACCGCCAGGTTGCCGCCGGCCTCGGACGCGCCGGTGACCTCTCCGCGCAGGTCCACGATCGTCTCCGGGTGGCCGTGATGGGACATCCACACCAGCACGCGCCGGCCGCGCTGCTCGGCCAGCGCCAGCACGTTGTCCTGCCCCGAGGGCTGTAGGGGGCCACCGGAGCAGTTCATCCCGTCCGCGTCGGTCAGCAGCCGTGGCCGGAGCGTGGCCGCCGGCCGGCCCCAGCCGGCCGTGGCGTCGCGGAGGGCCGTGGGGGCCGGCACGGCGTAGACGCCCGTGTTCGCCGCCACGAACTCCAGGCCGGACTCCCCCACGTCCTCCCCCTGCAGGTAGAGCCATTCCCCGTTGCGGGAGACGCACGGCCCGGAGAAGGACGTCGGCACCTCGCGTCCGCCCGCCACGAGCCGGACGGAGCCGTCGTGGGGACCCGCCGGGTCCACGGTGCGGGTGTCGACCACGGCGACGGCGGTCCGCAGGTCCAGCCCGGCGCCCGCCCCGGGCGTGGTGGTGAAGAACACGTGCCGGCCGTCGGCGGCGTAGACCGGATCGGTGGCCTCGCGCTCACCACCGGTGAGCTGACGGGCCGGCGGCACGGTGGGGCCCGGCGCGGCGGCGGCCTTCGCCCGTCCCCGCGGGGCGAACACGGGTTCCCCGTCCGGGTCGGGGAGCTCGATCTCGAACAGCTGGGCCCGCTGGTCGGTGGTGTAGCCCCGTCCGTTCTCGCGGTGGTCCGGCCCGGTGAACAGCCGCGGGTCCTCCTGCGCCGGGCCGACGTCGGGCAGCGTGCCGTAGCGGCCGGCCTCGGGCACCGCGGCACTGAACACGATCCGGGAGGAGTCCGGGGACCAGTTGAACTGGGCAACCCCCCAGCGGCCGGTCGGTGAGGAGCCGCGCCTCGCCGCCGTCCAGGGGCAGCAGCACCAGCTGCGGCGCGGAGTCGGCCGGGGTGTCCCGGTCGATCCCGGCACCGTGGCCGGTTCCCGGGGCGGGCGTGCGCAGGAAGGCAACGCTCCTCCCGTCCGGGGCGACGCGCGGGCCGGCATCCCGGTAGCCACGCGTCAGGCGGCGCGGCGGGGCCGCGCCGTCCGTCGAGATGAGCCACAGCTGACCGGTGTAACCGTCCGTCCCGAAGTCCGCGCGGGAGGTGGCCACCACGAGGTGCCGGCCGTCCGGGGTGAGCGAGGGCGCCCCGGTGGAGGTGATGAGGTCGAGCTGCTCTGGTCGCATGTGCATAACCTACGTTGTCGGATGCCCTGGTGAGCAGGCAGGATGGGGGGAAGGGCGCACATCGCGCGGGCAGGAGGCCACGATGGTCGAATGGGTCGGTGACAACCTCTGGGCGTTCTGGCTGACCGTGGCCGTCGTGTTCGCCGTGGTGGAGGTCTTCATCCTGGACCTCGTGTTCCTCATGCTCGCCGCCGGTGCGGCGGCCGCGCTCGCCACGGCACTGGCCGGTGGTGAGGCCTGGCTGCAGATCGTCATGTTCTCCGGGACGTCCCTGTTGATGCTGGCGGCCGTGCGGCCCACGGCCCTGCGGCACCTGAAGAAGGGGCCGGCGGACCAGCTGACCAACGTGGACACCCTGCCCGGCCGGACGGCCGTGGTCCTGGAGGACACCACGGGTGACTCCGGGCTGGCGAAGGTGGACGGCGAGACGTGGACGGCGCGCTCGGCCACCGGGGTCCTCATCCCGGCCGGTTCCGAGGTGGAGATCGACAGGGTCCAGGGGGCGACGCTCATCATCCACCCCCGTCCGAGCATCGACTGGGAGTCCGGCCGGTCCGGCCAGACCGACGGGCCCTGACCCGGCGCACAACCTACCCAGCATGAACAGCAGGCGGTCCGCGGACCGCAGGAGGGAGCAAGGGCGTGGAAGTCCTTATCGTGCTCATCGTCGTAGCGGTCCTGGTGGCCATCATCCTGATCCGGGCGGTGCGGATCGTGCCCCAGGCGCGGGCCGGCATCGTCGAGCGCCTGGGCAAGTACCAGAGCACCCGGGGGGCCGGGCTGACGCTGATGATCCCGTTCATCGACCGGATGCGGCCCCTGATGGACATGCGGGAACAGGTGGTGTCCTTCCCGCCCCAACCGGTGATCACGGAGGACAACCTCGTGGTGTCCATCGACACGGTGGTGTACTTCCAGGTGACCGACGCCAAGGCGGCCACCTACGAGATCAACAACTACATCCACGCGGTGGAACAGCTCACCACCACCACCCTGCGCAACGTGGTCGGCGGCATGAACCTCGAGGTCGCGCTGACGAGCCGCGACTCCATCAACAACCAGCTGCGCGGGGTGCTGGACGAGGCCACCGGCAAGTGGGGACTGCGGGTCTCGCGAGTGGAGCTCAAGGCCATCGACCCGCCGCACTCCATCCAGGACTCGATGGAGAAGCAGATGCGCGCCGAGCGGGACCGCCGTGCCGCCATCCTGACCGCCGAGGGCACCAAGCAGGCCGAGATCCTCACCGCCGAGGGTGAGCGCCAGGCCGCGATCCTCGAGGCCGAGGGTGACGCCCAGGCCCGCATCCTGCGGGCCAACGCCGAGGCGGAGGCCATCCACGTGGTGTTCGAGGCCATCCACGAGGGCCGCCCGGACCCGGACCTGCTCGCCTACAAGTACCTCGAGACGCTGCCGAAGATCGCCGAGGGCGAGTCGAACAAGGTGTGGGTCATCCCCGCGGAGCTCACGGACGCCCTGGGCCGGATGGGTTCGGCCTTCGGCGGTTCCGGCTCGGCGGAGTCCGCCGCGCAGGACCTGGGGGACGCGTCCTCCGGCGGCGACGATGACGGCGAGGCCGACGCCCGGCCCCGGGGCCGTCGTCGGGAGCCGCGGCCGACCACCGCCGCCGAGCTGAGCGAGGCCGGCCAGGGCCTGGGCGCCATCACGGACACCCCGCTGGAGGAGGCGCTGGCGCCGCCGGCGATCCTCGAGGACGAGCACTCGGCGACCGCCGAGCGCGCCCTGCAGGCCTCGACCTCCCCTGCGGACGCGCCCACCATGCCGCGGCGTGCCCCCGGGGGGACGGACGCGGTCAGCCCGGAGGGCCGGATCGGCGAGGACGGGAACAAAGACGGGTCCTGAGGCGTTGGCACCCTCAGATCCCCCCGCCGGACCGGCCGAGGTACCCGACGGTGCACGGTAGACTGGTGGGTCGACGTCGTACCGCCCCGATGGGGGCCGGAAGGAGACCGAATGAGCGACCGCAGCCTGCGCGGCATGCGCCTGGGCGCCCAGTCCATGGAGTCCGAGTCCGGAGTGGAGCCAGCCCCGCGTCAGCGGGTCGAGTACCGCACCGAGGACGGTGAGCAGGTGTTCGTGGTGTTCGCCACGGACGCGGAGATCCCCGCCACCTGGACCTCGAAGACCGGCAAGGAGGCGCTCCTGGTCGACGGCGAGAAGCCGGACCAGACCGACGCCAAGCCGGTCCGCACCCACTGGGACATGCTCCTGGAGCGGCGCAGCATCGAGGAACTCGAGGACGCCCTGGAGGGCCAGCTGAACAAGCTCCGCGAACGCCGGGGCGAGAAGACCAGCTCCTGACCGGTTGCTGAGCGCCGGGACGTCCCGGACCACCAGACAGCGGAGGCCCGCATCGCGATCGATGCGGGCCTCCGCTGTTCCCGGCTCCGGGTCCGGCCCCTGGCGCCGACCGGGGCTCAGCCGCCGAGCCGGGCCTTGAGCACGTTCCAGCGGGCCTGCAGGCCCCACTTGGTCACCGAGGTGACGGCCTCGGTGATGATGTTCCCGCTCATCTTGGACTCGCCGTACTCGCGTTCCACGAAGGTGATCGGCACCTCGGTGATCCGCTTGCCCAGCAGCGCGGTGCGGAAGGTCATGTCGACCTGGAAGCCATACCCCTTGGACTGGACGTCGTCCAGGTCGATCGCGCGGAGCGTGTCCGCGCGGTAGGCGCGGTAGCCGGCGGTGACGTCGGTGAGCTTCAGGCCGAGCATGATCCGGGGGTACAGCGAACCGCAGGCCGAGATGAGCTTGCGGTGGGCCGGCCAGTTCACCATCTTGCCGCCCGGGACACGGCGGGAGCCGATCACCAGGTCCGCGCCGTTGACGGCCTCGAGCAGCCGGGGCAGCTGTTCCGGCTGGTGGGAGCCGTCGGCGTCCATCTCCACCAGCACGTCGTACCCGCGCTCCAGGCCCCAGCGGAAGCCGGCGATGTATGCCCCGCCCAGCCCGTTCTTCTGGGTCCGGTGCAGGACGTGGACCTGCGCGTCGGACGCCGCGGCATCATCGGCCCACTGGCCCGTGCCGTCCGGCGAGGCGTCGTCCACCACCAGCACGTCCGACTCCGGGACGGCCACGCGCAGTCGATCGAGGGTGCGGGGCAGTGACTCGATCTCGTTGTACGTGGGGATGATGGTGAGCACGCGCATGCTGGAGCAGTCCTTCGGGTCGTCCGGGGGCATTGGCAGTCAAGTATAGGGGTGGCCGTCGGGGAGCGGGCCGGAGGGAACGGACCGGGGGCTCAGGACCGGTGGGCGAGGGCGCCGTTCACGACCGTGGCCACGCACCGTGGGGCGGCGGTGCCCTCCTCGAGGACCGGAAGCAGCGGGGTCCCGGCGCGGGTGTCGGTGCTCCAGGCGGCCACGCGTCCATCCGGTGCCTGCACGCTGAGCGCCTCCGTGGCCCAGATGCCGAACGTGGCCGGGGCGGACGGCGCGATCCGGCCGGCCGTCCCGAACCGGTCGGCGACGGCGGCTGGCAGCGCGCGCAGCCCGGCCCGGGTGGCGGCGGTGAAACCGGCCCGGGCGGAGATCCGCTGGTCCGGGTCCCCGTGCTCGAGGCAGGCCCGGACGGCCGACCAGAGGTCCCGGGACCCGGCCCCGGTGCCGAGGCAGACCGGAACCCCCCGGGCAAGCAACGAGGCGACGGGCGCGAGGACGGCACCGGTGGCGTCCGGGACCACGGTCACGGACACGCCCAGACGGCTGAGGTGCTCGATCGTGGACTCCGGAACGGGGCCATTCCACGCGACGCGGTGCCGGGCCCGCCCGGTGGCGGCCTGTCCCTGGGCCTCGGCGGCCCCGGCGACGGCGACGATCACGGCCTCCAGGCCCTCGGCGTCCTCCGGCAGGAAGTACACCTGGACGCCGGCCTCGGTGGCCACGTCGGCCAGTCCGGCCGCGGTCCGCGCGTCCAGGCCCGTCGGCCCCACGACGGCGGCCAGTCCGGCCACGGCCGCACCCCCGGTGTCACACTCCCCCGCCGCGACGCGGGCCTCCTCGGGTGACCGGGGCACCCGGCCGGCCTCGACCGGCAGGTAGGTCACGGTGGCGGCGCCGTCGCCGCTGACGGAACCGGCGGCGCTGACGGAACCGGCGGCGCTGACGGTCACCGAGAGGAACGCCCCCGACGAGGCGGGATCGGCACCGGTGGCCGGGCCGAGCGAGTCCACGAAGGCGGGGACCACGAGGGCCTCATCGAGGTCCACGACCTCCCAGTCCGCCCCGGTGCGCTGCCGCATCTGCTCGGCGGTGTCATCGGCTCCGACCCAGGCGACGGACCCGCCGTCCACGAGCACGGCCGTGGCGTAGGGGTCGGACGTGGAGTGGATGGTGCCGTTGACGTAGAGAGTGGTCATCCGTCCAGCGTATCCACACTAGAGTACGCGACCACGCCGCGGCGGATGAGATCCACGGCACGCTGGCACTGGCGTGGCAGCCCGGGGTGGCCCGGCACCTTGGAGAGCTGGTCCAGCAGGTCGATCACCTGGCGGGCCCACCGCACGAAGTCCCCCGCGGCGAGGTCCGTGCCCTTGAGGGCGTCGCGCAGGTTCCGTCCCCGGGCCCACCGGTGGATGGGCCAGACCAACCCGGCGTCCGGCTCGGGCGTCGGTTCGAGCTGGGCACCCCGTTCGGCCAGCTGGAGCTCGTACCAGTGCTCACCGGTGCGGTCCAGGACCTCCTGGAGCCGGGCGGTGGGCATCTGCGGGATGCCCACGGTCTCGTCGCCCTTGGCCTGGTAGACCAGCAGGGCCGCGAAACCGGCCAGTTCCTCCGGGTCGAGTTCGCGCGCCAGGCCGTCCTCGAGCAGCAGGGAGGTCAGCAGGTCCCGCTCGCCGTAGATCCGGCGCAGCGTCTGACCGGAGGCGGTCACCCCCGGGGACTCCGTGGTCCCCGCCACGGCGCCGGCCACCGCGGCCTCGGCGTCCACGTAGCCGTAGGTGGTGAGCAGGCCGGTCAGCCGGTCGAACGCGCGGGCGATCGTGTTCGTGCGCCCGGCGATGCGGGCGGAGAGCTGGTCCACCTCCTTGCGCAGCTTCCACCAGCGCTCGGCCCAGCGGGCGTGCTCCTCGCGGTCCCGGCACCCGTGGCAGGGGTGCCGCTCCAACTGCCGCCTCAGCTCCTCGACCCGTTCCCCGGCTCCCTCGTCCCGGAACCGGAAGCCCGCGGTGGACCGGCCACCGGGAGCCGGTCGGTGCTCGCGCAGGGCCGCCCGCATGGCGGAGGCGATGTCCTTGCGCTGGCTGGGGGTCTTCACCTGGATGTTCTGCGGCAGCCTGGCCCCGGCCACCGGGTCCACGGGGGCATCGAGGTCCTCGGTGGAGATGCGGCGCAGCTGGGCCTGCTGGGTGATCACGCCGACCCGCGGGTTCGCCGGGTTGCCGGCGGGGAACACCACGACGACGGTGCCCAGCCGGCGCGGTCCGGGCACCTCGACGACGTCCCCGGGAAGCAGGTTGGCCAGGGACTCCTTGACCGCCCGCTGGCGGGCGCGGTGGCGGCCCTTGGAGGAGTCCTTCTCCGCCTCCGAGAGTTCCTTGCGCAGCCGGGCGTACTCGGTGAAGTCCCCCAGGTGGCAGGTCATGGACTTCTCGTAGCCGGCCAGCGACTCCTCGCGGCTGCGGACCTCGCGGGCCAGGCCCACGACCGAGCGGTCCGCCTGGAACTGGGCGAACGAGGACTCCAGGATGGTGCGGGAGCGCTCGAGGCCGAACTGGGCGATGAGGTTCACGGACATGTTGTAGGTGGGCCGGAACGAGGAGTTCAGCGGGTAGGTCCGGCGCGAGGCCAGCCCGGCCACGGCGGCCGGATCCAGCCCGGGCCGCCAGAGCACCACGGCGTGGCCCTCGACGTCGATCCCCCGGCGTCCCGCCCGACCGGTCAGCTGGGTGTACTCCCCCGCGGTGATGTTGACGTGGGCCTCGCCGTTGAACTTCTCCAGCTTCTCGATCACCACGGTGCGGGCCGGCATGTTCACCCCGAGGGCCAGGGTCTCGGTGGCGAAGACGACCTTGACCAGGCCGGCGCCGAACAGCTTCTCCACGACCTCCTTGAACGGCGGGAGCATGCCGGCGTGGTGGGCGGCGAAGCCCCGGGACAGCCCGTCGCGCCAGCCCCAGAACCCCAGGACGTCCAGGTCCTCGGGCGGCAGTGACCCGGCGGCCTCGTCCACCACGGACTGGATCTGCTGCTTCTCCCCCGGGGTGGTCAGGTCCAGTCCGGCCCACAGGCACTGCTCCACGGCACCGTCGCACCCGGCGCGCGAGAAGACGAAGGTGATGCAGGGCAGCAGGCCCTCGCGTTCCAGGGTGCGGACCATGCCCGGACGGGACACGCGCAGGTCGCTGCGGACGCGCTGCGGAGCCTCGTGCCGACCTCCGGCCGGGCCCGGTCCACCGGATCCACCGCCGTCGTACCGCGTGGTGGTGACGTCCTCACGGCGTCCGTAGCCCGGGGACGCCGTGTTCCGCTGTCCCCGGCCGGGCTTTCCCCCGCCCCGGCCTCGCCCCCGGGGCCCGCCCCCGCGTCCGCCGCGGCCGCCGCCGTACTGCTGACGGTTCGGCCGGCCCCAGTCGCTGCGTTCCTCGCGCCGTCGCTGGTCCTCGGCCAGCCGCGCCAGCTCGGGGTTGAGCACGAGCTGACCGGTGGGCTGCGGGGTGCCCGTGGCGCCGGCGTCGGGATCCGCGGGGTCCCGCACCGGGGTGTCCGGGCCGATCTCGTCGAAGGCGACCTCCGTGGCGAACAGGTCGTACAGCTGAGTCCCGGCCATGACGTACTGCCACAGGGGCACGGGCCGGTGCTCGGAGACGACCACGGCCGTGGAGCCGCGGACGGTGTCCAGCCAGGCACCGAACTCCTCGGCGTTGGAGACCGTGGCGGAGAGCGAGACCAGCTGCACGTGCTCGGGCAGGTGGATGATGACCTCCTCCCACACCGCGCCGCGGAACCGGTCGGCCAGGTAGTGCACCTCGTCCATGACCACGAAACCGAGGTTGACCAGGGTGTCGGAGTCCGCGTAGAGCATGTTGCGCAGCACCTCGGTGGTCATCACCACCACGTCGGCGTGCGAGTTGATGGCGGTGTCCCCGGTGAGCAGGCCCACCCGTTCCGTGCCGTAGGTGGCGACGAGGTCCTGGTACTTCTGGTTGCTCAGCGCCTTGATCGGGGTGGTGTAGAACGCCTTCTGGCCGGCGGCGAGGGCCAGGTGGATCGCGAACTCGCCCACCACGGTCTTGCCGGCCCCGGTGGGGGCGGCCACGAGCACGCCGTTGCCGGCCTCGAGCTCACGGCAGGCCTGGTCCTGGAAGGGATCCAGCGGGAAGTCCAGCGTGGCGGTGAACCGGCCCAGCTCCGTCTTCGCCTCGGCGGTGCGGCGGCGGGCTGCGGCGTACCGCTCCGCGGGGCTCAGCCGGCCGGTGGTGTCATCCGCGGAAGGTGCCATGCACCCAGCCTAGGACATGGCCCTCCTGCGGTCCCCCCGGGACGTGCGGGGTCAGAGGTCCCGCAGTGGCGTGGGCCCGGTGCCGAGGTAGTCCTCGTTGTCCTGCTCGAGCCGCGCCATGCGCCGGGCTCGGCGCCGGTCGTTGATCAGGCAGATGACGATGGCCACGCCGAAGAGCAGCACCAGGGGGATGGCCAGGTAGAACATCGTCATCGCATCGGACCCCGGCGCGGCCAGGGCCGCGATCAGGGCGATGATGAAGACCGTGATGCGCCAGTGCTTGAGGATCTGCCGCCCGGGCAGCACCCCGAGCATGTTCAGGCCGACCAGCACGACCGGCAGCACCAGGGCCACTCCGAAGGCGAGGAACAGCCGCAGCACGAACGGGATGTACACGTCCGCGGTGATGACGTTCGCCGTGCCCTCCGGGGACAGGCCCACGAAGAACTGGACGGCCTCCGGCAGCACGAGCCAGCCCAGCACGACGCCGAGGACGAACAGCGGGACGGCCGCTGCGATGAATCCCAGCGCGTAGCGCTTCTCCTTCTTCTTCAACCCGGGGACCACGAAGGCCCAGAGCTGGTAGAGCCACACGGGGCTGGAGATGACCACGCCCACGAAGAGCGCGACCTGCAGCATGATGTCGAAGGGCTGGCCCACGGCGCTGAAGGCCACGGTCACGATCCGTCCCTCGTCCGAGAGTCGGTGGACCGGGTCGATCAGGGCCGAGAAGAACGGCTGGTAGATGATGAAACCGACGATGGCGCCGAGCAACAGCCCGACGCCGGCGATGATCAGCCGGTTGCGCAGCTCCCGCAGGTGGTCCTTGAGGGGCATCTGCCCGTCGGGGTTCTTCCTCCGGGACACGCGGACGCGCCGGGAGCGGCCGGCCTCGGAAGCGGTCGACATGGAGTGCGGACCGCCCGCCTACTTCTGGTCGTCGGAACCGGTGGTGCGGCGGTCACCGGTGCGCGGGGCGTCGGCCTGGCCACCGTCGACGATGCGTCCCTCGACCGGGGCGGAGTCGTCCTGGCCCGCGCTCCTGCCGTGTCCGTCGTCGTCCTTCATCTGCTTGACCTCGGACTTGAAGATCCGCATGGACTGCCCGAGGTTGCGGGCCATTGCGGGCAGCTTGGGCGCTGCGAACAACAGCAGCACCAGGGCGATGATGATGACGAGCTGCCATCCCTGGAGTCCGGCGAACATGAGGACGTCCTTTCGATTGAACGGTTCGAGTCTACGGCACGGGGCTGGGCGGGAACGCCTCGGGCACGTCATAACCGGCCCTGGCCTCCGCGAGCCAGCCGGTCACCGCGTCGACGAGTGACGCCGGTTGCAGCACGCGGAATTCGCCCCCGTGCCGGGCGGCCTGGGCGCGCGCGTAGTCCGCGGAGGCCAGGCGGACCTCGGCCACCACGGACCCGTCCGCCAGCGTGGCCGTGCGCTCGGGGCGGAACCCGTCGGCCAGGTCCCGGATCCGGTGGGCGAAGAGCACGTGGGCGGTGCTCTCGGCGCCGTGCGGGGAGAACAACGGCCCGTCCAGGGCCACCTGCCGACCGGCGTGGGTCTCCCCGGTCTCCTCGATCTCCCCGATCCGGTCGAGCCTGAAGTTGCGCAGGCCCTCCTGCTGCCGGCACCACGCCTGGAGGTAGCCGTGCCCACCCTGGGTGGTGATCCGCAGGGGCTCGACCTCGCGCCGGCTCTGCTCGTCCCGCCCGGCGGCGTGGTACGTGATGGTCAGCACCCGGCGCTCCCGCACCGCGGCGTGCAGTCGCCCCGCCACGTCGGCGTAGGGGCCGAAGTCGAACCGGGCGTTGATGCCGTCCGCCGCGCGCTCCACCTCGGGGCCGGACGCGGCCACGATCTTGGCCAGCGCCGTCCGGGCCGCGGCACGCTCCTCCTCGGACAGTCCGGGGATGCCCGCGGAGGCGCGCAGCCCGACGAGCAGGGCGCCGGCCTCCGGGATGCTCAGCCGCAGCGGACCGGACAGGTCCTCCGCCTGGCTGATGCGTATCCGTCCGTCCTGGTCCTCGACCTCGAATTGCTCGCCGGCGAAGTACCGCTCTGGCATGCCGCAGAACTGGAGCTCCTGGAGGATCCTCTCCAGTTCCGCGTCGGTGACGTCGAGCCGCTCCGCCAGCTCCGTGCGGGGCATGGCCCCGCGCTGGTTGATCAGCCCGATGACGTCCACCATGGTCGCGACCCTGTCCCGGTCACTGCGGCGGTTGCGGCGGCGTCGCGGTTCGACCAGCTCATACGGCGGGACGGGCAACCGGTGGGCCGCCAGGGCGCCGTCCAGCAGGCGCACGACGGCGTCGCGCACCGCGGCCGAGGTGGCCGGGACCCGCGCGGTGGGTCCGGCCGCGGCGACGGTGCCGGCCAGTTCGGCGGAGCGGGTGTATCTCAGGCTCACCCGGTCCCAGCCGTCACGGGTGGTCCCCCGGGGCTCGGCGCCCAGGCGCAGACCGACCGCCCGGCCGGGGCGCAGCTCCAGGTCCACCGTGGCCGGTTCCCGCTCACCGGAGACGAGGTCGCGGACGGCCTGCAGGTCGAAGCCCGCGGGCCGCCCGGGGGCAGGGCGCCCGCCGTCCGTGGCCGGGCGGGGTTCGGACTCCATGCGCGTGAGCCGGAACGTCCGCTGGGCCTGCCGGTCGAGGTCCCAGCCGACGAGGTACCAGACGCCCGTGGGGTTGGTCAGGGCCCAGGCACGCACGGTACGCCGGTGCGCCTCCGGCGCACCGGCGGTGCGGTAGTCGAAGGCGATGACGGACTGGCCCCGGACCGCATCGGCCAGGGCGGTGAGGGTCCGGTCGGCACCGGCCAGCCGGGCCCCGAAGGCCTCGTGGTCGGAGGTGGAGGTGGCCGCCACCCAGTCCTCCCCCGCATCGAGCCTGCCGAGGGCACGGACCACGGCACGGTCGACGTCGGAGCCCTGCCACGCCGAGCGGGCCCGCACCAGGGCGAGGCGCTCGGCATTGGTGAAGTCGACGTGCGGCAGGTACATCTGCTCGGGGTCGATGCGGTAGCGCACCTCGTCGGCACGCTCCGCACCCTCCCAGTTCCCGGTCTCCTGGACCTCGTGGGCCCTGAGGGGCACCCCGATGTCCTTGAGGACCTCCTTGTCCCGGGTGAACATCTTCTCGAAGGCCTGCTCCGAGGTCGCGGCGGCATACCCGTCCACGTAGCGGCGCAGGGAGTCCTTCGTGACACCGCGGCGTTCATGGGCGAGCAGCAGCCACAGCACGGAGACGATGCGCTCCGTGGCCGGGGGCTGGAAGGCCGGGTCCGGAGAGGAGGGTGCGCTCACGCCGGGGATCAGCGGACGTCGACGAGGTCCACGACGAAGATGAGGGTCTCCCCGGGGCCGATCTCGGCGCCGGCGCCGTTGTCCCCGTAGGCCAGGTGCGGCGGGATCTCCAGCCGGCGGCGTCCCCCGGGCTTCATGCCCAGCAGCCCGTCGTCCCAGCCCTTGATGACCTGGCCGACGCCCACCGTGAAGGGCAGCGGCTGTCCGCGGTTCCAGGAGGCGTCGAACTCGGCGCCGGTGGACCAGGCGACCCCCACGTAGTGGCACTCGACATTGTCCCCGGCCTGCACGGCGGGACCGGAGCCCTCGATCAGGTCCTCGATGACGAGGTCCTCCGGCGGGGTCTCCCCCGGGAACTCGATCTCAGGGCGGGAACGGTCATAGTTGCGCTGTCCGAAGGACATGGGTGGGATTCCTTCCAGGTGGGGGGAGGTGCGTCAGCCCATCCTACTGAAGACTCGGCAGGGGGCCGGCCGGGTCCGGGACTACTCCGAGGCGGACGGGGAGGGCTCGGCGGAGGCCCCCTCCGTGGACTTCCCGGCGCCGCCCTGGGGTTGTTCGGCCGGCTGGGCCGGGGGCATGGCGTGGATGATGTCGACGACGAAGACCAGGGTCTCCTTGGCCAGCTCGTGCTCGGAACCGCCGTAGCCCTTCGCCGGCGGCACGACGAGCAGGACCTGGGAGCCGACCTTCTGGCCCTGCAGGCCCTCGGTCCATCCCTCGATCACGCCCGTCAGCTGGAAGCCGGAGAGCTCGTCCCGGGACCAGGAGGAGTCGAACTCCTCACCGTCTGACCACTTGATGCCCTTGTACTGGACGGTGACGTAGTCCTGGGCTCCCACCTCGGCACCCTCGCCCTGGATGAGTGGCTGGACCACCAGGTCCTGGGGAGCCTTGCCCTCGGGCGTGGCGATGGTGGGCTCACCGGACTCCTCGTCCAGCGTCACCGCGGGCAGCTTCGGGTCGATGTCCCCGACGGACTCCCCGTTGGCGCGGGCCGGGCTCGCCCCGGCGATCTGGAAGACCATGAGCTGGTCCTTGGCGCCCTGGCCCTGCTGCCCGGCGGGCATGAAGAAGGCGACCTGCGCCCCGACCCGGTTCTGGTCGATCATGTTGTACAGGACCTCGTTCGCCTGCTTCAGCCCCTCCGTGAGGTGGACCGCCTCCGAGCCCTGGGTGAAGTTGTCCGCGGTGACCTCGCCCGTGGCCGGGTCCACCACGGCGGTCTGGACCATGGCGACGTCCCCCGGCTCGATCTCCTCCCCGTCCCCGTCCTTCAGGACGCGGGAGGAGACCTGGTCGGTCTCGATCTCCCCGTCCACGGTGACCTCCGGGCTGCCGTCATCGGCGACCGAGAGCGAGACCGGCTTGAGGGCCTCCTTGTCCCCGGCGCCGCGTGCCTCCGGTTCGGCGCAGCCGGCCAGCAGCAGCGCCCCGGCCAGGGCGAGCCCCAGGGGCGCGGCCGCCCGCAGACGGCGCGGGGACCGGGTCAGGGAGCGGGGTGCGGAACGGGGGGCGGTACCAGTCATGGGATCCTTCGGTAGTGCCAGCGGGCCCGCGGCGCGGGCGGCGCCGAGGAACCCTCTCCGGGGTGGGACCCGGACACTCTACTGTGCCACGTCACACTGGAGGGATGCTGGACGCATCGCCGTCCCGGTGTCCCTTGGCCGGGGCGTGGTCCGGTGACGGGATGGACCGCAGCAGTTCGTCCAGCCGCTCGGACGAGGTCTGGAACGGGTCCTTGGTGGTGACGGTCAGCAGGGGCCGGTCGGAGAGCTTCAAGTGCGTCCAGTCCACGGCATAGGACTGCCCGGACTCGCGGGCCGCCTGGATGAACCGTCCCCGCAGTGCGGCGCGCGTCGTGGCCGGGGGGTGTCGACCGCCTGTCGGACGGTGTCGTCGTCCAGGAAACGGGCCGCCGCCCCGCGGGACTGCAGCAGCGTGAACAGGCCCCGTCCGGGGGTGATGTCGTGGTAGGACAGGTCGAGCTGGGCCAGCCGGGCGGAATCCCAGTCGAGCCCGTGCCGGTCGGCGTAGCGGGTCAGGAACCGCTGCTTGATCGCCCAGTCGATCTCGGTGTCGATGCCCGCGGGGTCCTGGCGCTCCACGGCGTCCAGGGCCCGTTCCCACAGGTCGAGCACGGCGTCGAGGCGGTCGTGGTGGGCCCCGTGCCGCTCGACGAACGCGGTGGCCTGCTCCAGGTAGTGCCGCTGCAGCTGCAGCGCGGACCGGCGCTGTCCCGAGCGTAGGGACAGCTCGGCGGTGCCGGTGAGGTCGTGCGAGACCTGGCGGATCGCCAGGATGGGGTTCTCCAGCTGGTGGTCGCCCAGGGGCGTGCCGGCCTCGATCATCCGCAGCATCAGGTCCGTCGCGCCGAAACGGACCAGCTGGGTGGTCTCGGACATGTTCGAGTCCCCCACGATCACGTGCAGGCGCCGGTACTCCGCGGCGTCGGCGTGCGGTTCATCGCGCGTGTTGATGATCGGCCTCGAACGGGTGGTGGCCGAGGAGATGCCCTCCATGACGTGGTCGGCGCGCTGCGAGAAGGCGAAGTGCGCACCGTCCGGCCGGTCCCGGTCCAGGGTGCCGGGGTCGGTGTCCCCGGTGCGCGGCGCCACCACCTTCCCGGCCCCGGCGTACAGCTGCCGGGTGATGAGGAAGGGGATCAGGGCCTCGGACAGGCGGCGGAACTCGGTGCGCCGGTTCAGGAGGTAGTTCTCGTGGGAGCCGTAGGAGTTGCCGGCGGAGTCGGCGTTGTTCTTGTACAGGTAGATGGTCCCGGTGAATCCGTCCGCGGCCATCCGTTCCGTTGCCTGGTCGATGAGCTGCTGCATCATCACCTCGCCCGCCTTGTCCACCGCGACCAGTTCGTCCAGGGTGGAGCACTCGGCGGTCGCGTACTCCGGGTGGGAGCCCACGTCCAGGTAGAGCCGGGACCCGTTGGAGACGAAGACGTTCGAGGACCGCCCCCACTCGACCACGGGGCGGAAGAGGTAGCGGGCCACCTCCTCCGGGGTCAGCGGACGGGCTCCCGGGTGGGAGTAGTGCACGCCGAACTCGGTCTCGACGCCATAGATCCTGCGGTCCATGGGCGGTTACTGCCCGCCCTTCTGGACGAAGCCCTTGACGAACTCCTCGGCATTGGTCTCCAGCACCGAGTCGATCTCGTCCAGCAGGCTGTCCAGGTCGGTGGTACCTGCCTGCGCGGAGCCGCCCGCGGGGGCCGGAGCCGGCTCCGGGAGGTCCTCCTCGCGCTCGGACCTCGATCCGCTGTACTGCTGTGACATCATGCCTCCTGCGTCTGTCGGGTTCCCCCAGCCTACGCCCGCGGGTCCTCCTGGGCTCCGGACAGGGCCGCCAGCAGGCGGTCGAAGGACCCGGGTGCGGCGCCGTCGTCGTACACCCCGGCCATCTGCTGGGCCGTGGCCGAGAGCGGCTCGCGCTGGTGGAAGCGGTACAGTCGGCCCTCGCCGTCCCGGCGCAGCAGCAGCGTGTCCCAGCTGGCGCCCACGACGTGCTGGCCGAAGACGCCCACCGTCCGGCCCCTCGCCCACGCGCGGGTGTCCTCCGGCGGGGTGTGCACGGCCCGCTGGACCGTCTCCTCGGGCACGAGGGTGCGCATCGAGCCCCGGCGGACCAGGGCGGCGTGCAGCCCCTTGTCCGGCCGCAGGTCCGCGTACTGCAGGTCCAGCATGCCGATGCGCGGGTCGTCCCAGCCCACCCCGTGGCGCTGGCGGTAGCCCGAGAGCAGCTGGTGCTTGGCCACCCAGTCCAGCCGGTCGGCCAGCGCGGCCGGATCCGTGCGGAGCAGCTCGAGGGTCTCCCCCCAGGCCTGCAGGACGTCGAGGGTGGCCGGGTCGGTCATGCCGAACCGCTCCACGTGCGCGGCGGCGGCGTCCCGGTACAGGTCCATCAGGTCCAGGCCCGTGAGCCGGCGGCCGTCGACCAGTCCGACCGTGGTGCCCAGGGTGGGGTCGTGGCTGATCGACTGCAGGGCCTCGACGGGGTCCCTCAGCTCGAGCACCGGGCACGTGCCCAGTTCGATCATGGACAGCACCAGGGCGGTCATCCCGCACCGCAGCCACGTGGCGTACTGGGACAGGTTGGCGTCCCCGATGATCACGTGCAGCCGCCGGTACCGTTCCTGGTCCGCGTGGGGTTCGTCGCGGGTGTTGACGATCGGCCGGCGGATCGTGGTCTCCAGGCCGACCTGTTCCTCGAAGAAGTCGGCCCGCTGGCTGATCTGGAAGCCCGGCGTGCGGCCGGTCGTCCCGATCCCCACCCGGCCCGCGCCGCAGACCACCTGGCGGGCCGCGAAGAACGGCAGGAGCCGGGCGGCGAGTTCGTCGAAGTCCAGGGCACGGGTCACGAGGTAGTTCTCGTGCGCGCCGTAGGAGACGGACTTGTTGTCCGTGTTGTTCTTGTACAGCAGCACCTGGGGCTCGCCCGGGGCCTGGGCGATCCGCCGGGAGGCCGCCAGGGCCACCCGGTCCCCCGCCTGGTCCCAGACCATGG
The DNA here is from genome assembly GCF_000224415.1 of Citricoccus sp. CH26A. Classification (GTDB taxonomy): domain Bacteria; phylum Actinomycetota; class Actinomycetes; order Actinomycetales; family Micrococcaceae; genus Citricoccus. Next base: position 249,349 of record NZ_AFXQ01000001.1, on the reverse strand, counting down.
CGTCCAGCGGGTTGGTGGTCTCCGGCGCGGAGTACTCGGGGTGGGCGTGGTCCACGTAGAACCGGGCGCCGTTGGGCAGCACGAGGTTCATGACCAGGTGCACGGGGTTGCCGTCGTCGTCCGTCAGGGGCCGGTCGGTCAGCTGCGTGGGGTGGGCGGCCGAGCGGGGCAGCTGCCAGCCGCGGGCGTCCACCAGCGGGGACTCCTCCCCGTAGTCCCATTCGGTCCCGGCCACGGAGCCCCCCTCGGCGGTGACCACGTCCGCGTAGGCGTTCACCACCTCGGTGGAGAGCACGGTGTGCCCCGCCCCCGGGTTGTCCGGGGCGTGCACGCCGAACTCGGTCTCCATGCCCATCACCCGGTGCACGCCCCAGCCGGCGGTGTCCCGACCGGCCGGCAGGACGGCGTCGTCCGGGACCAGCCCGCGCTGGCCGCGCCACGCGGGCGCGACGCCGGACGGTCCCCCCGGGCGTCCGGGTGCGGGCGGCACGTGGCTCACGTGGTCGCCCCCGGGGCCCGGCCGTCGCCGTGGTCCTGGGCGGAGGGCAGCCGGTCGCGCACCAGCATCCGCAGGGACGCCACGCGGCCGCCGCGGTGCCCGGCGATCCGGGCCCACTCCTCCGGGGAGGCGTTGTTCGGCAGGTCCTCCTGCTCGGCGAACTCCTCCTGGACGGCCTGCAGGAGGTGACCGGTGGTCAGGCCCTTGGCGGCCTCGTCCCGGCCCGCGGCGAGGTAGTCCTTGATGGCGTGCTTCTTGGCACGGTCCACGATCGACGAGATGACGGCCCCGGAGGCGAAGTCGCCGAAGTGCAGGGTGCGGGTGCTGCCGTCCACGTAGGTCACCTCCACGTACTCGGTCTCCGGTCCGCGGCTGTAGAGGTGTGCCGTGACGGCGGCGATCATGGCGTCGACGGCGGCCTGGCGCCCCCCGGTGCGCTGGATCTCGCTGGCGTGCAGGGGCAGCCGGGTGGTGAGGTACTTGCCGAAGATGTCCGCCGCGCCGGTGGCGTCGGGCCGGGAGACGTGGATCTTCACGTCCAGCCGGCCGGGCCGCAGGATCGCCGGGTCCAGCATGTCCTCGCGGTTGGAGGCGCCGATGACGATCACGTTGTCGAGGCGTTCGACGCCGTCGATCTCGGCCAGCAGCTGCGGGACGATGGTGGTCTCCACGTCCGAGGAGATCCCGGAGCCGCGGGTGCGGAACAGGGACTCCATCTCGTCGAAGAACACCACCACCGGATAGCCGTCGGAGGCCTTCTCCCGGGCACGGGCGAAGATGGTGCGGATGTGCCGTTCGGTCTCCCCCACGTACTTGTTCAGCAGCTCGGGGCCCTTGATGTTGAGGAAGTAGGACCGCGCCTCCTCCGTGGACCGCGCCGCCAGCGAGGAGGCGACGGCCTTGGCGATCAGGGTCTTGCCGGTACCGGGCGGGCCGTAGAGCAGGATGCCCTTGGGCGCCTTGAGGCCGTGCTCGCGGTACAGGCCCGGGTGCAGGAAGGGCAGCTCGATCGAGTCGCGGATCTGCTCGATCTGCTCGCCGAGTCCGCCGATGTCCTCGTAGCTGACGTCGGGCACCTCCTCGAGGACCACGTCCTGGACCTCGGTGAGCGGGACCAGGTCCAGGGCGTACCCGGTGCGCGCGTCCAGGGTGACGGCGTCACCGACACGGACCCGCTCCGCGACCAGCCGCTCGGCCCGGCGGACCACGCGTTCCTCGTCACCGCGGCCTACGACCACCAGCAGTCCCCCGTCCAGGGTCTCCTTGACCCGTACGAGCTCGCCGGTGCGCTCCCCCTCCACGACGGCCACGATCACGGGGGAGTCGTTGAGCAGCACGTCGCAGCCCTGGGTGATCCTGGCCTCGTCCAGCAGGGGCGAGACCGCCACCCGGATGCGGCGGCCGTTGTGCAGCACGTCCACCCCGCCCTGGACCGTCGCGGCGATCTCGACGCCCTCGACGGCCTCACGCGCCGGGTGCACCTGCAGGACGGTCGCGAAGCTGAACGGTGCCTCCCCGTCCATCTCCAGGGCCTTCTTCAGCACGGTGATCTCGTCGCGGGTGGTCTCCAGCAGGTCGACCATGCGGCGGTTGTTCCGCGAGGCCGTCTCCAGCTGGTACTCCAGCGTCCGGTTCTTCTCCACCAGGGCGGCCGAACGGCGCTTGGCGGCGTCCAGTTGGCTCGCCAGGGCGGGGTCCACCGCGCTCTCGGCGCCGGTGCCGGGCAGGGAATCGCTCACGAGTGCCTTTCCGGTCGAGGGGCTAGGGCGGGTGCCCCGTCGGCCTTGCCCGTCCATCCTAGGCGCGACGGGCCGGGCTCGTCCCTCAGAGGTCCTCGAGGTGGCGCAGCGCCCCGCGCTGTTCCATGGATGCGGCCTCCTTGGCGGCCTTGCGGGCCTTCTTGTCCGTCACCGGTCGCTCCCCCAGGGCCTGGGGGGTCCAGCGGGACTCGTCGGCCGGCTGCCACGCCTCGATGTCCTCGGCGGAGAACTCGGAGACCTTGGACCGCTTCTTCAGCTGCAGGGCCTCCTCCCCCGAGGCCAGCCGCCGGCAGGTGATCAGGAACCCGGTGTGGGCGACCATCCGGTGGTCGGGGCGCACGGCCAGGCCGTCCAGGTGCCAGCCGCGCACCATCGTCTCGGAGGCCTCCGTCTGGGTGAACCGGCCGTCCGCCCGGATGGCCTCGGCGACCCGGGACAGCTGGGTGGCGGTGGCCACGTAGTTGAGCCACACCCCGCCGGGGGTCAGCACGGTGGCCACCGCGTCCAGGCACTCCCACGGGGCCAGCATGTCCAGCACCACGCGGTCCACGCTGCCCGGGGCGTGCACGCGCGTCATCTCCTCCTGGGCATCGCCCAGGTGGATCTGCCACGCCGGGTGCTCGCCGCCGAAGAACGTCTGGACGTTGGCGCGGGCCACGTCCGCGAACTCGGGGCGCCGTTCGTAGGAGTGCAGTTCACCGAGGTCACCGACGGCCCGCAGCAGGGAGATCGACAACCCGCCCGAACCGACGCCGGCCTCCACCACCCGCGCACCGGGGAAGATGTCGGCCATCTGGACGATCTGGCCGGCGTCCTTGGGGTACACCACCGTCGCCCCGCGGGGCATGGACAGCACGAAGTCGCTCAGCAGCGGCCGCAGCACCTGGTAGTCGTGGCCCGCGGAGTTCTGCACCACCACCCCGTCCGGGCCGCCGAGCAGGTCGTCGTGGCGCAGCACCCCCTGGTAGCTGTGGAACTGGCCACCGGGGGTGAGCGTGATGGTGTTCAGCCGTCCCTTGGCGTCCTTGAGCTGGACCCGCTGTCCGGGCCGGAGCGGGCCGCGGCGCTCGGAGGCCCCGGTCGGTCCGGGCCGGGCGGTGGACGGGCTGGTGGAGTCGGTCATGCGTTGCGGGTCTTCCTGGTGGATGGGGTGGCCGGCGTCTCAGCGCGTGCGGCCCGTGGTCAGCCACGCGACGACGTCGGGCTGGCGCAGGACGCCGCACACCGAGCCGTCGGGAGCCAGTACAGCGTATTCGGCGCCGTCCACCGCGGCGAGCCGGTCCACGAGGGGACGGCCGGCGTCGGTGGCCCGCACGACCGCTCCGGGCGACAGCGCCCGCGCCACGGCCGCGGCGGGGACGACGGTCACCTCGGTGTCCCGGACGGAGGCCAGGGCCGCCTCGTCGACGACGGCCTCCGGCACTCCCGCGGGCGAGACGAGGACCGCGCGGGCACCGGCCGGACGGTCCAGGACCTCCGCCACGGTGATGGTGGCCGGCAGGCCGACGGCCGGGTGCATGAGCTGGGCCGCGGTCAGGGTGGGAACCCGCAGTCTCAGCTGCGCCCCGCGGATCGCCTCCGTGGCACCGGTCCACAGGAAGTAGCCGACCATCACGAGGATGACGATCAGGGGGATGTCCGCCTGCCTGCCCTGCAGCAACGGCACCACCACGACGGCGACCACCAGGGCCGCCACGATGACCCGGCCGGCCCAGCCGGCGGCGATGGTGCCGCGGTCCTGGTCACCGGTGATCGCCCACACGGCGGACTCGACGATGCGCCCGCCGTCCAGCGGCAGTCCCGGCAGGGCGTTGAAGATCGCCACCAGCCAGTTGGCGTAGGTGAAGATGCCCAGCAGCAGGCTCGCGACGCCGTCCGGCTGCCACGTGGCCATCAGGAGCTGACCGGCCAGGGCCAGGACCACATTGGCCGCCGGTCCGGCCAGGGCCGTGACGAGGGACTTGCCCGGGCTGGCCTGGAAGGCCCCGAACTGGGTGTGCCCGCCCCACAGGTTCAGCACGATCTCCGTGGTGGGCCAGCGGAACAGGCGGGCACTGCCGGCGTGGGCGAGCTCGTGGGCCAGGACGGAGAGCAGCAGCAGGACGGCGTAGAGGAACGCGATCCCGTAGGCTCCCCAGCCCAGCTCGGGGAACAACCGGGCGACCTGCGGCCCGAACAGCAGCACGACGAACAGGGCGATGAGCGACCAGCTCCAGGACAGGTAGACCGGGACGCCGAGCAGTCGTCCCAGCCGGAGCATGCCGCTGCGCTGTGGACCCGTGTCCGCGCCGGCGGCCGGGGCGGGCCCGGTCACGGGGTGCTTCCGTGCGGGCCACCGGCCACGGGTGCCAGGGACCGGTCCGGCCAGCCGGCCAGCCGGCGGGCCACGCGTGCCAGGTCCGCCGGCAGACGTCCGGCCAGCGAGGTCCAGTGCTCCCAGCGGGGATCGGCCGGCAGGGGCATCACGTGCGGCACGGCCACGACCGGCAGTCCCGCCGCGGCGGCGGACTCCAGGCCGGGCAACGAGTCCTCGATCGCCACGCATCGTGACCGCTGCAGCCCGTCCATCCGGCGGGCCATGACGTCGAAGGCCGTGGCGTACGGCTCCGGGTGGGGCTTGCCGTGCAGCACCATGTCCCCGGTGACCAGGAACTCGAAGGACCCCGCGGGCATGGCCGCGGCGACGACGCCGGCCAGCGGCGCGTGGGACATGGTCACCAGGGCGCTGGGCACGCCCGCCGCGCGCAGTGCCGCGAGCAGCTCGCGGGCGCCCGGTCGCCAGGGGACGGAGCGGGTGATGCCGTCGATGACAGCGCCCATGGTGTGGCCGATGATCTCCTCCACGCCGAGGCGCACCCCGGCCTGCTGCAGCAACCGCGCGCCGTGGTCGAGTGCCTGGCCCACCAGCGACTGCGCGAGGGCGTGCGTCCAGGTGCCACCGGCCTCCTCCACGAGGCGCCGCTGGCTCTCGTTCCACAGGGGTTCGGTGTCCACGATGGTCCCGTCCATGTCCCAGAAAACGGCGGCGGGCATCGCGTCTGGACGGCGCCGGCCTGCGGCCTCATCAGGGGTGGACATGGCCTCCAGTCTAGGGGGGCGCACGGCAGCGGGACGGCAGGTTCACGTCTGGCACGGCCCTGATGCACGGGTCTAGGGTGGCTGTCATGGCGCAGGACGAGAAGAAGGACGACAGGAACCACCCCCGCGGGCTCCCCGACCACCTGGCCGGGTCCGTCTCCGGGCGCCGGCCGGTGATCCTCGTCGCCGCCTTCGAGGGCTGGAACGACGCCGGCGAGGCCGCCACCGACGCGATCGAGTTGCTGCGACGCCAGCTCGGTGCCTCGTCCGCCGGCTCCCTGACCGACGGGGACTACTACGACTACCAGTTCACCCGTCCCACCGTGGTGCGTGACGCAGACGGCCTCGGGACGCTGTCCTGGCCGCAGACCCGCATGTACCGCGCCACGACCGGGCCGGACGGCGTCGACCTGCTGCTGGTCAGCGGGGCCGAGCCCAGTTACCGCTGGCAGGCGTTCACCGCGGAACTGCTCACCCACGCGGCCGAGCAGAACGTGGACGCGGTGGTAATGCTCGGGGCGCTGCTGGCGGACGTGCCCCACACCCGGCCACTGCCGGCTTCGCCGTCCAGCGCCGATCCCGAACTGCGTGAACTGCTCGGTGCGCGGCGCCCCACGTACGAGGGACCCACCGGGATCGTCGGGGTCATCACGGACACCGCCGCGCGGGCGGGCCTGCCGACGGTCTCGGTGTGGGCCACCGTCCCGCACTACGTCTCGCAGGCCCCCTCGCCGAAGGCCGAGCTGGCGCTGCTGCGCCGGCTGGAGGACATCCTCCAGCTCACCATCGACCTCAAGCCGCTCGCCGAGGACGCCCAGGCCTGGGAACGCGGGGTCAACGAGCTGGCCGGTGAGGACCCGGACGTGGCAGCCTACGTGGAGCAGCTCGAACGGGCGCGTGACACCGAGGACCTCCCGGAGGCCACGGGCGAGGCGATCGCCCGGGAGTTCGAGCGGTACCTGCGCCGGCGGCGCCAGGACTGATCCCGCCGCAGGGCTGGCGGGTCGGCAGCAACCGGCGGGAGGGATCCGGCGAGGACCGGAACACGCCATCGGCATCCTCCCGGTCACGGGTCCGATCCTCGCGCAGGCCGGTGTCGATGCCGCCTCAGGGGCAGTCCTCCAGGTGCATCGACGGGAAGGGCTCACCCATCACCGCAGCGCGCTGGCGCGCTGCCGGTTCTCGAGGGCGGAACACCTCTCCAGACCGAGAACCATCCCCCAGCCGACCCGGGACCTCGGCCTCACCCCCCTCCCGTCACCGGCATCTCCCGGGCCTCCATCCCTGCCCGCGAGGCGCCTGGTCGGCTTCGAGAAGGTCACCCTCCGGCCGGGTGAGCGGACGCAGGTCTCGGTGCGGATCGGCGTGGCCGACTCCAACCACCCCTTCTCCTACGTCGCACCCACCGACCCCGGCGACCTCGCGAACCGGGCCGACGGCACCTGGACCACGCCCGACGGCCGCTACCGGGTCCATGTGGGCGGGTCCTCGGCGGACGCCCCGCTGGAGCGGGGCGTCACGCGGTGCTTCCCGGGCCCGGCTGCGGGCGGCGGAGGAGCCTAGAGCTGGATCCCGAGCAGGGAGGTGACCACGGTCCGCACGTCCGGGGTCGCCGGGCCCGGGGCCGGGGCGGAACCGACCGTGCCGCGGGCGGCGGCACGCTCGGCCCAGGCGTCGAGTTCCGCCAGGGCCGCGGGCGCGTCGAGGTCCTGCGAGAGGCAGCGGTGCATCGCGGCCAGCACGGACACCCCGTCGCCGGACTCCTCGGAGGCCAGCGACCGCCGCCACCGGGACAGGCGCTCGGTGGAGCGGCTCAGCTGGTCATCGGTCCACTCCCAGTCGCTGCGGTAGTGGTTGGCCAGCAGGGCAGTCCGGATGGCGGCCGCCTCCGTACCGTAGCGGAGCAGCTCGGAGACCAGGACGAGGTTGCCGAGGGACTTCGACATCTTCTCCCCGTCCAGTCCGACCATCCCGGCGTGGACGAAGGCCTGCGCCAGCGGCTCGCCGTCTCCGGCCGTGGCGTGGGCGGCACTGAACTCGTGATGGGGGAAGCGCAGGTCAGACCCCCCGCCCTGGACCGTGAACGGGACCGGCAGCAGGCGTCGGGCGATCGCCGAGCACTCGATGTGCCAGCCCGGTCGACCGGATCCCAGGGACCCGCCGTCCCAGGTCGGTTCGCCCGGCCGGGCCACCCGCCAGAGCAGCGGATCGAGCGGATGGCGCTTGCCGGGCCGGTCGGGGTCTCCACCGCGTTCCGGGAACACCCGTTCCATCTCGGCCGCGTCCAGCCGGCCCACGCTGCCCAGCGTCCAGTGCGTGGCACTCTCGGCGGCCTCGATCGAGAAGTAGACGTCGCCGTCGGGGTCCGGCCCCGTGCCCGGCACGGTGTAGGCGGTCCCGTTGGCCACGAGCGCCTCGACGGCGCCCACCACCCAGTCCACGGTCTCGGTGGCCCCCACGTAGTGGTCGGGGGCCAGGACGTTGAGCGCCTCCATGTCCGAGCGGAACAGCTCGGTCTGGCTGGCGGCGAGCTCACGCCAGTCCACGCCGGTGGCCTCGGCGCGCTCCAGCAGCGGGTCGTCCACGTCGGTGACGTTCTGCACGTAGGTCACCGGCAGGCCGCAGGCGCGCCAGTACCGGTTCAGCAGGTCGAAGGCCACGTAGGTGTTCGCGTGGCCCAGGTGGGTGGCGTCATAGGGGGTGATGCCGCAGACGTACAGGGAGGCCTCGGCGAGGTTCCCGGGGTGGCGCTGCGACTGCGCGGCGGTGTCGTGGATCTTCAGCCGGTCGGGCTGGACGGGCAGCAGTGCCGGCAGCGGCGTGTTCCAGGATTCCATGTGGTGCTCGGTGTTCCTCAGCTTCTCGGGGTTCAGGACAGGCTCTTCGGGCGGTGGGCGGCGGTCAGGCGCTGATGACGCCCAGGCCGAGCAGGACGTACAGCATCACGCCCAGGCCGATGCGGTACCAGACGAAGGGCTTGAATGAGTTGGTGGAGATGAAGCGCATGAGCCAGCCGATGACGACGTAGCCCACCACGAAGGCCACGACCGTCGCGACCAACGTCTCCCCCATCCCGTAGGCGCCCTGCTGGCCCGGTTCGCTGAGGGCCTTGAACAGCTTGTAGAACCCGGAGGCGAACACCGCCGGCACCGCCAGCAGGAAGGCGTAGCGGGTGGCGGCCTCGCGGGTGTACCCCAACGCCAGGCCCATGGTGATGGTCCCGCCCGACCGGGAGACCCCCGGGATCAGGGCCATCATCTGGGCGAGTCCGTAGAGGATGCCGTCGCGCACGGTCAGCTTCTCCAGCGGCTTGACCTGGCGGCCCAGGGAGTCCGCCACGGCCAGCAGCAGGCCGAAGACGATCAGGGTGGTGGCCACGATCCACAGCGAGCGGAACGAGGTGTCGATGTAGTCCTCGAAGAGCAGTCCGGCGACGCCGATCGGGATGGAGCCGATGATGATCAGCCAGCCCATGCGGGCGTCGGGATCGTTGCGGGGCACGGAGCCGGTGAGGGAGCGGAACCACCGGGAGATGATCCGGACGATGTCCTTCCAGAAGAAGATCAGCACGGCCAGCTCGGTGCCGATCTGCGTGATGGCGGTGAACGCGGCGCCCGGGTCCGCGGCCCCCGGCAGGAACTCCCCGACGATCCTCAAGTGGGCGGAGGAGGAGATGGGGAGGAATTCCGTCAGTCCCTGGACCAGCCCCAGGATGATCGCTTCTAACCAGTTCACATCAGAGAACCCTACGGCACCACCGGGTCCTGACCGGGCCCGCGACCGTGCCGTGGCGCCGCGGCGTGGGGAAGATCATCCCCCGGGAGGAAGAGCCCGGCGGCCCGGGCGATCAGTCGATGGGCTCGAGGTCGTCCTCGTCCTCCAGCGCGTCCTCGCTGTCGTCATCGTCATCGTCATCGTCGTAGACGTCCAGGGGCGTGAACTCACCGGTCGCCGCATAGAGCGCGTCCTCGTAGGCCTCGAAGGCGTCCGCCACGCTGAAGAACGCCGCCTCGACCGCGGGATCGTCATCGTCACGCTTGCCGGTCGCGGCCGCCAGATGTTCTTGGAATGCGGAAACCAGGGCCTCCAGGGCCACGCGCGGATCGATGCTCATGGCCCCCACGGTAGCCGCTCGCTCGAGGTCTGGCATAGGGTTTTCACGTCTGGGGCCCCATGTGTCGGAACCGGGAGGAGAACCATGCAGGAACGCGAGCTGACCAGCGGACTGGACTCGATCAGCCGGCGGAACAACTGGGAGTACCTCGTGATGACGGTCGCCCCCCGGGATTCCCTCGCCGAGGCCCGGCGCCGGGTGGTGGAGCACGCCGAGTACGGCAAGTGGGAACTGCAGCGCACGATCCTCTACCGCGGCGGCACCCGCCGGTACTGGATGCGGCGGCGGATCATCCGGGTGCAGTCCACGCTGCCGGCCTGACCCGCACCCCTACTCCAGCGGGCCGAGCATGAAGTTCGCCAGCGTGGTGTGCGCGGACTCGTCGTCCGAGGGGTGGAAGACCCCGGCCATGACATCCCGGTAGATCCGGGACAGCTCGTTGCCGCGATGATAGGCCGCCCCGCCGGAGGCCTCGAGGGCGAAGTCCGCCTGGGCCTTCGCCGTGCGGACGGCCAGGGTCTTGGCGGCCACGAGGCGGGGGAACCACTCCGCGCCCAGGTCCGCGCCGGCGTCGAGGTCCGCGGCGACCGAGCGCAACTGGGCGTCCACGGCGAGCTGGCGCAGTGACGCCTCCGCCGTCTTGTAGCGCAGCACCGGGTCCTGGGACAGGGCCTGACCCGTGACCTTCGAGGTGCGCCGGCCCAGGTTCTGCACGGCCAGTTCGACCGCCCGGTCCCCGATCCCGGTGTAGACGGCGGCCACCAGGGTGAGGAAGGAGGCGAAGATGCCGAACGTCAGCGGGTCCGCGTTCGGGCCGGTGGGGATGTGCCGCACGATCCGCTCGGCCGGGACCAGCGCCCCCTCGAGGCGGGTGGTGTGCGAGTGGGTGGCCCGCATGCCGAGCATGTCCCAGGCGGAGGCATCGGCGCTCCAGCCCGGTGCCGCGCGGTCGAGGAAGCCGAAGACCAGCTGCTCGCCGTCCGGGGTCTTGCCGAAGACCCCCAGCCGGGTCCAGGCCGGGGACAGGGTGGTGAAGATCTTGGTCCCCGTGAAGCGGTAGGACCCGTCGCCCACGGGCTCGGCGACCGTGTCGGAGTCGAACAGCACGGCGTCGTTGCCCGCCTCCGAGATGCCGAAGGCGAAGACCTCCCCGGCGGCCGACTCGCGATGGACGAACGACAGCGAGTCGTCCCCCCGGCGGGCCAGGACGGAGGCCACGCCGTTCCAGATCTGGTGCATATTCACGGCCAGCGCCGTGGCCGGGGAGTGCATGGCCAGGACCCGCTGGGCGGCGACGACGGTCGAGAGGTCCCAGCCCAGTCCGCCCTCGCCGGTGGGCGCCAGCGCGCCGAGGTATCCGGCGGCGGCCAGTGCCCCGAGGTCCTCATGCGGGAAGGCGTTGGCCTCGTCGAAGCCGGCGGCCCGGTCACGGATGCCGGCCAGCAGGTCCTCGGTCAGCACCGTCCCGACGGCGGCGAGCTGGGGATGGGCGGGGGTGGACATGGGTGATCCTTCCGTCGGGACAGGGGGTGGGTTCACGCCGGGTCCGGAACCGGGCGGCCGGCGGGCTCGGCGGGTCAGCGCGGCTCGAGCATGCGGGCCAGGACCCGGCACCCGAAGACCAGGGACTGGACCGGGACACGCTCGTCGATGCCGTGGAACAGGCCGGTGAAGTCGAGGTCGGCCGGCAGCTGCAACGGGGCGAATCCGTAACCGGCGATCCCGAGCCGGGACAGCGACTTGTTGTCGGTCCCCCCGGACATCATGAACGGCAGCACCGGGGCGCCGGGGTCCTCGGCCTGGATGCACCGCACCATCAGGTCGACGAGGTCACCGGAGAAGGGCACCTCCAGCGAGATGTCCCGGTGCTCGTGCGCGAAGTCGACGCCGTCTCCGGCCAGTTCGCGCAGCACGTCCATGACCTCCTCCTCCTGGCCCGGCAGGAAGCGCACGTCCAGGGTGGCCTCGGCACGTCCCGGGATCACGTTGTGCTTGTACCCGGCCGTGAGACCGGTCGGATTGGAGCTGTTGCGCAGGGTCGAGCCCACGAACCGGGCCGCGGTGCCCAGGGCGTCCAGCTGCGCGGTGGGGTCGGTCTCGTCGAACTCCACGCCGCAGATCTCCGCGACCTGTTCGAGCAGGGCCCGCGTGGTCTTCGTGTACTGCAGGGGCCACTCATGGTGCCCGATCCGGTGCACGGCCCCGGAGAGCCGGGTGACCGCGTTGTCCGGATGGGCCCCGGACCCGTGTCCGGGGGCTCCGCTGGCGGTGAGGTTCAGCCAGGCCAGTCCCTTCTCCGCTGTCTGGAGCAGGTAGGCGCGCTGGCCCCGGATCTCCGTGGAGAACCCGCCGACCTCGCTGACGGCCTCCGTGGCACCGGCGAAGAGTTCCGGGTGGTGGTCCACCAGCCAGCGGGCACCGTACACGCCGCCGGCCTCCTCGTCGGCGAAGAACGCGACGACGAGGTCACGACGGGGCCGGCGGCCGGAACGGTGCAGCTCGCCCAGGACGGTGAGGATCATCGCGTCCATGCCCTTCATGTCCACGGCCCCCCGGCCCCAGATCATGCCGTCCCTGAGCTCGGCGGCGAACGGGTCCACGCTCCACTCGGAGGCCTCGGCGGGGACCACGTCCAGGTGCCCGTGGAGCACCAGGGCCGGGGCCTCGCGGTCCCAGCCGGCCACGCGCCCCATGACGGAGGCCCGGCCGGGGGCGGACTCGAACACCCGGGGCTCCATGCCGGCGGCGCGCATCAGCGCGGCGCAGTACTCGGCCGCCTCCGGCTCGCCGCGTGAGACGTTGCCGCCGTGGTTGGAGGTGTCGATCCGGATCAGGTCCCGGCAGATGCGGACCACCTCGTCGTGGTAGGCGGAGTCCTGCGGGAGGCCGGGGCCGGGGAGGGGCGCGGAGGTCATGGGAACCACCCTATCGACGCCCGCCACCCTCTGCCGTCCCGGACGTGGTCAACGGCACGGCCTGGGGCGTGCTAGGATATTCAACGCTGCCTTTCGAGGTGGCAGACAGTGCGCGCGAGTGGCGGAATTGGCAGACGCGCAGCGTTGAGGTCGCTGTGCCCGCAAGGGCGTGGGGGTTCAAGTCCCCCCTCGCGCACTGAACACCCCGGTCACCACCGGGTCACCCCGTGGGGCCGGTCGATGACCGGCCCCACGGTCGTCTCCGGGCGGGGCGCGCCCTTGGGGTGCGGTGACCCGGGACTCGGGCACCCTGCCATAATCGGGACTGTGGGACCGGCTCGTCTGCAGTCCCCGATGCTCCCGGACGTGAAAGAGGCCCACCTGCCATGACGGATGCCCGCGACCTGCTGAAGCGTCTGGCGCACGCCTACGGCGTCCAGACGTCCTACCGGGGGCACGACGGGCTGGAGCATCCCGTGGCGGACCGGACCCTCGCCGCCGTCCTGGACGCCCTGGGCTGCCACGTGGACCCCGAGGGCCGGGCCAGCCTGGAGGAGGCCATCGAACGACGCCGGGTCGAGCCCTGGACCAGGGTGCTGCCCCCCACCACGGTGGCCCACGCCGGCTCCGGCGGTTCCGTGGCCGTCCACGTCCCCCACGGCAGCGCCGTGACCCTCCGGGCACGCCTGGAGGACGGCGGCAGCCGGGACCTGGAACAGCTCGAGGACTTCACCGAGCCCGAGCCGGTCGACGGCGCGCTGGTCGGCCGCGCCACGTTCCGGCTGCCCGCCGACTTGCCCCTGGGCTGGCACACCCTCGTCGCCCGCCTCGAGGACGGCATCGACGTCGAGGGGGTGCTGATCGTCGTCCCCGACCGGCTGGACACGGCCGAGACCTTCAGGGCCCGGCGGGGGTGGGGGCTGGCCGTCCAGCTCTACTCGACCCGCTCGACGCGTTCCTGGGGACTCGGTGACTTCCGCGACCTGGCCGGCTTGGCCGTCCAGACCGCCGCGCACGGCGGGGACTACGTCCTGTCCAACCCGCTGCACGCCACCGCACCGGCGCCCCCGGTGGTCTCCTCCCCCTACTCCCCCTCGACCCGCCGCTTCCTGAACCCGATGTACCTGCGCATCGAGGACCTGCCCGAGTACCACGACCTCGATCCCGGACGCCGGTCCGAGGTGGACGCGCTCGGGGCGCAGAGGCGCCGGGACAACGCGGACGCCGATGCCCTGGACCGCAACGCCGTCTACGGGGCCAAGCTCACGGCGCTGCGCTGGATCCACGAGGTGACCCCGTCTGCCGAGCGAGCGGAGGCCTACCGGGCCTACTGCACCGCCGAGGGAGGGGGCCTGGACGACTTCGCCCTCTGGTGCGCACTGCGTTCGGAGTTCGCACACGACGACCCGGTGTGGGACGAACCCGGGCTCGTCCCCGGCGGTCTCCTGGCGGAGCGGTACCGGGAGCAGCTCGCCGACGAGGTGGACTTCCACCGGTGGATGCAGTGGCTCTGCGACGCGCAGTTGGAGTCCGCCCAGACCGCAGCCCGGGACGCCGGCATGCGACTGGGCCTGATGCAGGACCTCGCCGTGGGCGCGGACCGGAACAACGCGGACGCCTGGATGCTGCAGGACCTGCTGGTCGGCTCCATGTCCGTGGGCGCCCCGCCGGACATGTACAACCAGCTGGGCCAGGACTGGTCCCAGTCGCCCTGGCACCCCGAGCGGCTGCAGGAGACGGGGTACCGCGCCTACCGGGACATGCTGCGCTCCATCCTGCGTCACGCCGGCGGCATCCGCGTCGACCACATCCTCGGCCTGTTCCGCCTCTGGTGGGTGCCCGTGGGCGGACCGCCGACCGAGGGCGCCTACGTGACCTATGACCATGAGGCGATGGTCGGCATCCTCGTCCTGGAGGCCCAGCGGGCCGGTGCCGTCGTCGTGGGCGAGGACCTGGGCACCTTCGAACCGTGGGTCCAGGACTACCTGGCCCGCCGGGGACTGCTGGGCACCTCCATCCTGTGGTTCGAGCAGTCGGACGGCCGGCCGCGCCCGCCCCACGACTACCGGGTCCGGTGCCTGACCTCGGTCAACACGCACGACCTGCCCCCGACGGCCGGGTACCTGGCCGGCCTCCACCTGGACCTGCGGGAGCGACTGGGACTGCTGGCCGGAGACGCGGAGGACGAGCGGGCCCGTGCGTCCGCCGAGCGCGACGCCTACCTGTGCGCCGTCCGTGAGGCCGGGTACCTGCCGGGGGACGAACCAGACCTGTCCGACCCCCGGCAGGTGGCCGACGTCGTGGTGGGACTGCACCGGTACCTCGCCCAGGCCCCGTCCATGCTGCACGGCGTCGCCCTGGTCGACGCCGTCGGCGAGACCAGGATCCAGAACCAGCCCGGTACCACCCAGGATCAGTACCCCAACTGGGAGATCCCCCTCGCCGACGCCGCCGGTCGCCCCGTGCTGATCGACGACCTCGACGCGGTCCCCGGTTTCGCCCGCCTGCTGGACGCCGTGGAGGGGGAACTGAGGCACGGCCACCCATGAGCGGGTCCTCCGGGCCGGAGCCCTTCGGCATCGTGATGGTGTCCCTGCACACCTCGCCGTCCGCCCAGCCCGGCCAGGGCGATGCCGGCGGGATGAACGTCTACGTCCGTCACCTGTCCACGCGGCTCGCGGCCGCCGGGCACCCGGTGTGGGTGCTGACCCGTCGCGAGCGGGCCGGGCAGGGACCGGAGGACCTGCCGGTGCCGGACTCCCCCGGCGCGGCGCGGGCCACCGTCCTCCCGGTGCCGGCGGGACCCGCCGCCCGGATCCCGAAGGAGGAGCTGCCCCGCTGGGTGGGGGACTTCGCGGCCGCAGCCCCGCGGGTCCTGACCGCGGCCGGGGGCTGCCAGGGTGACGACTGCCGCTGGATCGTGCACTCGCACTACTGGCTCTCGGGGCTGGCCGGGCTGGCCGTCGCCGATGCCCTCGACGCTCCCCTGGCGCACACCATGCACACGATGGCCGCCGTGAAGAACGCCCGGGACCGGCGATCCGCCGAACCGGAGGAGCGGGAGGCCGCCGAGCAGCAGATCGCCTCGGCCGCCGCACTGCTCATCGCCAACACGCCCGCCGAACGCCAGGAGCTGATCGACCACTACGCGGCCCCCGCGGACCGCATCGAGGTCATCCCGCCCGGCGTGGACACGGAGGTCTTCACGCCTCACGGACCGGTCGACTGGCCCGGGCGCCCGGCAGCGCTCAAGGTCCTGTTCGCCGGACGCATTCAGGGCCACAAGGGCCCGCAGGTCATCGTCCGGGCTCTGGGCCGGTTCCGCCGCCGGCATCCCGAGGGTCCCACGGTGGCCCTGCACCTGACCGGTGCCACGTCCGGCCGCGGGGACCTCGACCTGGCCGCCCTCATCGAGGAGGAGGGGCTCGCGGACTGTGCTACGACCTCCGGCCCCGTCACGGCGGACGCGTTGGCGGCGATGTACCGGGCCGCGGACGTCGTCGCGGTGCCGAGCTACTCCGAGTCCTTCGGCCTGGTCGCCCTCGAGGCCCAGGCCTGCGGGACCCCCGTGCTCGCCCACCGGGTGGGCGGCCTGGTCCACGCGGTGGCCGACGGCGAGACCGGACGGCTGGTCGACGGGCTGGAGCCCGCGGCCTGGGCGGACGAGCTGCGACGGATCGCGACCGACCCGGCGGCCTGGCAGCGGCTCGGGCCCGCCGCGGCACGGCGGGCCCGGGGTTTCAGCTGGGACGCCATGGCCGACCGGATGATCGCGGCCTACGAATCGCTGTAGGCCGCTCCCCTGGCTCGATCCGGCCGGTGAAGTGCGGCTTGCCGCTCCTGGCGTTCCACGCCGTCACCTCGGTGACCCGGGCGGTTCCCGCACCGGAGTGCGTGACACCCAGGGACACCGATCCCGGCAGCAGCACCGGGGTCGCGAACGAGATCGACCAGGAGTGCCCGGCGCCGGCCGGTTCGCGGCCCGCGAGCATCCGTCCGGCCAGGTACATGCCGTGGGCGATCATGCCCTTCTGCCCCAGGGCGCGCGCCGCGAGCGGATGGAGGTGGATGGGGTTGTAGTCCCCGGACACCGCGGCGTAGTCCCGGCCGGTGGACGCGGGCAGGCGCCAGCGCGCCGTCAGCTCCGGGGCCGCGAACGCCTCGCGTGGCCGGCGGTCCACCCGGGGGTGCCCGGCCAGGCGGACGCCGCGGCCCAGGTAGGTCGAGGTCCCCTCCCAGAGCAGGACGGGACCCTCCCCTGGCTGGTCGCCGTCCGGCCCGTGCACGGTGATGACCAGGTCCACGGTGGTACCGGCGGGATGGGGTGCCAGGCCGGTCGCCGAGGCGGCGACCTCCAGCGGCACCCCGGCGGGAACGGGACGGTGGTGCCGGACCCGGTTCTCCAGGTGCACCATCCCCAGCAGGGGCATCGGGAAGTCCGCCTGTGCCATGAGGTCCATGGCGGCCGGGAAGCCGGCGATGTGCACCAGGACCGAGGGCAGGTCGCCCGGGTCCAGCGGCCCCGTAGCCGGGAACAGCCCGGCGTAGGCCGCCGCGAGGTCCTCGCCGATGACGTGGTCGTGCACCAGGAGGGTGCGCGCCGGCAGGGACTGCGGTCGGCGGCGCCTGAGCAGGGCGTCCCGGGCGGCCGTGGACAGGGCCGCCCGGTAGCTGGCGGCCAGCGGGGTCATCGTCTCGCGCTCCATCTCAGGCCCCCATGATCCCCTGGCCGCACACCCTCAGGGTGGCGCCGGAGGTCCCACCGGCGGCGTCGGAGACGAGGAAGGAGACGGCCTCGGCCACGTCGACCGGCCGGCCGCCCTGGGACAGCGAGTTCATCCGGCGGGCCACCTCCCGGGTGAGGAAGGGGATCTTCGCGGTCATCTCCGTCTCGATGAACCCGGGGGCCACCGCGTTGATGGTCCCGCCGCCGGTCATCAGCGGCGCGGTGGCCGAGACCATGCCGATCACCCCCGCCTTGGAGGCCGCGTAGTTGGTCTGCCCGGCGTTGCCCGCGATCCCCGAGGTGGAGGCCAGCGAGGCGATGCGCAGACCGGCCGCGACGACGCCGTCGCCGGCCGCCGCCAGGAAGGCGCGGTTCATGGCCAGCTGGGACTCGATGTTCACGGCGATGACGGAGTCCCACCGGTCCGCGTCCATGTTCGCCAGCTTGCGGTCCCGGGTGATGCCGGCGTTGTGGACCACGACGTCCATTCGCCCGTGGCGCTCCCGGCAGTGCGCCAGGATCCGCTCGCCGGCATCCGGTGCGGTGATGTCCAGCTGCAGTGCGCTGCCGGACAGTGCGTTCACGACGTCGGCCAGCCCCTGACCGGCGGCCGGGACGTCCACCCCGACGATCGTCGCACCGTCGCGGTGGAGCGTCTCCGCGATGGCGGCACCGATCCCCCGGGCGGCACCGGTGACGACGGCGACCCGGCCCGCCAGGGGCCGGTCCCAGTCCCGGGGGGTCGCGCCGCCGTCGGTGGCGACCGGGATGAACTGGCCGGAGACGAAGGCGCTGCGCCCGGAGAGGAGGAAGCGCAGCGCGCCGGCGGCACCGGGGGCCCCCAGCGAGATGCCCTCCCCGAGGATGATCCCGTTGGCCGTGCTCCCCTGGCGCATCTCGTGGGCGAGGGACCGGGTCAGCCCCTCCACGCCCTTGCGGGCGGCGCGGACGGCCGGGTCCGGGGTGCCTTCGGGATCCTGGTACACCGTGACCACCCGCCCCGAGCCGCCCAGTTGGCGCTGGACGGCCCCCAGCTCCAGGGCGGTGGCGGACAGCTCGGCCGGGGTGGACACGTCGTCGAAGGCGGCGACGACGGCTCCGTAGCGGTCCTGCGCGGCCGGGTGGCGCCGCACGTCCTGGCCCCAGTCCAGCAGGTGGGTGGCCGCCTCGTCGGCGGCGGGGCCGCCGCCGAGGACCAGGACCGGACCGTCCACGAGGGGGGCTCCGGGCCGGTGGCGGCGCAGGATGGCGGGCTGGGGCAGGCCGAGGGCCTGGGCCAGCCTGTGTCCCAGCGGCTGGTTGACGAGGGCGGTGTAGGAATCGGTGCTCACGGGATCTGTGCTCCTGGGGGCCGGGTGGAGGTGGCGGACGGGGGGTGCGGGGCGGGGGTTGCGGGGTGGGGCTCAGCGGCCTCGGAGGATCGCCACGATGCCCTGGCCGCCCGCCGCGCAGACGGAGACCAGCCCGAGCGAGCCCGGTCCCTTCTTGTGGAGCATCTTGGCCAGCGTGGCGGTGATCCGTCCCCCGGTCGCCGCGAAGGGGTGGCCGGCGGCCAGCGAGGAGCCGTTGACGTTGAGCCGGGCTCGGTCGATCGGTCCGAGGGGGGCGTCCAGGCCGAGCCGCTCGCGGCAGAACTCCTCGTCCTCCCAGGCCTTGAGCGTGGCCAGCACGGTGCCGGCGAACGCCTCGTGGATCTCGTAGTAGTCGAAGTCCTGCAGGGTCAGGCCCTGGCGCTGCAGCAGGCGGGCCACGGCGTAGGCGGGGGCCATCAGCAGTCCCTCCTGCCCGTCGACGAAGTCCACCGCCGCGGTCTCGAAGTCCACGAAGTCCGCCAGCACCGGCAGTCCACGTGCGGCGGCCCAGTCCTCGGAGCCCAGGAGCACGGCGGAGGCACCGTCCGTCAACGGCGTGGAGTTGCCGGCCGTCATGGTGGCCTCCTCGCCCAGGTCGCGGCCGAAGGCCGGCTTGAGAGAGGCGAGCTTCTCCAGGGTGCTGTCCGCCCGCAGGTTGTTGTCCCGGGTGAGCGTGCCGAAGGGGGTGACGAGGTCGTCGAAGAAGCCCCGGTCGTAGGCGGCGGCCATGTGGTGGTGGCTGGCCAGGGCCAGTTCGTCCTGGGCCTGGCGGGTGATGCCCCAGCGGTGGGTGGTACGGGCCTGGTGCTCGCCCATGGACAGGCCGGTGCGGGGTTCCTCCGTGCCGGGAGCCTCCGGTGCCAGGTGGCCGGGGCGGAACCTCAGGACGGCCTTGATCCGGTCCTGGACGGTGCGCGCGCGATTCAGTTCCATCAGGACGGACCGGGCGGCGTCGTTGAAGACGAGGGGGGCGTCGGAGATGCTGTCCACGCCTCCCCCGATCGCCGAGTCGAGCTGGCCCAGGCGGATCTTGTTGGCCAGCCCACCGATGGCCTCCATGCCCGTGGCGCAGGCGATCTGCACCTCATGGGCCGGGGTCGAGTGGTCGAGGACGGTGCCCAGGACGGACTCGCGTGTCAGGTTGAAGTCGCGGCTGTGCTTGATGACGGCGCCGGCGGCGACCTCCCCGATGCGTTCGCCCTGCAGGCCGAACCGGGCCACCAGCCCGTTCAGTGCGGCGGTCAGCAGGTCCTTGTTGCTCGCGGAGGCATACGCGCCGTGCGAGCGGGCGAAGGGCGTCCTGTTGCCGCCGATGACCACGGCCTGGCGCAGCGGACCGCCGGCGATGGCGGCGGTCCCGGTGCTGGAGGTCTGCTGCTGGGGGTTCTCGGTCATGGTGATCCCTTCGGGTGGTCACGGCAGGCCGTGGCGCGGCCGGAACGTGTGAGGTGGGTTACTGGAACCCACAGTACCTGATACGCTCAGTATCGTGAACAGTGCAGCCCAGGGCCGGCACCCCCTCCAGTCGCCGGCCTCCCCGTCGTCCGCCCCAGCCGCGGCGGACGGCCGCAGCACGCGCTGGGACCGGCATCGTCAGCAACGCCGCAGCGAACTGATCCGCGCCGCCCGTCACGCCGTGCACGACCTCGGCCCCCAGGCCTCGATGGACGAGATCGCCACCCACGCGGGGACGTCCAAGAGCGTCTTCTACCGGTACTTCGGGGACAAGAACGGCCTGCAGGTGGCCGTGGGGCAGCGAGCCATCGAGTTCATGGAGCGCGAGCTGCTGACCGCCGCGGAGGCCTCCGAGAACGCCCTGGACGGCCTCTACGCGATGATCTCGGTCTACCTGCGGCTCGCGGAGTCGTCCCCGCACGTCTATGCCTTCTCGACCCGATTGCCGCCGGAGGCCGCCGACGCGGCCGCCCTGGGCGGCTCCCAGCCGGCGGCCATGGCCGACTTCTCGGACCGCATCGCCGCCGTGATGGACGTGCACTTCCGGACCTACCTGAGACAGCAGGGCCGCGATCCGTCCGAGGGATCGGCCACGTGGTACTGGCCCCGTGCCGCCATCGGCATGGTCCGGTCCGCCGGGGAGACCTGGCTGGCCACCGCCCCCGGCCCGGGCAGGCCCGAGGCCGACCGCCTCGCCCGCAAGATCACCTCGTGGCTCACGGCCGGACTGGCCGGGACCTACGCGCCCCAGCACCCCTCCTCCCCCACTCCCCGACAGGAGACGTCATGACCACCACCCCCGACTCCACCGTCCTGGCCGGAACCGCCGAGGCCGGAGCGGTCCGCCCGGACCCCGCCATCGACGGCGTCGCCGTCCCGCCCGTTCCGGACGCCGACCAGGCCGCGGTGCCGGCCGCGGCCTCCAGCGCCGTGTCGCCGGCCGAACCCGGTGGACTCGACATGGACCGGATCCAGGACCTGCTGCTCGGACGGTGGGCCGCGGAGCGTCGGCAGTCCCGGGAGATCGTCAAGGACCCGCGCCTGCACAAGGTCGAGGGACTGCCCATGGACGAGCACCGCGAACGGGTGCTCGGACAACTGGGACTGCTCGTGGACCTGGGTGTCGTCCAGAAGGCGTTCCCCGCGCACCTGGGAGGCGAGGACAACCATGGCGGGAACATCGCCGCCTTCGTGGAGGTGGTCACCGCCGATCCCTCCCTGCAGATCAAGTCCGGCGTGCAGTGGGGCCTGTTCGGCTCGGCCATCATGCACCTGGGCACCCAGGAGCACCACGACAAGTGGCTGCCCGACGTCATCAGCCTGAGACTGCCCGGGGCCTTCGCCATGACGGAGATCGGCCACGGCTCGGACGTGTCCTCCCTCGCCACGACCGCCACCTACGTCCCGGAGACCGACGAGTTCGAGGTGCACACCCCCTTCAAGGCCGCCTGGAAGGACTACCTCGGCAATGCGGCCCTGCACGGCAAGGCAGCCGTCGTCTTCGCCCAGCTGATCACCCGCGGCGTGAACCACGGCGTGCACGCCTTCTTCGTGCCCCTCCGGGATGAGTCCGGGGCGTTCCTGCCGGGCGTCGGCGGCGAGGACGACGGGCTCAAGGGAGGGCTCAACGGCATCGACAACGGACGGCTGCACTTCGATCGCGTGCGCATCCCCCGCACGAACCTGCTCGACCGGTACGGCTCGGTGGCCGAGGACGGCACCTACTCCTCCGACATCAGCTCGCCGGGGCGCCGGTTCTTCACCATGATCGGCACCCTGGTCCAGGGCCGGGTGTCCCTGGCGCTGTCCGGAGCGGCCGTCTCTGCGCTGGCCCTGAAGGCCGCGGTCACCTACGGCAACGAGCGGCGGCAGTTCAACGCGACCTCGGACACCCATGAAGAGGTCCTGATGGACTACCAGTTGCACCAGCGGCGGCTGATCGACCGGCTGGCCCGCACCTACGCGGACGCGTTCGCCGGCAACGAGCTGCTGGAGAAGTTCGACTCCGTGTTCTCCGGGGAGTCCGACTCCGACCAGGACCGGCAGGAGCTCGAGACCCTGGCGGCAGCGATCAAGCCGCTGGCCACCTGGAACGCCCTGGACACGTTGCAGGAGGCCCGCGAGGCCTGCGGCGGGGCCGGTTTCATGGCAAAGAACCGGTTCGCGTCCCTGCGGGCGGACCTCGACGTCTACGTGACCTTCGAGGGGGACAACAACGTCCTGCTCCAGCTGGTGGGCAAGCGGTTGCTGGCGGACTACTCGAAGGAGCTCTCCGGGTTCTCCGTGGGGGCGCTGTCGAAGTTCGTCGCGGCCCGGGCCACCGAGGCGGTCGTCCACCGGTCCGGCCTGCGCCGGGTGGTCCAGTCCGTCCAGGACGCCGGATCTGAACGCAAGAGCGCCAACTGGTTCAAGGAGACCGCGGTCCAGCGCGCCCTGCTGGAGGACCGCGTGCGCACCAAGACCGGCGCCGTGGCCCAGGCGCTGATCCCGGTGGCCAGGAAGTCACGCGCCGAGCAGGCGGCCACCTTCAACCGCCACCAGACCGAACTCATCGACGCGGCCCGGAACCACGCCGAACTGCTCGAGTGGGAGGCCTTCACCCGGGCCGTCGAGCGCGTGGAGGACGATCACACGCGTCAGGTCCTCACCTGGCTACGGGACCTCTTCGCGCTGCGGGTCATCGAGGACGACCTCGGCTGGTTCCTGGAGAACTCCCGCATCTCACCCCAGCGTGCGCGCACCCTGCGCCAGTACATCAACCGCCTGGCCTACCGGCTGCGGCCGCACGCCCAGGACCTGGTGGACGCCTGGGGTTATTCTCCTGAGCACGTCCGGATGGACGTGGCCACCGGCGAGGAGGCCCGGCGCCAGAACGAGGCCGCCGAGTACTACCGCACCCTGCGGGCCAGTGCCGACGCCCCCGTCCCGGAGAGGTCCGTGCAGGGCAAGCGCCCCCACCGCTGAGCCGACGGACACCGCACCGTCCCGGACGCTGAGGCCCCGGTCCCTGCCGTCGTGCAGGGGCAGGGGCCTCGTCGACGCGGAGGTCAGGCCAGGACGGAGGAGTAGACCTCGAGCGTGCGGTCGGCGATCGATTCCCAGGAGAAGTGGTCGATGGCCCGCTGGCGTCCCGCGGCACCCATGCGCGCCGCCTGCTCCGGGTCACCCAGGACGGCGGTGAGGGCGTCGGCGAAGTCCGCGACGAAGCGCTCCTCGTCCAGCGGCGTCCCGGTGCCGTCCGTGGCCTGTTCCAGGCCCACGAGCCGCCCGGTGACGCCGTCCTGGACGACCTCCGGGATCCCGCCGACGGCGGAGGCGACCACGGCGGTCCCGCAGGCCATGGCCTCCAGGTTCACGATCCCCAGCGGTTCGTAGATCGACGGGCACGCGAAGACCGTGGCGGAGGACAGGATCTGCATCACGTCCCTGCGGGGCAGCATGCCCTCGATGACCACGACCCCGTCGCGCGTGCGCTGCAGGTCCTGGATGAGCGCGTTGACCTCGGCCGCGAGCCCGGGGGTGTCGGCAGCGCCGGCGCACAGCACGATCTGGACCTCGGGATCGAGCCGGGCAGCGGCCCGGAGCAGGTACGGCACGCCCTTCTGGCGGGTGACGCGGCCGACGAACGCCACGGTGGGGCGGGCCGGATCGATGCCGTGCCGTTCCAGGGCGTCCGACTCCGGCTGCGGGGACCACCGGTCGGTGTCGATGCCGTTGTGGACCACCCGCACCTTGCCCGGGTCGATGTCCGGGTAGGCGGCGAGGATGTCACGCCGCATGCCCTCGGACACCGCGATGACGGCGGCCGCGGAGGCATAGGCCGTCGCCTCGGCCCAGGAGGAGACCCGGTAGCCCCCACCCAGCTGCTCGGCCTTCCACGGCCGCAGCGGCTCCAGGGAGTGTGCGGAGAGGATGTGCGGCACGCCGTGGAGCAGCCCGCCGAGGTGGCCCGCCATGTTCGCGTACCAGGTGTGGGTGTGGATGAGATCGGTCCCCGCCAGGTTCTCCAGCATCACCAGGTCGGTGCCGAGGGTCTGCACCGCCGCGTTGGCGTCCTGGAGCCCCCCGGGCACCCGGTAGCTGGTCACGGAGGCGCCGTGGTATTCCGGGTCACGGTCCTCGCCGAAGGCATGGACGTGCAGCTCCGTCCGGGGCGCGAGGACCCGGGACAGCTCGGCGACATGGACGCCCGCGCCTCCGTAGATGGCCGGGGGGAACTCCTTGGTCACAATGTCTATCCGCACGACTACAACGTAGTCCAGAGTGACGAAGTCCCGTTACTGTGAAGGAAGTTCACTACATCGACGGAACGGGATGAAGGAAATGCCTCAGAAGAGGGTGCTGGCGATCGTCCTGGCGGGCGGCGAGGGGAAGCGGCTGATGCCGTTGACGGCGGACCGCGCGAAACCGGCGGTGCCCTTCGCCGGCAGCTACCGGCTGATCGACTTCGCCCTGTCGAACCTGGTGAACTCCGGGTACCTGAAGATCGTGGTGCTCACGCAGTACAAGTCGCACTCACTGGATCGGCACATCTCCGAGACCTGGCGCCTGTCCACCCTCCTGCAGAACTACATCGCGTCCGTCCCCGCCCAGCAGCGGCGTGGCAAGGACTGGTTCCTGGGCAGCGCCAACGCCATCTACCAGTCGATGAACCTCATCCATGACGCCCGTCCGGACATCGTCGTCGTCATCGGCGCGGACCACGTCTACCGGATGGACTTCCAGCAGATGGTGGACCAGCACATCGCCTCCGGCGCCTCGGCCACGGTGGCGGCGGTGCGCCAGCCCCTGGAGCTGTCCTCGTCCTTCGGCGTGATCGAGACCCGTCCGGAGGATCCCACGATGATCGAGCGCTTCGTGGAGAAGCCCCCCACGACCCAGGGGCTCGCGGACGACCCCACCCAGTTCCTGGCCTCCATGGGCAACTACGTCTTCACCGCCGACGCGCTCGTGAACGCCATCAACGAGGACGCGAAGATGGAGGACACGGACCACGACATGGGCGGTGACATCGTGCCGTGGTTCGTCGGGCAGAACGACTGCGGGGTCTACGACTTCACGTCCAACCAGGTGCCCGGGGAATCGGGAGGCTCCCACTACTGGCGGGACGTCGGCACCCTGGACGCGTACTACGACTCGCACATGGACCTCGTGAAGCCGTGGCCCGACTTCAACCTGTACAACAGCGACTGGCCGATCTTCACCAGCCAGTCGGTGTCCCCGCCCGCCAAGCTGGTGCGGTCCGCCACCAAGCGGCCCGGCACCGCGGTGGACTCCATGCTCTCCCAGGGCGTCGTCGTGTCCGGCGGCACCGTCGCACAGTCGGTGCTCTCCACGGACGTGCGGGTCAACAACGAGGCGTGGGTGGAGCAGTCCGTCCTACTGGACGGCGTGGTGGTCGGCAAGGGCGCCAAGATCCGCAATGCCATCCTGGACAAGAACATCGTCGTGCCCGAGGGCGTGCAGATCGGGTTCGACCGCGCCGAGGACGAGGCCCGCGGCTTCACGGTGACCGAATCCGGCCTGACCGTGCTGGCCAAGGGTCAGTTCGTCCCGCCCCTGACCTGATCGTCCTCACAACAGAACAACCCTGATCCTTTGTAGTCACGTGCACAAAGGGCCAGGGTTGTCCTGTAGCGGGATCAGGCCACCTGACGCATGAGGACCTCGACGGAGAGGCGGGAGCCCTGCCCCCCGGACACGATCCCCTTCAGTGGGGTGACGTCGCGGTAGTCCCGGCCGCGCCCCACGAGCACGTGGAGGTCACCGGCCGGCTTGGTGTTGGTCGGGTCCCACGTGTGCCAGGCGCCGTCCCACCATTCCAGCCAGGCGTGGGACTGTCCGGCCACCTCGGTGCCCAGGGGCACCGAGGGCTTCGGGTGGATGTACCCCGAGACGTAGCGAGCGGGGATGCCAAGGGCGCGCATCATGCCGATCCCGATGTGCGCCAGGTCCTGGCACACGCCCTTTCCGGTGGCCAGGGCATCCTCGGCCCCGGAGGTCACGGCGGTGACACCCGGCTGGTAGGACATGGCCCCGTCGAGCCATTCCAGCACGTTGCGGGCACTCTGGTGCGGCCGCGGGGCGCGCAGGGCGCGGGCCCGCTCCCGCGCGTCGTCGCCTGGATCGGACAACCGCGTCTGCGGCAGGAAGTCGGAGAACTCGTGCACCGTCTCCGTCGACTCCATCCGGTCCCAGTCCGCCAGGTCCTCGTCCGGCACGAGCGGATCGGCGCGGTGTACCTCCACCGTGGCGGAGGCGAGGACCTCGAGGGTGTCGTGGGGGACGTGGACGTCGAACGAGGTCACCCGGGTGCCCCAGTAGTCGCGGTAGGTGGTGGCCACCGCCTGCCGGGGGGTGATGGTGATCGAGGACTCCAGGGTGATCTGCTGGGCGTCCGTCACCGGGGTCATCCGGGCCTCGTTGTACGAGGTCGTGGCCGGGCTGTTGTACGCGTAGTTGGTCCGGTGCGTGATGTGCAGGCGGCTCATGAGACCTCTCCCACCCAGGACAGTTCCTGACCCCGGGAAAAGTACTTGTTGGTGATGGCTTCGGAGGCCCGGGCGCAGGAGAGCTGGACCTGGTGCAGGAAGATCGGCAGCGAGGCGGCCAACTGGTCCGGGGTCGAGTACTCCAGCGTGGAGCGCATCTCCCCCACGATCCGCCGGGCGTCATCCATGAAGCCCACGCGCTGGTAGGACGGGTCCAGGGCCATCAGGCACTCCTCGGCGTCCTGCAGCGCGCGCAGCACGGAGCGGGGGAAGAGCCGGTCCAGCAGCAGGAACTCACCGGCGTGCTCCTCGCCCACGGTGGCCCGCTGGGTGCGCAGGAAGGACTCGTAGGCCCCCGCGCACCGCAGCATGTTGACCCAGGACAGGCCGAGGGCCTCGGACTCGCGGGTGGCGAGCATGCGGGCGGTCATATCGGCCCGCTCCAGCGAGCGGCCCAGTTCCAGGAAGAGCCAGGCCTCGTCATGGCTCATGGTGGAGTCGGCGAGACCGCGGATCATGGCGGTGCGCTCCAGCACCCAGTGGCAGAACCGATAGGTGCCCACCATGTCCCGGCGGTGCTGGCCGAGGCCGTACCACGTGGTGTTGAGCGCCTCCCAGAGGGAGGACGAGACGGTCTCGCGCGCCCGCCGGGCGTTCTCCCGGGCCGCGCCCAGGGAACCGGCGACGGAGTGCGTGCTGGCCCGGGTGTAGGCCAGCGTGTTGAGCAGCGAGCCCAGCGTGTACTCCTCCGGCTGCGGGACGCCCATGATGGTCAGCAGCTCCCGGGTGACGGTCTCCTGCTCCTGGGCGCTCGCCCCGTTGAGCCGCTCCAGGTGCACGTCGAGGATGCGGGCGGTGCCGTCGGCGCGCTCCACGTAGCGGCCGATCCAGAACAGTGACTCGGCGATGCGGCTCAGCATGATGCCCCTCCCTGTTGTTGCTGCTGCTCAGGCAGCAGTCCGATCTCGTCCAGGGGACTCTGTGACTGCTCCTCGGGCCAGTCGTCGCCGACCACGTGCACCTGTGGTTCGGGTTCCCGGTGGGCCGCGGGGCGCGCCTCCGCACCGGTGCGGGCCATCACCCAGGTGTCCTTGGACCCGCCGCCCTGGGAGGAGTTCACGATCAGCGACCCCTCCTTCAGCGCCACGCGGGTCAGCCCGCCGGGCAGGACCCAGACGTCGTGTCCGTCGTTGATGGCGAAGGGCCGCAGGTCCACGTGCCGGGGAGCGAAGCGGCCCCCGGCCAGGGTCGGCACCGTGGACAGCTGCAGCACCGGCTGGGCGATCCAGCCGCGGGGTTCGGCGAGGACCTTGCGGCGCAGTTCCTCGAGCTCGGCCGGCGAGGCGTCGGGGCCGATGACGAGGCCCTTGCCACCGGACCCGTCGACCGGCTTGACCACGAGCTCGTCCAGGCGGTCCATGACCTCCTCGCGGGCCTGGGGCTCCTCGAGGCGGAACGTGTCCACGTTGGGGACGATGGGATCCTCGCCCAGGTAGTAGCGGGTCAGGTCCGGCATGTAGGTGTAGACGAGCTTGTCGTCGGCCACGCCGTTGCCCACCGCGTTGGCGATGGTGACGTTGCCGGCCCGGGCGGCGTTGACGATCCCCGGGACCCCGAGGACGGAGTCGGAACGGAAGTGCAGGGGGTCCAGGAAGTCGTCGTCGATCCGCTTGTAGATCACGTCCACGCGCCGCTCGCCGTCGGTGGTGCGCATGTAGACCTTGTTGGCCCGGGTGACCAGGTCCCGCCCCTCGACCAGTTCGACGCCCATCATCCCGGCCAGCAGGGTGTGCTCGAAGTAGGCGGAGTTGTAGACCCCCGGGGTGAGCACCACGACGACCGGGTCCTCGATCTCCGACGGCGCCGACGTGCGCAGCGCGGCCAGCAGGCGACGGGGATACTCCTCAACGGGACGGACGTTGACGGACCCGATGGCCTCGGGCAGGCCCTTGGACATCGCCCGCCGGTTCTCCAGCACGTAGGAGACGCCCGAGGGCACCCGGACGTTGTCCTCGAGGACGCGGAAGGTCCCCTCGGCGTCGCGCACCACGTCGATGCCGGAGACGTGCACGCGCACCCCACCGGCGGGGCGGAAGCCGTGGACGGCGCGGTGGAAGTGGGCGCTGGTGGTGATCAGCGACCGGGGCACCACCCCGTCCCGCACCACTGACATCGTGGAGTAGACGTCGTCCAGGAAGGCCTCCAGCACCCGCACGCGCTGGGCCACGCCCCGCTCCAGGACCTCCCAGTCGTCCGCGGGGATGACCCGGGGGACGATGTCCAGGGGCCAGGCCCGCTCCTCGCCCGCGTAGTCGAAGGTGACGCCGCGGTCCAGGAAGGTCCGGGCCATCGAGTCCGCCCGGGCGGTGACGTCATCGAGCGAGAGCTCGTCCAGGGCACGCTGCACGGGACGGTAGTCCTGGCGCAGCGTGAATCCCGGGGCGAACATCTCGTCCCACGCGTCGCCGCGCTCCAGCGCCTCGGCGTATGCGGCAAACAGGTCTGACATGACCACCAGCATTCCACGGCCCGGCACTGCAACGGGACATTTCGCGCGGGTGCCGGTCCACGGCGGAAAACCTGAAACGGTGGTTGAATACCTTCATGGTGACCACGCGCACAGACGAGATGGCCTTCCTGGACCGCACGAACCTGACTCGCGAGGAGGCCCGCGAGCGCTCGGCGGTGGTCACCGTCCACGACTATGACGTGCACGTGGACCTCGGCACCGCGCTGGATGCGCAGGCCACCGGCTTCCGCACGAGGACGACGCTGTCCTTCTCCTGCGCGGCCCCGGGGTCGTCCACCTTCCTGGACTTCATCCATGACGGGGTCGAGTCCGTGGTGCTCAACGGCCGCCGCCTGGACACGGCGCAGGTCTGTGGGCGGTCCCGGATCCTGCTGCCGGACCTGGCCGGGAGCAACGAGGTGACCGTGGTGGGCACGGCGCTCTACTCCACCTCGGGTGAGGGCCTGCACCGCTTCGTGGACCCCTCGGACGGCCGGACCTACCTGTACACCCAGTACGAGCCGGCGGACGCCCGCCGGGTGTTCGCCACGTTCGAGCAGCCGGACCTGAAGGGACGGTTCACGTTCCACCTGACGGGGCCGGCGGACTGGGTGCTGGCCTCGAACCAGCCCGAGGCCGCGCGTCGGGATGCGGGTGACGGCCTGGTGACGGTGGACTTCTCCCCCACGCCGCCGATGTCGACGTACATCACCACGCTGCTGGCGGGACCGTACGCGGTCTGGGAGGACCACTGGGAGGGCCACCCGGGGTCCGGGGCGCCCGAGGTGCCGCTGAGCCTGTACTGCCGGCGCTCGATGGCCGAGGCGATGGACGCGGAACGGGTCTTCGGCACCACCCGGGCCGGCCTGGACTTCTTCCACGACCTGTTCCGGGTGCCCTACCCCTGGGGCAGGTACGGCCAGGCCTTCGTCCCCGAGTACAACCTCGGGGCGATGGAGAACCCGGGGCTGGTCACCCTCACCGAGGACTACGTGTTCACCTCACGCGCCACGCGGGCCCAGTACGAGGGCCGGGCCACCACGATCATGCACGAGATGGCCCACATGTGGTTCGGTGACCTGGTCACCATGCGGTGGTGGGACGACCTGTGGCTGAAGGAGTCGTTCGCGGACTACATGGGGACGCTGGCCGTGGCCGAGGCCACGGAGTTCACGGACGCCTGGACCACCTTCGCGCACCGGCGCAAGGGGTGGGCCTACGTCCAGGACCAGTACCCCACCACCCACCCGATCGTCGCGGACATCGCCGACCTCGAGGCCGCCCGGCAGAACTTCGACGGGATCACCTACGCCAAGGGCGCCTCGGTGCTCAAGCAGCTGGTGGCGTTCGTGGGGCGCGAGGCGTTCATGGCGGCCTCCCGGGAGTACTTCGCCCGGCATGCCTGGGGCAATGCGGCGCTGCAGGACTTCCTGGCGGTGCTCGAGGAGGTCTCCGGCCGGGACCTCGCCGACTGGCCGGTGCAGTGGCTGCAGACCGCGGGCGTCCCGGAGCTGTGGGTCCGGGACGGGGACTCCCCGGTGCTGTGCCAGCGCGGCACGGATCCGGCCACGGGGCGGCAGGTCCTGCGCCCGCACGTGCTCAGGGTGGGCAGCTATGTCCCCGACGGCGGGGGCCGGTTGGTGCGCACGGCCGTCACCGACGTGGAGGTGGCTTCCGGTGCCACCGGGGCGCACATCGCGGCCGGGGGCGCGGTGGCGGGTCACGAGGCGGCCGGCGGTGAGGGTGTGGGGGCCGTGCGGCTGGTGCTGCCGAACGACGAGGACCTCACCTACGCGAAGATCCGGCTGGACCCCGCCTCGGTGGCGGCGGTGCTCGAGCACCCGGTGACGGACAGCCTCGCCGCGGCGACCGTGTGGGCGGCGCTGTGGAACATGACGCGCGACGGGCTGCTGCCGGCCGCGGATTTCGTGGGGGCCTGCTGCCGGCTCTCCGGTCACCTCGAGGACGTCGGCCTGTACTCCCAGGTCCTCGGGCAGGCGGAGACGGCCATTCGCCGATACGCCCCGGCCGGGGTGAGGACGGGGCTGCGGGTGCGGTTCGGTGCCGCCCTGCGCGAGGCGCTGAGCGGGTCCGGGAGCGTCGGGGCGGGCAGCGACCGCCAGCGGGCAGCGATGCGGGTGTTCGCCCTGCTCGCGCGCGGTGCGGCCGATGCCGGCGATGCCGAGGACGCGGACCATGATGCCGTGCACGATGTCGTCACGGTCCTGGAATCGGTGCTGGCCGGCTGGCCCGGGGGTGCGCGCACTGCCGGTGACGGCACGGCGGAGGGCGGGCGCGCCGCCGTCGCGCCCGGACTGGAGGTGGACGCCGAGATGCGCTGGGCGGCCCTGCAGGCCCTGGCGGCGCTGGGCCGGGCGGACCAGGACCGCCTGGACCGGTCGCTGGCCGCGGAGGTGACCGCGCAGACGGCCGTGTGGCACCGGACGGCCTCGGCCGCCGTGCCGGAGGCACGGGTGCGCGAGGAGGCCTGGACCGCGGTCATCATGGGGCGGACGGCCGACGGCCGCGTGCTCTCCAACGATCACCTGTCGGCCGTCGCCGCCGGGTTCACGGCGTCCCGCCCGGACCTCGCCGCGCCGTTCACCCCCCGGTACTGGCCCGAGCTGACGGGCATCTGGGCCGGCCGGTCCAACGGGCTGGCCTCACGGACCATCGGGGGGCTCTTCCCCGCGGCCCAGGACGCCCTGCCCGGTGGTCCCGACGCCCAGGACGCCCACCCCGTGGTCGCGGCGGCGCGCTCGTGGCTGGCGGAGCACCCCGAGGCGCCGAGGGCGCTGCGGCGGATCGTCATCGAGCGCACCGACGACCTGGTCCGTTCCCTGCGGGCCCAGGCCGCCGGGCGGTGACCGGGGCCGGCGTCAGGGGACCCGGGCGGTCCATTCCGGGGTGGCGAACTTGCCGGCGGCGAGCTGTTCGGCGCGGCTGATCTCGTCCTCGGTCAGGGTGCTGCGGAGGGCACCGTGGCGCTCCGCGAAGGTGTCCATCATGACCTCCCAGATCTCGGCCCGGGTCAGCCCGGTCTGCCGGCGCAACGGGTCGACCCGCTTCTTCGCCGAGCGGATGCCCTTGTCCCGGAGCTTCTCCTGGCCGATGCGCAGCACGTCGGTCATCTTGTCCGCGTCGATGTCGTAGCTCATGGTGACGTGGTGCAACAGCCCCCCGCCGGACAACCGCTTCTGCGCGGCACCGCCGATCTTGCCCTGTGGCGTGGCGATGTCGTTGAGCGGCTGGTAGAACGCCTCAACGCCCGTGCGGCGCAGTGCCTCCATCACCCACGCGTCCAGGAAGGGGTAGGAGTCGGCGAAGCTCATACCGTCCACGAGGGACTGCGGCAGGTACAGCGAGTAGGTGACGCAGTTGTCGGCCTCCATGAACATGGCCCCGCCCCCGGAGATGCGGCGCACCACGGAGATCCCGTGCCGGTGGACCCCGTCCGGGTCCACCTCGTTGGCCAGCGACTGGAAGGACCCGATGACCACGGCCGGCTCCGTCCACTGCCACAACCGCAGCGCGGGCCGGCGCCGTCCGGCGGACACGTCCTCGGCGAGGACCTGGTCCAGGGCGACCTGGGTGGTGATGGGCAGGGGCTGGGGGGCCAGGACCTCCCACTCGTGGTCCTCCCAGGTGGTGGCATGGCCCAGGGCCCGGCGCACCGCGGTGGCCACGGCGTGCGCGTCGAAGCCGAACATGACCGTCCCGGGCCCGACGGCGGCGTCCACCGCCTCGGCGATGGTCCCGTGGGGTGCCTCCTGGGACAGGCCGACCAGCGACCGGTTGATGTGTTCCAGGGCCTCGTCCGGTTCCAGGAAGAAGTCACCGTTGATGCTCGCGCTCGTGATGGTCCCCGCCCCGGGGGCGGAACCGTCCGAGACGGTGAGGTCGGCGATGACCAGCTTGCCGCCGGGCACCTTGAATTCACTATGGTGATCGCTCATCCCTCCATACTATGAACCCCTGGCCACGATGTACGTCTGGCCGGGGGCCGGACCTCACGTTTTCCCTCCCGGCGCCGACTACGGTGTGATGACGATGATGCCGCCCTTCGACCTGGCCGTCCGCACGCACGGTGCCACCGTGCTGCGGGTCTGCCGCGCCGTGCTGGGACCGGGTCCGGACGCGGACGACGCCTGGCAGGAGACCTTCCTGGCGGCCCTGCGGTCCTGGCCGGACCTGGAGGCCGTGGCGAACCTGGAGGCCTGGTTGGTGCGGGTGGCCGGCCGGAAGGCGGTCGACGTGCTGCGCGCCCGGCAACGCCAGCCCGTGCCGGTGGAGGAGCTGCCGGACACCGTGGTGGCACCGGCGAGTGATGCGGACGGGCACGCGGCCGTGTGGACGGCCGTCGCCGCCCTGCCCGAACGTCAGCGACTGGCCATCGCGTACCACTACCTCGGAGGCCTGAGGCATACCGAGACGGCCGAGCTGATCGGCAGCACCCCCGAGGCCGTCCGCCGGGCGGCGGCCGACGGGCTCAGGACCCTGCGGGACCGCTATGACGGTTGAGCAGCCAGACGAGACACGACGAGACGAGACACGATGAAGACCACGTCATGACGACACCATCACCCCTGGGCCCCGGGAGCGTGCCGGCGTTCTCGGTGTCCGAGGCCGAGCTGGCCGGACTGGCCGGGAGGCTGGCCCACCGGGCGGAGGACGAGGCCCTGCTGGAGGTCGCCTACCGGATCCTCGAGAGCCCCGTGGGCCGGCTCCTGCTGGCCGCCACCGAGCGGGGCCTGGTCCGGGTCGCCTTCGAGCGGGAGGGCTTCGACGAGGTCCTGTCCGGGCTGGCCCAGCGGCTCGGGCCCCGGATCCTGCACGCTCCCTGGAAGCTGGACGCGGCGGCGGCCGAACTGGAGGAGTATTTCGCCGGCCACAGGCGGCAGTTCGGGGTGCCCCTGGACTTCGCCCTGTCCCACGGCTTCCGTCGCGCCGTGCAGCAGCGCCTGCCGGACATCGGCTACGGGCGGACCATGTCCTACCGTCAGGTCGCCGAACTCCTCGATCGGCCCGGCGCCGTCCGGGCCGTGGGCACCGCCTGCGCCACCAACCCGCTGCCGGTCGTGGTCCCCTGCCACCGGGTGCTGCGCTCGGACGGCGGCCTGGGCGGCTACCTGGGCGGGCTCGAGGCCAAGGAGACGCTGCTGGGCCTCGAGGGCCGGGCGGTCGCCGCGTGAGCGAGCCGCTGCCGGATGCCCTCGTCGTCGGGGAGGACGGTCTCGCCCGCCCACCGTGGGCCGCCACCGACCCCCTGCTGCGCGAGTACTACGACACGGAGTGGGGCCTGCCCGTCAGGGACGAGCACGGCGTGTTCGAGCGATTGTCCCTGGAGGCCTTCCAGTCCGGGCTCTCCTGGCGGACGGTGCTGGCCAAGCGGCCCGCGTTCCGGCGGGCCTTCGCGGACTTCGACCCGGAACAGGTGGCTGGCTTCGGGGAGGCCGAGGTGGACCGGCTCCTGGCCGATGCGGGGATCATCCGCAACCGGGCCAAGATCCTGGCGACGATCGGCAACGCCAGCGCCACGTTGCAGATGCGCGCCGACGGCGGGCTCGCCGCCTTCGTCTGGTCGTTCCAGCCGGAGCGGACCCCCGAGCCGCGGACCCCGGCGGAGGTCCCCAGCACGTCCCCGGAGTCCGTGGCGCTGTCCAGGGCACTGCGGGCGCGGGGTTTCCGGTTCGTGGGACCGACCACGATGTTCGCCCTCATGGAGGCCATCGGGATCATCGACACCCACCTGCTGGGCTCGCACAGCCGGGGATCATCCGGAGTGTGGACGTGATGCCTGCATTTGCAGGCCCGCCGCGCGCGAACACCACTCGGCCGTGATGACCTTGCACGATCGCCCCCCGGAGGGGCTCGAATATTGCGCCGCGGGCCTGATCGGGGGCAGCGAGGTACGGCGCTGGCGCGCCGCCTCGGAGCGGCCGCTGGCGCGGCCTTGCGCGCTGTCGCGCGCTGGTGTGGTGCCGTGCGCTGCACCCTTACGGGCCGTACGGGGCGGGGTTGGGCACGAGCAGCCCTGACGGGCGCGGGGCGCTCAGCCGGGCGGGCGGCGGTCGGGGTCGAGGGGGTGGCGGGGCGGGCGCGCTCCCCTGTCGGCCCCCCTCGGTGAGTGGCGCCGGCCCCTGGGGCGGGCGCCCCCAGGATCGGGCCGGGCCGGTAGCCGACCCCCGATAAGACACCCTCCAGCCCCTCGGCCGGAAATAGCCCCAGACCCCCTCAAAACGCCCCCATAGGCCCCGAGACGGGGCCAATACCCCCTAATAGGTGCCCCCACCGGCACCACCGGTAATACCTGTAAAAGAGACACTGCCGGTAACACCCGTGGCCCCCGGCCCCCTCCATCCTCGTAAGCACATCTAGTTGCACACGTGTAGTTATACATGTCGAGTCGAAGACATCAGCTGGACACCCCCGGCCGACCACCGCCGGACCGCACTTAGGCGAACCGGCCCCCACCGAAAGGGACACAATGATCACTGTTACCGCCAAGGAGCTGCAGCGGGCTCTGTACGCCGCCAACGAGGTGGCCAAGCTGTCCGATAAGTGGGCTCCGGCGCTGTGTCAGATCAACCTTTTCCAGACCACTGCCGGTCTGATCGCTGAGTCCGCCGACCGGTACAGCATCGTGCGAGCGCTGGCCCGTCAGGCCACCCCGGAGGCCACCGAGGAGCGGCTGGGCGAGCGCGCGCTGCTGGCGGCGGATGACGCCAAGGCTCTGCTGCCCCTGCTGAAGGCACAGCGCAACGGGCAGGTGTCTTTGGAGGCCACCGAGCAGACCCTGACCGTGATGTTCGATGACTCCCGAGGGAGCACTTTCCAGAACAACCACGCTGACGTGGAGTTCCCGAACCTCAAGTCGTTCTCCACCCTTCCCACCGAGCGGCTGGACGCGGGCGGTCCGCTGGGCATGAACCCGAAGTTCCTGGCCATGCCGTCCAAGCTGGTCACCCTGAACGACCGCAAGGCCGATCCCATGGTCATCACCAATGCCGATCCGGACAACCCCAACGCGGGCATCATCTGGTCGCTCGGGGACTGGGCAACCGGCCGCATCATGAACGTGCACTTCGACAACACCTACGGGACAGGCACCGAGAACAAACTCCACCACTGGCTCACCGCCGAGCGCATCTGATCCCCTCCCCCTTCCCGGGCGGCCCTGCGGACACCGCAGGGCCGCCCCCCTGCCCCCTGAACTTTCCTAGGAGCCACCCCCATGCACACCGACACGATCACCCTGCACACCCCGACCGACCTCGACGCTTACCTCACGCACACGCTAGGTTTCCGCCCCGACCAACTCACTGGTGTTGCAGAGCCTGGAAGGGCCGAACGTGGGAGCCACCTTGCGCGCAGACCTCAGCGCTTCCCTGGCCAACGTGGACTCTGCTGGCGCGCTGGTCGAGGTGGAGGACTACGCCGAGAAGATGACCCGCGCTCTGGCCCGTGACGGCCGTTTCACCGGCGCAATAGTCATGCTCTACCACGATGCCCCCCGCGCCGATCCGCACCCCTACGCCGACCTGCTGGCGGCCGTGGAAACTAACCTGCAGCGCGCCGGGTTGCAGGTGCCCCTGGTCCTCGAGGTCACCGAGGGGCAGGTGAACGACTACCGCCACCCCCAATACAGCTACTCGCTACACGACCCGGGCGAGCTGCCACCCCTCGACCGGTGCGACCCCACCTATCCGCTGGCCATCCTGCTGTCCAAGATCATCGACCGTGACGACATCTGCAGGTGGGCGGGCAACCGAGACCACACCTGGTCCCACAACCGCCCCTAGAACTCTCCAAGCACCCCGGAGGGGCTCCCCGGCCTGCCGAGGTGCTCTGAGCGTCCATTCTCCGTGAAAGGGCGCTCGCGAATCCTTATGTCGAGGACCTTCCTACCGGTGGCATATCTCTCGATCAGTAGTGAAAGCCTATATCTATCGAATTTCTACATTCGTCTTCAGATCCTTACGGATTGCAGCACCTAGCCTCTTTCGAAGGTTCTTGCCGGACGTTTCCGGGTCCTTCCCTGCATGTCTCTCGCTGTTGTACGTTTCGATTGCTTCGCGCACCTCGTTTGAGCCGTAAGCTTCCGCAAGCGCCCAGATCTCAATGTCCGTCTTTTTTGCTCTGTCTCTTGCTCCACCTCAGCAGCTCCTCATAGGCTTCTGCCTTTTTCGGCCACACTGCCGTCCACGCTCGATTGGCCCGAGCCGTCCTGGCTTGCAGAAGGTGCCCTACAAATGCGCTGACAGCTCCTGCCAAAACGCCAGTCACGGCAATCACTGCGATCAGCACTGGCTCCGAAATTCCGGGGATCATCGCTGTCCTAGTCCGTTTGGAACTGATGCCTTCGAGACACAACTCGGCCAAGGCTCAGGGTTTCCGCCCTCTCCCTTATTGGGGGCTTCAGTTAGTTTTGCCAACAGCCCAGATCCCCATGTGGAGAGCGCACCTACAACAATCAAAACAGTTCCTGCCCAGACCGTTGTCGTGAACCGCTCATCGGAGCCCACAAAAGCGTAGATAAGTAAGGCCACCCCGCTCAGGGTGATCGAAACCCCGAGTACGCCGGGGACTGTAGTCCAGCGCGACGCAATGCGGTCAATCTCCTTGGCCTGAGCAATCCGCTCCGCCACGGCCAGCATCTTCGGCTCCAACACTGACAGCGAAATGGGTTCCTGAACCGCTCGAGTCATCTGGTCGTGCTGCAGGTACTGCTCGAGGCGACGCAGCCTCTCATCCGTTGATGCCTCGGTTCTTGCATCCTCAGCCGCCACGGACTCATCCCTCTCTGGCCAGCGATGGCTTCCATGAGCCGATGAACTCATGGAACCGATAGGATCCATGCGTGCTTCATCCACTCAGAGGTTGAAGGAGTCCATGCTCTAAGCCCCGCAGTGCGGGTCTCTAGGCGGGTCCGCCGCCAATTCGAACTAGCAACAAGTCCACACAGCGAATCGGAGCATCAATAACCGGCCCGCCTGGTTTCGAGGTCAGCAGGAGAGGCCCTATCAGTGGAAGGCCCAGAACCAAGAAATTAGGGGACCCCGCATCGCCGAACACTTGCGCGCCACTGCCCCTTGAAGGGGCGCTCTCCGTTACATCCTTCCCAACACTTGCACACGTGTGTTTACATGTGTAGTGTTAGGCATACTAGCTGGACTGCACCAGGCAGACCGGCCCCCGCCGAAAGGGAGAGCGATGCACACCCGTTTTGCAGGTATCACCTCTATTACTTCCATCACCGGCAGCCCTGAGGTTTGCGCCCAGGCCCGTCTCGTGCGACCGGCTGCCGAGAAGATCCTCGCCGCCAGTACCACCCGGCTCGCCGTCGAAGACATCTACCGAGAAATCACCGGCTGTTTAGGTTGATTAAAAGCACCACTAACCATCCAACAATGAACAACACCGGGGTGGCAACGTCAGGTATCAGGGTCACCCAGGTATTGGGAGTGCTCACGCCCCACTGGGCCTCCGATCCACCATGGGCCTCTAAGGGAACGATTCTCTGCTTTTTGCAGAAGTCTCTGTAGGCAAGAAAAGAACGCCGTTTAGAGTTGATTACCGCAGCCACGCCGACAACAGTCGCAACGCTCAGCGCCAACCCTATGGACGCGACAACCGTACGAAAGTCGCGAGCGTGGCCAAAATTCACTGAGTCATCGAGGGTGATCCCATACGCGGCAAACAAAATGCCTTGGGTCGTGAGAAACCAGGAAATCTTTCGATCGATTAACTCATGCTCGAACTTTTGGCGGCCATTGTAGATCGGCCATTCACTGTAAGCCTGCTCATCTTTTTCCATGACGCACCTGATCTGTCCTCGATCCGGAATGAAGGCACCCCTGCTGTTGCAGGGCGTCTGCTCAACATGGTGGCAACAGGAAAGTTGGCTAGAGGCCATGCTGCGCCCCGAACAGCGAGAGCAATCCTCGCCTCCAGGGGACCAGATATGCAATCGGTGGCGACTGAGCTGTCGGTTAGAGCTGTAGTCGCTGCCCTGAGCCTGCAGCTGCTTCGGCGGGGCTCTGGCGCTGGACGGCGGGGGCTAGGTCCGCTGGAAGGACACTGCGGACTGCTGGTCCGAGTCGTTGACAAGGGTCGGGCCGGTCAGTCCAGTAAGTCTCGTTACGCGGCAGCGCATGGTCGGCGCCGTACTCAAACTTTTCTGACCCGCAAAAAACTAATCGGTCAACCTCACGGTGAACCGCCCCGGCTTGTCCGGAGACTCTCTCAACGACCCCAGCGAGGAACGCGCCACCGAACGCATTAGGGACTGCTGCACGGATAGGTGACATCTGATCTGTGACGCCGTGAGGCGTTGCTGGAAGGATGTACACCGTGCCCAAGCCCCATCCGCAGGAGTTCCGCGACGACGTCGTGAACGTCGCCCGCGACCGTGAACCCGGCCAGACCATCAAGCAGATCGCCGCGGACTTCGGCATCGCCGAATCCTGCCTGCGCAACTGGATGCGCCAGGCCGACGTTGAGGACGGCTCGAAGCCCGGCAGGACCGCCGCCGATAACGCCGAGCTCCGGGAGGCCAAGAAGCGCATCCGGCTGCTGGAGCAGGAGAACGAGGTGCTGCGCCGGGCCGCGGCCTACCTGTCGCAAGCGAACCTGCCGTCAAAAGGCTCTACCCGCTCGTGAAGGAGCTCGCCGCAGGCGGGGTGGCCGTCGCGGTGACGTGTCGGGTCCTCAAGCTCTCCCGCCAGCCCTACTACCGCTGGCTCGCCACCCCGGTCACCAGCGCCGAACTCGCCGAGGCCTACCGGGCCAACGCCCTGTTCGACGCCCACACCGACGACCGGGAGTTCGGGTACCGGTACCTGGTGGAGGAGGCCCGCGACTCCGGTGAGTCGATGGCCGAGCGCACCGCCTGGCGGATCTGCTCGACCAACGGCTGGTGGAGCGCGTTCGGCAAGAAGCGCGGCAAGAACGGCACCAAGCCCGGTCCGCCGGTCCACGACGACCGGTGCGCCTACCTCGACGAGCACGGCGTGACCCGTCACCGGTTCACCGCCGAGGCCCCGAACGAGCTGTGGCTGTCCGACATCACCGAACACCGCACCGGTCAGGGCAAGCTCTACCTGTGCGCGATCAAGGACGTGTACTCCAACCGGATCGTGGGTTACTCCATCAGCGACCGGATGAAGTCCCGGCTCGCGGTCGCGGCGCTCAACAACGCCGTCGCCCGCCGTGGTGACGTGGCCGGCTGCGTGGTCCACACGGACCGGGGGTCTCAATTTCGGTCCCGGAAATTCGTGCGCGCCCTGCACCGCCACGCCATGGTCGGGTCCATGGGCCGGGTCGGCGCGGCCGGGGACAACGCCGCGATGGAGAGCTTCTTCGCGCTCCTGCAGAAGAACGTCCTGGACCGCCGTCCCTGGGCCACCCGCCAGGAACTGAGGCTCGCGATCATCACCTGGATCGAGCGGACCTACCACCGCCGCCGCCGGCAAGCAGCCCTGGGCCGATTGACCCCCATCGAATACGAGACCATCATGACCACAGCTGCCGCTCAGGCAGCCTGACCCACCCTGTCACCTATCGGTGCAGCAGTCCCTTACGCTGGTCGAACACCTGCTGTGGTTCGCCAACATCCACGGCTCCCCCCGCCCGGCTGCCACCATTCGCCAGGCGCTCACCACCGCCCAGTACGTCTACGGACACCCCGGAGCACCCGCGCTGTCCCTCCTCGAGAAAATCGAAATCGCCACCACCCACACCCACTAACCCCGCGGGCGAGCGCACCCCGGGACCTACGGACGCCCCGCGGCACGGAGGGAGCTAGCGACGAAATGGTCCCAGCCTCTCTCGTCGACCAGTCTGTCAAAGTTGCGGCGAGACGCGTTATGAGTTGCTCGAGCCAGAAGTTCGTTCACCAAAGCGCCGGCAGACGCGGCGTCATTGGGCAAGGGGCGCACGTCAAGCAAGGCCTCTCTATCCTGAGCCCAGGCGTAGGCGTCAAGGATGCCGCGCTCAATCGCCATATCCGGATGGTTTGGTGGATGCACCCGTTGACTCGCACGCGGGTAGAGCCTCCAAATGTTCCTCTCGTCCTTCGGTATGTCGCCGACAACCAGTAAGGGACGGTTCAGATAAAGGCTGAATAGCGCCTCGGAAGCCGTCCCCTTGCTCGTGATTCCGACAGCGATGGCCGCATCGCACAGACAGGCCTCGACGAAATTCCGCC
Source organism: Citricoccus sp. CH26A (assembly GCF_000224415.1). Taxonomy (GTDB): domain Bacteria; phylum Actinomycetota; class Actinomycetes; order Actinomycetales; family Micrococcaceae; genus Citricoccus. The sequence continues at coordinate 208,242 of NZ_AFXQ01000001.1, read as the reverse complement.
GGTGACGCCACCCCGGCGTCACCACCACGGAGCTTTCCCCTCGCCACTGCGGTTCTGCCGCCTGACTCTTGTTAGCCACGCCGATCCAGGACGCAGGTGGCTCTTCTGGCAAGGCCTCACATGTTGTCCCCCAGATGGCTGCGTCCTTTACGGTCACTGGTTCACCCACTGGCAGGTCACCTCCGGTCAGCAGAACGGCCCCCGCTATCCTGATTTGTTTGCCAAGCAGCTTGACGGCATACAACTCGGGGTCGCTCGGTGAGTTGCTTCCGAAGACCCCGATGACACAGCGTGCTGGATCAATTGGCATTGACTTATCCTCTTTGGCGTTGATGCGTCCTGTTCGTTCTGGACCTCGACCTATTGGTAGATCACCGGCCTCGCTGCGGCCAGTACGTCTACTGGCAGCAGTTCTTTGAGCACCCAATCAATCGCGGTCTGGGGATCCACCGGGACGCCACCGATCTCGATAGCGTACGGCGCTTCCATCCAAGCGCCCTTCTTCCCTGGGTGCTCGATGGTGGAGCTAATCAGTCGGTTATGGTGAGCGCTCATGACCATGAACCGGTCGGTTCCCTTCTTCGCCCCCGTTAGTGACTTGGCGCTTATGGCATGTCCTGCTTCGACAATTTCGGGCATTTCCAGCCACACCTCTTGGGTGATGCCATGGCTAGTCGACGGCCGAAGTTTGCCATTGTAAAGGAGGAAAGAAAGCGGGTGACTAGTGTTTTCCTTGAGCTCCTTAATGAGCCTACGGCGCAGGGTGCGCCTTTTGCCCGCAGTGCCGATAGGGCCCAGACTGTCCGCGAGCACAGCGGGTCGTGCGAGGGCCTTGTTGAGGGCATCCCGCGCCTCTTCAAACGTCGGGGGGGTGGCTTCGCTGGGCCCTTCCCCTGGATGGTGTACGGCCCGATGGGGTGGTTACTGGCGACCATCACGAAGTCATAGCGCCCCGCGCCCCGCGCCCCGGCTTCGAACGTGTCGATCCAGCGGTACTTCCGTTTAAGTGTCATGAGTTGACCGAGCACGATCGGCACGGGTGTGTCCACGACGTCGTTGGCCCGGACGATCATGCGCGCGGCGAGTTCGGCCTCGAGCAACTGTGACGACTTTGCGGCCTTGTCCCCCGCCCTGGGCACCCCGGGCTCGTCCACGGCCCGGAGGGACCCCTCGCCGACCTCCTGGGCGACGTCACCCCCGCGGTGCGCGGGCACCACGTCCATCGCCTCTCGAGCGGCTCGCGCGCCAGCGGCTTCGGTTGATTCGGCGCCGACCCGTGCGGATGTCGGGCCGAGGTCCGGCGTCGTTCTAGGCGTAGGGACTGCTCCGGGAACCCCGGAAGTGTGCGGCGCCGGCGGGCTGCGCCCGGGCATTTTGGTCCGAGGAGCCGGAATTGTCATGCCCGCGCCGGCCGGCGCCCGAACCGCGGCGTCATCCCCGAAGCGGAAGATACGCCACGCGAGCTCCTCGAGCCGCCTGAACAGGTTCCTGATGAAGGCGAAGCGGCCGAGGAAGTTCCTCACGGCCCTGAAGCCGCGCATGACGATTCCCTTCAGGGGGGCCAGCGCGCGCCCGAGCACCCCGAGGATCTCCCCACCGACATCGAGGAACCGCAGCAAATAGGCGAGCAGCCGGCGGCCGAGGGAGGCGCCCTGTTTGAGCACCGTGTACCCCCCGGCAGTGAAGTACGCAATAAGCGCCTCGAGCAAAATCATCCCCGCAAGCCAGCCGGTCTTACGCCCGATCGCATAGTCGGACAAGGCTAGGAACTTGAGGAGCTCGGCGGCAAGCAGGGCCCCCAGCCGTCCGCTCGCGTCCATCAACCACCGCCAAGCATCACCCAGGAGGGCTGCCAGACCCCCAACTGTGCTTCCTTCCGCTTCCACCTCGGTGCGCATCTGACCGGTCAGACCCGCCTCGCTGACGCCGTCCGGCACAGCCTCCGAGTTGATCCCCGCGAGAGTGTCGACCGGGAGCCGACGGAGGATCTCCTCGTCACTTTCAAGGTCAGTCCTCGCGAAGATGGCATCCTCGGCGGCTTGTGCGCCGGTGCGGGTCATAGTTGTGGCTGCCGCGCCGGTTGCCTCGGAAGCCGCAGTGCCAGGCATTTCGGCAGCATCTGGACCGGGCACAGCGATGACCTCGCCACCGGCCGATGCAGGCCCCTCGAGGGCGAACGCGGAGGTGGCCTCAGCACTCGCTGCCGTGGACACCTCGGTGCCGGTCTTGGGGGAGCCTCGGGCGGCCGCCTGGAAGGGTGCTGTCGTTCTGCTGCCGGTGGCTGGAACCGGCACCGCCATGGCCACCTCGAGGCTCCGGATCCCGTCCACCACTGGGGCAGGGGCCAGCGCAGCGACGGCGGGAGCCAGCACCCGCTTGAGCACCCGTACAGCCGCCACGATGAGCTCGAAGAGCATGAACAGCAACTTGAATGGGTCGATGATGCCCTCGATCAGGCCATGAACGAGGCCGATGGCGAAGCCCGCGATGAACTGAATTCCACCGCCGGCCATGAGCTGGGCCATCTTGTTGGATGCGTTGACCCGGGTCTGGTCGTCGACCTTGTCGCGGTCCCGCATGTGGCGCAGGAACCCGAGGACGGCGGACTTCAGCACGGACGCCAGGGGACCGAGACCGGTGAGGAAGGCGGGGAATCCGGAGAGGAACGCGATGAGCAGCCCCAGGATGAACCTGATGACAGGCGGCTTGAACTCTTCGGGCAGCAAGAGCCAGATGGCGGCCGCGATCGCCACGGGAAGCAGCGGTGGGTTCGCCGCCACGAGCAGGAGCCGGACGAGGAAGTCCCAGATCGGCTGGAAGATGGTCCAAATCGTCTCGAACAGGGCACCTACGGCTGTTCCGAGGCCAGCGAACCCGCAGTCGGCCCACTGCCCCAAGCGATCGAACTGATCGGCCACGTGGTCCAGAACGGTGGTGACGGACTTCAGACACGGGGACCAGGAAAAGACCGAGATAACGACCTGCATGCCCCGCGCCACGGTCACTATGAACCCGGCTAGCCAGGCGGACGCCGTCGTCATGATCTGCTTGAGGCCCTCCACCGCGCCGACCAAGAACGGTAATACATCGTTGGCGAGGAGCTCGCGGGCACGGACCACCACCTCGGTGTCCTGCCAGTTGGCAGCCAGCCATTTGAGCTTGTCCCACACCGGTGGAAGCACCTGGGTCAGGATCACGATCGGGCCGAGGGGGGACAGCATCAGCAGGACCGCACCGACGGCCATCAGCGGCTCGCGGATGGGCTCGATGAGGCGGAGGAAGACGTCCCACGCGGCGGCGGCCTTCTCCGTGAGCCACTCGCGCACACTCGCTGTGCTGTCCCACGCAAGGCCGAACTGCTCCAGGAGCCATTCCCACGCGAATTCCGCCAACTTGCGGATCGGCGCGGTGATCCTCCAGATCCAGGAAACGATTCCGGTGAAGACCTCCCACACGATGCTTCCCACCGCACCGAGCACCTGGAGCACGGGCTGAGCGATGTTATCCCACAGCGAGGTGAAGACTCCACTGACCGCGTCGGAGAGCCCCTGGATGAGGCCGACGATGTCATCGCCGAACACGTCGACGACGCGCAGCGCCGGACGCAACAGCGCACCGACGGCGGCACTCGCGACCGTGCCGAGCGCACCGTAAGCCTCCTCGACGTCTGCGGTGAGGCTACGGAAGAACATTTCGATGCCGGACATGACATCGATCTGGCCAAGCGGGGAGATCAGTGTCGAGACAAGGTGGTCGATGCCGCGGCAGAACATGTTCGCCAGTTCGCTGAAGACGTCACCGCGCAGGAAGTTGAGGAGACCGGGAGCGAGGTAGTCGACGACTTCCTCGGTGGCGTCCAGCGCAAGGCCGCCGAGGTAGACCGCGGCGTCCCGGGCGTCACCGGCCAGGTCCACGCCGAACTCGACGACATCCCCACCGAAGTCCACCACTTCTTCGGCTGCGTCCGAAGTCAGTTCGGCTACGGCGCTGACCGCATCCTCGAGAAAGTCGGGGACGCCGAAGTCCTGTGCACGCAGTCCGGTGCGCACCTTGATCACGCAGGGTGGCCCGCGCGCGGACGGGTGGTCGCTCGCCGGACTGCTGTGGGAGTGGTCGGAGGACTGTTGGAGCACATGGACGAGCTCATGGGCCAGCACGGTGTCTCGGTCCGCCGGGCCGAGACACCGTGTCCCACCTAGGACGATGTGTGAACCGTAGCTGAAGGCGAGCGCGTGCCGTTCCGTGGCGAGCGCGGCGGCGACCGGACCGGAGTGGATGCGAACCTGGCCCAGGTCGTGGTTCAGCGCCTCCTCGTAGCGGGCTCGCTGTGGGGAGGACAGGGGTCGCCCGGCGCCCAGCCTGGAGTCCGGGCTAGTCGAGGGTCGGATCCGGTGCCGTGGGGGTGTGCGCGGTCGGTCGGGAATCGCAGGGTGGCTTGGACGGTCGCCCTGGTGACTTGGCGTTTTTCCGACGTCGGGTGCGCATCTGGGTGCCGCTGTGAACCGGTGTGCCACCAGGGGTGCGAGGCGGTGGGCTTCGCGTTCGGCGGCGTCGGGGTGGCGGTGCACTAGCCCGGGGTTGCGGGGTCGGGGGCCGTGATCCTCCCGTCGCCGGCGGCTGGGCACGGTGCGGATGCCCCGGTTCGGTGCCGTTCGGTTGTTGCCCGGTTCCGGTCCTTTCCCGGTGCAGTTCGGGCAGCCGCCCCCGCATGGGCAGCGGGTCGGCGCCGGTCGATGTCCCGGGTCCCGATTAGGGAGGGCGTCGGGAGTCCTGGCATTCGGCGCCAGGGGCGCTGGGGCTGCTGCCGGAGTGGTAGTCGTCGTCCTTCGGACTCTGGGTCGCGAGGGCGCTACGCGGGACCCGGGCGTCTGGGTGGTCAGTGGTGTGCCGCCACCGGTGGGTCCGGCGGTTTTGACCGGGGCGGCTCGGCGGGCGGTCATTGCGGGACCAGGTGACGGAGGATGGGGACGCTGGCCCGTCTCCAGTAGTCGTTGATGAAGTACTCGAGGTCGGCCCGGCTGCCACCCTGTCCGGGCATCATGCCGTGCGTCACGAGATAGTAGTCCTCGCAGATCAGGGCCTGCTGTTCCCGGTTGAAGTCCGCGAAGGTTGCTCCCGCCTGGATTGCGGCCGAAAGGGATCCGTGGAGGGCGTTGTAGTCATACCCTTGGCCGAATTCCTGGGCGTACAGCGCCTGTGCCATGTAGTTGGCACCCACTAGCTCATACTGGGCCACATGCGCGAGCTCGTGGACGGCGAGCGCGTTGGCCATCGAATGGCCCACGTGGATGAAGTGCATGGTCGTGACCGCCCGGTGGGTCGCTCCTGCCGTTCCGGTGATCTGTTGCCAGAGGCTGCCCGGCCCACCGGAGAACAGGGACGCCAGTCGGGCGACGATGCTGTTGTGGTCCACTCGAACCAGGGCATATGGGATGAGTCCGGGTGGGTGGACTTCTTGGGCGGCGGTGATCTGCTCGGCGTTGAGTGGGGCCAGCCGGTTTGGCATGGCCCAGAGGAACTGGAGGAATTCTCCCGTCCCGATCACCTCCAGCGCGTGGATGAAGAATTCACCGGCCCACGCCGCGCCATCCAGCGTTCCCTGCAGCAGGTGGTCCCAGAGTGCGTGGAACCCCTGCCAGTTCGTGAACAGGCCAATTAGGTCCTGCAGCCACTGGGTGGTTCCCGTGCTGGCCGACCACGTGTCCTGGAGCAGGCGAAGCAGCCGATCGGGCATCGACGTGATGAAGGTGTACAGGTGCGCCGAGATGTCGAGTTGGTCCATCAAGATTTCGGCGACGGACTGCATCACCGAGCCCACGACGGGCGCGATCGCGTCGTTCACCGCGCGGGCTGCTCCGTTCATGGTTTCGAATACGCCGAACTGCACCCGTGCGCTGCCGGACAGCACCGGCGTCAGGTCGGCGGTCCTTCGCAGGGCCTGGGTCCCGGCGGTGGCGCCGGGTCTCCGGTCGATGATGTGGGCGGAGGCATCGGCCCGGAGCTCCTCGGCGCCGAGGTGTCCCTCCGGCGTGGTCTCGGTCCGCTGCTGGGCCACGTGGGCGAGCTCGTGGCCCAGGGCGAACCTTCCTGCGGGACTGTCCAGGTCCGGGAGGCCGTGTGGGAAGGCGATGGAGTCACCGCTCGTGGCGGCGTCCGCACCGCGAGCGGCGGCGAGGTCGGCCAGGGATCCGCGACGGCTCAACCGGACCCCGGTCAGCGGAATGCCGAGCGCATCCTCGGCACGGTACCGGAACGGTTGCGGCACGGGTTGGTCGCGGCCTGCCCTCCCGCAGCGCGGGCATCCTCCTCCGCACGCGCATGGTTCCGGGCTGCGGCCTGCCGCGGGGATCGCCCTGTCTCCGGGTGGATGCGTCCGACCGGTCGCCAGGTCTGGGGCCCCGGCACGGGATTGCCGGCCTGGCAGCGCACTTCGTCGATGCACCTTTGGCGGACGCACCGGCATCCTCGTCGGCGACTCCTGTCGCGTCAGGAGCGTCATGGCACCCATGGTGTCTACCCTTTTCGGCTCATCATCGGGCTCACGACTCTCCGTGTGCGGCATTGATCGCATCCTGTGCGGCCTGGCGGAGCATCGGCGCCCTGCGGCCGAGGAGGGTGGCGAGCCGGTCTTCGGGGACGTCCAGCAGCGCCTGTGCCGTGTCGATGCCCTCGGCCCGCAGTCGCCGCGCCCTAGCCGCGCCGATGCCCTTCACCTGCTCGATCCCCACTCCGGAGCCGGAGGAATCGTCCTTCCCAGTACCGGAGCGGTCCGGCGATCCGATCGGCGCGTCCTTCTCCGCATCGGCCCCCTCGTCAACCGCTTCAACAGGTTCGCCCGCGGTGGTGGGTTGGTCCGCGGTGGTGGACCGGGCGGCCGACTGCCCGGGGGCGTCGTCTTCTGCTCGGGTGAACACCGGCGAGGCCTTTTCCAGGTCCACCCGGAGCGGTTGCTGCTCAACAATGATGTCGCGGCGGATGCGCCGCGATGTCCCCAGTACCACCCGGTCCGACGAGGCGCCCAGTACCGTCCCGCTGAGGTCGGTGGCCCGTACTGTGGCCGGGATCTGGGAGAGCCAATCGAGTAGCTTCACGTCAAGCTCAATCGCGTAGTACCCCTGGTCGTCGACCGAGGCACTGATTCTGGCCTCCCCTCGGCCCGATTCGAGGAGCTGGACCACCGCGTCGCCCACGGCACGACCTGTGACATCGGTAACCCTGCCGTCGAGCAGGGCGCCGGTTTCGGGCACTGCGGCCTCCCGCACGCGCGCCATCTCTGCCTGGACGCCCAGGACGGCGGCCTTGCGCTTGCGCACGCGGACGGCCTGATTCAACTCGAGGGTCCGTGGATCGGTCGTTCCGTAGGCGGATGCAAGGCGCCGCACTTCGGCACTGTAGGCCAGTTCTGCCTGCATCTGGAACTGAGAGAGCCGGAAGGCCGCCTTCTCGAGCGCCAGGCTGGCGATAGCGTGGTCCTGGCCATGCTGGTATTCCGGCTCCACGACCTGGCGCCAGAGGTACAGGACAGCGGCGATCATGTACTGCTCTTTGGTGACCCGGGTATGCGTGCCCGGGCAGAACCGGGGGTCGGCCACCTGGTTCGGCTCTTCGAGGAGGGGGACGGCCCCCGAGGAAAGCGCCAGGATGCAGTGGTCTCCCTGGTTCAGGATTGTGGTGTTCATGGCTCGTGCCTGCGCTCCTGCCGTGGTCCCTGCGGCCAGGGTCAGGGCAGACGCCGCCACGGTGTTGGCCTCCTCGCTGAAGCGGCTGTCGGTCACCCGCAGTGAGTGTGCGATGCCCAGGAGGTTGGTGAGGGTGAGGTCCGGTCGGAACATGCTGCTCTGGTTTCCGTCGTACCCGAGGTCATCGGCTGCGACGATGAGCTGGGATATCCAGGATCGGTTCCCCGGTCCTGTGCGCACGACGTTGGAGTTGAAGAGGGTCTCCCCACTCGGTAGCAGGATTTCCGCTGTGCGCGCATAAGCTCGGTGGGTCCGGCGCGTTCCGTCCTGCTCGACGGCCGCCACCTTCATGAAGTCACCGCCGCGGACCTCCGGGGCATGGCCCAGGTGTCGGTGGATGCCGCCGAGGTTCACGATCAGCACTGCGCCCACCATCTCGTCGAAGACCCCCCAGGCGCCCTCGTACTCGGCATTGAGCGTGTTGCCCACGCAGCTCACCGGTCCGAAGGCCAGGACTGTGACGGCCCGTCCGGCGGTTTGGTCCACCACGTTGTCCCGGATGACTAGCGCAGGCTTGCGCGAGCCGTCGTCGCCGGCGCCGGTCTGGAGAGAGGAGGCGAGCCGGATGACGATCCCGCCGCGCAGGCCCTCGCTGCGCCGTTCGCGGTAATCACCGGTCACGGGAGCGTTCTCCTCAATTCGGTTGCTGGCGATGACGACGTCCTCGCCGTAGGCGAGGAAGACACCCGCGGAAGGGTTGGCGGCGTCGGTGCCGTTGCCGGTGATGTCATTGCCCTCGATCGTTAATCTCTCGACGAAGGCCAGCGAGATCCCGCCCTGGACGAAGCTGCGGGCCATTTGGCGCATCTCGTCCGTGAATTTGATGCGCAGATTGTCCGCAATCCTGTTGTCCCGGATTACCAGGCCGCGCACGGGATCCGTGGTCCGCAACAGCTCCACGGGCGACAGAGTGGACGCCACTGCATCGAGGAGGGCAGACGTGCTGCGCTCCCCGCGGGAGCTCGTGAACCGCGGGCGGACTCGCAACCCAAAACCGATGCCGGAGAGACCCATCCCCTCGATCTCGTTGTCCATGATGCGGATCGAGGAGAGGAAGGCGCTGTCGTTCCCCCCAGTGCCCCGGTCGACGCGGGCGATGACGACAACGTATGACTCCCATTTGGTCATCACTACCTGCCGGATCTCCCGGACCTCGTGGCCTGGTTCGACGTGCAACCGGTACTCCCCGGACTCCGCATTGATCGAGGCCAGCCCCCTGACATTGGTGATGCCGCTCAGCCGGTCATCATCTCCGCCATTGGTCCGACGGAGAGTCAGAGTGTGATTGGTGACCGCGGACCCATCCTCCAACTGGACCCGGGCCACGAAGAGGTTCCGTTCGACTTGAACGAGCGGGGGCCTCCGGTCCCCGTCGTCGCCACCGTCCTGTCCCCCATCGCCAGGGACGGTGCCACCGAGCATGATGCCGTGACCGAGCCCGCCGACCACGTGGTTGCGCCGCAGGTCGACGCGCTCGCATTCCGCCCGGAGGTGGATGCCGCCCTGTGCCCGGTACGGTTGATGGGACGCGGCGGCCTGTCCCCCCCGCCAGACCCGGTTGGCATAACGGATGAGATATTCGCGGTGGGCCTTCAGGTCATCCCTGCTGAAGCATGGATCGGTGGGGTCGGGACGGGCGTCGTCGGCCCCTCCCCCGTCCGTGTCCTGGGGTGACTCGCCTACGGGCCAGACGCCGGTGCGGTTGTCCTCGATGAGGGCATCCGTGGTTCGCAGGGAGATCGTCGAGATGCCGTCCGGCTGGTCCAGGAGCCACACCTGGTTCCGTAGCAGGCTTACGTCCCGGGCGGAGTCGACCCGTATCCCATGACGGCGGGCGAGGACCCGGCAGTCCTGCACGGTGACCTCCTGCGTGAAGATATCGGCTTCGTCATCCCTGGCCTCGCCGGCGATCTCGAGACCGTTGCCCAGGGGTGCGATGATGTCCACCCCACTGACAGTTAGGTCCCGTCCGCCTTCGACCCGGACGACCGGCTCATCCGGCGCAGCCGGACGGGGGAACAGGATGGTGCGGTGGCGGCAGCCACTGACGGTCACGCAAGTCCTGCCGACCAGTTTGAGGTTGGTGACGTGTACGCCGGGAAGCAGGCACAGCTGTCCGCCCTCGGGTGGCAGGTGGGCGGCCGCCTCCTCGAGCGAGTTGAAGTCGCCGAAAGTCGTCGTCCCGTTGCCCACCAGGTAGGTGCAGCACCCCTTCTGGTTGGTCAGGGGACGGAAGCGCGTTCGGCAGTCCTCGATCTCGCCGCCGACAGCGGTGTCCCCGGCAGCAGTCCACGTGATCTCCGCCAGCGGGACGCGGCTGACCTGGGGTCCGAAGGGCGGGGCATTGTCGACGAGCAGCTCCGCGTTGGGAATCTCCCCGGCGCGCACTTCAAAGGTCCACCAGGACCCCGGACGGTAGGTTGTTCCGGCCGGTGGAGTGAAGCTCAGCCGGATGCCGTCCCGGAGGATCTCCGGGGCTGCGGCGTCGATGAAGTCCCCGACGGGGGCGATCCCGTTCCAGAGGCGGAAGAAGACGGGCTCCCCAGTGCCCGGGATGCTGCCGAGCGGCGCTGGGGCGACCAGGTCCAGCTCGCCGTCGGCGTTGAGCGTGGCCGGGGTCCCGTAGGTGACGCGGTGGTGCCCGCGGTCGGGATCGAACTCGACTGCCTCGAGGTAGAACTCGCCGAGACCGCTGTTCAGGATCGCCGCTCGGTTGGCGGTGATGTCCACGTGGGCGCCGGCACCGCCGTGGAACACTCCGCGGCCGACCAAACCGCCGTTGAACGGGGACCACGCGAACATCGCGGAGCCGTCGGCGGTGCCGATGATCTCGATGCGGTAGAGGTTGTGTTCCAGCCCTTCGTACCCGCCGCCCTCGGTGACGGGGCAGTCTCCGCCCACGACTGTGGTCGGTTCCAGGGACACCGTGAGCCGTCCGTGGCCGGACAGGTCGTCGGCCAGCCGGGGGCCGATGTCCTTGCAGGTCTCGCCCTCGGCCAGGCGCAGCAGCCGCACGGCGGTGTGGGCCACGGTACGTTCGGCGGTGTCGGGCCCGCCGAGGGCGGCCTCGATCAGTCGGGCCGGGTCCTGGAAGCCGTTGAGGGCCTCGAGCCACAACTCGAGGACCACGGCGTCGCGGACCCCGTCGGCGACCTGGCCCGTAGCGGTCCCGGCCGGGTTGTGCGGCGCGGGCAGGTAGTCCGCGTGCCGGGCCACACTGTCACCGGGGCCCGCCGGGCCGTCGGTGAGGACCGTGTGCACCCCGTCTGCCCAGGCCCTGCCCGGGTGCAGCCGCACGAGCACCCTGTCACCGTTCACGGCACCGCCGAGGACCCCGTACCCGTCGGGTTCCGCCGCGGGGACGGCCAGGACGCCGGTACCGATGGTGTCGCGTGCCGCCGTGCGCCGCCAGGCCAGGGCGATGTCCTCGCCGGCGGTGAGGTCGGCGTCGCTGATCAGTCGTCCCTGCTGGTACAGGACGCCGAGGTGGCCGTCTGCGGTGTCGAACCGCCGGGTTGAGAAGTCGCCGTACATGGGAGTCTCCGTCACGTCAGGGGAAGGACCAGGGGCCGGATGCCGACCGGCATGAACTCGCGCAGCCGGATCCCGAGGTTGGCCCGTTTGTGGGCCTCCAGCAGGAATCCGGTTGCGCCCATCGCATCGTCACCGGGTCCCCTGTCGGTCACCTCGAACGCGGTGCCTCGGGCCGGCTGTACGTAGCCCGGTTGCCCGTGGTGTGCGCTCGTGAGGACCACCGGCGCCCCGGGCGCGGACACGCACGCGTAGTGCGGCGGCAGGCGGTCACCGTCGCCGGAGAACCAGCAGTGCCGCAGGCAGCCAACCTGGTGGTTCCACACATCCAACCGTTGGGAGAACACCGCACCAGAACCCCGCGCCTCGAGCACCAGCACGCGGCCGAGGATTGTCACGCCGCGCACGGACGTGACCGCCCCGTAGTCCGCCCCGCCCGATGCCGGCCCGATCGCCGGCTCGTGCTCCGGCCTATCTCCGGGACCGTCGCCGGCATCCACGACGCTGTCCTGGAGCCGGAGAAGGTAACCGTCGTCGAGGCCGAGCCGGCCCACCACGGACCGGACCACGGTGACTTCGGGGGTGGGCGTGAAGTCGTCCTCCTCCTGGGCGTCGGCGAACCCGTAACCGGCGGCCAGCAGCATCGCCGCCCGCATGGGCGCGCGGCTTCCGTCCCGCTGCAGGTGCCCACCTGGGTCCAGCGTGCAGCCCTCGACCCGGAGTCGGGCAACGGCGGCACGCGCGATGAGGGGTTCGTCTGCGACGAGCCCGAGACCGCCGGTGACGTACAGGCCGTTGAGGTCGACGGCCAGGTCGGCCGTGGTCCCAGCCGTGGGATCGAGGGGCCGGAAGGCCAGGGGCGCGGCCAGTCGGATGACCGGCCGGGCCCCGCTCGCGGCGCGGATGACCAGGGGGTGGACCAGTCGCACGGCTACGGTTCCGTCCTCCGCGAGCGCGCCGGGCAGGGTGGCGGGGTCCAGCTCGTGGACCAGCGAGTCCCGGATCTCGACAATGACGGGCCCGGTCGCCGTCTGCAGGTCGGCCAGGGCGTCCTGCAGGGAGGGGAGGGCAGGATCGAGCCCATCGACGACCGTTAGCGTTCCGCCGCCCGTCGGGTGGGCCCGGGAGACCGGGTGCGCCCCGATCGGCCCGATCGCGCCGTAGGTGTAGCCGATGTACACCCGCGGGGCGTCGTCGGTGACCATCAGATCGAGCTGGGCCTGGGTGGCCACGCCCACGCACATTCTGCCGATGACCGGGTCGATCGCGAGGTCGAAGGCGGCCAGGTCCGCGTCGAGACCGTCTTCCCAAGCGCAGAGGTTCTCCCCGCGGATCCGCCAGTTCACCCCGTCCAGCACCCCCTCGGGCACGTATAGCTGCAGGCCAACGTCTCCCGTGTCCAAGCCTTTGGGACCTGCCGGGGTCTCGGTGAAGCCGTCCACGCGCACGTACGCGGCCGGGTTCCCGGCCTCACTGCCGGAGTCAAGCCGGGCTGGCAAGATTGGTGCCCCGACAGCGTCGGGAGCGGTCAGGGAGTGGGTTCCGCCGGGGCCGGGCTGGGGACGCTGGTACGTGTTGAAGAGACGGACGGGCCGGTCGAGGGCATCGATATCCATTCGGACCGCGAACCGGGCGCGGTCGCTGCCGGCCGGCGGGGATCCCAGGTCGGCCACCCCCGTCAGGTGCGGACGCGTGGCGGGGAGGCGGTAGGCGGCGAGCCGCCAAACCCAGATCGCCAGGTTGGGCAGATTGACGTGTCGGGTGCCGTCGTCGGCCCGTCGGACGTCCGGGGTGTAGGCGAACGGGTCGAAGGCGGTACCGGTCAGGCTCAGCATCGCGGGGTCGCGGACGGGCACGGTCCCGCCGCGTCGCGGGGTGAACCGCGTCATTCCGGGCGCGCCGTACGGGGCCCGGCCGCCGTCGTCGGGACGCTGGTGGTTCAGGTGCTGCGCCCATGCAAGGTTCGGGAAGAGCTCCACGGCGCGGCACGGCCAGCCGGTGAGGTTGGCGGCCAGCCGCTCGATCGCCCCCAGGGTGCCCTTGCGGCGCCGCAGGGCGATGGTGTCGGCCACGTCGGCGCGGAGCGTGCGCGCCTCGCCCTTGAGGTGTGTGGTGCCCAGGAGGTCGGCGAGGTAGGGCACCACCCAGTCGTCGCAGGTGTCGATGAAGTGGTCGTCGTACAGGGCCCCGATGCTCTCGTGGATGGCACCGAGCATGTGCTCCACGGCCCCGAGGTAGGCGGCGAGCTGGCCGGGCGGCACTTGCTCGGCGTCTCGGATGCGGTAGATCTCCGGGAGCCGGGCGTACAGCGGGTAGCGGATCTCGGCGTTCATGGGCAGGCCTTCGGGACGTCGGGCGCGGCGTCCAGCAGCGTCAGGGCGCCGCGCGTGAGGCTGAGGACCTCGTCTCGGGCCGGGACGACCTTCGGTTGCAGGGCCCGCGGCGCCGTCGGCAGGGCGAGCGTGGCGTCGGAGCGGGACTCGGCGGCCGTGAACAGGCCGAACGCGGTGACTTGGACGAAGGTCACGCCGTCGACCCCCTGGACGACTCCTTCGATCGTGCTGGCGTACTCTGGGCCGCCCAAGGTGCGCGCCGGGGCGTCGAAGAGCCCCCGCGGGGCAGCGGTGCCGGGATCCCCTGTGATCCCGGACGGGCCGGTGGACTCGCCCATCGCCACAGCGGCGTCGCGGGGCGCCAGCGCGGCCACGATGTCAGACTCCACGTCCGCGCGCAGCCTCCGGGGGTCGAGCCCGTAGCGCACGTCGACATAGGCTTCCCGGTGGAAGGCCTGCCGCACGATAAGCGGGAAACGGTCCGGTCCCGTGCAGCGCTGCCGGTCGTTGACGATGGCGCGCACCGCCTCGAACTCCGCCTCGCGGCCCCGGTCCAGCAGGACGAGCAGCAGCACCGCCGGGACTGCGTCCACGATGTCCCACCTGGCCCTGACGCGCACCACTCCGGGCAGGGTCAGCAGCTCGGTCTCGTAGTCGGCCAGGCTGACGAGCCGGCCCAGTCCCTGGACCTTCCCGGGGGCGGCCTCGCGGGCATGGTCGCCGGACTCCCGGTCCGTCCCGCCGTGGATGCCCTCGGGCAGGGCGAGCTTCGTCACCGCGGCGATGCGTTCGGCGGCGGTGGGCGCCAGGTCCGGCTTCAGCGGGCCGCGGGACCCGGCCCCCGTGCGCCAGGTCGCGGAGACATTGCCCACGCCCGAGGGCAGGCGGGCGCCGGTGACACCGTCACCAAACTGGACCCAGGCGCTGCCCTCGGCATCCTCGCGGACCACGTACACCTCGGCGTCGGGCGGTTGGCCAAAGAGACTCGGGACCCGGGTCCAGGCGCTGCCGGCCACGTACACGGTCAGCTCCGGGACGTGCGGAGGGCTGGCCCCCGGCAGCAGGTGGTGGGTGGGCGGACTGCCCACAGGGAATGTCTGGAAGAGGGCCCGTGCGTCCCCGGTGCCGAGGACCGTGGCCGGGGTCCTCTTGCCCTCACTGATCTCCACGAGGTTACCGAGGACGCTGACCGCGGGGGCCTCCTCGTCGAACTCGCCGCGGTCGAAGGCCGGCGGCGCGTCGAAGGAGACGGGCCACATCCGCGCCCCGGCCCCGCCGCTGAAGTCGGTCCGGGCGTTGACGACGGCAAGGGTCTGGGCGGAGCCGTCGGAGTCCCGGACCAGGGTCAGTCGGCGGCCGGCCAGTTCGGCGGCCTCTGCGGCCGTGCCGTAGAACCGCAGGGCCTCGGTGCCCGTCCCGAATGGTCCGAACTGTCCGGTGGCCCGGGGGGCGAGCGAGAGGGCCGGGCCCGTGACCTCGTGGACGCGGTAGTCGCGGATGTCGGCCTCGGCGGCCAGGCCCTGGTGTTTCAGCAGCGCCGCCTGCAGGTGGAGGATGGTGACGGGGCCGGTCCAGGAGGCGAAGCCCATGGACGTGTGCCGCAGCCCGGAAACGGTGCGCAGCACGGTGAGGTCACGCACCGTGCTGCCGCTGTTGATGCGGGCCTCGACGATGACGGAGCTGTCGCGGAGCAGGTCCCGGATCTCCTCGGCGAGCGGGAGGTGCTTGGCCGGCAGGTCCCGGTCGGCGGACGTCTTCGCGCAGTCGTGTCCGGGGTAGACGTGGCGGAGGTAACCGGTGGTGTGCTGTCTGGCCCCCGTGATCTCGCCGCCCTTGACGACATTCGAGGTGTAGGTCGGGGGGACGGCGTGGCCGGCATGGCGGAACGTGCGGCCGATCCGGTATGCGGCGACCGGTCCCGGCCAGGTCCGGTCCACCGGTCCGGTGAAGACGACCAGGGTGCGGCCCAGGACCTGGCGCACCTCCTCGACCTCGAGGACCTGGGAGGCCTCCTGGTCGGTGGTGAAGCTGGTCCCCCCGGACTCCCAGGACGGCGGGTGGGCCAGGAGCATGAGGTGGTCTCCCGCGCGCAGTCCGGGGGCGGCGACGGCGTCAGGCGCGTCCGACCCGTCCACCGTGGCGACCTCGACGGTCCGCTCGCCGGCGACGATGAAGCCGGGATGGTGGCGGGGGCGGTAGAGGTTGAACCGCGAGAGGTGTGGCCAGGCGATGACCTCTGACGTGGTCTCGGCGTCCATGGGACGGGTGGAACCCTCGAGGTCGGCCTTGACCGGCCAGCCAGCGGGCACGACGACGGGACGGCCGCCGCGGACCACGACCGCGAGCGTGCCGCGGCCGCCCAGTGCCGGCGCTGGGCGGTACCCGGTCAGTCGCACCAGGTCGACGATGCTCTCGCGCCAGGTCGCGGTGCGGAGGTAGGCCTCATTGGCATAGCGCTCCTGGTAGAAGGTGAGGATGTCCCCGAGGATCGCGGCGCCCTCGAGCAGGGCGATTCCCGGGTCGTCGGCCTCCCGGTGGGTCCAGCCCGCCAGCGCCACCTCGCGGTCGATCCGGCGGAGCATCGACTCGACCAGGTCGGGATACTCGCCGACGCGGTAGTCGATGCGCGCCAGGGCTGCCCGGTTGACGGGCCGGCGGGGAAAGGCGAACCCGTCCGTGACCCAGGCGGTGCAGTCTTCCGGTGTCGTGCTCATCGCCGTCCCCCGCACAGGTCGAAGGTAATGGAGCCACGCTCCAGGTGGTCGGGGTCGTTGCGCACGAGGATGATCTCGTCGAATGCCGTCTCGAGGATTTCTGCAGCGGAAGGTGCCGCGGAGTCCCGGCGTCGCATCCCAATACTGACGACGTGGTCCAAGCCGGCCACTTTCATCAGGCGTTCGGCGACCTGGCTGCGGTGGAGCGACTGGCCGAACGTCCAGCGGTCGGGGTGGAAGAAGCCCTGCTCCCCCGTGGCCGTCCAGCCGTCGGAGAACTCCTGCCGCAATGCGTCGCGGACGTCCTCGGGCCAGACGTCCGCCCGCAGGCAGACGGTGCACTCCACGGTCAGCGGGACGTACCGGGGCGGGCGGATCTCGAGGTCCTCGCCGATGAGCCGGACGGCCTCCAGGTGGCCGGCCGTGGCGGCGGCGAGCTCCGCGGACAACTCCGTGGTCCCCTTGGGGTCCAGGACGATCCGTACGGTCCGCCAGCTGCCGGTCCAGGCGTAGGACGCGGCGGCGCGCTGGACATCGTCGACCTCCTCCGCCCGGGCGATGTAGTCGGCGAGCGTGATGGCGCGCAGCTGACGGGTCCGGTAGGCCTCGGGGGCGTTGCGCAGAACCTGTGTTGCCGGTTCCGGATCGAGGCCGTCTGTGACGTCGACAGGGTTGCTGACCGCCTCGATCACCCCGGCCAGGGCACCATCCAGCGGGGCGAAGTCGGTGATCGTCTCGGCTCCGACGTTCCCTGCCACTCCGCCGCCCACCTGGTAGGCGGCGCGGACCACGGAGCCGGCGGGCAGCAGCCGCCCGTTGGTCCCGTTGCCGAACCTCAGCCGCGTCCGCCGGTGCTCGTCCGTCTCCACGACGAAGTGGTCACCGTTCTCGGCCGAGTCGTCGCTGTGGACGAGGGAGGGCACCTCGTCCCACTCGTCGATATCCCCCGTCCCGGACTCCACGCTGACCTGCAAGGTGGACCGAGATGGGACCACCCCGCCCGGACTGATGGGCAGGTACGCCAGCGGCGTCAGCTCAGGGGGCAGGTCCGCGAGCGCCGCCCGGGTCTCCCCGTAGCGGACCTGCGCCTCCCAGTGCCCGTGCCACTCCACGGGGCCGCCCTGGGACAGGATGGTGCCCGGAGCGTGGAAGGTCGCCACCACCGGCAGCCCGTGGTGCACCCGGACGAGGTTCCCGGCGAAGACGGACACGTTGTCCACGGGCCCGTCCGGACAGGTGATCGTGAAGGCGTAGTCGCGGCGTAGCATGTCCTGATCTGCCCAGACGACCCGGACGACGTCGAGGCCGGCGAGCGGATCGCGCAGGACGGTGGCGGACACCAGGTGGATCACCTGCCGGGCGCGTCTGTCCGCGCCGGGCGAACGGCCGGTCAAGGGGTTGAGCACCTCAGCCACGAGGAGCCGGGCGAGGAGGCCGTTGTTGACGGCGTCGGCGATCTCGGCCGCGGTCACCAGCCCGTCCGGTGCCGTGGCGGTGGGCGCGGGGACCAGGTCTGCCTCCGTGGCGCCGGTGCGCAGCGCAGGCTGGGCGCCGGTCCACGTGTGCAGGTGGAAAGCGTTGAATCCCGGGGCGAGGGTTGTGCGCGAGGTTCTGGGCATGGTGGTCTCACGGGTGGCGAAGAATTGGGCGTCACCCTGATCGTCGGGACCTCCGGTCCACGCTACGAGTTCCCCATCCAGAACGAACGGTATGGCTCCCTCAGCGACAGTTATTTGGAGCCAAGTGGACGACTGCTGCCCGTGATGGAGGTGGTAGTCCATGAGTCGGGCGTGACGGGCCAGAGACACCCGGCTCCGGGCGGTGCCGAGGAACGCCTCGGCCATGACGCGGTCCTGATAGTCCGAGAGCTCGTCGGCAGCAGCGGCGAAGAGGTCGATGAGCACCTGGTCGAGGTCAGCCTCGGACGCGACCTGCCAACCCGGAACACTGTCCATCATGGCCGCGATGAGCACGTGTCGGAAGCTGTCGTAGTCCTTGGCTAGATAGTCGATCGCCGGGACCGGCGGCCGTGCCCGCGCGATGTCAGAGACCGACCCGCAGTCGTTGGTGAAGCAACCGGGACGGAACTTGAAGGCCAGCGTGGCGAAGAACGGATCGACCCGCTCCGGGTCGAACGCTAGCTCGAGAGTGTAGGTGGAGTAATCACCGACCTGTTCCAGGACCAGTTCCAGGGACGACGACGTCGGCCCCGCCCCGACCGCGACGCAGCTGACCTCACCGGCTCCGCGTCCGGCCCGCACCCTGTGGCCACCTGCCACGGGAAAGACGTCCGCGGGGCCCGGACCGTTGGTCGCCTCGGCCAAGATGTCCGCCACATGCAGGTCGTTGAAGAAATGCAGTTCGAGGACGGCCGACGTCCCGGCAGCGTTGACGTCCACCAGGACGGCACGGAGCCCGTTCAGACCCGCCGCGGCGAGGTCCCTGGCACGCTCGTCCACGGCCGAGGGATTGCGGACCGGTGCGGGGTTCTCACGCCACATGTCATTACCTGCCCTGCCGTTGGAAGCGGAGGACCCGACTGTCCGGGGACCCGGCGGGCCGGAACGTCACCGCGACGTCGATGCGCTCGCCCTCGAACTCGACCTCGAGGGCCTCGACCGTGACACGGTGGTCGAGCCAGCGGCTGAGCGCCTGGGTCAAGCGTGCCTTGGTGACGCCGTGCAACGCGTCTGAAGCCGGCTCGAAGACCAAGCGTCGCACGCCACCACCAAACTCGGTGAGGTAGGGCCGCTCTCCGGGGTCGGTAAGCAGCAGCTGGACGACCTCGTCGCGGACGTGCTCGGCGTCGCTCGCGGGAGCGACGGTGCGTCCGTCGGAGCCAATGCGGAACGGGAAGGCGAGGTGCCGGCCGACGGTGCCCATCACAGTCCCTTCACGCCGGTCTGGGTGGAGACGACCACGGCCGGGCCCTGGGGGACCTGTGCGGCGGACAGGCACAGACCCACACTCGTCTGGAGCAACGGTGGCGTCCCGCCCAGGGACTCCAGGGTCGCCGGCACCGACCACTGCACCGTGGTGCACGGCGAGGAAGTCCCAGAGGGCAGCGTGAAGGGACAACCGGATACCGTGTGCCGGTCGGTCGCCAGGCACACGGCGGCCCCGCCGGAGATCACGCGTGCGTTGGCCGTGGAGAGTTGCACGGTGCCGCCATGGGGGCACCTCACGGTCGCCGCGGTGGTGAGTAGCGGGACGGTCATGGCGCTCATCCCCCCACCGTGAAGGCATCTCGGACGAGGCTCGCGCCGGAGGTGGTCACCTTGGCCATGCCGTCGTTCAACACGATCTCGCCGTCGGTCAGCGTGAGGGTGCTCTGGCCGATCGTGAGGGTGATGGAGTCCTTGGCCAAGACGAGTTCGGCGCCTCCGGGATGCGTGAGCTTGATCTCGTCCTTGTCTTCGTCCAGCAGGATCCGGTGTCCCTTGCCGGTGGCCAGCAGCCGGGAGGTGGCGGGCTCCTGGGTGGGCAGCTGGCCGTCCGCCCACCAGCATCCGGACCAAATCGGCCGGGAGAGGTCCCCGGCCTCGAACTCGATCCAGACGCCGTCGCCCGTCTCGGGGAGCAGCACGAGCCCGTGGTTGGGGCCGGCGTAGGGGACGCAGGGCATGGCCCAGGGGGATTCCTGCTGGCTGAGGACCGCGGGGACCTCGGCCCGAATCCTGCCGAGGGCGAGGGGATCCTCGATGTCCCGGACGATCCCGCGGTACTTGCCGTAATGGCGGTTGCGGACCTGCTCGGCGAGACTGACGAGCACGTCCTCGAGGTCGAGTGGCATCTCAGAACACCTCACTCACGAGGGAGGCCAGTTCGCCACCGGCCACGTCGGACAGGCCTTGGCGGCGGGCCTGGATTTCCTCGGTGTAGGCCGATGGCGTGATCGTGTGGGTGACCCGGTGGAGGAGCCAGGTGCCGGAGTAGGGGGTGTCCCCGGCCTGGACGCTGACCGTCCGGTAGGGGGTGAGGACGGCGTCGTAGCAACCGGGTTCCACCCGGGCGTCCAGGGTCAAGGAGTAGGAGGCGCGTCTGGCCTGGGCGGTGACCTCGGCCTCGGGGTCCTCCCGGGTGGATTTCTCCGGCGGCAGGTCCCGCAGCGCCGTGCTGGACTCCGGGACCGTCGGCAGTGCCCGGAGGAGTCTCTCGTCCTGCACCGATCGTTCCGCGCTGACCACCTGCTGGTCCGAGATCCGCAGGGAGCGGCCGCGGGTGGTCTCGGGTCCCTCGCTGTCGTCATTGAACTCCGCGTCCTCTAGGGAGTGGCCGGGGCCCAGCAGCACGAGCGGGGGAAGTGTGGGCTCTTCGTCCGGGGGTGGCCGGAAGCAGCCCACGGACTGCCCGGCCTCCGGTCCCGGGAGCACGTACGCCAGGTAGCCGTGCACGGCGGCGAGCTCGCGGATGAACTGGATGGGAGTGCCACGCTTGACGGTGACAGGCACCGTCGAGGCGGTCGACAGGATGTCCCGTCCGGTCACCGTGGCGACGCGTCTGAACATCTCGTCGGCGAGGTCGGAGTCCCGCCGTTCCTCGAAGATCTCCGTGGATTCCTCGCGGTTCAGCAGCACCGAGTCATCGCGGACCACGATCTCGGCCACGCTGGTCCCGGGGGCCGAGGCCAGTGCGGTCTTCAGCCCGGTGACGGGACCGTCGATGAGCGCCGTGAACGGGCCGTTGCCCTTCCGGATCTCCACTCGAACCCTGCTGAAAGGCTGGGCGAGCTCGGCGGGCAGGTGTCGCCAGTGCCCGGCGTCGTCCAGACACAGCGACATGCGGATCTCCGCCTGCCAGGCCATCTCCATCTCCTGGGCGACGACGATCCGCTCGATCCGCCCGAGCTCCTCCTCGGTGGCGGACGTGCTGCCGAAGTAGACGCGGAATGACGTGGCCATCATGGCCTCGGGATCCAGAGCGTGTCGAGGATGCGACCGACCAGGGCGCTGGCCTCGAGCGTGGTGTTGGCGTCGGCGATGTGCCAGGACCTGGTGCCGTCGCCGAGGTGCTGCTGGGCCAGCAGGTCGAGCCGGTCACCCTGGATGACGGTGTGCGGATCGGCCGGTGGAGACGGCAGCCGGCGCAGCCGGATGGCGCTCACCCGGCGGCCGCCGGCGGTCACCACCGTGTCCACCGGGGTCCGGGCGTAGCGCGACGTGTCCGAGAACATTAGGTCCTCCTCACAGCGGGATCAGCTCGACGACCTGTTCGGCCGTGTTCGCGAGGTTGGCGATCGCCTGTGTTTCCTTGGCGATCTCGGTGAACTCCTGGGCGCCCCGGGCCAGCCAGTCGTCGGAGCAGGCATCGATCTTGATCACGGCGATCTCTAGGTCGACCTCGGCGCGTACCGGGTTGAGCAGGTGGTCGTATTCGAGCTCGCTGATGCGCATCGAGGAGATCTTCACGGGGTGCACCCGGGTCATCCCCCAGATGAACAGGATGCGGGGGAACGCCTGGCGCGGGATCGGCTGAGTGGGGGCACCGCTGATCACGAGGGTGTCGCCGATGGCGTCGATGGCCTGGCCGACGAGGCCAGCAATCTTCCCACCCGGCAGAACCATCTTCTCCAGTGCCGCAAGCTGCGGACCCAGCCCGACGGTGCGCGCGAGGAACTTGTCCTCCTCAAGGCCGTCCGCGGCGGAGAAGTGCGCCTTGAGCGAGATAGTCTCGTAAACCTGGTCGCCAGCCTGGTTCTGTTCCCGGTCATTGCCGGACTGGGGCAGCTCTGGGACCGCGAACGAACGGGTCAGCGCCTCGGGGTTGAACTGGAAGATGACCACGTTCGGGATCGGCCCGATGAGGTCGGTACCGTACTCGACCAGCGCGCCGCGCATCAGGAAGCTCATCGCCGGCTCCCCTCCCCGGTGTCCGCGGCCTGGATGGCAGCGGCGACCTGGACACCGGCAGGGCCGGCTGGGCCGGCCGGTGCCCGTCCGGGATACTCGAGGGCCTTGGCGATCGCTTCGGGCAGGTCGTCCAGAACCAGTCCCACCGCGTCCGGGGAGTATCCCCGCAGCACGAGGTCAACGGAACCGATCCGTACGCGCACGGTCATGATCCCTCCTGTCTCTGGTAGTCGCCGAACCGGTCGAGGCTGACGGCCCGGCCGAGCTTGTCGAACTCGTCTTTGACCGCCTGGACGACGGCAGCCATCTCCAGCCGCGGGGGCTTCCCCCGCCGAACGCTCTGCAGACAGGCATTGAAGACGGCGCTACGGATGTGCCCACCGGCCAGGGGGACGTGCTCGGCCAGCAGGTCGAGGTCGAGTCCGGAGGCATCCACCCCGTCGGGCACGACGAGGCCCCAGATCCGGCGTCGTTCCTTGGGACCGGGGAGTGGGAACTGGACTACGAAGCGCAATCGCCGCATGAAGGCCTCGTCGAGGTCCTTCTTTCGGTTCGAGGCGAGCACCGCCATCCCCGTGAACCGCTCCATCCGTTCGAGCAGGTAGCTGATCTCGAGGTTTGCGTATCGGTCGTGGGCGTCCTTGACCTCGGAGCGCTTGCCGAACAGGGCGTCGGCCTCGTCGAAGAACAGGATGACGTCGGCGGCGTCGGCGGCGTCGAAGAGCCGGCGCAGGTTCTTCTCGGTCTCCCCGATGTACTTGTCCACCACCTGGCTCAGGTCAATGCGGTAGATCGGCATGTCAACGGCCCGTGCGATCGCCTCGGCGGCCATAGTCTTGCCCGTCCCCGGAGGGCCGCTGAACAACACCGACAGACCGCACTCGTTCCAAGCCCGCGCGGTTCCCCACTCATGGTGCACGACCGTCAGCGACTCGGTCGCAGTGACCAGTGCGCGGACCTGCCCGGCCTGGCGTTCCGGCAACATGAGCTCGTCGAGGTCGAACCGAGGCACCACCGCCTGAGCGAGGTCCCCCAGATCGAGGTCAGCGCGGCAGGCATCGAAGAGTTCGCGGCGAGCCGGGACGTGTCCCATCGTGCGAACGGCCGCCGCGACCCGCTCGATCGCCGTCCCCTCGGTGCGGAACCGCCGTGCGCACTCGGTAAGCACCACCCGTCCCTTGCCGTCCGCCCATACCTCGGGCAGTTCCCGGCGCCACCGGGTGAGCCTGTCCTCATAACTGAGCCGGTTCAGGTGCACCCGGGAGACAATCAGATGACCGGGCAGCTGCCCGACGGCGTCACCCTCGTCCACACCCACGAAAACCACGACGGGTAGCCGGTCAAGCCCAGGGGGCCGGTCCTGCGCTGTCAGGACGCCGAACGGCAGGTACAGCGCCGTTCCGCGGAGCCAGGCGACGACGGCTAGGGGCCCTAGCGTCGCGGGCGTGACACCTCGGGCCTGCATGAGGGGCATGCCGATCCGGGAGGCAATGCGGGCTGCGGCCTGCGCCCGGGGAGACCCGGGAGGCCCGACGACGGGGATCAGGCTCGGCCGGTCGGCGGCCCGAGTGCGGAGACGGGCGACCACGAAGTCATCCGCGGCATCCTCTTCCAGTGTGTCCGGACCCGGGACGACAGGTTCAAGCGCAGAGGGGGTGGCGTTCCCGGGGAACAGCAGTTGCCGGGCCACCGCGGCGGGCACCTCCAGGGAGCTGTTCCAGGTGGCCGGCGGCGGGTCGAACACCCCCAGTGCGCTGAGCGGGTGGCTCGGATCAACCAGCCCGATGGCCTCGGTCGGCCGATCCCACAGCCGCTGGACCAGCCCCGGCGTTGGCTGGTCGGCCCCCGGATCATTGAGGCAGGCTGCGATGACCGGCCCCCGGGCACTGTCGAGCACTCCACCGAGGGCCAGCGCCAGGGCGAAGCGGTCGACGTCGGCCAGCCGCATTTCCTCCGCCAGCCAACCGAAAGATCCCCGCGCGACGGTTCCGGGGTTGGTCGCGGGACGTCCGATCCGGTCGGATAGCCAGCGGGCGGTGGCGTCGGTGGCGAAGAAGGCGCTGCGCTCGGTGTCCCATCGTTGCAGGTCCAGGGTTGTCACCAGAGGATCAGCCGGGGCAGTGAGCGCCTCTGGGGTCTCTCCGTGCTCGTGCCAGAGCCAGGCGATCTCGCGGCGCAGCGACCCGGTTGCCCGGCCGAGCCAGTGGGATGCTATCGGGTCTTCAACGGCGATCCCCGGTTGGAACCCGACCGGCACGTCTGGGGTGCGGACCGTGGTGTCGTTGGTGTCCTTCATGCGCGTGCTCACGGGATCACCACCGTCGGGCAGGTGCGCGCCTGGACGCCGTTGACCTTCACGATCACCTGGTACGTCCCCGCGGCGGTGCCGCCGGGAAGGGTCACAGTCAGGGAGGACTGACCGTCCGCGGTCTCCACCGTGTCGAGAAGGTGCTTGACCGCGCCGTCGGCGTACAGGGCCAGGAGGACGTCGTCCGCTTCGGTACCGAGCAGTCGGCCCTGGACAACGAGGGCACCGGCAGTATTCAGGGCGGCGGTGGTGACCAGTGGCCGGAGGGCGGCGGTGAGCAGGTTGGATGAACGGTACCGCCCGTCCCCACGGGACCAGCGGACCGTCAAGGGGTGCTCTCCTGCGGAGGGCCCCTGTCCGGCGGCGAGTAGGTCACCGGGGCGCACACTGGCCACGATGACGTCGAGATGGTCCGGTCGCTGGCCCACGACCTGAAGCGGTTCTTCACCCAGGACCACCTCGAGCCCGGCGAGGTGCAGGTCGATGCCGTGGATTGTGACCGGTTCGCCGGCGTCGAAAACCCCCGGCTCGACCCGGTCCAACCGGGGTCCCAGGGACGGAAACACCTCGATACCCACCGGCTCCGCGGTCTCCGCCGGGGGAACAAGGCTGTGGTCCATCCCGACGAGGAGCGAGTATCGGGGCACCTCGTCGGGAAGCAGGAGGATTGGTCGCACCTGGACCGCGGCCGAGAGGCGGTACGTTTCCTCCGACCCCTGCAGGAGTTTGGAGATAAGGTCCGGGCCGCTCTCCTCAAAGGTGATCTTCAGTGGTTCTGGGTTGTGTCCGAGTGCATCCTGGAGGGGGGCCCTAGCCCCCCTGACGCCGAGGAAGTTCAGCTCGTACAGCGCCACCAGTCCTTGTCCGATCAAGACGTGTGCGGCAGGGCTGTCACTACGCTGCTCGTCGTCGAAGGCGGTAAGCAGGTAGCGCACCACCAGCCAGAGCGGGTCGGGTCCGTCCGGGTCCAGCCGGTGGTTGCGCAGGGACGCATCTATCGAGATCTCGTAGAGGAACAGGTTGAGCTTGGCCGCGGGGTCGTTGTCGTTGGCCTGCTCTGGCTTGCCGACGGCCACGACCAGGCCGCGGTCCATCAACCGGTCCCGGAGCAACTCCGTCACGGCTCCGATGGCACCCTGCGAATCGACCCGTGCCATCGCTAGGTCCTCAGATAGTGTCGTCGGAGCCGGTCGCCCGTCCTCGTGCGTTCCGGCGGCAGGGTGTACTGCCGTGGAACCCTCGGCGCCGGCCCCGTGTCCCTCGCCGGTAACTCCGCGCCGGTGAGTGGTGCCTCGAGGGTGAGGTTGACCGACTCGATTACGATCTCGACGGGCGCTGGGGTCGCCTCGGACGGGACCGGCACGGTGCGCTCGTGAGTAATCTCCTCGCGGTCGATGGGCCGGGGTCCGGGTAGCGCAGGGTCCCCCGGTAGTGCGTCGGTCGAATCGATGACGGCTGCCCGTCGGCCCAGTTGGGCCGGGACCGCCTGTGGCGTGGTCGCCGACCGATCGGCGCGCTGCGAATCCGGGACCTGCCCGAACCCAGGACGGGATCCGCGCTCGTCCGCGGTGGTGTCCGCCTGGCCTGCGCTCATCCAATGAACGACACGCCTCAAGACTTGGCGCCGCTCCGTAGCCGGTTCCCACTCCTTCCCGGAGAAGGTGGCGTCCCCGGCGGTCGGCCGGGCCGGAATGATCCGGTTCGGTTCCCGGGCCGCAGGCTCCTGCGCGCTGACACCCGTCCGACCTCGGTCCGGTACTATATCTGGACTTTTCGACTTCTCCCCCTCCCGGTGCGTAAGGCGTTCCTGGCAAGTCGGCCGGGCTGCGTCCTCCGGTGTGGCCGTCACCCCGGCCGGGCCAACGACGTCGACCTCCACTAATCCTGAGTCAGCGACCGGGGTCCGTGCTTCGAAACCATCGGATCCGGGCGTCGAAAGCGCACGGCCGGTGTCGACCGCACCGTGGGTGGGCCGCAGACCGGACTGCCGAACGAGCCGTTCCAGGTAGCTCATGTTCCGGCTCCACCGCCCAAATCGCGATAGAGACGCCGTCGCCAGGCCGGAATTGCGAGCACCTCCGGCTCGCTCCAGCCGTATCGGCGCGCAAGCACGGCCACGTCCTGGATAGTCCGGTAATGGACCCGGGACAACTCGCCCAGGACCGTGATCTCGAGGTCGAGGTCGACGTTCGCTCGCACGCCACAGCTAGGGCAGGTCACATCTAGCTCGAAGCAGGTAAGCGGGTCGAACCCCGCGAGCGCCTCGTCGATCAACGCCGTGCGCTTCGGGGAGCCTTCCAGCACGAGGGTCGCGAGAACAGAAGCCTCGGGGTCGGCGGGCCTGGCTTGGCGCCACGCCCGTTGGTCGCTGCCCCGGGGGCGTCGGAGCCGAACCGGACCGTCCGGCGTCGCCACCACCGTCTCCGACTCCTCGGCCGCGCGGCGAGCCAGCTCAATGAGCCTGCCAACGGGCAGCACGATTTCCATGTCCTCGTCACAGGCCGCGCAGCGCATGGTCAGTTCGAGGTCCTCCGTCGCCGTCGTCGAGACGAGGACGGACAGAAGCCCGCCGATCCGTGCCGACAAGCTCAGGCCCCAGATGTCCTCAGGCTCACCGCACCCCGGTGGCACGGCACAGGCCGCCAGAATGATCGTCACGAGCGACGGGATGTCAGCTGTGCTGAAGTCCAGGTCAAGGCCTGCCGACTCGAGGCCCTCCCAGACGACCGGTGCGCGGGCCACGATCAACCACTGGCCGGAACGGCTGAAGCCTCGTCCGGTTCTTTAGTATCAGGATCGCGCTCCCAACGTTCGAGCTCGAGCTTGAGCGATTCGATGGCCACCGCGTTGGCATTCGCATCCAGGTCCGGGAGCGCCTGGTACTCGCTCACCCAGCAGCGGAAGAGGAAGTACCTCTTGGCCACGTGGCCTTTCTCGTCGAGGAACTCGAGGGTGACGTCCTTGCGGAAGTTCAACAGATCCATCGACGGGTCCCCGCCCGCGGAGTGCACGAGGCTGGCCCAAATCTCGAAGTCGGGATCATGGGTGATCCCGCGCTCGAGGGTGAGGCCCTCGTAGGTGGTGCGTCCGGGCGACTTGTGGTCTCGGCTGTTGTCTCCTCCATCGCGGTGGGTCACCACCTCTGTGGTGCGCTTTAGGGGGCCGACCTTCGATACCCCCAAAACGACTCTGTGGTCCCAGAGAAGTCGGAACTTGAAGTTCTTGTACGGGTCAATACGGTGGGCGTTGACGATGAAGCCGTTGGGCATGTGAGGTCCTCCTGCTTGGCCGGTCAGCTGAGGTCGCCGGCGATCTGCTGGATGGTGATGACGACGAACTCGGCCGGCTTCAGCGGTGCGAATCCGACCTCGATGTTGACGATGCCGAGGTTCCGGTCCGCCTGAGTCGTGGTCTCGGAATCACACTTGACGAAGAAGGCGTCGGATGGTGTGGATCCTTGGAAGGCGCCCTGGCGGAAGAGGCCGTTCATGAAGGCACCGACATTGAGCCGGATCTTCGCCCAGAGCGGCTCGTCGTTGGGCTCGAAAACCACCCACTGGGTTCCCCGGTAGAGGCTTTCCTCAATCATGAGTGCGAGCCGGCGGATAGGGATGTACTTCCATTCGGAGGTGATATCGTCTGTTCCCTCCATAGTCCTGGCGCCCCAGTTCACGAAGCCGGACGAGAATCGGCGGGCGCAATTTACGGCGAGCTTGTTCAGGACTCCGTTCTCTCTGTCGGTGAGGGTTACCTGCAGGCCGACGATGCCGCGCAAGTCCGCCTCCGTCCCCGCTGGCGCCTTCCAGACGCCGCGGGACGCGTCCGTCCGGGCCATGAGCCCGGCCATCGCCCCCGAAGACCCGATGGTCCGGACGGTGCCGCGGTCGTTGAGACTCAGCTTCGGGTAGAAGACGGCGGAGTGATCCTTGACGACGAGGGCACGCAGGTTGTCGACGTCGTCAGTATTCTGCACAATGTCGGGGTTCCCCTCACTGTCCGTCCAACCATCCGGGGCGTCCATGAGCAGGAAGGCTCGCCTGGACTGGGCATAGATGGACGCCGGTCCCCAGAGCTGCCGACGGTCTTCTTCGGTCAGTGACAGGTCCGCGGGCAGAATGACGAGATTGACGAGGTCCACGGAATCCAGGGCGTGGAAGCCGGTCTTGGTCACCGGGTCTCCAACGTACTCGGCGAAGCCCGGCTCCAAACCGTCCTTTCCAGTCTGTTCTACCGGGTCGAAGGCGATGAATGGACTGTTTCCATTGGGACCCAAGGTGATCTGGCGAGTGTTACGGACCATGCGGGCGTTGACATCGGTCTCCTTAGGACCGGTGAAGGTCACCTGACCTGGAATTTCGTCGAAAGTTCCGGCCTTGGCCAAGATCGCGAGCTCGTACCCACGAACCTCGGCGCGATAACCGGACCCAGGTGCACTGTTGATAGCCTGTGCGATGATCCGCAACTTCTCGCGCACACCGTCGTTCTTGCCGTTCGGCGAGTCACCGGGGAGTTTATCCCGGTAGAAAGGGTCGCCCGCGGCGGTCGTCTGGATGCTGTTCGGATCGACATTGAGCGCGATGGTGGGCTCGGAACCGATGGTGACTGAGACAATGTCGGCTTGGGTGAGCCCCTCGAGGACCGAGAGTCCAGCCGGCTCACCATCATCGTCGGCCACCCGAAACACAGTACCGGTGGACGCGGGGCGGTAATTGCTGCCCCGGGCGAGTTCGATGCCACCGTTATCGACGCCTAGCATGAGCGCGCTGGCCAGATCCTGAATTCCCGAACGGCGGACCCGGACGGTCGAGGAGTCTCCGCTCGTCGCCGTCAGCCGTAGGTACTGCTGTCCGTCGGACCCCGCCCTGAACCCCGCGGAGACCGCCTGAGCCGGAACAAATGCGCTGAGTGCGTCATTGACCCGGTCCCTGAGTTCGTCGGCGAGACTGCCGAGATCTGTGATACCGGCGTCACCGACATCCCAAGTCCCCAGGTCCACCCTGACATAGGCCGAACCATTGACCGAGACCTCAAAACACCGCTTACCCGTAGTCTTGCCGAGGTCGATAAGGGAGCCCAGGGTACTCTGCACCTCGGCCAGGTCGCCACCCAGCGGACGGCGCGCCTCAGAGTACCCCGGGAAACTGTCCACGAAAGGATCGAAACCAGGGAGGATTTCCAAATCGATGAGGGAAGAGTTTCCGGTGACATAGGCCGGCGCGAACCGGGGCGAGGCCGGGTCCATGACGAGGTTCCCGTGAACCTCGCTAGCAACCACCGCCCCCCTTCCTCCTGAACGACGGTCAAGGTGAAGCTTTCGCCCGAGTTGGGTGTCCTGTGGCTCACTTCGAGACGGAGCCCGTTGCCCCACTCACCCACCATCTTCGCCGTCGCCCGCAGGACTGGAACACCCTCGATATTGTGCAAATCGATGCCGGCCTCCCTCGCGTCCGCTCCAGCAAGGCGGACCACATAAGCATCCGTCCCGCCGTTGAGGTAGAAGAGGCTGAGGCTCATAGCGAGCTCACTATCGGGGTGCCCCCCACCGAAGGTACGCAGGAAATCCGCGTAACTCAGGCAACGGACGGGCTTGTCAATGGGACCCCGCCGAGCACGCCCGAAAAACGCTCCTATAGACGTCGCGACACCGGTGATGGTCTTGACTCCACTGGACTTCTCGACGAGGTATACACCTGGATAGCTCACCTGGACCATTGACGTCCCCTTAGGATTGGTCAGATTGGGATTCTGCACCGGTCAGGATTTGGTCGTTGGGGTCCATGGTGATCCGGTGGGCGTCCACCCGGCGTCTCCCCAGCGTCACCGGCCCGTCTCCGCCTGCCAGGACCGACGTACGGTGTTCGGACGCAGAGCCATCTGATTCGAGGCTTCCACCGGGCAGGGCCCGCCGATGAGGTCGCTGAAGGACCGCGTCGGATCAACCCCAACCTCGGTGAGCATTGTGCGGCGGAACGCGTCGAAGTGCCGCATGGCTAGGGCCACGTTGCCCTCGACCAGGTGGACCTGGATAACGGCAGAGTGCGCGCTCTCGCGCAGCGGCTCGAGGTGGACGGCACTGAGTGCAGCGTCCATGGCCGCACCGGGCAGCCCTCGCCGAAGGAGCTCGTGGGCCGCACACTCGAGGGCATGCAGCGTCAACTCACGATGACGGTCGCGTTCCGAGAGCGCCCAGTCGTCATACCAACCCGGCAAAATCTCCCCGACACCGTTGTACGCCAGCAGTGCGTCGGTGGGCAGGCTCTGTGCCTCGCAAATAATGCCTAGAGCCTGCGCGACACTGGCCTGGACGTCCACAATGACGCCGGCTGGCAGACCCAGGGACTCCCCGGACACCTCCACGATCCCCCTGTGGATCCGGCGGAGCTTCCAAAGGATGGTGCGCAGGTTGGCTAGGGACTGCCCCTCAGAGACGTCCGGCCACATCTGACCTGCCGCAACCAGCCTGCTCAGTCGCCCAGACAACGACAGCAGCGCGACCAGACGCTGCGAAGCGACGGGAAGGACAACTTCCTTCCCGTCGCAGGAGACCTGGAAACGTCCCAGAAGCACCACCGCGACCTGCTGGGCCGGATCCGCGGCTAAATATTCCACGCTCGTCCCCCTAATGGGCCGCACCGAAGCCTGAAACACCGAATGATCCTGACCAAAGCGTCCTTGAGGCCCGGTCGAAGGTCAAGGTGTCATGGATAGCGCGGTCACATTCTCAGACTGCTCCCGGCCAAATCCAGTCCCTCGAGATCGACCAACCCTAGTCTCAAAGGGGATACGGGAGTAGCTTGCAGCATTGAGGAAGGGGGCAAGTTGCTACCTAAAAACCCCTAACCATTACACCGGAAGCTGGCGACGCTGCTGATGCTCTGTGGGAACGGCTAAATACCGTCGCCCCGGACAAATATCGCGTTGGTGTTGGACTGAAACAAATCGGCAAGGAGTATACAGATCAGCTTGCTCTGTTCGTCCATGTTCGAGAGAAGAAATCTTTAAGCGAGGTCCCAGAGCCCGAACGGGTGCCTCCCGAGTTCAGCGGCTACATTACGGATGTCGTACAGGTGCAACCCACACTCCTCCAGGATGAAACGCGGTATGACCCACTGCGCGGCGGGATTCAAATTATGAGAGAGCCCATACCTGCTGATCTGGCTCTCGCCCCCGCCTCGGGCACGTGGGGTGCCATGGTCCGAAACCGTAAAACCGGGGTACTGCAAGGGCTGACCTGCGCTCACGTGGTGGACCAGATCGGCTTAAAGGTGTTTCAGGCGTCATATGTGCCCGCCTCCCCTGAAGGAAATCTGGTAGGCACGGTGTCCGACTTACGAGATCAAGTCGGGCCGGTATTTCTCGATTGCGCCGTTCTTGACCTCACGGGCCCGCGGAGCGCCCTGACGACTGTGGAAGGCATCGGACCGATTCAGGGGGTCTCGACGGCGGTGCCAAACCCGGGCGAGATGGTGAAAAAGCGTGGTGCCCGGACTCTCTTGACTGATGGATTCTTCGTCAGAGCCCGCAGATCATTGGGAACATCGCCTTCATACGACCAGTACGACATCACTGGAGGCGTGCCCTTCGTGACTGTATTCGCAGGCCCGGGCGATTCTGGATCCGTGATACTCAACGGGAATAATGAGGTCATCGCCCTGTTGCACGCTGCACCATTCATAGATCTTCCCGACGGGTTGAGCAGCCACGGTTGCGCAATGCCCATTCACAATGTCCAAGAATCCTTACAAATAGATATTGCTACATGAGATCATGTTTCGAGATTAGTGCAAGCTGGATAGTTCCACTTCGGCGATCAGCGTAGTCACTTCATCGATAACCCCGCCTGTAACCGGCGATAACAATGGGATCGCGCCCGGGAGTCAGCGAACCTCAAACCTAGCTGCCCCTACAAGAAGACTCCTAGATTCGTTGGCACTCGATAAGTGTCTACACCGCGATTTGGAGTGCGCTATGAATATGGAAGGGAATCGTCACTCCCGACGGGCTGGGCGTGGAAATCGTACTCGATCAACAGGGTGTAGAGCGCTTAGCTAGTGCCCTAAAGGATGTCGAACACCTCGATCGGTTCGAGTATTTTCCGTACGGAATTGTAAATCCGAAAACTTTTGTCAGTCGAGTCGAGTTGCGCATCAAATGACTGGGAAAGCATGACTGGCCCGTCTGGAGAAGGCGCACGCCGTATCGTTCAAGTACATCCCACGTTGCGTTGCAACCTCAAGTGTGCCCATTGCTATTCTTCCTCCGCCCCAGCTCAAAAGCAGTCCCTAGATCAGAACCTTCTCAAGCAGTTTCTATCCGATGCGGTTGTTCTCGGTTTCGACTCAGTGTCTGTATCCGGTGGGGAACCCTTGATGTACCCGGAGCTTGAGGAGCTACTGACATTTGCGAGGCATATCGGACTGCAGACCGGTCTTGTCACAAATGGCACCTTCCTTACCCGCGAGATGACGAATCGCCTCGAACCGCTCCTCGATGTGATGGCGATCAGCCTTGACGGGCCTCCAGAACTCCACAACCGAATCCGCGGTTCTCATCAGGCCTTTGGTCGAGCCGTGCGCGCCCTTGACTACATTGCCAACAGTCGAATCGCCTCTGCCGTAGTCCATACAGTCACCAAATCTTCCCTGCCGTTCTTAGGGGAGGTAATCTCCACAGCACGACGGCATGGTGCTTATTCGATCCGTCTTCACCCCTTGGAAATGCACGGTCGGGCCGAACTCAACATGACTACAGAAGCCCTGACTCCCAGCGACCGAAATCGCCTGTTCCTGCAAGCCAAAGCACTCAACCGGCTGCACCTGGATGACCTACGAATCGAGTTGGACCTCGAACTCCGCAGTCGGCTTCTCTCAAGAAGGCCGTTCTCCTCCCCGCCGTCCGGTGAAACCGCCGATGATGTGCAGGTCCTTGTGGTGGACCCCGCCGGCCGGGTCGTCCCAGTGGCGTACGGGATTGATCCTACGTATCAAGTCTGCAACCTCGCTGAACAATCGCTGCTAGAGGGATGGAGAGACTTTATGCAGAAGCGCTACCCACACCTCCAGAACCTCAGCAACACACTTCTTGACGAAATCCAGGAAGACAGCGAGCAAATGGTACTCAACTGGCACGAAACGCTGGTCGCCCGCAGCTTGTCACCAGTTGCCAGTCCATAGGCAAGACCGGGCCAAACCCTCCATAAAGAGAACATCATCTCTTCAGGCCGGATATGTGCAGACGTTGCGTGACCTGCAGGCGTGGGCTGGACGATCACGGCATCACAGCGGCAACTGAACCGGCGACATCAGAAGATATCTCTCCACGAATCGTGGAACCAAAATAAGGAGTAATGATGCTACGCATTCAAGTTGATATGTTCTCCGGCCGCCCGAATCCAGAATGGATCATCACCGACCCTGGCACGGTCGATGCGATTCTTGAAGCCGTTTCCTCGACTGAGGGGGTCGCGGCACGGCCCGAATCCGGATACCTCGGGCTTGGTTTCCGGGAAATCCGGGTGACGAGTCTGGAAGACGAGCCAATTGATCGCCCCGGGGTCACGCGCGAGTTTGCCCTCGCATCCGTTGCCGCCGAGGACTTCCAGGCCTCTGGGGAGCTGGCGCTGAGAGTGGTGGAGTCGATGGAGCAAGACAAGGGCATCCAACTTGTGGCGCATACGCTCACTCCACTTACGACCGAACTCCGCGAACACATCCTCAAGCGGCTACACGAATACCTCGAGACCCCCCCGGCGGCTGAGTGTCCGACGTGGCCCCCATACAATCCTCTTCGCACAATCATCCGGGACGAGAGATGCGAACAGTGCGAATATGAGGTAAGCCAGTTCAACCCTGATTTCTGGAACGCTCCCGACGTCCGCAAATACAACAACTGCTACAACTATGCTCGCAATTGGCGCACAGATACCTTCGCCCAGCCGGGACGGGCACACGGCGCTGGAACCGGCACCATGGCCTGCGGGACTGTGACCGCCGCGGCTATAGCCGATGGACTGGTGCGCCGATGCGAATGCCTCCCCGTGGACGAATGGCCACGTCGCCTTATGGCTCTGGTCATCGACCCAGGCTTCGATTATCACTGGTATCGACACCAGCGAGGGGGTTTCTGGGGCCACAAGCCAGGTCAGACAGCTGCACGGAATACCGACAACAGCAACGCATTGATCACCGATCCCGAGACATGCGATCGTGGCGGTTACACCGACTTCTGCGGCTATTTCTACGCGGGACGATCTGTCGTCATCAACTGAGGAGACGCGATGCTCGTTGAGTTGGACGTCTTCAGTGGACAGAGGAACCCACAATGGCTACTCGACAAGGAGCATGAAAAACTCGTGCGAGCCCTCCACCAAAGTCTGTCCCAGACTGGGGACTCAGTGCCGGAGCCCCCAGGGCTCGGTTATCGAGGGTTTCTCTATACCCTCGACCACGTCGACTGTCGGGCTTGGAACGGGACCGTGAGAGGAGCCGACCGGACACTCCAAGACCCGGGACAGAAGATCGAACGGCTCCTTCTCAGCCTCCTTCCTCCTGAGTTCGCCGGTCTGCGAGACCGAATCGTAGGCCAGCTGGGGCCAGAAGTCTGATCGATCATTCGTCTCGGTGGAACCGTGACCGGGAGGCAATATGGAACACCGCCCCGAGCCTGTAATCCACCCTCATCACAGTGACAAAGGAGATTCTGCCTCAGCAGCGCTACGCCGAAGTTGAACCGGTCCGCGTCGGTTGTATCAATCTCTGGCCTGAGCCGTGACACATTAGTCTCCCGTTGAGCCATTGAGCTTAGCGAGGAGGTCGTGGGTGTCAATGCCGACAACGTGTTCGACGGTGACGGTCGCTGATCCCCCACGGCAGGTGGGAGAGTCAAGGTTCCCTCACCCGCCCCTAGGCAGTCTCGATGTCAGCCGGCTTCCCATGATCCGCCCGGAACGCCACCGCAGCACGCGCTGCAGCAGTCCGATGCACCACAGCTGGAATCCTCAGCTGCTTTGCGCACGCGTGCGCAGACCACAGATCCCCGTTGCTGCCGTACGTGCGGATCCGACCAGTCGGCCCCTCCCCCTCAAGGCCTTCCTCATCAGCGAGCGACCTGAGGCGCTGGTACTCCTCATCCTGGTATCGCTCCAGACGCTCTAGGGCCTCGTCAATCCAATCCCAATCCCGCGGCTCGTAAGTGCCGCCCTCCCACCGGGCAAGGTTGCTCTCCCTGATCTCCAGGTGCTTCGCCAGGCCGGCGATGGTCAGTCCCAAAGCTTCACGGCGTGCGGTCAGTTCAATCGGTTCCACAGCGGGGCCTCCTTACGTTGATGGCGCTTCGTCAATCTGTACTGCGTCGTGACCTCACGCGGGTGCTCCCCGTGGGCCCCGTCAAGAACGGGTCGCGCTCGCGGAAGTGTTTGAGGTCTATTCGCTCAGCCAGGTCGGGCATGTCCAGCTGGATCATCCAGCGGTGCACACTTTGGGCGAAGGTGTACTCGGAGGAGTCCGGTTGGGCGTCGTCGAGGAGCACCTCGCCCGCCTGTGGTTGGTCACCCTCCAGCCAGTGGCGCAAAGCAGCTTTGAAGTGGTTCCAATCTCCTGGCGTGAACAGTCCGATACTCAGTTGGTGCCACCGCTGTCTCATGGATTCCCCTCGGCCTCGATGCCTTAGTCAGCATTACCAGCGAGGGTGGGTAGCTCGGTATTCGCGCTCGGTGGCTTCCAGCTTCTTGAGACCCTCCAGCAGGTCTGTCCGCAGCGGCTCCTGCCGGCTCTCCGCCCAGTCGCGTAGGGTCGACACCTTCCACCCCTGGCGGGATCGCTTGATGTCCCCCGTAGGCATCACAGCATCCGGTTCCGGCAGCGTTTGCCGCCACTGGTAACCGCTGGACACGGACCTGTTGGCTGCTGCAGCGAGCTGCTGCAGGCCGTGGTAAAACTCGGGCACGTCGACTCCTCTGGACGGCGACCCGCCGCCGGGGCTGCCACATTCTCGCATCTGTTGGGTATGGAGCCACAGCGAGTGGCATTGATCCTTCAACACGTACAAGCGTACCCTATGGTTGTACGTGTTCAGTTGTTCGGAAAGCTGCCAGCGCAGTGCGGAAGGCATGCCTGGCCCTCGTTGAACGGCCGGGATGACGGTGCTGTAAAAGTTGTCCTACAGGGGATCGGCCCCGGGAAGCCGTCCTGTTTAGCCATCCGGACCCTCGGCCGCCCGGATGCGCAGCCCGAGTCGGATGCCGTGCTCTGCGGCGCCCTGGCAACGGCCGGTAAGGGGAGGAACCGGGTCGGACGCAGGGACGCTGGGCGCCCCGGTGCAGTTGCGCCACGGTCCGGCTCCGGGCGGTGACGGCCGATGGGTAGGCTCGGAGCATGACGAACGACGCGGGTGCCCTTCGCCGGTGGACGACGAGGGCCGGCTGGATCCTGGCCGTGGCGGTGCCCCTCTGGATGGCCGGTGGGAGGTTCCTGACGGACAGCGCCGGGGACCTCACCGTGGTCTATGCGCTGACGCTCGCCCCGGTCCTGCTCCTGCTCTCGTTGACCGCCCTCGCGGTGCCCCGCCGTCGCCCGGGACGCCATCCCTCCGCCCGGTCCCTGGGGCTGCTGCTGATCGCCTGGGCCTGCGGCCTCGGGCTGGGCTTCACGCTGCCGGACACCGGGGAGGGCGCCTCCTCCGTGCTCGGCGCCCTGGCGGGGCCCCAGGCCGAGGGCGTGGCCGCCGCGCTGAGCAATCCGCAGGGGATCATCATGCTGTTCATGTCGATCGCCGGCTGCGTGCTGGCCGTGCGGGACAGCTCGCGCGCGGACGATGCCCGTCGCTCCCCCAGCGACGAGGACGACTACCAGGGCACCGGCTACTTCCCCGTCCTGGACATCTGACCGCCGCCGGCCGAGGGCCGGCAGCCGGACAGACAGGAACCGGGGCCGAGCCCTGGCTGCCTCCTGAAGGAGGACGGCCGGCTCGACCCCGGTTCCGGGATGTCGTGGAGGCGGAAGACTACTTCTTGCCGCCGAAGCCCTTGAAGCGGGCGTTGAAGCGCTCGACGCGGCCGGCGGTGTCCATGATCCGCTGCTTGCCGGTGTAGAACGGGTGGGACGCGGCCGAGATCTCGACGTCGATCACGGGGTAGGTGTTCCCGTCCTCCCACTCCATCGTCTTGTCCGAGGAGGTGGTGGACCGGGTGAGGACCTTCTCGCCGGAGGCCAGGTCGTTGAAGATCACCAGCTGGTAATCGGGGTGGATGTCAGTCTTCATGGGGAATCCTTCGCATGCGCCACTGGATTTTGCCAGCAGCTTTTCAGGAACGTTTGGGGGTCGGCCGCGGCACGGCCGAGGATCAACTATAGCGCATCGGCACTCAGTCGCGGGAACGCAATTCCCAGAAGGCGACGGCCGATGCGGCGGCCACGTTGAGGGAGGCCACCCCGGCGGACATGGGGATCGCCACGTGCAGGTCACAGGCCGCGAGCGTCGCCGGGGTGACCCCCGGGCCCTCGGCACCCAGGACCATGGCCAGCCGGTCGTGTCCGCGCAGCTCCGGGGCATCCACGGGGATGGCCTCCTCGCTGAGTTCGAGGGCGGCCACCGTGAAGCCCTCCCCCCGCAGCCGGTCCAGCTCGGCGGGCCAGGCCAACCGGCCCCGGCCGTCGGCCCCCCCGATACGGGCCCACGGCACGGCGAACACGGTACCCATCGACACGCGGATGCTGCGCCGGTAGAGCGGATCAGCGGACTCGGGACTGACCAGGACGGCGTCCACCCCCAGTCCCGCCGCCGAGCGGAAGATCGCCCCGAGGTTAGAGGGTTGGGACTGCTGCACGAATAGGTGACATCTGATCTGTGACGCCGTGAGGCGTTGCTGGAAGGATGTACACCGTGCCCAAGCCCCATCCGCAGGAGTTCCGCGACGACGTCGTGAACGTCGCCCGCAACCGTGAACCTGGCCAGACCATCAAGCAGATCGCTTCCGACTTCGGCATCGCCGAGTCCTGCCTGCGTAACTGGATGCGCCGGGCCGACATCGAGAACGGCTCGAAGTCCGGAACGACCGCCGCAGAGAACGCGGAACTGCGCGAGGCCAAGAAGCGCATCCGGTTGCTGGAGCAGGAGAACGAGGTGCTGCGCCGCGCCGCGGCCTACCTGTCGCAGGCCAACCTGCCGTCAAAAGGCTCTACCCGCTCGTGAAGGAGCTCGCCGCCGACGGGGTGCCCGTCACGGTGACGTGTCGGGTCCTCAAGCTCGCCCGCCAGCCCTACTACCGCTGGCTCGCCACCCCGGTTACCGAGGCGGAACTGGCACAGGCCTACCGCGCCAACGCCCTGTTCGATGCCCACACCGACGACCGGGAGTTCGGCTACCGCTACCTGGTCGAGGAGGCCCGCGACGCCGGTGAACCGATGGCCGAGCGCACCGCCTGGCGGATCTGCTCAACCAACGGCTGGTGGTCTGCGTTCGGCAAGAAACGCGGCAAGAACGGCACCAAGCCCGGTCCGCCGGTCCACGACGACCTGTGCGCCTACCTCGACGAGCACGGCGTGACCCGTCACCGGTTCACTGCCCAGGGGCCGAACGAGTTGTGGCTATCCGACATCACCGAACACCGCACCGGCCAAGGCAAGCTCTACCTCTGCGCGATCAAGGACGTCTACTCCAACGGATCGTGGGCTACTCCATCAGCGACCGGATGAAGTCCCGGCTCGCGGTCGCGGCGCTGAACAACGCCGTCGCCCGCCGTGGCGACGTGACCGGCTGCGTCGTCCACACGGACCGAGGATCGCAATTCCGGTCCCGGAAGTTCGTGCTCGCCCTGCACCGCGACGCCATGGTCGGGTCCATGGGCCGGGTCGGCGCCGCCGGTGACAACGCCGCGTTGGAGAGCTTCTTCGCGCTCCTGCAGAAGAACGTCCTGGACCGCCGCCCCTGGGCCACCCGCCAGGAGCTGCGGATCGCGATCGTCACCTGGATCGAACGGACCTACCACCGACGCCGCCGGCAAGCAGCCCTGGGCCGATTGACCCCCATCGAATACGAGACCATCATGACCACAGCTGCCACTCAGGCAGCCTGACCGACCCTGTCACCTATTCGTGCAGCAGTCCCGAACGGTCCGCATTCCCTTGCCTCCTGCCGTAGCGGGACGTCTACGTCTATCTCGCGAGGGCTCGTACCGCGCGACATAAAACATCTAGCCGGTTTTGCCACCACGGGCTTACTGTGTTCTCAGTTGTACTCGCAGGAGACCGGTAAGAACTTAGGGGTTACCATGGCCGGTTCCACGTCAACCAATTTGCATGTGTCACCTAAGACTGCACGCAAGAGCGCACGCGGTTTCCGAGATGACCTCGAACTGCTTCTAAAAGCACGGTATCCGACCCTCTACATCGAGTCCTTTGAAGAGACGCGTGTGCTCGAAGAAATCGTTTCCGTGGCCTCCGATACGAACCGACTGCGAATTGCCCGACCAGTCTGGCAATGGACTCTCACTGAAGGATTGATCAGTCCGGATAGGGCGGTGCAACCGAACACGCAGGATCCCGGACGTGCTCTCGACTGGATTCTGCAGCACCATCCCAGTCGCGCGGTCTTCGTCTTCCATGACTTGCACGCTCTGTTGGGGGACGGAAGCGGTCGATCCGCCGACGCGTCGCTGGTGCGACGACTGCGCGATATCGCGCGAGATTTCCAATTCGGCGACGAACCTCGGGTGCTCATCATAGTTGCCCCGGTGCTACGGATCCCTCCCGAGCTGGAGAAGGAATGGACCATCGTTGATTTCCCTTTGCCCAGTCAGTTAGAAATTCGCCAAGTCCTGGACAATATGATCAAGCGCAATTCCGACAATGATCGTCTCCGCGTCGAGGTGGACGATGAAGGTCGTGAACGGTTATCCAAAGCCGCTATGGGGCTGACATTGCATGAGGCGGAGAATGCCTTTGCGCGAGCCATGGTCGAGGATGGCGTTCTATCGAACTCGGCCGTGGAGGTAGTCCTCGATGAAAAGCGCCAAGCGATCCGGAAGTCTGGCCTGCTGGAGTTCGTCTCTTCAGAGGTAGGTCTCGACGATGTAGGAGGGCTGCAGAATCTAAAGCGCTGGCTAGCGAAGCGAAGCGACTCCTGGATGGCGGAAGCGAAAGACTACTGTCTGCCCGCACCACGGGGAGTGCTGATCACGGGTGTCCCGGGATGTGGCAAGTCATTATCCGCCAAGGCTGTTGCCGCGACGTGGGGCTTGCCGCTGTTGAGGTTGGACATCGGCAGAGTCTTCGCAGGACTAGTGGGGTCCAGTGAGCACAATATGCGCAGCGCCATCCGCGCTGCGGAGGCAACCGCGCCCTGCGTTTTGTGGATCGACGAGATAGAGAAGGGATTTTCAGGCGTGTCAGGATTATCCCACGACTCTGGCACGTCATCGCGGGTCTTTGGTTCGTTCCTCACGTGGATGCAGGAAAAGACCCTGCCGGTATTCGTGATTGCCACCGCCAACAGCGTGGATGTGCTGCCACCCGAGTTCTTGCGGAAAGGAAGATTTGACGAAATCTTCTTCGTGGATCTCCCGACAGAAACCGAACGGCGTCAAGTGTGGAATGTTCATCTTGCTCGTCGACTTGAAAACACGAAAGTAGCGGGTGACATCTCGGTGAGCGAGGTCTTGACCGATCAACTTGCAGAAGTGACCGAGGGCTACTCGGGCGCGGAGATTGAGCAGGCTGTGATAGCAGGTCTGTTCGACGCTTTCGCGGACCGGCGATCGCTCACGAAATCTGATCTGGAGCGTGCAGTTCGCAATATGGTTCCGCTCAGCGTGACACAGGCTGAGCAGGTCTCTGCAATCCGCGAATGGGCGGCCAGGCGGGCAGTCGCAGCGACGACCACCGAGGATCGTTCGGGGTACGTGACGGCACAGCAGAACGAAGAGATGCCTTTGCCGCCAGATGGTCCCATAAGCAGTCAGACGGACCGGGCCCTAGCCCGAGGTGGGAGACTGGTGGACTTCTGATGAGCGTCGAACTATTGCTCGTACCGATGGCCATAGCTGCCGTTGCAGCATGGAAGGCCAAACAGGGCGCTGATGCGGCGGGTCGGCCGGTGGTGACCGTCGCAACGCGTATGAAGGACGAAAGATTGCTGCGGATGGCCCTGGCGGACACCGGTGCCGTGGTGGCCGCTGATAGGGACGGAATCCTCGGGTCCTGGACAGGCATGCAGGCACGGTTCACGAGAGACGCCGACGGCATCTGGGCCGTGCACGCATGGGGAGCGGTCACCACGCAGAGCGTCACGGAACTTGCCATGTCGATCGACTCGGCCTACGCACGTCGAGTGCAGGAAGAGGTCGTCGACCGCATCCGAGCTCGAGCACCTGAGGCCGGGCTGACTGTGGCATCGGAGACGGTTCAAGAAGACGACACCGTAGTGCTCGTTCTCAACGTCGACAGGGAGGCCTGAGATGGAAACGCAAGGGCGACGGATCGTGGTGCGGGTGGCATCAGACGGCACGATTGCAGCAGAGACCCAGGGAATTAAAGGCGCTCGCTGCCTCGATTACATCGAAGTGCTTGAAGCACTCCTGAAGGCAGAGGTGACATCGAGCGCATTTACCGCCGAGTACAGAGCAATAAACGCACGAGAACCGAGTGAGAGTCATCATGACGTTCAGCAGTTCTGAGCCAGTCAAAAACACCCCGGAAGCCAAGCTGGCGAGTAAAAGCTGGCGGTATCTCAATTCGTGGTGGATCCTTCCACCAGTTCTGTCCTTAGGCCTCTTGGGATGGTTGGGATTCCTCATTGCCGGGATACAAACCGGCAAGAAATCGTATCTAGCTTTCGCCGCGGGCTACGCTGCAGCACTGGTTGGAGCTTTAGCCGCGCCGGCCTTAATTCTGGTGCCGTGGCTTGTGCCCACGGTCCATGCGGCCCTCGTTAACGGCACGTATTTGCAGGAGCTCGCAAGGTCGCCTTCCGCCAATTCCGGCGGGTCCCAAACTCCCCAGGGCCTGCAGCCACCACCCGGGCGGGCTGCCAACCAAGAAAGGCCTCGCCATGCGACAGCCTCCACCTCCAAAGTTGATCCGGATCCAGCAGCCTATTGGGCCCACGACCGACAACTTGATCGACCATCACCGCCATCGCCTGGCATGCGTCGAACCGGAGAGACAGGTACGGCTTACGAGCAAGGCGGCGCGATCAACGTCTACATCGACACCGCAACCGTCGCGGACTTGACTCAACTACCTGGAGTCGACGCCGCACTGGCTCAGCGGATCGTGGCCGCCCGTGATGCGCGGAACGGTTACCGGAACTTTGAGGACCTCGTCGATGCTGCAAAGGTGCCGCCGCACGTGGCGCTCAAGATTCGCGACCATCTGCTGTTCAAAGCCGGAGGACACGGTCCGGGACAGGCAGGAAGCGGCCGTGTCGTCGACTTCTGATCCAATCCGGGTCGGCCGAGTCGTCCCCCACACCTCCGCCGAAGGGCCGGGAGTGCGGTTTGCCATCTGGGTCCAGGGATGTTCCATCCGGTGTCACGGTTGCTTCAATCCGCATCTCTGGTCGACTAGCGGCGGAGTAACCATGTCGGTCGACCAATTGACCGACGCCGCGATCGCCTCCGGAGACGAGGGAATAACTCTTCTGGGTGGAGAACCGTTCGAACAAGCTGGCCCTCTAGGGATCATTGCGCAACAGGTGCGAGAGGCGGGCCTGTCAGTGATGACATTCACCGGTTACACCCTCCCGCGGCTCCGTTCCCGAGCGACTTCGAACCAGGAGATCGGCAGGCTGCTTAATGCCACTGACCTCCTGGTGGACGGGCCCTACATAGCCTCGAAGCCAGACCATGAACGACCCTGGGTAGGCTCCACCAATCAGCAGTTCCACCTCCTCACAGACCGGTACCGCGCCCTCGCCGAGAATCTCCCATCGGAAACCGATCGCCTTGAGATTCGCATAGCTCCCGATGGTCTTATCTCAGTCAATGGATGGGCTCCAACCACAACATTGGAAAAACTGCTCGCCGAAGACTTCGACCCCATCGGAACGAACAGCGGGCGCATTCACGCGCAGTTAGCTACTAGGACATCCTCACCAGGCGATTCGTCCATTAGTCCCCGGTCCAGCCGCCCGGTGTCGTCCGAGTAAGGACTTCGATCATGCACCCCGATAATGAACAGGCCGCACTGATAGCTCTGGCTGATCTCCAGCAGCGAATGATAGCTGCTGGGATCGATGCTATGGCGGCCCCTGCTGCTCGACACCTGAGCTCAACCTACCGTGAGCTAGCGCTCGAGTGGTTGGAGCGTCTGGAAATGTACAAGCGAGCCTGGCCGGGCTGGTTCAATCTCGACGCCAGCTCGGTTGCACAGCCTCTGGTTCAGCACCTTTCCATGCACGCAGACTGGGTTGAAGCCCAGGGTGACCGGACTTCAGCAACTGCCCTCCGAGCCGAGGCTGACCAGCTCGCTGAGAAGTATCTATCCGGCGTTCCCGCCGCACGCCTCGCCCTGACACGCGCCAAGGAGGCGGCAGCGGCCGGCCGCTTCCACGACGCAATCGTGGGACTACAGCGCGCCAAAGAAATGTTCGTCAGTGCGTCACATCCGATCGAAGCTGCGCAGACCGTCTCCGACCTTGCCAACGTATACGAGTGGCTAGGGGATTTCAGCCGCGCCCTGAATACCTGGGGGGAGGCACAACTTCTCGTCGATGACCGCTTGGCTCTCGGTGTGCCAAGTAAGGCACAGGTGGCGGAAGCCATCAGAAGACAGCTCGAGAGGATTGCAGCTGGCGAGCCGGTCGGGGACGCCTCGGGAGAAGATGCCCTAGCTCTGCGGAGGCTGCACTACGAGGCAGTGCAAGGCCGAGCGCGCGTCAATCTTAAGCTCGGTCATCCTGAGATGGCACGCCCCCAATTTGAAGAAGCCCGGCAGTACGTGGACGAGTTCGCCCCCGGAGCGATCGACTTTTATCTGGCAGCGACCGCTCTGGAAGTCGGAGACCTGGACAAGGCAACCCGGCTGCTGAACACGGTCTCCTTGCACTTTGAAAGCGGCCTGATGCGCCCTCGTCGAGGAACCCTGCGCCGCTTGCAGGCGGACGTCGCCCACCAGCGGGGCACCTATGCGGAAGCCTTGAATTTGGCCTCTGACGGATTGGCCGATCAAGAGGCATACCCGGATCTGGATACCGCGTGGAAACTCCATTGGCGTAAAGGTCGTGCCCTCGCTGCCATGGGTCGCCAAGATGAAGCGCTTTCCGCTTACCGGCAAGCGGCGGCGGATGCGGACACGCTGCGGCTGGCCCCGCTGGGCTACCAGCTCGACACCTGTTTCATCCGTGACAAGCTGCCGATGCTCCACGAGGCCATCGACTTGGCACTGGCCATGAAGGCCGACGTCGTGACGATGGAGCTGGTTGAATACCTTAAGGCTCGGGCACTGGCTGCGGTTCTCAGCACACCTCCCCAGCCAGCCGAC
Organism: Citricoccus sp. CH26A; assembly: GCF_000224415.1. Taxonomy (GTDB): domain Bacteria; phylum Actinomycetota; class Actinomycetes; order Actinomycetales; family Micrococcaceae; genus Citricoccus. The sequence continues at coordinate 163,294 of NZ_AFXQ01000001.1, read as the reverse complement.
CACGACACCGAGCAGTCGAGGTTCGACCAGCTCTCGTTGGCCATCGATGCCGTGAATTTCGCCGACTACGCCGGCATCGCCCAAGTCGAAGACTTGCGGCATCGTGAGGAGTTGCTCAAGCAGCGCCGTGCTCTCTTGGAAGAGATCAGGCTCAAGGACCCTCGATGGCGCGGTCTGCGAGTTCCTGCGCCGCCAGACATCGAGTCCATACACCACCAGCTGGCAGCCTCTCGGCGTCTCGCCCTCATCCTTCATCTCCGTGGCGATCGGCTTATTGCTGGACTGCTGGGAGGACCTGAAGGCGTGGTCGTGGACGAGCGCACGTGGGACGACAACACCCATCAGGCAGTCAGACAATACGCCGCCAACCTGACACGAGTTAACCCGGACCACACCATCTATGACCTGTCCGAGCAGGGCGGTGTCGACCTGGTTGATCTGTTGCCAGCGAGTATTTCACGCGCATTGACCGGCGCTCTCTCGTCTGCATCCGTCGTTCTCGTTGTGCCTCATGATGTCCTCCATCTCCTCCCTTGGGCGGCCTTGAAAATGAAGGGCCGCCGGTTGTTCGACTCGGCAGCTGTGGGGCTCTTGCCGAATCTCGCCGCCCTGGCCATTGAGGATGGATCGGTTCTGTCTTCGCCTCAGGTCGCGCTCATCGGCGATCCCGACTACACGGGCCTAGAAGAAACTTACTCGCCTCTTCCTGAAGCTGCGGCGGAGCTATCGGACCTCGAAGCGCTCTATGGCCCCGAGAGGTTGATCATGCCGCCCGCGCGCGGTAAGCACGCCACCGAGGCCGCGTGTCTTGAACTATTGAGGCGACCTGAGGGAGAAAATGCGATCCTCCATGTGGCCTGCCATGCCGATATTGACGAGGAGGAGCCGCTGGCAAGTGCACTGATCCTCTCCAACTCGACGCTGGATGCCGGCGAGATCATTCAGCGCCGCTGTCCCTACCCCGAAGTAGTGCTCAGTGCCTGCAGCACCGGCTGGCGACCCCAGACGGCGCACGAGATGACACTCGCAGGAGACGACGCCCTCGGACTGGTCGCATCATTCCTCGAAGCTGGCGCGCGCTCTCTGTTGGTCAGTGTCACGAAGGCCAACGACCAGGAATCCCGACGGTTTACGACAACATGGCATCGCTACCGGCGGTCCGGTCGCAAGCCGTTGGAAGCATTCAGAGCTACACAACAGCAACTGGAAGGCGGTCCAGTATATCTCTGGGCAGGCATGACCCTCTATGGAAGTCGATAGTGGTCGACCACGGAATGAGGAAGCAAAGTGAACGAAGATATCTACATCGTTCTGCCGGGAATCACCGGGTCAGTCCTCCAACGGGGCGAAAAGGATGTGTTCGGACTGACCGCCGAGGCGGGATTGCAGGCGTTGTTCAGCGGCGGCCGCAGTCTCGATGATCTCCGAGTGGACCTGCATGCACCACCCGGCGAGCGTCCGAAAGACGGAGTTAGTGCCGCACGGGTGGCGCCCGACGCCCACTTAATTCCAGGCCTGTGGAAGATCGACGGCTATGGCGCACTGGGAACGCACGTTCGTACCGTTCAGCACTCAGAGGAAAGAAAAACTACTTCGAGTTTCCCTACGACTGGCGTCTAGACAACCGCATCGCAGCGCACGATCTGCATGCCCAGGTCACCACATGGTTGAGTACACGCCGACGGAAGCATCCGGAAGCCAAAGCCGTTCTCCTCGCCCATTCCATGGGCGGGCTAGTGTCGAGGTACTACCTCGAAGTCCTCGGAGGATGGCGAGACACTCGAGCACTAGTCACGTTCGGAACTCCTCATCGTGGGTCCTTAAACGCACTGGACTTCCTCGCAAACGGGATGCGCAAGGCCTTCGGCTTGGTGGACCTGACGTCGCTGGTACGAAGCCTACCGTCCGTGTACCAGTTATTGCCGATCTATCCGTGCGTCGACATTGGCCAGGGGAAGTTGGAGTACCTCACGGATGTTGCCGACCGCATTCCCGGAATTGACCCTCAGGCCGTTGTGGCGGCTAGAGCATTCCATCAGGAGATCGAAGATGCGGTGAATCGGAACGCTCAATCAGAAGAATACCTTCAAAGCCAATATGGACTTTCCACCGTCATTGGAGCCGAGCATCCAACCAAGCAGTCGGCCGTGCTGACTCCATCAGGCCTGGAAGCACTCCTGACGCATAATGGCCAGGATCTTAAAGGAGACGGGACCGTCCCACGCCCTGCCGCGTCGCCTATGGAGTGGAAAGACGACCGCGCCGCGGTCTTCTCCGGCACTCGCCACGGCAGTCTCCAGAATGCGCCGTCAATACTCTCCCACACGGCCGGCTGGCTGGGGTCCTCGGACGTGGATCTGTCCACGTGGCGGAACGCTGGCCCTGTCAAGCTGTCAGTGGATTTGGACGATGTGTATCCCGCTGGTGAAGGTATCGCTTTCACAGTCACGCCGAGTCGAGCCACGCTAACCCTGCGTTACCAGCTCGATCAGTTGACGGAAGTGACCCCAGGCCCCGCAGAGTCCCGTGCCAGCCACGGTAAGGGCCCCATCACAGGCAAAGTGGCGGCGACTGACGGCACGAACTACATCGATATCCCCGCCCAGCCGCCCGGGCTCTACCGCCTCAGCGTAACGGGAGACAAGCGTGTAGAGCCGGTGAGTGATCTCGTGGTGGTGGCTCCTCGCTGACCGTGGCGGTAACCGGACCATGGAATGGCGTTCTTAGGTCTCTGTACGGGCGACTTGCTGGGCTCATGCCAGCTCATTCAGGTCACCACAGTGACGACGAAGGCCGCCTGAGAGGGACAACCAGTCCAACTGTATAGACGGCCCGCAAGAGAACGGGGAGTGGCGAGTGAGCAGACCCAGGAGTCAATCGAGCATCCAGACGCGTCCGTAGTGGGAGGGTACCGTGAAGGCAGTTGGTTGACCTTCCGGCACGGCATGGAGGTCGTGGATTCCGTGGAGCCTCTCGCGGTAGTCGCCTGCGCGGGGAAACCAGAAGGAAGTGGCCTGCTCCTGTTCGGTGAAGTTCAAGGCCACCAGGGCATAGCATTCATCGGTCCAGTGCGAGAACAGCAGTAGGCCGCGGGACTGCCACTGGTCCCAGTGATTATGGAAGTAAAACTGCCCGCGCCGGAAGACATCGTGGTCGGCTCTCAGCTTCAAGAGACAGCGGCACAGGGTGATGAGAGCATGGCCGGGGCCGTCGTAGAAATACTCCCAGCGCATCGGCCGGAGCCGGCCGATGCGAGCATATCCGTCGCTGGGGATGTCATAGCTCTCCCCGATCTCTTGGCCCTGCCATAGCAAGGGCACGCCCTTGGCCAGGAGCAACGCGATCAGATAAGGCTGGAGCCGGTACCAGTGGGATCGGTCCGCCTCGCGTATGACGCCCCCGAGAAGGTCGTGGGTGCCGAACCGGCACAGGAACCGGGAATGGTCGTGGTTTTCCAGGTATTGGAATACGGTCTTGGGATGGATTTGCCCGTCGTGGACGATTACTTCCTCGTAATTGGTCAGGCCCAACTGCAGCCCGAGGTCGGTGAGCCGTCCCCAGTCGCCACTGGCGACCCCTTGGAAAGCCCCCAGCGTTTCATTCTGCCAGGCGGCATTCGAATAGGTCTTCTCTACCGCGTCCACGGGGTGCTCTAGCTGTTCTGCGCATTGGATAAGCCGGAGGGGTTCATCGCTGACGAAGAAGCGTTGCCAGTGCCCAGTCCCCTGCTGTTGCTCCACCCGTCGGTAGGTGTGATACACGAGGTTGGCGTAGCCGACGCCGGCCGGGCCATCCCAGTAGTTGGGCACGCAGTCATAGCGGATGCCGTCGATGTGATACCGGTCGAGCCAGTAGTCGTTGACGGTGAAGTAGAAATCTTGGACGAAGGTCCTGCGATAGTCGACGCTGGGCCCGAACATGTCCTTGGCGAAGGAGCCCATGAACGGGTTCTCGTGGTAGCCGAGGCGAGCGTAGACGTACTCGTAGGCGAAGTGGCTGCCCGTGTGTCCGTGGATCATGTCCAGGATCACGGCGATGCCGTGTTGGTGGGCGGACTCGACGAAGCGCTGCAAGTGGCGTCGCTTGCCGAAGCGCTCGTCCGGTCCGAAGGGACCGATGGGCTCGAACCCCCAGTCGATGCTGCGCGCCACGTTCGCCACAGGCATCAACTCAATACAGCTGACCCCCAAGTCGCGAAGGTACGGCAACAGATTCTGCGCACCGACCAGGTCCCACGAGAACTCGTGGAGCATGATTTCGTAGACCACGAGGTCACGCAGGTGAGGTGTCTTCCACACCTTCTCACTGTCAGCCCAGACGTGTTCCTCATAATCGAGGGTGAAAGCCGACTGGTGGCCAACGCCGTACTCGCGAGCATATGGATCAACGATCCAGTCCAACGGCGTGTCTAGGAGGGGTGACTCGAGATCGTAACGGTAGAGATACCGCCCCGGCTGCCCGAAGTGAGAACCGCCATCTTCTGGCACCAATTTCACGGTCCCGGACCAGTAGTCTCCGTATGTGGCATCTAACCCGTGTTGAAGTTCAAAGCGCCGTGCTTTCACGGTTTGCAGGAACTGGTCTTGCTCGTGAATCAACTTCACGAAGAGCCGGTTTCCGTCATGCGCGGAGACCCATGGCAAGAGGAAACCGAAATGGACCTCTCCTTGCTTGATGTGGGGTCCCAGCTTGTCCAAAGGCAAGAGTTGCATGGAAACTCCTGAGTAGAATTCAATCGGCCAGATGGTGCTGGACCGGGCTCTCCATGGAGATGCGCTGGAGCGTGTCGCGCGGTGGCCGACGGAGGAAGGAGCGCCTTGACGCCGCAGCCCAGCCGGCTGGGCGGCCATCCACGGAGACTTCCTCAAAGTGGTGGTCAATGGCTATACCGAGGCCCTCGGACTCCTCGACGTTCGCCGCGACGCCTCAACCAGCACCGAACCCGACTCCTGAACCAGCTGCAAGAAGAGCGAGCACATTCGGGGCCTGCTCGACGAGCACTCAACCGCACTGACCGGAATTTTCGGTATCACACCCGCCTCCGCCTCGCGCACCGGCACCGAAGGCCCGAGCCGATTCCCCACATCTGGGGTCTTCGCCATCTACAGCGGCACCGTCCCGGTCGAGATCACCGGTGCCGACGACAGCCGGTACCGGCATTCCCGTAACGGCAACCGCGAGTTGAACTCGGCCATCCGCTCCGTGGCCCTCATCCAGATCCGCCCCAACTCCAGCCCGGAACACGCGTACTGTTTGAGAAACACGCAGGCTTAGCCGCGGCTTAGGAGTATTGCAGCGTTCGCGCAGCGCCCTGCTGGCGCTGGAGCGTTGTTACAGCCCGGATTGGTTTAGCCTGGTGGCCCCTCTTGGGTGACGCTGGCTGACTCCTTGGTGTGATCATTCAGTGGTTCCTTGGCCTCGAGCAGTTCGTGCAGAATCTGTATGGCACCCGACATTCGTGTCAGCGTGTCCCGCAGGCGGGCCTGTTCCAAGTTGGCTTCCTGCCACCGACGTTCACCTATCTCGATTTCTGTTTTCAGCTCAGCTAAACGCGCCTTGATGAGATCTTCCATTTACGGATCCCCTTCGCTCGGTGCCATTGGAATATGAAGACTCACGGGTATAGGCACCTAGAGTTCAGCAAGTGCCACTTCTTCGGGCGCTTATCTCCTGCCGTTGTCGTTTTCCCTCCATCGCTAATCGTATACCCGAGACGAATGCTTGATAGATGCCCCATAAATTATGTATCTAGTTTATGGACAAGTGCCGTTATCGGCCCGACTGTTTCTTATTGATGCATCGCCGCCTAACGGATGAATCGCATTTTATGCGGAATCATAGACACGCCCTAATCCTAAACAGCTCGACCTCTACAGGCTCCGAGCGAAAGCCGCCAATCCAGCAATTCGCTGCCTTCAGATACTCGAGTGCTTGCGCACCAGCGCTGGCCCAATCGATGATGGACAGGTTCCTGAGAGATGCGTTCAAAACCAAACCGACCGGTCATGAGTTGACGGATTCGAGTTCATCGCTGTGCGCGTTTGATTTGTCGATTTCAACTTCAAGTTCTTCGACATCCATGCGGACGCCCTTTACCTCCCAGTAAAATTTCTGGCTGCGTTGCCCACCATCCAGGGTTCGAACTGTAAAACGGCCGTCTTGGACCTCAGAGACGCCTAGGGGAGATACATTAGGCCGTTCGCCCATCAAGGGCGTGACTTGCACTGTTCTGTTCGCCGGACGGACGAGAGCTTCGAAGTAATTTGGCAGCATGACTTCTGCGCATCCGGTGGCGTCCGTAGTGGCCTCCCCTCGATAGTAGACACCAGCTTCAGGACCCTCGATCGACGCATGAACGAGCTGCCGCTTATCGGGCCACAACGGATGGTCGATCACGAATTTCTTATGCCCGCTTATTCTTAACTCCTTGCCTTTGATCTCCCCCGAGGCGTACATATGAATAGGAGATGTATTTGCGTCTCTTCCACCGACGTATACACCCCCTCGTGCAAACACGTCGTGACATCCCATGTTTCCGCTATTTTGAATGTCGGCCGACGGACTTCTTGCATCACCGATGTATACCCCTCCTCCTGCGATGAGGTCCCATGTGTGTGTATATGTGCCAGCCAGATTGCCTTGAGCAGTAAGATTGCCTTCAGTCGTCAGGTTTCCTCCGCCTGCTGCTTTGCTGATAAGTATTCCTTGCTTGTGCGATAGGACGAGCATTTTTTCGCCGGCAAGGTTCATTTGCCCGGCCGCGTTGAATGTTCGGTCGCCGTCTATGGTTATGTCGCCATGTATGGCGAGGTGCCCGGGGGCGCCGCCGCCGATATGGACGGGAGTGCCGGTGTCCCAGTTCAGGTATAGCCCCTCAGGTTCGTCGTTGTCCCCGCGCTTGCCATTGATGCGCCGCGTCTTCAGTATGCCGTCGCCGCCCGCGCCAACGATCACCGTACTGGGGGCGGTGAACCTCACGACGCGGTCTTGTTCCCGGTCGCCTCCACTGATACGTAGCATCTCGGTGACGCCGTTTGTCGGACCCTTTGTGTGGAAGGTTAGATAAGAGCTAGCCCCGCCGCTCGAGGTAGGGGCGAGCCGTGCCGAGATTGTGGCCAACCGGATGGCTTCCTGGGTTTCGCTCATACCCCATAGGTTCAGATTCGGGCCTTGGTCACCCGCGGCTGTACGCCCATCTAAGAGGTTCAGCGTGTCCCAGTCGTCGTGCCGCAGGGCAGAGCCCATGGTGCTGGCCGCAGTACCGAACTCAGCGAAGTCGGTATTGACGCCGATGGGTCCGGAGGCGTACCACCGATCCAATGTGCTCATCGTGTTTTCCTTCCGCTATTTGATGTCGAACTCACTGTGATGGGTTGTTGGGGTCGAGGACATCGAATTCCAGCCCACTGCTGCCCTGACGGCTTCCTGCTGACTTTTGGCGGGCCATCCAGAGGAAGGTTTGGCCGTTGCTCCAGCGTGCGTACTGATAGGACCGGGTTAGTCGTGCGCCTTCTCGGGGTATTTCTTCGTCGTGGATGGTCAGGGGGTTGGCTTGTAGAGACCGGTGCGGTTCCAGGATTTGCCCTCGTGGTTGCCCGCCGCGCACGAAGTGCAGGGCAGGTTTGCTGCTGTCGAGGCGGGTGGGGAAGAGGGGCAGCCAGTGTTCGGGGGGATCAGTGGCTAGTCGGTAGCGTTGCGCTCGGGGCTGGCCGAGATGGGTGTCGGAGTTACTCGACGATGGTTCCTGGCGAGCATGGTCGAAGGATTCGGCGCGGTTGAGTGCGCGGCCGGTTGGGGTTTCGATGACTTTCTCGATGGCCCACGACATGTTCGCCATTTCGTCGCGGGCGAGAAATACTTCCTCTACCGCTTCGCCGTGGAGGCTGGTACTGAGTGTGGGAGGCAGGAACATGCCCTGGCTAGCTGGGTCTGGGGCTCCTGTGATTCGGAACATGTCCCACTCCGGGTCATCGGCATCTCCCGTGGTGTCGACCTGACGTGCGCTGGGTACCAGGGTGCGGTCCCCGAACGTGTCGGTCACCACGAGCCACTGGACGCGGCTCCACGCGCCGACCGGCATGTCGACGGGAATGATGAACCAGCCGTCGCCGTAGACGAGGGCGAATTCGACGAGCAATAGGTGTGCCAGTTGTTGGACGCCTGCCGTGACGGCCCCGAAGTCCACTCGCGCGTCTTCGAACTCCCAGTAGCGGGAGGCCGGCATACCGGGATAGTGCACTTGGGATGGGATGACGGTGCGGTGGACGGTTTCTGCTTCGGGGTCAGGCCAGGGCCAATCGATGAGGTCTTGGCGGGTCCCACCCAGTGTGGGGCCGTGGGTCTGGTCGAATGAGTACCAGTCGAGATGCCCACCATGATGCTCGGGGATCGCGAGTACTACTTCTCGATCGCGGGTGGGTACGGATACCGTGGCGGTGTACTCCATACGACTGGGGAGCCAGGCTCTGTTGGGTTGTCGCATCGGGGGTTCAGTCACCAAGGTGTCGTACCAGTGAAGCCATGCCTCTATCCCCTCGTCTACGGCGCGGCGGCTAGCGGGGTCCAGGCTTTCGAGCCAGGTTCGCCAGGTGGTGGAAGCTGCGGTGACGCGGCTCTTCAGCGACTCTGTGAGGTCGTCGAAGGTGTCGGGGCTTTGCTCTCCTCTCACTACCCAGGCCAGTAGTTCACCGTCGGGGACCCGACGTCCGATCGTGTCACCAAAGCGATTGATTTCTTCGATGAACTGTCCGTCCGTCGTCGCTGGTGCTTCGAGGGGGAAGTGGTGCACTAGATGTGTGCGATAGCCCAGGCTTCCAGTGGGATCCAGGTGTCGGAGTAGGTGTAAGCCGGCCTCGGCGGCTAGGTCGAGGCGCAGGTTGCTGTCGGCTCGTACGGGCTCACACTCGATGACAGCTTCGAGCGGGATCATTGCGTCCAGCGCTGCGGCTGGAGCGTCTGCAGCCGCATAGCGGGTGGCCGGAGTGCAGTCCAGGCGCAGGTCTGCTTGTACCGGGGTGCCGCCGTCGGATCCCCAAAACTCGCCGAGTTGCCACTGCCGTGTCAGCATCCAGAGGGGGTCGTGGACGCTTGCTTGTAACCCAGTGTGGAGACTATCTGTGCGTGTAACTGGTTCCAGCAGTATCCAGCGCATTGGTGGGGGTGGCATTTGGATGCGCTCCGTCTTTGGTGTTAGGTCTCGCGGGTGATGAGCCCATCGAAAGTGCTTGTCACGGCGTGGTCATGGTTGCCTTCGGCGATGTAGAGGGCGGGCAGGAATGGTGCGACATCGGGTAGGGCGGTGAGGTCAACGGCTCGGAGCTTGGCGAGGTCGAGGGTTTCGCAGATGGTGGCTTCCAGGGTTTCGAGATCCCACGTGTCGCTGTCGTCCGGGGGCACTGCCAGCAGAATGGTTTGGGGGCACGTGCTGTTGGTTGGTCGTAGTGGAAGACCAAGCCGGTGGTTTCCTCGGGGCTAGGGATTGTCTCTGTCCATTCGTCGATGAGAAGTCCGGCGACGGGTTTCTCCGGATCGACCTTGTCGTGGGTGTGGACGATGAGCGATAGACGGCCTCCCGGGGGGCGGGGTGGTGGTTCGGCAGTGGATTGCCTTGCTGGCAGAGGGAGGCCGAGCCATCTGTCCCCGGGAGTATGTGGAAGCTGGCCCACCGCCAGGCTGAGGCTGGCTCCACCGAGTGCTTCTGCATGGACCATTGTTCTGTGCAGACGGCTTGTTCTGTTGCGCACGCGGGCGGTGCGCTGCAGCCAGGTGGCGACTTCAACGGGGTTGCCGTCCTGTAGGGCGGTGTTCGCGGCGAGGGTGTTGCCTAGGTCAGGGCCGTTGACGGCCACAAAAGGAGGCAGGATCTGGAGTTCTGGACCGAAGATTTTGGCCAGCCGGTCGATGTGCCAAGCGCGGGTCTCACGGGGAGGCAGCTGCTTGCCTGGTTCCTCTGCAGCGACCTCGGCCTCCCGCTGCGCGTAGGCCAGGTCGATAGCTCGGAGAGCTTCCAATCGCTTCGTCGCCTCGCGGACTAGTGCTTGGGCCTGATTCGTGAGGTTTGCTCGTATTCGTTCGGAGTCACCGGTCGGTTCTACCGGAGTGGCGCTGGTGAGGCCGTAGGAGCAGAGATTCAGGAGCGCCTGGCGGAGTGGCCCGGAGCGGGGCTCCGGGTTTGTGGAGCCGATGAGATCCCCAAGTTCCTTAGTGGCCTGGTCCAACCCTGCAGCTGCGGCGATGGCCCGGCTGGATAGGAGCAAGCTCTCCAGGGTGCCCGGTGGTTCGGTCTCCGCTGTCTGCGGTATCGCCGTCTCTGGCAGGGCGAGGTCCGTGGGACTCAGTGCCCGGGCTCCGTGGATGGTGTCTTTGATGGAGCGGACTGCCTCCAGGACTTCAGTGAAGCTGAGTGAGTCTGCGTCCCACTCTGGCTGACGACCGAAATGAAGCCGCACTTCCAGCTGTGTGTCATCGTCGTCTGCGTCAGCTGGGGGATCGCTGTCGAGAACGTGTCGTATCACCCGATACTCAAGCTCTGAGGATTCGTGTGTTCCTTGTTGGTCAGGTCGCTGGATCAGGTCGATTGGCGCCACCCCGATGTCCTCCAGGAGGACTTCTACGGTGCTGGGCGCGCGTTCGCCTGAATGGAGCTCGACTTTGCAGCGGGCGCGTGCGGCCTGTGGACCGAGAAGATAGGCGATCCACGCGTTCAGGTATGGCTCGGCTACCGCCCGCGGCGTCGAGGGACCCCACACCGGCCCTAGCCGGCTTCCGTCCATCAGCACCAGGACGCGGTGGGTGATCCCGATGCCGGTTCGGGGAGTGCGGATTACCTCGATGTCAGGAGGGGGTGCTTCGCCCTGTGCGATCGCTTCCAGGGTCGCTCCGGCGCGCACGGGATTGCCTTGAGCGACGTGGTGGACGGATTCGGCCAGGGCCAGGTCGGCCACGGCGTCCAGGACATCTTCGAGGGCGTCTAGCTCCCGGATGCAGGCCTCGTAGGCTGCAGTGCCGGGTGCGGGCAACAGGTCGCTGGTCCCCCAGGGCAGTCTTTGCGGAGAATCATCTGGCTGGCGATATTTCTTCAGAAGGGTGAGCCCATCGGCGACGGATGGTGCTGGGGCCTGCTCCAGCGCGGCGGCCCATGCCTCCACGTCCTGGGCCGGCACGGCCGCCGCCGGCGAGGCGATCCTTCGGAAGGAGAGGATGTACTGATCCAGCACCAAGGCCGGGTGGTTTTCGTGTAAAGCGCGCTCGAAGCGATACCCCAGCAATGACGACAGCGACTGTCCGTCCCGGACGCCGTCGATGAGCCACTTCGCCGACCGCACGCGTGCCGAAGACAGATTCACTGCCAGGGCTGCTCGGTCATTAGGTGCTTGGCGGGCTAGGTAACCGCTGCGGAGAATTGCGGCGGTGGTCCCGTGCGCCAAAGAGGGTGCGTGTACGTAGCCTCGCGAACCCGCCGAAGTGTAGAGGGGCGGGGCGAGCTGCGGCGGGAGTTCCAAGGCGGTGTCAATGGTCGGTGCAGGCGCCTGTGTGCGTGGCGTCGGTGCCAAATCCTCAACCCAGCCATAACAACCCACATAGACACCGTTCGGGTTACGTCCGCGCAACCACTCCAACCTCTTCGTCGCCAACGATGTAGCCCATGCATCGAGACGGTACGAACTGAGGTCAAGCGTTTCCCGCAGCGTCTGCGACAACGAGGCGCTCGGACGTTCCGCCAAGTAAGCCACCGCCCGGACGAAGGCACCTAACTCGGCGACGTCCGGTGCAACGTCAGGATCTCCTCCCTTCCCAGGGCCAGCTTCGTAAAGCCGTCGTCTCCATATTGCCCCCGGCACTGTGATGTCACGGTCCCCTTCCTGCGCCAGCACTGTCCGAAGGTCATCCAGGAAGCCACCGATTTGCTGATTGCTGCCTCCATGGACGATGGGCCTGGTCAGCAGGTTTCTCACCGGGGACTTGTTGCCGTCAGCAACGTCGGGCTCTCGTCGCTCTTCCTCAGTCACCTCATTGCGACGGGCCAGGATCCGGTAGGCCGCATCGAGGTACTCGTGCTGCTCGGCGTGCCGAACAAGGAGCTCAAGCAGGCTGTGCGACGGCAGGGGGGATGGGGCCAACTCCTCGACGAGTCCCGGCAGTGCACGGTAGGCCTCGGAGGCCATGGTCCGCAAGTAATTGGAGGTGAGAGGTTCCCGCTCGGAGAGTAGCTCGATGCCGTTGTCCCTTTCTTGCACGATGCCAGCCGTGAACCTGCCCTGAGGTTGGACCCCCCATAGGGTCCGGATGCCTCGCGGTGTCCACGTGATGCCCAAGGCCTGGGCTAACTCCCTGGCTCGGTTGCTGCCGGTGTGCGCCGCGAAGGGCGTCGCCGGATCCGAGGCCAACTGGCCGAGGCGGGTGGCGTTCCGAGTGGCATAACCAACTGCTCCCGGGCTCATCGCCAGCACGCGCAACAGCTCAGCGGAGGGCTCGGGGCTGAGCGGCGCCCGCGGAACAGCGTCCAAACCACCACGCCATAGCTCTCGGGCCTTGAGCAGGAAACGGTGCAGGGCAGCATCGATCGTTCCGGCTTCCAGAGGCTGCCATCGGTCCAGGGAGATAGCGGGAAGCACCCCGTAGGGTTGGTGTCCGACGCGGATTGCAGGTAAGGGACCACGGCCGCGAACGAAGCTGGCAAAGTGTTCGCGGACCATCCGCGTGGTGTCGATGGAAGGCGATCCGGGCCCTGCGAGATAGTGGTCCAGCGAGTATCCAAGTGTCGCCTTCCACACGAGAGTGTTCATGTGGTAAGCGTCGCGCTGTTCCTGGGCGGTGGCACCGGGAATCCGATCCAACAAGCGGTGATCGATTCCGAGAACCTGAGCCATCACTTCACGGTTGGATCCCTCCCCGGCAGGGAAGGGCGGGGCTTCGGCGGTGGGGGGGTGCGTCCCATAGTCATGTTCTGAGGAGTCCATGCCGGACGGTGCCTCGTCGGTGTTGTTCGTGGGCGTTGATTGGCTAACAAAGGCCAGTCCGTCGGTATAACGGTGTGCATGAAGAAGTTCGGCTATGCGTTCCGCGCCTTGTGCCGCCTCCGTATTTCGCGCACCGAAGACGACCAATCGGTCCAGGCGCGTTTCGGCGGGCAGCGTGTAAGGAATCCGCAGGCCCATCCCGTTGGAGACGGCGGCTTCGAAGTCGACCAGCCAGGCCAGTTCCGGGTCCCTGGCCAGGGTCGTGGCGTCAAAGCCGCTGGCCTCCGACCCGGGTCCGACTGCCACGGCGTCCTCGGCGATCTGCTCTCCCGACCAGGCGAACACTCGCTCGTCGCCGATCCAGCCGGTCGCGATCCACCGATCCGGCAGCACCCGAGTCTGGGGACGTCTTGCTTGGCTTGTTTGGGGTGTCTTCGGGAATGTCGGCAGTATCGGCAATTCGTCATCCACACCGGTTTCGGTTCCCGGCCTGGAGGCATAGTTCGTGGGCTGTAACGCCTCGGCGATGTATGCCGCACGCGGGGGCCCGAAGCGCTCGGTGAGTTGTGTCCAGGCCGCCTCACGCCGAGGCGCATTCGGCCCGCTGCGCCAGACCTGTTGCCAGAAGGCACGGCCCCACGCGTCCTCTGATTCGGTCAGTCCAGGCTGGTGCCACTCCACGGCCAGGTCCTCGACGTAGACGCGGACAAGAAGCGAGGGGGTGCCGGCTTCGACTCTGAAGCGTGTCTCGATACGGACGGGAAACAGGATGAGCGGGTGGTCGGTCGGGGGCCCGTCGAAGGGTGTGCTGGGAGGAGTGAGCGTGATCATGGAAGCCAGTTCCCGGCGTGGACTTCCAGACGGTATGCCTTTTGCAAGGTGATGTAAGCCATGTCGGCCCCACTGCGTCCCCACGTGGCCGCGGTGTCCGGGACACGCACGTTGCCTTTGAGTTCCGGCACGATGCTGGGATCGATATAGGGCGTGCCTGCCCGCAATCCGATGTCCGTCCAAGCCAGTTTGCGCCACGTGGTGAGTGGGTCGGTGGCATCATTCCTGCTGCTGTTCAGACCGAACCTGGGTTCGAAGGGGTGCTCTTGCATGACGATGAACCAACCCGGTTTTTCCGGAGGTGCCTCCCCACCCACCGCGACAGCGCTTCCGCCTTCGATGTTGAATCCTACGAGGCGGACTCCCGGGGAGATGTCGACAATGAGGGAGGGAAAGAGCGGTTTCTGGTCCTCGTCTATGACCGCCGGAGCGACCGGTGTCGTACCGTCCACGGACCGCGACCATCGAGCGGGCGCTGCGAAAACCACAGCGGTCGGAAAGCGTGTGAGTACATCACCCTTGATGAGCAGGGCGACGAGGTCTTTGCCCCGGTCCGGTTTCAAGTGCTTGCCGAGGCGGTCTTTCCACTCGGAGACGGGGGGCAGGTCTGCCCTGGCCTCGCGTCCTGCCTCGGTGGTCTGATCGTGGCCCTGAGCGCGGACGTCCCAGAACTGGCGGAAGTAGGTGCCCCGGAGGTCCGTGGGGAATTCCCGCCAGAGTAACTCCCGGTTCATCTCATCGTTGAGGCCGGCCATGTACGCCTCGAGCACTGCCGGGTTGGTGTCCAGCAACAGCACCGAGTTGTTCGGCACCGCATCGAGCCCGGGCAGCAACAGATCTGAGAAGACGTCTCGTAACGGCTCGTACATCGGTTGGGTGAATATGGGGGTCACGTCCAGCGGTGTCAGCGGATCGAAGTCGGATTCTGACCGGTGGGACATACGTGTCGTCTTGATGCGTGCTCTGGCTTCCACGGGATAGGTGGTCTCGGGGTTCAACTGGCTGAGCATTTCGGCTCTGGCGCTGTCAGCGAGTCTCCCGTCTCGGCTTCCAGTGGGGGAAGTCGGGGAGGGCCAGAGCGCACGAACGTCTTCAGGTTTTGCCGCTGTGAAGAGTTGAGCGGTCAGAGCCGTTGGCATTGCAGTCAGGGCGGAGAGCAGTGGGCCCAGGGTCGGTCCCAGCGGGGAGGCCGTCACCTGCATGGTGGTGGATATTGCGGTATGGCGTGCCAGTGGTCCTTCAGAGCGAGCGAGCCGCCGGAAAGGCGAGGAGACGATCGCGTCGACCAGTGGGGCCGGTGGGGTGAGAGTTCGGCGCACCTGGTCTGTGGGTGGCGCGACGATGGGCGCAGTGATCTGTTGAAACGTGCTGGGCGTGAGATTCTTGAGACGCTTCTCATAAATGGAACGCGTCACTTCCTGCCCCAGTTGCTTGCGCGCTTGCCACTGGTTCGCTTCAGCGACCTGCCCCGCTTGGCGCCAGGCTGCGCCGACGAGGTGCTCCTGGTTTTCACGAACCACCCGGGCTCCGATTGCGGCAGCGACCCTGTAGCGAGGATCAAGGTTAAGTTCCCGCACCCATGCCGGAACGGCCTGATTTACACCCTGGCCAGGATCGGTTGCGTTGCCGACGGCGTGCATTTGCCCATAGCGGGGCAGGGCCACACGGTTGTCCTGCCCGTTGGGTACACGTAGCTGCTGTTCCAAAGCCTCCCGGTACTGTGCCTCGGTTACTGCCAGCCCATCCGGCCACTGGGGCACCTTCTCTGTCTTGGGCAACAAGATGCTCGGCAGCCCTAGAGTGGCGCCGGGAACCTGCGGCATCCCCCGGCCCGCATCCCCGACGTCCATCCGAGCTGGTTGCGGGGCATCGTCGGCGCCGACCATTTGTAGCCGGTCGACCAGTTCCTCGAAGTCCTCTTCGGTGACCGCAGTGCCGAACTCCCAGGAGAAATACACCGGGAGGGTCACCTCGCCGTCTGTCGGGGACGTATCCCAGGCAGGTTCCAGCCTGGTTTCGTCCTCTGCGGAGATCGGCTCACCCAGTCCTGCTTTCCGACCCACTGCGAAGGCCGGGACGAGGCAGGCGAGATAGCCGGGACTGTGGTCGGGTTCGAGCCGGCGTGGACAGATCAGCCGGGAGATCGTCTGATGCGGATGGGTTGTCATGCTCTCGACCACGTTGGTGGTGTCCGCCGGGCCGACGAATTGGGCGTGGGCCCAGAGCCACGATTCAGCCAGGTTGGGCAGCTCGTTCCGGGGGCACTGCAGTTCTGGTAGGGGGCGACTGTGGTTGTGAGTGATGCGTGAGGTGGTCTGACTGACCACGACCAGTACCAGCCAGGGGCGAAGGCGGTCCCCGCTTGGGGCGGCGGGTGTGAGCAGCCAGGGAAAGTCGGGTCGGTCGAATTCGATGGTTGCCAGCAGGTGCGGGGGGAAGTCGGGCGTGTGGTGGGTGGGTTCTGTGCGGACGATGACTCGAGAGTCGATGCCGGTCACGTCTCCGGGGCCGTAGAGGCGCAGGGGCATGGTGACGTCGTCCGTGGCTGCGACGTTCTCCGGGCCGGTACTCGTGAGGCGTACTGTGATGGGGGCGCTGGGCCGAGACGGTAACCCGGAGTTCAACGTGTCGTGTTGCTTAATGCTGGCTGCCAGGCCGGTTCGAACCCAGGGCAGGAAATGATAGGCAGCGTTAGTCATTCCGGTCCTTCGGGTATAGCGGCACGATGGCGTGGCGGCGCAGATCGGATGGGTGGCGTTGACGGTGCAGTTGTAAACCCTGCAGGGCGGACAAGTAATCGTGGTGCGTCGGGGGTGCCGTACTCAGTTCGGTGTCCGGCAATGGCTGGTTCCGCAGGGCGGGGGGGATCTGGGCGTGCAGACCTCGGCCTGCGACGACAGCAAACTGAGGTTCTCGTAGCGTCACAGCGGGAGTTGCAGGTGTTGCGAATCGCCGGTAACCGCTTTGGGCTAATGGTGCTGTCGCCGCCGCGCCCGTAGCTTCAACATGGTGGACGAACTCGACGCTCACCAAGGACGTTCCCGCCGGGACGCGTTTCGCTTCGTTGGGTCCAAACTGACGTTCCCGGTGCGTGGTTACTGAAGAGTCGGATGTGGTTTCGCGGTCTGCGGCCCCTCGGGGAGACGGTGTAGTTGGTGGGCGCTGTGGGCGCGAGATCATCTCCCGTGCATATGCGATTTCGGGCTCGATGATTGCCGGGCCGCCCATGAACCCCGTGGGGGCGAGGCGAAGCCCCGCAGGCATGTGCTCGAATGCCGGCGCCGTCAGCTTCTCGTCGTCGGTCATGTGCCGGAACTGGGCGGGGGCGAAATACTCCTGGATGACGTCTACGCCTTCCACCGGGGTCGAACGCACGGTGCCGTCGGCATCCACGATTCCCAGCGTGAAATGGCGGTAGGGTTGCGGGGTTGTTGACCCGAAGCGGTTGATTTCGCGGGCGAGTGGGGCCACCCGCTGGGTGAGGCTTACTTGCGCCAACGGATGGACGAAAATGTCCGGATGTCCCACGAGTTCACGTAGCGATACCAGCGGGTGCTCCCCGTGGGGGAGCCCGGTCGACCAGTTGCCCGGCTCCTCAAGTGCGTCCCGCAGCAGGGGGCGAAGATCATGCGGGGGTGGCAATTCCGGTCTCTTGTCGGATCCGCCGATTTGGACATCGAAATCTATAGCTCCGCTGAAGAAGAGCACCTTGAAGGAAGCCTTGCCCCACGCCCGCCACGGGGTAGGTCCCGTGAGCGTCATATCCAGCGCGACGGCCATCACGCTCTTGCTCTTGTGCTTCAGTGCCAGGCTCGCTCCGAGGTCAGCGATGAATCCGAAGGGGTCGAGCTGGATGAGTACATCTAGCTCGAGCATTCCGGCGATGCTGAACGGCCCGGCCTTGGCGAAGAGTTCAAGCCGAGCACCGAATTGCACGGTATTGGTTGTCAGCGCCAGATAGGCTTCGAGCCGCAGTCGTGGATTGTCTCCGGTCGCCAGGTTGATGCTGACGCGGTTCAGCGCGGGGAATCCAGAGGGAGGTTGGAACCGCGGGTTGAATCCACCGATTGCTAGGACCATGTCGGGCGCGTCGCCGAAGTTGGCCCTCAGGGCCATGTCGCCGCTGACGGTGAAGCCAGCAATCCTCGAATCAAAGAGTGAGGCGTCGAGGGAGACATCGCCTGAGGAGAAATCGACCACGCCGATGGCATCGAGCCGGAGAGCGACGATGGCTGCCTTCTCATCGGGCAGAACGACTTCTAGTCGTCCCAGAACTATCAGCTGTACTGGAGCCGGTAGCTCCAGGATGACGGCGAGAGAGACCTTGACCATCGTGGGCGTGCCCCAACCGAGTTGGACCGCGGGCCCAATCAGGAATCGTCCGGATGCCGGAGGGAAGACCGTGGCCAGATCGCTTAAGATCTGCGGAGCATTCTGGCTGGGGTCAGCCGGAAAGAGGAGGGATCCTATAGCGCCAGTGCGCAGGCCGCTCCGCAACGCGTCCACGGAGGCTGTGCGGTTGACTCCGACGAGGCCGCCGACCCCACTGAGCGTAAAGCCATAGCCCAGTTGAACAGGGGGCGAGAAGGTAGCCGACATCAGGACGACCAAGGAGAATCCCGAAGATCCGTCCGGCATGCGGGTGTTCAGTAAACCGAACGCGCTAAGGGAAAGCGTTTCAGCTAGCTCGAGTTGCACTGCCCCGGCGTACTGTTCCCGATTTTCGCTGATGAAGAGGTAGCCACCGCCGACCACCACCCCGGCATCCACAGACAGTGCCACACCGCGAGGATGCTTGTGGCTTAGGTCCAAGTCAGCGACGCCGAGATTGCCGCGCTCGAATTTCAGCCCGGCTTCAAGACCCAGTCCGTCCACGGTAGCGCGGAACGGCCCGAGAGCCAGGGACGCGTTGAAGCCAACCATCAGGGCCACACCGTCCGATCCGACCTGGACCCTCCGGTGCACGCTGTTGATCGACAGCGGCCCGAGCCTGAGGTTGGGCCGGTCCGTGGCCTCCAACGCTGCACCGCCGTGGAGCCTCACGCCGGACATGCGGGACCATTCGAGTCCCAGCTGTAGCGGCAGCTGGGACCTGCCGCCCGGCAGGAAATAGCTCAACAACCCGCCCGCCTCTGCGGGCGAGAGGGTCAGTACGCTTTCTTCTGCCTCGATGGAAACGTCGGCGTCCCACGCCCCAGCTACGATCGAGACTACGGTGGACCACTTCCACGCCCCGAAAGTGATCCCCGTACCATTCGCCGCGCCAAGTTGCCGCAAAGGGTGAGTCCCGCCCGCCTCCCGCGCGGGAAGGAATCGAGCAGTCACCTCAAGCCGTGCCGCCCTTCCTTCCGTCGCTGGGGTGCTATCGGAGGCTGCAACGAAAAACCTCTCCCCCTCCCCCGAAAGACGCACCCGAAGGTCAATGTTCGGCAAGGCAGCAGATTCAATGTCAACGCTGCCCTGTAGTCCAAATTTCACACCCGGTCCCGAAATACCGCCGGTGCTGACGGTGTGGGTTGGGACGAGCTCAATCTCCACGGACAGCGCAGCCGGCGCACCGGTCACAGGCGGTAAAGGCACCATGAATAGGGCGGATCGGAGGAGCGCACTGTCCTCGTCCGTGGCGATCTCCGCGGGGAGGTCCTGGGCACCGACAACGCCCATGCCCCCTGCCGCGATGGCCAGCTGACGCAGGCGCCCGAACACCCGTTCAGCCACTTCACGGGCTGTAGCTTCATCTTTCAAGGGAACGATGCCCAACCACTCACGAAGTGCGGATTCCGGTGAGCGGAGCAACTGCGTCACCCGTTCAAGCCGCAGGGTCGGACGAGTTACCGCGAGACGCGCCAGCAGTGGCGGCTCGCCTGGGGTCGCCATCGCACTGGGGCGGGTGTGCTCAATCACCCCGAGCAGCTCGAGGAGACTGTAGGTGGCTGGTGAACGATCTCCAAGCCAGATCAGCGTAAGAAGTTGTACGAGGTCCTCACCCAGGGCCGACAGCACCTCTTCGGTGACCGCTCCCCCAGCAGTAGCAGCGGCAAGAGCCGAGGCAAAGTGTCGTACTGACGCACTGGCGCGCTGCAGGTTCTTGAGAGAAGCCAGGGTGGATTGGAGAGAGGCGGTGTTGATGTTGTCCCGGAGCGTGCTCAGAGCGGCATCGAGCCCGTCGAGGGCCGCAGAGACGGCGGCCATGTCGACCCGCTGACACACCCAGCCCATCGACCGCAGGAGAACCAGGAGATCATCCTCCCGCCCCCCGACCCGGTGTAACGGCGAGATCATCTCCAGCCATGTGTCTACCAGGCCTTCGATGAGGTTTCGTTCGCTCACGGTGACCATCCAGGTACTGGCCGCTCAGCAACATTAGGAATGGAGAGTGGTGCCACATGTCGAGTGTGGACCACGGTTCCCGGGAATGAGCTCGCGGCGGGGGTAAATAGGTCGCGCGTCATCCAGTGGAGGCGGTGGACAACCTCGAGATGCCCGCTGATCTCTTGGAAAGTAATCGCCCCCAGATTTGGCGAGCCAACCACGTCCCGAGCCTCGGTCGCGATGAACAACCACTGGATACCGGATAGCAACGAAATGGGTCGATTTAACACTTCAGAACCCCTTTTAACGACCGACCTTGTGTCCCTGACGTACGTAATGCGATACGCCCAGTTTTGCGAATTAGGGCGTAGAAGTAACTCCTCTAGTGCCCTAACGCGATCTTCCGTGGGCCAAGGTCCGTCGGGCACGCATGCCATCTCAGCGAGTGCCGTCTCGTCAAACCACTCAGGATGCTCGCGCAGCTCCGCTAGCGCCCGTCTGAAAAGAACCGATCGCGCCGTATCACCAGCTTTCTCGGCCTGAATTTTCAAATCGTGCCACCAATCAGCACGTGTTTCAGGCTCTACGCCATTGGCAAATCCAAGCCACCCCTGAGACTCAATAATGGGAACCTGTGTCTGGCCAAAGTAGCCCGCTGCCTGTGAGGTTAGCGTCTTCCAGTCCGCATTCTTCAGAGCGGTCGAGCATAACTGCACAATGCAGCAGCTTTCACCGTGAGGGCCGAAGTACGCCATGTGGTTCGTGAAGGCGTAATGCACGTCACCGGACAGGACAACGACTCTGCCGAAAGTGGCCAGTGCGGCGAGGATCTTCTCATAGGCTGGGCGGTTGGCTACCCAGGGTTCGTGGTCACCGTAATATCCTCCCTTCGCCGCGACGGCAGCGGGCTGCAACACTGCTTCAGCCAAGGGGTATCCGTTCACCGGGGCAGGAGCGATGACAAGTGTGAGTCTGTCAGTATCAGGCCGGCGATCAGTCAGTTGAGACGTAATTTCCTCGTCCGGCAGGAGCGCCGCCGGACCCTTGTGGCTGGGATATCCACGTCGGGTGCGGGTGTCGAGGGCGATCACGCGGTGCGATTGGGCATCCAGCACCCAGTCCCAGCGAACCCTCTCCACACTTGAAACTGGCATTAGCCCGAGAGCATTGTCGACGAGTGCTGGATCGGCATCCAGCGGTGGAACGGCGCTCCCCGTCGCGATAGTGAGGGCGTCCAGTACGTTTTTGTGCGAGCCTTGAGACCAGATCTGTGGCTCGTTGCCCCAGGCTTGGAACACCGCAAACGCAAGCAGCCCGTTGCGGATGATCCGTTTGGTTATCGGGTTAAGAACGGAATTCATCTGCCAAGCGCGGTCAAGATTCCAGTCATCGGTGATCTCATGATCGTCGAACATCATCATCGTGGGCACATTGGCCATCGCTCGGCGTACACGCCGTACGGACTCGGCATAGCTGCGAACCTCGTCCTCGAGCTGGAGTCGAGCGGTGCTGGACTCGCGAGCCCACAACTCGTCCGACCACGCGAGCAGATACATGGCGCAAAACTCAGCGAAGAACAACAAATGTCCTTGACGAGTGTCGCTGGTGATCGTTGAAACTTTCTTGAGGTAATTTTCGCGCTTCTCACCTGGGCCGAGATCCACGTCTGTTATGACGTGCCCGTCTGGAAAGCGCTCCAAGGCGGCGGCACCAATAAGCTCCTGTCCCAGGGCCGTAACCATGGGCAACAACGTCAAGGCAACGTCGTCTGCGTAGATCTGGTCACCGGTGAGGAATAGCTGGTGGGGCCGACGAAGAGCGTTCTCTCGGGTGCCCGCACCCGCTTCTTTCCGCGCAACTTCCAAGAGAATGTCTGCGATCTGCAGGGCGTCCGGACCGCCGCCATGTGGCTTGCGACAAGACCCATGCAACACCGTGAGCCGGTCCAGAGCAGGGGGCAAACTGAATGTCGGGAGTTCACCCTTGTCGTAACCGAGAGGGAAGTCCCCCGTCAACAGTTCTTCCTGATCAGCGAGCGATTGCGGAGCACCGACAGGGTCCTGTGGCGTCAAACGCACGTCGTACTTATAAACCATTCCCGCAGATAATTCTCCACTCGGAGAATTGGGAAGGATGGATACCGTGCATACACAGACGTTTAGTTGATTTCCGAGTCGGCGCGTCTGATGCGTATCGCTGATCCACGGCGCCGCACCGTCGGCTCCCCACACCAAGAGCTCAACCTTGCACGCCACCGAGGTAGCCACAAAAATCGAGATTATTGATTTTTCCGCGGTTTTTTCGACTCTACGAAGTATCGGCCCACAGATAAGAAGCGGCCAGTCCGCTGGAGGACGATAAGGCAACTCGGACATCCTGATCGCTTTCTAAAATGCTGTTGACCGTGAATTGATAGCAAAAGCTAGGCCGCCCTTCATGGGCTACTAAGAATTCCCCTCCGCGTCGAGCTTCACACTAGGATGAGCCGCAACACATACGGTTGCAGGGTTGTGCCACCGCTTAATTCGGGAACGCGCCAATTTTTTAGACATAGAATTCCAAAGCGTTGCACCCTCTACCGGTACGATCGACTGGTCACCGGATGTCTCCTCCGTCTCGACAGGAGGCATGGGTCAGTACATAGCGGACAAGATGGCGTGCCTCGGCTGATCGCTCGTCGAATTCTCTATCGTCGGCGAGTCAGTAGCGCGGGTTAGAAGGTCCATTCGAGACTGTATCCATCCAGCACGGATGCGGCCCGACGGCAGTTTCGCAGCGCTGACCGTTCCTCTATCGGTTATTCCAATACCGGTCGTTCCAATAGTTATTATTCCAAGTTGAAGCCACTTGGTTATTCCACGCTGCCTGGGACGCGATATTCTTCCTGATTCCCTCTTGAACCGCGTTGAACGCGGTGTCGCTTCCCACGTTACGGTTCACCGGAATTACTGGAGCGCTAACCGGCGGCGAAACGGTTGTAGGACTCTGGTGTTGTGGTGCGAGACCGTGATCGTTGTTGCTGTTCTTTCGGGACCGAGCGATCGCTCCAGTAAGGCCAGCAGCAATCACGATCACGGCTCCGACCTTTTCCGGGGTAATGTACTTCCGAAGATTTCGAGGCAATTAAATCACCTTCTCAATTGGCGTGAGGTTGTAGTTCCGGCAAATGCTGTCGCGACCATGCCGCAGGCTATGTCCATTTGAGCACCTCCATGGGTCATGGTCTACTAAATACTTAGATGGGCGCATAGGACGCCCTTTAGGTGCTCCTGCGATGACAGTGCTCCCCTCTCAGGAATCAGTCAATAGTCAAACGACGGTACTTAGAGGTTCTGCGGATAAGTCACGGCCGTCGGGTGGGGCGGATGTCCAGCGGTGGGTGGTCCAGGCGGTGCGGATCAGTCTGCGGCCGATGATGATGGCGTTGGCCCAAGCGATGAACGCCTTGATCACCCGGGTGTGTTTCTCGGTGCAGATGGCAAACTTCCTAAAGCCGCGGTTGTGTCAGGAATTGGAGCGTTCGATGACCCAGCGGGCCCCGGCCTGTAGCGGGGTCCCCTTGGTGCTGTTCACCGCCGTGCAGCCGAGTTGGGCCAGTAGTCCGCGGGTGGCCTTGGAGTCGTGCCCTGCGTCCAGGTGCACACAGATGGCCCTGGACAACTGGAATCAGAACCGGCCCAGCGTTTCCAGCGTGGGACGCAGGAACACCGAGTCGTGGCGGTTGGCTCCGGCGATCACGCAGCCGACCGGGATGCCGGTCTTGTCCACCAGCAGGGAGCGTTTGGTGCCGCGTTTGCTGCGGTCCACCGGGGATCGGCCGGCGGTCTTGCCACCACGGAGGCCTTGACGATGCACCCGTCCTCGACCAGGTCGGCCAGTTGCAGTCCGACGATCCGGTCGTAGGCCTGAAGGCACAGTTGCTCCAGGGCGGTGAAGACTCCGGCGCTGGTCCACTCATCGCGTCGGTCCCGCAGCGTGGTGACCGAATACGTAGCCTCGGCGATCTTCTTGTAGACCGCGCCGAGCACGAGGATTTGGACGAGCTTGTCGAAGATGACCCGGTCCGGGATCCGGAGCCGGTGCCCACCCCGGTGGTGTTGGCCGCCGAGCGGCCCGGGGTCGTCGTCGATGCGCACCGACGGGAGGTGCGGGTGGACGGGGAGCTGGTGAACGTGGCCGACAAGCAGTTCGCGGTCCTGCACTGCTTGATGGCGCACCGCGGACGCACCGTCAGCCGCCCGGAACTGCTGCAAGCCTTATGGGAGCACATGGAAGACGTGCCGGAGGCTCGGACCGTGGACGTGTACATTCGCCGGTTGCGGGCCAAGCTGGTCCGGTTCGTCAGTGCCGTGCGCACCGTGCACGGGCGGGGATACTGCGGGCACGACCACCCCGACATCCCCCTGGGTGCCACCACGCCGGCTCTGTCACCGCGTGGAAGCCCGTGAGTTCCACGCAGGGTTGAGCCTCCGTGACCACTAGCTGGAGAACACCCGGGCCCCTCGGGAATGACGGCAGACCCCGGTCCCAGGGGTTCGTCTTTGAGGCCGTCACCGGGGTATTCGGCCGAGGCCTCCACGACCGGGACCACCCCGAAAGCTTGAGTGTTTTCACAGCTTTCCCCGGTGGTCTCACAGGAGAACATGGAGACCCGTACCAGTGCCTCGCCCTCGGTGAAGGCGAAGTCCCCGGCGCCCATCACGGTGACCTCCACGGTCTCTGCGCCGTTAACGCAGTCGATGTCGTCTGAGAGAGCGAAACCGGTCGCCAACCGGCCGCCCCGGACTGCTCGGGCGGCCTCGGCGGACACGCCCCCGGTCCAACCGGCTTGGCAATCGAAGCTCACCGAGAAGTTCACGCCAGCGCCACCGACCACCAGCGTGCCCTCCTTGGGGACGGTGATACTGGCGGCCTGAACAACGGTGGCACCGGTGGACGCCAGGAGCACGGCGGCGCCTCCGGCCGCTGCGAACGTGCGGGACAAAAACTTCATGATGGATCCTCAGCGGGACTAGGGACATGGCTGCGGTGCCTGATGAGGCGGTCACCCTGCCAGAACAGATGTCTTCTGACCGGGATGTCACGAGAACTCACGGTGGGGGTGGCCAGATCACAGAACCCGCCCCCGGCGCACCGGCAGCCATGAGTGCCTCCAGCGTCCGGTCCATCACGCCCCCAGGTCATCGTGCTGCTTGAAAACGGCTCCACCCGGCGATGAGACGTCTCGATGGCGGGAAGGTGGACCAGGTCAAGCAGGCTGCACGTGGACCGCGAATGAGGAGACAGGACGGTGGAACCCCGGGAGAATGGGGTCATGGCGGATCGGTTCGCTTTGTGCCCGATGTTGGGCAGGGTGAGTGGCTTCGCCCCGTCGAGGCAGCGCCCTGGGGCAGTGTTCTGTCGGTGGTGCCGCCCGGGTTTGCCGCGTACGCGCGCGTGTTTCATCCCGTTGAGCGTGTCCGTCCCCGTGCCACGAGGACGTGGCGGGGCCTGGACCAGCAGATGGCCTTCGCGGTTGTCAAGGACATCGGGGCGTTGCTGGAGATCCAGCACGCCACCTGGGCGCAGGCCGCTGCGTCGTTCGGTACGACCATGCACCCCTTAGCGCAATACGCCCGCCTGGTTCGCCGTGACTATGGCGAGGCCGAGGGGGTGATTGCCGCCGACGGGTGGCGATACAGCCCACCGGACGAGGGCTGCCTGGACCGCACCTCCCTGACCGTGGTCGCAACGGTCCTGTCCCGGCATAGCACCACCCCGGAAACCGGGATTGCCGCGATCTGGGACGGCTGGGACGGGCTGAGCAGTGCGGGGCGTGTTTTCGACTTCGAGCCCGAACCGGACGGTGAACGGCAAGCGTCCTCCATCGACGAGGCCCCCGGGCGCAGCGCCGGCTCCGCACTGCGCGGCCGACTGGCCGAAACCGTGGGCCAGGTGATCAACGCAGTGCAAGGCACGGTGCGGCAGCTCCGGGGCCGCGCCCGCAGTGATTCGGGGCCGCGGTTCGCCCTGCACGCCGCCACCGGGCGCGACTATGTGATGTTCGAGGCCGGGGCCCAGGACTTCGCCGACACCCGGTGGCCCGCCCGCGCCCCCTGGGTCGGGGACGTGACTCGCGCGCAGTCACCTAGCATCCTCTGGCCCGAGGATCGCGCCTGGGTGCTGGCCACCGATATCGACTTCGACTCCACCCTCATAGCGGGCACAGCGGCACTGGTGGAGGAGCTGATACAGACTCCGGGCCTTGAAGTGCTTGCCGTTCGCCCCGACGCCGACCTCACCTCGGACGGCGATCTGCTCAACCGGCCCGGATGATTCCACGGCCGACGTCCCGTCGATGCGCGGCTACCGGCTCGAGGAGGAACACCCGGCGTGCTGGCCCGCCCCAGAGTAGACAGCACCAGATGGCTGGCGGGCGTGACCGTCACTAGCCTGCGCAATTGGATCGAACGGCCGCGACTGGGCACGTACCAAGGGCATGGACGTCAGTGGTGTCTGACCAGTGGTAACTTACAGGTGGCCATAGAGTAGTGACTTCTGATCTCTTCGCCCCAGGTCAGACGCATGATTGATATACGTCGCCTAAGCGCGAACAAGCGAGCGGATGCACCACGGGCTCGCGGCAGCGAGGAACGCCGCCGCTCGGGGCTGCGGCGACACCCGTCTTTGAGTAGTGGGGCGGCCAAGAAATGTCCACTAGTGATCATGATGCCCCAGGGAAGGACCCGTGGCCCAGAAAATAGAGATCGTCCTGATTGACGACCTGGACGGAACACCGGCCGATGAAACGCTGCAGTTCGGCGTGGACGGCAGGCACTACGAAATCGATCTCTCCGCCGGGAACGCCCGAGAACTGCGTGAGCACCTGCAGGAGTATGTGCGGCGCGCACGCACCGAAGCCCGCCCGCCGCGGCCTCGGCAGGATGCCGCCAGGATCCGCGCGTGGGCACTGCACAATGGATTTGCCGTAGCCCCGCGCGGACGCCTCCACCGAGACGTTCTCGAAGCCTACTCCCGCGCCCATCCTTGACCAGCCAACTCACCACTCCAGACCGCGCGACGGCGCAACCAGTATGACAGCGTCTTCAGGATGCGGTGGTGGAACACAGATAACTCCCAGGTTGTCGCGCCAGGCCGACGTTGGCGACTGCCTTAATAGGCCCCTGCCACTTACGATTTGACTGATTACTTGCCACTCACTTCAGATGCTGACGAGTGGTCCTTCCTCCGGCCCAGACAAGCGTGACACCACGCTGAAGTCGAAGCTCTCTGAGATCCTCAGTCACCGGCACAGGCTTGGGGTGGACGAGGAGATGGAACGCCTCCCGGGCGATCGCGCGTTTGAGACACCGAAGGACATCTTTCTTCGACTCCCTCTTCGCTCGCAAGCGCGCCGCGTAGTCCATTGTACGCCGGTCATTGGACACTCGCACCAGAGCAATCGGGTGCAGGGCCCAGTTCGCTTGCCGGTCCCCGCCGCGGTTGAGCCGGAACCGATTCGTCTTGCCCGAGGACACGGGGATCGGCGAAGCCCCACACAACGCGGCAAATAATGCTCCTAATCGGAGTCGCTCAGGTTCGATCCGGTGGTGACCGGGAGCGTCGCCGTGGTAGTCACGCCATACCCCTTGGGGGCGATCACCGCGGGTGCGGCTCTTCCCACGAGGTCTCGCAGGTCATGCTCCAGCACATTGATCTCGCTGGTCAGGTCCTGGTGGCGACGCGCCAGGCGGCGTAGCGCCTGACCAGTCGCGGCGCTCACCGAGGCGGACGGAGCACCGGGCCTGGTGGCGGCCAGGTCCTCGATGACACGAGGCTCGCTTGATCCCGCCCACCGCATCCTGATGGGCTCGGGCGCGGTGACCAACAGTGACTTGATCTGACGGATCACCGCCACTCGGGCCTTGATCGCGCTACGACGAACGGTCAGCAACACGCGGATCTGTTCGACGAACCCGCCACGGGTCTTGGCCAAGGGCAGGGCCTCCGGTTCGGCCAGTGCCTGCTGCGCGGCAGCGTAGGCGTCAATCGGATCGGACTTCCCACGTCACCGCTGCGACCGCCGGGGCCGGCCGATCTCGCGAATCTCGACGTGCTGTGCCCTCAGATACCGGGACAGCGCGGCGCCGTAGGAACTGGTGCCCTCAATCCCGACGAGTCGAACGCTCCCGAACGATCTGACGTAGGACAGGAGCTGCTCGTAGCCGGTAGCCGTCGCGGGGACCTGCCGATCACCGAGCCGAGCGCCAGTGACGCTGAGTATCGCGACATGGTGAGTATCGGCGTGCGTGTCGACTCCGGCAACGACATCGAGATCAGCCGAAGACTCGATGCCTTCGGAAACGGATGTTGTCATGATGGGACGGTGCCTTCCTCAGAGGGCACGTCGACCAGGGGCCGGGCAGACAAGACGTTGACGGGGTTGACCAGGCTCGTATGAAGTCATGCTCGTCTCCGGCCGACATGCATCGGACAGCGCCATCGCCACCGGCACGCGGACGGATCAGTTCAAAGACAAGCCCTGCGGCCATCAGTCACCTACAGAGTCACACGCATCGGCGACGAGGCCTTTCCATCCTCAACGTCACCTATCCGTGCAGCAGTCCCTAACCCTTCAGCACCTCGAGGTTCTGTTCCTTATAGGCTGCAATGGTTTCCTCTGATTGAACGCTGGAACGCTTCAATCTCCTCGCGCTTGGCCTGATAGTTGTCGTCGAAGATGTTCGCGAGTTGATCAGCGAGTCCTTCTGGGGCGATCTGTTGACAGAACGGGCAAAGCACAGGCTGGGACTCTTGCCCGTGGAGGTGCTCTGCGCCCTGCTGCACCCAATCTGAGATATCCAGGCGCTCAATCATCTCGGACAGGGCGACGTCTGCGCTTCCGACGATCGGGGACGTCAGAGCCGCCTGCAGGGCCGCTTCATCCCACGATGCCGCGGGAGCTTGCGGTATTGGATTCGCTTCGCTGGCGGCCTTGGAGAACGTCACCTCGGCTTTCGGGATCAAGACTTCGAAAGAGTCTTTACCTCGTTCGGGAAATGCACGCGCCTTTTGAAGCGTGAGCTCGAGGCACTGGGTCTTCCCGCCGTTGAGCCCGGTCATCTCGCGCCTGATCACTTCAGGTATGACGCTCCGACGGCCCCAAACCGCTGCCGCGAGTACTTCGCGTTTGCCCTCAAGCGATGATTCAGCCTCGACAATGAGTCTCTGGCGATCGCCGATTCGCTTTTTGGTCTTTTCGTGGTGCTCTTCTAGCTCCTTGATCCGCTCGAACGTCTCGCGGCTGTCCTCGCCGAGGAGGAAGACGCCTCGCTCTTCACCATCGGCGTTGGTGAAAGCTTTGCGAACGTACCCCCGGTTATAAACCTTCACCGTTTGTGGTTCGGAAGCCCACGCGATGTGCGAATCGTCGTCGTCTAATGTCGCAAGGCTCTGGCTGATCGTCGTCTTACCTGACCCATTCGGCCCGAAAACGTAGTTCACCGGGGCGAGGTCACCCAACACCGCTTCCCCGCTGAAACATGGATGCCCAGAGAGAAGAACCTTCTTGATCACAACATCCTCCTTGATGTCCCCGTGGTCACAGCATCGGCCGTCCCTTCGGTTTCAATCCTGCAGTCGAACTAGGACCTGCAAGCGAGTCGTACAAGCGCCCGTAGACGCATGCCCGCCAGCACTCGCCGCAAGCACTTTGGTGGGGTAGGCACGTCTGGCTACCTCGTCGTATAAAACGCCACTGCCGATGCGGCCGCGACGTTGAGTGAGTCGACGCCGCCCATCATCGGGATCGTCACGCGCCGATCGAGTCGCTGGTCGGTTCCCGGCCTCAGTCCCTGTCCCTCGGTCCCGAACACCAGGGCGAGATTCTCATGGTCCTCGGCGACCAGTTCGTCCAGGGTGATCGCCCCCTCCCCCAGTGTCATCCCGGCCACGACGTAGCCCGCGTCCTTGAGCTGCTGAATACCCTCGGGCCACGGCTCGATCCTCGTCCACGGGACCTGGAACACCGTGCCCATGGACACCCGGATGGAGCGCCGGTACAGAGGATCGGCACATTGGGGTGTCACGAAGATGGCATCGACTCCCAATGCTGCGGCGGATCGGAACGCGGCACCTAGGTTCGTATGATCGACCAGGTCCTCGAAGATCGCGATCCGAGACCGCCGTGGAGTGGCGTCGGCCGGGTCCGACTGGCCGGACATTTTGGAACACTTCACTTTGGTGTGGTCGGAGACGTTCTCCAGGATCGCGACCCGCCGCGCCCCGGTCAGGACCTCGTCCACGGTGCGCGGCGCCGGCCGGTCCATGGCGGCCAGCGCACCGCGGTGCAGGTGGAAACCGGTGATGCGTTCCAGGACCTCGTCCGTACCGGTGTACACGGGAACCCGGGGATGTGCGGCGAACACGTCGGCCATCGACTCCAGGTACCGGTGGGCCAGGAAGAACGACCGGGGAGTGTGCCCGGCCGCCAGCGCGCGGCGGACCACCTGCGAGGACTCGGCCAGGTAGACGCCGTGGACGGTGTCCTGCCGTCGGCGCAGGGCGGCGTCGGTGAGCCGGGCGTAGACCTCCACCCGCGGATCGGAGACGTCGGTCAGCTCCACCGGCTGACTCCCCGGCTGGCCCACGGGCCGGCCCACTGCCTCACCCACCGGCGACCAGCCGCCAGACCATGTTCGCCAGGCCGGCCAGGCCCACGACGACGATGACCACCCGCAGCCAGAACGGCCTGATCCGCCGGCCGATCCGGGCGCCCAGGCTGGCACCGAGCATGGAGGAGACCGCGATGAGCAGCACGGCCCGCCAGTCGATGCGGTCGAAGGCGAAGAGCAGGTAGGACGTGGCGGCGATGAGGTTGACCATGAGGGACAGGTAGGTCTTCGCGGCATTGGCGTGGACGAGGGCCCCGCCCATGAACACTCCGAGGATGCCCAGCAGCAGCACGCCCTGCGCCGCCACGAAGTACCCCCCGTAGACACCCGCGCCGAAGGTCAGCAGCCACAACAGCGGGGTCACCGGTCCCGTCGGGACGCCCGGGTCCTGCGCGCCGACGCGGGTCACGGCCCCCGGCCCCGGAGCCGTGGCGGCCTCCGGCGCCCCCTCCTGGCCGTCCGCTTCGGCCTGGCGCGCCTTCCGGCGGCGCACCCACGCGGACATCCGCGGCTGGAACACCACGAAGCCCAGGGCCACCACGATCAGGATCGGTGCCGCGACCCCGAAGACCTCCTCCGGCAGCACCATGAGCAGGAACGCGCCGACCAGCCCCCCGGCCAGCGAGGCGGTCGTCAGCGCCGGCAGCACCGCGCGCGACTGCGCCAGCTCACGCCGCCAGCCGAACACCCCGGACACGCCCGCGGCCACCAGGCCCATGGCGTTGGAGATCTGGGCGGTCACCGGGGGGAATCCCATGGCGACCAGCACCGGGAAGGTCACCAGGGTGCCGGACCCGACGAGGGTGTTGATGGTGCCGGCCCAGAATCCGGCCAGCAGGATGACGGCCACCTGCCACAGCTCGAGGCCCAGGAACTCCACGCAGTACCCCTCCGGTGCGACGGTGCGCCGGTCAGCGGGCGACGGCCGTGTAACGGCCCTCGTCGCGAGTGACCTTGAGGGGCAGGCCGAAGGCGGCGGAGAGGTTGTCCTCGGTGAGGGTCTGCTCCAGCGGACCGGCGGCGACCACGCGGCCCTGGCGCATCAGCAGCGCGTGCGTGAAGCCCGGCGGGATCTCCTCCACGTGGTGGGTGACCAGGACCAGGGTGGGCGCGGCCGGATCGGCGGCCAGGCGGGTCAGGGCCCGCACGAGGGTCTCCCGGCCGGCCAGGTCCAGGCCGGCCGCGGGCTCGTCGAGCAGCAGCAGTTCCGGGTCGGTCATGAGCGAGCGGGCCACGAGGACGCGCTTGCGTTCGCCCTCGGACAGGGTGCCGAAGCGCCGGTCCTCATAGCCGCTGAGGCCCCACTGCCAGATCAGGCGCCGGGCCCGTTCCTCGTCCTGTGCGTCGTAGTCCTCGTTCCAGCGGCCCATCACGCCCCAGGAGGCCGTCACCACGGCATCCAGCACGGTCTCCCGGCCCGGGAGCTGCTGGGCCAGCGTCGCGGAGGACAGGCCGATCCGCGGGCGCAGCTCGAAGACGTCGACGGCGCCGAGGACCTCGTCCAGGATCCCCACCATGCCGGTCGTGGGGTGCATGCGGGTGGAGGCGACCTGCATCAGGGTGGACTTGCCGGCCCCGTTGGGGCCCATGATGATCCACCGCTCGCCCTCGCGCACCTGCCAGTGGATGTCCTGCAGCAGTTCCTTGGTGCCCCTGCGGACCCCCACCGCCGCCATCTCCACCACTGCCTCGCCCGAGGGGACGAGGGTCGAAGGGGCATGACTGGCGCGCTGGAGTCCGTCAGAAGGGTTGGTCATGCCTCAAACACTAGGCTAGGAGGACCCTTCCCAGCATGAAAGGCCACGGCATGGCGCCCATTGCATCCTTCACCGCAGCAGTCACCGACGACGACGGACTCACCCCGGCCTCCCGGCCCGGGGCCGCGACGGACCGGGTCCTCGTCTACCTCCCCGGGGAGGCCGGGCCCGCCGCCGGTGGGCCGGGCCGGGGTGACGCGCCGGTCGGGGTGCCCGCCCACGCGGAGCCGGTCTCCGGCGTCGGCTTCCACGGCTGGCGCTGGGACGTCCCCGCCGGCGAGCCGGCCGGTCGGCCGGACCCGGCCCTGCTGCCCCACGGCGCGGCCGTGGCGGTGGTGCCCGCGGAGGCCGTCTCGGCCACGCGCAGGATGCTGGTGATGGACGTTGACTCCACGCTGATCCGCCAGGAGGTCATCGAGCTGCTGGCCGCGTATGCCGGACGCGAGGCGGAGGTCACGGAGGTCACGGAGGCCGCCATGCGGGGCGAGGTGGACTTCGCCCAGTCGTTGCACCAGCGGGTGCAGGCCCTGGCCGGACTGGAGGAGGACGTCATCGCGAAGGTGGCGGCTGCCGTCGAGCCGCAGGACGGGGCCCGCGAGGTGATCACCGCGTTCCGGGACGCCGGCTGGGAGGTGTGCGCGGTCTCGGGCGGCTTCACCCAGGTGCTGGCACCGCTGGCCGCCGACCTCGGGCTGACCCGCTACCGGGCCAACGACCTGGAGATCGTGGACGGCCGGCTGACCGGGCGCGTGACCGGAGCCGTCGTGGACAGTGCCGTCAAGGCGCAGATGCTGCGCGCCTGGTCCACGGAGGCCGGGGTGGACCCTGCCGGCGTGATCGCCGTGGGCGACGGCGCCAACGACATCGACATGTTGCAGGCCGCAGGGCTGGCCGTGGCGTTCTGCGCCAAGCCCGCCCTGCGCCCGCACGCCGACATCGAGCTGGACCTGCCGTCCCTGGACGTCGTCCGGGTGCTCGCCGGCCTCTGAGGGCCGCGCGTCAGCGGTGGTCGGGATCGCCGCCGGCGGCCTCGAGGAAGTCCTGGGCCCCGCCCACGTACTCGGTGTGCCCGGCCGGCAGGTCCCGGCCCACGAGGGAGGCCACCTCGGCGGCGAACTCCTCGACCGAGTACAGCTTCCCGGCCGCCTCGCGGCGGGCCTCGATGGCCCCGGGCTCGGCCCGGTTGAGCATCGTGGCCGTGATGGTTCCCTCGATCATGTCCCCGGACACCACCACGAGGGTGATGCCCTTCTCGCGCAGCGCGGGGATGCGCTCCCGCAGGGCGGTCTCGCCGGCGCGCTTGGAGCGGGCCACCGGCACGTAGGCGTCCATGGTGGGGACCGCGTCGATGAAGTGCGCCTGGTGGCTGGTGACGAAGACCACCTGCGAGCCGGAGGGCATGACCTCGGCGGCGGCCTCGAGCATGGCGACCTGGGCGTCGCGGTTCAGCACGTTCGCGTAGTCCTCGCCCATCGAGGACTCCATCCCCCCGGAGGCGTTGAGCACCAGGACGTCCAGGGAGCCGAAGGCCGAGAGGGCGGCGTCCACCATGGCCTGGCGGCCCTCGGCGGTGGTGATGTCCGCGCCCACGGCGACGGCGCGGCCTCCGGCCTCCTCGATCGAGGCCACCACCTTGTTCGCCCGGGGCGCCTTCTGCCGGTAGTTGACCACGACGCCGGCCCCCCGGGCGGCGAGCAGTCGCGCGGTGTCGGCGCCCACGCCCCTGCTGGAACCGGTGACGATGGCGCCCTTGCCGGCGAGGTCCTGGGTGGTCTGGGTGCTCTGGGTGCCCTCGGCACCCGTGTTCTCGGAAGTCATGCGGATCAGTGTCCCATCCCCAGGCCGCCGTCCACGGGGATGACGGCACCGGAGATGTAGGAGGCCTCGTCGGAGGCGAGCCACCGCACCACGCCGGCCACCTCGGCCGGCTCGGCGAACCGGCCGGCGGGGATCTGCGTCTTGTACTGCTTCTGCAGGTCCTCGCCCAGGGCCTGGGTCATCTCGGTGTCGATGTACCCGGGGGCCACCACGTTGGCCGTGATGTTCCGGGAACCGAGTTCGCGGGTGAGCGAGCGGGCCATGCCGACCAGGCCGGCCTTGGAGGAGGCGTAGTTGATCTGTCCCGGCGAGCCCATCAGGCCGACGACCGAGGAGATCAGCACCACGCGGCCCTTCTTCTTGCGGATCATGCCCTTGGAGGCGCGCTTGAGCACCCGGAAGGCACCGGTGAGGTTGGTGTCGATGACCGAGGTGAAGTCCTCCTCGCTCATCCGCAGCAGCAACTGGTCCTGGGTGATCCCCGCGTTGGCCACGAGCACCTCGACCGGGCCGTGGGCCGCCTCGACCTCGGAGAAGGCCCGGTCCACCGAGTCGGCGTCCGTGACGTCGGCCTGCACCGCGAACAGCCCGTCCGGGGCCTGCCCGGACCGTGAGGTGACGGCCACCCGGTCCCCGTTGTCCCGGAAGGCCTGCGCGATGGCCAGGCCGATGCCCCGGTTGCCACCGGTGACCAGGACGCTGCGCCCGCCCGTCGAATCCTGCGTGCTTGCCTCGGCCATGGTTCCTCCTGGGTCGGTCCTGCTTCTTCGGTGCCCCACTCTAGGGCGGAAAGTGGGACAATGGACGACAGGCCCGGACACGCCGGCCACCGATTCCCCACCGCTCAGGAGCCTGCCCCATGTCCATCCGTCACGCCGAGACCGGTCGCCAGACCGGGCACGCCCGGCGAGACCGCTCCGAGGACGTCCAGCGCATCACCAGCGCACCGGCACCGGGCCACGTCGACCGCGACGCCCGCTTCGTGCGCTACGCGTGGCAGATGGGGATCCGCACCGTCTGCTTCGTGCTGGCCTTCTTCACGACCGGCTGGGTGCAGATCGTCTTCTTCGTCCTGGCCATCGTGCTGCCGTACATCGCGGTGGTCCTGGCCAATGCCGGCACCGTCTCCAACGGCGAGGCGCTGGGCGCCGTGCCCCGGCCCAGCGCCCCGGAACTCACGAACCGGCTGCAGCTGGACGCCGGACCGGAGACCCTGGTGGGAACCACCACGGACGATCCGCCGGCGGGCGCCCGGCCTGCCGGGCCCCGCGTCCAGCCGGAACCGCACCGCCTGCCGGAACCGGGCAACGGTCGGGACCACCGCGCCGCATGAACCACCGTGACCTCCTGGGTGCCCTGGACGGCACCGCCTCCGCCACGCCCGGCCCGGCGACCGCGCCGCCGTCGGGACCGGACGGCTCCGGCGGACCGGCCCGGCCGGAGTGCTCCCGCAAGGGGTGCCGGCAGGACGCCGCCTGGCTCCTGGAATGGAACAACCCTCGCATCCACGCGCCCGAGCGGCGCAAGACCTGGCTGGCCTGCCCGGAGCACCGGGACTGGCTCGCCGACTACCTGCGGTCCCGGGGACTGCTGAAGGACGTGCTCCCGCTTGACTGAACCCGAGGCGCAGACGCCGAAGCGTGCCCGGCTCGACTACCGCTTCCTCATCTCCCCGCAGTGGCTCGGCGGGCTGGCCTTCTGCGCCGTCTTCGCCGTCGCCTGCGCCCTGCTGGGCCAATGGCAGATGGACCGGCGCATGGAGGCCGTGGCCGAGATCAACAAGGTCCTGCAGAACTACGACGAGCCGGCCGTCCCGCTGGCCTCGAACGCCGCGGTGTTCACCGACTTCCAGTCCCACCAGCAGTGGACCCCCGTGGAGATGGAGGGCGAGTACCTCGAGGAGGACACCCGGATCGTGCGCAACCGGCCGCTGGCCGGCAAGCCGGGCTACGAGGTCCTGGTTCCCTTCCGCGCGGACACCGGGGACGTGATCGTGGTCAACCGCGGCTGGCTGCCGATCGGTGACACCCCCGGCCGGCCCGACGTCGTCCCCTCCCCGCCCGCGGGCGAGGTCACGGTCGTGGTCCGGGCCAAGCCGGGCGAGCCAGACCTGGGCCGGGACGCCCCCGAGGGCCAACTCGCCTCGATCGACCTGGTCGCCTTCACGGACAGTGTCGGTTACCCCGTGGCCGACACCGCCTACGGCCAGCTGGCGGACGAGACCCCCGCCCCCGCGATGGGCATGCAACAGCCGCCCAAGCCCCCGCTGGACGAGGGACCGCACCTGTCCTACTCGCTGCAGTGGTTCATGTTCGGGCTGATGAGCTTCGTGGTCTGGGGCTACATGGCCCGGCAACGGGCCCTCAACGACCGCGACGACCGCGAGCAGGGACTGACCGAGGACGACGGGTACCTCTCCGCCTACCGGGCCCCGAAGTCGAGGCCGGCCCGCCGCCGCGGCGGGCGGCCGACCGACGAGGAGGCCGAGGACGCGATCCTCGACGCCGCCGAGTCACGCTGAGGGCGCGCCGGCCGGTCCGCCGGTCAGGCCAGCGTGATGAGGTCCTGGTAGGAGCTGTTCCAGAGGTCCTCCACCCCGTCCGGCAACAGGACCACTCGCTCCGGGTCGAGGGCCTCCACCGCGCCCTCGTCGTGGGTGACCAGCACGACCGCACCCTCGTAGGTCCGCAGGGCGTTGAGGATCTCCTGGCGTGAGGCCGGGTCCAGGTTGTTCGTCGGCTCGTCCAGCAGCAGCACGTTCGCGCTGGAGGCCACGAGGGTGGCCAGGGCGAGGCGGGTCTTCTCGCCGCCGGACAGCACGCCGGCCGGCTTGGCCACGTCATCGCCCTGGAACAGGAACGAGCCCAGGATGTTGCGCACCTCGGTGTCCGCCAGGTCCGGGGCCGCGGTCTTCATGTTCTCCAGGACGGTGCGGTCGGTGTCCAGCGTCTCGTGCTCCTGGGCGTAGTAACCGAGCTTGAGGCCGTGACCGGCGATCACCTCGCCCGTGTCCGGGGTGTCGATGCCCGCCAGCATCCGCAGCAGCGTCGTCTTGCCGGCGCCGTTGAAGCCGAGGATCACCACCCGGGAGCCGCGGTCGATTGCCAGGTCCACCCCGGCGAAGATCTCGAGGGAGCCGTAGGACTTGGACAGGTCCTGCGCCGTCAGCGGCGTCTTGCCGCACTTGGCCGGTTCCGGGAAGCGGATCGCCGCGACCTTGTCCGCGGCCCGCTCCCCCTCCAGGCCCTGCATCATGCGCTCGGCGCGCTTGATCATGTTCTGCGCGGCGACCGCCTTGGTCGCCTTGGCGCGCATCTTGTTGGCCTGGTCCATCAGGTGGCTGGCCTTCTTCTCCGCGTTCGAGAACTCGCGCTTGCGCCGGGCCTGGTCCTGCTCGCGCTGCAGCAGGTAGTTCTTCCACCCCATGTTGTACTGGTCGATCACCTGGCGGTTGGCGTCCAGGTAGAGGACCTTGTTGACGGTCATCTCCATCAGGTCCACGTCGTGGCTGATGACGATGAAGCCGCCCGGGTAGGACTTCAGGAACTCCCGCAGCCACACGATCGAGTCGTGGTCCAGGTGGTTGGTCGGCTCGTCCAGCAGCAGGACGTCCGCGTCCGAGAACAGGATCCGGGCCAGCTCCACGCGGCGGCGCTGGCCGCCGGAGAGGGTGTGCAGGGGCTGGTCGAGGATGCGGTCCGGCAGGCCGAGGTTGGCGCAGATCGTGGCGGCCTCGGACTCGGCGGCGTACCCGCCCGACGTCGTGAACTCCGCCTCGAGCCGGCCGTACCGGTGCATCGCCTTCTCGCGGATCGCATCGTCCGGGTTGGCCATGTCGTCCTCGGCCTGGCGCATGCGCCGGATGATCTGGTCGAGTGAGCGCGCCGAGAGGATCCGGTCCCGCGCCGTCTGGTCCATGTCCTCGACCTTGGGGTCCTGGGGCAGGTAGCCGACCGAGCCGCGACGCGTGACGTGGCCGCCCGTGGGCTGTCCCCCACCGGCCAGGACCTTGGTCAGGGTGGTCTTGCCGGCGCCGTTGCGGCCCACCAGGCCGACCTTGTCCCCGCGATCGACCTTGAACGTGACCCCGTCCATGAGCAGACGCGCACCCACGCGGAGTTCGAGGTCTGTGACAGCAAGCACGGGGGGATCTCCTTGGACGGCCTAGACTGTCCGCCGAGGCGGGCGGAACCCGTCAAGTCTACCGTCGAGCCACGCCGGTACCGTCCGTACAGGAGCTGAACCATGAGCCAAGCAGTCCCGAGCGCCCAGCGCACGTCGTTGGCGGTGCCCACGCAGGTGGCCCTGGCCGGGGTGTTCGCGGCGCTGATCGCGGTGTGCTCGATGCTGCCCCCGATCCCGGTGGGCGGTTTCGGGGTGCCGATCACCCTGCAGACGTTCGCGGTGATGCTCACCGGCCTGATCCTGGGGGCCCGACTGGGCTTCTTGTCGGTGCTGCTCTACCTCGTGGTGGGGCTGGCCGGGCTGCCGGTCTTCTCCGGGTTCAACGCCGGGATCGGCGTGCTGGCCGGGCCCTCGGCCGGGTACCTGCTGGCCTTCCCGCTGGCGGCCGGGCTGGCCGGGGCACTGTCCACGGTGGTGCTGCGCCGTGGACAGGCCGCCGCCGCCCGGGGCGCGGGCCGGATGGGCTTCGGCTGGTGGGCCCTGGTGTGGCTGTGCGCGATGGTGGCCTCCTTCGTGTTCATCCACCCGATGGGCATCGCCGGGATG
The DNA here is from genome assembly GCF_000224415.1 of Citricoccus sp. CH26A. Taxonomy (GTDB): domain Bacteria; phylum Actinomycetota; class Actinomycetes; order Actinomycetales; family Micrococcaceae; genus Citricoccus. The sequence goes on along the minus strand of NZ_AFXQ01000001.1, from coordinate 124,234 downwards.
ATGCTCGCCCTCGACCTGGACCTGGCCACCGCGCTGGGGGCCGACATGGTGTTCTGGCCCGGGGACGTGGTCAAGAACGTGCTGGCCACGGCGGTGGCCGCCACCGTCATCCGGGCCTTCCCGGCCCTGGCCCTGCGCCGGTTCTGAGCCGGATGCCCACCGCGGGACCGACCCCGGTCATCGAGCTGCGCGGGGCGGTCGTGGACCTGCCCGGCGCGGCCCCGGCCCCGGGGCAGGGAACCGGGGCCACCCCCGGGACCCTGCGCATCCTCGGGCCGGTGGACACGGTCCTGGCCGAACCGGTCACCGCGGTGATCGGGGCCAACGGATCGGGCAAGTCGACCCTGGTCCGCCTGCTCAACGGGCTGGTCCAGCCCTCGGCGGGCACCGTCACGGTGCACGGACTGGACACCGTGTCCCGGGTCGACGAGGTGCGGTCCCGCACCGGGTTCATGTTCACCGACCCGCTGGTGCAACTGGTCATGCCCACGGCCGGTGAGGACGTCGAGCTCTCCCTGCGCCGGACCATCCGCCACCGGGGCGAACGGCGTCGCGCCGCCGAGGCGGTCCTGGCCGAGCACGGACTGGCCGGGCTGGCCCACCGCAGCATCTACGACCTCTCCGGTGGCCAGCGCCAGCGCCTGGCCCTGGCCACCGTGCTGGCCACCGATCCCGCGCTGCTGGTGGCCGACGAGCCGACCACCCTGCTGGACCTGGACTGGACCCTGGAGGTCCAGGACCTGCTGCTCTCCCTGCCCGGCACCGGCCGGTGCCGTCAGCTCGTCTACACCACCCACGACCTGGACTTCGCCGCCCGGGCCGACCGGTGCCTGGTCGTGGCCGACGGGCGCATCGTCCACGACGACGACGGGCCCGGGGCGGTCGCCTGGTACCGCCGGGACGTCCACGACCGACGTGCCGCCCGCACCCGGCCCGGAGCCGGCCGCCAGGAGCGCGCACGGTGAACCTGCTCGACCACCGGCCCGGCACCTCCCCGGTCCACCGGGCACCCCTGGGCGTGAAGTACGCGGTGCTGCTGGTGCTGACCGTGGTCCTGGTGGCCTGGCGCCAGCCCGTGGTGGTCGGCGCCGTGCTCGCCGGGGTCTTCGGCCTGTACCTGCTGGCCCGGCTGCCCGGAGAATTCCTGGCCCCCTGGCGCCGCGGCTGGCCCCTGCTGGCCTTCGCCGGCGTGGCCCGCTTCGCCTCCGGGGTGTTCGGGCCGGTCCCCCTGTCCCCCCTGGACGCCCTCGGGCCGGCGCTGGTGGTCATGGCCGCCGTCTTCGGCGCGCTGGCCGCCGCCCGGCTGCTGGTGATCACCACCCCCGGCACGGAACTGCTGGACGGCCTGGCCCACTTCTTCGGCGCGTTCCGCCGGTTCGGGGTCAACCCGGAGGCCGCCGCCCTGGCCGTGAACGTCATGCTGCGCACGATCCCCTGGGTCGGCGCCGCCGTGCGCGCCCACGCGGAGGCCCTGGCCTCCCGGGGACTGCGCCGCGGGCCCGTGCGCCTGATGGGGCCGGTGCTCGTGGCCACGGTCGGCCACGCCCGCGCGACCGGGGAGGCCCTGGCCGCCCGCGGGCTGCCCGCAGCCCCGGAGCCGAAGCATCCGGGGCCGGACTACACTCGGGGCGCATGAGCTTCAATGACAACATCCGGCTGGACCCCTCCCGCGTCCGAGACTCCCGGGGCCGCGGTGGTGGCGGCCGGGCGGGGCGCGGCGGAACCGTCGCCATCGGTGGCGGCACCGGCCTGCTGGTGCTGCTGCTGGCGATCTTCGCCCCCGGACTGGCCGAGCAGCTCGGACTGACCGGCCCGTCGCCGGAGACGTCCCAGTACGAGCCCGTTGGCCCGGCGGCGTCCGCCACCTGCCGTACCGGGGAGACGGCGAACGAGCGGACCGATTGCCGGATCATCGCCACGATCGAGTCCGCCGATGCCTTCTGGGATCTCCACCTGGCGGAGTACAACGTCACCTGGCGGCCCCCCGGAGTGGAGCTGTTCGGCGGTCAGGTCGACACGGCCTGCGGCATGGCCACCTCGGACGTCGGCCCCTTCTACTGCCCGGGCGATGAGACGGCGTACTTCGACACTGACTTCTTCGGCCTGCTGCAATCGCGGTTCGGGGCCTCCGGCGGCCCCCTGGCCGAGGAGTACGTGGTCGCCCACGAGTACGGCCACCACATCCAGAACATCGTCGGCTACCTGCAGTACTCGCAGTCCGGTGGCACCGGGCCGGAGTCCGGGGCGGTGCGCGTGGAGCTGCAGGCGGACTGCTACGCCGGGATGTGGGCCGGGCACGCGGTGCGCACCGTGGACCCCGAGTCGGGCGACCCGTTCCTGGATCCCCTCACCCAGACCGACCTGCGGGACGCGCTCTCCGCGGCGGCCGCCGTCGGGGACGACCGCATCCAGCAGTCCACGACCGGGCGCGTGCTGCCCGAGGCCTTCACGCACGGCACCTCCGAGCAGCGGATGGCCTGGTTCATGCACGGCTACGAGTCCGGGGACATCAACCAGTGCAACACCCTGGACCACCCGGACCTGGACGATCCGACGGCCTGAGCCGCCCGTCCTCCCGGGCAGGGGCACTGCCGGGGACGCAGACGAGAGCACCCCGGTCCGTGGACCGGGGTGCTCTCGTCTGCAGGGGATGAGGGGTCGGGCTCAGATGTTGAAGCCCAGGGCCCGCATTTGCTCGCGGCCCTCCTCGGTGATCCGCTCCGGGCCCCACGGCGGCATCCAGACCCAGTTCAGCCGCCACTCGTCGACCATGGTGCCGATCTCGTTGCCGATCTGCTCCTCGATCACGTCGGTGAGCGGGCAGGCCGCGGTGGTCAGGGTCATGTCGATGATCAGGGCGCCGTCCTCGGCATAGTTCATGCCATAGAGCAGCCCGAGGTCGACGATGTTCACGCCCAGCTCGGGGTCCATGACCTCGTGCAGGGCCTCCCTGATGTCCTCGAGGGAGGTCTGTGCCTGGTCAGTCGTCATGCTGTCCTCCTCAGGCCCCTGCAGCAGCGGTCTCGAAGCGCTCGTAGCCCTCGGCCTCGAGGCGGTCGGCCAGCTCGGCGCCACCGGACTCCGCGACCTTGCCGTCCACGAACACGTGCACGAAGTCGGGCTTGATGTACTGCAGGATGCGGGTGTAGTGGGTGATGAGCAGGGTACCCATCTCGTTGGTGGCCTGGGCACGGTTGACGCCCTCGGAGACCACGCGCAGCGCGTCGACGTCCAGGCCGGAGTCGGTCTCGTCCAGCACCGCGAACTTCGGCTTGAACAGCTCGAGCTGCAGGATCTCGACGCGCTTCTTCTCGCCGCCGGAGAAGCCCTCGTTGACGTTGCGGCTGGCGAAGGCGGGATCGATCTTCAGGCCCTCCATGGCGGCCTTGACGTCCTTGGTCCAGTGGCGCAGGGACGGGGCCTCGCCGTCGATGGCGGTCTTGGCGGTGCGCAGGAAGTTGGTCATGGTCACGCCCGGGATCTCGACCGGGTACTGCATCGCCAGGAACAGGCCGGCGCGGGCACGCTCGTCCACGGACATCTCCAGGACGTCCTCGCCGTCGAGCGTGATGGTGCCGGAGGTGACCTCGTAGCGCGGGTGGCCCGCGATGGTGGAGGCCAGGGTGGACTTGCCGGAGCCGTTGGGGCCCATGATGGCGTGGGTCTCACCGGTGTTGATGGTCAGGCTGACGCCCTTGAGGATCTCCTTGGGGCCGTTCTCGGTCTCGATCGAGACGAACAGGTCCTTGATTTCCAGCGTAGACATTCGTGTTCTCCTTGCGGTTCGCCGGTGCCCCGGCGGGAAGTGTGGTTGGGGTGGCTGCGGTGCAGCGCTCGGGCTATGCGACCCGGTTGAGGACTCGGGAGGTGTCCACCCAGATGCCGTCGTCCTCCACGGCGAGGGCATAGACGGCAACCGGCTCGGTCGCGGGCGGCACGTTCGGTTCACCGGTGACGAGGTCGAAGGCCGACCCGTGGCCGATGCACTCCAGGGCGCACCCCTCCACGAACCCCTCGGAGAGGGAGACCTCGCCGTGCGAGCAGGTGTCGTTGAGGGCGTGGAGCGAGCCGTCGGAGGCGCGGACCACGGCGACGGGGATCCCGTCGACCATGAACCGCCTGGCCTCCTCCGGCCCGATCTCGTCCGTGCCGCAGACGCGCTGGCCGGCCGCCATCAGTGGGTCGCCACCTGCAGCTCGGTCTCCATCTGCGCGGTGAGCATCTCCTCGACGTCGGTGATCCCGATCTTCTGGATGATCTCGTTGAGGAAGCCGCGGAGCACGAGCTCGCGGGCCTCCTGCTCCGGGATGCCCCGGGCCATCAGGTAGAAGAGCTGCTCGTCATCGAACTGGGCGGTCGAGGAGGCGTGTCCGGCGCCCTCGATCAGACCGGTCTCGATCTCCAGGTTCGGCACCGAGTCCACGCGGGTGCCGTCCGTCAGGACGAGGTTCTGGTTCTTCTCGTAGCTGTCGGTGCCCTCGGCCGTCTTGCGGATCAGGACGTCGCCGATCCAGACGGCACGGGCGTCCTTGCCCTGCAGGGCGCCCTTGTACAGGACGTTGGAGGTGCAGTTCGGGGTCGCGTGGTCCACGAACAGCCGCTGCTCCAGGTGCTGGCCGGCGTCGGCGAAGTACAGTCCGTACATCCGGGCCTCGCCCCCGGTGCCCGCGAAGCGCGAGGTCGGGGTCAGGCGCACCACCGAGCCACCGTAGGAGACGGTGACGTGCTTGAAGGAGGCGTCCTTGGCGACCTTGGCCTGCTGGGCCGAGGCGTGCACCGCGTCCCCGTCCCAGGCCTGGATCGAGGTGACGTTCAGCCCGGCGCCCTCGCGGACGTCGAACTCCACGTTCTGGCTCACCACGGCGGTGCCGCGGTGGGTGATCACGACGTCGGCGCGGGAGTTGGGCTCGGCGACGACCAGCAGGTGCTGGGCGGCCGGCTCGGAACCCGTGCCGGTGACGTCGATGCGGACCGGGGTGCCGGCCTCGACGCCGGCGCCCACGGTGACGACGGTCGCCTCGGCGAAGGAGGCCCAGGCGGCGGCGGACACGCGGTCGTCCGGGGTCAGGGCGGCGCCGAGGCGGGAGTCCTCGCGGGACACCGTCTCGACGGTGACCCCGTCCACGGCACCGACCTCGACCGCCGGGGCGGCGCCGGTCAGCCGGGCGGAGTTGCCCTCGGGCAGGTGCAGACCGGCCAGGCGGTCCAGCGGGGTGAACCGCCAGTCCTCCTCGCGACCGGTCAGCACGGCGAAGTCGGCCAGCTCGAAGCTGGACCGGCGGTCCGCGCGGGACGAACCGGCGGTCGCCTGCCGGGCTCCGTCCGCGGGGACCGCGTGGGCGGCATGGCCGGCGGCGCTGGCCGCGGCGACCTCACCGGAGAGCTTCTCGCCCTCCTCCCCCATGCCGGGGATGACGGGCACTCCGGCGCCGTCCGCGTCGATTTCTTCCGGGGCGGTGTTGACAGTCTGTGACACGCTCAGCCTACCGATCCTTCCATCTGCAGTTCGATCAGCTTGTTCAATTCCAGGGCGTACTCCATCGGCAGCTCGCGCGCGATCGGCTCGATGAAGCCGCGCACGATCATGGCCATGGCCTCGGTCTCGGACATCCCGCGGCTCATCAGGTAGAAGAGCTGCTCCTCGGAGACCTTCGACACCGTGGCCTCGTGGCCCAGGGTCGCGTCGTCCTCGCGGATGTCGATGTACGGGTAGGTGTCCGAGCGGGAGATCGTGTCCACCAGCAACGCGTCGCACACCACCGAGTTGGCGGAGTTCTTCGCGCCCTCCATGACCTGGACCAGGCCACGGTAGGCTGCCCGGCCACCCGAGCGCGCCACCGACTTGGAGACGATGGAGCTGGAGGTGTTCGGGGCCAGGTGCACCATCTTCGAACCGGTGTCCTGGTGCTGTCCGGCGCCGGCGAAGGCGATGGACAGGGTCTCGCCCTTGGCGTGCTCGCCGGTCAGGTAGACCGCCGGGTACTTCTGCGTGACCTTGGAGCCGATGTTGCCGTCGATCCACTCCATGGTGGCGCCCTCTTCGGCCACGGCGCGCTTGGTCACCAGGTTGTACACGTTGGTGGACCAGTTCTGGATGGTGGTGTAGCGCACGCGGGCGTTCTTCTTCACCACGATCTCCACGACGGCGGAGTGCAGCGAGTCCGAGTTGTAGATCGGCGCGGTGCAGCCCTCGATGTAGTGGACGTAGGAGTCCTCATCCGCGATGATCAGGGTCCGCTCGAACTGGCCCATGTTCTCGGTGTTGATGCGGAAGTAGGCCTGCAGCGGGATCTCCACGTGGACGCCCTTGGGCACGTACACGAAGGAGCCGCCGGACCACGTGGCGGTGTTCAGGGCCGCGAACTTGTTGTCGCCCACCGGGATCACGGAGCCGAAGTACTCCTTGAAGATCTCCGGGTACTCCTTCAGGCCGGTGTCGGTGTCCAGGAAGATGACGCCCTGGGCCTCCAGGTCCTCGCGGATCTGGTGGTAGACGACCTCGGACTCGTACTGGGCGGCCACGCCGGCGACCAGGCGCTCACGCTCGGCCTCCGGGATGCCGAGGCGCTCATAGGTGTTGCGGATGTCCTCGGGCAGGTCCTCCCAGGACTTCGCCTGGCCCTCGGTCGAGCGCACGAAGTACTTGATGTTGTCGAAGTCGATGCCGGACAGGTCGGCACCCCAGGTGGGCATGGGCTTGCGCTGGAAGTACTTCAGGCCCTTCAGGCGCAGGTTGAGCATCCACTCGGGCTCACTCTTCTTGGCCGAGATGTCGCGCACGACCTCCTCGTTGATGCCGCGGCGTGCGTTGGCACCGGCATCGTCCTGGTCGGCCCAGCCGAACTGGTACGGGCCGATGGCCTCAAGCTCCGGGTTCTTCTCGAGTACCTCGGAGATCACGCCCGGATCGGCGTTCTCCCTGGTGATCTGATCGGTCATCTGAAGCCTCTCTTCGTGGTCGGTGGTCTGGGAGTCAGTCGGCGTCCGGTGCCGCGTGGCTGCCGGCGCCGCTGATGGTCTGTGGGCCGGCTCCGTGCCGGCCGGGCGGCTCGGCGTCGCGGCCGAGGGGGACGTGGGTGGTGCACACGTGGCCGCCGGTGGGAAGCGTCGCCAGCCGGCGGACGTCCACCCCGAGCAGGCGGGCGAACAGCTCCGTCTCCTCCTCGCAGAACTGCGGGTAGTCGGCGGCCAGCTCCTGGAGGGGGCAGTGCCCCTGGCAGATCTGGGCCGCCTTGAGGGTCGGCTGCTTCGTGGCGGAGTCGGGCCGCCCGACGAGGCGGACGCTGGCGTGGAAGCCCTCCGCGTCCAGCACCCGCGCCAGGGCGGTGGCGCGGTCCTTCAGGGACGCGGTGGTGCCGATGGCCTCGCGGTAGCGGTCCTCGACGGCCGCGAAGCGCTCCCGCGCGACGTGCCGGACGGCGTCGGGTCCGGCCACCTCGGCCAGGCGCCCCAGGGCCCGGCTCGCGAGCTCGAGGTAGTCGTTGCCCAGTCGGCTCTGGCCCTCGTGGCTGATGACGTAGCGCCGCGAGGGGCGTCCGGCGCCGCGGTTGCCGGCGACGAGCTTGACCTCGACCGCACCCTCCTCGGAGAGTGCGTCCAGGTGCCGGCGGACGGCGGCCGCCGTGAGCCCCAGCAGCTCACCGACCCGGGCCGCGCTGACCGGCCCGTGGGACAGGACCGCCTGCAGCACCCGATCCCGGGTGCTCTCGCGGGGTCCTTCGACCGTGTCCCCTGCGGGCACGTCGACGTCACTGGAGGAATACACAACCGCCATTTTACCTAATTCGTGGTCAGGCGAAAGTAAGGCGAACCTTGCCCTGCGTCCGCCCGCGGGCGCGGGGCGCGAGGCCCGGCACGCCCCTCTCACCGGCCGCGGCCGAGGCCGTCCTCACTGCCGCTACCTCTGCGCTACCTTTCGGAGGAGTCGAGTGGCCCGCGGGTACCATGGACGGGTGCCGTTCCCCCTGCCCCCCACCCCTCGCGAGCCCGGTCGCCGGGCCGACGTCGCGGTCGCCGACCGTCAGGCCGGTGGCCCCGTCGCCTCCGCTGCCGGTGCCCCCGCGCCCGCCCTGGTGTCCCTCAACGGCGTCTGCCGGACGGTGCGGAACCGCCGAGGGGACGTGGAGATCCTGCGCGGGGTCGACTTCCAGGCCCGCGCGGGCCAGGTCACCGCGCTGCTCGGGCCCAACGGGGCCGGCAAGACCACCACCCTGACGATCGCCCAGGGGCTGGACCGCCCCGACGCCGGCACGGTCGAGCTGCTCGGCCAGGATCCCTGGCGGGCCGGTTCCGCCCTGCGCAGCCGGGTGGGGGTCATGCTCCAGGACGGCGGGCTGCCCCCGTCCGCCACGCCGGCCCGGTTGCTGGCGCACGTGGCCTCGCTGTACCGCGAGCCGGCCGACATGGCCGCGCTGGTCGAGCGGCTCGGCATCGGGGAGTTCGCCGGCCGGGACATCCGCCGCCTCTCGGGGGGCCAGCGCCAGCGCGTGGCGCTCGCGGCCGCCCTGGCCGGCCGCCCGCGCGTCGTGTTCCTCGACGAGCCCAGCGCGGGCCTGGACCCCGTGTCCCGCCAGCTGGTGTTCGACCTGATCACCGAGCTGAAGCAGGCGGGACTGGCCGTGGTGCTCACCACGCACCTGCTCGACGACGCCGAACGGCTGGCCGACCACGTGGTGCTGTTGCGCCAGGGAGTCGTCGAGCGTGCCGGCACCGTCGCCGAGCTCACCGCCCGCTCCGGCCCGGCCCCCCTGTCCTTCACCGTGTCCGTGCCGGTCGGGGAGGCTGTCCTGGCCTCCGCACCGGAGGGGCTCTCCGTCAGCGAGGTGGGCCTGTCCTCCGAGACCGCCGATGCTCCCGGAGGCTGCACCTACCACGTGCTCGGGGTCTCCGACCCGGCGCACTGGGCGGCGCTGGGCGCCTGGTGGAATGCCGCCGGACTCATGCCCACGGACGTCCGCCTCATCCACCGCACCCTGGAGGACGTCTTCCTGGAGGTCGCCCCGTGAACACCCACCTCGACACCCCCCACGCCGGGACCTCGAACGCTCGGTCCCTGGCGCGGCGCGTGCTCGCCCAGGGACGCTATGAGACGGTGACCGCCCTGCGCAACGGCGAGCAGTTGCTGATCTCCCTGATCCTGCCGGTGATGGCCCTGTTCGGGGTGGTCTGGGCCGGCCTGCTGGACCGGCCGGACGTCAACGGCGTGGACGTGGCCGTGCCGGGCGTCCTGGCCCTGGCCGTCTTGAGCTCGGCCCTGACGGGGCAGGGCATCGCCACCGGGTTCGACCGCCGCTACGGAGTGCTCGCGTACCTCTCCACCACGCCGCTGGGCCCCGCCGGCCTGATCCTCGGCAAGGCCGTGGCCGTGCTGTCCGTCCTGGTCCTCCAGGTCGTGGTCATCGGCGGTGTCGGCCTGGCCCTGGGCTGGCGTCCGGACCCCGCGGGCATCCCTGCGGCACTGCTGTTCTTCCTGGCCGGCGCGGCGGCCTTCACGGCCCTCGGGCTGTTCATCGCGGGCACCGCCCGCCCGGAGGCCACGCTGGCCCTGACCAACCTGATGTGGGTGCTGCTGGGCGCCGTGGGCGGCGTGGTCTTCCCGCTGCCGGAGAGCGGGTGGCTGGCCGGGCTGGGGGTCGTGCTGCCCTCGGCGGCGCTCGGCGACGGACTGCGCGCGGCCCTGGGCGCCGGTGCCCTCGACGTCGGTGCCCTCCTCACGCTCATCGCCTGGGCGGCACTGGCGACCGCCGGGGCGCTGAGGTGGTTCAAGTGGCGCTGACCCGACCCCGACCCGAACCCCACCGCAGCCGCCGGCTGCCCGACCGACCCGTCCGAAGGACCCACCCGTGAGTACCCCCACCCAGTCCCCCGCCCCCGGATCCGCCGCGACGGCGGCCGGACTCTCCCCGGGCCGGTGGCGCCTGCCGCGGGACATCACCCGCACGACGTACTGGCTCACCGTCATCTCCCTGGTCACCGAGATCGGCATCATCGTCACGGGAGGCGCGGTCCGGCTGACCAAGTCGGGACTGGGGTGCCCCACCTGGCCCAAGTGCACCCCGGAGTCCCTGACCAACACCCCCGAGATGGGCATCCACGGGTACATCGAGTTCGGCAACCGCACCCTGACCTTCGTGGTCGGCATCGCGGCCCTGGCCGTGCTGCTCTGGGTCTGGAACCTGCGCCGCTCCCACCGGGGCATCTTCTGGATGTCCGTGGGCATGCTCGCGTGCATCCCCGCCCAGGCCGTCGTCGGCGGGATCACCGTGCTGACCGGGCTGAATCCCTGGGTCGTGGCGATGCACTTCCTGGTCTCCTCGGTGATGGTCTGCGTCGCCAGCCTGCTGGTCAACCGGGTGGGCGTGGAATGGCGCCACCGTGAGGCCCTGTCCCGCGGCGAGGGCGAGCAGTCGCCGACGGCGATCGTGGACGGGGAGACTTCCCCGCTGTCGCGGGGCATGGCCACGACGGCCTTCGTCACCGGCTGGGTGGTGCTGTACCTGGGCACCGTGGTCACCGGCACCGGACCCCACGGTGGCGACGCCGACGCGCCCCGTCACGACTTCGACCCGCTGGTCGTCACCCGCCTGCACGCGCTGCCGGTGTACCTGATGACCGCTGCAGCACTCGTGCTGCTCGTGGTGGTGCTACGCCAGCAGTCCTCGCGGCTGCAGCGGATCTCCGCCTGGTCGCTGGTGGGCGTCATCGCCTTCCAGGCGATCATCGGCTACACCCAGCACTTCACCGGCCTGCCGATCTGGCTGGTCCTGCTGCACATGCTGGGCACCGGCCTGGTGGTCTGGGCCGTGACCACCGCCTGGGACCGCCAGGTGTCCGCCTACCGCGCCCGCCCGGTCCGGCCGCAGCCCGCCCGGCGGCACGCGACGATGGCCTAGGGTCCCCGTGTCCTCCGCCCGCGTGATCCCTGCGGCCGTGCCGGAGGTCTCCGAGGCCTCGAACGTCGTCCACGCGGTCCCGCTGGCGGGGCTGGCGGCGGCGACCTTCCCGCTGGCCTGCCCGCCGGGCTCCGCGCCGGAGGACATCCGGTCCTTCATCGCCGCGAACCTGACCGCGGAGCATTTCGCGGCCCATATCCGGGCGGTGGACCGGACCGTGCTGTGGGCCGGGGACGAGGACGGGACGCCGGTGGGATACTGCCTGCTCGTCCACGGCTCGCAGCCGGCATTCTCCGAGCCCGCCACCCTGCGGCACGCTCCGACGGTGGAGCTGAACAAGTTCTACGTGCACGCGGACCATCACGGCCGGGGCGTCTCCGCCCGGCTCATGGCGGCCGCCCTGCAGGCGGCCCGCCGGAACGGTGCCGCCGGGATCTGGCTCGGCGTCAACCAGGAGAACACGCGGGCCCAGCGGTTCTACGCCAAGAGCGGGTACTCGCGCCGCGGCGTCCGCACCTTCCGGATGGGACGCCGCACCGAACAGGACTTCATCCTGGAACGACCCCTCTGAGCGTCCTGGACGACGGTCACCACCGCCGGTGGCCGCCGTCCACTCCCGAGGCGGGCAGCCCGGGCGTCAGGCCGGGGCGCCCGGAACGGTCATGAGCGGCTCGCCCACGAAGGGGTCGACCGCGAGGGCCACGAAGACCAGCGTGAGGTACGTGATGGACAGGTGGAAGACCTTCATGGCCTTCTTGTCGTTGTAGTCCGGCTTCTGGGACTGCCCGTAAAGCACGTGGCACTCGTAGATGAACCAGCCGCCGGTGACCAGGGCGACCGCGGTGTAGACGATGCCGGCCCAGCCCAGCGGGACCAGCAGCAGCGAGCAGGCGACCGTGGCCCAGGCGTAGAGCACGACCTGGCTGGACACCACGCGGGCCGAGGCCACGGCACCGAGCATGGGGACCTCCGCATCCTGGTAGTCCTTCTTGTACTTCAGGGACAGCGGCCAGTAGTGCGGCGGGGTCCACAGGAAGATGATCAGGAACAGCACGATGGCGGGCCACTCGATGGTCCCGCGCACCGCGGCCCAGGCGATGAGCACCGGGAAGCACCCCGCGATCCCGCCCCAGACGATGTTCTGTTCGGTGCGTCGCTTGAGGACGAGGCTGTAGACGACCACGTAGAAGAAGATCGCGGCGACCCCGAGGGCGGCGGCCAGCAGGTTGGTCCCCAGGGCCAGGATGAGGATCGACACCACGCCGATCACCCAGGAGAAGACGAGCGCCTCGCGCGGGGTGAGCTCACCCGTGACGAGGGGTCGGTTCTCGGTCCGCTTCATGATCTTGTCGATGTCACGGTCGATGTAGCAGTTGAACGCGGCGGAGGAACCGGCGGCCAGTGCCCCGCCGACCATCGTGGCGACCATGGTCAGCACATCCGGGAAACCGCGCTGGGCGAAGATCATGGTCGGCAGCGTGGTGACCAGCAGCAGCTCCATGACGCGCGGCTTGGTTAGCGCCACGTAGGCGGCGGCCTTCCGGCCGAACCCCAGCTTCCGGGTCTCGGAACGGACGCCGGACGACGTCTGCGTCCCGGCGGACTGGGCATCAAGGGTGCTGGGCATCTACTTCTCACGGTGCAGGAGGACGGGGACGGTGTTCACGCAAGAGGTTCATTGCCCGCCCTGACATCGGACGGCCGACCCGGGGAACACCCCCTCCAGTGTACCCGTCGCGCCGACACCGCCAGACCCGGGTGACGTTCCCGTGGGTCACAGTGACCCACCTGACACGGGCAGGGGCGGTTCTCCGCGGCACGACCCCGTCGCCACCGGTTTCCCGGGGGCTCATTCGGGATAAGCTGGCCCGAGGTCGGCACCGGCCGCAGAATCATCCCGTCAGGAGCAGCTTTCGTGACTTCAGTCCCGGCACAGCCCACCGGAACCGCGACCCGGGGGACGTCCCCCCTGCAGCGTCAGGCACCCGCCCGTGAGTACACCTACTCGGACCTGGACCGGAAGGCCGTGGACATGCTCCGCGTCCTGGCCGCCGACGCCGTGGAGAAGGTCGGCAACGGACACCCCGGCACCGCGATCTCCCTCGCCCCGGTGGCCTGGCAGCTGTTCCAGAACGTCATGCACCATGACCCGGCGGATGCCACCTGGGCCGGCCGTGACCGGTTCATCCTCTCGGCCGGGCACACCTCGCTCACCCTGTACCTGCAGCTGTTCGCCGCCGGCGCCGGGCTCGAGCTGGAGGACCTGCAGTCCCTGCGCACCTGGGGGTCCAGGACGCCCGGGCACCCCGAATACGGCCACACCGACGGCGTGGAGATCACCACCGGCCCACTGGGCCAGGGCCTGGCCTCCTCCGTGGGCTTCGCCTACGCCCAGCGCCGGCTGCGCGGACTGCTCGACCCGGACGCCCCGGCCGGGACGAGCCCCTTCGACCACCACGTCTTCGTCATCGCCTCGGACGGTGACATGCAGGAGGGCGTCACCTCGGAGGCCTCCTCGCTGGCCGGCCACCAGGAGCTCGGCAACCTCGTGGTGATCTACGACGACAACAAGATCTCCATCGAGGACGACACCGACGTCGCGTTCAGCGAGGACGTCTCCGCGCGGTACGAGGCCTATGGATGGCACGTCCAGACCGTGGACTGGCTGGCCACGGGCAACTACGTGGAGGACACCCGGGCGCTGTACGAGGCGATCTCCGCGGCCAAGGCCGAGACCGGCCGCCCCTCGCTGATCAACCTGCGCACCGTCATCGGCTGGCCCTCCCCCGGCAAGCAGGACACCGGTGCCATCCACGGCTCCAAGCTCGGTGGCGAGGAGCTGAAGGCTCTCAAGGAGGTGCTCGGCTTCGATCCGGAGCAGTCCTTCGCGGTCGAGGACGACGTCCTGGCCCATGCGCGCGGCGTCCGGGACCGCTCCGCGGCCTTCCGGAGCGACTGGGAGGCGTCCTACGACGCCTGGCGCGAGGCCCACCCGGAACGCGCCGCACTGTATGACCGGCTCTCCGCCGGCGAGCTGCCCGCAGGCTTCGCCGAGGCCTTCCCGACCTTCCCGGCGGACTTCGACCCGGCCTTCTCCGGACAGGCCAAGGGCCTGGCCACCCGGGCGGCCTCCGGCACGGTGCTCTCCGCACTGGGCCCGGTCATGCCCGAGCTCTGGGGCGGGTCGGCGGACCTGGCCGGCTCCAACAACACCACGATGGACGGGGCGGAGTCGTTCATCCCCACGTCCCGCCAGACCAGCACGTGGTCGGGCGGGCCCTACGGACGGACCCTGCACTTCGGGGTGCGCGAACACGCCGCCGGGGCGATCGTCAACGGCATCTCCCTGGGCTCGCTGCTGCGCGCCTACTCGGGGACGTTCCTGATCTTCTCCGACTACCAGCGGCCCGCCATCCGCATCGGGGCCCTGATGGGCACCCCCGCGATCTACGTGTGGACCCACGACTCGATCGGGCTCGGCGAGGACGGTCCCACGCACCAGCCCGTGGAGCAGCTGGCCAGCCTGCGGGCCATCCCGGGCCTGTCCGTCGTGCGTCCCGGCGATGCCAATGAGGTGTCCTGGGCCTGGCGGACCATCCTGGAACGCACCGACGGACCGGCCGGGATCGTGCTGTCCCGCCAGAACCTGCCCGTGTTCCCCCGCGGCGAGCAGGGCTTCGCCGGCGCAGAGGGCACCGCGCGGGGCGCCTACGTCCTGCTGGAGGCCACCGACGCCTCGGGCCAGGACGTGGAGCCCCAGGTGATCCTCCTCGGCACCGGTTCCGAGGTGCAGCTGGCCGTGGAGGCCCGCCAGGCACTGCAGTCCGAGGGCATCCCCACGCGCGTGGTCTCCGCACCCTGCCTGGAGTGGTTCGACGCCCAGGACGAGTCCTACCGCGCCCAGGTCCTGCCGGACAACGGGGCCGTCCGCGTCTCCGTCGAGGCCGGCATCGCCCAGGGCTGGGCGAAGTACACCGGTGCCCGCGGTGCCCAGGTCTCCCTGGAGCACTTCGGCGCCTCGGCCGACTACCAGACGCTGTACCGCGAGTTCGGGATCACGGCCGAGGCCGTGGCGACGGCGGCACGCACCCTGCTGGCCGACTGACCCCCTCAGCACACCGACCCGAGCACACCGACCCGAAGGACACGGGAGCCCACGCGATGACTGAACAGAACCCGAACACGCGCGCACTGGCCGAGGCCGGCGTCTCCATCTGGCTCGACGACCTCTCCCGGGAGCGGATCGTCACCGGCAACCTGCAGGAGCTGATCGACACCCGGAACGTCACCGGGGTGACCACCAACCCGTCCATCTTCGCCAGCGCGCTGAAGAACGGCGGACCGTACGCCGAGCAGTTGGCCCAGCTGGCGGCCGAGGGCGCGGACGTGGACCGCGCGGTCTTCGAGCTGACCACGCGGGACGTCCAGCAGGCCTGTGACATCCTCGCCCCGGTCCACGCGGCCACCCACGGGGTGGATGGGCGGGTCTCCATCGAGGTGGACCCCCGGTCCGCCCGGAACGCGGAGAGCACGGTCGCCGAGGCCCAGGAGCTCGCCGCCGCCGTGGACCGGCCCAACGTCCTGGTGAAGATCCCCGCCACCGAGGAGGGACTGCCGGCGATCACGGCCACCCTCGCCGAGGGCATCAGCGTCAACGTGACCCTGATCTTCTCGCTCACCCGCTACCGGGAGGTCCTCAACGCCTGGCTGCTCGGGCTGGAGCAGGCCCACGCGGCGGGCAGGGACCTGTCCACGCTGCACTCGGTGGCCAGCTTCTTCGTCTCCCGCGTGGACACCGAGGTCGACCGGCGGTTACGCGAGTCCGGCACCGAGGGCGTGGAGGAACTCACCGGACAGGCCGGCCTGGCCAACGCGCGGCTGGCCCACCGGATCTTCACGGAGACGCTGGACACCGAGCGCTGGCGCGTCCTGGAGGCGGCGGGCGCCCGGCCCCAGCGACCCCTGTGGGCCTCCACCGGCACCAAGGACCCGGCGCTGCCGGACACCCTGTACGTCACCGGGCTGGTGGCACCCGGGACCGTGAACACCATGCCGGAGAAGACCCTGGCGGCCCTCGCCGACCACGGTGAGGTCACCGGCGACACGGTGACCGGTGCCGGCGAGGATGCGGACCGCGTGCTGGACGCCATCGGCCACGCCGGCGTGGACTACAACGACGTCGTGTCCGTGCTGGAGGAGGAGGGCCTGGAGAAGTTCGTCACCAGCTGGAACGAGCTGCTCGAGACCGTGGGCACGGCGCTCCGCGAGGCCTCGGCCCAGGACGCCGCCGCGCGCTAGCCGGGCACCGCCCCTCCCACCAGGCAACGACACCAAGGAGAATCCCCCATGAGCTCGCTCGGACTGCAGGCCACCGGCGCCGCACTCGAGGCCATCGACCGCCACGTGCCCGCCCTGGTGCAGGACCGCTTCGCCAGCCGCCTGTCCGAGCGCGACGCCACCCTGTGGGGTCCGGCCGCCGAGGACGAGGCCTCGAGGCGACTGGGCTGGATGACGCTGTTCGAGGACTCGCGCGCCCTGGTGCCCCAGGTCGAGCAGCTCCGCGAGGAACTCGCCGCGGAGGGCATCACCCGCGTGGTCCTGGCCGGGATGGGCGGGTCCTCCCTGGCCCCGGAGGTCATCGCGGCCACCGTGGGCGCGCCGCTGACGACCCTGGACTCCACCGACCCGGAGATGGTGGGCAACGTGCTGGCCGCCGGCGTGAAGGACACGGTCCTGGTGGTCTCCTCCAAGTCGGGGTCCACGGTGGAGACCGACTCCCAGCGCCGGGTCTTCGAGCAGGCCTTCGCCGACGCCGGCGTGGACCCGAGGGCCCACGTGGTCGTCGTCACGGACCCGGGGTCCCCGCTCGAGCAGTCGGCCCGGGAGGCCGGATACCGCCGGGTCTTCACGGCGGACCCGACCGTCGGTGGACGCTACTCCGCCCTGACGGCCTTCGGGCTCGTGCCGACCGGCCTGGCCGGGGTGGACATCGCGCGGTTGCTGGACGAGGCCGAGGAGACCCTCGAGGTGCTCGTCACGGACGAGCCGGACAACCCGGGCCTGCAGCTCGGTGCGGCGATGGCCGGCACGGATCCCCTCCGGGACAAGCTGGTGTTCTCGGACGAGGGGTCCGGCCTGGTCGGCTTCGCGGACTGGGCCGAGCAGCTCATCGCCGAGTCCACCGGCAAGGACGGCACGGGCCTGCTCCCGGTCGTCGTGGACGCCGGGGATCCCGAGACCACCGGGGACGCCGGTGACCTGCTCCAGGTCCGGCTCGTCGCCGACCCGGACGATCGCGAGGAACGGGCCGGCACCGACCAGGCCACCCGCTCCGAGGACGCCGTGGAGGTGTTCGGCTCGCTGGGCTCCCAGTTGCTGCTGTGGATGTTCGCGACGGCGGCCGCCGGCCGGATCCTGGGCATCAACCCCTTCGACCAGCCCGACGTCGAGGCCGCCAAGACGGCCGCCCGCGGCCTGCTGGACGCCACGCCCGAGCCGGGCACGCCCGACGCCGTGATCGGTGCCGTCGAGCTCACCGGCCCGGCCGACATCGTGGGGGCCCCGGACGTGGCCTCGGTGCTGGGCGCCGTCGCCCGCCTGGTGCCCGAGCGGGGCTACCTGGCCGTGCAGGCCTACCTGGACCGCCTGGGCTACCCCGAGCTGGAGACCCTGCGGGCCGTCCTGGCCCGGGAGTCCGGCCGGCCGGTCACCTTCGGCTGGGGACCACGCTTCCTGCACTCCACCGGCCAGTACCACAAGGGCGGTTCGGCCGGGGGCGTGTTCCTGCAGATCACGGCGGACTCCGACGTCGACCTGGCCATCCCCGGCCGGCCCTTCACCTTCGGCCAGCTCATCTCGGCCCAGGCGGACGGTGACGCCACCGTGCTGCGCGAGCACGGCCTGACGGTGGTCCGGGTGCACCTGACCGACCGCGGTCAGGGCATCGCCCAGCTGCTCAACGGTTTCCGCGGTGCCTGAGACGGCCCAGGACCGCGGGACGAGGAACCCGCTCCGGGACCCCCGTGACCGGCGACTGACCCGGATCGCCGGCCCCTCCGCCCTGGTGCTGTTCGGCGTCACCGGCGACCTGGCGCGCAAGAAGCTGCTGCCGGCCATCTACGACCTGGCCAACCGCGGCCTGCTGCCCCCGGGGTTCTCCCTGGTCGGGTACGGCCGGCGCGACTGGGACGACGCGGCCTTCACCGACTACGTGCGCGCCTCCGT
Source organism: Citricoccus sp. CH26A (assembly GCF_000224415.1). Taxonomy (GTDB): domain Bacteria; phylum Actinomycetota; class Actinomycetes; order Actinomycetales; family Micrococcaceae; genus Citricoccus. The sequence continues at coordinate 106,118 of NZ_AFXQ01000001.1, read as the reverse complement.
GCAGGCCTCGGCCCGGACCGAGTGGAACGACGCCGTGTGGGACCAGCTGCGCGGCGGCTTCCGGTTCATCTCGGGCGCCTTCGGCGACTCCGGGGCCTACGAGCGGCTCAGCGACACCCTGGCCGTCCTGGAGTCCTCCCGGGGGACCGGAGGGAACACCGTGTTCTACCTGTCCATCCCCCCGGACTGGTTCGAGGAGGTCTGCCAGCAGCTCGCCGACCACGGACTGGCCGGACGGCACCACGACTCCGGCACCCGGCCCTCCCCGGCGCGCACCGGGTCCTCGGGACGGCCGTGGCGCCGCGTGGTGATCGAGAAGCCCTTCGGCCACGACCTGGCCAGCGCGCGGGAGCTCAACGACGTCATCGAGCAGGTGTTCGTGCCGGACGCAGTGTTCCGGATCGACCACTACCTGGGCAAGGAGACCGTCCAGAACATCCTCGCGCTGCGCTTCGCGAACCGGTTGTTCGAGCCGCTGTGGAATGCCAATCACGTGGACCACGTCCAGATCACCATGGCCGAGGACATCGGCATCGGCGGACGGGCCGGGTACTACGACGGCGTCGGCGCGGCGCGGGACGTCATCCAGAACCACCTGCTGCAGCTGCTCGCCCTGACCGCGATGGAGGAGCCGATCTCCTTCGACGCGGACCACCTGCGCACCGAGAAGGAGAAGGTGCTGGCCGCCGTCGAGGTCCCCACCGACCTCGGGGCCGCCTCGGCGCGGGGCCAGTACACCGGCGGCTGGCAGGGCGGGGAGAAGGTCACCGGCTTCCTCGACGAGGAGGGCTTCAACCCGGCGTCCACCACGGAGACCTACGCGGCGCTGCGGCTGGGCATCCGGACCCGGCGCTGGGACGGGGTGCCGTTCTACCTGCGCGCCGGCAAGCGCCTCGGCCGGCGCGTCACGGAGATCGCGGTCGTGTTCAAGCGTGCCCCCAACCTCCTGTTCCCGGGGCACCGGGAGGACGAGTTCGGCCAGAACACCATCGTGGTGCGGGTGCAGCCGGACGAGGGCGTGACCATCCGGTTCGCCTCGAAGGTGCCCGGCACCCAGCAGGAGGTCCGGGACGTGACCATGGACTTCGGCTACGGGCACGCCTTCACCGAGGACAGCCCGGAGGCCTACGAGCGGCTCATCCTGGACGTGCTGCTCGGCGAGCCGCCGCTGTTCCCGCGCCAGGCCGAGGTGGAGCTCTCCTGGGCCATCCTGGACCCGTTCGAGCAGTACTGGGCCTCGCTGCCCGGACAGCCCGAGCCCTACGCCCCGGGCAGCTGGGGTCCCGTGACCGCCGACGAGCTGATGGCGCGCGACGGCCGTGCCTGGAGGAGGCCCTGATGATCATCGACATCAAGGACACCACCACCTCCCGGGTGGCCAAGGAGATGAACCGGCTGCGCCAGGCCGGCGGCGTGGTCACCCTCGGACGCGTCCTCACCCTCATCATCGCCACCTCCGACGACCACGTGGAGTCCTCGATCCGGGCGGCCAACCTGGCCAGCCGGGAGCATCCCTGCCGGATCATCGTGATCGCCGTCGGCGACCCCGAGGCGGAAACCGCCCTGGACGCCCAGATCCGGGTCGGCGGGGACGCGGGCGCCTCGGACGTCGTGGTGCTGCGCGGTGCCGGGTCCAACGCGGTGGAGTCGGAGTCGCTCATCGGCGCCCTGCTGCTGCCGGACGCCCCGATCGTCGTCTGGTGGCCGCACCGGCCCCCGGAGGTCCCGGCCGACTCCCCGCTGGGCCGCATCGCGCACCGCCGGATCACGGACACCGCCACGGCGGTCTCGGCCCGGGCGGCGTTGATGCACCTGCGGACCACCTACCGGGCCGGGGACACCGACCTGGCCTGGACCCGGCTGACGGGCTGGCGCATCCAGCTGGCGGCCATCCTCGACGGGCTGGACCCGGCGGAGATCCGCTCCGTCACCGTGGACGGCGCCGAGGACTCCCCCTCCACCATGCTGCTGGCGGCCTGGCTCACGCGCCGTCTGGACGTCCCCGTGACGATGGCCCACTCCAAGGCCGGCCACGGCATGCGCTCCGTCCGGCTGCGCAGGGAGGACGGTGACATCGTGCTCTCCCGCCCCGTGGGCGACGTCGCGTCCCTCTACCAGCAGGGCCGACCGGTCCAGCGCATCTCCCTGCCCAAGCGCAGCGACCAGGAGTGCCTCGCCGAGGAGCTCCGGCGGCTGGACCCCGACGAGGTGTTCGGCGACGTGGTGGTGAACGGGCTGCCCCTGACCGACCTGAAGGCGGTACTTCCCAGTGAACGATGACCACGTGACCATCACCACCGATCCGAGCGGGGACTCCGTCCGCGTCTACGGGGACCGCGAGGCCCTGTGCCGGGCCGCCGCCCGGGAACTGCTCCGTGTCCTCACCGAGGCCGTCAGCGGCCGGGGCAGCGCCTCGGCGGTCCTCACGGGAGGCGGGACCGGTACGGGCATCCTCGCCGCCCTGGCCCGGCTGGTCGAGGAGGAGCCGGCGCTGGACTGGTCGCGCGTGCACCTGTGGTGGGGCGACGAACGCCACCTGGCCGCCGGCGACCCGGACCGCAACGAGGTCCAGGCCGCGGCGGCGCTGGTGGACGCGCTCGTGGACGCCCACGGGATGCCGGCCGGCAACGTGCACCGCGTGCCGGCCGCCGACGGCTCCGGCCCGGACGACGCCGCCGTACGCTACGCCGCCGAGCTGGCCCGGCACGCCCAGGCCGACCCCGGTCCGGACCCGCGGCTGCCCGTGTTCGACGTGGTGATGCTGGGCGTGGGCCCCGACGCCCACGTGGCCAGCCTGTTCCCCGGCCTGCCGGGCCCGCAGGCGAGGAACGCGACGGTGATCGGGGTGGAGGACTCCCCCAAGCCCCCGCCGCTGCGCGTCTCGCTGACCGTCGAGGCCCTGAACACCGCCCGGCGGCTGTGGTTCGTGGTCGCCGGCCTGGACAAGCAGGAGGCGGTCACGGCCGTGCGTGGGGCCAGGAACGCGAAGACCACCGATGCGGCCCGCTGGCCGGCATCGGTGGTCTCGGGTGCGATGGCCACCACCTGGTGGCTGGACGGTGCGGCCGCCCGCTGAGACACGGGCGGTGCCGCTGGCTCCCGTCGGCGACCCGGGTGCCCGAAGGGCTCAGAAGTCCTGGGAGAACCGCATGATCAGGCCCAGGGCCACGACGATCGCGCCCCAGGTGATGCCGAGCGTGACCGTGAGGCGGTTCAGGTTCTTCTCGGCGACGCCGGAGGCGCCCAGGGACGAGGTCACGCCCCCGCCGAACATGTCCGACATGCCACCGCCACGGCCCTTGTGCAGCAGGATCAGCAGCACCAGCAGGACGCTGATGAGCGCCAGGGTGATCTGCAGGATGAGGGTCAGGACGTCCACGTCACTCTTTCCATTGGGGGTGCGCCGGTCAGTCGGTCAGCAGGTGGTGCTCGAACCTGACAATGCTAGCAAACTCGGACTCGTCGAGGCTGGCACCGCCCACCAGGACGCCGTCCACGTCGCGCTCCCGCAGGATCGCCGCCACGTTCCCGGACTTCACCGAGCCGCCGTACAGCAGGCGGACGCCCCGGGCGGTGGCGTCGTCGTAGAGGCCGGCCAGCTCGGCACGCAGCGCGGCGCACATCTCCTGGGCGTCCGCCGGCCCGGCCACCTCACCGGTGCCGATGGCCCACACCGGCTCGTAGGCGACCACGAGCCCGGAGACGGCCTCGGCGGACAGGCCGGACAGGCCGTTCCGCAACTGGGCCAGGGTGTGCTCCACGTGCCCGCCGGCCCGGCGGACCTCCAGGCCCTCGCCGACGCAGAACACGGGGGTCAGCCCGTGGCGCAGGGCCGCCTGCAGCTTCCGGTTCAGCAGGGCGTCGTCCTCGCCGTGCAGGGTGCGCCGCTCGGAGTGCCCCACGAGCACGTAGCGGCAGCCGAGACGGTCCAGGAACTGGCCCGAGATCTCCCCGGTGAACGCACCGGAGTCCTCGGCGGAGAGGTCCTGGGCCCCGTAGGCCAGCGGCAACCGGTCACCCGCGACCAGGGTCTGCACGCTGCGCAGGTCGGTGAACGGCGGGAAGACCGCCACCTCGACCCGCTCGAAGTCGTGGTCGGCGTCGGCCAGGGTCCAGGACAGCTTCTGGACGAGGGTGACGGCCTGGAGGTGGTCCAGGTTCATCTTCCAGTTCCCCGCGATCAGCGGGGTGCGGTCATAGACGCCGTTGGTCTGGGAGGTCATGCCCCGGCACCTGCCTGGCCGGCCGCCGGGGCGGTCTCCAGGGCGGCGACGCCCGGCAGGGTCTTGCCCTCGAGGTACTCGAGGGAGGCACCGCCCCCGGTCGAGATGTGACCGAACTGGGAGTCCTCGAAACCCAGGGTCCGCACCGCGGCCGCGGAGTCCCCGCCGCCGACGACCGTGAGCCCCTGGGCCTCCGTGAGTGCCTGGGCCACCGTGCGGGTGCCGTGGGCGAAGGCCTCGAACTCGAACACGCCCATGGGCCCGTTCCAGAACACGGTGTGCGCGCCGCGGATCTCCTCACCGAACGCGGCCCGGGTCTCGGGTCCGATGTCCAGCCCGATGGCCTTCTCCCCGTGTGCGCCCGCGGTGAGGCGGTCCACCGGCAGCACCTCGTGGTCGGCGTCCGCGGCGAAGCCGGACGCCATCACGATGTCCGTGGGCAGCACGATCCGGCAACCGCCGTCCTGGGCGCGCCGGAGGTACTCGGTGACGACCGGGACCTGGTCCTCCTCGAGCAGCGAGGCGCCCACCTCGTGGCCCTGTGCCCTGAGGAAGGTGAAGAGCATGCCACCGCCGATCAGCAGGGTGTCGGCACGCTCCATGAGGTTGTCGATCACGGCGAGCTTGTCCGAGACCTTGGAACCGCCGAGCACCACCACGTACGGGCGGTCGGGGTCACCCGTGAGGCGGGAGAGCACGTCCAGTTCCCGGGCCACCAGGGCGCCCTGGTAGGACGGCAACCGCCCGGCGATGTCGTAGACCGAGGCGTGCCGGCGGTGCACGGCGCCGAAGGCATCGTCCACGTAGGCGCCGTGCTCTCCCGTGAGGGCCGCCATCTCCGCCGCCAGTGCCTCGCGGTCGGCGTCGGCCTTGGAGGTCTCCCGCGGGTCGAAGCGGACGTTCTCGAGCAGCAGGATGTCCCCGTCGGACATCGCGGCCGCCTGCTCGCGGGCCGAGTCGCCTGTGACGTCTCCGGCGAGGCGCACGTCGCGGCCGGACAGCTCCGCCATCCGGTCGGCGGCCGGCCGAAGGGAGTACTTCGGGTCCGCCTGGCCCTTGGGACGGCCCAGGTGGGCCATGACGATCACCCGGGCGCCGGCGTCGGCCAGCGCCGTGATGACCGGCAGCGAGGCGCGGATGCGGCCGTCGTCGGTCACCGTCCCGTCGTCCAGCGGGACGTTCAGGTCCGAGCGGACCAGGACGTGGCGTCCGGCGACGCCCTCCTGCAGCAGGTCGTCAAGGGTCTTGGCGGTCATGCGAAAGTGCCTCTCTGAAGGAATTGCGGCTCGATGCGGTGCGGTGGCGGGGTCAGAGCCTGGACGCGACCAGGGAGGTCAGGTCCACGAGCTGGGAGGTGTAACCCCACTCATTGTCATACCAGCCGAGGATCTTCACCGTCTTGCCGATCGACTTGGTCAGCGGCGCGTCGAAGGTGCAGGCCGCCGGGGCGCCGATGATGTCGGTCGAGGTGATCGGGTCCTCGGAGTAGACCAGTCGCCCGCCCGAGAGCGGACCGGACTCGGCGGCGGCCCGGAAGGCGGCGTTGACCTCGTCCACGGAGGCCTCCCGTTCCAGCTCGACGGTCAGGTCCGTGGCCGATCCGGTGATGACCGGCACGCGCAGGGCGAAGCCGTCCAGCTTGCCCTTCAGTTCGGGGATCACCTCGCCGATCGCCTTGGCCGCGCCGGTGGACGTGGGGACGATGTTCTGGGCGGCGGCCCGGGCACGCCGACGGTCCTTGGCGTGGGGGGCGTCGTGCAGGTTCTGGTCGCCGGTGTAGGCGTGGACCGTGGTCATGATGCCGTCGATGATCCCGAAGGACTCGTGCAGCACCTGGACCATCGGGGCCAGGCAGTTGGTGGTGCAGGAGGCGCTCGAAACGATGTCCATGGTGCCAGGGTCGTAGTCCCGGTCGTTGATGCCCATCACGAACGTGCCGTCGATGCCCTTGCCGGGGGCCGACAGGACGACCTTCCTCGCTCCGGCCTCGAGGTGCTTGCGGGCCTGCTCCCCCTTCGTGAAGTGCCCGGTGCACTCGATGACGATGTCCACGCCGAGCTCACCCCAGGGCAGGTCGGCCGGGTCCTTCTCGGAGAAGACCCTGATGGTCCGGCCGTTCGCCACGAGGTTGCCGTCCACGAGGTCGATGTCATGACCGTACCGGCCCATGACGGAGTCGTACTTCGTCAGGTACAGCAGGTCCTCGGCACCGGTGAGGTCGTTGACGGCCACGAGCTCCAGGTCATGGCCGTCCTGCTCGAGGACACGGAGGATGCTCCGGCCGATGCGGCCGAATCCATTGATGGCGATCTTGGTCACGGTCATGCCTTTCAGTCGTGCGGGGAGGGTGGACGACGAGGGACTGCGGGGAGACGGCATGGGCGGGGCCGGCCGGGCTGTGACAGGCCGGCCGGCCCCGGGTAGTTCATCGGATCAGGGGGTGATCAGCTTCGCGGCGCCGGTGCGGGCGGCCTCGAAGCGGGCGGCGACGTCCGCCCAGTTGACGATGTTCCAGACGGCCTTGACGTAGTCGGCCTTGACGTTCTGGTAGTCCAGGTAGAAGGCGTGCTCCCACATGTCCAGCTGGAACAGCGGGATGGTGGCGACCGGCACGCCGTTCTGCTGGTCGTAGAACTGCTCGATGACCAGGTTGCCACCGATCGGCTCGTAGGCCAGAACGGCCCAGCCGGAGCCCTGGATGCCCAAAGCGGCGGCGGTGAAGTGGGCCTGGAACTTGTCGAACGAGCCAAAGAACTCGTCGATCGCGGCGGCGAGCTCACCCTCGGGCCTGTCGCCACCGTTCGGGGAGAGGTTCTTCCAGAAGATGGAGTGATTGGTGTGGCCACCGAGGTTGAAGGCCAGGTCCTTGGAGAACTGGTTCACGGAACCGAAGTCACCGGCCTCGCGGGCCGCGGCGAGCTTCTCCAGGGCCGTGTTGGCGCCCTTGACGTAGGTGGCGTGGTGCTTGGAGTGGTGCAGCTCCATGATCTTCGCCGAGATGTGCGGCTCGAGAGCGGCGTAGTCGTAATCCAGCTCCGGCAGGGTGAATTCAGCCATTATTCCTCCTTGGTGGACGTGTGGCCGGGACCTGTACGACAGGCCCCGCGGATCGTGGCCCCGAGAAGGAGCCATCTGTCTCATCCTATGCATGCGCGGGGCCCGACTGGCCAATGATTCCGCTGTCAGCCACAATGTCCGGCCGGTGTATCGCCCGGTCACCGGCACCCCGAGGCCCACCCCGGGGCATCCTGCCGCGCCCGGGTCGTTGCCGGGGACACCGCGGGGATGATGACAATGGAGGGGTCCTCAGCATGCCGACCCAGGAGGTGGACCGATGTCGAGCGCAGCGACCGGTGCCGGCGGGGAAGCCGGCCCCGGTGTGGAGCAGCGGGCCGGGGACCGCGGGAGCCGGCGCGCGGTCGCCTCGGGGTTCCTCTTCGGTTGTGGCATCGCGGCGTCGATGATCGACCTGTTCGTCTTCCACCTGGGCCTGCAGTGGCATCACTTCTACGACCTGTCCACCCCGGAGGTGGCACTGGCCGCCGACGGGGTCTTCCACGCCCTCGGGTGGTTCATCACGGTCTGGGGGCTGTTCCTGCTCGCGGACGTGCGCCGGCGCGGCGACGTGCCCTGGCGCCGGTGGACGGGGGCCGTGATCGCCGGGGTCGGGGCCTTCCAGCTCTTCGACGGGGTCGTCAACCACAAGGTGCTCGGGATCCACCAGATCCGCTACCACGTGGACCTGCTGCCGTATGACCTGGCCTGGATCGGCTCGGCCGCGCTGCTCGTGCTCATCGGGACCGCCATCCTGTGGCGGACCCGGCCGGCGCCGGCCGCCGGATGATCGCGGCCCGCATGGACCACGGGCACGGGACGGGACCCGCCGCCGGCGGTTGCGGAGGTGCCGACGCCCTGGGATGGTTCCTGGCCGACGCCGCCGTCGTGCTGCTGCTGGCGGGGGCCGCGCTGGGCTACGCGCTGGGCCTGTGGGCGTCCCGGGGCCGCTCCCCGTGGCCGGTCCGGCGGGTCCTGTGCTGGTACGCGGGGCTGGGATGCGTGGGGGCGGCGCTGCTCGGGCCCCTCGCCCGGGCCGCCCGCGAGGGCTTCGCCGCCCACATGAGCGCACACCTGCTGCTGGGCATGATCGCTCCCCTGCTGCTGGTGCTGGCCGCACCGGTGACCCTGGCCCTGCGGGCGCTGCCGGTGCGCGCGGCACGGTCCCTGACGCGCCTGTTGCGCCGGAGGGCCGTGCGGGTCATCACCCACCCGGTGGTCGCGGCGGTGCTCTCCGCCGGCGGGCTGTGGGTCCTGTACACGACGGCGCTGTACCCGCTGATGCACGCTTCGCCCCTGGTGCACGCACTCGTGCACGCCCACGTGCTGCTGGCCGGCTCTCTCCTCACCGCCGCGCTCGTGGGTCCGGACCCGGATCCGCACCGGGCCTCGATGGTCGTGCGCTCGGCGGTGCTGGTCGCCTTCATCGCCGCCCACTCGGTCCTGGCCAAGTGGCTCTACGCGCACCCGCCGGACGGGGTGGGCCGGGCGGACGGCGAGGCCGGCGCCCAGCTGATGTACTACGGCGGGGACGCCGTGGACGTGGTCCTGATCGTGCTCCTGTTCAGCGGCTGGTACGCCACCACCCGGCCCCGGGGGCGGGTGCGTTCCGGGAGCGGGGCCGGAGCCTAGTCCTCGTCCGCGGCGGACGGCGCCTCGGCGTGCAGGGCCGCGTCGGTGCTGGGCAGGCCCTCCTCCGCCGCGCGCTTGTCCGCCATGGCCAGCAGGCGCCGGATGCGCCCGGCGATCGCGTCCTTCGTCATGGGCGGATCGGCCAGCCGGCCCAGTTCGTCCAGCGAGGCCTGCTTGTGCTGGACCCGGAGCTGTCCGGCGTACTTCAGGTGGTCCGGGACCTCCTCGCCGAGGATCTCCAGCGCGCGCTCCACCCGGGCACCGGCGGCGACGGCGGCCTGGGCCGAGCGACGCAGGTTGGCGTCGTCGAAGTTGGCCAGTCGGTTCGCGGTGGCCCGGACCTCCTTGCGGGTACGGCGTTCCTCCCACACCAGCACCGTGTCATGGGCGCCCATCCGGGTCAGCAGCGCCGAGATGGCGTCCCCGTCGCGGATGACCACGCGGTCCACGCCGCGCACCTCCCGGGCCTTGGCGGTGATGCCCAGGCGCCGGGCCGCACCGACCAGGGCCAGGGCCGCCTCGGGACCGGGGCAGGTGACCTCCAGGGCGGAGGACCGGCCCGGTTCCGTCAGCGACCCGTGGGCGAGGAAGGCCCCACGCCACACGGCCTCGGAGTCGGCGACGGAGCCGTTGACGATCGCCGGCGGCAGACCGCGCACGGGGCGGCCCCGCACGTCCAGCAGGCCGGTCTGCCGGGCCAGGGACTCGCCGTCGCGCACCACCCGGATCACGTAGTGGTTGCCCTTGCGCAGGTTGCCGCCGGAGACCACGATGATCTCGCTGCCGTGACCGTAGACCTCGGCGATCGCGGTCCGCAGGCGGCGGGCCGCCGCGGCGTTGTCCAGCTCGGCCTCGATGACGATGCGCCCCGAGATGATGTGCAGCCCGCCGGCGAAGCGCAGGATCGCCGACACCTCGGCCTTGCGCTCAGAGGAACTCCTGACCGCGTGGTGGGTCAGCTCCTCTTTCACCGCAGCAGTCAGGGCCATGGGTCGCCTCACATCTTTCACTTGAACTCGTGGTGGCCCGGCGGCGGCCGGGTGGGTACGCGCAGGGGGTCAGGGTCTCGTGAAGGCCTCCTGGAAGGCCAGGGCCAGGCGCAGCGGATCGTGCACCGGCGTCCCGGAACCGGCCCCTACCTTACTAAACTGCACGGCCGCACCGAGACGGGAGGCGGCCTTCTCGAAGCCGGCCCGGTCCTGGACCGCGTCGGGATCGGCCAGCACGACGTCGATCCGCAGGTCCGGCGCATGATGGTGCACCGCCTCGAGGTGGTCGGCGGCGCTCATGCCGGAGGTCTCGGCGGTGTCCACGGCGAGGTTCATCACCAGGGCGCGGCGTGCGGTGGTCCCCTCGAGGGCCTCCCGCAGCTCCGGCAGCAACAGGTGCGGCAGGACCGAGGTGTACCAGGACCCCGGGCCGAGGACCACCCAGTCGGAGAGCTCGATGGCCTCCAGCGACTCCCGGCAGGCCGGGGCGTCGTCCGGCTGGAGCTGGATCTGCGAGACCCGGGTGTTCCGGCCGGCGGCGGCGAGCGAGGCCTGGCCGGAGATGGTGCGCCGGATCAGCTCGCCGTTGCGGCCCTCGGCGAGGACCGAACCGGAGATCGTCAGGGGGATGGTGGACATCGGCAGGACCTGGCCGCGCGCGCCCAGCAGCGCCCCGGCCCAGCGGAGCCCGCTCACCGGGTCGCCCAGGAGCTCCCACAGTGCCACGATCAGCAGGTTGCCCAGGGCGTGGTTGTCCAGGGTGCCGTCCACGCCCTCCTTGGAGTGGAAGCGGTGCTGCATGACGTCACGCCAGGTCCGGCCCCAGTCGGTGTCGTCGCACAACGCGGCCAGCGCCATCCTGAGGTCGCCGGGGGGCAGTACGTCCATCTCCTGCCGGATGCGCCCGGAGGACCCGCCGTCGTCCGCCACCGTGACGACGGCGGTGATCTCCCCGGCGATCAGGCGCAGGGCCCGCAGCGTCGCGGAGAGTCCGTGCCCGCCACCCAGCGCGGTGACGCGCAGGGTGGGGTCGTACGTGCCCCCGGCGATCGACTGGGAGACCGGGACCAGGGGTAGCTGGCCGGTGAAGTGCGTGCTCATTCCCGCCCCAGGTCCCGGTGCTGCACGTTGACGGTGACCCGTGGCTGCTGGCGGAGCCGGCGGGCCAGCTCCTCGGCGACGGCCACGGAACGGTGCTTGCCGCCGGTGCAGCCGACGGCGAAGGTGCCGTAGTGCTTGTTCTCCCGACGGTACCCCTCCAGGACCGGCAGCAGCGCCTGGACGTAGCGGTCCACGAACTCCGCCGCCCCGTTCTGGCCCAGGACGAAGTCCGAGACGGCCGCGTCCTTGCCGGTGAAGGGGCGCAGTTCCGGCACCCAGTGCGGGTTGGGCAGGAACCGGACGTCGGCCACGAAATTGGCGTCCTGGGGCAGCCCGTACTTGAAGCCGAAGCTCATCACGTTCAGGCGCAGGACGATCGGCCCCGACTCGGTGAACAGCTCCGTGATGGTGGTGGCCAGGGAATGGACGTTCATGGAGGTGGTGTCCACCACGATCTCGGCCTGCTCCTTGAGGTCCTTCAGCAGCAGTCGCTCGGCGGCGATGCCGTCCGGGATCCGGCCGGAGCCCTGGAGGGGGTGGGGCCGGCGGGCGGACTCGAACCGGCGGACGAGCAGGTCGTCCGCGGCGTCCAGGAACAGCACGCGGTAGTCGACGCCCTGGGCGCGCAACTGCTCGAGGGCCTCCTGGATGTCCGTGAACAGGTCCTTGGACCGGACGTCGACCACGAGCGCCATCCGCGGGATGGCCTCGGGCGAGCGGCCCACGAGGTCCGTCAGGGTGCCGAACAGCTGCGGGGGGATGTTCTCCACCACGTACCATCCGTGGTCCTCGAGGGCGTGTGCGGCGGTGGTGCGTCCTGCCCCGGACATGCCGGTGACGATGAGTACCTCGGAAGTGGCCGGTTTCACCGGGATCAGGCCGTCGCTCATGCGTCCAGCCTACCCAGTGTCAGTCCAGGATCTCCCCGGTGGTCAGGTTGATCCCGTACTGGTCCGCCACCTGGTCCACGGCCTCCTCCCCCGCCTGGCCCGGGGCCCCGTCGGCTCCCTGGCCCGGATGCAGGGAGGCGTGGACGGCGGCGGCCAGGGCGGCACCGATGCCCGGGGCCTGACGGAGCTCGTCGAGGCCGGCCGCCCGGATCCGCTTCACCGAGCCGAAGTGCTTGAGCAGCGCCTTCTGCTTGGTGGGTCCGAGCCCGGGGATCCCGTCCAGCGCCGAGGAGACCATCGACTTGGCACGCTTCTGCCGGTGGAAGGTGATGGCGAAGCGGTGGGACTCGTCGCGTAGCCGCTGCAGCATGTAGAGCCCCTGCGAGGCCCGGGGCAGCACGACCGGGAACTCCTCCCCCGGCAGCCACAGCTCCTCGAGGCGCTTGGCCAGTCCGACCACCGGCAGGTCGGTGATCCCGAGGTCCGCCAGGGCCTGTGCGGCCGAGGCCACCTGGGCGGGGCCGCCGTCGACCACCACGAGGGAGGGCGGGTAGGCGAACCGCCGGGCGCCCGCCTCGGCCGGGGCGGCACCCTCCGGTCCGTCGGTGCCGGCATCGGGGATCTCACCGGTGGTGAAGGACCCGTTGCGTTCCTGGTCCTCCAGGTAGTGCCGGAAGCGGCGGGTCAGCACGTTGTGCATGGCGGCGGTGTCGTCACGGGCAGCCTCCCCGGTGACGGCGAACTTCCGATAGTCGGACTTCTTGGGGAGCCCGTCCTCGACGACCACCATGGACCCGACGACGTTCGTGCCGGACACGTGCGAGATGTCGTAGCACTCGATCCGCAGCAGCGGTTCGTCCAGCTCCAGGGCCTCCTGCAGTTCGCGCAGCGCGGCCGAGCGGGTGGTCAGGTCCCCGGAGCGGCGGGTCTTGTGCAGTCGCAGCGCCATCCGGGCGTTCTCCTGCACCGTCTCCATCAGGGCGCGCTTGTCCCCCGCCGGGGCACCCGCAGGCTGACCTGGGCACCGCGCAGGCCGGTCAGCAACGTGGCGACCTGTTCCGCGTCCTCCGGAAGCTCGGGGACCAGCACCTCACGCGGGATGCGGCTGGAGTCCTCGAGGGACCCGTAGACCTGTTCGAGCAGCTGCTCGACCATCTGGGGCCCGGAGACGTCCTCCACCTTCTCGACCACCCAGCCGCGCTGGCCGCGGATCCGGCCCTCGCGCACGTGGAAGACCTGGACGGCCGCCTCCAGCTCGTCCTCGGCGAAGGCGAAGATGTCCGCCTCGGTGGACTCGGACAGCACCACGGCGTTGCGCTCGAAGACCCTCTTCAGGGCGGCGATGTCGTCCCGGCGCCGGGCGGCGTCCTCGTAGCGCAGGTCGGCCACGGCCTCCTTCATCTGCTCCTCGAGCCGGCGGATGTACCGGTGGGCGTCCCCGGCCATGAAGTCGCAGAAGTCCTGGGCGAGCTGGCGGTGGTCCTCGGCACTGACGCGGCCCACGCAGGGTGCGGCGCACTTGTCGATGTAGCCCATCAGGCAGGGCCGGCCGGAGAGCTCCGCGCGCCGGAAGACACCGGCGGAGCAGGTGCGCACGGGGAAGACCCGCAGCATCAGGTCCACGGTCTCGCGGATCGCCTTGGCGGGATGGAACGGCCCGAAGTACTTCACGCCCTTGCGCCGGTCCCCGCGCATGACCTGGACTCGGGGGTACTTCTCGTTCATGGTCACGGCCAGGTACGGATAGGACTTGTCGTCCCGGTACATGATGTTGAACCGCGGGGTGTACTGCTTGATCCAGGTGTACTCGAGCTGCAGGGCCTCCAGCTCCGAGCCGACGACCGTCCACTCGACCGAGGAGGCCGTGAACACCATGGCGCGGGTCTTCGGATGCAGCCCGGCGGGGTCCTGGAAGTAGGACGCCAGGCGGGAGCGCAGGTTCTTGGCCTTGCCCACGTAGAGGACCCGGCCGTCCGGGTCGCGGAAACGGTACACCCCCGGCGAGGTGGGAACCTCACCGGACCTCGGCCGGTAGCTGGCCGGATCAGCCATGGCGCATCAGTCCCGCATCAGTCCTGACCCCCGCCGACCGGGGCGTTGTACTGCTCCACCCGCTCCTGGCCGGAGAGCGCGGCGATCGCGTCCATGACCTGGGCGGTGGCCTGCTTGCGCGGTGGCAGCGGGTGCTTGCGACCCAGGTGCTCGAACTGGAGGGGTTCGCCCACGGCCAGGCTGAAGTGGTGCGGGGTGACGCGGTTCGTGCCCGGGGGCTGGAGCCGGTCCGTGCCCCGGAGTCCCACGGGGACCACCGGCATGCCGGTGGCCAGCGCGAGCCAGCCGACGCCGGTGCGGCCCTTGTAGAGCCGCCCGTCCCGGCTGCGCGTTCCCTCCGGGTAGATCCCCACGCCGGACCCGGCCTGCACGAGTTCCACCAGCTGGTCGAGCGCGGCCACGGAGGCGGCCTGCTGGTCGCGCTGGACGGGGATCGACCCGACGGACTCGAAGAAGCCCTTCATCACCCGGCCCTTGAGGCCCGGCTGCGTGAAGTACTCGGACTTGGCGAAGAAGTGGACCATCCGCGGCATGAGCGCCTGCAGGATCACCGAGTCCAGGAACGACAGGTGATTGCTGGCCACGATGAACCCACCGGTCCGCGGGACGTTCTCGAGTCCGGTGACGGTGGGGCGGCAGGAGACCTTCAGGGCGGCACGGAACCCCCAGCGCACGGCCTCGTTGGTCGCCATGTCCATCCTCTCGCTGCGTGGGTGCGTGCTGGTCCGCACCGGTTCCGTTGAGGACCGGCGGACCGGTCCATCATAGTGTGCTCAGTGCTGGATGGCCCGCTCGCCCAGCAGGCGCCGGCACAGCGCGGGCAGTTCCGCCGGGCTGTCGCACAGCGCCTCGGCCCCGGCGGCCGTCAGCTCGTCCCGGTCGCCGAAGCCCCACAGCACCCCGATGCCGGGCAGGCCGTGGTGCGCGGCGCCGTCGAGGTCGAAGTGCCGGTCGCCCACCATGACGGCACGCGGCTTCCCGTGCCCGCCCATCCCGACGGCGGCCAGGGCCTCGGCCATCGCCTGCACCTTGGTGCCCCCGGGCGGGACGGGCGCGGTCTCGTCGTCGCTGGAGCCGCAGATGGCCACGAAGTGGTGGTCCAGGCCCTGGATGCCCAGCAGCCGGCGTGCACTCGAGACCGGTTTCGAGGTCGCCACCACCAGGTCGTGGTCCCGGCCCAGGTCCTCCAGCGCCTCATGGATGCCCGGGTAGACCACGCTCGCGGCCATCCCGTGCTCCCGGTAGCCGGCGCGGTACTCGCGGATGAGGACCAGCAGGTTGTCCTCGGTCACCCCGTCCAGGCTCCGCAGTCCCTCCCGCAGCGGGGGCCCGACCAGTGCGCGCAGCCGCTCCGGTCCCGGCACGGGCAGCCCGTGGCGGGCGAGGGTCGCCGCGATGCCCCCGGTGATGGCCCCCGCGGGGTCCACGAGGGTGCCGTCCAGGTCCAGCAGGACGGCGGGACGCGGGCTGCCGGTGGCGGGCGCCGCGGCCGTCACAGGACCTCGGCGAGGAACCGGCCGGTGTGGCTCGCCGGGTTCTTCGCCACCTGTTCCGGCGTGCCCGTCGCCACGATGGTGCCACCGCCGGAACCGCCCTCGGGACCGAGGTCGATCAGGTGGTCGGCCGACTTGATGACGTCCAGGTTGTGCTCGATGGTGATGACGGTGTTGCCCTTCTCCACCAGGGACTGCAGCACGCCGAGCAGCTTGCGGATGTCCTCGAAGTGCAGGCCGGTGGTCGGCTCGTCCAGCACGTAGATCGAGCGGCCGTTCGAGCGCTTCTGCAGCTCGGCGGAGAGCTTGACGCGCTGGGCCTCGCCGCCGGAGAGCGTGGTGGCCGGCTGGCCGAGCCTGACGTAGCCCAGGCCGACGTCCACCATCGTGTTGAGGTACCGCGAGATCTTGGAGTAGGCGGAGAAGAACTCGGCGGCCTCCTCGATCGGCATGTCCAGCACCTCGGCGATGTTCTTGCCCTTGTAGTGCACCTCGAGGGTCTCGCGGTTGTACCGGGCGCCGTGGCAGACCTCGCAGGGCACGTAGACGTCCGGCAGGAAGTTCATCTCGATCTTCAGGGTGCCGTCCCCGGAGCAGGACTCACAGCGGCCGCCCTTGATGTTGAACGAGAACCGGCCGGGCTGGTAGCCGCGGACCTTGGCCTCCTGGGTGTCCGCGAACAGCTTGCGGATGGTGTCGAACACGCCCGTGTAGGTCGCCGCGTTGGACCGCGGCGTGCGCCCGATCGGGCTCTGGTCGACGTGCACGACCTTGTCGAGGTGCTCGAGGCCGTTCACCCGCTTGTGCCGGCCGGGGACATGGCGGGCGTTGTTGAGCTGGTTCGCCAGCACCTTGTAGAGGATCTCGTTGACGAGGGTGGACTTGCCCGAGCCGGAGACGCCCGTGACCGCGGTGAGCACCCCGAGGGGGAAGTCCACGGTGACGTCCTGCAGGTTGTGCTCGCGCGCCCCGACCACGGTGAGCCTGCGGTCCTTGTCCACGGGCCGACGCTCGGCCGGCAGCGTGATGGCCCGGCGGCCGGAGAGGTAGTCCCCGGTGATCGAGCGCTCGTTGGCCTTGAGGTCCTCGAGGGACCCGGAGTGGACCACCTCGCCGCCGTGCTCGCCGGCCCGGGGGCCGATGTCCACGATCCAGTCGGCCTCGGCGATGGTGTCCTCGTCGTGCTCCACCACGATCAGGGTGTTGCCCAGGTCGCGAAGCCGGTTGAGGGTCTCGATCAGCCGGCGGTTGTCCCGCTGGTGCAGCCCGATGGACGGCTCGTCCAGGACGTAGAGGACGCCCACCAGTCCGGAGCCGATCTGGGTGGCCAGCCGGATGCGCTGGGCCTCTCCGCCGGAGAGCGTGCCCGCCGGGCGCTCCAGGTTCAGGTAGTCGAGGCCGACGTCGAGCATGAAGTGCAGCCGGGCCAGGATCTCCTTGAGGACCTGGTCGGCGATCTGCCGGTCACGGGCGGACAGCTCCAGTCCCTCGAGGAAGGTGATGGCATCCCGCATGGGCAGGACCGAGGCCTCGGCGATGGACTTCCCGCCGACCAGCACGGAGAGCGACGTCGGGTTCAGCCGCGTGCCGTTGCAGGCGGCGCAGGGGATCTCGCGCATGTAGGACTCGTAGCGGTCCCGCGCGTTGTCCGACTCGGTCTCCAGGTGCTTGCGGTGGATGTAGTCGATCACGCCCTCGAAACCGGTGGTGTACCGGCGTTCGCGGCCGAAGCGGTTGCGGTACTGGACCACGACCTTGAAGTCCTTGCCGTGCAGTACGGCCTTGCGGGCCGAGGCGGGCAGCTTCTTCCACGGGGTGTCCATGGAGAACCCGACCTCGTCGGCGAGGCCGGACAGCAGGCGCTTCCAGTACTCGGACGTGGACTTGCCCATGGACCAGGGGGCGATGGCGCCCTCGGCGAGGGAGAGGTCGGGGTCCGGGACCACCAGGTCCTCGTCCACCTCGAGCCGGGTGCCGATGCCGGTGCAGACCGAGCAGGCCCCGAACGGGTTGTTGAAGGAGAACGACCGCGGCTCGATCTCGTCGATGGACAGCTGGTGGCCGTTGGGGCAGGACAGCTTCTCCGAGAAGGAGCGGTACTTGCGGTTCCCCTCGGCGTCCACGGCGTCCCACTCGCCGGCGTTGGCCTTCTCCGGGTCCACAGCGGCGTCCACGTCCACGAAGTCCACCACCACGAGTCCGTCGGCGAGCTTCAGCGCCGTCTCCACGGAGTCGGTGAGCCGCTGGCGGATCCCGTCCTTCATCGCCAGCCGGTCCACGACCACGGCGATGGTGTGCTTGACCTGCTTCTTCAGCTTGGGCGGGTCGGAGAGCTGGATGAGCTCGCCGTCGACGATGGCGCGCGAGAAGCCCTGGGTGGCCAGGGAGGAGAAGACGTCCACGAACTCGCCCTTGCGGCCCCGCGCCACGGGGGCCAGCACCTGGAAGCGGGTCTTCTCCGGCAGCTCGGAGAGCTGGTCGACGATCTGCTGGGGTGACTGCCTGGAGGCCGGCTGCCCGCACTCGGGGCAGTGCGGCACGCCGATCCGCGCCCACAGCAGGCGCATGTAGTCATAGACCTCGGTGATCGTGCCCACGGTGGACCGCGGGTTCCGGTTCGTCGACTTCTGGTCGATGGACACCGCCGGGGACAGGCCCTCGATGAAGTCGACCGAGGGCTTGTCCACCCGGCCCAGGAACATGCGCGCGTAGGAGGACAGGGACTCCACGTACCGGCGCTGGCCCTCCGCGAAGATCGTGTCGAAGGCCAGGGAGGACTTCCCGGACCCGGACAGCCCGGTGAAGACCACGAGCGAGTCCCGGGGGATGTCCAGGTCGACGTTCTTCAGGTTGTGTTCCCGGGCTCCCTTGACCACGATCCGGTCCGGGTCGTGGCGATGGCCACCGCTGTCCGGGCCCGCGGCCAGGCCGCGGGCGGTGGTGGGTGGAATGGTCTGGTCAGTGATCGTCAGAGGGGTATCGGGCACGCCGTCCAGTCTATTGGAGGACGCCTTCGAAGACATCTTCGAAACGTCGGCCGAGAGCGTAACCGGCCCCGGGCGTGCCTCCGGCACCGCCGTCGCGCTCAGGACGACGGGTAGACGGCCTCGAGCTGCCGGACCGCCTGGCGCCGCGTGAACCCGAGCGACTGCGCGGCCTCCGCGTAGGCGGTGGCCGCCGCGGCCAGCCGGTCCTCGGCGTCATCACCGCCGCGGGCCACCACGGTGCCCAGCCGGGGCCGGGCCGTGACGACGCCGGCCTGCTCCAGTTCCTTGTAGGCGCGCGCCACGGTGTTGGCGGCGACCCCCAGGGCGGCCGCGAGGCCGCGCACGGTCGGCAACTTGGTGCCGACCGGCAGCCGATTGCGATGGATGAGGTCGAGCAGTCCGGTGCGGACCTGCTCGAAGGGCGGGACGGTGGAGGAGGTGTTGATGGCCAGGGCCTTGACGAGCCAGGCCGGCACCGATCCCTGCTGCGGCGCCCGCGCCGCGCTGTCGTCCTCCACCAGCACTCCTCCGTCTCCCGTGCACCCGCTGATGACCCCACCCTAGCGAACGGCGTGGACCGGGTCTTGACCTCCCCGACGGCCTTGCCCTTCGGAACGTCAACGTCCCTAGACTGGGTCGCATGCCTTCTTCCACCTCACCGATCCGGTTGCTGCACGACCTGCCCCAAGTGACGGTCCGACAACGCTCGGTCTCCGAGATGGCGAACAACGTCTACGTCCTGACCTCGAAGACCTCCGGGACCCAGGTGCTGATCGACGCCGCGGACGATGCGGAGGCGGTCCGGGAACTGCTGGAGTCGGCGCGAGAGGACACCCCCTGCGAGCTCAAGCTCGCGGTGATCATCACCACCCACCAGCACTGGGACCACGTCCGGGCGCTGGCCGCGGTGGCGGAGTCCACGGGCGTGCCCACGGCCGCGGGGACCGCGGACGCCGCCGCGATCGAGGAGGCCACCGGCGTGGCCGCCAAGGTCCTGCTGAACCACGGGGACACCGCGGCCTTCAACGGGATCTCGCTGGCCGTCGTCGGCCTCCGCGGCCACACCCCCGGTTCGGTGGCCCTGGTCTACGAGCCCGAGGACGGCCCGCCTCTGTGCTTCAGCGGCGATTCGCTGTTCCCCGGGGGCGTGGGCAACACGCAGCAGGACCCGGAGCGGTTCGAGTCCCTGTTCGCCGACGTGGTGGCCAGGCTGTTCGACGTGTATCCGGACGACATGATCGTGCATCCCGGCCACGGGGACCCGACCACGCTCGGCGCGGAGCGACCGCACCTGGCGCAGTGGCGCGAGCGCGGCTGGTGAACGGCCCGGCTCAGATGCTGGGCGCCAGGTCGCTCTTGACCCCGACCACGAAGATGCGACGGAACGGGTAGTCGGTCAGCCGCACCCCGTCCGGGGTGAGGTAGGTCGGGTAGGAGGCGCGCATGATGCGCTTGTACTCCTCCACGTACCGTTCCACCAGGTTCGTGCCGTCGCGCCGGTCGGCCTCCTCCAGCCGCTGCAGCGAGGGTCGCAGCGCGGCCCCGCGGACCCAGTCGTAGACGGGATCGGACCCGGTGAGCGGCTGGGAGTAGGTGGTCTCCCAGACGTCGGCCTCATAACCGGCCGCGATCAGGGTCTCCAGGTACTCCTCGGTGGTGTAGACGGACTCGCGCTCCATCACGCCCTCCAGCGCCGCCGCGTACTCCGGGCGGCGGGACAGCTCGGCCATGGTGGCGTGCGAGGGGGCCTCGAAGTTCCCGGGCACCTGGACGGCGAACCAGGCCCCCGGCCGGAGGGCGGCCAGCCAGCCGGCGACCAGCTCGCGGTGGTCCGGGATCCACTGGAGCATGGCATTGGAGACCACCACGTCGACGTCGGCGCCCGGTTGCCAGCGCTGGGCGTCCACCTGCTCGAAGGACAGGTTGGCCGGCGCCCCCGGCTCGGCGGCCAGCCGGCGGGCGGTGTCCACCATGTCCGCCGAGGAGTCCAGTCCGGTCACGTGGGCATCGGGCCAGCGCTCGGCGAGGGTGGCCGTCATGTTGCCGGGGCCGCAGCCGAGGTCCACGACCACCCGGGGATCGGTGATACGGATCCGGGCCGTCAGGTCGCGGTAGGGCCGGGCCCGGCGGTCGGCGAAGACGCTGTACTGCTCCGGATCCCAGGTGAAGTCGCGCATGCTTCCACGCTAGCGCCCGCCGGCCCGGAGCGTACCCGTGGGATGACGCGGGAGGACACGAACCCACCACGGAACGCCAACTAGGCTGGCAGGGATGCTGCTCACCGACCTGATCCCCGCCCCGGACGCCCCCCGGCTGTCCCCCGATGCCGTCTACGAGTCCTTCCTGGACTGGACGCGGTCCCGGGGGATCACCCTCTATCCCGCCCAGGACGAGGCGGTCATGGAACTGGTGCAGGACAACAACGTCGTCCTGGCCACGCCCACCGGGTCCGGGAAGTCCCTCGTGGCCCTGGCCGCGCACTTCCACGCCCTCGCCCGCGGACAGCGGACCTACTACACCGCGCCCATCAAGGCCCTGGTGTCCGAGAAGTTCTTCGCCCTCGTGGACGTCTTCGGAGCGGAGAACGTGGGGATGGTCACCGGCGACTCGTCCGTCAACGGGGACGCCCCCATCATCTGCTGCACCGCGGAGATCCTGGCCAACCAGGCCCTGCGGGAGGGATCCGGACTGGACGTCGGCCCGGTGGTGATGGACGAGTTCCACTTCTACGCCGACCCCCAGCGCGGCTGGGCGTGGCAGGTGCCCCTCCTGGAACTGCCCCAGGCGCAGTTCCTGCTGATGAGCGCCACGCTGGGGGACACGAGCCGTTTCGAGGAGGACCTCACGGAACGGACCGGCCGGACCACCACCACGGTGGCCCACGCCGAGCGCCCCATCCCGCTGTCCTACGAGTGGTCCGAGGACCACGTCCAGGACAAGGTCGCCGAGCTCGTGGAGACCCGGCAGGCGCCGGTGTACGTGGTGCACTTCTCCCAGCTGGACGCCGTGGAGCGGGCGCAGTCCCTGTCCTCGGTGTCCGTGGCCACGCGCTCCGAGAAGGACGCGATCGCCGCGCGGATCGCCGGTTTCGCGTTCTCCGCGGGGTTCGGCAAGACGCTCAACCGGCTCATCCGGTCCGGGATCGGCGTCCACCACGCCGGGATGCTGCCCAAGTACCGGCGCCTGGTCGAACGCCTCGCCCAGGAGGGCCTGCTCAAGGTCATCTGCGGAACGGACACGCTCGGGGTGGGCATCAACGTGCCCATCCGCACCGTGCTCATCACGGCCCTGAGCAAGTACGACGGCGAACGCACGCGGATCCTCAATGCCCGTGAGTTCCACCAGATCGCCGGCCGGGCCGGTCGCGCCGGGTTCGACACCTCCGGACTGGTGGTCGTCCAGGCCCCCGAGCACGTGATCGAGAATGCCCGGAACCAGGCGAAGCTGGCGGCCAAGTTCGCCGGCGTCAAGGACGAGTCCGAACGGTCCAAGCGGATGAAGCAGTCCGCGAAGTCCTCGCCGAAGAAGACCCCGCCGAAGGGTTTCGTGTCCTGGGGCAAGGCCACCTTCGAGCGCCTCGTGGACGCCGAGCCGGAGGCGATGACCTCCCGGCTGCAGATCAGCCACGCGATGCTGCTGAACATCCTGGACCGGCCCGGTGACCCGGTGATCGCCGTGCGACGGCTGATCCGCAACAGCCACGAGACACCGGCCCGGCAGGCCGCCCTGATGCGCCGCGCCCTGGGGATCTTCCGCGAGCTGCTGGCGACCGGCGTCGTGGAGAAGCTGGAGGAGCCGGACGCCGAGGGCCGCACGGTGGACCTGACGGTGGACCTGCAGCCGAACTTCGCCCTCAACCAGCCGCTCTCCCCCTTCGCCCTGGCCGCCTTCGAGCTGCTGGACCCCGCGGAGCCGGGGTACGCCCTGGACATGGTCTCGATCGTGGAGGCCACGCTCGAACCGCCCCGGCAGGTGCTGTCCGCCCAGGTGAAGAAGGCGCGCGGCGAGGCGGTGGCCGCGATGAAGGCCGAGGGCATGGACTACACCGACCGTATGAACGCGCTGGACGAGGTCACCCACCCGCAACCCCTGGCGGAGCTGCTGGAGCAGTCCTTCGAGACCTACCGCGCCTCCGCCCCGTGGCTCAACGACTTCGAGCTGACGCCGAAGTCCGTGGTGCGGGACATGTACGAACGGGCCATGGGCTTCACCGACTACGTGAACTTCTACGGACTGGCACGGTCCGAGGGCGTGTTGCTGCGCTACCTCACGGACGCGGTCAAGGCGCTGCGCCAGACCATCCCGCAGGACGTCCGGGACGACGAGCTGGACGTGCTGATGGCCTGGCTGGACGAGATCGTCAAGCAGACCGACTCCTCGCTCATCGAGGAGTGGGAGGACCTGCTGGCCGGGGACATCGAGGAGCTCAAGAAGGACCACGAACAGCTCGCCCCGCCCGAGCCGCCGCGGCTGACGGCCAACCGGACCGTCTTCACCGTGATGGTCCGCAACGCGATGTTCCGCCGTGTACGGTTGTTCGGGGACGAGCAGGACCGCGCCCTGGGCGAGCTCGGCGCCTCCGCCGGGGACTCGTTCAGCACGCACGACTGGGCCGAGGCCCTGGACGGGTACTTCGGGGACTACGAGGACATCGACGACGGCGCCGCGGCCCGGGGTCCCCAGTACTTCCGGGTCGACACGTCCCCGGCGGCCGGGCCCGGCGGAGGCGCACCGGCCGGCGTGTCCGGCTCCCGCTGGTGGGCCGTGCGGCAGGTCCTCGTGGACCCCGAGGAGAACCTGGACTGGGGCATCAACGCCGTGGTGGACCTGGACGCCTCGGATGAGCTCGGCCACCCCGTGATCCTGGTGGTCTCGGTGGGCCCACCCGAGCCCGGCTGGGCAGTGTGATGACGGGACGGGACAGGACAGCCAGGACGGACAGGACGATGGAGACCAAGACCATGACGAACGGCATCCGGCCGGCCCGCCCCACGGACGTGCCGGACATCCTGCGGCTGATCCGTGACCTGGCGGCCTACGAGCGGGAGCCCGACGCGGTCCGGAACACCGAGGGGGACCTGCACCGGCACCTGTTCGGTGAGCATCCGGCCGTGTTCTGCCACGTCGTGGAGGACGTGGTGGACGACGCGCCCGGCGCCGCGCCCCGGGTGGTGGGCCTGGCCCTGTGGTTCCTGAACTACTCGACCTGGGAGGGCACGCACGGCATCTGGCTCGAGGACCTCTACGTGGATCCCGCGGTCCGCGGGCGCGGGCACGGCCGGCGGTTGCTGGAGCACCTGGCCGGGATCTGCTCCCGGCGCGGTTACGCGCGGCTGGAGTGGACGGTCCTGGACTGGAACGAGCCGTCGATCGGGTTCTACCGCTCACTCGGTGCCGAGCCGATGGACGAGTGGACGACCTTCCGGCTCACCGGTGGCGCCCTGCAGCGGGCCGGCGAGGCCGCGGGGGCCGGCGTCGGGGACACCACCCGGCCGACGACCGGGATGGCGGGTGCACGGGGGTGAGTGCCGTCGTCGCCGGTGACCCCCGCACCTTCGCTCCCCCGCGTCCGGCCGCGCACCGGGCCGGGCCCCGGGCCACGTTGCTGGACGGCACGCTGATCGCCGACCACTGGTTCGAGGTCCCGCTGGACCACGCGGCGCCGCACGGCCGGACCATCCCGGTCTTCGCCCGCGAGTACGTGGCGGCCGCCCACCGTGGACGGCGGCAGGAGCTGCCCTGGCTGGTGTTCCTGCAGGGCGGGCCCGGGGGCAAGGGCATGCGCCAGGCCAGGCTCGGGGGCTGGATGAAGCAGGCGGCCGCGGACTTCCGGATCCTCATGCTGGACCAGCGCGGTACCGGGCTCTCCTCCCCCGTCACCCGTCACACCCTGCCGGCCGAGGGGACCGCCCGGCAGCAGGCGGAGTACCTCGTGCACTTCCGGGCGCCGTCGATCGTGCAGGACGCCGAGGCGATCCGGCTCGCCCTCGGCTCCGGGCCGTGGACCGTCTTCGGCCAGAGCTTCGGCGGCTTCTGTGCCCTCAGTTACCTCTCCTGGCACCCGGAGGGCGTGGAGCGGGCCCTGATCACCGGCGGACTGGCCCCCCTGGACGGCCACGCCGAGCAGGTCTACCGCGCCACCTACCGGCGGATGCGGCACCGCAACGAGGAGTACTTCTCCCGCTTCCCGCAGGACCGGGACGTGCTGGCCCGCGTCTACGAGGTGGCCCGGGGCGGTGCCGCGAGCCTGCCCGACGGCTCGCCCGTGACCGTCGGCCGGGTCCAGGCGCTGGGAATGCTCCTGGGCGGCAACACCCGCATGGACCAGCTGCACTACCTCCTGCAGGAGGCCTTCGCCGGCCCCGAATGCCCCGAGCTCTCCGACACCTTCCTGCACGGGCTCTACCAGCAGGTCTCACGGGCCACCAACCCGCTCTACCTGGTGATGCACGAGTCGATCTACGCGCAACCGGCCAGCACCGGTGCCGTGCGGTCGGACACGGGCGGGACGGACACCGGCTGGGCCGCGCAGCGGCTGCTCACCGGGTCGGCGGACCTGGCCGACTTCGACCCGGACCGCACGACGGCGCCGTTGCTGACCGGGGAGATGGTCTTCGACTGGTACGCGGACCTCGACCCGGCACTGCGGCCGCTGCGCGCGGTGACCGAGGCGCTCGCGCGCCGCACCGACTGGGGGCCGCTCTACGACCCGGACACGCTCGCCGCCAACACGGTGCCGACGGCCGCCGCGGTCTACACGCACGACGTGTACGTGGACCGGGACCTCTCCCTGCAGACGGCGGACCGGGTCCGGTGCCTCACCGTGTGGGAGACCGACGACTTCCACCACGACGGGATCGGCGACGACGGTCCGGCCATCCTGAAGCGGCTGCTGGAGATGACGGGCTGAGCCGGACGCCCCTCAGCGCAGCAGCCAGTCGTTCGGGCTGAACAGCTCGAAGTGGACCTCCACGGGGAACAGGGTGGTCTTGTGCTCCTCGATCTGGTCGCGGATGTCCTGCAGGAACGCGTTCCCGCCGCACAGGTACCACTGCGCGCCCGCCGGCAGCGTGCCGTCCTCGGACAGGGCCTTCAGGTCCAGCCGCTGGCCCTGGTCCCGGAAGGCCGTCACGAGCGGCGCGTGCAGGCGGGACGTCACCGACTCGGCCAGCTCCCCGAAGGCGTAGTCGGCCTCGGACGAGTCGGCGTGCAGCACCGTGATGGGGTGCTCCGGAGCGGACTGCGCCCCCTGTTCGCTGTCCAGCCGCCGGATCAGCGCCAACAGCATCCCGGCCATCGGGGTGGAGCCGATGCCCTGGCTGACCGTCACGATCGGCGAGGTGAACTGGTGCAGCACCAGGTGGCCGGCGGGCAGGGTGGCCTCGATCGTGTCCCCCTCCCGCACGTGGTCCTGCAGGTGGGAGCTGACCTCGCCGTCCCGCTGGACGGCCACGGAGAAGCCCCGGTCGTCCCATTCCACGAGGGAGTACTGGCGCAGCTGCCGGGCGCCGTCCGGCAGGCTCACGCCCAGGGAGGTGTACTGGCCGGGCTGGGTCTGGGAGAAGCCCTCGGCCTCGAAGGAGTACCTCATCACGGACCCCGTCAGCTGCTCGCGCCGGGCCAGCCGCGCGGGCACGAAGACCTCGCCGGGCGGCACCCCCGCGGAGTCGTAGAGGCCCCTCTCGAAGCTGACCAGGACGTCCGCCATGATCCAGTAGACGCGGTCCCAGGCCTCGGCGACCTCGGGGGTGACCGCGTCGCCCAGGACCTCCACGATCGCGTGGAACAGGTTGTCGTGGACGATCTGGTACTGGTCCTCGGTGATGCCCAGCGAGACGTGCTTGTGGCCGATCCGCGTCAGCAGCTCGACGGGACTCGGCGCCGAGGAGTCCACCAGCATGGCCGCGAAGGTGGCGACCGAGGCCGCCAGCGCCTTCTGCTGCTCACCGCTGCGCTGGTTGCCCCGGTTGAAGGTGTTGGCGAGCAGCTCGGGGTGTTTCGAGAACATCGTGCTGTAGAAGAGCCGGGTGATCTCCTGGATGTTCGCGCCCACCGCCGGTAGGGACGCCCTGATGGTCTCCGCGTGCTCCGGGCTCAGGGCATGACGGTCTGCCTGGGGTGCTGTCTCCGTGTACATGGGGCCACCATAGACCCCGGTCCCCGGGGTGGTGTCCAGCCCTGGACGACGGGGGCCCGGCCTGGCGACTGCCAGACCGGGCCCCCGTGCGGTGGGTCGGGATCAGGTCGTGGGACCCTCGTTGTCCACGATGGTCTGCGAGATGGCCGGCACGTCCCGGCCCTCCGCCTGGGCGGAGGCCAGACGGGTCTCGTGGGCCGTGCGGATGATCTGCGAGTAGCTGTCCTTGTGGTCCAGCAGCTCGTCGCGGTAGTGCGGGGAAACCCGTTCGGCCGCGTGCGTCCACTTGTCCATGAGCGCCTCGGCCTTGCGGCGGTCCTCCTCGGTCGCCGTCTCGTCCAGCTTGGTGTACCGGTAGGAGAACTTCTCCGCGTTCTGCAGGGCCACCAGGGCGCGCCCCTTGGGGCTCGTCAGCGAGGCCACGACCGTGATGATGAGGATGCCCACGATGACCAGCAACGAGGTGTTCGTCGCGATCTCGATGACCGGGACGTTCTCGCCGCCGTTGATGAACGGCAGGTTGTTCTCGTGCAGCGCGTGCAGGATCAGCTTGACGCCGATGAAGCCCAGGATGGCCGCCAGGCCGTAGGACAGGTACACGAGCCGGTCCAGCAGGCCGTCGATGAGGAAGAACAGCTGGCGCAGGCCCATCAGCGAGAACGCCGTGGCCGTGAACACGATGTACGGATCCTGGGTGAGCCCGTAGATGGCGGGGATCGAGTCGAAGGCGAACAGGACGTCGGTGAGCCCGATGCTGACCATGACGAGCAGCATGGGCGTCATGACCTTCTTGCCGTTCTCCCACGTGAACAGCCGGTCGCCGTCGTAGCGCTCGGAGGCGGGGAGCCACTTCTTGGCCAGGCGGACCAGGAAGTTGTCCGCCTCGTCCTTGTTCTCCTCGTCCCCGGTGAGCTCCCCCTTGAGCTGGCCGCCCGCGATCAGCAGCAGCGCCAGGCCGAAGAGGTAGAACACGTCCGACCAGGCGGAGATCAGCGCCGCACCGAGGAGGATGAACACGGTCCGGGAGATCAGCGCGAAGGTGATGCCGAACAGCAGCACCTTCTGCTGGTACTCGCGCGGCACCTTGAAGGAGGCCATGATGACCAGGAAGACGAAGAGGTTGTCGACGCTGAGCGCCTTCTCCGTGATGTAGCCGGCGTAGTACTCGACCGCGTGCCGGGTGTCGCCGAAGGCGAAGAAGACCAGGCCGAACAGGAGGGCGATGCCGACGTAGATGGCGGACCAGATGGCCGCCTCCCGGATGGTCGGCGTGTGGGCCTTGCGCACGTGGAAGATGTAGTCGAAGAGCAGCAGCGCGATGATCACCAAGATGGTGACGATCCAGGTCAGCGCATTGATTTCCATGCAGTCACTTTCCGTGGTGGTTCCGGTGACCACGGCCGGACCGTCGCACGAGGGACGGCCGGCACGGGACACCGCTGGGTGTGTGCCGCAAGTCTCTCCGCCTGCCGTGCGGCAGGCCGCTGCGTACGGCTGGTCAGACCAGCGTGCTGACGTCCGCAGTGTTCGGGATACTCCCCTACGCCGTGGCCCAGTGTACCCTGCCCACGGTCAGGTCTCAGGCGTGGCCCGCCCGCTGCATCTGCCGCAGTTCCTTCTTCAGTTCGGAGACCTCGTCCCGGATCCGGGCGGCCAGCTCGAACTGGAGGTCCACGGCGGCCTGGTGCATCTGCGCGCTCATCTGGTCGATCAGGTCGGACAGGTCCTTGGCGGGCAGCTTCGCGAAGTCCGGGGCGCCGCCGTCGTGCTCCACCAGGTCCGCGTCCCCGCCGGCGACGGCGTGGGCGGCCGCCGCCCGCTGCTCGTCGCTGATGGTCGCGGTGTAGCCGCGCTTGCCCTTGCCGAACTCGAAGCCGGACTTGATGCCGCCCATCCCCGCCAGGAAGTCCGCCGAGTCCGCGTCCTCCCGGGCCAGCTGGTCGGTGATGTCCGCGATCCGCTTGCGCAACGGCGTCGGGTCGATGCCGTGCTCCCGGTTGTACGCCTGCTGCACCTCGCGCCGGCGGTTCGTCTCGTCGATCGCGTAGCGCATCGAGTCGGTGATGCGGTCCGCGTACATGTGCACCTGGCCGGAGACGTTGCGGGCCGCACGGCCGATGGTCTGGATGAGCGAGGTGGACGAGCGCAGGAAGCCCTCCTTGTCCGCGTCCAGGATGGACACGAGGGACACCTCGGGCAGGTCCAGGCCCTCGCGTAGCAGGTTGATGCCCACGAGCACGTCGAAGGTGCCCTTGCGCAGCTCGCGCAGCAGCTCCACGCGACGCAGCGTGTCCACGTCCGAGTGCAGGTACTCGACCTTGACCCCGTGGTCGAGCAGGTACTCCGTGAGGTCCTCGGCCATGCGCTTGGTCAGGGTCGTCACCAGCACGCGCTCGTCGCGCTCGGTGCGCACCCGGATCTCCTCGAGCAGGTCGTCGATCTGCCCCTGGGTGGGCTTGACCACCAGTTCGGGGTCCACCAGGCCGGTGGGCCGGATGATCTGCTCCACCACGCCGTCGGCCTGGGACAGCTCGTACTTGCCGGGCGTCGCGGAGAGGTAGACGGTCTGGCCGATCCGCTCGAGGAACTCGTCCCACTTCAGCGGGCGGTTGTCCATGGCCGAGGGCAGCCGGAAGCCGTGCTCCACGAGGGTGCGCTTGCGGGACATGTCGCCCTCGTACATGGCCCCGATCTGCGGGATCGTCACGTGGGACTCGTCGACCACGAGAAGGAAGTCGTCCGGGAAGTAGTCCAGGAGGCAGTGCGGGGCCGAGCCGGCCGGGCGGCCGTCGATGTGCCGCGAGTAGTTCTCGATGCCGTTGCAGTACCCCATCTGCTGCATCATCTCGAGGTCATAGGTGGTGCGCATCCGCAGCCGCTGGGCCTCGAGCAGCTTGTTCTGCGACTCGAACTCCTGGAGGCGCTCCCGCAGCTCGTCCTCGATCGAGCCGATCGCCGTGTGCATGCGCTCGTCGCCGGCCACGTAGTGCGAGGCCGGGAAGATGTACATCTCCTCCTCCTCGCGGACCACGTGGCCCGTGAGCGGGTGCAGGGTCTGGATGGTCTCGATCTCGTCCCCGAAGAACTCGATGCGGATCGCCAGCTCCTCGTACATCGGGATGATCTCCACGGTGTCCCCGCGCACGCGGAAGGTCCCGCGGTGGAAGTCCTGGTCGTTGCGGACGTACTGCATCTGCACGAACTGGCGCAGCAGCGCGTCGCGGTCCATCTCCTGGCCCCGGCGCAGCGTCACCATCTGCTGGATGTACTCCTCGGGCGTTCCCAGTCCGTAGATGCAGGACACGGTGGCGACCACGATGACGTCCCGGCGCGTCAGCAGGGCGTTGGTGGCGGAGTGCCGTAGCCGCTCGACCTCCTCGTTGATGGAGGAGTCCTTCTCGATGAAGGTGTCCGACTGCGGGACGTAGGCCTCGGGCTGGTAGTAGTCGTAGTAGGAGACGAAGTACTCGACGGCGTTGTTCGGCAGCAGCTCTCGGAACTCGTTCGCCAGCTGCGCGGCCAGGGTCTTGTTCTGGACCATCACCAGCGTGGGCCGCTGGACCTTCTCGATCAGCCAGGCCGTCGTCGCGGACTTGCCGGTGCCGGTGGCACCCAGCAGGACCACGTCCTTCTCCCCCGCCTGGACGCGCTCGGCCAGTTCGGCGATCGCCTTGGGCTGGTCGCCCGAGGGCGTGAACTCCGAGATCACCTCGAAGGGGGCCACCTGCCGTTTGATCTTCTGCGCCAGACTCATGCCGTTAACCGTACTGCTGTTCGAGTCACCGCGGCAGTACGGTTCACCACCGGCGGAGACCGCTGGTCCCGGTGGTGGTCCCGGGCGGCGGCCCGCCGGGGACGCTCAGTCCCCGGCGCCGTCCAGCACCGGCGCCACGTACTCCTCCCAGAAGCGGCGGGTGGCCCGGCGCAGGTCCTCGAGGCCGGCGTCGTTGACGATGACGACGTCGGCCGCGGCCCGGCGCTGTTCGTCGGTGGCCTGCGTGGCGATCCGGGCCCTTGCGGCCTCCTCGGTCATCCCCCGGTCCCGGACCATCCGCGCCACCCGCTCGTCCGTGTCGGCCTGGACCACCAGGACCAGGTCGTAGGCGTCGGCCTGCCCGGTCTCCACCAGCAGGGGCACGTCCTGGACCACGACGGCGTCGGGCCCGGCCTCGCGGACCAGGCGCCGTCCCTCGGCGCGCACCAGGGGGTGGATGATCCCGTTGAGCCGCTCCCGGGCGTCGGCGTCGTTGAAGACGATGGCCGCGACCGCGGCCCGGTCCATCGTCCCGTCCGCCGCGATCGCGGCGGGGCCGAAGGCCTCGCGCACGAGGGCCAACCCCTCGGAACCGGGGGCGACGACCGCGCGGGCCAGGGCGTCCGAGTCGACGACGACGGCCCCCAGGTCCGCGAGCTCGGCGGCCACGGTGGACTTGCCCGAGGCGATGCCCCCGGTCAGGCCGATGTGCAGCCTGGGCCGACCGGCGGTCGTCCCCATCGAGGTCATCGCGCCTCCTCGTCCTCACCGGCCGAGACAGGGGCGGTGGCTGAATCCGTGCTGACCGCCTCGTCGCGGGCCCTGTCCTCGTCGAGCACCGGCTGGACGTAGTCGTCCCAGAACCGCCGGGTCGCCTCTGAGAGGTCGTTGAGGCTGCCGTCGTTGAGGATCACCTCGTCGGCGATCTCGCGCCGCTCCGCGTCGTTGGCCTGGGCGTCGATACGCTGCCAGGCCTGCTGCATGGAGAAACCGCGTTCGTGGACCAACCGGGCAACCCGGGTCTCGGCCGGGGCCTCCACCGTGAGGACCACGTCGAACTCCTGGGCGACGTCCGTCTCGACCAACAGCGGCAGGTCCACGACGACCACCGCGTGCGGCCCGGCCTCCCGGACCCGCCGCTCGATCTCCTGGCGCACGCGCGGATGGACGATGGCGTTGAGGCGCTCCCGGGCGCTGCTGTTGCCGAACACGATCTTTGCCAGTGCATAGCGGTTGAGTTCGCCGCCGTCCGTGATGACGTCCCCGCCGAACACCTCCCGGATCTCGGCCAGGGCCTCGGACCCCGGGATGACGACGTCGTGGGCGACCTGATCGGCATCGATGACCCGGGCGCCCAGCTCCCCCAGTTGCTTCCCCACCAGCGACTTGCCCGAGGCAATGCCACCGGTCAGGCCGACATGGAACAGCGCTCGGCCGTCCTGGGCCCGTTGCCAGGCCCAGGTCTGCGGCTGGTGGGTGTCGTACTCGGGTTCCGTTCCGACCTCGTACTCGGGCCGGATCACGTACTTGTCCATGTCGTGCTCATCCTCGTGTGCCCGCCGGTGGTATTCCTCGACCGGCAGCACCTTCTTCCACTGGCGAGTCCGGATCGGCTTCACCGCGCCGGCGTCCTCGCGCAGGGCCTGCAGCAGCATCCAGGACTGCAGCAGTGCCAGGGCCATGACCGGGGCGCCGATGACGATGATGACCTCCTGCAAGGCGCCGAAGCCATTCTCACCAGAGGTGACGAGGATGACCGAGCAGATCAGGCCCACCGAGACCGCCCAGAAGATCCGCTGGCGCTTGGGCCCCACGTCCTCGTGGCCGGAGGCCAGGTTGTCGAGCACCAGGGCGCCGGAGTCCAATGAGGTCACGAAGAAGATGACGATGATCACCAGGGCCAGCACCGCGGTCACGCCGTAGAAGGGGAAAGACTGCAGGAACTGGAACAGGGCTGCCTCCACGTTGCCCTGGGTGACGATCGTCTCGGTCAGGCTCCCGGCGCTCGTTTCCGCTCGGTCGATGCGGAAGGAGTTGAGCCCATAGACGCCGAACCAGATGATGACGAAGGCGGTGGGTAGACCGAGGCACGCGGTGACGAAGGCCCGGATGGTCCTGCCGCGGGAGATGCGGGCCACAAACAGGCCCACGAAGGGCGACCACGTCACGGTCCAGGCGTAGTAGAACACGGTCCAGTCGCCAGACCACTCACCCCCGCCGAACGTGTCGTTGAAGAACGAGAGCATCGGCAGGCTGCCCAGGTAGGAGCCCGCGGACTCGACGATCCCGCGTACCGTGTCCATGGTGGCGCCCCACATCATCACGTACACCATCAGGGCCACCGCCATGACGATGTTGAGGTAGGACAGCCGCTTGATGCCCTTGTCCAGGCCCGACAAGGCAGAGGCCAGCGCTACGGCAGTGATGACGGCGATGATGCCGGCCTGTAGCCAACCGTTCATGGGCACACCCATGACGTAATTCATGCCGCTGTTGATCTGCATGGCGCCCAGGCCCACGGAGACGGACAGGCCGAAGACGGTGGCCACCACGGCAAGGATGTCCACGATCTTCCCCCAGGTGCCGTGGATTCGGTCACCGAGCAGGGGCTGCAGGGCCGATGAGACGCGCGGCGGCAACTGACGCTTGTACGTGAAGTAGCCGAAGCACAGCCCGGGAACCACCAGCAGCGCCCACATGTGGATCCCGAAGTGGAAGTTGGCGATCGCCAGCGCCTGAGTGGCCGCCAGGTCCGAGGCCGGTTCGGTGCCGTACATCGGGGGGTTGACGTAGTGGTTCATCGGCTCCGCCACGCCCCAGAACATGAGGACGGCGCCCACGCCGGCGGCGAAGAGCATCCCGAACCAGGCGACTCCGGAGTACTCCGGTTCTGAGTCGTCGGTGCCTAGTTTCACCCGGCCGTATCGGCTGAGGGCCAGGCCGACCGCGACGAACACCAGAAGAGTGGTGCCGAGCGTGTAGAACCAGCCGGCGTCATAGCGCAGGAACGTCGACACCACGCCGAAGGCACCCTGGACGGGTGCAGGGAACAGGGCCATCGCCACCGTGAAGACGATGATGACCGACGCCGAGATGAAGAAGATGGCCGGCCCAGTCCGCAAGCCCAGCCGGTTGTGAAGACGAGTCAGCATGAGTTCCCTCGTTTCCGATCACCCCCGGTCGTCCCGGGGACCGTGTCCGTGCGACAGGCGACAACTTACCGCACGAGGGCGGCGCGGCAGCGACCCGTAGACTGAACGGCATGCCTGGCAGGTCGCGCAACGCGCAGTACACGGTCCTCCCTGCCGCCTCGGCCCACGCACCGGTTGTCCACGAACTGGAAATCAGGCGCTCGCGCTTCATCGGGTGCCTGGCCCGAGTCGAGACCGAACAGCAGGCACGCGAGTTCATCGCCGGCCTGCGCCGGCAGCACCACGAGGCCCGGCACGTGTGCAGCGCCTTCATCCTCGGCCCCGACCGGGATGTGATGCGGTCCTCCGACGACGGTGAGCCGGCCGGGACCGCGGGCATCCCCATGCTGGAGGCCCTGTCCATGAGGGACACCGGAGGCGCACGCGACCTCTCGGACGTCTGCGCGGTCGTCGTGCGCTACTTCGGCGGGGTGAAGCTGGGTGCCGGCGGACTGGTCCGCGCCTACTCGGACGCCGTGTCCGCCGTCCTGGACACCGCCCCCCTGCTCGCGCGGCAGCGGATGGTGCTGGCCGGGGTCGAGGCCCCCCACGCGGAGGCCGGCCGCTGGGAGAACGAGTTGCGCGCGGCGGGGTTCGCGGTGCAGGACACCGACTACGGGGCCTCCTCGGCCACGGTGACGGTGGCCCTGCCCGACGACGGCCACTCGACAGAGGCGTTCGCCGCCCGCCTGGCGTCCATCACGGCCGGGGCCGGGACGTTCCGCACGCTCGGCAGCGAGTGGGTGGACCTGCCGTGAACGCCACCGTCCCGTTCGGCCAGACTCCCCCCGTCGACCGCTCGGCCCTGACGGAGGGCTTCGCGTTCGACGCGCTGTCCCGCTGGCCCTACCCCGAGGCGCCCGGGCTGCAGGCCCACGACGCCGCGGACCTGCTGCTGCTGGACACCCTGCAGTCCTGGCTGGACGCCGGGCACGCCGGTGCGGGGAGCGAGACGCGGGATGCCGTCGTGGTGCTGGAGGATCGGCACGGTGCGCTCACGCTCCCCCTGCTGGCGGCGGGTCACGACGTCCGCGTAGGTCAGGACGCCCTGGCCCACGAGCGGTCCCTGGAGGCCAACCTCGGCCGGTGGGCCACGCCGCTGCCGGGGACCCTGCACCGCGGGCCGGTGGACCCCGCACTGGTGGCCGGGGCGCGCACCGTCCTGCTGGTCCTGCCCCGCTCGCTCGACGCGCTGGA
The DNA here is from genome assembly GCF_000224415.1 of Citricoccus sp. CH26A. Taxonomy (GTDB): domain Bacteria; phylum Actinomycetota; class Actinomycetes; order Actinomycetales; family Micrococcaceae; genus Citricoccus. Next base: position 71,418 of record NZ_AFXQ01000001.1, on the reverse strand, counting down.
GCAGTGGGCGCACCTCGTGGCCGAGCACGCCGCCCAGGACGTCCTCCTGCTGGCCGCAGGCCGGGACAAGCACATGACCCCGCGGCAGAACACCGTGCTGAACCGCTACTTCGAGTCCGTGGTCCCCGGACGCGGCCGCTCCAAGTCCCGCGTCCTCACCGCGCGCGGCCCGGTCCGCGGACGGCCCGCCCCGTTCCCCCGCACGGCGGTGCACACCCTGCCCGACGTCGGCACCGTCACCCTCGCGGCCCACGGCTCCACCTTCGGGGGCACCGCCGTGGACCCGGGAACGCGGTTCCTGCTCGGGAACATCGGGGGGATCGGAGACGTGGGGCGGGCCGTGGACGTCGGCTGCGGCAACGGCACGATCGCGGTCCACCTCGCGCTGCGGGCCCGCAGCAGGGGCCGGGAGGCCACCGTGGTCGCCACCGACCAGTCGGCCGACGCCTGCGCCTCCACGGTCCTGTCCGCCGCGCTCAACGGCGTCGCCGCACAGGTGGAGGTCCGCCGGGACGATGCCCTGGCGTCGTTCGCGGACGCCAGCGAGGACCTGCTGGTGCTCAACCCCCCGTTCCATGCCGGCAACACGGTGGACACCCGGGTGGCGTTGCGACTGTTCGACGCCGGCGCGCGCGTGCTGCGCCCCGGCGGCGAGCTGTGGTGCGTGTGGAACTCGCACCTGATGTACCGGCCCGACCTGGAGCGACGGGTGGGCCCCACCCGGCAGGTGGCCCGTGACCGCACCTTCACGGTCACGGTCAGCACCCGGCACTGAGCCCGGCGCCGACGCGACCGCGTCACGGGCAGGGTGCCCGCCGCCCTCCGGACGCAGGAAGGCCCCGCACCGTGGTGGTGCGGGGCCTTCCTGTCACGCTGTCCGAATGGTCAGCGGCTCAGCCGATCAGTTGCCGGTGAGCTTCTCGCGCAGGGCGGCGAGGGCCTCGTCGGAGGCCAGGGTGCCCTGGTCCGCCTCGCCGCGGTCCTCGGAGGAGTAGGAGGCAGCGCCGGACTCGACGGCAGCCGCACCCTCGACGTCCTCGTTGAGGTGGCGGGCCACCTGCTCCTTGTGGGCCTCCCAGCGGGCCTGGGCGTCGGCGTACTGCTGCTCCCACGCGGCGCGCTGGGTCTCGAAGCCCTCGAGCCACTCGTTGGACTCCGGGTCGAAGCCCTCGGGGTACTTGTAGTTGCCCTCGTCGTCGTACTCGGCGGCCATGCCGTAGAGCGCCGGGTCGAACTCGGTGCCCTCCGGGTCCACGCCCTCGTTGGCCTGCTTGAGGGACAGCGAGATGCGGCGGCGCTCCAGGTCGATGTCGATGACCTTGACGAACAGCTCGTCGTTGACGGACACGACCTGCTCGGCGGTGTCGATGTGGCGCGAGGCCAGCTCGGAGATGTGCACCAGGCCCTCGATGCCGTCCTCGACGCGCACGAACGCACCGAACGGCACCAGCTTGGTGACCTTGCCCGGCACGACCTGGCCCAGGGCGTGGGTGCGGGCGAACAGCTGCCACGGGTCTTCCTGGGTGGCCTTCAGGGACAGGGAGACACGCTCGCGGTCCATGTCCACCTCGAGCACCTCGACGGTGACCTCCTGGCCCACCTCGACGACCTCGGACGGGTGGTCGATGTGCTTCCAGGACAGCTCGGAGACGTGCACCAGGCCGTCCACGCCGCCCAGGTCCACGAAGGCACCGAAGTTGACGATGGAGGAGACGGTACCGGTGCGGACCTGGCCCTTCTCCAGCTTGTGCAGGAAGTTCGAGCGGACCTCGGACTGGGTCTGCTCGAGCCAGGCGCGGCGGGACAGGACCACGTTGTTGCGGTTCTTGTCCAGCTCGATGATCTTGGCTTCCAGCTCCTGGCCGATGTACGGGGCCAGGTCGCGGACGCGGCGCATCTCGACGAGGGAGGCGGGCAGGAAGCCGCGCAGGCCGATGTCGACGATGAGGCCGCCCTTGACGACCTCGATGACGGTGCCGGTGACGACGCCGTCCTCTTCCTTGATCTTCTCGATGGAGCCCCAGGCACGCTCGTACTGAGCGCGCTTCTTGGACAGGATCAGGCGGCCTTCCTTGTCCTCCTTGGTGAGGACCAGGGCCTCCACGTTATCGCCCACGGCGACGACCTCATCCGGGTCCACGTCATGCTTGATGGAGAGTTCCCGGGACGGGATGACGCCTTCAGTCTTGTAGCCGATGTCGAGGAGCACTTCGTCGCGGTCGACCTTGACGACGGTGCCTTCGACCAGGTCGCCGTCATTGAAGTACTTGATCGTCTCATCAATGGCGGCGAGGAAGTCCTCAGCAGTGCCAATGTCATTGATGGCGACCTGCGGGGCGGTGGAGGTAATGGTCATGTAGTAGGGGCTCCGATGTGGATTGTTCACTCGGCCGGGCCAGGCGGACACACGTAAGGACCGCGACACCCGGATAGTGGGTTGATTTGGATTATTGGGTATGCACAGAAAGTGCTCGGCCAGTCTAGCCGCCGTCCCAAGTCGCGGTCAAAGCGGGGCGTGCCCCCGGTGGCGGTCCCCGGGGGCACCGTCCGTCAGAACCCGGTCATGCAGTGGACGGGCCGGTCCTGCGCCAGCATCCCGGCCAGTGCGGCGGCGGCCCCGCGCCGGTGCTCGGTGATCCTGCCGGCCTGGCGGAGCACCTCGGCGGACACCCCGCCCAGGTAGGCCCCGGACAGGTCCGCGACGTCCAGCTCCAGGTCCGGGTGCGCTTCCAGCGGCACGACGTCGGCCTCGCCACCGGCCACGGTCAGGCGCCAGTCGCCCGCGGTGTGGCCGAGGCGGTCGTGCACCCGCAGGGTCAGCTCGCCGTCGCGGGCCCAGGCCCGGCCGCGCAGGGCAGCCGGGAGGTCCAGCAACCGCAGCCACAGGTGGTCCTCCCGCCGGGTGGTGCGCACCCGGCGGTGGTCCGCGAACAGGTGCTCCAGCAGGCCGTCGTCCGGCGCGCCGCGCCAGGTGACGCGCTCGATGAGGTCCAGGTTCGCCAGGAAGGACCACAGGGCCCGGGTGCTCTCCGCCGTGGTGGCGGTCAGCAGCGAGACCCGGATGGTGGCCGGATCGGTGTCCCAGCCGGTGAACCGGTAGGTGACGTACCCGCGGGGCACCCCGCCGTCGTCGTGGTGGACCGCGGCGAACAAGCCGTGGTCCTTCCCGTGCCGTCCCGACTCGATGGTGTCCGTCTCGTGGCCGCCGTAGGAGGCCATCCGCTGCACGGAACCGGGCGTCTGCAGGTAGGCCTGCCCGAACAGCTCCGGGCCCAGCCCGGCCAGGTCCCCCGGCTCCACCAGCTCGACGCGCCCGGTCACCGGTCCCGCCAGGGCGGCGTCCCCCCGGACGTCCACCTCGACGGAGCGCTGGGTGGTGGCCGCGCCGAAGCCGAAGCGGCGGTAGATGGTGGCCTCGGAGGCGGTCAGCGCCGCCAGCGGCAGGCCCCGCCCGGCGGCGATCGCCAGTTCCGACTCCATCAGGGCGCGCAGGATCCCGCGGCGGCGATGGCTCGGGGAGACGGTGACCTCGGAGATCAGGCGGGCGTCGACCTCCCGGCGCCGGCCGGTGTGCAGGCGCTTGTCGAAACCGGAGAAGGTGCCGACCGGGCGGTCGGTGGCCGGGTCGGCACCGGCCGCGTAGACGCCGGTGTAGGTGCGCCCGTCCGCGTGGGCGTAGCCGAGCAGCTGGTCCAGTGCGGTGCCCGTCGGCTCCGGCTCGTAAAAGCCGCGCTCGACGGTCCGCAGGAACAGGGCCGCGGCGGGGTCCTCCGCGGCCGGCCGGCCGGTGACGTCGAAGCGATGCAGCCGGAGTCCCTCGGGCAGGACGGGATCAGTGCGCGGCATCGTGCCAGCTCCGCCCGACGCCGACGTGCACGTCCAGCGGGACGGACAGTTCCGCGGCCGCACCCATCCTCTCCTGGAGGAGGGTGGTGGCCGCGTCGAGTTCCTCGTCCGGGACCTCCAGGACCAGTTCGTCGTGGACCTGCAGCAGCAGCCGGGAGCGCAGTCCCTGTTCCACCAGTCCGGACTGGACGTCCAGCATGGCCTGCTTGATGATGTCCGCCGCCGAGCCCTGGATCGGGGCGTTGAGCGCGGCGCGCTCGGCCATGTCCCGCAACTGGCGGTTGTCGCTGTTCAGGTCCGGCAGGTAGCGGCGCCGGCCCAGGATGGTCGCGGTGAAACCGTCCTGGCGGGCCTTGGCCACGACCTCCTTGAGGTAGTCGCGCACCGCGCCGAAGCGGTCGAAGTAGCCCTTCATGAGGGACCGTGCCTCGTCCACGGGGATCTGGAGCTGCTTGGAGAGCCCGAAGGAGCTCAGCCCGTAGGCCAGGCCGTAGCTCATGGCCTTGACCTTGGCGCGCATCTCCGAGGAGACGTCCTGGGGTTCCACGCCGAACACCTGGGAACCGACGAAGCGGTGCAGGTCCTCGCCCTCCCGGAACGCCTGGATCAGGGCCTCGTCCTCGGACAGGTGCGCCATGATGCGCATCTCGATCTGGGAGTAGTCGGCCGTGAGCAGGGTGCCGTAGCCCTCCCCCACGACGAACACCTCGCGGATCTTCCGGCCCGCCTCGGTCCGGACCGGGATGTTCTGCAGGTTCGGGTGCAGGCTGGACAACCGCCCGGTGGCGGCGGCGGTCTGCGAGTAGGTGGTGTGGATGCGTCCGTCCCCGGCCACCGTGTCCAGCAGTCCCTCCACGGTCTGGCGCAGCTTGGTGGCGTCCCGGTGGAGCATGAGGTTCTCGAGGAAGGGGTGCTGGGTCTGGGCCAGCAGGTCGGTGAGCGAGTCCACGTCCGTGGAGTACCCGGTCTTGGTCTTGCGCGTGCGCGGCATGTCGAGCTTCTCGAACAGCAGCGCCTGCAGCTGCTTGGGCGAGCCGAGGTTGACCTTCTCCCCGCCGGTGGCCTCCGCCACGGAGGCCCATGCCGATTCCTGGGCGGACTGCATCCGCGTGGTGAACTCCTCGAAGAGCCCGTCCAGCACGGGCCGGTCCACGGCGATGCCGGCCAGCTCCATGTCCACGAGCACCAGGGCCAACGGGATCTCGAGGTCCCGCAGCAGCTGCTGGGCCCCGCGCTCGAGCAACTGGGGCACGAACACCTCGGACAACCGGCGCACCATCCAGGCGGCGCGGACGGTGGCGGCGGCTCGGGCCTGGAGCAGCGCCGCCCCGGCGTCGGCCCCCTCGGCCTCGGCGGCCCCGAGGTCCAGTTCCAGCTGGTCCCCGGCCTGGGTCGGGTCGTCCTCCATCTCGAGGGTGGACTGCAGGTACGCCTGTACGAGGGCGTCCAGGCCGTAACCCCGGCGGTCCGGGGAGATCAGGTAGGCCGAGAGCAGCACGTCGTCCACGACGCCGGCCAGCGCCACGGCGCGCCCCAGTGCGGTCCGGGCACCGGAGGCCTTGAGGGCCTTGCCGGCCGCCTTCAGGTCGTACACGGCCTTCTGCGCACCGGGCTGGGACAGGTACTCGGCCAGCACCGGGCCGGCGCCGGCGTCGGGCGTGTCCAGGGGGACGTAGACGGCGGCGCCCTCCGCCACGAGCGCCGCCCCGAGCGGGACCCCGTAGTCCCCGGGGGCCGGGATCTTGCGCTTGGGCAGGATGGCCGGCCCGTCCAGGACCACGTGCACGCCCACCAGGTTGGCCCCGTGCGCGGTGATGAACGCCTCCAGCTCCCCGGCGGTGGTGGCGACCGCGAAGTCCGGGGTCTGCTCGACCGGGACGGCCTCGGGCTCGCCACCCAGTCGTTCGGCGAGGGTGTCGAACAGGCGCTGGCGCACGGCGTTGAACTGCAGGGCGTCGAAGAGGTCCTCGATCTGCTCGTGGTCCGGGTGCTCGAGCTCCGTGGCCTCCAGCGCCACGGGCAGGTCCATGTCCGTCACCAGCGCGTTGAGCCTGCGGTTGCGGCGGACGGACTCGGCGTGGTCACGCAGGGACTGGCCCGCCTTGCCCTTGATCTCCTCGGCGTGCTCCAGCACGTCCTCCACGGAGCCGTAGAGGCCGATCCACTTCGCGGCGGTCTTCGGGCCGACCCCGGGCACGCCCGGCAGGTTGTCGGCGCTCTCCCCCACCAGCGCCGCCAGGTCCGGGTACCGGTGGGGCGGGACACCGTACTTCGCCTCGATCGCGGCGGCGTCCATCGGCGGGATGTCCGAGACGCCCTTCTTCGGGTACAGCACCAGGGTCCGGTCGGTGATGAGCTGGAACGCGTCCCGGTCGCCCGAGACCACCCGGGTCTGCCAGCCGGCCGCCTCGGCCTGGGCCGCCATCGTCGCCACGATGTCGTCCGCCTCGAAGCCGTCCACCGTGATGGTGGGGATGTTCATGGCCTCCATGACCTTCTGGATCAGCTCGACCTGCCCGTGGAACTCCTCCGGGGTCTTGGACCGGCCCGCCTTGTACTCCTCGTACTGTTCGGAGCGGAAGGTGGGGGTGTCCAGGTCGAAGGCGACCGCGACGTGCGTGGGCTTCTGCTGGCGGATCATGGTCAGCAGCATGGTGGTGAAGCCGTAGACGGCGTTGGTGTGCTGACCGGTGTCCGTGACGAAGTTGTCCACCGGCAGGGCGTAGAAGGCCCGGAAGGCCATCGAGTGGCCGTCGATGACCAGCAGACGCTGGGCGGTGTCAGGTGCGGAATTGCTCGAATCAGTCACGGGTGCCAGCCTAATGCTCATGGACTCAGCCCAGACACGCGCCCCCGCCGCGGCCCCCTACGCCTTCGTCCCCGGGGTCACGCCGGACCCCTCGCCCGAGGAACTGCGGCGGCTCATGCTGGACTCGGGGATCCCGGAGGAGATCCACGGCAGGCTGGGCCGGCTGGGGATCAGTCCGCTGACCGCCAAGATGGGCATCGTGTTCCAGGAGATGACCGTGGAACGCATGGTGGCCACCATGCCGGTGGCCGGCAACGAGCAGAACGCCGGGCTGCTGCACGGCGGGGCCCACCTGGTGCTGGCCGAGACCCTGGGGTCCATCGCCGCGGTCCTGCACGCCGGCAAGCCGGTGGTCGGGATCGAGATCGGGGCCACGCATCACCGGGGGATCCAGCGGGGAACCGTGACGGGGACCTGCACGCCGATCCACCTGGGCGGGACGCTGACCACGCACGAGATCGTCATGACCGATGAGCAGGGACGGCGGCTGTCCACCGCGAGGATCACCAACATGATCCTCGACCCGGAGCGCCGGAAGGGCTAACGGCCGCGGGCGGTCGTGCCGCCGCGCCGCCAGTGCCCCAAGTGGGACTCGAACCCACACATCTCTCGATACCGCATTTTGAGTGCGGCGCGTCTGCCAGTTCCGCCATTGGGGCCCGCCGGGATCCGGCGAGGCAACTCCACAAGGATACACGCGCGACCGCCGGGACCAGGCCTCGATATACGCTGAACCGTGAGTCCCGTGAACCGTCCCCACCTGCGAGGAGCCACCATGCCGACCGAGAGCACCGCGCCGAGCGCCGATGAGCCGCTGCGCGTCGTCGTCGCCGAGGACGAGACGCTGATCCGCCTGGACATCGTGGAGATCCTCTCGTCCCAGGGCTATGCCGTGGTCGGCGAGGCGGACAACGGCCAGCGGGCGGTCGAGCTGGCCACGGAGCTGCAGCCGGACGTGGTGCTGATGGACGTGAAGATGCCCATCATGGACGGCATCACCGCGGCCGAGCAGATCGCCCGGGAGCGGGTGGCGCCCGTGGTGCTGCTGACCGCCTTCAGCCAGCGCGAGCTGGTGGAACGGGCCCGCCAGGCCGGGGCGATGGCCTACGTGGTCAAGCCGTTCAGCGAGAACGACCTGGTGCCGGCCATCGAGTTGGCCGTGGCCCGGTTCGAGGAGCTGCGCGCCCTGGAGGCCGAGGTCTCCGACCTCACCGAGCAGTTCGCCACGCGCAAGCTCGTGGACCGGGCGAAGTCCGTGCTGACGACCACCCTGGACCTGTCCGAGCCCGAGGCCTTCCGGTGGATCCAGAAGACCTCCATGGACCGCCGCCTGACGATGCGGGAGGTGGCCCAGACGGTCATCGACCAGATGGGCTGACCCCGCCGGCGGGGCCCGGTGCGCCCGCACCCCCGTCGAGGCGGTGATGGCGGTGATAGCGGTGATGCAGCCTCCGGACCTGCTCCGCGAGCTCCTCGTCCGGGCCGTCGACCGGCACCCCGGGGGCGACCTGCCGGATGGACAGCGCCACGACCGGTCCGGGCGGGACCCCCAGCCCGCGGAGCCACCGGCCCAGCTGGGCGGTGGAGCTGGCGTAGACGATCCGTCCCAGTCCCGCCCAGGCATGCGCGGCGGAACACATGGCGCAGTGCTCACCGGAGGTGTAGACCACGGACGCGGCCCGCTGGTCCGGGCTCAGGTGCCCGGCGGCCCACCGGGCGATCGCGAACTCCGGGTGACGCGTGGCGTCACCGCCGCCCACCCGGTTGTGGTCCTCGAGGAGCACGGCGCCGTCCGCGGAGACCAGCACGGACCCGAAGGGCTCGTTCCCGCTGTCCAGGGCCTCCTCGGCCAGTTCCACGCATCGCCGCAGGTGGACGCGGTCCGTGTCCGTGATCATCTCAGAGCGGGGACCGCGCCGGCCACACGCCCACGCGTTCCCGCGCCGGACGCTGATAGCCCTGCAGCAGTCCGCCGGAGTCCGCGAGGTCGCCGATCCGGTGCACCTTGACCGTGTTCGTGGAGCCGGCCTGGCCGGGAGGCGACCCGGCGGCGATGACCACGAGGTCGTTGACCCCGGCGATGCCCTCCTTGAGCAGCGAACGGTCCACCTGGGCCGTCATCTCGTCGGTGGAGTCGGCGAACGGCACCATCTTCGGCAGCACCCCCCAGGACAGGCACAGGATGTTGTGGGTGTGCTCCACGTGGGTGAACGCGTAGACCATCTGGTGCGGCCGCAGCCGGGACAGCCGCCGGGCCGAGTCGCCGGACTGCGTGAAGGTGGCCAGGTAGCGCACGTCGAGCTGGTTGGCGATGTCCACGGCGGCCCGGGTGATGGCCCCGCCGCGGGTCTTCGGCCGCGACCCCAGCGGCAGGATCCGGTCCAGGCCGTGGGTCTCGGTGGACTCGATGATCCGGGCCATCGTCTCCACGGTGACCACCGGGTACTTGCCCACCGAGGTCTCGCCGGAGAGCATCACGGCGTCGGCGCCGTCGAGCACCGCGTTGGCGCAGTCCGAGGCCTCGGCGCGGGTCGGCCGGGGGTTGTCGATCATCGACTCGAGCACCTGCGTGGCCACGATGACCGGCTTGGCCCAGCGCCGGGCCAGCTCGATGGCCCGCTTCTGCACCACCGGGACGTCCTCGAGCGGCAGTTCCACGCCCAGGTCGCCGCGGGCCACCATGATCGCGTCGAACGCGTCCACGATCCCGTGCAGGGCCTCCACCGCCTGCGGCTTCTCGATCTTGGCGATCACCGGGACCTTCCGGCCCTGCTCCGCCATGATCTCGTGCACCCGCTGCACGTCCTGGGCCGAGCGGACGAAGGACAGCGCCACCATGTCCACGCCGAGGTCCAGCGCCCAGCGCAGGTCCTCCTCGTCCTTCTCCGACAGTGCCGGGACGTTGACCGCCACCCCCGGCAGGTTGATGCCCTTGTTGTTGGACACCGTGCCGGCCACGGTGACCTCGGTGACCACGTCCGTGTCCGTGACCTCCACGGCCCGCAGTGCGACCTTGCCGTCGTCGATCAGCAGGGTGTCCCCGGTGCGGACGTCCCGCGGCAGCCCCTTGAAGGTGGTGCCGCACCGCTCGGCGGTGCCCTCCACCTCCTGGGTGGTGATCGTGAACCGGTCCCCCACGGCCAACGCGTGCGGCCCGTCGGCGAACCGGCCCAGCCGGATCTTCGGGCCCTGCAGGTCGGCGAAGACCGCCACCGGGCGGTCCAGGTCCGTGGCGGCGCGGCGGATGTCGGCGTAGGTCCGCTCGTGCACCTCGTACGTGCCGTGGCTCATGTTCATCCGCGCGACGTCCACGCCCGCGGCGATCAGGGCCCTGGTGTTCTCGTATCCCTCCGTGGCCGGACCGAACGTGGCAACGATCTTCGCGTGTCTCATGGTTCCACCCTAACGAGCGGAAGGTCCCTTCCGGGACTGACGGGGGACGACGTGCGGGTGAACGACCGGATCATCCGCGCACCCGGGCCTCGGCCGCCTCGGAGGCGTATTCACGCCGCCGCGGCCGCAGGGCACCGTCGTCGGCCCGCACCGAGATCGGCCGGTCCGTGGGCTCCACCGGCGAGGGCAGGCGGGTCCAGCTCTCCAGCGACTCGTCCACGGCCCGGGCACAGGCCCGGCCCTCGGCGATCGCCCACACCACCAGCGAGGCCCCGCGCCCGGCGTCGCCGGCCACGAACACCCCCGGGGTGTCCGTCTCGTACCGCCGGTCCCGGCGGACCAGCCCGCCCTCGAGCACGACGCCGGCACCCTCCGGTCCCTGGGTCAGCCCGGTGTCCTCCACCCCCGTGAACCCGAGGGCCAGCAGCACGAGGTCGGCCGGGATCTCCCGTTCGGTGCCCGGCCGGGGCACCCGCCGCCCGTCCGGCAGGTACTCGGTCTCCGCCACCCGCAGGGCGCGGACGTGGCCGTTGCCGTCGTCGAGGAACTCCACGGTCGAGGCCAGGTACTCGCGGGTGCCGCCCTCGGCGTCGGCGCTGGTCACCTCGAAGACCTTCGGCATGGTGGGCCAGGGCTGGTCCTCCGGCCGCTCGGTGGGCAGTTCCCGGCCGATCGCCAGCGTGGTGACGGAGGCCGCGCCATGGCGGTGCGCGGTGCCGATGCAGTCCGCACCGGTGTCCCCGCCGCCGAGCACGATCACGTGCTTGCCGTCGGCCCGGATCTGGTCCGGGACCTGCTGTCCGTCCACCACCCGGTTGGACTGCACGAGGTAGTCCATGGCGGGGTGGATCCCGGCCAGGTGCCGGCCGGGGACGGGCAGGTCGCGCGGCACGGGGGCACCGGTGGCGATGATGACGGCGTCGTAGCGCTCACGCAGCTCGGACCACGTGATGTCCTCTCCGATCGACACGGAGGTGCGGAACCGGGTGCCCTCGGCGACCATCTGCTCGATGCGCCGGTCCAGGATGTCCTTCTCCATCTTGAAGTCCGGGATGCCGTAGCGCAGCAGTCCGCCGACCTTCTCGTCCCGCTCGAAGACGGCCACCGTGAACCCGGCCCGCGTCAGCTGCTGCGCCGCGGCCAGCCCCGCCGGTCCGGAGCCGACGACGGCCACCGTGTGACCGTTGTGCCGCTGCGGGATGACCGGATCGAGCCAGTCGTTGTCGAAGGCGGCGTCCGCGATCGACACCTCGGTCTGCTTGATCGTCACCGCGGGCTGGTTGATGCCCAGCACGCAGGAGGACTCGCAGGGCGCCGGGCAGATGCGCCCGGTGACCTCGGGGAAGTTGTTGGTGGCGTGCAACCGTGCCGCCGCCTCCTCCATCCGGCCCTGGCGGACCAGGTCGTTCCACTCGGGGATGAGGTTGCCCAGCGGGCAGCCCTGGTGGCAGAACGGCACGCCGCAGTCCATGCAGCGGCCGGCCTGCTGGCGCACCACGGCCGGGTCCTGCCGGGCGTAGACGTCCTTGAAGTCCATGATGCGCACGGGCACCGGACGGGACGGACGGTCCCTGCGTTCGCGGTTGGTCAGGAATCCACGGGGATCAGCCATTGGTTGCCTCCAGAATCCGACCCCAGGCGTCGACGCCGTCCGGGTCCAGTCCTTCATCGATGACGGCCGCGCGGGCCTTGAGCACGGCGTCGTAGGTGGCCGGCAGCACGGTGGTGAACCGGTGCAGGGCCTCGTCCAGCGTGGCCAGCAGGTGGGCCGCCACCGGCGACCCGGTCTCGGCATGGTGCCGTGCCAGCAGTTCGGCGATCGCCTCCCGGTCCTCGGGCCGGGGTCCAGCAGCAGCAGGTCCCCGTTCGCCATCGCCAGCGGGTTCATCACGGTGCGGTCCAGGTCCAGGACCCAGGCCACGCCGCCGGACATGCCGGCCCCGAAGTTGCGCCCGGTGCGGCCCAGGATCAGGGCCCGGCCACCGGTCATGTACTCGCAGCCGTGGTCCCCGATGCCCTCCACGACGGCGCTGGCCCCCGAGTTGCGCACCAGGAACCGCTCGCCCACGCGACCGCGCAGGTACAGCTCGCCGGACGTGGCCCCGTAGCCGATGACGTTGCCCGCCACGACGTTGTCCTCGGCCGCGAACCCGGCCCGCTCGTCCGGGCGCACGACGATCCGTCCGCCGGACAGGCCCTTGCCCACGTAGTCGTTGGCGTCGCCCTCGAGCCGCAGGGTGATGCCCGCGGGCACGAACGCCCCGAGGGACTGTCCGGCCTCGCCCGTGAGCCGCACGGTGATGGTGTCGTCCGCCAGCTCGTCCAGCAGCCGTGCCCGGGTCACGTGGTAGCCCAGCATGGTCCCGGCGGCCCGGTCGGTGTTGACGATCACCTTGGACACCGTCAGCGGCTGCCCGGTGGCGATCGCCGGCTCGGCGGCGGTGATGAGGTCGTTGTCGAAGTGCCGGTCCAGCTCGTGGTTCTGCCCCGTGTGGCTGAGCAGCTGCCGCGCCTTCTCGGGGTCGGCCGGATCGTAGCCGGACAGGATGCCGGACAGGTCCAGCCCCCCGGTCTTCCAGTGGTCCAGGGACTCGTCCCGGTCGAGGACCTCGATGTGGCCGATCGCCTCGTCGAGGGACCGGAAGCCCAGCTCGGCGAGGTACTCGCGCACCTCCTCCGCGATGTACTCGAAGAACGTGACCACGAACTCCGGGGTCCCGGTGAAGCGGGAGCGCAGCTCGGGGTTCTGGGTGGCCACGCCCACGGGGCAGGTGTCCAGGTGGCACACCCGCATCATGATGCAGCCGGAGACCACGAGCGGCGCGGTGGCGAAGCCGTACTCCTCGGCGCCCAGCAGGGCGGCGATCACCACGTCGCGGCCCGTCTTCAGCTGCCCGTCGACCTGGACCACGACGCGGTCGCGCAGCCCGTTGAGCATCAGCGTCTGCTGGGCCTCGGCCAGGCCCAGCTCCCAGGGGGCGCCGGCGTGCTTGAGCGAGTTCAGCGGCGAGGCGCCGGTGCCGCCGTCGTGGCCGGAGATGAGCACGACGTCGGCCTTGGCCTTGGTCACGCCGGCCGCCACGGTGCCCACCCCGGACTCGGAGACGAGCTTGACGTGCACGCGGGCGGCCGGGTTGGCGCGCTTGAGGTCGTGGATCAGCTCGGCGAGGTCCTCGATCGAGTAGATGTCGTGGTGCGGCGGCGGGGACACCAGGGACACCCCGGGCGTGGAGTGCCGCGTGGACGCCACCCAGGGGTAGACCTTGGTGCCCATCAGCTGGCCGCCCTCGCCGGGCTTGGCGCCCTGGGCCATCTTGATCTGCAGGTCGTCCGCGGTGGCCAGGTACAGGCTGGTCACGCCGAAGCGGCCGGAGGCGATCTGCTTGATCGCCGAGCGGCGCTCCGGGTCGAGCAGTCGCTCGGGGTCCTCTCCGCCCTCACCGGTGTTGGACTTGCCGCCCAGCCGGTTCATGGCGATGGCCAGCGTCTCGTGCGCCTCCCGGGAGATGGAGCCGTAGCTCATCGCCCCGGTGGAGAAGCGCTTCACGATCGAGGAGACCGGCTCGACCTCCTCCAGCGGGACCGGCTCGCGCACCCCCGTCTTCAGGCGCAGCAGTCCGCGCAGGGTCATCAGGTCCTGGGACTGCTCGTCCACCCGGCGGGTGTAGTCCTTGAAGACGTCGTACTGGCGGGTCCGGGTGGAGTGCTGCAGCCGGAACACCGTCTCCGGGTTGAACAGGTGCGGCGGTCCGTCCCGGCGCCACTGGTACTCCCCGCCCGTCTCCAGCTCGCGGTACGGGTCGATGTCGTTGCCGTCCGGGGGGTACGCCGCCCAGTGCCGCTGCTGGTTCTCCGCGGCGATGACCTCCAGGCCCACTCCGCCCATGGGGGTGTGGGTGCCGGCGAAGTACCGGTCCACGAGGGACCGGGACAGGCCGATGGCCTCGAAGGTCTGGGCACCGCAGTAGGAGGCGACCGTGGAGATGCCCATCTTGGACATGATCTTCTGCACGCCCTTGCCCAGGGCCTTGATCAGGTTGGCCACGGCCTGCTCCGCGGTGACGCCGGTGATGGCGCCGGTGCGCACGAGCGCCTCGGCGGACTCCATGGCCAGGTACGGGTTGACGGCCGAGGCGCCGTAGCCGATCAGCACCGCCACGTGGTGGACCTCGCGGACGTCCCCGGCCTCCACGAGCAGCGAGGCCCGCGTCCGGTTGGCGGAGGACAGCAGGTGGTGGTGCACGGCCGAGAGCAGCAGCAGCGAGGGGATCGGCGCCCACTGGGCGTTGGAGTCGCGGTCGGAGAGCACGATGAACTGCACCCCGCGGTTCACCGCGGTGGAGACCTGCTCGCAGATCTCGGTGAGCCGGGCGCGCAGGCCGGCCGCGCCGGCGTCGACCCGGTACAGGCCGCGCACCTTCAGGGCGACCTTGGCGCCGCGCCGCGAGGCTCCGCCCTCAATGGGCTGCTCGCGCAGGTTGGCGATCTTGGCCAGCTGGTCGTTGTCGATCACGGGGAACTCGAGGTTCACGTGCCGGGTGCGCACCTGCTCCGTGGACAGCAGGTTGCCGTCCGGGCCGATCGAGGTGCGCATCGAGGTGACCAGTTCCTCGCGGATCGCGTCCAGCGGCGGGTTGGTGACCTGCGCGAAGGACTGCGTGAAGTAGTCGAACAGCAGCCGCGGACGCTTCGAGAGCACCGCGATCGGGGTGTCCGTGCCCATGGCGCCGAGGGGCTCGGCACCCGTGGCGGCCATGGGCCCGATGAGCACGCGCAGCTCCTCGGTGGTGTAGCCGAAGGTCCGCTGGCGGTGGGCCACGGACTGGGCCGAGTAGCGCACGTGCTCGCGCTCGGGCAGGTCCGCCAGGTCCACCAGGTTCTCCGCCACCCAGCGGCGCCACGGGTTGGCGGCGGCCACCTCGGCCTTGACCTCGTCGTCCTCGATGATCCGGCCGGCCACGGCGTCCACGAGGAACATCCGGCCCGGTGCGACGCGGCCCTTGCGGACGACGCGCTCCGGGGCCAGGGGCAGCACGCCGACCTCGGAGGCCAGCACCACCAGGCCGTCGTCGGTGACCCAGTAGCGGGCCGGGCGCAGACCGTTGCGGTCCAGCACGGCACCGACCTGGCGACCGTCCGTGAAGGCGACGGCGGCGGGCCCGTCCCACGGCTCCATGAGCATGGAGTGGTACTGGTAGAACGCGCGCCGGTCCGGGTCCATGGAGCCGTGGTTCTCCCAGGCCTCCGGGATCATCATCATGACCGCGTGGCTCAGCGGCCGCCCGCCCAGCATCAGCAGCTCGGCCACCTCGTCGAAGGACTGGGAGTCCGAGGCCCCCGGCGTGCAGATGGGGTAGAGCTTCTCCGGGTCCTCGCCGAGCACGGGAGAGTCCAGCAGGGACTGCCGGGCGCGCATCCAGTTGCGGTTGCCCTTGACGGTGTTGATCTCGCCGTTGTGGGCGATGGTGCGGAACGGCTGGGCCAGCGGCCAGGACGGGAAGGTGTTGGTGGAGAATCGGGAGTGCACGATCCCCAGCGAGGTCTTGAACCGGGGATCGGACAGGTCCGGGTAGAACGGCTGCAACTGCCCCGTGGACAGCATGCCCTTGTAGACGATGGTCTGCGGGGAGAGCGACGGGAAGTACACGCCGAACCGGTTCTGGGCCCGCTTGCGCAACCGCCAGGCGCGCACGTCCAGGGAGTCGTCGGCGGTGATGAACAGCTGCTCGAAACGCGGCATCACCGATCGCGCGGAGGCACCGATGACGGTCTCGTCGACCGGGACCGGGCGCCAGCCCAGCACGGTCAGTCCCTCGTCGGCGGCCAGTCGCTCGATCCCCGCCACGGCCTCGTCGTACTCGGCCTGGGGCTGGGGCAGGAAGGCGGTGCCGACGGCGTAGTCCCCGGCGGCGGGCAGCTCGAAGCCGACGACGGCGCGCAGGAACTCGTCCGGCACCTGCATCAGCAGGCCGGCGCCGTCGCCGGTGCCGTCGTCGCCGCCGACGCCGCCGCGGTGCTCCAGGTTGCGCAGGGCCACCAGGGCGTGCTCGACGATGTCGTGGCCGGGCGTACCGCGCAGGGTGGCGATCACGGCCAGGCCGCAGTTCTCGGTCTCCGTGTCCGGACGGTACAGGCCCTGCTCGGGCGGGATGGCGGAGAAGCGGTTGAACGGGTTCTTCGGGTCCCGCGCCATGGCCTCGGCGGCGCTGTCGTCGGGCAGGGCCGCGTCATCGTCTCGGGGGGCGTTCTCCGCAGCTGGGCGTGACGTCATGGAGGTCCTTCCGGTGTGCCGAGCGAGCTCGGGCGGTGGAAGGGGACGTCATTGGCCCCGGTGACGGCTCAGGCACGCTGGAGATCATCCGCGTCACCCGTGGCCGGTGCAGTGGAGTAAATACTAGCGACCGGTGGGGGGATCACGCGTCGTTTCGACGCGAAAAACCCTCATTCCGTGTTTCGTCCGCGTTAACTTTGTGACCGTCAGGCGTCGGCTGCGTTTCCGGCGTGGTTCCGGCCGGGGCGGGGGCGGCGGCGTCCGTGCCCTCCTCCACGGCGGCCGGTGCGCGACCCGGCCGCCAGACGGAGTCGGCGGCGGCCCGTGCCTCGGCGGTCCCGGACCGGGTGGCCCAGAGCCCGATGAGGAAGCCCACGGCGACCAGGAACAGCAGCAGGGAGGTCCACACGTTGAGCCGCTGGGTGACGCCGAAGAGGGTGATCATCTCGGCATCGTCGATGCGCATCATCTCGATCCAGGTGCGCCCGGCCGTGTACCAGGCGACGTAGGCCCAGACCATCATCCCGCGGCGCAGGCGCAGACGCCGGTCGATGAGCAGCAGGAGACCGACGCCGGCCAGGTTCCACAGCATCTCGTAGAGGAAGGTGGGGTGGAACAGCGTGCCCTCCAGGGTCCCGGCGGGCCAGTTGGGGCTCGCGGGGCTGACCTGCAGGCCCCACGGCAGGGTGGTGGGGCCGCCGAAGAGTTCCTGGTTGAAGTAGTTGCCCAGCCGGCCGATGGCCTGGGCCAGCAGCACGCCGGGGGCCACGACGTCGGCATAGGCGGAGAGCTTGAACCCGTAGCGACGGCAGGCGATCAGGGCACCGACGGCGCCCAGGGCCACGGCGCCCCAGATCCCCAGGCCGCCCTCCCAGACCCGCCAGATCCTCGTCAGGTCACCGGTGCCGTCGAACCCCGGGCCGAAGTAGGCGTCCGGCGAGGAGAACACGTGATAGAGCCGGGCGCCGACGAGCCCGAACAGGATCGCCCAGATGGAGACGTCGATGATCCCGCCCTCGGGGCCGCCGCGGGCCTTCCAGCGGGCGGTACCGAGCCACAGGCCGGCGATGATCCCGGCGATGATGCACAGCGCGTAGGCGTGGACCGTCACCGGTCCGAGGTGGAAGCCGTCCCAGCCGGGAGCGGGGATGGCTCCGGTGACGAGCACCGAGTTCACGCGTCGGCCCCGTCCCTGACCGCTCCGGTCGCCAGCTCGGCGGTCAGCGTCCCGACGGCGGCCGGGCCGCCGTCGCGCAGGGCGCTCACCAGGGCGGTGCCCACGATCGCGCCGTCGGCGTACCGCCCGATCTCGCGGATGTGCTCGGGCCGGGAGATGCCCAGCCCGACCGCGACGCGCGGGGCCCCGGCCGCATGGGCGCGGGCCACCACCTGCTCGGCGGCCGAGGAGACCTCCGTGCGGGCGCCGGTGACGCCCATGACGGAGACGCCGTAGACGAAGCCGCGGCTTGACCCGACGACGAGCTTGATCCGCTCGTCGGTGGAGCTGGGGGCGGTGAGGAAGACCCGGTCCAGCCCGTACCGGTCCGAGGCCTCGAACCAGTCACCGGCCTCCTCGGGGACGAGATCCGGGGTGATGATGCCCGCTCCCCCGGCCTCGGACAACCGGCGGGCGAAGGTGTGCACGCCCATCCGGTCCACGATGTTCCAGTAGGTCATCACGAGCACGACCGCATCGGTCCGTGCCGAGACGGCCTTGACGATGTCGAAGACCGAGTCGATCCGGAAGCCGTCGGCCAGGACCTGGCTGGTGGCCGCCTGGATGACCGGGCCGTCCATGACCGGGTCCGAGTAGGGGATGCCGATCTCGATGACATCCGCCCCGTTGTTGCCGAGGGCCACGGCCGCCTCGATGGAGTCCTGGACGGTGGGGTACCCGGCGGGCAGGTAGCCGATCAGGGCGGTGCGCCCGGCCGCGCGGGCGGCCTCGATCGCGTCGGCGGTGCGCGAGTGCACGGTGTTGACGGTCTCGGACATCAGCTCTGGGCTCCTTCCGGCCGGGCCGCGACGGCCTCGGCGTCCCCGCCGGCGGGGGTCTCGGCGTCCGGCAGCATCCCGAAGTACTTCGCGGCGGTGGCCACGTCCTTGTCGCCGCGTCCGGAGAGGTTCACGACGATGATCTTCTGCTCGTCCTCGGGGGTGTCCGGGCCGACGAGGCCCTCGTCCGTCCAGCGGCGGGCCAGTCGCAGGGCGCCGGCCAGGGCGTGGGAGGACTCGATCGCCGGGACGATGCCCTCGGTCCGGCACAGCCGCTGGAAGGCGTCCATGCACTCGGTGTCGGTGACCGGCTCGTACGTGGCCCGGCCGGTGTCGTGCAGCCAGGCGTGCTCGGGACCGACGGCCGGGTAGTCGAGGCCGGCGGAGATGGAGTGCGAGTCGACGGTCTGTCCGTCCTCGTCCTGCATGAGGTAGGTGCGCGCGCCGTGCAGCACACCGGTGCGGCCCAGGTTGATGGAGGCGGCGTGGCGGCCGGTGTCCATGCCCTCCCCGCCGGCCTCCAGGCCGTAGAGCTCGACGCCCGGGTCGTCCAGGAAGCCGTGGAAGATGCCCATCGCATTGGATCCGCCGCCCACGCAGGCGCACACGGCGTCGGGCAGGCGTCCGGTCTGGGCCAGGACCTGCTCGCGGGCCTCCTCGCCGATGACGGAGTGGAAGTAGCGGACCATGGCGGGAAACGGTGCCGGGCCGGTGACCGTGCCCAGCAGGTAGTGGGTGGTGTCCACGGAGGCGACCCAGTCCCGCAACGCGTCGTTGATGGCGTCCTTGAGGGTGCGGGCACCGGTCGTGACCGCCACGACCTCGGCACCGAGCATCTCCATGCGGGCCACGTTGAGGGCCTGGCGCTGGGTGTCCACCTCGCCCATGTAGACGGTGCACTCCATGCCGAACAGGGCGGCCGCCGTGGCGGTGGCCACCCCGTGCTGGCCGGCCCCGGTCTCGGCGATGAGGCGGGTCTTGCCCATGCGCTGCGCCAGCAGTGCCTGGCCGATGACGTTGTTGATCTTGTGCGAGCCGGTGTGGTTGAGGTCCTCGCGCTTGAGGAAGACCCGTACGCCCGGGGTGTCGGCGGCGAATCGCGGCACCTCGGTGAGCAGGGACGGCCGGTTCACGTAGTTCGTGAACAGGTCCTGCAGTCGCGCGATGAACTCCGGGTCCTCACGGGCCTCGGTGAAGGTGCGCTCGACCTCCTCGAGGGCGGCGATCAGGGATTCGGGCATCCAGCGGCCGCCGTACGGGCCGAAGTACGGCCCGGGCTGGTTCTGGTAGCTGCCGGTGTGCTCAATCATGTCTCGGTCCAGTCTGTTCAGTGCCTGTGCTGTGGTGCCGGATGTCAGCGGGCCCGGGCCGTCACCGAGGCCGCGCGGAAGTCCCGGATCGCCTGGGACGGGTCGCCGTGCTTCACCAGGGCCTCGCCGACCAGGACGGCGTCGGCACCGTCCTGCGCGTAGCCGGCGACCTGCTCGGGTCCCTCCACCCCGGACTCCGCCACCCGGACCACGCCCTCGGGAAGGTGCGGGGCGAGGTTGCGGTAGTTGTGCGGGTCGACGTCGAGGGTCTTGAGGTTGCGCACGTTCACGCCCACGATGCGCGCGTCCACGGCGACGGCCCGCTCGATCTCCTGGGGGGTGTGCGCCTCCACGAGGGCGTTCATGCCGAGGTCGTGGGTGAGCTGCAGCAGTCCGGCCAGTTCGGCGTCGTCCAGGGCCGCGACGATCAGCAGCACCAGGTCGGCACCGTGGGCGCGGGCCTCGTAGACCATGTACTCGTCGACGGTGAAGTCCTTGCGCAGCACCGGGATGCCCACGGCGGCGCGCACGGCGTCGAGGTCGGCCAGCGACCCGCCGAAGCGGTGCTGTTCGGTGAGCACGGAGATCGCGGCGGCGCCCCCGGCCTCGTACTGCCGCGCCAGGTCGGCCGGCGAGGAGATCTCGGCCAGGGCGCCCTTGGACGGGCTGGACCGCTTGACCTCGGAGATGATCCGGATGCCGCCGGCATCCTCGCGGCCACCGGCGAGGGCGGCGTGGGCGTCCAGTGCCGGACGGGTCCGCACGGCCTCCTCGGCCCGCTGCCGCATGGCGGCCAGGGGGACCTCGCGGCGCCGGGCCTCGAGGTCCTGGCGGACCCCGACGATGATCTCGTCGAGAACCGTCGCCATCAGTGGCGCGCGGCCTTGGCGTGGCCCTTGGTGCCCATGCCGGCCTTGCCCATGACGAAGCCCGCGATCACTCCGGCCGCCGCGGCGACGATGCCGGCGATGGTGAGGAACATCAGGTCCGCGAGCATGCCGATGGACACCAGGACCGCACCGAGCAGGAGCAGCAGGACGAGGGTCCAGGCGGCCGGCGAGTTGCCGTGGCCCAGCGGCTCGGCGTGCGTCGGGTCGTTCAGGACGAGGTCGTCGTCGGAGGTGGGGCGCGTGGTGGTCATGGACCGTACCTTTCCTGCGGAAGCTGATCGGTTCTGCCGTTCATTCTGCCACGGAACCGTCGCTGCCCCGCGTAGATCACGGCAGATCACGGCGGGGGCGCCGCGGTCAGGTCGGGTCCTCACCACGGGTCAGCTCGTCCCAGGCATCGATCTCGTCGACCGGCCCGGCGGCCCCCGGCCCCGTGCCGTCGCCGGCACCGGTCCTGGCGGCCGTCGCGGCGGTGGCCGGTGCCCCGGCACCGGTGGCCCGGGTGTCGTAGCGGCGGTTCTCGCGCCAGCCGCGGCCGGCCACCAGCACGGCGATCCCGCAGGCCGCCAGCAGCACGCCCGCCGCCAGGGTGACCCAGGGCCAGAAGGTCAGGGCGTAGGCGGCGGCGTCGGCCGTGGTGCCGGTGGCCGCGGAGACCTGGGCCCGCGCGGCGTCCGCCGGCCGGAGCGTGGCGTTCACCGCGGACCATCCGGTGGCCACCCCGGCCAGGACCAGGAGCACCGAGGTCACCACCCGGCCAATGCGCCGGGCCATCGAGAGGGCCACGCCCGAGGCCATGCCCACCAGCGCCATCGCGGGCACGACGGCGGCGGCCTGGTTCCCGGTCGTCGTCACCGTGGCATCCGGGACCCCGGCCAGCCCGCTGGCCTGGATCCACGTCTGGGCGCCCGACCCGAGGATCACGGCCCCGGCGGCGATGGCCCACAGCACGGCGGTGCGTCGCGTCAGGTTCACTGCGCGTCCTCGTCCCCGGCGTCCGGCACCTGCAGGGTCCGCAACCGGCCGGCGGCCAGCACGGCGCGCATCGGCGCGCTGGACTTGGTGACCGTCTCGGCCGCCTCCGCCTCGGGGACGGAGTCCGCGACGATCCCGGCACCGGCCTGGACGTACGCGGTGCCGTCCACCAGCAGGGCCGAGCGGATGTTGATCGCCATGTCCATGTTCCCGGCGAGGTCGAAGTAGCCCACCACTCCCCCGTACGGTCCGCGTTCCTGGGGCTCCCACTCGTCCAGCAGCTGCAGGGCCCGGGGCTTCGGGGCGCCGGACAAGGTGCCGGCCGGGAAGGCGGCGGCCAGCACGTCCAGCGCCCGGCTGCCCGGGGCCAGCCGCCCCTCCACGTGGGAGACCAGGTGCATGATGTGGCTGAAGCGCTCGACCTCCATGAACTGGGTGACCGACACGGACCCCGGGACGCAGACCTTGGACAGGTCGTTGCGGGACAGGTCGACCAGCATCAGGTGCTCGGCACGCTCCTTCTGGTCGTTGACGAGGTCCTTCTCGTGCAGGTGGTCCTCGGCCACCGTCGCCCCGCGGGGCCGGGACCCGGCGATCGGGTGCGTGATCACGGAGCCGTCGTTCACCGTGACCAGGGCCTCGGGCGAGGACCCGACGATCTGGTAGCGGCCGCCGTCGGGCCGTTCGAAGGTGAACAGGTACATGTAGGGGCTCGGGTTCATGGCCCGAAGCACCCGGTAGACGTCCAGCCCGCCGGCGTCGGTCGCCGCGGAGAAGCGCCGCGACACCACGATCTGGAACACCTCGCCGTCGGTGATCGCCTGCTGGGCCTTGGCCACGGCGTCGAGGAAGCCCTCCTGCGTCCAGGAGTCCCGCACGTGGGCCGCCAGCTCACCGGGGGCGAGGTCGGGCCAGCCCGGCGGGGCCGTGGAGACCGGGTCGTGGGTGGGTGCCGTGAGCCGGCGGACCATCGACCCGAGGCGGGCGACGGCGTCGGCGTGGGCCGCCTCCACCCCCGAGTCCAGCCCGTCGCGGTTGATGGCGTTGGCCACCAGGGTCACGGTGCCGTCGACGTTGTCGTGCACGGCCAGGTCGGTGATCAGGTTCAGGGCCAGCTCGGGCAGGCCGAGGTCGTCCGGCGGCGGGGAGGGCAGCCTCTCCCAGCGCCGCACCGTGGGCCAGCCGAGGAAACCGGCCATCCCGGACAGCAGGTTCGGCCGGTCCGAGCCCGAGCCGTCCCAGGCATCGGTGGCCAGGTGGTCCAGGGTGGCGCGGAGCACCTCCAGCGGGTCGCCCTCGGTCGGCACCCCGGCCGGCGGGGTGCCGAGCCACTGCGCCCTGACACCGTCCTGTCCGTCCCCGCCCTCGACGCGGCGCGTGGTCAGCGTCGCGGAACTGCCGGCCCCGATGAAGGAGTACCGGGACCACACCCCGCCCTGCGCCGCGGACTCCATGAGGAACGTGCCGGGCTCGTCGGCAGCCAGCCGGCGGTAGATCCCGACCGGGGTCAGGCCGTCCGCCAGCAGGGTCATGGTCACCGGGACGACCCGGTGCTGGCGGGCCAGGTCGGCGAACTCCCCGACCGAGGGGGTGATGCCGCCGAGTTCACGCATGGGGGTGCCCCGCGATCGGGAAGGTCGTGGGTCCCGGCGCCGGGGCGGTCGGCGTCGGCAGGCGCCGGCCGTCGAAGCAGGTCCGGGTCCCGGTGTGGCACGCCGGGCCGGTCTGGTCCACGTGCACCAGCAGCGCGTCGCCGTCGCAGTCCAGGGACACCGAGACGACGGCCTGCGTGTTCCCGGAGGTGTCCCCCTTGCGCCAGTACTCCTGGCGGGACCGGGAGTAGTACGTCGCCCGGCCGGAGGTCAGCGTCCGGCGCAGCGCCTCCTCGTCCATCCAGCCGAGCATCAGGACCTCACCGGTGTCGTGCTGCTGGGCGATGGCCGCCACGAGTCCGTCGGGGTTCTTCTTGAGCAGGCGTGAGATGGCGGGATCGAGCGTGGCGGGTTGTTCCATGGTGGTCCAGTCTATGCGCCGTGTAGCGTGGGGCGTGTTATGCCGAACGACACTGACAGGGCCCCGTCGAGGGACTTCACCGCCGCGTCCCGCGACGCACTCGCGGAGGCGTTGCTGTCGGCCGGTCCCGGCCAGCCGACGCTCTGTGAGGGCTGGCAGACCCAGCACCTGGCCGCGCACGTGGTCCTGCGTGAGGGATCGCCGCTGGTGGCCGGGCTCGTGGTGAAGCCCCTCCAGTCCCGGCTGGAGCGCCGGACCATGGACCTCGGGGATTCGGCGGCGACCCCCGAGGCCTACCAGGACCTCGTGGCGCGGATCAGCGCGGGCCCCTCGGCGGGGCGCCGGCTCGCCGGGCGGCTGCAGCACCTGCCGGCCGTGCGCCGGGCCGCGCAGGCGACCAACCTGCTGGAGTTCTACGTCCATACCGAGGACGTGCGGCGCGCCCAGCACCGCTGGGCCCCGCGGCACCTCGCCGAGGAGTACGCCGACGCCCTGTTCACCGAGCTGGCCCGCTCGGCCCGGCTGCGCTATCGCTCCGAGGACACCGGGATCGTGCTGGCCCGCAGCACCGGCCAGCGGGTCGTCGCGCGCAAGCCCGGTCCGGGAGAGCCCTCCCGGACCATCTCGGGGCCGGCCGGCGAGCTCGTCATGCACGCCTTCGGGCGGCGGGACAACGCCCTGGTCGTCGTCGACTGACCTGCGCTCAGGCGGGGCGGGTCAGGTACCGGTACCGGGCCGCCGTCGTGAATCCCAGGTCTGCGGCCAGCGCCAGCGCCTTCTCCGAGCGTTCCTCCACCTGCATCCAGATCCCCTCCAGGCCCATCCGGACGGCGTGGTGGAAGATCGCGTCGATGATCGGGCCGACCATGCCCCGGCCGCGCAGGTCCTTGCGCACCTTCATCGCGTACACGCCCCCGAAGGACCGTTCCGGCCTCTCGTGCACGATGGAGAGCTTGGCGATCGCGGCCATCGCCCCGTCCTGGTCCGGGTAGTCGAAGAACCGGCTGCTGCCGCCGGCCAGGAGGCGGCGGTAGACCATGCGGCTGGCGGGGTCGATCGCGTCGGCCGAGGTGCCCATGTGGGCGTCCAGCCAGGCGTCGGAGAGGGTCTCGGAGATCCCCACGCGCGGGTCCCAGGCCGTGTGCTGCGGGATGTCCTCACGGCCCAGCCACAGCACCCGGGTCGGGGCGACGCTCTCGTAACCGCGCCGCTCGAGCAGGTCGGCCAGTCGCTGCTGCCCCTCGAGGAAGTCGTCGTTCTCGCCGGCCGTGCCGTCCGGGCCGGGCACGGCCGCGGAACTGAGCCACGTCCCCGACGCCGGCTGCCAGACCTGGAAGGTCGGGGCCAGCCAGCGCTCGGCGGAGCGCCGCTCCACCTCGTCGACGGCCGCGGAGATCTCGGCGTGGTCCCGCGGCATCGAGGTGGACAGCACGCTGTTCGCACGCCGGGTGATGCCGGAGGAGAACCGCACCGACCAGCCCTCGACCTGCTGGACCTCGATCGCGGGCCAGCCCAGTGCCGTCAGCCGCTGCAGGGCGAGCGGGGTGACCTGGGTGGCCCGGCCGGTCCGGGGATCCTCAGCGGACAGGGTGACCAGCCTCCCGGATGGCCTGCTTCACCCGCGCGATCATGTCCACGGGACCGAAGTGGAAGATGGAGGCGGCCAGCACGGCGTCCGCGCCGGCGTCGATGGCCGGTGGGAAGTCCTCCGGGGACCCGGCACCGCCGGAGGCGATGAGTGGGACGGTGGTGACCGCGCGGACGGCGCGGATCATCTCGAGGTCGAAGCCCTCCTGGGTGCCGTCCGCGTCGATGGAGTTCAGCAGGATCTCCCCGACCCCCCGCTCGGCGGCCTCCCGGCACCACGCCACCGCGTCGATGCCGGTGCCCTGCCGGCCGCCGTGGGTGGTGACCTCGAATCCGGAGGCCACGGAGGGGTCGTCGGTGCGGCGGGCGTCCAGGGACAGGGTGAGCACCTGGGAACCGAAGCGCCGGGTGATCTCGTCGATGACCTCGGGCCGGGCGACTGCGGCGGTGTTGATGGAGACCTTGTCCGCACCGGAGCGCAGCAGCTTGTCCACGTCCTCCACGGACCGCACCCCGCCCCCGACGGTCAACGGGATGAAGACCTCCTCGGCGGTCTGGGCGACCACGTCATAGGTGGTGGAGCGATCGGCCGTGGACGCGGTCACGTCCAGGAACGTCAGTTCGTCGGCGCCGGCCTCGTTGTACCGGCGGGCCAGCTCGACCGGGTCACCGGCGTCCCGCAGGTCCTCGAACCTCACGCCCTTGACGACCCGGCCGGCGTCGACGTCCAGGCAGGGGATGACACGTACGGCAACGGTCACGGGGGGCTCCTCTCAGATCCGGATCGCGTGGATGGCGGAGACCAGGATGGCGCGGGCCCCCATGTCGTAGAGCTCGTCCATCACCTTGTTGGTGTCCTCCTTGCGCACCATCGAGCGCACGGCCACCCAGCCCTCGTCCTGCAGCGGCGAGATCGTCGGGGATTCCAGCCCGGGGGTGACGGCGGAGGCCCGCTCCAGGTTCTCCCGGCTGACGTCGTAGTCGATCATCACGTAGCGGCGGGCCACCAGCACGCCCTGGAGGCGGCGCAGCAGCACGTCCAGGCCCTCGGGACGCTTGCCGGACTGGCCGATGATGATGGCCTCGGAGCGCATGATGGGCTCGCCGAAGGTCTCCATGCCGGCGGCCCGCAACGTGGAACCGGTCTCCACGACGTCCGCGATGGCGTCGGCGACGCCCAGGTTCACGGAGGACTCCACGGCACCGTCCAGGTGCACGATCATCTCCGGCTTGACCGACTGGGTGGACAGGTAGTCCTCCAGCAGCCCGTCGTAGCTGGTGGCGATGCGCTTGCCCTCGAGGTCCGCCAGGGACGAGAACCGGCCCACCGGCGCGGCGAAGCGGAACGTGGACTTGCCGAAGCCCAGGGCCATGATCTCCTCGGCGGACCCGTTCACCTGGGCGTCCTGGAACAGGTCCCGGCCGGTCAGGCCGATGTCCAGGGTGCCCTGGCCGACGTAGACGGCGATGTCCCGGGGGCGCAGGTAGAAGAACTCCACCTGGTTCTCCGGATCCATCATGACCAGTTCCTTGGAGTCACGGCGCTGGAGGTAGCCGGCTTCCTGGAGCATGTCGCGGGCGGCCTCGGACAGGGCGCCCTTGTTGGGGACGGCGATGCGCAGCATGGGTGCTGGTTCTCCTGGGGTGGTGACGAGTGGGTGGACGGGGGCGATCCCGGGTGCAGGAACCGGCACGGTTCAGAGGTGCCGGTAGACGTCCTGCAGGGTCAGGCCCTTGGCGATCATCAGGACCTGGAGGTGGTACAGGAGCTGGGAGATCTCCTCCGCGGCCTCGTCGTCGGATTCGTACTCGGCGGCCAACCAGACCTCGGCCGCCTCCTCGACGATCTTCTTGCCGATCCCATGGACCCCGGAGTCGAGTTCGGCGACGGTGCCGGAGCCCTCCGGCCGTGTCTCGGCCTTGTGGCGCAGCTCGGCGAAGAGTTCATCGAAGGTTTTCACCCCTTTAGCGTACCGACCGCGCGACCCCGCCCCGGACCGTCGCCGTCGTATGTGAAGAAGGTGGGGCGTCAGCGCAGGGCCAGCTCCGTCAGGACGGCGGCCTGGAAGACCTCGTAGCCCTTGTCCTCGCGGGAACCGGGCAGCCCGGCCCGGTCCAGCGCCTGCTCTTCGGTGTCACACGTGAGCACGCCGAAGCCGACCGGGGTCCCGGTACGCACGGAGACGTCCACCAGCCCGGTGGTCGCCCCGGAGCAGACGTACTCGAAGTGCGGGGTGCCGCCGCGGATCACGACGCCCAGGGCCACCAGGACGTCGAACCGCGGTGCCAGCCGGGCGGCGGCGACCGGCAGCTCGAACGTTCCCGGGACCCGCACCTCGACCGCCTCGATCCCGGCCTCGGCGGCCGCGCGGCGGGCACCGGCCAGCAGCCCGTCCATCACCTCGTCGTGCCATTGCGCGGCGATGACGGCGACGCGCAGGGACTCCGCGCGCGCACCGGTCATGTCCAGTCCCTGCGGTGCTCCGTGTCCGCTCATGCCTGTCCTCCTGTGGTCGTGGGTGTCGTGAGGGGTGTCATCGTGGGGGTCGCCCTCGGGGACGTCGTGCTGCTGTGCTCCGGCACCAGGTCCCCGGACAGTCGGTGGGCCATCCGGTCCCGCTTGGTCGCGAGGTAGTCGCGGTTGTGCTCGGTCACCGGTGCCGGGCTCGGCACGATCTGCTCGACGTGGATGCCCGCGCGCGTCAGTTGCTCCGCCTTGTCCGGGTTGTTCGTGACCAGCCGGATGCGGAACAGCCCCATCCGCCGCAGGATGGCCGCGGCCGAGCGGTAGCTGCGCGCGTCCGCCGGCAGGCCCAGGTGCTCATTGGCGGCCACGGTGTCCATGCCCGCGTCCTGCAGGGCGTAGGTCATGATCTTGTTGGCCAGGCCGATCCCCCGGCCCTCATGGCCGCGCAGGTAGATGACCGTCCCGCCCTCGGCGGCGCTCTGGCGCAGCGCATGCTCCAGCTGGGCGCCGCAGTCGCAGCGCTCGGAGCCGAAGACGTCCCCCGTGAGGCACTCGGAGTGCAGGCGGACCAGCGGGGGCCGGCCGGAGGCGTCCATCGTGTCCGGCACCGGGGCGCGCAGCACCATGTGCTCGGCGCCCGTCTCGTGGTCCGGGTGCACGGAGACCTGGAAGGTGCCGTACCGGGTCGGCAGGCTGACCGTGGGCACGGCCATGGACCCGGGACCCTCGAGGGCGGGGTCCACCCCGGTCTCCAGGTAGGCCACGAGGTCCTCGATCGACACGAGCGGCATGCCGTGGCGATCGGCGAACCGGCGCAGCTCGGGCAGGCGCATCATGGTGCCGTCGTCGTTGACCAGTTCGGCGATGGCGCCCACCGGGGCGCGCCCGGCCAGGCGGGACAGTTCCACCGCGGCCTCGGTGTGGCCGCGGCGCTGCAGGACCCCGCCCTGGGCGGAGACCAGCGGGAAGAGGTGGCCGGGCCGGCTGACCAGGTCCGCCGTGGACGACGGGTCGGCCAGGACCTTGAGCGTGATGGCGCGGTCGGCGGCGGAGATCCCCGTGGTGGTGCCGGCGATGGCGTCGCAGCTGACGGTGTAGGCCGTGCCCTTGGGGTCCTCGTTGCGGTCCGTCATGGGCGGCAGCTCCAGGCGGCGGGCGACGTCCGGGGGCATCGGCGCGCACAGGACACCGGAGGTGTACCGCACGGTCAGGGCGACGAGCTCGGGGGTCGCGGCATCGGCGGCGAAGACGATGTCCCCCTCGTTCTCCCGGTCCTCGTCGTCGACCACGACGACGGCCCGTCCCGCCGCGATGGCGGCCACGGCGGCGCCGATGGGGTCCAGGTGGATCGCGCTCATGCCGTGACCTCCTCGGTCTCGAGGGCCCGGTCGTAGTCGTGGAGGCGGGCGGCGTACTTCGCCAGGACGTCGACCTCGAGGTTCACCCGGTCCCCCACCACGCGGGTGCCGAGGGTCGTGGCGGCCAGGGTGGCCGGGATGACGCCGACCTCGAACCAGTCCTGCCCCGGGGCCGGGGCGCTGACCGCGCTCACGGTCAGGGAGACGCCGTCGACGGCGATGGAGCCCTTCTCCGCCACGTAGCGGCCCAGGCCGGCGGGCAGGGCGATGCGCACCTGCCGCCAGTCGCCGTGCACTTCGATCCGGGCGACGGTGCCGGTGCCGTCGACGTGGCCCTGCACGACGTGGCCGTCCAGGCGCCCGTTGGCCGGGACACAGCGTTCGAGGTTCACGCGGTCCCCGGGGGCCAGGGTGCCCACGGTGGTGCGGCGCAGGGTCTCGCCCATGACGTCGACGGTGACGGTGCCCGCGGCGGCCCGGATGTCCGTGGCCGTGAGGCAGGTCCCGTTGACGGCGATCGAGCCGCCGTCCTCCAGGCCCACGAGGGACTGCGGGGCATGCAGGGTCAGCCGGGCGGCGTCCTGCTCCGGCAGGGACTCCAGCGCGGAGACCGTGCCCAGTTCGGTGATGATTCCGGTGAACATGTTTCTTCCTTCGGGGTGATCAGGCGGAGAGATGGATCAGGACGTCCTGGCCGAGGCGGCTGAGCCCGCCGGTCTCGGCGTCGTCCAGGGTGAGGGTGCGGGACTGGCCCAGGGTGGTGTTCTGCGGCCAGTGCAGGCCGGAGGGGCCGTGCCCGATGACCAGCGGTGCCTGGTAGACGAACAGCTCGTCCACCAGGTCCGCCGCGAGCCACGCCGAGAGCACGGTGGGTCCGCCCTCGATGAGCAGGTGGCCGGGGGTGGCGCCGCCGTGGGGCCAGGGACCGCCCCGCCCCTCGAGTGCGGCCAGCACCTCGGCGGGGTCGTGGCTGCGCACGTGCAGCCAGTCACGGGGGACGTCGCGCAGGCCCTGCACCACCGGCACGGGCTGGACGGGATGCTCCGTGCCGTCGTCGCGGCGGGCGGTCAGCCGGGGGTCGTCCGCCAGGACGGTGCCCGTGCCGACCACGATCGCGTCGACCCGTGAGCGGACCTCGTGGGCGTGGCGGCGCGAGGCCTCTCCGGTGATCCACTGGCTCGTCCCGTCCGCGGCGGCCACCCGTCCGTCGAGGGACTGCGCCAGGTGCCCGGTGACGAAGGGCCGTCCGGCGTCCCGGGCGGCGAGCCAGCGACGGTTCAGCGAGAGCGCCGTCCCCGCGGCGGCGTCGGGGATCCGGACGATGTCCACGCCGGCCGCGCGCAGGCGGGCCGCCCCGCCGCCACCGGTCCCCGTGGGATCGGCGACGGCGTAGCGCACCGACCGGATGCCGGAGGCCAGGATGGCCTCGGTGCACGGACCCGTGGAACCGGTGTGGTCGCAGGGCTCGAGCGTGACCCACAGGGTGGCCCCGGTCTCATCGTGGCCTCCGGCACGGAACCGCCTCAGCGCGTCCACCTCGGCGTGGTCCGTGCCCCGGCCGCGGTGATGGCCGGTGGCCACCACCTCGTCCCCGACGGTGATCACGGCGCCGACCAGCGGGTTCGCGCCCCGGGGTCCGCGCAGCGCCGCCCGCACGGCCAGGTCGAGGGTGGCCTCCACGGCCACGGTGCCGGACCCGCTCATGGCGTGTGGACCGGGGTCGGGACGGGGTCCTGCGCGGCCGGCCGGACCGTCGGGTCCGGGATGAGGGTCTCGACCTCCGGCTTCTGTGTGCCTTGGCGTGGACCCAGACGAAGAACCCGACCAGGGTGAACACGCCGTAGAACAGGTACATGAAGGCACTGGCGTAGTAACCGGCGCTGAACAGCAGCGGGACGCCCACGACGTCGACGGCCACCCAGACCAGCCAGAACTCCACCCAGCCCCGGGCCATCCCGTAGGTCGCGATCAGCGAGCCGACGAAGGTCCAGGCGTCCGCCCACACGGGCTCGTAGGATCCCAGGGCGCTGAACAGCGGGGTGAGGGCCACGGTGCCGATGACCATGGCGGCCACGATCCCGATGCGGGCCCTCCAGCCGGCCCACTGCGGCGAGATGGCCGTGTTGTCGGCGATGCCCCGCCGGCCGTGCCGCTCGGCCCTGGCCCGGCGCCACTGCCGCCAGCCGTAGACGGACACGGCGATGAACATGAGCTGTCGACCGGCCTGGCCCAGCAGGCTCGCGGTGTCCGCCCCGCCGAACAGGCCGGAGAGGAACACGGTGAGCAGGATCAGGTTGCCGATGATGCCGACCGGCCACGCCCAGACCTTGCGGCGCATGCCGCCCAGGGCCGAGGCCAGTCCGAAGATGTTGCCGACCACTTCCCGCACCAGCAGACCCCCGCCGGCGACGGGGATGTACCAGGTGAACAGGTCGACGAGCCACCGCATGATGTCCATGATTCTCCCTTCGGAACGCGGCGGCTCCGGGGAATCATGCTGCGAGTCCGCCCTTCGGAGTGGGTGCGGACCATGACGGTTCCGACTCCACGCCGAACGGCGGGGCTGCACGTGCTTCTCCCATCCAGACTTTAACTGTCGGTACCGGAATTCCACCGGTTCAACCGTCCATCGGCACTGCGGTTGCAGGCCGACTCGCGGGTCGCGGACTTTGACCGCCGGTTCGGATTCTCACCGACCCCGGAGCACGTTGGACCTCATTGTGCCACGTCTGGGCGCGCATCCCGTGCAGGTGACGTGTTCCATGTCTCACTGCGTCATGGGGGCCCTCCGGCACCGCGGTGGTCAGCCCAGGGCCGCGCGCCGCAACGCCTCGATGGCGCCCGCCGGGTCCTCGGCGCCGTACACGGCCGAACCGGCCACGAAGACGTCGGCCCCCGCCTCGGCGGCGCGCAGGATGGTGTCCTCGGTGATGCCCCCGTCGACCTGGAGCGCCACCGGGACGCCGGAACCGTCCAGGGCCTCACGAGCGCGCCGGATCTTCGGCAGGACCTCGTCGAGGAAGGACTGACCGCCGAAACCCGGTTCCACGGTCATCAGCAGGAGCATGTCCAGGTCCGCGAGCATGTCCAGGTAGGGCTCGACGGCGGTCTGGGGCTTGATCGCCATCCCCGCCCGGGCGCCGTGCCGGCGCAGTTCGCGGGCCAGGTGGATCGGTGCCACGGAGGCCTCGGCGTGGAAGGTCACGGACTCCGCCCCGGCCTCCGCGTAGCCCGGAGCCCACCGGTCGGCGTCCTCGATCATGAGGTGGACGTCCAGGGGCAGGTCGGTCGCGGAGCGGATGGCCTGCACCACCGGCAGTCCGAAGGTCAGGTTCGGCACGAAGTGGTTGTCCATGACGTCCACGTGCACCGCGTCCGCTCCACCGATTCGCTGCAGTTCCTCGGCGAGCCGGGCGAAGTCGGCGGACAGGATCGACGGGTGGATGTGGATCCCCCGGGTGTGCTCGGCGCGGTGCGGCATGGCGTGGGTCATCACGAGGCTCCCTTGCGGAACAGGGCCATGAACATGGCGTCGGTGGAGTGCAGGTGGGGCCAGAGCTGGGCGGTGCCCGGTGCGCCGGCGGTCCCCGCACCGGAGACGTCCCCGGTGGCCACCGCGTCGAGGGCGCCCACGGTGTCCAGCAGTTCCAGCTCCGGGTGCCGCTTGAGCACGTCCTGGACCTGGAAGACGGTCTCGGCCGGGTGCGGGGAACAGGTCACGTAGCCGAGGACGCCGCCGGGGGCCAGCGCGGTGACGGCGGAGTCGAGCAGCTGGCGCTGGAGCTCGGTGAGCGGTCCCAGGTCGGAGGGCTGGCGTCGCCATCGCGACTCCGGCCGGCGGCGCAGGGACCCCAGGCCGGTGCAGGGCGCGTCGACCAGGACGCGGTCGAACGGCTGACGCTGACCGGACCCCACCTCATCGCCCACGTCCCGTCCGTCGCCGCAGCGGACCGTCCACGCCGTCTGCGGCACCGCGGCCAGGGACTGCTCGACGAGCGCCGCGCGGTGTTCGGCGACCTCGTTGGCCAGCAGGGTGGCCCCGCGCTGATGGGCCAGGGCCGCCAGCAGGGCCGCCTTGCCCCCGGGGCCCGCGCACAGGTCGAGCCAGCGTTCGCCCGTGGTCTCCCCCGGCTCCACCCCGGCCAGGGCGCGAGCGGTCAGTTGCGAGCCGACGTCCTGCACGCGGACCGTGCCCTCCCGCACCCCGGGCAACCGGCCGGCGTCGCCACCCCGGTAGAGCGCCGAGTCCGGGGCGAGGGGGCCGGGTTCGGCACCGGCCTCGAGGACCGGGGCCAGGTCGCCGAGCCCGGGAAGCGCCACCAGGTTCACGACGGGGGCGGCGTTGTCCGCCTCGAGGAGGGCGTCCAGCTCGTTCGTGGGACGGCCGTGGTTGGCCAGCGACTGGCGCAGGGCCCGGACGATCCACCGCGGGTGCGAGTGGCGGATCGCCAGGGCGTCGTCGTCACCGGAGGCCGGTGCCAGCTGCTCCAGCCAGGCCTCGCGGTCCTGGGCGCTGACCTTGCGCAGCACGGCGTTGACCAGGCCCGAGGGTCCGGCGCCGACCTGGTCCCGGACGAGGGCCACGGTGGCGTCCAGGGCGGCATGTGCGGGTACCCGCATGCCGAGCAACTGGTGGGCCCCGAGCCGCAGCGCGTCGAGCACGGGGCGGTCGAGCTGGTCCAGGGACCGGTCGACGCAGGTGGCCAGGACGGCGTCGTAGAACCCCTGGCCCCGCAGGGTCCCGTAGGCCAGCTCGGTGGCGAACCCGGCATCCCGGCGGTCGAGGCGGTGTGCCGCGATCCGGGACGGCAGAACGAGGTTGGCGTAGGCGTCGTCGCGGCTGACCGCGGTCAGGGTCTCGAAGGCCGCCAGCCGGGACGGGTCCGCCGAGCGCCGACGTTGGGAGGGTGCCGTGGCGGAGTACTTCCGTGGGCCACCCGAGGTGCCACGGTTGCGCGTCCGGCCGCGGTCGTCGCGGCGTTCATCGCCCCGCTCGCCGCCACCCCGGCCGGGCCGTCCCCGGTTGTTCCGCTCACTCACCGTGCCTCCTCCGACCCGGTCAGGAACCGGGCACCCTCGGGTAGTCCGCGGGCCCAGTCGGCCGCGGCCATGACCTTCTTCCCGGCCGGCTGGACACCCTCCAGGCGGATGGTGCCATCGGCGCACTGGAGGTGGACGGACCTCCGGCCCACCACGAGATCCCCGGGCCGGCGCGGGCATGCCGGGGCGTTCCCGTCCGTGGTGGGCACCGCCTCGGGCCGTGCACCGACGAGCTTGATCCGCACCGGGCCGTCGGCCGGCGCCGGGCCGGCCAGGAGGGCCCACGCGCCCGGTTCCGGCGTGGTGCCGTTGATGCGGGCCGCCACCGCAGCGGCGGCCTGGCCGGCGTCGACGTGACCGTCCTGCTGCCCGAGTTTCGGCGCCAGGGTCGGCTCCCCGGACTGGGGCTCGGCCCGGGCGGTTCCGTCCTGGAGCCCGGCGAGGGTCTGGGCCAGCAGCGCGGCGCCGCTGACGGCGAGGTCGGCCAGCACCTCGCCGGCGGTCTCCCCCGGCTCGAGCTCCCGGGTCAGTCGCGAGAACACCGGACCGGTGTCCAGGCCCTCCTCGAGCTGGAACACGCAGGCTCCGGTGACGGCCTCCTGGGCGAGGATGGCGTGCTGCACCGGGGCCGCGCCCCGGTAGGCGGGCAACAGCGAGAAGTGCAGGTTCACCCAGCCGTGACGCGGCAGGGACAGTCCCGCCGCCGGCACGAGGGCCCCGTAGGCCACGACGGCGGCCGCGTCCAGGTCCAGTGCGGCGATCCGGTCGAGCGTGTCCCGGCCGGGCTCCCCGGTGAGCCGGGAGGCGTGCAGGACCGGGATCCCGAGCTCCGCGGCCCGCGCCGCGACCGGCGACGGCGTCAGCGTCCGCTTGCGGCCCACGGGGGCGTCCGGGCGGGTGAGCACGGCAACCACCGAGAACCCGGCCTCGACCAGGGCCTCCAGGGACGGCACGGCCGTCTGCGGGGTCCCCGCGAACAGGACGCGGAAGTCCGCGCGGGCGGCGCTCACCGGGCACCCCCGAAGCTTGAGTTCACGGACTTGGCGCGGTCAGCCTGCGTGGTCCCCGACACCTGGCCGTAGGCGCGGTCGCGCAGTCTGCGCCGTGAGTCCTTCCGGTCCTCCCCCGTCAGCCGGTCGATGTAGAGCCGGCCCTCCAGGTGGTCGACCTCGTGCTGGAAGCACCGGGCGAGCAGGCCCTGACCCCGGTACTCCACGGGCCGGCCGTCCGCATCGACGCCGGTCACGACGGCCTCGGAGTACCGCTCCGGGTTGTAGTGCAGTCCCGGGACGGACAGGCAGCCCTCGCCGGGTTCGGTGACCAGCTCTCCGGAGGTCTGCAGGACCGGGTCGATGACGTGTCCGCGCCGCCCCTCCACGTCGAAGGTGAAGACGCGCAGCTCCACGCCGACCTGCGGGGCGGCGAGGCCGACGCCGCCGACGTCGTCCATGGTCTCGAACATGTCCTGCACCAGTCGGTGCAGGTCGGTCCGGTCCGGCCCGGCAGCGGCCGCAGGCGTGCGCAGGACAGGGTCGGGGAAGGTGCGGATGGGAAGGACGCTCACGCGCCCACCTTAGTCGCGCCCGTCCCCTGGCCGGCGGCAGGGGCCTGTCCGGCGGCCGGGGCCGGAGGGGGTCCGATGGGCCGCAGTGCCGGGCCGGCGCTGTCGGCGACCTGGGAGTAGCCCCAGACCTGGCGCAGGGCCCAGAACTTCCGCCAGTGGGCCGGGAGCACCTGGGGGTTGGCCTGGTGGGCGACGACCTCGGTCTGGCCCAGGGCGACGCCGAGCAGGACCGGTGCGTCCCCGTAGCGCCAGGGCTCCCACGTGCCGGTCGCCGGATCGACGAGGGACTCCTCGGCGCGCAGCCCGGCCACCAGCTGCATGACGACCTTGGCGTCCAGCGGCTTCACCCGGCCGTCGCGCGTGGTGCCCTTGGTCTTGTAGTCGATGATGCAGGTCCGTCCGCCGATGGTGGCGACGAGGTCCAGGGTCCCGGCGTAGCCCACGGTCGCGTTCCAGACGGTCAGCTCGGTGGCCAGGGGGCGGACGTCGTAGAGGTCCCACCACTCGTCGAAGCGGTCCGCGTAGGCGCCCTCCCCGTGGTCGGCCAGCACGGCTCGTACCTCGGCCGTGCGGTGGGGCCGGCCCAGCGCCCGCAGCCCGACCTGTTCGGCGTAGTCGTGGACGCGGTCCCCGCGGGCGGCCGCCTCGTCCCGGTACCGCTCGGCGGCGCTGGACGCCTGCCGCGCCACCGACTTCAGCTGCGGCCGGGAACCGACGACCTGGGGCAGGCGCGGGTCCTCGATGACGGCGGTGGCGGCCATGTGACCCGCCCAGCCGCTCAGGTCTGCCGCCTGCTGACCGATCACCGTGGTGATGGAGGGGACCTCCGGCACGCCGTCCAGGCTGCGGGCGTACATGCGGCCGTATTCGGTCTGGTGGGCGAGTCGGGGCTGCGTCATGGTCATCCATTCTCCCATCCGTCCGGACACCGTAAGGGCGCGTCCGGACAGGGGTGGACACGCGGGTCGTGGGGCCGATTGGACGATCGGCCCGAACGTGCAGTAGAGTCATCTCTCGTTGGAAATCACGGTGACTGGTTCTTCCGGTCACCAGTTTTCTGTGCGGATGTAGCTCAGTTGGCTAGAGCGCCACCTTGCCAAGGTGGAGGTCGCGAGTTCGAATCTCGTCATCCGCTCGCAAGTCTCCCAACCCTGGTGGGGTGGCCGAGAGGCGAGGCAACGGCCTGCAAAGCCGTGTACGCGGGTTCGAATCCCGTCCCCACCTCGCATCGGTCGCCATCCGCTAGGATGGGGACCTGCAGCTGAAGGATTCCGGGTCACCGGAAACCCCCAGCGCGATTAGCGCAGCGGTAGCGCGCTTCCCTGACACGGAAGAGGTCACTGGTTCGATCCCAGTATCGCGCACGGACGGAACGCCCCCCGGGGACCGACCGGCCACGCGGATGTAGCTCAGTTGGCTAGAGCGCCACCTTGCCAAGGTGGAGGTCGCGAGTTCGAATCTCGTCATCCGCTCCCTCGAGAAAGGCCCTCCCGATCGGGAGGGCCTTTCTGCTGTCCCCGCGGGCCCAGCCGGCGGACCGGCCGGGCCCGGTGGCGCTACAGGCCCGTCTCCCCCATCTGCCCCTCACGGACCAGTGCGGTCATGCGGGACACCGTGCGGAAGTACTTCTTCAGGTAACCGCCGTTCATCATCTCCTCGGTGAACAACCGGTCGAACGGCACCCCGGAGGCGATGACGGGCACGTCCTTGTCGTAGAGGCGGTCGGCCAGCACGACGAAGCGCAGGGCCATCGCCTGTTCCGTGATGGTCTCCACCCCGTGCAGCACCATCACGTCGATGTCCTCCACCAGCGTGCGATACCGGCTCGGGTGCACCCGGGACAGGTTCGCGGTGAGGGCGGAGAAGTCGTCCTGGGACACGACCCTGGCCTGGGGGAACTGCTCCCGGACGATCTCCATGAGTGCGTCGTCGGCCAGCGGCTCGGGCGCCGCGGCCAGCCCGCGATGGCGGTAGTCCTCGCCGTCGATGCGGATCACGTCGAATTGCTCGGCCAGCACCTGGATCTCGCGCTTGAAGTCCTGCGCGGCGAAGCGGCCCTCCCCCAGCGACCCGGGCAGCGTGTTGGAGGTCGCCACGAGCCGCACGCCCGCGTCGGCGAGTTCCCGCATCAGCCGTGACATCAGGACGGTGTCACCCGGGTCGTCGAGCTCGAACTCGTCGATGCAGACCAGGGTGTACTCCTTGAGCACGTCCACGGTCTTGCGGAAGGACAGAGCGCCCACCAGGTTGGTGTACTCGACGAACGTGCCGAACGCCTTCCGACCCGGGGCCGCGTGCCACAGCGAGGCCAGCAGGTGGGTCTTGCCGACCCCGAAGCCGCCGTCGAGGTAGATGCCGGTGGCCGACGCGCCGTTGCCCCCGCGCCCGCCGCGGCCGTTCCCCGAGCGCTTGTCCCGTCCCTTGAACAGGCCCAGGAAACCACCTCCCCCGGACTCGGCGCCTCCGCCCCGGCCGTTGATGGAGGCCGCGAAGTCCCGCAGCCGATGCACGGCCTCGGCCTGCGAGGGGTGCGTCGGGTCGGGGATGTAGGTGTCGAAGGAGACCTCGCCGAAGCGGTAGGACGGGTGGAATCCGGCCAGTAGGTCCTCTGCGGACACCTGCGGGGTGCGGTCGGCGAGGTGAACGATCTCGGCCACGAGCGGCTCCGTCCTGGCGGTGTAGAGAGGCGTGAGGGGGGTGAGGACAGGGCAACTCTACCGGTGCGCGCCCGCTGCCCCGGGCCACGAGCGCGGGCCCGGAGCACCTGCCGACCCCGTGTCCAATTACCACGCGATATTGTGGCGTAATGTGAACACCGATGGCCGTCCACCGGCAGCCGGCGTCCCCCACCGATAGGGTGGACACGGCCCGTGACGGTCACCGCCCCGCAGCACCTTCCCGCGGGGACCCGCGAAGCGAAAGGCACTGCCGAGGATGACGACCACCGCAGACACCGCAGGCGTTGACGAGTTCAGCGGATACGCGCACCCGGACAAGCTCGTGTCCACCCAGTGGGTCGCCGAGCACCTCCAGGACGAGAACGTCGTGGTCCTGGAGTCCAACGAGGACACGCTGCTCTACAGCACGGGACACATCCCCGGGGCCCTGAAGATCGACTGGCACACCGAGCTCAACGACCCGGTGACGCGCGACTTCATCGGCCCGGAGGAGTTCGCCCGCGTGGTCGGGTCCAAGGGGATCACCCGGGACACCACCGTGGTCTTCTACGGGGACAAGTCCAACTGGTGGGCGGCCTACGCCCTGTGGGTGTTCACCCTCTACGGCCACCCGGACACCCGCCTGATGAACGGTGGCCGGGACAAGTGGATCGCCGAGGGCCGCGAGACCACCCGGGACGTCCCGCAGGTCTCCCCGGCCGAGTACCCGGTCACCGAGCGCGACGACACCACCGAGCGGGCCTCGCGCGAGGACGTCCTGGGCCACTTCGGCAAGCCCCTCATCGACGTCCGCTCCCCGCTGGAGTACACCGGCGAGACCACCCACATGGACGGCTACCCGCAGGAGGGGACCCTGCGCGGCGGGCACATCCCCACCGCGGCCTCCGTGCCGTGGGCGAGGGCCGCCAACGAGGACGGGACCTTCAAGTCCCGCGAGGAGCTGGAGCAGATCTACGCGCAGGACGCCGGCCTCGGCGAGTCCGACGACGTGGTGGCGTACTGCCGTATCGGCGAGCGGTCCTCGCACACCTGGTTCGTGCTGCGCCACCTGCTCGGCTACCAGAAGGTCCGCAACTACGATGGCTCGTGGACCGAGTGGGGCAACTCCGTGCGCCTGCCCATCGCGGTCGGCGAGGACCGCGGCGAGCTGCCGCGATGACCACCACGGCACTCCCCGAGACGCTCCGGGGGATCATCGAGGACTTCCAGTCGGTGCCGGACCCGGAGAAGCTGGAGCTGCTGCTCGAGTTCTCCGATGAGCTCC
Source organism: Citricoccus sp. CH26A (assembly GCF_000224415.1). Taxonomy (GTDB): domain Bacteria; phylum Actinomycetota; class Actinomycetes; order Actinomycetales; family Micrococcaceae; genus Citricoccus. The sequence goes on along the minus strand of NZ_AFXQ01000001.1, from coordinate 31,958 downwards.
CCGCGCTGCCGGAGCGCTATGCCGGGCACGAGGACGAGATGGAACAGGTCATCGAGTGCCAGTCCCCCCTCTTCCTCGCCGTCGAGCTCCAGGACGCGCAGGACCGGGAGGCGCAGTCCCCCGGTTCCGGCCCGGCGTCGCCGGACTCGATCGTCCGCCTGTTCATCTCCGCACCACCGGAGGCGCCGACCTCGCGCGGCTTCGCCTCGGTGCTCGCCCAGGGACTCGACGGCCTGAGCGCCGCGACCGTCCTGGCCGTCCCGGAGGACCTCTCCTCCCGGCTGGGCCTGCAGAAGGCCCTGACCCCGCTGCGGTTGCGCGGCATGTCCGCCATGCTGGGCCGGATCAAGCGCAACATCGCCGACCAGCTCGCCGGCCAGCCGGCGGGGTGAGCGGACGGCCGTCCCGGTCGGCGGCGACGCCGGCCCTGCGCGTCCTGGAGCGGGCCGGCGTCGAGCACGAGGTGATCGGCTTCGAGTCCGCGGCGTCGCCACGGCCGGGATACGGGGCCGAGGCCGCCGCGGTGCTGGGGCTCGAGCCCGCGGAGGTGTTCAAGACCCTGATGGTCCGGCTCCCGGACGGCTCGCTCGCCGCCGCCGTCGTTCCCGTCTCCGGCTCCCTGGACCTGCGCGCCGTCGCCGTCGCGCTGGGGGTGAAGAAGGTGGCCCTGGCCGATCCGGCCGTCGCGGAGCGTCGCACCGGCTACGTGGTGGGCGGCATCTCCCCGGTGGGCCAGAGAAACCCGGTCCCGACCGTCGTCGACTCCTCCGCCCTCGACCTGCCCCGGATGCACGTCTCCGCCGGGCAGCGGGGCCTGGAGGTGGGCCTCGCGCCACGGGACCTGGTGCAGGTGACGTCAGCGGTGGTGGCGAGGATCGCGGCGCCGCGCTGAGGCCGCGCGCGCAGGACCGTCAGTCCAGGGCGGAGGCACCGCCGGTGGTCGCCGTCAGTGCCTCGGCGATCGCGTTCTCGGTGGCCTGGAGCACCTCGGACACGGAATTCGTGGTTCCGGGGCTGCCCACCGGCGTGAGGGCGGCGGCCCGGATGTGTTCCTTGTCCGAGTCGGGGAACAGCCGGTGCAGCAGCCGCGTGCTGCGCATCAGGGAGATCAGCGGCCAGGTGATCTCGTCGGCGGGCTGTGTCCCGCGCAGGACGGAGCGCAGGGTGTTCTTGAGCTCCTTCTCGAAGTGGTGGTCCTTCTCCACGTAGCGCGTGCGGTGGAACACCCACAGCACGATGCTCTCGTCCTCCTCCAGGATCCCGCGCTTGACCAGCGAGGCGGCCACGGCGTCCCGCAGGGACTGGCGGGAGAAGCGGTTGATCCACTGCTCGGCATCGCGGTGCCGGGTGAAGGCCCGGATGATGTCCCAGACCTGCTCGAGGGGCCACTCCAGGTCCGTGGTGTGCGCCCAGGCCGGAGGGTTGGGGTCACCGGTGAAGACCTGTTCCGGACGGTCGATGCTCTGCACGGTCGTCTGGGTGACCTTCAGGCGACCCCGGCGGGCCAGGTCGGCCAGCGCGGCGCCGGCCAGTCCGAGGCCGACGGTCGGGCCGTCCAGCAGCAGGCGGCCCTTCTCATCATCGAGGCACAGCAGCAAGAAGTACTCGGGGAGGTTCAGGGGACGCTCGATGAGAGGTTCGTTGGTGTCCTTGATGGCCTCATTCATGCCCCCATTGTGCCGCACGGTCCGAGGCGCCACGCCCCCCTGCCTGGCGGTAGACCGTGGCCACCCGCTGTCCGACCGTGACGGCCGAGGCCACGGCGAGCAGGATGAGCGCCCCGGTCAGGACCCAGGGGTCCAGCCCGAGGCCCGTCAGCCCCGCGAAGACCAGGGTGACGACGAGGCGCTCGGCGCGTTCGGCGATCCCCGTGTTCGCGTCGAACCCCAGCGATTCGGCCTTGGCCCGGACGTAGGAGACCAGCTGGCCGAGGACCAGGCACGCCGCCGCGGCGATGCCGGCCGGCGCGAGGTCGCCCGGGCCGAAGAACCAGAGCATCAGGCCCAGGAACACCGCGGCGTCCTGCATGCGGTCCAGCGTGGAGTCGAGGAAGCTCCCCCAGGCACCCGGGCTTCCGGCCAGTCGGGCCATCACGCCGTCCAGGACGTCCGAGAAGATGAACAGGGTGATGACGATCGTGCCCCAGAACAGCTCGCCGACGGGGAACAGCACCAGCGCACCGAGGACCACGCCCAGGGTGCCGGCGATCGTGACGGCGTCCGCCGTCACGCCGCGGTCCAGCAGGAACCTGGCCAGCGGCGTGAGGATCCGCGTGAACAGCGTCCTGGCGTGGCGGTTCAGCATCAGGTACCGGACCCGCCGGCTGTTGCCGCCTGCCGCGCGTCGAAGGCGGCCTCGGCCTCCGCCCAGGCCTCCGCCACGACGGTCCGCACGGTGTCCAGGGTGATGGTGATGTTCTTCGTCTGGGCGATGATCGGCAGGAAGTTCCCGTCTCCGCCCCACCGGGGCACCACGTGCTGGTGCAGGTGCGCGGCGATGCCCGCACCGCCGGCCTTGCCCTGGTTCATGCCCAGGTTGAACCCGGTGGCACCCGAGGTCTCCCGCAGGGCGGTCATGGCGATCTGCGCCAGCCGGGCCAGCTCCGCCGTCTCCTCCACCGTCAGGTCGGTGTAGTCCGGCACGTGGCGGTAGGGGCAGATCAGCAGGTGCCCGGCGTTGTACGGGTACAGGTTGCACAACACGTAGGCCGTGGTCCCGCGCGCGACGATGAGGGACTCCTTGTCCGACCGCGTCGGCGCGGCGCAGAACGGGCACGTCGACTCGTCGCGGACCTGGTCCTGTCCCCCGCGGACGTAGGCCAGGCGGTGGGGGTTCCACAGTCGCTCGAAGCCGTCCGGCGTCCCGGCGAGCTGGAAGTCGTCGGTGAGCGGGCCGCCGTCGGTCCCGGACTCCCGCTCCGGCACCGGCTCTCCCTGCTGCCCCGGCTGGGACGTCACTGGATCTCCCGGTTCCTCACGGCGCTCACGATGCGCTCGACGGCCTCGGCCACGGGCACACCGTTGTCCTGGCTGCCGTCCCGGAAGCGGAAGGACACGGCACCGGCCTCCGCGTCCTCGCCACCGGCGATGAGCACGAAGGGCACCTTCTCCTTGGAGGCGGTGCGGATCTTCTTCGGGAACCGGTCCGAGCCGTCGTCGAGGCGGGCCCGGATGCCCTGGGCCCTGAGCGTCGCGACGACCTCCGCGAGGTAGTCGTTGAAGGCCTCGGCCACGGGGATGGCCACGACCTGCTCCGGGGCCAGCCAGGCCGGGAAGGCACCGGCGTAGTGCTCGGTGAGCACGCCGAGGAAGCGCTCGATGGAGCCGAACAGCGCGCGGTGGATCATCACCGGGCGCTGGCGGGTGCCGTCGGCCGCCTGGTACTCGAGGTCGAACCGCTCGGGCAGGTTGAAGTCGAGCTGGATCGTGGACATCTGCCAGGTGCGCCCGATCGCGTCCTTGGCCTGGACCGAGATCTTCGGGCCGTAGAAGGCGGCGCCACCCGGATCCGGGACGAGGTCCAGCCCGGAAGCGGTGGCGACCTCCTCGAGGGTGCGGGTGGCCTCCTCCCAGGCCTCGTCGTCTCCGACGAACTTCTCCGGGTCCTTGGTGGACAGTTCCAGGTAGAAGTCGTTCAGGCCGTAGTCCTTGAGCAGGTCCAGCACGAAGGTGAGCGTGGTGGCCAGCTCCTCCTTCATCTGCTCCCGGGTGCAGTAGATGTGGGCGTCGTCCTGGGTCATGCCGCGCACGCGGGTCAGGCCGTGCACCACGCCGGACTTCTCGTACCGGTAGACGGCGCCGAACTCGAACATCCGCAGGGGCAGTTCACGGTAGGACCGTCCGCGCGAGGCGAAGATCAGGTTGTGCATCGGGCAGTTCATCGGCTTGAGGTAGTAGTTCTGCCCCTGCTTGCTGATCTCGCCGGTGACCGGGTCACGCTGTTCGTCGATGTGCATGGGCGGGAACATGCCGTCCGCGTACCAGTCCAGGTGCCCGGAGACCTCGTAGAGGTGCTGCTTGGTGATGTGCGGGGTGTAGACGAACTCGTAGCCGGCCTCCGTGTGCCGGCGGCGGGAGTAGTCCTCCATCTCCTTGCGGATGATGCCGCCGCGGGGGTGGAAGACGGGCAGGCCTGAGCCGAGCTCGTCCGGGAACGAGAACAGGTCCATCTCGGCGCCCAGCTTGCGGTGGTCACGCCGCTCGGCCTCCGCGAGGCGTTCCTGGTAGGCCTTGAGGTCGTCCTTGGTGGGCCAGGCGGTGCCGTAGATCCGCTGCAGCTGCTTGTTCTTCTCGTTGCCGAGCCAGTAGGCCGCGGCAGAACGGGTCAGCGCGAAGGCATTGGAGATCAGCTTGGTGTTGGGCAGGTGCGGGCCACGGCAGAGGTCGCACCACACGGTCTCGCCGGACTTGCGGTCCACGTTGTCGTAGATGGTGATCTCACCGGCGCCGACCTCGATGTTGGCCCCCTCGCCGACGGCGTCCGCCTGGTCCTGCTTGCCCAGCAGTTCCAGCTTGTAGGGTTCCGCGGACATGGCCTCGCGGGCCTCGTCCTCGTTCACGACGCGACGGGCGAAGGACTGGTTCGAGTTGATGATCTTCTGCATCAGCTTCTCGATGGCCTTGAGGTCCTCGGGGGTGAACGGGTCCTCGACGTCGAAGTCGAAGTAGAAGCCGTCCGTGATGTACGGGCCGATGCCCAGCTTGGCACCCGGACGCAGCTGCTGCACGGCCTGGGCCATCACGTGGGCGGCGGAGTGGCGCAGGACGTTCAGGCCGTCCTGTTCGGAGATGTCGACACCGACGACCTCGGCCCCGGCCGGGATCTGGCGGCTCAGGTCCTGCAGCTCGCCGTTCACCCGCATCACGACGGTGGTCTTCTCGTCGGCGAACAGCTCCGTGCCGGTGGATCCCAGGGCCACCTCCCGCTGTTCCGCGTTGACGGTGATGGTGATCTGCTCGCTCTGCGGCGCCTCGGACACGGGCCATTCCTCCTTGGTTGGGGCTTCACGGCTGGTGGCATACGGGGGCCACCGCCAGCCACGGGCCATTCTAGGGCAGGGCCGCAGGTCGGACGGCCAGTCCGCGGCACCCACCTGATCGTCCGCGAGCGCCTGATCCCCTGCTCTCGCCTCACCCTCGTCCGGCCCCCGGGACAATCACCACGGAGCCCGCCGCCGGGAGTGATCCCCTCAAGGGTTGTCCTCGGACAGTCCAGACGCCTCGTGGATCCCTTGAGGGCGGAGTGCCGTTCAGCGTGACGGGCCTCGACGTCAGGGGCGGATCCCGAGCGGACCCTCAGCAGCCGTCTCGGGGCGCCAGTAGGTGTTGCGGCGGGGGCGCTGGCAAGGGTCCCGGTATGCGGCGGGAATGAACCAGGGAACGCCATGGCGCATCGAGATCGTCCATCCCCCCGCGTGCACCGCGTGATGATGGTGCGAGCACAGCAGTACGCCGTTGTCGACGGAGGTGGGTCCACCGTGTTCCCAGTGCTCGATGTGGTGGGCCTCGCACCACGGCGCCGGAATGGTGCAGCCCGGCGCGGTGCAGCCACCGTCCCGGGCCGTGATCGCGCGGCGAAGCGTCCTCGTGAACAGTCTCCGGGACCGGCCGAGGTCGAGGACCTCACCCTCGCCTCCCAGGACGACGGGGATCAGTTCAGCGTCGCACGCCCAGGCGCGAATGGTGGTGGGGCTGATCTCCCCGGCATATGACGCCGAACTGAACCGGCTCCCGCGCTCTCCTGATCCATCGTCCCTCGCCGAGGTACCGGCGCTTTCCGGACTCTTGCCACTCCGGGGCTCCGCTTCCAGACTGGAGTCACAGCAGGGCTCCGGGCAGGCCTCTGGAGCGGACCCGCTCGATGATCGTCGAACCGGGAGCTCCGACGACGGCCGGACGGTGCGGTCCAACAACGTCTGGTAGTCGATCGTTACGAGTACTTGTGGCCGGGCTCCCCCACCACCGTCGGGAGCGTCGGTTCCGGCGGTGAGGGCGAGGGCACCCGTCAGGGCGCTGATCATTCCGTCCAGTTCTTGTTGGTTCCGGGTCCGTTCGTCCAGGTCATCGGGGTCGCTGACCGGAGTGTTCCAGCCCACGGCCGCGCCGGCCGCCGCGGCGGCGTACCGTGCGGCGCGCTCTGTCTCTGCCTGGGCCTCGAGCTTCCCTGCCGCCCGTAGCTGCTGCGCCCACAGGATGCCGGGGTCCGAGAACACGTCGGCCCCGTCCATGCCATCAGGATCACGGACACCGCCGGTTCCACGGTCACCATCGAGCGTTGCCTCCAGGTCGGCCTCGACGTCGACGGCCGTATCGGCTCCGCTGTTCGCACTGGCACTCTTGCCTGCACGAGAGGTGTTCGTGGGTCCCGTGGTACAGGCCTGCCGAGCCGGACTCGCGGACTCCGCCGTTGGAATGGAGTCGCCGGTGGGAGTGGAAGCGGCGGTTGGTATGGAGCCAGTCGGAGTGGAAGCGGCACCGGCGGGGTTGGACGGCGCGGAACTCTGCGCTCGGGTGTTCGAGGCGGCTGAGACGAGGGTCTTGAGGACTTCGTGCTGGCCATCGGTGGCCACCAAGGACCAACGATGCAGCCCCGTCCGCCGGCCCCGGTAGAACAGCCCCTGTTCAGTCCGCCGTCGGCCGTCGGTGGGCTCGGCACCGTCCGGGTTCACCAGCGCGTCGAAACGGATCCGCCAGTGCGCGCAGACCTTGCCCAGTGCGTCCGGGTCGAGGACCCGTGCAGAACTCACCAGAGACCGTTCGCCCTCGCCCAGCAGCTTCTCCACGTCCGCAGGGGCCACCCTCGCGTCCGTCGACTCCACCCGAGCGCCAGCCAGGGTAGACGCGATGACGTCCACGGCGGCCGGGTCCAGGTCTGCTTCCGAGGCGGCTCGCGACAGGATCGGCAACCGGGGAGGCATCGCCTGGGTGCGATCGAGGTTCGGGGTGGACAGGACGTGCCGGGATCGCTCGATCCGGGACCTGGCGTGCCGACGGGAGATGCGCAGGTGCTCCCTCAGGTAGTCCACGGCATCGCGATAGGCGGACTTGCCTTCGGGAATGCCGAGGATCTCCTTCCGGCTCGCATGCTCGTCGAACAGCCTGTCGGTGTGACCGGCCAGAGCGGTCCGCGCCGAATCGACGACCCGGCCCAGCTCTTCCACCGAGGTGTGCAACTCGGGAAACGTTCCACGGGGCGGCGGAACCTCGACCGGAGTCTGCGCCATGGCGTCCTCGAAGCTGATGTCCTCCACGACATCCGCGTACAGTCCCCACTCATCGGCCGGATGCAGTCGGTCGTTGGAGGGGAAGTGCGGTAAGTGATCCATCAGCATCGGGTCACTGAGCCTGCCGGCCAACTCGCCGACCAAGGCCCGGCCAGCATCGAGGAGATCGGGAAGGCTCCAGTCCATCAATTCGTCCGGAATCCGCCCGCCCATGGCCTTCTCCTTCCCGTTCATCGCTACCGCTGGTCCTTCACGGCCGTTGCTCCCCTTCACGGCCGTTGCTCCGTGGCCAGCCGATGATCCTTGGTCGGCAGGCAGCCTGACTCCGGCCCGTCCGGCTTTCTCTAGTACATATATTCGAACATGCAGCGTGGACGCGGTAAGAACCTGTCGGGGATGTGTGGATGAGCGGGGCGGACGCGTCGGATGTGGAGTACGGGCAACATGCTCCTGAGGCGCCGCGCCCGGTGCCTAGCCGCACGGTAGCGCCTTCCCTACGCTGGGGGCCACTGTCGCAACCGCCCGGTAGACCGCGGTACCGAGCCCACCTCCCCTTCCCAGCCCGATTCCGGAGGACACCGTCATGTCCAGCACCCGCCATCCACGGCCGCCCCGCGTCCGCGTGCAGAACTTCGCGGTCTCCCGCGAGGGCATCGCGGCCGGGTTCCACCAGACCCTGGAGCGCCCTTTCGGTGACCTTGACCCGGCTCCGCTCATGAGCTGGGCCGGGGCGACCGACAGCTGGCCCAACCGCACGGACCCCGGCGGCAGCCGCGGCCTGGACGACCACATCGTCCGGGACTTCACGCACAACATCGGCGCGGAGATCATGGGGCGCAACAAGTTCGGCCCGGTCCGGGGCCCATGGCCGGACGAGGAGTGGCGGGGCTGGTGGGGTGACGACCCGCCGTTCCGCACCCCGGTCTTCGTCCTGACCCACCATGCCCGGCCGTCGTTCTCGCTCAGCGACACGACGTTCCACTTCCTCGATGCGAGCCCTGACGAGGCAGTGAAGGTCGCCCTGCAGGCGGCCGAGGGTCAAGACATCCGGATCGGGGGTGGCGTCACCACCGTCCTGGAGTTCCTGGAAGCGGGCCTCATCGACGACCTGCACGTCGCCGTCGCTCCCGTCGAGTTCGGCGACGGACTGCGCCTGTGGTCCAGCCCCGCGGACCTGGAGGACCGGTTCCACCACGAGAGCGTCCCGAGCCCCAGCGGCGTGGAGCACCACTTCTTCTGGCGCTGATGGAGGACGGTTCACTCCTCCGGCGTCGGCAACAGCTCCCAGGTCTCCGGGTGCGGGACCGGCACGGGCCGGTGGATGTCCAGCTCGCGCACCCCGGCACCCTGGAGGCCCCTCCCCCGGCGATCACCACCGGTCGCCGAGCTCTCCGGCGGGAGCCCGACGGCGCCGCGCACCCTGACCGGCCAGTCACCGGTGTCGTGGTGGGGGATGTCCCGGGGCGCACCGGCGTCCGGAGCGGACCCGGCACCGGCCTCGACGAGCCGGCGCCGGGCCCCGGGACCCCAGGGCACCGGTTCCCGGACACCCCCGGACCGGGCGGCGGACCGGTCCCGGCGCAACCAGGCCCGCCACTGCTCGCGCGTGATGTCCAGGTAGTCCGGGTCCGGCAGCGCCTCGGGCCGGTGCAGGTCCCAGGCGCGGATGGCCTGCAGGCTGATCGCCTTGGGCCCGGTCCGCCGGGTGGTGCCCTCGATGAGCAACAACCGGGCCGAGAACAGCATCTCCCCGGTCTCGTGCTGGGCCTCCGTGAAGAACGAGGCGTCCACGCAGCCGGTCCCGTCGTCCACGGAGATGAAGACCACGCGCTTGCCGCTGCGCATCGGCGGGGTCTGGGTGGCCACGCGCACCCCGGCCACCAGCACTCGGGACTGCGAGCGCAGGCTCAGCAGGTCCTCCGCCGCCGTGACCCCGAGGGCGTCCAGGTAGGGCCGGTGCGAGTCCATCAGGTGCGCGGTGGTGTCCATGGCGGTCAGGTCGAGTTCGGTGCGCACCATCTGGTCGCGGCTCGGGGCGGGGAACATCGGCACGATCGCCGCCGCCTCGGTGTCCGGCAGGTCCAGGGATAACTGCCCGTCCACCTGGCGGGGTCCCGCCGTCCGCTTCCGCCCGGTGGGGGCCTCGCCGAGCATCCCGGCGGCACCCCCGGCGTGCTGCAGCTCCAGGTGGTGCACCAGGTCGGTGCGCGAGGCCCCGCCGGGAGGCAGCAGGCAGTCCAGCGCTCCCAGCTGGGCCAGTCGCTCGAGGTTGCGCCGGGTGGGCCGGGCACGGTCGCGCACATCGGCCAGCGAGGCGTACGGCTGTCCGGCCACGATCCGCCGGACCTCGCGCTCGCTCAGCCCGGACATTGAGGTGAGCGCCAGGCGGATGCCCCACCGGCCGCCGTCGGGATGCCGGGAACGTCCGGGACGTGCAGGACCACCGGGCAGTTCCGGGTGGGCCGGCACCCACTCCAGCCGGAACCTCTCCGTGGAGGCGTTGATGTCCACCGGGAGCACGGGGATGCCCATCCGGCGGGCCTCGGCGATCATCAGGCGGCGCGGGTACATGCCCGGGTCGTGCTCGAAGATCCCGGCCAGGAACGCCTCGGGGTGGTGGGTCTTGAGCCAGGCCGAGTGGTAGGTGGGCACGGCGAAGGCCGCCCCGTGGGCCTTGCAGAACCCGAAGGAGCCGAAGGCGTGCAGGGTGCCCCAGACCTCGTCGATGACGTCCAGGGGATATCCCTTCTCCAGCGCCGCGGCGCGGAAGTAGGCCTCCACGACCTCCTCCTGCGGCCCGCCGATCTGGCGGCGGAACTCGTCGGCCTTCGCCAGTCCGCAACCGGTCATGGTGTCCAGGGTCCGCAGCACCTGCTCGTGGAACACGGTCACCCCGTGGGTCTCGGCCAGCACCGGTTCCAGGTCCGGATGCGGGTACCTCGCCGCGGCGAAGCCGTGGCGCTGCTCGAGGAACGGGCGCACCATGTCCGACTGCATGGGACCGGGGCGGAACAGGGAGATGTCGATGATCAGGTCGTTGAACTCGACCGGGGCCAGCTTCCCGATCAACTCCCGCTGGCCCGGTGACTCGATCTGGAAGATCCCCAGGGTGTGGGTGGTGCGGATCATCCCGAACGTGGCCTCGTCGTCCAGGGGCACCCGTTCCAGGTCGACCCGCTCCCCCGTGGTCCGCTCGATCTCCTCCAGCGTGTAGGCGATCGTGGACTGCATGCGCACCCCGAGCACATCCAGCTTGAGCATGCCCATGGGATCCATGTCGTGCTTGTCGAACTGGCTCATGGGCAGCTCGATGCCCGAGGGCTGCACCGGGGTCCGGTCCAGCAGTGTCCGGTCCCCCAGGATCACCCCGCACGGGTGCATGGCGATGTGCCGCGGCAACCGGTCCAACCGCTCGGTGAGGTCCACCAGCAGGTCCAGTTGCTGCTGTCCCGCGGCCCGGCCGGACTCGACCTGCTCGGCGAACCCGCGCAGCTCGGGCATCCGGCCCATCGCCTCCCGGAAGCTCGAGGCGGAGAACCGCCACAGTTGCTTGGCGATCGTGTCCACCTGTTCGGCGTCCATCCCGAGCGCCAAGCCTGCATCCCGGACCGCCCCGCGGGCCCGGTAGCCGTTCTGCATGCTCATCAGCGTGGTTCGCTCGGCCCCGAACCGGGCGAAGATGGCCGCGTAGACGTCATGCCGGCGGGCGGACTCCACGTCCACGTCGATGTCCGGCAGCGTGGAGCGGTCGTTGGACAGGAAGCGCTCGAAGATCAGCTCGTGCCGCATCGGGTCCACGTTCGAGATCCGCAACAGGTGGTTGACCAGCGAGGACGCCCCGGAGCCCCGCGCCGAGACCCGGACCCCCATCTCCTCGATCATCCGGACCACCTCGGCCACGGTGAGGAAGTAGCTGGCGAAGCCGAGCCGGGTGATGATCCCCAGTTCGTGTTCCAACCGGTCCTCCAGGTCCCGGCCGGCCCGCGACGACGAGAACCGGCTGCCGCTGTACAGCTGCGGGAAGCGGGCGTGGGCCCCGGTCAGGGTGCGCTGGCGCAGGGCGGTGACCGGGTCGCCGTCGATCCCGATCACCGAGGCCTCCGGTACCGTGGGCCGCCCCCAGCCCAGGTCCGGGCCGGGGTCCATCCGGCAGGCGTCGGCCAGGGCGTGGGTGGCCTCCAGCAACGCGCCGGCGCCCCCTGCCCCTGCGGCGTGGCAGACCTCGCGGGCCACCTGGTGCATGGGCCCGGCCTGCTTCAGCCAACCCTGCCCGTTGGGCTGGAGGTCGGCCAGGGCCTCCAGGGAGCTCAGCGCCCGGGCGGCATCGAGGACGTCGGCGGTGGCGGCACCGTCCGGGGTGGCATACCGCACCGCGTTGGTCAGCACCGCCGGCACCCGGGTGTCCCGGGCCGCGCGGAGCATCTTCACGGCGTGCGCGGCCGAGAGCTTCTCCCCGGGCGGAGACAGGTGGCAGACCACCTCCACCCGCAGTGACCCGGCCGGCAGGGCGGCCTTCCAGCGGCGCAGCAGCGTCCGGCCGGCGGTGTACCGGCGCGCGGCCATCAGCTGCCCGACGTCGGATCCCGGTCCCAGCAGCACGAACAGTTCCGGGGGAGCACCGTGGTGGGGGCCGGCGGCCCAGCCGGCCAGCTCGGCCATCGTCACGTACGGCGTCCCCCCGGCGGACCCGCCCGTGGTGTGGGCGTGGGCCGCCGAGACCAGCCGGACGAGGGCACGGTAACCGCTGCCCCCGGTCCCCCCGCGGGCCAGCACGACCACCCGGCCGGCGCTGTCCAGCACCCCCGTGCCGGTGTGGTCGGGCCCCCAGTGCACGGTCAGGTCCACACCGACCACCGGGTCCAGGCCGTGCTCCAGGCAGGCCCCGACGTGCTTGGCGGTGCCGTACAGGCCGTCCCGGTCGGTGCAGGCCAGGAGATCGGCGCCGTCCGCGGCGGCCGCCGCGGCCAGTTCACCGGGCCAGGACACCCCATAGTGGGCGCTGAAGGCGCTGGCGACGTGCAGATGGGGGAACCCGGGGGCACCGCCCATCAGGCGCTCTCCCTCAGGCGCACGGCAGCGCCGTCATGGATGCGGACCAGCCGCCACCGGCCCGAGTCCAGGTGGTGGGAGATGTCCAGGGTGAGCAGCGGTGAGTTGCGGGCCCGTTCCAGGCGCACCTGCACCCGCCAGACCTCGTGGTCCACCAGCCCCGCGCCGCGGCCTCGCTCGGCCCGGTGTTCCTCGGTCCACCAGCGCCGTCGTTCGTACCAGCGCACCGGTTCGGCGGCCAGTACGTAGTCGCGGCCGTTCCACCCCAGGTGCAGCGGCACCCCCGCGGTCGTGCATGCGACCGTGACCGATTGCGTGAAGATTCCCATGGGACCTGATACCCGTCCTTCTCGTCGTGCCTTCTCAGTGCCGTCGGTGCCGGGGTCCACGGTGGCTCCGGTCCGGCCGTCTGGGAAGGAACGGCGAACCGGAACCGGGGATGACCCGGCCTGGCGGTGGGAGGTAGCGGTCCGAGGGGAAGGTCCGGCCGTACTCCCACCATGGTATTCGAACGCATGTTCGAACACCACACGTCAGGCTAGGGAGGACGCCGGACACGATAAGCGCGCAGGTCACGGGCGCATACGTCACCCCTCAGGCACGGGGCAGACCCGGGGGTGGGACGAGAAAGCGGAGCCAGACGGACAACGGGCTCACCGCCGAGGCAGGGTCACCGCGGCGTCGGGGTCACCAGGACGGCAGCGCCGGAAGCGGGCCGTCGGCCTCGACGTTCTCGCCGTCACCACGGGCCAGCCAGGCCAGCAGGCCCTCGCGGTCGGACTCGACCCTCAGGGCGCCGTCGCCCACGACCCACTCGTCGCGCTCCTCGGTCACCAGGGTCATGCCGGGGGCGCCCTTCGCGCGCATGGTCCGCACCGCGGCCTCGACGGCGTTGAGCAGCGAGTCCGGGTCGGCCTCCTCGATGGTCCACGCCGTGTCCAGGTCGTGGTGGTGCACGACGACCTCGGAGATGCGCAGCGCGACGATCGAGGTCACCGGGATCTCCTTGCCGTGCAGGTCCACGGACTCGACGGCCAGTTCGCCGCTGAGCCGCTCGCACTGCTCCGCGAAGAACGCGGACGACTCGCGAAGGCGGCGGAGCAGCTCCTCGCGGGGCAGGGCGGCCAGTTCGTCGATCTCCCGGTCCCGCGCCTCACGGGAGGGGTAGAGCTGCTGCTCCTCACCGGTGGTGGCCCAGTCGATGAGCCGCACGAGTGCCCGGCCGTTGGAGGCGAGGTGGGCCAGCACGTGGGCCCTGGTCCATCCCTCGCACAGCGACGGGGCACGCAACTCCTCCTCGGACAGGGAGGCGGCGGTGGCCTCGAACATGGCGGTCTCCCGGCCGAGGCGGGACAGGTCGGAGTGCAGTCGCGCTGGATTGATCATGAAGGCCACCCTATCCACGCGCCGGGGGGCGTTCCACCGTCCGGACGGGTCCATCCAGACGGGTCCGGACGGCATCAGGAGGTTGCGGATCTCAACGGCCCGCCGGTGCCGCACCCCCCGGCGGAGGACTGGGTAAACCCCTCATATGATGCAGGTCACTCCTCTGGGACTCTGGAACGCAGCCCGGGGACCGGCAGCCGGCCGGCCCACCACGAACCGATCCGAGAGGACCGACAGTCCATGTCACACCCTCCCACCCCCCTCGCCCACGATCCGCGCCAGGAGGCACGCACGGCCAACTGGGTCGCGGCGATCGTCTGCTGCGCACTCGTCTTCGACGGCTTCGACCTGACCATCTACGGCACCGTGCTGTCCACCCTGCTCGATGATCCGAGCCAGATCGGGCCGCTGGACGGCGCCGCGGCCGGCGCCCTGGGCTCCTACGCCCTGATCGGGGTCCTCGTCGGCTCCCTCACCTGCGGATTCCTGGGCGACCACTTCGGCCGCCGCCGGCTCATCCTCGGCGGCATCGCCTGGTTCTCCATCGGGATGTTCATCACCGCGCTGACCACCTCGGTGGCGGCGTTCGGCGTGATGCGCCTGCTCACCGGACTGGGGCTCGGGGTGATCCTGGCCACGGCCGGGGCCACGATCGCCGAGTTCGCCCCGGCGGGCCAGCGCAACTTCTACAACGCCCTCGTGTACTCCGGGATCCCCGCCGGCGGCGTCCTGGCCGCGCTGCTGGGCATCGTCCTGCTCGAACCGCTGGGCTGGCGCGGACTGTTCATGATCGGCGCCACGCCGATCCTGTTCCTGCTGCCGCTGGCCTGGTTCAAGCTCCCCGAGTCACCCCGCTGGCTGCACGCCCGCGGCCGCATCGAGGAGGCCCGTGCCGCCTCCGCGCGGACCGGGGTGCCCCTCCTGGAGGAGATCGTGGTCCAGCAGGCCGGCGCGGCGCCGGCCAAGCGGGGATTCGCAGCGGCCTTCTCCCGCCAGTTCTTCCTGCCGACCGTCCTGCTGGGCTTCATGTCCTTCTCCGGCCTGTTGCTCACCTACGGCCTGAACACCTGGCTGCCGCGCATCATGGAGGGCTACGGCTTCGACAAGGGTTACTCCCTGTCCTTCCTGCTGATCCTCAACAGCGGGGCCGTGCTGGGCGGGATCGTCGCCTCGCTGGCCGCCGACCGGCTCGGTGCGCAACGGATCGTGGCCACCACCTTCGTCCTGGCCGGGATCACCCTGGCGCTGATGACCTTCCAGTTCCCGGCGCCGGTCCTGTTCCTCTACATCGCCGTGGCCGGGGTCGGCACCCTGGGCACCCAGGTGCTGATCTACGGGTTCAGCTCGAACTACTACACGACCAACGCCCGCGCCGCCGGGGTCTCCTGGGTCGCCGGCTTCGGGCGCATCGGTGGCGTGCTCGGGCCCCTCATCGGGGGCTGGCTGACCGCGGCCGGCGTGGGCGGCAGCACCGCCTTCTACATCTTCGGCGGCGTGGCCCTCTTCGGGGCTCTGGTCACCCTGGCCGTGCCGCGGCAGTCCCGGCTGGAACGGGCCACGGACACCGCGGCCACGGCGGACGTCCCCGGCATCGCCGGCGCCACCGGGCACCATGGCGTCGAGGCCGGCGAGCCGGCGAGCGCGGTCCCGGCGTCGCGAGCCTGAACGCCTCCGTGCGGCCCGCCGCCGTCCCTCAGTCCTCGGGACGGTAGCGGGCCGCCAGCTCGCTGCGGGACCGGACGCCGAGCTTCCGGTAGATGCGCGTCAGGTGGTACTGGACCGTCTTCTCCGCCAGGAACAGCGAGCGCGCCGTCTCCTTGTTGGTGGCCCCGTGCGCCACGAGCTCCACCACGGCCTGTTCCTGCGCCGTGAGGTCGACGTCGGCCCGGCCCGCGGCCACGAGCACGGGGTCCGCGGGGGCGTCGACGGGGCCGACGTCCATCCCGGTGGCCTTGAGCTCGCGGTCACAGCGCTCGACGTAGGTCACCGCTCCCAGGGAGTCGTAGAGGTCCTTCGCCACCTGGAGCACCGAGGAGGCCAGCCGGCGCTTCCCCGCCCGGCGCATGCTCTGGCCGAAGGCGAAGCTGATCCTGGCCTGCAGGTAGGGCCGGTGCAGTCCCCGCAGTTGCCCCAGTGCGGACTCGAAGTGGTCGCGCGCGGCGTCCGGGTCGCCCTGCGCGGCGAGCAACCGGCCCCGGGACCAGGACATCCGGGCCTGGTCGGAGGGAATCGCCCGCTCCCGGCACAGTCCCTCGAACGCGGTGAGGAACTCCTCGGCGCGCTCCAGCCGGTTCGTCATCACCAGGGCGTTGACATAGGTGTCCTGCCACGGCCAGAAGGAGACGCGACCGGCCGTCCAGGGGTCGATCTCCGTCAATGGCTCGAGCGCCTCCAGGGCGCTCTCGTAGTCGGACCGGGCCTCGTGGAACCGTGCCCTGGCCAGGTGGGCGGGCACGAGCATGGCCCGGTAGGTGCCCGGGTGGACGGCGGCCCTGGAGACGTAGTGACGCGCCCGTTCCCAGTCCCCCCGCATGGACCACAGCTCGGCGGCCGTCCAGTACAGCAGGGGTCCGATCAGGGGCATCCGGGCCGATTCCAGCCGGACCGAGGCCCGGGACACCGTGGCCGCTGCGGCGTCCCAGTCCCCCAGCACCAGTTGGGTCCGCGCCAGCCAGGCCTCCGCCCACAGGGAGATGCGCAGCGAACCGCCGCGATGTTCCGTGGGGGTGGCCGCCTCGAAGCCCACCAGCGCCGACTCGACCTGGTCGGCCCGCAGGGCCAGCCAGGCGGCACCCATCTGGATCCGCTGCTTCTGGGCGTTCTCCCCGGCGCGGGCGGTGGCCCGCTCGTAGGCGGCCTCGGCCTCCTGCAGGCGCCCGCGGGCATACAGGCCGAGCCCGTAGATGGCCTCCGACTCGATGTGTGCCGGGCTGCCTGCCTCGGTCAGGGACATCGCCGTCTCGCCCCACTCGGTCATCAGCGGCCCGTCCCACGACGCCAGGCCGTGCAGGACGAAACGCTGGGCCGCCTGGGCGGCCGCCGCCGGGTCCCGGTCGGCGTCACTGGTCCGCCACGCCTCCTCGAGATGGTGACGGGCGCTGCGGCTCTGGCCCGAGACGGTCGAGAGGTAGCCCAGGACCGAGGAGCGCAGGGAGGAGGACGGCATGGCCTCCACGGCCGAGGTCCAGGTCTGGGCCCGGGCGATGTCCCCGGCGCCGACCGAGGCGTCCACCGCCCGCAGCAACCGGTGGTCGTGCCGTTGCGGGTCCGTGGTGAGACGGGCCGCGGAGAACAGGGCGGACGAGACGTCCTGCCACGCGCCCCGTTCGCCCTGCCGGGCGGCGAAGTCCTCGAGCTCGGCGGCCAGGTCCGCGTCCGGTCCGGCCGCGGCGGCCACCCGGTGGGCCAGCCGATCGGCCTCCAGGGGCACGACGGCGGCCGCGCGCCGGTGCCGGGCCAGTCGCCTGCTCGGCAGGGCCTGTTCGTAGATCGCCTCGGCGGCCCCCGGCTCGACGAAGGAGACCGCCGAGCCGTCGTGGTCCACGGTCCACCGCAGCAGTCCGGCGCGATGGCCCTCGTCCAGGGCCTCGATCACGGCCTCCGGCCCGCTGAGACCGCTGACCGCCTGGATCTCGGCGAGCCCGGCCGGAGAGCCCAGCACGGCCAGGGCCTCGGCGACCTCGACCAGTCCCGGCGTGGCATCGGCCATCAGTCCCCGCACCCGGGACTGCATCCGGGCACTCGCCGGCAGCGACGGGAACCAGCTCTGCCAGGTCTCCGGCGGCATCTCCTGCAGCAGTTCCAGGATCGGTCGCGGCAGTCCCCGGGTGTGCCGGACGAGGCCCTGCGCCGCCGTGTCCCCCAGGTCCAGCCCGAACCGGGACCGAGCGAGCCGGCGGACGTCCTCGGCGTCCAGGGGGTCCAGGCGCAACTGGCGGACCCGGTACTGGCCCAGGAGGTCGCGCAGGCCGGGGGGCAGGGCGTGGGAGTATGACGGGTCGAGGGTGAACAGGAAGAGCACCTTCGAGGACTTCAGCCGCCGCATCACGAACACCAGGATGCGCACGCTGGCCTCGTCGAGATGGTGGACGTCGTCCACGGCGACCACCACGGGCCCCCGCAGCTGCAGTGTCTCCAGGTGGGTGGTGAGGGTGGCGGCGTAGTTCGCCGCCTGGGCGACGCTCAGTTCGGGCACCGGCATGGCGGGCGGCATGGGCGTGGCGTCGTAGCCCTTGGCCGACCGCAACGGTGCGGTGTCCATGAGCTGGGAGTACCCGGCCAGGGCCAGCTGGGACTCCCAGGCGTCCCCCACGGCCTTGAGGACCCGGATGCCGCGGCCGGCAGAACGGCAGTGCTCGAGGAAGGACTCGAGCACCGCCGTCCGGCCCGATCCCGAGGGGCCGCTGAGCACCACGGTGCCCACCGTCCCGCGGCGGGCCTGGCGCAGGGCCTCGTCCAGCTCGGCCAGGACCCCCGCGCGGCCGACCAGCACCCGGTCCGGTGCTGTCTCGCCGTCGGGCACCGTGTACTGCATGCGGACGAGACTAGCCGACGTGTGGGTGGCGCCCGTCACGGGGCGGACGCCACCGGCAGCCGCGCTCAGCCCAGGTCCCCCCCGGCGACCGGCAGCACGCTCCCGGTCAGGTACGAGGCCTCGGCGGAGGCGAGGAACACGATGGGCGCCGCCTGCTCGTCCAGCGTCCCGTAGCGCTTCATGAACGAGGACTCCACCGTCTGGTCGACGATGGCCTGGTACCACTGCCTCTCCTGCTCGGACTCCGCCTCGGGGCCCCGCTTCACCTTCCGCGGCGGCGCCTCCGTGCCACCGGGAGCGGTGGCGACGACCCTGATCCCCCGTCCGGCGACCTCCATGGCCAGGGACTGGGTGAGCGCGTTGACGCCGCCCTTGGCCGCCGCGTAGGGCACCCGGTTCATGCCGCGCGTGGCGACCGAGGAGACGTTGACGATCACGCCCGAACCCTGCGACAGCATCGTGGGCAGCACGGCGCGGCAGCTCCACAGCGTGGGGAACAGGGACCGGCGGATCTCGCGTTCGATCCGTTCCTCGTCGTACTCCTCGTAGGGCCGGGCCCAGATGGTGCCGCCGACGTTGTTCACCAGCACGTCCACGCGGCCGTGGGCGGCCACCGCGGCCTCCACGGCCTCGGCGGCACCCGCGAACGTCTCCAGGTCCGCGGTGACCGAGGTGGCCGAACCGCCCGAACCGGTGCGGCCGGCGTCGTCGTTGATCCCCCGGGCCACCTCGTGGACGAGGTCGGCGCGGTCCACGAGCACGACGGCGCCGCCCTCGGCCGCGATGCGCTCGGCCACCTTCTGCCCGATCCCCTGGGCGGAGCCGGTCACGACGGCGACCTGGTCCGCGAATCGTCCCGGGGTCAGGAACTGACCGGCGTAGGTCTGCACCATCAGGCCCCGGCCACCTTCGCGTCGATCGCGGTGTCCATGGTGCCCTTGGCATCACGGGCGTGGTTCATGATGACCTCCCGTGCCCGGTCCCGGTCCTGCGCCTCGAAGGCCGAGACGACGTCGAGGTGGTCCTGGGCCACGCGCGAGAAGATCTCCGTGCCCTTCTCGAAGGTCGCGGCCATCTGGGCGTGGATGTCCAGGCGCCGGTAGGACTCCAGCAGGGTGGGGTTGCCGGAGATGGTGAAGAGGTACTCGTGGAACTCCTCGTTGGTCCGCACGTACTCCTCCGGGTCACCGACACGGTCGCCGTCGACGAAGTCGACCGTGGCCTCCGCCAGTCGGCGGAACTGGGCCATCTGCTCGTCGCTGAGCCGGCCCATCATGAGCTCGGTGATCGCCAGTTCCAGGCCCATCCGGGCGTCCAGGTGGGCGAAGCTGTCCTCCTTGCGGAAGTCCAGCCGGCCGGTCTCCAGCGAGGAGATCGCCTCGGCGGCGGTGAGGGTGTCACCCTCGGCGGCCACCTGCTCGGGCGGGACGGGCGCGCCGGTCTCGGCGTCCCCACCCGTGGTCTCCTTCGGGGCGAAGCGCTCGAAGTAGAGGTTGGCGGGCTCGATGCCCTCGGAGTCCAGCCACTTCGAGACGGCATTGACCATGGGCGGCGGACCGCACAGGTAGATGTCCACGTCGCCCTCGTTGACATGGGTGGGCTCGATGACCTGGGTGACGTAGCCGGTGTGCGGGGCGGAGGTGCCCGGCTCGGAGGCGATGTAGTCCCACGTGAAGTTCGGCAGTCGCTCCTCGTAGGCGCGCAGCCAGTCCAGGCCCACGATGTCCGCCTCGCGGGTGACGCCGTAGACGAGGTGGACGGGGTACTGCGTGGGGCCCTCGCACAGCTTCTCCAGGATGGACAGCAGCGGGGCCAGGCCGGTGCCGCCGGCCAGCAGCAGCAGCGGCCGCTTGGGCTCGCGCAGGAAGAACGAGCCGTAGGGCCCGGTGAACTCCACGGTGTCCCCGACCTGGGCGCGGTCGCGCAGGTACTCGGACATGGCCCCCTGCGGGGAGATGCGCACCATGAAGGAGGTCTCGTCCACCTCGGGACCGGTGCTGAAGGAGTAGGACCGCTCGGCGTCGGTGCCCGGCACCTTGATGTTGACGTACTGGCCCGGCAGGAAGGCGAGGTCCCCGCGGTTCTCCGGGGTCAGCGTGAAGGAGATGGTGGACTCGGAGTGCTTGTCCAGCTGGGTCAGCGTGGAGGTGAACGCGGCCGCCGAGGTCTTGGCCGACTCGGCGGTGGCCGGTACCTGGATGCTCATGTCCGACTCGGGCACGGCCTGGCAGGTGAGCAGGTAGCCCTTCTCCAGCTCCTCCTCGGTCAGCGCGTCGTCGATGAAGTCGCCCGGGTCGAACGAACCGGAGTCGCAGAACGACTTGCACGTGCCGCAGGCACCGTCGCGGCAGTCGGCCGGGATGTTGATGCGCGCCTTGTAGGCGGCGTCCATGATGGTCTCGAAGTCGCCGACCTTGACGACCTTCGTCACGCCGTCCTCGAAGCTCAGGGCTACCTTGTGTCCCATGGGTCCTCCTTGGTCCGGGCCGCATCCCGCGGCCCGCTGAATCGTGGGTGGTGGCCGGCCGCGCGCGTCGGCGGCCGGAAGGTCCCGGGGGACCTCAGATCATGTAGATGTCCACCACGTGGTGGATGTAGTCGTTCTTCAGCACGACCTTCTTGCTGCGGATGACCGGCTCGGCCCCCGAGAGGTCGATGGTGTAGAAGCTGGTGCCGAAGTACGTGTCCGTGGACTGGTACCGGTAGTACAGGGTGAACCAGTTGAATCGGACCTTGACCTGGTCGCCGTCGCGCTCGAGCACCTCGACGTCGGTGATGTTGTGACCGGTGCGCGGATCCGGCAGGGAGGTCGCGGAGGACCGGTCGGTCTTGATGCGGAAGACGCGGTCCTCGATCCCGCCCCGGTTGTCGTAGTAGATCAGGGAGATCTCGGACTGCGGGTCCTCGGTCAGCTCGTCGTTGTCGTCCCACGCCGGCATCCAGAACTCGGAGTCCGGGTGGTAGCACTCGAGCCACTCGTCGAAGTTGCGGTCGTCGAGCAGTCGGGCCTCCTTGTACAGGAAGGCGCGGACGGTCTCGAGGGTCACGATGTCCTCGGTGGTCTTGACGGTGGGCACCGCGGTGGCAGTGGTGGTCATGGGAGCAGCTCCTCGCAGTTCGTGTCGGTCTCGGTCAGGCCAGGGCCGGCTCGGCTGCGGATTCCTCCGCGGCGACCGCCTGTTCCATGACCTCGTGCCAGTACATGTGCTGGATCGGGTACAGGCCCTCGTCCTCGGTGCGCACGCCGGAGGCGATGACGTCGTTCATGCCCAGGGCGGCGGCCTGCTCGTCCGGGCCGTCGACCTGGTGGGTGGAACCGCGGGACATGTCGTTCCACTGGGCGGTCTTGGCCCAGTAGGTCTTGTTGCAGGAGCGGAACTCCTCCAGGTCGTCCGGGGTGGCCATGCCGGTGGCGTTGAAGAAGTCCTCGTACTGGCGGATGCGCTTGGCGCGGTTCTCGGCCGACTCACCCTTGGGAGCGATGCAGTAGATGGTCACCTCAGTCTGGTCCGCGGAGATCGGCCGGAAGTGGCGGATCTGCGAGGAGAACTGGTCCATGATGTAGACGTTCGGGTAGAGGCACAGGTTGCGCGAGATGTTGATCATGAAGTTGGCCATCTCCTCCCCGTACTTCTCCACCAGTTCGTCGCGGCGGTCCCACAGCGGGCGGTCCTGGGGGTTGGTCCACTCCTGCCACAGCAGCAGGTGGCCGTGCGGGTACGAGTAGAACCCGCCCTTGACCTTGCCCCACTTGCCGGCGTCCATGGCCTTGGTGGTGTTGGCGGAGTCGCCGGCGGTCCGGCGGGCGGTGGTGGCGGCGTAGTTCCAGTGCACCGAGGTGACGTGGTAGCCGTCGGCGCCGTTCTCGGCCTGGACCTTCCAGTTGCCGTCGTACGTGTAGGTGGAGGCGCCGCGCAGGACCTCGAGGCCCTCCGGGGACTGGTCCACGATCGAGTCGATGACCTTGGTGGCGTCCCCCAGGTGCTCCTTGAGCGGCAGCACGTCCGCGTTGAGGGAGCCGAAGAGGAAACCGCGGTAGGAGTCGAAGCGGGCGACCTTGGTCAGGTCGTGGGAGCCGTTGGTGTTGAAGCCCTCCGGGTAGCCGCCGTTGCGGCCGTCCTTGACCTTGAGCAGCTCACCGGAGTTCTTGAACGTCCAGCCGTGGAACGGGCAGGTGAAGGTCGTGCGGTTGTCGGTCTTGCGACGGCACAGCATCGCGCCGCGGTGGGAGCACGCGTTGACGATGCAGTTGAGCTTCTCCTCCTTGTCCCGGGTGATGACCACCGGGGTGCGGCCGATGTGGGTGGTGAAGTAGTCCCCGACGTTGGGGATCTGGGACTCGTGCGCCAGGTAGACCCAGTTGCCCTCGAAGATGTGCTTCATCTCGAGTTCGAAGATCTCCTCGTCGGTGAAGATCTCGCGCTTGGCCCGGATGATGCCCTTCTCACGGTCGTCGACCACGGCGTCGGTGAGGACTTCCCGGACATGGGACAGGTTCTCGGTCATGGCGTTCTCCTTCTGGCAGTGACACCGCGCTCCCAGGCCGACAGGCCCGTTTCCGGCGCGATGGCGGAAAGTACGCCTGCCAGTCTGCCGAACGGTGACTGCGCTCACATCAGGGGAACCCCTAGGGCTGACCAAGGGGGTGATCCATATGCTGCTGCTACTCAATCCGTGGCGGCAGGCTCTTGGATCTCCGCCCGCCACGGGGCCTATGCTGGCCCGCGGGACCAGGGGTTGTTGCCCTCGTCACGCCGTGGCCCGGGCCCGGGCGTTCGCCCAGGGTCCGTCCCGGCCCGTCACGACAGTCCAGCGCCTGGCGCGCACCCCCAGGACGGAGGCGCCGATGCCCGAGCAGCGCCGCACCGCGCCGTCGTGCCCTGCCGGCCCCCGGCCCGGCTCACGCCCGCAACGCGGCGTGGTCCCCGCGTTCGAGCAGCCGGGAGACCGCGAAGCCGGTCACGATGCCCCAGAACGCCGAGTGGAGGTTGAACAGGTCGAGTCCGGAGATGGTCACCACGAAGGTCACGAGGGCACCCATCGTGAACGTGGTCGAGAAGGCGGTGACGAACGCCTGGAGCAGCGCCCGCAGCATGGCGATCCCGCCGAGGGCGAGCACGAACGCCTCCGGCGTGGCCAGCATGAACCGCACCAGCCCGGGGGCGAGCAGGGCGCAGGCCAGGGAGAGCACCGCGTAGACGAGGGCGGCGGTGTACTGGCGGTGCCGCTGCCCGGAGGCGGTCAGCAGGGCGTTCGTGGGACCGGTGACGCAGGCGGACACCGCCCCGAAGACCGCATTGACGAGCGAGAACACCCCCGAGGCGACCGCGAACGAGGTGATCGGCGGACGGTGCCCGGCGGCGCGCAGGACGGCGATGCCCTGGCCGTTCTGCACGAACAGCACCGTGATGGCCAGCGGCACCACGAGCTCGAGCTGGGCGGCCCACGTGAACTCCGGGACGGTGATCACCGGGGCGGCCAGCACGGGGCCGTCACCCCGCAGGTCGAACTGGCCGCTGAGCACCACGGCCGCGACACCCACGAGGAGCGTGCCCAGGACCGGTGGCAGGACCCGCCCGAGCACCGGCACCGCGGACAGGACGAGGTACGCGATGACCATGGGCGCGGCCACGGCCGCGTTGCCCCGCGTGGCGTCCACGATGTCCGTGCCGAAGCGCAGGAAGACCGCCGCGACCATGGCCATGATGATCGGCATGGGGATGGCCGTCATGACGCGGCGCACGAGTCCGGTCATGCCGAGGGCGAGCACGAGCACCCCGCAGCCGAAGAACGCCCCCACCACCTCCGCGAAGGACAGGTGCTGCAGCGAGGGCCCCAGCAGCACGGTGCCGGGGATCGACCAGGCGAAGCCCAGCGGCTGGCGGTACACGAGGGACATGACGATCGTGGCCAGCCCCGCGGAGAGGAAGATGCCGAAGACCCACGAGGCCAGTTCGGCCTGGGTCAGTCCCCCGGCCAGGCCCACCGCGAGCGTGACGGCGATCGGCCCGGAGGCGGAGAACACCACGCCGACCAGTCCGTTGGCCGCATACTCGGGGCCGAGGTCGCGCCACGCCCGGCGCGGCCCCGCCGGACGTCCACCGGGGCGTTCGAACAACGGTTCGCGCCCCGGTGCCGCCGCCTGCGGTGGGTTCTCCGTGGTCGTCATCTCCGCTCCTCCTCGTCGTCGGCCGTGCCAGTCCATCATGACCGGGACCTCAGGGGACGCCACCAGGGGTGCCCAGCCCAACCTGGGTATGGCATGCCCAGGCTGGGCCGGGGTGGCGTCGGCCCCGGCGGCGACGACCCCGGGCCACCCGTCCACGACGGGACCACACGAGGACTGGACGACAGGACGACCACGGGATGACGACAGTGGGACCGCGAGGCGGCAGGGACGGGAGGCAGGGATGACGGCAGGATCGGACAGGCGAGCGGACGCGGAGGACGTGGAACCGGGGGCCCGGCTCGGGGACTTCCTCCGGGCGCGCCGCGCGCTGGTGGACCCGCCCCGGCACGGCGGGGGCCGGCGTCGGGTCCCGGGACTGCGCCGGGAGGAGGTCGCGGCACTGGCCCGGGTCAGTACGGACTACTACACCCGTCTGGAGCAGGGCCGGCACCGCCGCCCCTCGGATTCAGTGCTGGCCGCGCTCGCCGGGGCGCTCGAGCTCGACGACCTGGCCACCCGGCACCTCTTCGACCTGGCCCGGTCCGTGCCCGTGTCCGCCAGGGGGGCGGTGCCGGAACCGGTCCAACGGGTCCGGCCCTCCCTGCACCTGCTGCTCGAGTCGTTCACGGAGCACCCCGCCTTCATCCGCGGCCGCCGCACGGAGGTGCTCGCCATGAACCGGCTCGCCGCCGCGCTGCTCGCGGACCTGCCCGCCCGTCCCGCGCGGGAGCGCGCCCTGGTCCGCTGGGCCTTCCTGGACCCGCAGGCCCGGCAACGGTACGTGGACTGGGAGGCGGTTGCCTCCTCCATGGTCGGCACCCTGAGGCTCGACGCCGGTCGTCACCCGGGCGATCCCCTCCTGGACCGCCTCGTGGCGGAGCTCACCGCCGGCAGCGCCGAGTTCCGCGACTGGTGGGCGGACCACCGCATCGCGGAGCGGCGCGACGGGACCAAGCGACTGAACCACCCGGTGGTGGGCCGGGTGGACGTGCGCTACGAGGCCCTGGAGGTCACGGGCGTGGAGGACCAGACGATGTTCGTCTACACCACGGACCCCGGCAGCGACTCCCGCGCCGCCCTGCACCGGCTGGCCGGGCTGGTCGCCGCAGACCGGGCCCCCGTGGTGTCACCGCGCGCCGGTCAGGCGGAGACGTAGTCCGGGAAGGCGGCGGGCTCCGCCAGCGGCTTCTTCGCCGGGGCCATGTCGATGCCCAGGTCCCGGGCGAACACGGTGTGGCTGCCGGTGTAGACCTTCTCCGCGTTCTCGTCGAGGGTGAACACCCGGGCCCCGCGCAGGGTGTGCGTGTCCGCGGTCCCGTCGTTCAGGCCGTAGGTGCCGAATCCGGTGCCCGGGCCGTAGCCGAGCTCGATGCCGAAGTAGTCACCGATGAACGTGTTGATGTGGTCGTGCCCGCAGTACATGCCCAGCACGTCCCCGCGTTCCAGCGCGGCCGCGTACATGCCCGAGTTCACCAGGCCGGTGTAGATGCCCTCGTTCTTGACCCCCTCGATGCCGTGGCGTTCCACGGCCGCCGCGTGGCCGGCGTCGTCCGAGGTGAACTGCTGGCCGTGCCACATGTGGTGGAACTCCCAGACGGGGATGTGGAAGAACATCAACGACGGGACCTTGCCATACCGCTTCTCGGTGTCCCGCGAGAGCCGCTGGTACCAGTCGATCTGCTCCGGTCGGATCCAGTCGTAGGCCATCAGCCCGTCGTGCCCCTGGCCGCCGACGGTATCCGGCGCGTAGCGGCCGGAGTCCAGCAGCCACAGGCCGAAGGCCGCGCGGTTGCCCTTCGAGGAGCGGATGAGCAGGTGTGCGTTCGACTCACCGGGGACGCCCCTCCCGCCCTCGTCCACGGCCGGGTTGAGGTTGTGCTCGTACTGGCGCAGGAAGTCGACGATCTTCGCCTCGACCATGGAGGTGCCGTTCTCCTCGACCGAGTCCTCGTCGTGGTTGCCGAAGGTGATGGCCCACGGGATGCCCCGCGACTCCATCGGCATGACGACGTTGTTGTAGGCCTGCTTGACCTCGCGGTCCGTGCGCGGCGAGCCGTTGATGACATCCCCGTTGATCACCACGAAACCCGGCTTCTCCCGCTCGAGCACGCCCTCCATGAGCTCGATGGTGCGGCGGTCGGTGAGGGGGCCGTCCTGGGTGTCGTTGAACTGCACCACCGTGAACGTCCCGTCCCGGCCGAAGGACAGCGGCATCCGCCCGGCCGCGGTGGAGCGGCGGCCGGGTGCGGCGTGGGCCGCGGAGGGCAGCGCGGACAGCAGCCCGGCGGCGGCCAGGGCGCCACCGCCGGCGAGCAGGCCGCGGCGGTGGAAGGACGGGGTCTGTGCGGTCATGGATGGGCTCCTCAGGGTCGATGGTGTCCGCCCCGGCGGGCGGGCCCAGCGACCGTAGGAGACCCACGGGACGGACCGGAGACCGTCAACCGGCCGTCAGGTGTCCTGCGGGTGACGCCAGGGGAAACACCCCGTCCCCACGGCGGCGGGCACCCATCGCCGGGGCCGGTCAGACCAGCGTGTCCTGCTGCCCGGCCCGGCCGAGCGGCTCGATCAGCTCGGGACCGTTGTTGCGCACGTTGCCCACGGCCGGGCCGACCTCGTCGAGCGTCCAGGCCGCGGCGGTCCGGTAGGCCTGCTCGCGCACCCGGTCCACCAACTGGCCGGCGGCCTCGGCGCTGGGCAGCTTGTCCGGCTCGAGCCACGCGTCCATCGTCTCTGCATCCATCGGCAGCGGGAGCCGGTCGTGCAGGCCGTGCAACCGCTCGAGGGTCTCGTCCCCGGTCCCGGCCTCCGGCGAGGGCCCGGTGAGGATGGTGCAGCTGAGCAGCCACCGGTGCGGGTCGTCCTCTGGCAGCGCCTCGTCCTTCCACCACTCGTAGAGACCGGCGAAGTAGATCAGCGAACCGTCGGCGGGGTGCACGTAGAACGGTCTCTTGCCGGCCCCCTTCGCGGTCCCCGCGGCGGGCTTGAGCCACTCGTAGTACCCCTCCGCCGGGACGGCGCAGCGCCGGGCGCGCACCGCGGCACGGAACGTGGGTTTCTCCGTCACGGTCTCGGACCGCGCGTTGAACGCCCGCGCGCCCACCGAGACGTCCTTCGCCCAGGGCGGGACGAGGCCCCAGCGGGCCACGTGGACCTCCCGGCGCGTCCCGTCCGTCTCCGCCTCACCCGATGCCGGCACCGCGCGTTCCAGCACCACGGCCACGTCCGTGGTGGGCGCGACGTTCCAGTTCGGGCGCAGCTCGAGGTCCTCCTCGGGCTCGACCGCACCGGATTCGGCCACCAGGTCACCGATGGCCCGGGCCATCACATACCGTCCGCACATGGGATAAGTCTGCCGCACGGGCAGGACGACGCAATGGGTCACCGGAGGGGACGCCAGGTGAACTGTCCCGGCGTTTGTGGTGGGATGGTGCCGAACCCTGTCGCCAGAGAAGGAGCATCATGCCGCAGAAGGTCAAGGCCGTCGTCGCGATGGCCAAGGACGCCCCGGTCAGTATCGAGACGATCGTCATCCCGGATCCGGGCCCGGGCGAGGCCGTGGTGGACATCCTCACCTGCGGGGTGTGCCACACCGACCTGCACTACGTCCAGGGCGGGATCGGGGACAACTACCCGTACCTGCTCGGCCACGAGGCCACCGGGACCGTCTCCGCGGTCGGCGCCGGGGTCACCGACGTGGCGGTCGGGGACAAGGTCATCCTGAACTGGCGTGCGGTCTGCGGTGAGTGCCGGGCCTGCAAGAAGGGCCAGGCCCAGTACTGCTTCAACACCCACAACGCCACCCAGAAGATGACATTGGAGGACGGCACCGAGCTGGACCCCGCGCTGGGCATCGGCGCGTTCGCCGAGAAGACCCTGGTGGCCGCCGGACAGTGCACCAAGGTCTCCGGCGTCACCGATGAGCAGAACGCCGCCGCCGGCCTGCTGGGCTGCGGCATCATGGCCGGCATCGGCGCGGCCATCAACACCGGCGCGGTCGCCCGCGGGGAGTCCGTGGCCGTCATCGGCTGCGGCGGCGTGGGCACCGCGGCGATCGCCGGGGCCGCCCTGGCCGGGGCGACCACGATCATCGCGGTCGACCTCGACGACCGCAAGCTCGCCAAGGCCCGGGAGCTCGGCGCCACCCACACCGTGAACTCCACCGAGCGCGACGCGGTGGAGGCCATCCAGGAGCTCACCGGCGGCTTCGGCGCGGACGTGGTGATCGACGCGGTCGGGCGCCCGGAGACCTACACCCAGGCCTTCTACGCCCGCGACCTGGCCGGCCGCGTGGTGCTGGTGGGCGTGCCGACCCCGGAGATGACCCTTCAGCTGCCGCTGGCCGACGTGTTCGGCCGCGGCGGGTCGCTGAAGTCCTCCTGGTACGGGGACACCCTGCCCAGCCGGGACTTCCAGATGCTCATCGACCAGTACCACCTGGGCCGGCTGGACCTGGACGCCTTCGTCACCGAGACCATCACCCTGGAGGACGTCGACGCCGCCTTCGCCAAGATGCACCGCGGGGACGTGCTGCGCTCGGTGGTGGTGCTCTGATGGCACGTGTCAACAAGCTGGTCACCTCCGGGACGTTCTCCCTGGACGGGGGCACCTGGGAGGTGGACAACAACGTGTGGATCGTCGGCGACGACGAGAGCTGCGTCGTGATCGACCCGGCCCACGACGCCCAGGCCGTCGCCCGGGCCGTGAACGGGCGCCGGGTGCTGGCCATCCTGCTCACCCACGGCCACGACGACCACATCCGCGCGGTCCAGGCGTTCCGCTCCCTCGTGGACGCCCCGGTGCTGCTGCACCCCCAGGACCGGATGCTCTGGGACGCCGTCTACCCGGACCAGGCCCCGGACGGGACCATCACCGACGGGGACACCTTCACGGTGGGAGGGACCACCCTGACGGCACTGCACACCCCGGGCCACTCCCCCGGCTCGGTCTGCTTCCACGCCCCGGAACTGACCGGCCCGGACGGTGCCCGGGGCGTGGTCTTCACCGGCGACACCCTGTTCCAGGGCGGGCCGGGCGCGACCGGCCGGTCCTACTCGGACTTCGACACCATCATCGCCTCCATCAAGTCCCGCCTGCTCACCCTGCCGGAGCAGACCACCGTGCACACCGGCCACGGCGACTCCACCACCATCGGCGCCGAGGCCCCGCACCTACAGGAATGGATCGACCGCGGGCACTGATCCGGTGGACGCATCCACACCGAACGACACCGGATCGGCCGGCACCGGGAACCTCGTCCTGCTGGGCGGGGCCTCCGGCGCCGGCAAGTCCTACCTGGCCCGCACCTACGGACGGCCGCACCTGCAACTGGACGCCTTCTACCGGGAGGCCGCCGAGGATGCCGCCGCCGGGGGCGCGGGACCGCTGTTCCCGCGCACCGAGTACGGCCAGGTCGACTGGGACGATCCGGTCACCTGGAACGGCCGGGCCGCGGTGGATGCCATGGTCGAGCTGCTGGAGACCGGCCGGACGCGCGTGCCCGAGTACTCGATCACGGAGTCGGCCGTCGTCGGCCACGCCACGCTCGAACTGGCCGGCGGTCCCGTCGTCGCCGAGGGCATCTTCGCCGCGGAACTCCCCCGCGTGCTGACCCGGCTCGGCCTCAGACCGGGGACCGACTTCCACGCGTGGTACATCGACCAGCACCGGCTCCCGACGGCGGCGCGTCGGCTGGCCCGCGACCTCGCCGAGCGTCGGAAGCCGGTGCCCTTCCTCGTCCAGCGAGGCTGGTCCCTGCTGCGCACCGAGGCCGCACTGCGCGCCCGCTACCTCGAGGCCGGATTCACCCCCGTGCCCAAGGCCGAGCTGCACCGCCGGCTGGCCACCGGGGAGTAGGCCCGCCCACGACCGGTCAGCCGGCCGGGACGCGTGCCAGCAGGCCCGCCCACGACCGGTCGGTGATCCTGGTCCGCACGCCGGCCCGCGTCCCGGCATAGGCCTCGCGCAGGGACGCGGCGACGGCCTCCACGGTGATCCCGGGGTCGGCGTCACTGGCGGCGCCGGCCGTCGCGGGGTCCCAGTCCAGCCCCAGTGCCGCGTAGACGTCCGTCAGCACGGCCCGCACCGGCGCGGGGTCCTCGACGACGAGCGACGAGGAGAACAGCCACGCGCCCTTGACCACCCTCTGGGCGGTCCCGGCGAGCTTCACCGGACCGCGCGCGGCACCGTCCGGGCCCGGGGGCAGGGAGGTGTGCACCGAGAACTCCCCGGCGCAGTACTCCCCCGGGACCTCCCCGACGGCGGCCGGCACGCCCCGGGCGCGGAACACGTCGACGAACAGCTCGCCGAAACCGGAGAAGCGGTCCCGGAAGCCCTGCATCGCGTCGGTGTCCCGCTGGACGTGGTCCACCACCAGGCTTCCCCCGTGGTAGGCGGCCGCGCGCCCGCCTGCGCGTCGGACGACCGGGGCGAAGCCGTGGTCCCGGCAGGCCTGCCGGGCCCGGTCGAAGCCGGGCAGCCGCGCGTCGCGCTGGCCGAAGGCCACGGTGGGCTCGGGCCGGTAGAGCCGCACCACCGGGTCCGTCAGCCGGCCGGCCTGGGCGGCCCGCAACAGCGTGACCGCGTAGTCGAGGTCCTCGGCGGCGCCCAGTGAGCTCTCCTGCCGGACCCAGTCCAGGGCCTGGTGCAGGGAACCGTCCGACGCGGGATCAGTCATCTGCGGCGGGGACCCGGCGCACCGTCTGGATCTGTTCGGAGTGTCCGAACGGCCCCAGCTCGTCGTGCAACACGGCCGAGGTCAGGCCGATCCCGTCCGTGCCGAGGTTGGACGTGGTCGCCAGTCCGAGCCACGGGCCGACGGGCTCGCGGTACAGGTGCACCTGCAGGTCGACGTTCGGGTAGCCGTAACCACCCGGCCCGTTCGGGACCACCGGCGCGACCCCGTTGGCGGTGTCCACCATGCCCATGAGCCGCACGAGGTCGGAGGTCGGCTCCCCCGCGATCATCTCCACGGAGGAGGTGAGCCAGCACCGGCCGCGGCCGTCGGCGTGGTCGTCGGCGGCGAGGATCTGCAGGGACCGGATGTACCCGCCGGGCCAGCGCTCCGCCATGGTCCGGAACGGGCTGCAGTCCTGGCGCGGGGTGAGGCCGGCATCGTTCACGACGCCGACCGGGGACGTGTCCGAGGTGACCAGCCGCCAGGCGCGGGCCACGAGGGCGGTCCGCCCCTGGGCCTCGAGGGTCGACTCCACGAGCTCGATCGTCCGGCCCGGGCGGACCGTCCGCGTGGTGACGGTGAGCGGGCCGTAATGCAACGTCCCCAGGATCTCGAAGGACAACCGCGCCAGCCGCAGTCCCTCCCGAGGCTCGTGCGCCAGGATCTCCGCGGTGAGCAGTCCGGAGACCGGGGCCATGTGCAGTTCGTCGTCGCGCCACGCACCTTGGGCGTGGATGACCGAATCGAAGTCCGAGACGCGGACACCACCCTCGACGCGCGGGGGCGAGGTGCGCTGGAAGTTCGCGTCGACGTCGTGCTCCTCGGTGCCGGGCTGCCCGGCGGCAGTGGTGGAAGTCATGGGCTCCATCCTGCCACCGCCGGGCGGCCAGCCGCTCAGCGTGCCAACCGAGTATGGGTGGCGACG
>NZ_AFXQ01000002.1 GCF_000224415.1 Citricoccus sp. CH26A | reverse complement strand
GGAAGGACAGGGTGCCGTCCAGCTCCCACTTGACCTTGTGCAGGGCGTCCAGCACGCGGTCGGTGCCGTACATGGTGACCCGCCACTCGTCCCAGTAGGAGTCCTCGGTGGTCTCCGGCAGGTATCGGCGCACCTTCAGGGTGACCTCGAAGCTCTCGATCTCCCCGGCGCCGCCTTGTTCGCCCAGGTCGACCTTCGAGGGGCCCTCTGCAGGTTCGGTTGCTGTGGTGCTCATCAGTACTTACGCTCCATCGGCTGGTAACGGGTAACGACGACCGGCTTGGTCTCGAAGCGGATGCCCTTGACCCCCTCCATCTCGGAGTTCGGGTCCCGGTACAGCATGGTGTGCTTCATCCACTCTTCGTCGCTTCGGTCCGGGTAGTCCTCGCGGTAGTGACCACCGCGGGACTCCTTGCGGTGCAGGGCCGCCACGGTCATGGCCTCGGCCATGTCCAGCAGGTAGCCCAGCTCGAGGCCCTCGAGCAGGTCCAGGTTGAACCGCTTGCCCTTGTCCTGCACCGAGACGTTCTCGTAGCGCTGGCGCAGCGACTCGATCGTGGCGAGGGCGCGACGGATCGACTCGTCGGTCCGGAACACCTGCATGTCGGCGTCCATGACCTCCTGCAGCTCGGACCGCAGCTCGGACACGCGCTCGGTGCCGGTGGCGGACCGCAGGCTCTCGATGTGCTCGACGGTCGGGGCCTCGCCGTTCTCGGGAAGCTCGACGAAGTCGGCGGTGGCGGCGTACTCGGCGGCGTAGATGCCGGCACGACGGCCGAAGACGTTGATGTCGAGCAGGGAGTTGGTGCCCAGGCGGTTCGAGCCGTGCACGGACACGCAGGCCACCTCGCCGGCGGCGTACAGGCCCGGGACCACGGTGTCGTTGTCCTGGAGGACCTCGGCCTTGACGTTGGTCGGGATCCCGCCCATCACGTAGTGGCACGTCGGGAACACCGGCACCGGCTCCGTGTAGGGCTCCACGCCCAGGTAGGTCCGGGCGAACTCGGTGATGTCCGGGAGCTTGGCGTCGATGTGCGCCGGCTCCAGGTGGGTCAGGTCCAGCAGGACGTAGTCCTTGTTCGGGCCGCAACCGCGGCCCTGGCGGACCTCCTCGGCCATCGAACGGGCCACGATGTCACGCGGGGCCAGGTCCTTGATGGTCGGGGCGTAGCGCTCCATGAAGCGCTCACCGTCCGAGTTGCGGAGGATCCCGCCCTCACCACGGGCGGCCTCGGAGAGGAGGATGCCCAGGCCGGCCAGGCCGGTCGGGTGGAACTGGATGAACTCCATGTCCTCCAGCGGCAGTCCGTTGCGGTAGGCGATCGCCATGCCGTCACCCGTGAGGGTGTGGGCGTTGGAGGTGGTCTTGAAGACCTTGCCGGCACCGCCGGTGGCGAAGACCACGGACTTGGCCTGGAAGACGTGCAGCTCGCCGGTGGCCAGCTCGTAGGAGACCACGCCGGCTACGCGCTTCTGGGTGAACGGGGTGCCGTCGGGGCGGGTGCCGGGCTCGTCGACCAGCAGCAGGTCAAGCACGTAGAACTCGTTGTAGAACTCGACGTCGTGCTTGACGCAGTTCTGGTAGAGCGTCTGGAGGATCATGTGGCCGGTGCGGTCGGCCGCGTAGCAGGCCCGGCGGACCGGGGCCTTGCCGTGGTCGCGGGTGTGGCCGCCGAAACGGCGCTGGTCGATCCGGCCCTCCGGGGTGCGGTTGAAGGGCAGGCCCATCTTCTCCAGGTCGAGCACCGCGTCGATGGCCTCCTTGGCCATCACCTCGGCGGCGTCCTGGTCCACCAGGTAGTCACCGCCCTTGACGGTGTCGAAGGTGTGCCACTCCCAGTTGTCCTCTTCCACGTTGGCCAGGGCGGCGCACATGCCGCCCTGGGCTGCGCCGGTGTGGGAACGGGTGGGGTAGAGCTTGGTCAGCACCGCGGTGCGGGCGCGCTGTCCGGCCTCGATCGCCGCGCGCATGCCGGCGCCGCCGGCACCGACGATCACGACGTCGTACTTGTGTACCTGCATTCGTTTGGGATTCTTTCTTCTCGAGAAGTCTCGGGTGTTCCGGGGACGGCCGGGGTCAGGGCGTTGCGCAGAAAGCGGGGGAGGCCTCCAGCAGGTTCCCCGCTGCGTCCGTCAGGCACGGCTCGAAGGTGAAGATCACCAGGGTGCCGAGCACGATGATGACGGTGGTCGCCGCGTACAGCACCATCTTCAGCCAGAACCGCACGCCGTCGCGTTCGGCGTAGTCGTTGATGATGGTGCGCACGCCGTTGGTGCCGTGCAGCATCGCGAGCCACAGCAGGGCCAGGTCCCAGAACTGCCAGAACGGGTCGGCCCACTTGCCGGCCACGAATCCGAAGTCCAGCCCGTTGATGCCGTCGCCGACCATCAGGTTGGAGAACAGGTGCACGAAGATCAGCACCACGAGGACGATGCCGGACAGGCGCATGAACAGCCAGGTCAGCATCTCGAAATTGCCGGACTTGGTCCGGTCCCGGGTGTACTTCGGGTCGATGCGCCCGCTACGGGGCGCCGCAATGGTGGAATCAGCGGTGGCGCTCATGGCTCAGTGACCTCCGAAGGCGAGCATCAGGTGACGGATGGCGAAGGCGGCGAGGGTGATGACCCACAGGACCACCACGGTCCAGAGCATCGCCTTGTGGTGCTTGGTGCCACCCTTCCAGAAGTCGACCAGGATGATCCGCAGCCCGTTGAAGGCGTGGAACATGATGGCCCCCACGAGGCCGACCTCACCGACCGCCATCAGCGGGTTCTTGTAGGTGCCGAGCACCGCGTTGTAGGCCTCCGGCGAGACCCTCACCAGTGAGGTGTCCAGCACGTGGACCAGCAGGAAGAAGAAGATGACCACGCCGGTGATCCGGTGGATCACCCAGGACCACATGCCCTCGTTGCCGCGGTAGAGGGTCCCACGGCCGGACTTCGCCGGGGCCTGCGCGGATGTCGCAGTTGACACTGTAAAAACCTCCCAGGGATTGCAAGGGCGCCTGTGCCACGTCCGGTGCGCACAGAGAGAACGCCGGTGCGAGTGCATTCCTCCTAGACAGAGTAGTCCCTCCAGCGCGGCAGGTCTCGACTTTTGACGCGTCATCACGCGGGTGTGCGGTGGATCACCCGCGGCGCCCGCGGCGCGCGGCGCTGGCCGGGTGCGCCGGGCGGGAGACCTATGCTGGCCGGGTGACCATTGACTCTGAACAGCACGACCCGTCCGCCCGGGACCGGGTGGCCGGCCCCGGGCTGGACCGCTTCTACGGCGTGATCCCCGCCGGTGGCGTGGGCACCCGGCTGTGGCCGCTGTCCCGGGCCGCGGCCCCGAAATTCCTGCACGACCTGACCGGATCCGGGCAGACCCTGATCAGGGCGACCTACGACCGGCTGGCCCCGCTGGCCGGGGACCGGATGATGGTCGTCACGGGTGAGGCGCACCAGGACGCCGTCTGGGCGCAGCTGCCGGACCTGGACCGGACGGACATGGTCCTGGAACCGGAGCCCAAGGACTCGGCGGCCGCCATCGGGCTGGCCGCCGCCATCCTGTACCGGCGCGACCCGGAGACGATCATGGGATCGTTCGCCGCCGACCAGGTGATCGGCCCGGTGGAGGTCTTCCAGGCCGCGGTGGTCGAGGCCGTGGCGACGGCGGCCACCGGGCGGATCGTGACGATCGGCATCACCCCGACCCACCCGGCCACCGGCTTCGGCTACATCCGGCAGGGCCAGGCCCTGGACGTGCCCGGGGCGCCGAACGCCAAGGACGTCGCCGCCTTCGTGGAGAAGCCGTCCGAGGACGTGGCCCGGGAGTGCGTGGACTCCGGGGAGTACCTGTGGAACGCCGGCATGTTCGTGGCCCCGGTGTCCCTGCTGCTGCAGCACCTGCAGGCGAACGAGCCGGAGCTGCACGCCGGGCTCACCGAGATCGCCACCGCGTGGGGCAGCGCGCAGCAGGACGAGGTGATGGCCCGGGTCTGGCCGACGCTGAAGAAGACCGCGATCGACTACGCGGTGGCCGAGCCGGCCGCCGCGGCCGGCGACGTGGCCGTGATCCCGGGTCACTTCACCTGGGACGACGTGGGCGACTTCGCGGCGATCGCGCGGCTGAACCCCGCCCGGGACTCCTCCGGGATCACCGTGATCGGGGAGACCCCTCGGGTGTACTCATCGAAGGCCTCCGGCGTGGTGGTCACCGACACCCAGCGGGTGATCGCGCTGATCGGCGTGGAGGACATCGTCGTGGTGGACACCGCGGACGCCCTGCTGGTCACCACCACCGAACACGCGCAGTCGGTGAAGCAGGCCGTCGAGTCGCTCAAGGCGCACGGGGACCACGACGTCCTCTGACGCCGCCCGGCGGTAACATCACTGGGATGACCGCTCGCCATCCTGCCACCGGGGCCATCCCCGTCCTGGACGACCCCGGACTGCCCAGGGTCGCCCCCCTCGTGGACCGCCTCGAGCCGGTCGCGGTGGGGCTGCGGCGTGACCTGCACGCCCACCCGGAGCTGTCCTACGACGAGCACCGCACCACCGCCAGGATCCTGGAGGTCCTCTCGGGCGCCGGGCTCTCGCCGGTGAAGCTCGAGGACACGGGCGCCTACGTCGACATCGGGGAGGGCCCCCTCGTGCTCGGCCTGCGGGCGGACATCGACGCGCTGCCGCTCACCGAGCGCACCGGACTGGACTACGCCTCCCGGGTCGACGGCGTCGCCCATGCCTGCGGGCACGACGTCCACACCGCCGTGATGGCCGGAACGGCCCTGGCCCTGCACGAGATCCTCGCGGGAACCTCCGGGCTGGACCTGGACCCCTCCGCCCTGGGCGGCCGCGTGCGGGTGATCTTCCAGCCGGCCGAGGAACGACTGCCCGGTGGCTCCCTGACGGTCATCCGCCAGGGGGTCCTCGAGGGCCTGCCGCGCATCCTCGCCGCCCACTGCGAGCCCCGGTTCGACGTCGGCACCCTCGGTACCCGCATCGGGGCCATCACCTCGGCCTCGGACACGATCAAGATCAGCCTGTCCGGACGCGGCGGCCACACCTCGAGACCGCACGTGACCGAGGACCTCGTCTTCGCGCTGGCGGAGATCGCGGTCAACGTCCCGGCGGTGCTGATGCGGCGCATCGACGTGCGCTCGGCCGTCTCGGTGGTCTGGGGCCAGGTCAACGCCGGGGCCGCGCCGAACGCGATCCCCTCGACCGGTTACCTCGCCGGGACCATGCGGTGCCTGGACGCGGACGTGTGGGAGTCGGCCGGTGACCTGCTGGACGAGGTCGTGCACCAGGTGGCCCGCCCCTTCGGCGTCGACGTGCACCTGGAGCACGTCCGCGGAGTGCCCCCGGTGGTCAACACGGAGGCCGAGACGGACCTGATCGAGGACGCGGCCCGGTTCGAGCTGGGATCCCGCGCCATCCAGCTGACCGAGCAGTCGATGGGCGGGGAGGACTTCGCCTGGATGACCCAGCAGGTCCCCGGGGCCATGCTCCGGCTCGGGACCCGGACCCCGGGTGGTCCGGTGTACGACCTGCACATGGGGGACTACGCGCCGGACGAGCGGGCGATCGGGGTCGGCATGCGGATCTTCACCGCCGCCGCCCTGCGGGCCCTCGCGGGGGCCCAGTAGCGGGGGCGTGACGGTGCCGGCCACCGGCACTGGAATTCTGAAACGATTCCTCCCAAGTTTGGGTAAACTTCCGGGTAACTGTCCGCATCAGGGCACGGACACCACTGTGAGGGCCATCGGTCGGCCCGGAGCAGCACCGGCCAGCCCGGCTGCCCTCCCGCCTCATCACTCGCACCAAAGGATCATCATGGGCACTGCATCTGATCTGTCCCGCAAGGCACTCCTGCCGGCGGCCGTCCTCGGCATCTCCGGCCTCCTGCTGGCCGGCTGCGGCGCGGCCCCCGAGGAGGAGGCCCCCGGCGCCGGCTCCGAGACCGGGACGGAGAGCGCGAGCACCTCGGCGGTCGGCACCGAGAACTCCGACTACACCGGTTGCATCGTGTCCGACCAGGGCGGCTTCGACGACCGTTCCTTCAACCAGTCCTCGTACGAGGGGCTGAAGTCGGCCGAGGAGGACTTCGGCATCAAGGTCCGCGAGGCCGAGTCCACGAGCCCCACGGACTTCACCCCGAACGTCAACTCCATGCTCCAGGCCGGTTGCGACACCATCATCGGCGTGGGCTTCCTGCTGGGTGACACCATCAAGCCGATCGCCGCGGCGAACGAGGACACCCACTTCGTGGGCGTGGACGTCACGGACCCGGAGTTCCCGGACAACGTCCAGCGCATCATCTACGACACGGCCCAGGGTGCCTTCCTGGCCGGCTACCTGTCCGCCGGGGTCTCCGAGACGGGCAAGGTCGCCACCTACGGCGGTGCGGAGATCCCCACCGTGACGATCTTCATGGACGGCTTCGCCGCCGGTGTCGAGTACTACAACGAGCAGAAGGACGCAGACGTCCAGGTCCTCGGCTGGAACCGCGAGGCCAAGACCGGATCGTTCACCGGGGACTTCGAGAACCAGGCCGCCGGCAAGACCAACACGACCAACTTCATCAACGAGGGCGCGGACATCATCATGCCCGTGGCCGGCCCCGTGGGCCTGGGCACCCTGGACGCGGTGACCGAGGCCAACGCCGCGGGCAAGGACGCCAAGGTCGTCTGGGTCGACTCCGACGGCTACCTGACCACGGAACAGGGCGAGGTCATCCTCACCTCGGTGATGAAGCTGATGGGCGAGGCGGTCCACGACGTCATCGAGGCCGACCTGGCCGGCGAGTTCTCCTCCGAGCCCTACGTCGGCACCCTGGAGAACGGCGGCGTCGCGCTCGCACCGTTCCACGATCTCGACGCCGCGGTCTCCGACGAGCTCAAGACCGAGCTCGAGGAGATCAAGGCCGGCATCATCGACGGCTCGATCACGGTCGACTCGGACTACTCGCCCGAGTCCTGATACCGTTCCGACAGCCCAGGCGGGGCGGCCCAGCACGGCCGCTCCGCCCCCTGTCCGACATCCCTTCACGCAACGGTCCTCGTCAGGACAGATTGGCTGGAGCACGGTGAAACTCGAGCTGCGCGGCATCACCAAGAAATTCGGCGCCTTCACGGCCAATGACTCGATCGACCTCACGGTGGAGTCCGGACAGGTGCACTCCCTCCTCGGGGAGAACGGCGCCGGCAAGTCCACCCTGATGAACGTGCTGTTCGGGCTCTACGAGCCCACGGCCGGAGAGATTCGCGTGGACGGCACCCCGGTCCGGTTCGGCGGCCCCGGGGAGGCCATGGCCGCCGGGATCGGCATGGTGCACCAGCACTTCATGCTGATCCCCGTCTTCACGGTGGCCGAGAACGTCGCCCTGGGTGACGAGCACACCCGGGCCGGTGGCATCCTCGACCTCGAGACCACCCGGCGGCGCATCCGCGAGATCTCGGACCGCTTCGGTTTCCACGTGGACCCCGACGCCCTGGTCGAGGACCTGCCGGTCGGGGTCCAGCAGCGCGTCGAGATCATCAAGGCCCTGGTCCGGGACGCCCGGGTGCTGATCCTCGACGAGCCCACGGCCGTGCTCACGCCGCAGGAGACCGACGAGCTGCTGGACATCATCCGCCAATTGCGGGACAGCGGCACGGCCATCGTGTTCATCTCCCACAAGCTCCGCGAGGTCAAGGCGATCTCCACCCAGATCACCGTGCTGCGCCGCGGCCGGGTGGTCGGCACGGCGGACCCCGGCGCCGACCAGTCCGAGCTGGCCGCGCTGATGGTCGGCCGCGACGTCGTCCTGAACCGCGCTAAGTCCGCCCCGACCCTGGGGGAGGAGACGTTCACCGTCTCGAACCTCACGGTGCTCAGCCCGGACGGCGTCCGGCTCGTGGACGACGTCTCCTTCGGGATCCGCCAGGGTGAGGTGCTCGCCGTCGCCGGCGTCCAGGGCAACGGCCAGACCGAGCTGACCGAGGCCATCATGGGACTGCACAAGGCCCAGGGCTCGATCCGTCTCGACGGTGAGGAGCTGCTCGGCCGCACGACCCGCCAGGTCATCCGGGCCGGCGTCGGGTACGTGCCCGAGGACCGGTCCACCGACGGGCTGGTCGGCCCGTTCACGGTGGCCGAGAACCTCGTGCTCAACCGCTATGACCGGCCCCCGGCCGGCAACGGACTCCAGCTCGACCCGAAGGCGATCCGCCGGTTGGCGCAGAAGCGGGTCCAGGAGTTCGACATCCGCACCCAGGGCGTGGACCTGCCGGTCGGCACCCTGTCCGGCGGCAACCAGCAGAAGGTCGTCATGGCCCGGGAGCTGGTGGACGACCTCAAGCTGTTCATCGCCTCCCAGCCGACCCGTGGGGTCGACGTCGGCTCCATCGAGTTCCTGCACGAGCGCATCATCCGCGAGCGGGACTCCGGGACACCGGTGATGATCGTCTCCACGGAACTGGACGAGGTCCTGGACCTGGCCGACCGAATCGCGGTGATGTACCACGGTCGGATCATCGGCATCGTGCCGGGGAACACCTCGCGCGACGACCTCGGCCTGATGATGGCCGGCATCGACCCCGCGGCCAGCCCGCAGGACACCACCCCGAAGGGAGCGACGGCATGAGCGCCGTGACCACGCAGGCCGGCCCGAAGCCCGACGCGTCCGGGCCGTCGGCCGGCCGGCCGGCCGGGGGATCCGCGCTGCGCCACATGCTGGCCGGCAACGGCATGGTCACCGTGCTGGCGATCGTGCTGTCCCTGGTCATCAGCGCCGTGCTCATCATCCTCACCGACGAGGAGGTCCTGGAGGCCCTCGGGTACTTCTTCGCCCGGCCGCAGGACACCCTCGTGGCCGCCTGGGAGGCCGTGGCCGCGGCCTATGCCGCACTGTTCCGCGGGGCGGTGTTCAACTACCAGGCCGAGGACTTCACGGGCATGATCTACCCGTTCATGGAGTCGCTGACCCTCTCGACGCCGCTGATCATCATCTCGCTGGGCATCGCCATCTCCTTCCGCTCCGGCCTGTTCAACATCGGCGGCCAGGGACAGATGATCTTCGGCGCCATGTTCGCCACCTTCTTCGGGGTGCACCTGCAGCTGCCCTTCGGGGTGCACCTGCTGCTGGTGGTCATCATGGGCATCCTCGGTGGTGCCCTGTGGGGCTCGATCGTGGGCATCCTCAAGGCCGCCACCGGCGCCCACGAGGTCATCCTGACCATCATGCTCAACTACATCGCGGTCTATCTCGTGGCGTACCTGCTGCAGACCCCGGTGCTGCAGCGCGAGGGATCCACGAACCCGGTCTCGGACTTCCTCGAGCCCACCGCCGTGTTCCCGCCGCTGCTGGGGGACTCCTTCCGCCTCCACTGGGGCTTCGTGGTCGCGATCCTCACCACCGTCTTCGCGTGGTGGCTGATCCAGCGCTCGACGATCGGCTTCCAGCTGCGGGCCGTGGGCGCCAACCCGGCGGCGGCCCGCACGGCCGGTGTCTCGGTGAAGCGGATGTACGTGGTGGCGATGGTCATCTCGGGCGGCCTGGCCGGACTGGCCGGCGTGAGCCAGGTCTCCGGTACCGAGAAGGTCCTCAACACGGACGTGGCCGGCTCCTTCGGCTTCGACGCCATCACCGTGGCCCTGCTGGGCCGGTCCAACCCGGTCGGCGTCTTCTTCGCCGGGCTGCTCTTCGGGGCCCTGCGCGCGGGCGGGGTGACCATGCAGACGGAGACCGGCGTGCCGATCGACATCGTGCTGATCATCCAGTCGCTGATCGTGCTGTTCATCGCCGCCCCGCCACTGGTGCGCACCATCTTCCGGCTGCCGGCGCCCAGCGCCCTGGAGGCCCGCACGGCGGCGGACCCGGTCACCCAGCCGGCGCTGGCCGGCGCCGCGGCCGCCACCACG
Source organism: Citricoccus sp. CH26A (assembly GCF_000224415.1). Classification (GTDB taxonomy): domain Bacteria; phylum Actinomycetota; class Actinomycetes; order Actinomycetales; family Micrococcaceae; genus Citricoccus. Next base: position 251,042 of record NZ_AFXQ01000002.1, on the reverse strand, counting down.
ACCACCGCCGGTGGCACCGCTCCCGCCGCGGAGTCGGCCGTCGTCGGCGACGCCGTGGGGGTGGCCGCCGGGGACGCGGCGTCCCCGCCCTCCCCGGCCGAGACCGCCTCCCCGGCCGAGACCGCCTCCCCGGCCGAGGCAGCCCCCGCCGGCGCCCGGCGGGACACGCCCGACGCCGGCCCGCCACCGGGTGGACGGGGCACGGCATCCCCGACGCAGGACACCACCGGTGAGGAAGGCGAGCAGCGATGAGCACCACCGTCACCGTCCCGTCCGGTTCCGGCGCCTCGCCGGCCGCCGGCCCTGCGCCGCAACCGCAGCGCGAGATCGTCCGGCACTGGGCGACCCCCATCACCTTCGCCGTGCTCACTGTCATCTCCCTGCTGGTCTTCGCCCTGGGCGCCTCCGGCGAGTCCGCCACCTTCCGCATCTCCACCGAGGCCGACGCGGTCCAGATCCCGGACATCGTGGCACCGACCGTGCCCGTGGGCTGGATCATCACCCTCCTGCTGGCCGCACTGACCGTGTGGGGGCTGCTGTCCGTGCGCCGCCGGGGCACGGTCCCCGGCTGGGGCTCGGCGGCGTTCGCGGTGCTGTTCGTGGCCGGGTTCCTGGTGTGGGTGGTCGGCGCCGCCGACACCACCACGGTGTTCCTGACCGGCCTGATCGCCGGCGCCTTCGTCCTGGCCGTCCCGCTGATCTTCGGTTCGATGGCCGGGGTGCTCTCGGAACGGGCCGGCGTGGTCAACATCGCCATCGAGGGCCAGCTGCTGGCCGGCGCGTTCACCGCCGCGGTGACCGGATCGGTGACCGGCTCGGTCTGGGCCGGCCTGTTGGCCGCGGTCGTGGCGGGCGCACTGGTCTCGGCCCTGCTGGCCGTGTTCTCCATCCGCTACCTCGTCAACCAGGTGATCGTGGGCGTGGTGCTCAACGTCCTCGTGGCCGGGCTGACCAGTTTCCTGTTCTCCACCCTGCTGAGCTCGGACTCGGCCCGTTTCAACTCCCCGCCCCACTTCGAGAGCATCCGGATCCCCGTCCTGGCGGACATCCCGGTCATCGGCCCGATCCTCTTCGACCAGACCGTGCTCGGTTACGGGATGTACCTGATCGTGGCGGCGCTGTACGTGGGGTTGTTCCGCACCCGGTGGGGACTGCGCGTGCGGGCCGTCGGCGAGCACCCCAAGGCGGCGGACACCGTAGGCATCAACGTCCTGCGCACCCGCTACGTCAACGTGCTGCTGGCCGGGGCGATCGCGGGGATGGGCGGTGCGTTCTTCACGCTGGTGAACTCCTCCTCCTTCTCGAAGGAGATGACCGCCGGGCAGGGCTTCATCGCCCTGGCGGCGGTGATCTTCGGCCGGTGGAACCCGATCGGTGCGTTCTTCGCCGCCCTGCTGTTCGGCTTCGCCACCAACATGCAGTACGTCCTGGCCATCCTCGGCACACCGGTGCCCAGCCAGTTCATGGCGATGCTGCCCTACCTCGTGACCATCCTGGTGGTGGCCGGCCTGGTGGGCAGGTCGCGAGGTCCGGCGGCCGCCGGCACACCCTACGTGAAGGAGTAGCCGTGACCGAGTTCTACAACGACAACATCGACGAGGCCTTCGCGGACGACATCCCGCTGACCGCCTCCCTCCCGCGACTGACCGGCGTCGGCTCGGGAGTGGACTGGAAGCGCCTGGAGTCCGCGGCGCGCGCCGCGATGACGCGGGCCTACGTGCCCTACTCCTCGTTCCCCGTCGGGGCGGCCGCCATGGTCGAGGACGGCCGGATCGTAGCCGGCTGCAACATCGAGAACGCCTCGCTCGGGCTGACCCTGTGTGCCGAGTGCTCCCTGGTGTCCCAGCTGCAGATGACCGGCGGGGGCCGGCTGGTGGCGTTCTACTGCGTCAACGGAGAGGGTGAGGTCCTCATGCCCTGCGGCCGGTGCCGACAGTTGCTCTTCGAGTTCCACGCCCCGGGCATGCTGCTGATGGGCCCCGAGGGCGAGCTGACCATGGACCAGGTCCTGCCCTCCGCGTTCGGCCCCGCGGACATGGCGGGCTACCGTGGACGTCATGCCTGAGCACGATCCGACACGCTCCGCGGCGCCAGGCACTTCCGGTGCCCCAACGCCCCGCGAACCCTTCGACGCCGTCGAGGTCATCCGCGCCAAGCGCGACCGCCGCGCGCTGACGGGTGAACAGATCGACTGGGTGGTGGACGCCTACACCCGCGGGGTGGTGGCGCACGAGCAGATGTCCGCCCTGGCCATGGCCATCCTGCTCAATGGCATGGACCGCTCGGAGATCTCCCGGTGGACCGCCGCGATGATCGCCTCGGGCGAGCGCATGGACTTCTCCGGGCTGCGTGCGCCCGACGGCGGCGTGAAGCCGACCGCTGACAAGCACTCCACCGGAGGGGTGGGGGACAAGATCACGCTCCCGCTGGCCCCGCTGGTCGCCGTGTACGGCGTGGCGGTGCCCCAGTTGTCCGGCCGCGGCCTCGGCCACACCGGAGGCACCCTGGACAAGCTCGAGTCGATCCCCGGCTGGCGGGCCGACCTGACCAACCAGGCCATGATGGACCAGCTCCAGGACGTCGGCGCCGTCATCTGCGCAGCCGGCGCCGGCCTGGCCCCGGCGGACAAGAAGCTCTACGCCCTGCGGGACGTGACCGGCACGGTGGAGGCGATCCCGCTGATCGCCTCCTCGATCATGTCCAAGAAGATCGCCGAGGGCACCGGCACCCTCGTCCTCGACGTCAAGTGCGGCTCGGGGGCGTTCATGAAGGACGAGGCGCAGGCCCGGGAGCTGGCCCGCACCATGGTCGACCTGGGCCGGGACGCCGGCGTCACCACCACGGCGCTGCTGACGGACATGTCCACCCCGCTGGGACTGACCGCGGGCAATGCCATCGAGGTTGAGGAGTCCGTCGAGGTCCTGGCCGGGGGAGGACCGGCCGACGTCGTGGAACTGACCGTGGCGCTGGCCCGCGCCATGCTGGCCGGGGCCGGGGTCACCGGCGTGGACCCGGCCGAGGCGCTGGCCGACGGCCGGGCCATGGACGTCTGGCGGCGGATGATCGCCGCCCAGGGCGGGAACCCGGACGCCGCCCTGCCCCGGGCCCGGCAGTCCCACGTGCTCACCGCCCCGGAGTCGGGGGTGCTGACGCGCCTGGACGCCATGGCCGTGGGCCTGGCCGCGTGGCGCCTCGGGGCCGGACGCGCGCGCCGCGAGGACCCCGTCCAGGCCGGGGCCGGCGTGCGGATGCACGCCAAGCCCGGGGACACCGTGCATGCCGGGCAACCGCTGCTGACCCTGTTGACGGACACCCCGGAGCAGTTCGACCGGGCCCTGGCCGCGCTGGAGGGCGGCTTCGACATCGCCCCCGCGGGGTCCGGGGAGGCAGCGTCCTTCTCGCCGCGTCCGCTGCTCATCGACCGCATCGACTGAGGGACCGCGCCGATAGGCTGGCACCGTGCTGCAGCTGATCGAGGACATCGTCCTCCACGCCGCCGGCCAGTGGTGGGTGCTGCTTGCCGTCTACCTGCTGTGCACCATCGACGGGTTCTTCCCCGTCGTGCCGTCCGAGTCGGTCCTGGTGGCGCTGGCCTCGGTCTCCGGCCAGGAGCAGACCGTGTCCCTGTGGTGGGTCTGGCTGGCCGGGGCCCTCGGGGCCATCACCGGGGACCAGATCGCCTACACCCTGGGCCGGCGGATCGGTGTCGACCGGTTCCGGTGGATGCGCACCCGCTCGGCCCGGCGGGCGGTGGGCTCGGCCCGCAGGGCCCTGGACGGTCACGGCGCCCTGGTCATCTGCACCGCCCGGTACATCCCCGGCGGCCGGGTCGCCGTGAACTACACCGCCGGGGCCACCGGGTACCCGAGGACGCGCTTCACCGTGCTGGACACCGTCGCCGCGGTGCTGTGGTCGGCCTATTCGATCGGCATCGCCCGGGCCACGGCCGGTTGGCTGGACAACACGCTGCTGCAGATCCTGGTCGCCCTGGTGGCGGCCGCCGTCGCCGGCTGGCTCCTCGACGTGCTCCTCAGGCGGGTGTACGCCCGACTCGCCGGCCAGGGGCCGACGGTGCCTCCCGTAGACTCGCCCCGTGACTGACGCGATCGAATTCACCGCTCCCTCCCCGCTCGACATCGACCTGGCGGCCCTGCCCAAGATCAGCCTCCACGACCACCTGGACGGCGGCCTGCGCCCGGCCACCATCCTCGAGCTGGCCGCCTCGGCCGAGCACGCCCTGCCCGCCGACACCGCCGATGACCTGGCCCACTGGTTCGCGGAGTCCGCGAACTCGGGCACGCTGGAGCGCTACCTGGAGACCTTCGACCACACGATCGCCGTGATGCAGACCGCGGAGCACCTGCACCGCGTGGCCCGTGAGTTCGTCGAGGACCTCGTGGAGGACGGCGTCGTGTACGCCGAGGTCCGCTGGGCCCCCGAGCAGCACCTGGCCGGCGGGCTCACCCTGGACCAGGCGGTAGAGGCCGTGCAGGCGGGCCTCGACGAGGGCGTGGCCAACGCCGAGGACGCCGGCGCCACCATCCGGGTCGGCCAGCTCATCACCGCCATGCGCCAGAACGACCGCTCGATGGAGATCGCCGAGCTGGCCGTGCGCCACCGCCAGGCCGGGGCCGTCGGCTTCGACATCGCCGGACCGGAGACGGGCTTCCCCCCGGCCCGCTTCACCGAGGCCTTCACCTGGCTGGCCGCCCAGCACTTCCCGGCCACCGTGCACGCCGGGGAGTCGGACGGCGTGGATTCCATCCGCGACGCCCTGCTCAACGGCCGGGCCCTGCGCCTGGGCCACGGGGTGCGGATCGCGGACGACATCACCGTGGAGTTCGACGCGGTGGACGAGAACGGGGAGCGTGTCGGCGCGGACTCCGCGCTCGTGGACCTCGGTGAGACGGCCGCCTGGGTGCGGGACCGGGGGATCGCCCTGGAGGTCTGCCCCTCGTCCAACCTGCAGACCGGCGCCGTGGAGGCCTACGGCGGGACCGTCTCCACGCACCCGATCGACATGCTCCACCAGCTGGGCTTCCGGGTGACGATCAACCCGGACAACCGGTTGATGAGCGGGGTGTCCCTCACCGACGAGCTCTACCTGCTGGCCGAGGTCTTCGGCTACTCGCTGGAGGAACTGCTGGACTTCCAGCTCAACGCCGCCGAGGCGGCCTTCCTCCCGCTCGAGGAGCGCGAGGTCCTGGCCGAGCTGCTCGTGGAGTCCTGGGGGGAGGTCATCTCCACCGGGGCCACCTCCGAGGGCCCGGTGATCCTGGAGGCGTTCGTCGACGAGGACGGGGACGAGGGCCCCGGCGCGGACGACGACCGGGCGTGAGCGAGACCGTCGACCGGCTGGTCTGGGTGGTCGCCCGCCTCCGGGAGCACTGCCCCTGGACCCGCCGGCTGACGCACGACGCCCTGACCGAGTACCTCGTCGAGGAGGCCTATGAGGCCGTCGAGGTGATCGAGTCCGGGCCCGCCGGGGCCTGGGGAGCCGGCGCCGTGGCGGACGGCACCTACGAGAGGCTGCGGCTGGAGCTCGGGGACGTGCTGTTCCAGGTGGTCCTGCACGCCGCGATCGCCACGGACGCCGGGGGCTTCGACCTCGACGGCGCCGCCGAGGCCATCACCGCCAAGATGATCCGCCGCAACCCGCACGTCTTCCACGCCGACGGCCGGCTGCGGGACCCGGAGGACCTCGCCGCGGCCACGATCGCGGACATCGAGCGCACCTGGGAGCGGATCAAGCGCGCCGAGCGCGAGGCCGCCGGGACCGGGACGGCACCGCAGGGCACGACGCCGGCCCCCGCCGGGGCCTTCGCCGACCTCCCGGCCGCGCTGCCGGCGCTCGCGGCCGCCGCGAAGGTGGTCGACCGCGCCGCCCGGCAGCCGGTGGACCCGCTCCCGGACCCGGGCCCGCCGCCGTCGGGACCGGGAGGGGACTTGCTGGCGGACGAGGACGGCCTCGGGGCGGAGCTGTTCCGGCTCGTCCAGCTCGCCCGCGCCGCCGGCCTGGACCCCGAGCGCGCGCTGCGCCGGCACCTGGCCTCGGTGCGCGCCGACCTGGGGTCCGGCCGTCACGGCGGCGATCGGACAGCGGCGAGCGGTTAGGCTGAACCCGCGTTGCACCCTCGGAACCACCTGCCTTCAAAGGAGACCGCACATGGCCCTGATCGACGCCATCCATTCCCGTGAGATCCTCGACTCCCGCGGCAACCCCACCGTCGAGGTGGAGGTGCTGCTGACCGACGGTGCGCTGGGTCGCGCCGCCGTGCCGTCGGGTGCCTCCACGGGCGAGTTCGAGGCGGTCGAGCGCCGGGACGGTGACAAGGACCGGTACCTGGGCAAGGGCGTGCTGAACGCCGTGAACGCCGTGATCGACGACATCGCGGACGAGCTCGAGGGCATCGACGCCACGGACCAGCGCCTCATCGACACCCTGATGATCGACCTGGACGGCACCGAGAACAAGGGCAAGCTGGGCGCCAACGCCATCCTCGGCGTCTCCCTGGCCGTGGCCGACGCCGCCGCCGCCTCGGCGGACCTGTCCCTGTTCAAGTACCTCGGCGGGCCGAACGCCCACCTGCTTCCGGTACCGATGATGAACATCCTCAACGGCGGTGCGCACGCCGACTCCAACGTGGACATCCAGGAGTTCATGATCGCCCCGATCGGCGCCCCCAGCTTCTCCGAGGCGCTGCGCTGGGGTGCCGAGGTCTACCACACCCTGAAGAAGGTCCTGCAGGAGCGCGAGCTGGGCACCGGCCTGGGCGACGAGGGCGGCTTCGCCCCGTCCCTGCCGTCCAACCGTGCCGCCCTGGACCTCATCACCGAGGCCATCACCCGCGCCGGTTACACCCCGGGACAGGACATCGCCCTGGCCCTGGACGTGGCCTCCTCCGAATTCTGCGAGAAGGGCTCCTACACCTTCGAGGGCGAGCAGAAGTCCGCGGCGGACATGATCGCCTACTACACCTCCCTCGCGGACTCCTACCCGCTGGTGTCCATCGAGGACCCCCTGGACGAGAACGACTGGGAGGGCTGGAAGCAGCTCACCCAGGCCCTGGGTGACCGCGTGCAGCTGGTCGGCGACGACCTGTTCGTCACCAACCCGGAGCGTCTGCAGCGCGGCATCGACGAGGCCTCGGGCAACGCCCTGCTGGTGAAGGTCAACCAGATCGGCTCCCTGACGGAGACGCTCGACGCGATCTCGCTGGCCCAGCGCCACACCTTCCACTGCATGATCTCCCACCGTTCGGGCGAGACCGAGGACACCTTCATCGCCGACCTGGCCGTGGCCACGAACGCCGGGCAGATCAAGACCGGTGCCCCGGCCCGCTCCGATCGCGTGGCCAAGTACAACCAGCTGCTGCGCATCGAGGAGGAGCTGGGCGACTCCGCGCGCTACGCCGGCGCCTCCGCCTTCCCGCGGTACCGCGGCCGGTCCTGACCGCCCCGAGGCGTCCCCGCCCCGTGCCCGCCTGAGGCGGAGGCGGGGCGAGGGCGCCTCACCGGCCCCCGGCTCCGGCGCGCTGTTCGGGCCCGGCACCCGGAGCCGGTATCCTCGGTGGAGATCCCTGACGACCCGGCCAGGGGACCAGGCGGCGGCCCGGCGCCAGACCCGGTCACGGACACCGAGTGGAGGTACAGGTGGCGACTCGTCGGCCCCGCGTCCCCAAGTCCGCCCGCCCCTCTGCCCAGCGGTCCCTGGTCGCCACCGGAACCGCCGGCCGCACCACCTGTGTCACCGGCCACTCGGCCAAGGTCATCCCGCTGGACGCCGCGCCGTCCCTCCACGTCGGCGACGCCCCGTCGGAGGCATCGGGCCGGCCCGCCCCGTCGGCCGCCCATTCCGCGCACCGGGATCCCGCGTCGGCCCGCACCCGGGCTCCCGCCGGCGCTGCGGACACCGCCCGTGCCGCCGGCCCGGAGGCGTCCGAGGACGCCGAGACGACCACCGAGGCAACGGCCCCCGAGGCCACCCCCGCCCCCCGTACCGACCTCACCGCGGCCGAACGCCGCGCCGCCGCCCGCCGGGGACCTGCTGCGCCGGGCCAGGCCCGGGGGCGCCCCCGCGGCCCGCACGGCGCGGCCCTCGCCGGGCCCCTCCCGGCCCGCCGTCGTCGAGCCCGTGCCGGCCCGGAACTTCTCGGGGCGTTCCGTGGCCCTGCTGGTCGTGCTGTTCGTGGCCGCCGTGCTGCTGGCCCCGACCCTGCGCGTGTACCTGGACCAGCAGGCCGAACTGCGGACCGTCCAGGAGGACATCTCCGCCCAGCAGGAGGAGCAGCGCCGGCTCACCGCCCAGATCGCCCGCTGGGACGATCCCGCCTACATCCAGCAGCAGGCCCGGGACCGGTTCAACCTCGTCATGCCGGGGGAGAAGGCCTACATGGTGATCGGCGGCGACCAGGCGATCGAGGACCCCGTCCCCGGTCCGGCCAGTCCCGGTCAGGTCAACCCGGACATGCCCTGGGCCGACGCGCTCTGGGACTCCGTGGTGCGGGCCGGCACGGACTGAGATAGGCTGATCCGCCGCCGTACCCGTCCGTACCCGTCGTCAGCCCCGGAGGATTCGTGAATCAGGACCTGGACCGCACGCCCACGTCGCAGGACCTGGACACCATCAGCCTGCAACTGGGGCGCCCGGCCCGCGACGTCGTCGAGATCGGGGCGCGCTGCGTGTGCGGCAACCCGCTCGTGGCCACCACCGCCCCGCGGCTGTCCAACGGCATCCCCTTCCCCACGACCTTCTACCTGACCCACCCCGTGCTGACCGCCGCCGTCTCCCGCCTGGAGGCCGCGGGGGTCATGGCGGAGATGACCGAGCGTCTGCAGCAGGACCCGGAGCTGGCCGCGCGCTACCGTGCCGCGCACGAGGCCTACCTCCTGGAGCGTGACCGGGTCGGGGCGGTGGCCGGCACGGACGGCGTCCCGGAGATCCGCGGGATCTCGGCCGGCGGCATGCCGGACCGCGTGAAGTGCCTGCACGTGCTGGTGGGCCACTCCCTCGCCGCCGGGCCGGGCGTCAACCCGCTGGGAGACGAGGCCCTGGAGGCCATCCGCGAGGACTGGACCACCGACCGGTGCTGGTGCGCCGGCGCCTGGGACCCGGAGGCGCCCGTGCCCAGCCGGGACCTCAGCCGCCACGTGCGGCGCCTGGCCGGAGAGCGTAACCCCGTGATGACCGAGACCGGGGCCCCGACCGCCGAGGCCCCGCCGCGGGACGCCCCGACCGGCCGCGTGGTGGGTGCCGTCGACTGCGGCACCAACTCCATCCGGTTGCTCGTGGCCCGGGTCGAGGGGCCCACGGGTGGCGCGGCCGGGGGACCCACGGGGGGCACCGGTGGTGACGGGACCGTGCGGCTGGTGGACCTGCACCGGGAGATGCGCGTCGTGCGGCTGGGCGAGGGCGTGGACGCCACCGGGAGGTTGTCCGAGGCCGCCCTGGAGCGCACCTTCGCCGCCGCCGAGGACTACGCGCGCATCCTGCGCCGACTGGGCGCGGAGTCCGTGCGCTTCGTGGCCACCTCGGCGAGCCGGGACGCCCGCAACGCCGAGGTGTTCACGGCGGGCATCCGCGAGCGACTGGGCGTGGAGCCCGAGGTCATCTCCGGGGACGAGGAGGCGGCGCTGTCCTTCGCCGGAGCCGCCTCGGTCCTGGACCCCGACTCCCTGGCCGGCACCGGCACGCCCGCGGCGGACGGCCGCGACCGCACGGTGCTCGTGGTGGACCTCGGTGGCGGGTCCACCGAATTCGTCCTCGGCACGCTCGACGGCCCCCAGGGGCCGCAGGTCCTCGAGGCGGTCAGCGTCCCGATGGGCTGCGTGCGGTTCACCGAACGCCACCTGCACGGTGACCCGCCGACGCCCGGGGAGATCTCCGCGGCCACCGCGGACATCGACGCGGTGCTCGACGAGGTCGAGGCCGCCGTCCCGCTCGGGCGGGCCGCCGCCGTCGTCGGGGTGGCCGGGACCATCACCACGGTCACGGCCGCCGCCCTGGGCCTGACCGAGTACGATCCCGCGGCGATCCACGGCACCCGGCTGGACCTGGGCACGACCACCCGCATCTCCGCGCAGCTGCTGGCGGCCAGCCGCTCCGAACGGGCCGCGCTGCCCTACATGCATCCCGGTCGCGTGGACGTGATCGGCGCCGGGGCCCTGATCTGGTCCACCGTGCTGCGACGCGTGGAGCGGGCGACCGGGGGAGCGGTGACCTCGGCGATCACCTCCGAGCACGACATCCTGGACGGGATCGCCCTGTCCCAGCTCGCGTGAGGGCGGGTCCGGCCCGGCGGGTGTTCTCGGCGGTCCTGGTCGTCGGGCTCACCCTGCTCTCCCCGGTCTCACCCGTCTCGCCGGTCTCCCCGGCACCGCCGCCCGCGGCCGCGGACGAGTGGCGCGAGGGACAGTACTGGCTGGAGGAGTACGGATTCCGGCGGGCCTGGGACCGCACCCGCGGCGAGGGCGTCACCGTGGCCGTCATCGACACCGGGATCGACGCCGCCCACCCCGACCTGACCGGTCAGGTGGCCGGTGGTACCGACGTCTCCGGTGCCGGCGGCGTCGAGGGCACCACGCCGGTGGGACCGGTGCCCGAGCACGGGACGCTCGTGGCCTCCGTGCTCGCCGGGCACGGACACCACGGTGGGGACCGTCCCGCCCCCGGGCCGTCGGGCCCCGCCGCCACGGAATCCGCGGCGGCCTCCCCGTCGGCCTCCTCGCCGCCGTCCGCGTCCTCGGCCGCGCCCGTCGTCGAGGCCACCGGTGCGGAACCCGGACCGGACGGTGTCATCGGGGTGGCGCCGGAGGCGAGGCTGCTGTCCGTCTCGGTGCACCTGGGGGATGACAACCCGGACGGGCCGAGCCCCGAGGACCAGATCGCCGAGGCCGTCACCTGGGCCGTCGACAACGGCGCGGACGTCATCAACATGTCCCTGGGCTCCAACCGCCAGGACTGGCCGGTGAGCTGGGACCGGGCCTTCCTGCACGCGGAGGAGAACGACGTCGTGATCGTCGCCGCAGCGGGCAACCGCGCCTCCGGCGCCACGACGGCCGGCGCGCCCGCCACCATCCCGGGGGTGCTGACCGTCGCCGGGCTAAACGCCGACGGCACGGCCAGCTGGGACGCCTCCACCGAGGGGATCTCCATCGGCGTCGCGGCACCCGCCCACCCCCTCGTCGGTGCCGTCCCCGGGGGCGGCCACCAGCAGTGGCAGGGGACCAGCGGCGCCGCACCGCTGGTGGCGGGCCTCGCCGCCCTCGTCCGGTCCGCCCATCCCGAGATGCCCGCCCATCAGGTCATCCACCGGATCCTCACCACCGCCCGGGACGCCGGCGTCCCCGGTGAGGATCCCGTCTACGGCCACGGGGTCATCGACGCCGCGGCCGCCGTCACCGCCGAGGTGGACCGGGTGGACCGCAACCCCATGAACACGATCGCCGACTGGATCCGGGTGCATCGCCGGGCCGAGAGTCCCGCCGCCGCACCGGCCGGAACCCCCGCGGCGTCCCCGAGCGCACCGGCGACGACCCCCGCGCCGGCGGCGACCGCGCTGCCCCGGGCCGCCCCGCCCACCGATCCTGTCCCGGGCCTGCAACCGGCCCTCGTGCTGGGGACCGGGCTGGCCGTCGTGGCCCTGCTCGGCACCGGCGTTGCACTGGCGTTGCGGCGGCGTGGGCGCTGACATTGTGACTTTGTGAGAAGTTTCACGAAGTGACGGTCGCGGGTTTATGGTGTAGCCCATGGCTATTACCCCGCAGCTGTCTCCGAAGCCCCGTGTCCTGATCGTCGGCGGCGGTTACGCCGGCCTCTACGTCGCCAAGAACCTGGAGAAGAAGGTCAAGGAGCGTGGCGGCGTCGTCACCCTCGTCGACCCGCTCCCGTACATGACCTACCAGCCGTTCCTCCCGGAGGTCGTCGGCGGCCACATCGAGGCCCGCCACATCATCGTGGACCACCGCACCCACCTGAAGCACACCGAGGTCGTCCAGGGCAAGGTCGTCAAGGTCGAGCACGCCCGCAAGACCGCCACCGTCCAGACCCCGGACGGCGCCGAGTTCGAGGTCCCGTACCAGGACGTGGTCATGACCGCCGGTGCCACCACCCGCACCTTCCCGATCCCGGGCCTGGCCGAGGCCGGGATCGGCATGAAGACCGTCCAGGAGGCGCTGGCCCTGCGCAACCAGATCCTGGACCGGATCGAGGTCGCCTCCACCATGACCGACGCCGCGGCACGCTCGCGCGCCCTGACCTTCGTGGTGGTCGGCGGTGGCTTCAACGGCGTCGAGACCATCTCCGAGATGGAGGACCTGATCCGGGCCGCCATCCGCAAGAACCCGCGCCTGGCCCAGTCCGACGCGCGCATCGTCCTGGTCGAGGCCATGGGCAAGATCATGCCGGAGGTCGGCGAGGACCAGGCCGTCGGCGTCGTCGAGCACCTGAAGTCCCGCGGCATCGAGGTGCTGCTGAACACCTCGCTGTCCGGCGCCGAGGGCGGCGTGCTGAAGCTGATCAACATGCAGGACAAGTCCGACGCCGGCTCGTTCGAGGCCGACACCCTGGTCTGGACCGCGGGTGTGGCCGCCAACGCCGTGGCCAAGCAGACCGACTTCCCGGTGGAGCCGCGGGGCCGGATCGAGGTCACCCCGACCCTGCAGGTCAAGGACGGCGAGGACGGCGTCCTCGAGGGCGCCTGGAGCTGTGGCGACGTGGCCGCCGTGCCGGACCTGACCGGTGACGGCCCGGGCGGCCACTGCGTCCCCAACGCCCAGCACGCGGTGCGCCAGGCCCGTCGCCTCGCCGCCAACCTGCTGGCCGTCCGCTTCGGCGAGGGCGCCGTGGAGGAGTACGTCCACAAGTCCCTGGGTGCTGTCGCGGGCCTCGGCGTCGGCAAGGGCGTCGGCAACCCGATGGGCCTGAAGATCTCGGGCATCCCGGCCTGGTTGGCCCACCGCGGCTACCACGGCATGGCCATGCCCACCTACGAGCGCAAGGCCCGCGTGATCACCAACTGGGCCCTGAACGCGATCTTCGGCCGGGACACCACCGCGATCGAGGAGCTCGAGACCCCGCACAACGCCTTCCTCGAGGCCGCCGGCGGCGAACTGAAGCCGGGCCGGTTCTCGGGCCGCAAGGCCATCGGCCACGCCGAGCAGTACGAGAACGCCTGACCCTCCGGGAGCCTCGCGCTCCCGCGGTGCACCGCCTGGGGACGTGGTCCGCGGGGTCAGGCGCACCGATCACGCGCCGCGGCCCGGTACCCTTGAGGGGTTCCGGGCCGCGGCCGTCCGCCCCCGTGGCCCAATTGGCAGAGGCGAGCGACTTAAAATCGCTGTGTTGTGGGTTCGAGTCCCACCGGGGGCACCATGTTGGAAGGCCGCAACTTCCCTGCGATTCCGGGGGAGTAGCGGCCTTCGTCGGATCTCAGATCAGTCGTTTGCCCACATTTTGCCCACAATCTGCGCCGAGACCACCTCATCGAGTCGGTCAGCGACGGCATTCAAGTCGTCATCGAACAGGTCCGCGTAGATGTCCAAGGTCATGGCCCCAGAGCTGTGCCCGAGCATCCGCTGTACCGCCTTGACGTTAGCTCCGGCCGATACGGCGAACGACGCTGCCGTGTGCCGCAGATCGTGCGGCGTGACCCGTGGCGCCCTGGCATCCTGTAGAGCGGCTGCAAACCAAGAGTCCCGGGCTTGAGTCTCCGCGTCCGCTCCGCCGCGGACGCGAGACTGCCGCAGGAACTGGCCGTTGTGCCCCGGGGACACCAAGTCATCCGGGTTCTTGCTCTCGCACTGCTTCGCCAGATGCTCGGCCAGGAATCGAGGGAACGGCACAGACCGCTGCTTGTGGCCCTTCGGTGTGCCGACCTCAAATACCCCGCCGACCTCGACGGCGTTCCGCTCCACCAAAATTCGGCGCCGCAGCATGTCCAAGTGCTTCACCTGCAGGCCTGCAGCCTCACCCCACCGCAGACCGCAGTAGGCCAGCGTGAGGACCAGAACGGGGTGCTTCGAGGTCTCCGCGATGTCATGCACTTGCCGGTGGGACAGGTATACGTGCGCCTTCTTGCCCCTTCGGGGCAGCTTCACCCCGCGAACGGGGTTCGACAGCAGCCGCCGATCGTCCACCGCGTCATCCAGGATCGAGGCCAGCACGCCTTACGCCCGGATCACCGTCGTAGCCCCGCGCTCACCGCTTAGATCTGCGACCCACTGTTGGACCGCCGTCTTCGGTGCAGCAGTCCCGTGGTGGCGTCCGTGGAGCCTGTCTGCTCGGCCTCATACCGGGGCCGCTGACCATGCCAAGGAATGAGTGCGTTCGGTTCCGGCGCTGGGACGGGGCGATGAGCCCGTAGGTACGGCCTTTCTTGCTGCGCAGCCCAAAGGTCTGTCATCCCCGTTGCAGCCCGGGACCCCTTGAAGAATGAGCTGGGGGCCGGGGGTGAGCGGATCGGACCCAACCTTGTTTCTCCTTGAGCTACACCCCATTTCCACTTGTTCGGCGGACGAAGCCGGTCGCCCAGTGCGCCGTCGGGCTAGGTTGATTCTCATCCCATGGGCCGTCCTCGGAAAGTGAAACCGTCTCGATGAAGAACACATGGTGGGCCAGGGCACTGTCCGTTGGCGCCGCGGTGGCTCTGGTGGTCGCCCCCACGATCCCAGCCGCGGACGCCACCGAGGTACGTGTCCCCGACGATGGCTTCCGCGCGTGCCTGAACGACCATCTCGGCCGCCCCGCCGACACCCCTGTGGTTAAGACGGAGCTGGCGTCCATTCAGGAACTGGAGTGCAACGACCACCCCAGGGCGCGTCATTACCGCATTAAGGATTTGTCCGGGGCCGAATACCTCACCGGGGCCACCCGGATCAGTCTGCGACACAACGGCATCAGCGACCTCACCCCCCTGGCCGGGCTCACCGGGCTCCAAGAGTTGAATCTGTACGGGAACGAGATCGCCGAGGTGTCGGCCGTGCTCGGCCTCACCCACCTCCGGTCGCTCGATCTGTCGTTGAACCGCATTACCGATGCTTCTGCTTTGGCCGGAATGCTGGACCAGTTCGACGAAGAGGGGCTGCGGCTCTACAGCCAGGATCTGCGGTTTACCACCGAGGTCGGCGAACCCGTGGTGGTGCCGCCGATGCGGGACGCCTCGGGCCAATCCGCGGTCGCGGCACGATGTTATGCCTGGTCGGACTCCGCCAGTGACTGCATGGGGCGGGTCTCCACCACCGGTGGGGGCACCAGGTTCACCCCGAAGGCTCCGGGTGATCACTCGGTAATCCTTGAAGGCACCGGCCCGGACGACTACAGCGTGGACGCGCGGGTCGCAGTGACGGGCACCGCGGAGCCGGACGGGGTGTCCTTCTGGGACAATCCTGTCGGGTCCGGGTTCTATGCCCCGGTCCAGTGGATGGCCACCGCGGGCATCTCCGTGGGCTACGCCGATGGGATGTTCAAGAAGAGCAAGAACGTCACCCGCGCCCAGACCACCCAGTTCCTGTATCGGTTGACTAACCAGTCCGCCACCGCGACCAAGGACCCCTTCACGGATGTGCGCGGCGGGGCCTTCAGGGACGCGGTGGCCTGGTTCGCCGACGAGGGAATCTCGGTGGGCTACCCGGACGGGACCTTCCGGCCCAACCGGCCGGTGACTCGTGCCGAGTTCGCCGCGTTCCTGTACCGGCTGGACCAACCGAAGACCTTTGAGGCACCCCGGCGCAGCCCGTTCACGGACGTGAACGTCGGTGGCTCGAACTGGGCGGCTATCACTTGGGTGGACACCACCGGCATCACCGCCGGCTACGCAGACGGATCGTTCAAGCCGGGCAAGGCCATCACCCGGGCCGAGGTCGCCGCGTTCCTCTCTCGCTACAACCAACTGGAGCGGTAGCAACGGCAATGCCACCCATCAACCGGCCGGCCACAGCGATGGAAGCGGCTGCCAGGCGGGGAAATTGCACCCGAGTTCGGCCCCTCTCCGGGCTTCCACCACGTGCGGTCCGTCGGACTTAGAGTGGCAGGTCGTTCGGGAGAATCCGTACGCACCGTTCAAGAGGCTTATGAAGGACGCGAGCGTCGTGCCCACACTTTGCCCACAACTGTCCCGATTCTCACTCATCCCGCCGCATCAAAACCCCAGAATCACGCGGAACTCCACGCCAAGGCAAGGCTGGGGAGGTTTCGAGTCCCACCGGGGGCACCACGGTCCCGGCCGTGCGCGCGCCTCGGGCCGGGGTACTGCCCCCAGTGCCTGATGGGGACCGCCAGGAGCCGAACGCACGCAATCCGGCCTGCTCCCGGACGCGGAGTTCGCCACCGCGAGGCGAGGCTCCTCGGTCGGACGGAGAGGTGACACCTTGCGCTGTCAGCGGACGGGCCCGCGATCCGTCCGCTGTCAGGTTGCTTTTCGGATGCGGACGGTAGACTGGAGCCAGCCCCCCACGTCTGACCCGCGAGGTCAGGCCGCACCACCGTGGACCGCACGCGATCAGCAGAGGAGATGGCCAGTGGCCAACCCCGTCTTCAACAGCAAGAACTTCCAGGAACAGATGCACTCCGGTGACGGCCGGGGCGGCGCCGCGACCCGGCAGGCACCGGGCTGGTACCAGGGCGGCCAGGGCTCCCAGCAGGGCCAGGGCTGGTACCAGGGCGGCCAGCAGCCGCAGTACGGCCAGCAGGCCCCCGGACCCCGCAGTACTCCCCGGAGCAGCTGGAGCAGATGTACGCCCAGCCCGCCGCCGGCCCCGCCGACACCGGGCGGATGAGCTACAACGACGTCATCGCCAAGACCATCATCACCCTGGGCCTCGTCCTGGTCGGTGCGGTGGTCGGCTGGATGATGCCGGCTCTGATGCTCCCCGGGGCGATCGTCGGCCTCGTCCTGGGCCTGGTCAACTCCTTCAAGCGTGAGCCGTCGCCGGTCCTGATCCTCCTCTACGCCGCCGCTGAGGGCCTGTTCCTGGGCGGCATCTCCCAGGTCTTCGAGCAGATGTGGCCGGGCATCGCCGTCCAGGCCGTGCTGGCCACGTTCTGCGTGTTCGCCGTGACCCTCGCGCTGTTCGCCTCCGGTAAGTGGCGGGTCTCCGCCAAGTCCGTGAAGATCTTCATGATCGCGATGATCGGCTATGCCCTGTTCTCGTTGGTCAACCTTTTCCTGATGCTCTTCGGCGTCACCGACGCCATGTTCGGCCTGCGCGGCGAGTTCCCGCTGCTCGGCCTGGGCATTGGCGTCCTGGCCGTGTTCCTGGCGGCGTTCTCGCTGGTCATGGACTTCACCGCCATCACCGAGGGCGTCAAGGCCGGTGCCCCGCAGAAGTACTCCTGGTCCGCGGCGTTCGGGCTCACCGTCACCCTGGTGTGGCTGTACGTGGAGATCCTGCGCATCCTGGCGATCCTGCGCGGCAACGACTGACCGTCCCGGACCGCCCGTCCCGACGATCCACACGATGACCGACGCATCCACGGTGGCCGCCACGCCCGCCTTCGGCGGGCCGGCGGCCACCGGCACGCAGTACGTCATTCGCCGCGGCGGGGCCGAGGCGACCGTGACCTCCCTGGCCGGCGCCCTGCGCCGCTACGAGGTGGGCGGCACCGCCCTGGTGGAGACCTACGACGAGGACGAGCTTCCGCCCTCCGCCTGCGGGATCCAGCTCTCCCCGTGGCCCAACCGGGTCCGGGACGGACGGTGGGAGCTGGACGGGGTCACCCAGCAGCTGGACCTGACCGAGCCGTCGCGGTCCAACGCCAGCCACGGCCTGTTGCGGAACACGGCCCTGCACGCGGTCCGGTTCTCCGGGCACCGGGTGGTCCTGTGCGGTGAGATCCATCCCCAGCACGGCTACCCCTTCCGGCTCACGCACCAGGTCGACTACGCCCTGGATGACGCCGGCGCCCTCACCGTGCACCAGCAGCTCACCAACCACTCGCCCCGCCCGGCGCCGGTGGCCTTCGGCGCACACCCGTTCCTGCGGATCGGCCAGGTGCCCAGCGAGGACCTGACCCTCATGCTCTCCGCGAGCACCCGGCTGGAGTCCGACGACCGGATGATCCCCACCGGTTCCGTCGCGGTCGACGGGACCGCGACGGACTTCCGTGCCGGACGGCGCGTCGGCACCGAGCTGCTCGACGCCGCCTTCACGGACCTGGTGCCAGGCCAGGACGGACTGCACCACCACGTGCTGACCGCCCCGGACGGCCGGAGCGTGGAACTGTGGACCGAACCGGCCTACGGCTACGTGCACGTGTTCTTCACGGATAGGTTCCCCGGCCGCCACCGGGCGGTGGCGGTGGAGCCGATGACCGCCCCGGCGAACGCCCTCAACAGCGGCGAGGGCCTGGCCTGGATCGGTGCGGGTGGCCGGTTGGCAGCCGCCTGGGGCATCACCGGGCGACTGTGACACCAGGAGGCAAGTCCTTGAGCACCACCCCCCAGCCCACGCCCGGGAACGGGGCCGAACTGGCTGTCCCGGGACGTGATCCCCTGCTCACGGCATCCCAGCAGGCCAACCGGGTTGCCACCGACGTCCCCTACGGACTGACGGTCGCCGCCGCCTGGTCCTGGCGCGTCCTGCTGGTGCTGGCCATGGCCGGGGCGAGCATCTGGCTGCTCAGCCACGTGTCCCTGCTGGTCATCCCGTTGATCATCGCGGCGCTGCTCGCCACGCTGCTCAATCCCGTGCACCAGCGGTTCCGCCGCTGGGGCGTGCCCACCGGCCTGTCCGTGACGGCGATCATCATCGGCTTCCTGGCGATCATCGTGGGCCTGCTGACCCTCGTCGGCCAGCAACTGACCGTGGGCTTCACGGACATGCGCGACCAGATCATGGTCGGCGTCCAGGGCATCGTCGCCTGGCTCGCCAGCGTGGGCGTGACCACGGACCAGTGGAACGACATCTTCGCCAACCTCGGCGACACGGTCCGCAACAACAGCCAGCAGATCCTCTCCGGTGCCCTGGGCTTCGGCTCCACGGCCGGCAACATCGCGGCCGGCACCGTGCTGGCCGTCTTCGCCCTGATCTTCTTCCTCTACGACGGCCAGCGGATCTGGCGGTTCTGCCTGAACTTCGTGCCCCGCCGTCACCGCGAGGCCATCGACGGGGCCGGCAAGGCCGGCTGGAACTCCCTGGGCAGTTACGTGCGGGTGCAGATCTTCGTGGCCTTCGTGGACGCCGTCGGCATCGGTACCGGCGCCTGGGTCCTGGGCGTGCCGCTGGCCCTGCCGCTGGGCGTGCTGGTGTTCTTCGGGTCCTTCATCCCGCTGGTCGGTGCCTTCTTGACCGGCGCCGTGGCGGTGCTGCTGGCCCTGGTGGCCAACGGCCCCGTCAACGCGCTGATTATGCTGGGCGTCGTGCTGCTCGTGCAGCAGATCGAGGGCAACGTCCTGCAGCCCCTCGTCATGGGCCGGGCGGTCAGCCTGCACCCGCTGGCCGTGTTCCTGGCGGTCTCGGGGGGCACGGCCGTGCTGGGCCTCGTGGGCGCCGTCTTCGCGGTCCCGCTGATGGCGTTCCTCAACGCGACGATCAAGTACTTCCACGCCCGGCCGTGGCTGGAGGGCGACCAGGAACCCGGACCGGACGTCCCGCGGGAGGGGACGCTGAAGGAGCGCGCCGCCGAGCTCGAGGGGCCGTGGGGCCGTGCCTACGAGACCATCGACGGGGTGGTGCGCAAGGCCACCGGGGGAGCCGACGGGACCGAGGGCCGGGGCAGCACCAGCGTCACGGAACGACGCCGGGCGCGCCGTGAACTCAAGCGGTCCCAGACCCGTTCCCGCTTCCTGCCCCGGCGCTGGCGTGAGCGCGGCGGCGCCGGGACGGCGGACGACGACGGCCCCGACGCCGCCCGCGTGAGTCCCGACGGCGGCAATGTGCGCGGCGGGACCGGTCCGGGGGAGGACAATACGGGGATGGACCGCTCCGGCCGCCGGCCGGACCAGGACGGAGGACACCAGTGACCACGACCCCGCAGAGCCAGCGTCCGGAGCATGCCCCGGACGACGCCACCGTGCCGGCCGAGGCCGGTGCCGACGCCGTCGGCGAGGCCTCCGGGACCCGCCCGGTCCTGCCCGTGACCCTCGCCGACATCGAACAGGCCCGCGAGATGCTGCGGGACGTCATCGTCCCGACGCCGCTGGACCACTCCCGGGCCCTGGGACGGGTCACGGGCGCCACGGTGCACCTCAAGTGCGAGAACCTCCAGCGCGCCGGATCGTTCAAGGTCCGGGGCGCCTACGTGCGGATGGCCAAGCTCAGCGACGAGGAGAAGGCCCGCGGCGTGGTGGCCGCCTCGGCCGGCAACCACGCCCAGGGAGTGGCCCTGGCCGCCTCCAAGCTCGGGATCAAGGCCCGGATCTTCATGCCCCTGGGCGTGGCGCTGCCCAAGCTCCAGGCCACCCGGGACCACGGTGCCGAGGTGGTGCTGTTCGGGAACAACGTGGACGAGGCCCTTGCCGAGGCCCAGCGGTACGCCGAGGAGGTCGGCGCCGTGTTCATCCACCCCTTCGACAACGCGGACGTGGTCGCGGGTCAGGGCACCATCGGTCTGGAGATCCTCGAGCAGGCCCCCGACGTCGACACCCTGGTCATGGGGATCGGCGGCGGCGGACTGTTGGCGGGGGTGGCGGTGGCCGTCAAGGAGATGGCCCGGCGCCAGGGCCGGCACATCAACATCATCGGCGTGCAGGCGGAGAACGCGGCGGCGTACCCGCCCTCGCTGGCCGCGGACGCCCTGGTGCCGCTGGAGACCGTGTCCACCATCGCCGACGGCATCGCCGTGGGCAAGCCGGGGCAGATCCCGTTCCAGATCATCCGGGAGCTCGTGGACGGGGTGGTGACCGTCTCGGAGGACGCCATCGCCAACGCGCTGGTGTTCCTGCTGGAGCGCTCCAAGATGGTCGTGGAGCCGGCCGGCGGGGTCGGGGTGGCCGCCTTGCTGGAGGGCAAGCTGGCCGAGCTGGGCATCCAGTCGAAGCACACCGTGGTGCTGCTCTCGGGCGGGAACATCGACCCGATGCTGATGCTCAAGGTCATCCAGTCCGGCCTGGCCGCGGCCGGGCGCTACCTGACGGTGAAGATGTCCCTGCAGGACCGGCCCGGCGAGCTGTCCACCATCTCGCGGATCATCGCCGAGACGGACGCGAACGTCACCCGCGTGGACCACACGCGCATCGGCGGATCGCTGGGCATGGGCGACGTGACGATCACCATCGACATGGAGACCCGCGGCCTGGACCACTCCGAGCAGGTGCTGGGCCGGTTGCGCGCCTCCGGGTACCAGCCGCAGGTGGACCAGCACCAACCGGGCACCGAGCGCTAGGGTGGGCGGCGCGCACCCGCGCCATCATTCACCCACCTGGAAGGACCCCGATGAGCTACGAGAACCCCACCCCCAACGCGACCACCGCTGCCCGGACGCTGTTCCGCGTCGGCCTCGGCGGAGTGCTGTTCGCCCACGGCACGCAGAAGCTGTTCGGCTGGTTCGGTGGCGGTGGTCTCGAGGGAACCAGCCAGGGCCTGCACGCCATGGGCTTCCGCCCGGGCAAGACCAGCGCCGTGCTCGCCGGGGTCGGTGAGGCCGGCGCCGGCCTGGCGCTGGCCCTCGGCCTGGCGACGCCGGCCGCCGGTGCGGCAGCGGCCACGACCATGGGCGTGGCGGCCAGCGTGCACGCCCCCCAGGGCTTCTTCGCCACCGAGGGTGGCCTGGAGTACCCCGCGGTGCTCGGCCTGGCCGCCACGGCCTTCGCGGTCGGCGGCGCCGGACGGGTGTCCCTGGACGCGGTGACCGGCCACGTCCTGGACCGGCCCTGGATGCGGGCGGCCGCCGTCGCGGCCATCCCCGTGGCCATCGGCGTCCAGGTCTACCGACGCCACCAGGCGCTGGCTGCGGAGGGGACGCCGGAACCGGCCGTCACGCCCGTGGAGGAGGGCTCCACGGATCCGGCCTGAGCGGTCAGGCGGCGTCGGGGCGCCCGGCTCAGGCCGCGCCGGCGGCGCCGGCCGCGGTCACGGCGACCGTGGTGGAGGCCGGGATGGTGCCCACCCTCCGCTGCAGGGCCGCCACGGCCGGGTTCTCCTGGGAGACGGCCACGATGCGCCGTGCCAGCCCGCGGCGGTCCAGGTCGCCGCGGGCCGGGCCGAGCAGGCCGTAGGCGAGGTTCAGGGCCTTGAGGATGCCGAGCACGGTCCCGTCGGCCCGGGTGGCCTCACGGGTCCCGGCCAGGACCTCGCCGAGCCGCTGGCGCAGGGCGATCTCGGGTGCCGGGCTGGTGGTGACGTAGTGGGGGGCGCGGAACCGGCGGGGGATCTCCCGCACGATGCCCTGCCGGGCCAGCGCGTGCCCCACGGCCCGCTCCGGATCCAGCGTCGGGCTGGCCAGCAGCGCGGAGATCCTCTTCCCGGACAACCGGTCCAGGGCGGGCAGCGAGGCGTCCAGCACGGGATCGCCGGTGGTGCCGGCCCGCACCACCGCGACCCGGGGGTCCCGGCCCTCGCCGACGTCGATGACCCCGGCCCCGGCCAGGTCCGTCAGCAGGGCCGCCACGAGCCCGTGGCGGCGGTATCGCGAGACCCTCTCGGCGGCCCCGTTGTCCTTGGTCAGCAGCAAGAAGGTCTCTTCGACGATGAGCATGACCCCAACCTAGCAACAACGACGGCGGCGCACCGGTGCGAAACCGGTGCGCCGCCGTCGTGGTCCGTCCGTGCCCCGGGCGCCGGGCAGCGCCCGGCCGGGGCCGTCTCGGGGGTGGCTCAGCCCTGGTAGGGCTTCGCGGAGACGATCTCCACGGTGATGTCCTTGCCGTTCGGGGCCGAGTAGGAGAGCGTGTCGCCCACCTTGGCGCCCTGGATGGCCTCGCCGAGCGGGGAACGCTCGGAGTAGACGGTGATCGAGTCCTTGTCATCGGCGATCTCGCGGTTGCCGAACAGGAAGGTCTCCGCATCGCCGGCGATCTTCGCCTCGACGACCATGCCGGGCTCCACCACGCCGTTGTCGGCCGGGGCGGCGCCGATCACCGCGGTCTCGAGGAGGTATTTGAGCTCCTGGATGCGGCCCTCGTTCTTGGACTGCTCCTCGCGGGCGGCGTGGTAGCCCCCGTTCTCCTTGAGGTCACCCTCCTCGCGGGCCTGCTCGATGCGGTCGATGATCTCCTGGCGGCCGGGACCGGAGATATGGTCCAGCTCCTGCTTCAGGCGGTCGTAGGCCTCCTGGGTCAGCCAGGGAGCGCTGTCGGTGTTGCTCATGGACGCGTCTTCTCCTTCGGGTCGGTCGACTGGGCGGAGGAACCGGGACGACCGGGACCGCACAGTGCTTCCGGTGCATGGCGCTGTGCTGCGAGTGCAGCCCGGGTGGCATCCATGCAAGAACCCCGCCGGAGGAGCCTTCACGGACCGGAATCCGTACGGGCCCCGTCGGGCGGGGTCGAGAACCAATGGGGTCCACTCTAACGGATCTGCTTCACATCCGTCACGTCCGTCGTGATCAGCGTCTCAGTTCGTCACGGACGCCGGTCGCTCCGGACGGCCGGCTCAGGGCTCGCGGATCCAGCATGAGTTGACCCCGCCGTTGACGCCGAGCTCGTCGGTGCGCAGTGTGACGTCGTAGTACCGGGTCCGGTCCGAGGGCAGGCCGCTGCCGGTCTCGTCCTCGGGCCCGATCACCACGGTGCGCCATCCCACCACCGCGTACTGCTCCGACAGGACCTGGACGGCGCACTCCACGGTGTCCTCGGGATCCTTGGTGAGCTGGAAGGTCACCGAGGCCCGGGTGGGGGAGGAGATCTCGAACCCCACGTCCTTCCAGTCCAGGGTCCGGTCGGTGGCCGAGGCGGTGAGCCAGGCCACCACACCGACCGCGAGGACCAGGGCCGCCGCCGCGACCCAACGGCCCCAGCGGGTCCAGAAGGTCGGGCCGGTGCGCTGGGAGCGCCCATACCGGTTCGCTAGGCTGTCCCTCGGCGCTTGGTCCGCCGAGGCCTGGGGTGAGGAATCCATATCGCTCCATGGTATCCCGGCGACCCGAGGCTCCATCGACGTCCACCGGACCGTGCAGGTCCCCGATCATGCCGCCTCAGCACGCCCGCCGGGCGTGGGACGGGGCGGGAAAGCAGCCGAGGCCACGTGAGCAGTTCTTCCCTGATCGACCCGGACGGTACCGGCGCGCCGGAGTTCGGCGTCCCGGTGGGCCAGGCCGACTACGGAACGGTCGAGGCCGAGGCCTCGCACGCCGGTCCCGAGGCCCGCGGCGTCCCGGCCTCCCACGGCCTGCGCCTGATGGCGGTCCACGCCCACCCGGACGACGAGTCCTCGAAGGGGGCCGCGATGATGGCCGCCTACGAGGAGGCCGGGGCGGAGGTCATGGTGGTGACCTGCACCGGCGGCGAGCGCGGCGACCTGCTGAACCCCGCCTACGGGGACACCGTGCGACTGGACCGCGACATCACCGGGGTGCGCCGTGCCGAGATGGACGAGGCCGGTGCGGCCCTGGGGATCGAGCACCGGTGGCTCGGGTTCATGGACTCCGGGCTGCCCGAGGGGGACCCGCTGCCGCCGTTGCCCTTCGGCTGTTTCGCCACCGTCCCCCTGGACCGGGCCACGGCGCCGCTGGTGCGCGTGATCCGGGAGTTCCGGCCGCACGTGCTGATCAGCTACGACGAGATCGGCGGCTACCCGCACCCGGACCACATCAAGTCCCACGAGATCACGGTGGAGGCCTACAGGGCCGCGGGCGACCCGGAGCGGTTCCCCGGGCTGGGCGAGCCGTGGACCCCGTCCAAGCTCTACTACGACCGCGCGTTCAACCCGGACAAGTACCGCGCCCTGCACGAGGCCTACCTGGCCGCGGGCGAGGAGTCCCCGTTCACGGAGCGGATGGCGTGGTACGAGAAGCTGCTGGCGGAGGAGCGGGACGAGCGTGAGGCGGCCGCCGAAGCCGAGGAGCAGGAGGCACAGTCAGGTCCGGCCCGGTTCCGCATCACCGACCACCGGGTCACCACCCAGATCGACGTGGCCGACTACCTCGAGCGGCGCGATGCCGCCCTGCGGGCGCACCGGACCCAGGTGGACCCGACCGGGCACTTCTTCGCCGCCCCCAATTCGCTGCTGCGCCGGACCTGGCCCTGGGAGGACTACGTCCTGATCGACTCCCGGGTGGAGACCACCCTGCCGGAGACCGACCTGTTCACGGGCCTGCGCTGAGGCCGGCCCCCGCCGTCGGCCGGGGGCGGGCGGCCACCGGTAGAATGGTCGATCGTGATCGCCTTCCCGCCCCTTCTCCTGTCCGCCTCCGCCGTCCCGGGTGACGGTGATACGGCCGTCGGACAGCCGATGCCGGGCGTGCCCGAACCGACCCTGAAGCCGGGGCTGGACCAGACCGAGGTCACCCCGGGCATCGAGGGTTTCCTGTTCACCGCGTTGATGGTGGCCATGGCCATCGTGGTCATCCGGCTCATGGTCCGCTCCATCCGCCGGGTGCAGTACCGTTCCGGCCAGGCCGAGGACATGCTCGTGAACCGCTACCAGGGTTACCTCCCGGAGGACGTGCGCCACCCGGAGGAGGACCTCGACGTCGACCGGCGCTCCGGTTCCGACATCGACATCCAGCGGGCCCGGCTGCAGAAGAAGTACCCCGGATACCTCGACGGCCCGGCGCCGGAGCCGAAGGCACCGGACTCCGGCCGCGACTGAGCGGCCACGGAGCGTCGGGACAGGCTGGAGGGACCGGGAGCGCCGGCCCTACCGTGGGGCCATGGCCAACCAGCTCGCCGACGCGACCAGCCCCTACCTGCTCCAGCACGCCGGCAACCCGGTCGACTGGTGGCCCTGGGGGCCCGCGGCCTTCGCCGAGGCCGCCCGCCGGGACGTCCCGGTCTTCGTCTCCGTCGGTTACGCCGCCTGCCACTGGTGCCACGTCATGGCGCACGAGTCCTTCGAGGACGAGGACACCGCCCGTGAGCTGAACGCCCGCTTCGTGGCGGTCAAGGTGGACCGGGAGGAACACCCGGACGTGGACGAGGCGTACATGACCGCGACCCAGCTGCTGACCGGTCAGGGCGGCTGGCCGATGAGCGTGTTCACCACCCCGGACGGACGCCCCTTCCACGCGGGCACCTACTATCCGCCCACGCCCGGCCACCACGGCGGGGGAGGGCGCACGCCGTCCTTCCGCCAGGTCCTGGACGCGGTGCACGCCGCCTGGACGGACCGCCGGGGCGAGGTCGAGCAGGCGGCGGTCGCCCTGGCCGCCGGGGTGGGCCGGCAGTCCACGGCGCTGGCCGCCGTCGTGCTCGGGGCGGAGCAGGCCCAACCGGAGACCGCCGCCGGCCCGGATCCGTTCTCCGGTGCCGTCAGCGAGGCGATCGCGCAGCTGGCACGCCTGGAGGACGCCGGGCACGGCGGTTTCGGCGCCGGGGCGCCCAAGTTCCCGCCCAGCCCCGCCCTGGGCTTCCTGCTGCAGGCGGCGGCCACGGGACCCCGACCCGCCCGGGCGCAGGCGTGGGCCCTGGCCGCACGCACCCTGGCCGTGATGGGGACCTCGTCCCTGGCGGACCCGGTCTCCGGGGGATTCGCCCGTTACGCCACGGACCGGGCCTGGGCGCTGCCCCACTTCGAGAAGATGCTCTACGACAACGCCCAGCTGCTGCGCTGGTACGCCCGCTGGGCGGTGCTCGGAGACCACCTGGACCACCTGGCGCCGCTGGACCCACGCCATCCGGCCCTCGCCCGGCGCCTCGCCCTGGGAACGGCGGCCTGGCTCGCGGAGCAGATGACCACCGCCTCCGGGGCGTTCGCCGCCAGCCTGGACGCGGACACCGTGGTGGACGGCCGCCCCGTGGAGGGGGCGACCTACACGTGGACGCCCGCAGAGTTGCGTGAGGCCCTGGCCGCGGAGGCACCCGAGGCCGGTCCCGTCGAGGCGGGGCACCTGGCGGAGGCCCTGGCTGGGGTGCCCGTGGAACCCGGCACCGCACCGCTGACCCTGCACGCCGGCCGGATGCTCACGGAGACCGAACAGGACCTGTGGGACCGGGCCCTGCCCGGGCTGCGGCGGCGGGTGGCCTCCCGGCCGCAACCGGCACGGGACGGCAAGGAGGTGGCGGCCTGGAACGGGATGACCGTCACCGCCCTGGCCGAGGCGTGGGCGCTGCTCGGCGAGGACCGATTGCTGGACCAGGCGCTCGCCGCCGGGGAGGCGCTCTGGCGGGTGCACTGCCGGCCGCTGGCCGTCGCGGCGGCGGGGGCGGGCGGCGAGTCACCGCGGGGAGCCGGCGGCTCCCCGCCCGGTCCCGCCCGTGTGCTCCGCTCGGCACTCGACGGCCGGCCCGGTCCGGCCGCCGGGACGCTCGCCGACCACGCCCAGGCGGCGGGGGCCTTCATCGCGCTCTACCGCTCCACCGGCCGCCAGCACTGGAGGGCGCGGGCAGGGGCGGTGGTGGACGCCGTCGTCGGGACCCTGGTGGTCCGGACCGACCACGGTCCGGCCCTGCTGGCGGCCCCGGCCGGGGACGCCGTCCTGGCCGCGGCGCAGGGCGGCCCCTCCTTCGCCTCCCCGCTGGACGGCGCCGAGCCGTCCGCCCTCGGGGCCTGGGCCGAGGTGCTGCTGCAGTGGCACGTGCTGGCCCCGGTCCATGCCGGGACCCTGCCGGCCGGGGGAGCCCGGGCGTGGGCGGAGCGGCTGCTCGGACACCTGGCCCGGCTGGGGGCGCAGGCCCCGCTGGAGACCGCCACGGTCCTGCGGCTGGCGGCCCGGCACGGTGCGGTCGAGGACCTCCTGGTGGCCACCGGGGGCACCGCGGAGGACCGGCGGCGGGCCCTGGCCTGGGCGATCGTCCGCGGCGTGGTCGGTATCCAGGCGTCCGCCGAGCCGGCCGCCGGTCCCGATGCGGCGTCGGACCCGGACGACGTCACCGCCGGGCGGAGCCCTCGCGACGGCGGGACGACCCTCTACCTGTGCCACGGGACGTTGTGCCATGCTCCCGTGGGCGGTACCGACGCCCTGGACCGGTTGGCCGGCCGTGGGCCGGCCCCGGACGCGTGAGGCCCGGACCCGAGCGGTCCGGTGGCGGGCGGACCGGCGGGGAGATCAGGCCTGCAGCACCGCGAACATGATGGCGACGTAGTGACAGGCGAAGCCGCCGATGGTGAAGGCGTGGAACAGCTCGTGGAAGCCGAACCACTCGCGGTGGAGGTTCGGCCGCTTGAGGGCGTAGAACACGGCGCCGATGATGTAGCAGGCCCCGCCGGCGCAGACCAGGACGGCGGCCACCGCGTCGGCGGCGAAGAAGTCCGCGATGAACAGCAGGGCCGCCAGTCCGAGCAGGACGTAGACCGGGGTGTAGAGCCAGCGCGGCGCCGCGGTCCAGAACACCCGGAACGCCACGCCCGCCACGGCCCCGACCCAGACACAGGACAGCAGCAGCGTGGCCTTGCCCGGGGGCAGCAGGGCGATGGACAGGGGCGTGTAGGTGCCGGCGATGACCAGCATGATGTTCGTGTGGTCCAGCCGTTTGAGCACCAGGGCCACCCTCGGTGTCCACTGCACCAGGTGGTAGGTCGCCGAGACCGCGAACAGCATCAGCCCGGTGAGGGCGTACACCGCGCTGGCCCAGGTCAGGCCGGGCGTGGGCGCCAGGACGACCAGGACGATGCCGGCCGCCAGGGCCGGGGGAACCATCGCGGCGTGCAGGTGGCCCCGCATCCGCGGCTTGAAGTCGGGGTGGTCGGGATCCGTCACGCGGTCCATGCGCCAGTGACTGCGTGGTGAGGACTGCTCGGCCAGGTCCGGCGTACCGGCCGAGGGGTCGGTGACGGGGTGCTGCATCATTACCCCAGAGTAGTCCGGCCGTCTGGAAAGGAGCTGGGTCGCACCCGGGATTCGCTACCGTAGACCCCAGCAGGAGCGCCGGCACGGGGCGCACCGCGGCCGGAAGGTGGGGGGACCATGGTGGGACCGAACGTGGTCTACAGCATCTATGAGCGGGTCATCGCCTCGAGCCTGGACCCGGAGCGGCTGCCGCGGCACATCGGCGTGGTCCTGGACGGCAACCGCCGCTGGGCCAAGGCCTCGGGGGCCACCACGGCGGACGGCCATCAGGCCGGCGCGGAGAAGATCCACGAGTTCCTCGGCTGGTGCGACGAGCTGGGCATCAAGGTCGTCACGCTGTACATGCTCTCCACGGACAACATGAACCGCCCCCCGGACGAGCTGGAACAGCTGGTCGGCATCATCGGCAACACCCTGGCCCGGCTGGCCGACGGCCTGGAGAACGGCCACCGGGTCCGCGTGCAGGCCGTCGGCGCGCCCGACCTGCTCCCCGAGGGCCTGGCGGAGACGCTGGAGGACCTGCAGGCCCGCACGGCGGACGCCGAGGGGGTGCACGTGAACGTCGCGGTGGGCTACGGCGGCCGCCGGGAGATCGTGGACGCGGTCAAGGAGCTGCTGCTGGAGGCCGACGCCGCCGGCCGCAGTGCCGCGGACGTGGCCGCGGAACTCACGGACGAGCAGATCTCCGACCGCCTCTACACCCGCGGCCAGCCGGACCCGGACCTGGTGATCCGCACCTCGGGGGAGCAGCGCCTCTCCGGGTTCCTGATGTGGCAGTCCGCCTACTCGGAGTTCTACTTCTGCGAGGCCCTGTGGCCGGACTTCCGCCGGGTGGACTTCATCCGCGCCCTGCGGGACTTCGCCTCCCGGCAGCGCCGCTTCGGGTCCTGACCACGCCGGCCCCGACACGGGGCCGTGACCCGTTGGCGATACCTTCACCGAAAGTTAATCACGTCACCTGGCGCTTTCTCCTCCCGCACCCCGGTGCGCGGTCCTACGGTGGGGGTATCAGTCGCCGACGGGCACGGATCGAGGTCGATCCGCACCCGGCGGATTGATCGGAAAGGCCAGGCCGTATGCCGTCACTCCCGACAGCACGCAGCGGGGGGCCGTTCCGGCCCCCGGCCGGTCCGCCCCACCCCGCCCCTCGATCATCGGGGCGCGTGCCCCGGTCTGGAGTCCGACGTGGATAACCTGTCTACCGCCCTGGCCGCCACCACCCCGGAGGCCACCCAGCCCGCACCACGGATGAGCGTGGGGGAGCGGTCCTACCTGCTCGACACCTCCGTGCTCCTGTCCGATCCGCGGGCGATCCTGCGCTTCGCCGAGCACGAGGTGATCCTGCCGATCGTGGTGATCTCCGAACTGGAGAAGAAGCGGGACGACCCGGACCTGGGATACTTCGCGCGCAAGGCGCTGCGGCTGCTGGATGAGCTGCGGATCGAGCACGGATCGCTGAACCGCCCGGTGCCCCTGGGCACGGAGGGCGGATCGCTGCGGGTGGAGCTGAACCACATCTCCGTGGACGTGCTGCCCCACGGGTTCCGGTCCACCGAGAACGACGCCCGCATCCTGGCGGTGGCCAAGAACTTCGCCGACGAGGGGCGTGACGTCACGGTGGTCTCCAAGGACCTGCCGATGCGCGTCAAGGCCTCGGCCATGGGACTCCAGGCCGACGAGTACCGCAACGAGCTCGTCCGCGACTCCGGCTGGACCGGCACGGCCGAGGTCAGGGCAACCGAGGAGGAGGTCAACGCCCTCTACGCGGGTGATCCGGTGGCGGTGGCCGAGGCGGCCGAGCTGCCGGTGAACACCGGACTGGTGATCACCTCGCCACGCGGCTCCGCCCTGGGCCGGGTGGACCAGCACCGCAACACGCAGGTGGTCCGTGGGGACCGGGACGTGTTCGGCCTGCACGGCCGCTCCGCGGAGCAGCGCCTGGCCATCGACCTGCTGCTCGACCCCACCGTCGGCATCGTGTCCCTGGGCGGCCGGGCCGGTACCGGCAAGTCGGCGCTGGCACTCTGCGCCGGACTCGAGGCGGTGATGGAACGCCGCGAGCACCGCAAGGTGGTGGTCTTCCGCCCGCTCTACGCCGTCGGGGGCCAGGAACTGGGATACCTGCCCGGTTCGGAGTCCGAGAAGATGAACCCCTGGGCCCAGGCCGTGTTCGACACCCTGGGAGCCCTGGTCTCCACCGAGGTCCTGGACGAGGTGGTCGACCGGGGGATGCTGGAGGTCCTGCCGCTCACCCACATCCGCGGCCGGTCCCTGCACGATTCCTGGGTGATCGTGGACGAGGCGCAGTCCCTGGAGAAGAACGTGCTGCTGACCGTGATGAGCCGCATGGGACAGAACTCCAAGATCGTGCTCACCCACGACGTCGCACAACGGGACAACCTGCGGGTGGGCCGGCATGACGGCATCGCGGCCGTCGTCGAGACCCTCAAGGGGCACCCGCTGTTCGGCCACGTCACGCTGAACCGATCAGAGCGCTCGCCGATTGCCGCCCTCGTGACCGAACTGCTGGAGGACGCCTCCATCTGAGGGAGGGCACACCGGACGGGCGAAAGAAAGAGGGGCCGCTGCACGAGGTGCAGCGGCCCCCTGGCGGATCGGGCCGGTCCCCGCGGAGGGGGGATGGGGGAACCGGGGCGAATCCACCGCTGACCATGGCCCCGTGAAACGGGATGAGAGGCCATGGAGCCGGAGGCTTCCGTCGGTGCACTTATTACTGAGTCGGTATCACACGGATGGAAGCGGTTTCAGCATACCTGCCACCGGCGCTTATGACTACCACTTGGGAGAAGTTGGCACCAGCGACCTTCGGGCAGGATTTGCCGGGCGTGATCCGGTCGTCACAGCTCCTGCAGGGCGCGCCGCTGCCGCAGGTCCCGGCGGGCCTGACGGGTGTCCGCGAAGGCCACCACCACGCCCGCCGCCGCACCGGCCAGGTGGCCCTCCCAGGAGACGCGCGGATTGAGGGGCAGGAAGCCCCACACGAAGCCGCCGTAGAGCAGGACCGTGACCACGGCGCCCAGGACCGCCGAGAGCCGTCGGGACAGGACGCCGTAGGTGACCAGGAAGGCCGCGTAGCCGTAGACCACGAGTGAGGCGCCGATGTGGTTGGTGCCGATCCCGCCGATCACCCAGGTGAACAGTCCGCCGAGCAGCCAAATGCCCGCCGTGATCAGCCACCACCGGTGCGTGATCCACGCGATCATGACGCCCAGGACCAGCAGCGGGACGGTGTTCGAGATCAGGTGCCCGAACCCGGAGTGCAACAGGGGGGCGAAGAGGATGCCGCTCATGCCACCGGGTTCCAGCGGCTGGATGCCGAACTGGTTGAGCCGGCCGCCGGCGAACAGGTCGATGAACTCCAGGACCCACATCAGCGCCACCAGGACGGCCACGGGGACCGTCCGCTGGACCCACTCCGGCCAGGACCGATAGGTCGTCACGGGGGAGGGGCTGGTGCTGGGGCGGTCCAGGGGGCCGGGCATGGGCCCAGTCTAGGCGGTGGCGGCCACGGCCTGACGGTGCTGTCCACAGCGCCGGTGCGTCCGGCCCGGGGTCGTTGCCGGGGGTCCTAGGCTGGGGTCCATGCCGAATGTACTGGCCGAGGCGGCCCGGGACGGGAATTGGTTGCTGGTGGCCTGTGCGGTGGCGGCGCTGGCACTGTTCGCGGTGTGCGCGGTCGTGCTCACCGCGACGGACCTGCGCGAGCACCGGTTGCCCAACCAGTGGACCGGGTTGCTGGCCGCTGGCGGCGGGGTCATCCTGGGCCTGGGGTGCCTGGCCAGCGACACCGGGTGGACCCGGTTCTGGGGCATGCTCGGGGGTGGTGCCGTCTACCTCGCGCTCATGCTGGTCCTGCACCTGCTCAGCCGGACTGGCATGGGCATGGGCGACGTCAAGCTCGGCGGCGCACTCGGCCTGTACGCCGGGTGGCTGGGTTGGGACCACCTGCTCGGGGCGATCGTGGTCGCCTTCGTCGTGGGGGGCCTGGTGGCCCTGGTCCTCGTCCTGGCCCGGCGGGCCACCGGGTCCACCTACCTGCCGTTCGGTCCGGCCATGCTGGCCGGCACCGCCGCCGCCCTGCTGGGGTGACCGGATCCCGTCCCGCGCCCGGGTTGTAGCGTGGGTCCATGCCCACTCCCGAGTTCATCCTGGCCCTGCGCGAGAAGATCGGCCGCGACTCCCTGTGGCTGCCCGGCTGCAAGGCCGTGGTGCTGCGCCCGGCCGCCCGCGGGGGAGCCCGGGGAGCCGGGCCGGCCGAGGACGAGCGCGAGGTGCTCCTGGTCAAGCGCGCGGACAACGGCCGGTGGACGCTGCCGGCCGGGATCATCGAGCCCGGTGAGGAGCCGGCGGCCACCGCCGTGCGGGAGACCCTGGAGGAGACCGGGGTGCGGTGCGCGCCGCGGCGCCTGGCCGGCGTCGGGACCACCACCGAGGTGACGTACCCGAACGGGGACCGCGCCCAGTACCTGGACGTGGTGATGCTGATGGACTACGTCTCGGGCGAGGCGCGGGTGGGCGACGAGGAGAACACCGACGTCGGCTGGTTCCGGCTCGGCGCGCTCCCGGACCTGCCCCCGTTGCACGCCCGCGCCCTGGGCTGGGCGCTGGAGGAGACGCCGGAGGCCCGGTTCCTGCCCTGACGGGCGGGGAACCGGGCCTCCGGGCGGGCCAGCAGGATCAGGCCGGGTGGGTCATGGACATGGTGTCCAGGGCCGTGTCCAGCTGCTCCTCGGTGACCTCGCCGCGCTCCACGTAGCCGAGGTCGACGACGGCCTCGCGAACGGTCATCTTCTCCGCCACGGAGTGCTTGGCGATCTTGGCGGCGGCCTCGTAGCCGATGACCTTGTTCAGCGGGGTGACGATGGACGGGGAGGCCCCGGCCAGGAAGCTGCAGCGCTCCTCGTTGGCCTCGATGCCGTCGATCATCTTGTCCGCCATCACGCGGGAGGTGTTGGCCAGCAGGCGGATGGACTCGAGCAGGTTGGCGGCCATCACCGGGATGCCGACGTTGAGCTCGAAGGCGCCGTTGGTGGAGGACAGGGACACGGTGGTGTCGTTGCCGATCACCTGCGCACAGACCATGATGGCGGCTTCGCAGATCACCGGGTTGACCTTGCCCGGCATGATCGAGGAACCCGGCTGCAGGTCAGGGATGGCGATCTCGCCCAGGCCGGTGTTCGGCCCGGAGCCCATCCAGCGCAGGTCGTTGTTGATCTTCATGAACGAGTACGCGATGTTGCGCAGCTGGCCCGAGGCCTCGACCAGGCCGTCGCGGTTGGCCTGGGCCTCGAAGTGGTTGCGGGCCTCGGTGATCGGGAGGCCGGTCTCCTCGGCGAGCAGTTCGATCACGCGGGCGGAGAAGCCCTTCGGGGTGTTGATACCGGTGCCCACGGCGGTGCCGCCCAGGGGGACCTCGGCCACGCGGGGCAGGGAGGCGTCGATGCGCTCGATGCCGTAGCGGACCTGGGCGGCGTAGCCGCCGAACTCCTGGCCCAGGGTGACCGGGGTGGCGTCCATCAGGTGGGTGCGGCCGGCCTTGACGATGCCCTCGAAGGCCTGGGCCTTGCGCTCCAGGGACGCCGCGAGGTGCTCCAGGGCGGGCTTGAGGTCGTTGATCAGGGCGCCGGTGACGGCGACGTGCACCGAGGTCGGGAAGACGTCGTTGGAGGACTGGGAGGCGTTGACGTGGTCGTTCGGGTGGACCTCGGTGTCCGAACCGGCGGACTTCAGCGCCTGCGTGGCCAGGTTCGCGAGCACCTCGTTGGTGTTCATGTTCGAGGAGGTGCCGGAACCGGTCTGGAAGACGTCGATCGGGTAGTGGTGGTCGTGCCGGCCGGAGATCACCTCGTCCGCGGCGGCGACGATGGCGTCCCGGCGCTCCTCGGAGATGACGCCGAGCTCCGCGTTGGCCTTCGCCGCGGCCTTCTTGACCTGGGCCAGGGCGTGGATGTGCGCCGGCTCGAGGGTCTTGCCGGAGATCGGGAAGTTCTCCACGGCCCGCTGGGTCTGGGCACGGTACAGGGCATTGACGGGGACCTTGACCTCGCCCATGGTGTCGTGCTCGATGCGGAACTGCTGTTCGGAAGAGTGCTGAGAAGACTGATCGGTCATGGTTCCCCACTTTAGACCGTCGCGTGATCGGCCAGCCGCCCATCACGCAGGGTGACCGCCCGGTCCGCCACGGGGACGAACTCCAGGTCATGGATCACCACCACGGTGGCCAGGGACCGCTCCCGGGCCAGGTCCCGGAGCAGGTCCATCACCCCGACGGCGGCCAGTGCCTCCCGGGCCGCTGCCCGCAGATCCCGCGGCCGGGCTGTTCATCTCCCAGGTCACCGTGAAGACCCACCTGAACCACGTGTTCCAGAAGCTCGGGGTCGGCAACCGCACCGAGGCGGTGACCGTGGCCCGTTCGCTGCACCTCATCCGCGGCTGAGGCCCCCGGGACGCATGGGGGGACGGGCTCAGCCGGCGGCGCCCTCGGCGGGCTCGAGGTCGCCGATGACCTTGACCTCGTTGGCGGTGCCCTCGGCCAGGGAGTAGGTCAGGCCCACGATCGCGGTGCGGCCCTGCTCCACGGCCCGGGCCACGGACATCGAGGACTCCACCAGCCGCTGGCAGGTCTGCACGGTGTGCTCGGCCACGGTGCCGTTCACGTCCTCGACCCCCTGGCGGCGGGCGGCGAAGACGGAGGGCATGATGCGCTCCACGAGGGAGCGCTGGAACCCGGCGGGCATCTCGCCGCTGGTGTAGGACTCGACGGCACCGGTCACGGCGCCGCAGCTGTCATGGCCCAGGACCACGATCAGGGGGGTGTTGAGCTCGTCGATGCTGAATTCCAGGGACCCCAGCACGGCGTCATCGATCACCTGCCCCGCGGTGCGGATGACGAACAGGTCGCCCAGGCCCAGGTCGAAGATGATCTCCGCGGCCAGCCGGGAGTCGGAGCAGCCGAAGAGCACGGCGATCGGGTCCTGCCCGCTCGCCAGGGAGGTCCGGCGGGCCGCGTCCTGGTTCGGGTGCCGGGACGTGCCGGAGACGAAACGCTCGTTGCCCTCGCGCATCAGTTCATAGGCGCGGGTGGGGGTCAGTGTCATGCTGCGTCCTCCTCGAGGTCCTGCTGGATGGCTCCGGCCAGCGTATCCATGTCGGACAACTCACCCGAACCCGTGACGATGATCGTGGTGCCGTCCAGTTCGGTCACCAGGTACGCGTCCCCGTCCGCGGGCTCGTGCAGGTCCCACGAGGTGCCGTCCACGGTGCGCGAGCCGGTCAGCGGCGCGTTGCGGATCTGCTGGG
Organism: Citricoccus sp. CH26A; assembly: GCF_000224415.1. Lineage (GTDB taxonomy): Bacteria > Actinomycetota > Actinomycetes > Actinomycetales > Micrococcaceae > Citricoccus. The sequence continues at coordinate 214,903 of NZ_AFXQ01000002.1, read as the reverse complement.
AGACCCAGGTGGGGTTCGCCTGGGCCGTCTGCTTGAAACCGGCGAACTCCTCCTCCGGCGTGAGGTAACCGGCCTCCCAGAACTCCACCCGGTCGGCGCCGGCACCGTTCCAGCGGGCGAAATTGGCCGTCCAGCCCTCGGGCAGGCCCGGCGCGGCGGCGGTGAAGCCGGCGGTCGCCGTGGCCTGTTCGGCGGCGGCCCGGACATCGACGTCCCGGTCGTACGTCTGCTCCGTGGACCCGGGATTGAGCAGCACCACCAGCAACGCGATCCCCAGCGTGGCCAGCACGCTGACCACCATGGCACGGGCGGACTGGCCGGCCCGCTTCACCTGCTTCTGGGTCAGGCGTGGCTTGGCGGCGGCGGTCTCTGGCTCGGGGGAGGTCACCGGTCCATTCTGCCACCGCGCCGGACACTAGGATGAGTCCGCAAGACGTACCCTGCAGACGGAGACACACGGTGAGCACTGACCAGTCCGCGAACAACGAGGTTCCGGCCCAGAGGGTCACGGCCCAGAAGCCGGCAGAACAGCACGCTGACTACAACATGCTGAACCGCAACCTTGCGGTGTCCGGGACGGAACCGGACCGCAACCTCGCGCTCGAGCTGGTGCGGGTCACCGAGGCGGCAGCCATCGCCGCCGGCCACTGGGTCGGCTACGGGGACAAGAACACCGCCGACGGCGCCGCCGTGGACGCCATGCGCGCCTTCATGGACACGGTCCGGATGAACGGCGTGGTCGTCATCGGCGAGGGCGAGAAGGACGAGGCGCCCATGCTCTTCAACGGCGAGCACGTCGGTGACGGCACGGGCCCCGAGGTCGACGTCGCCGTGGACCCCATCGACGGCACCCGCCTGACCGCCCTGGGCTACCCGAACGCGCTGTCCGTGTTCGCGGTCGCCGAGCGCGGTGCGATGTTCGACCCGTCCGCGGTGTTCTACATGGACAAGATGGTCGTGGGTCCCGAGGCCGCCGACTTCGTCGACCTGCGCCTGCCCATCAAGCAGAACATCCACCTGGTGTCCAAGGCCCTGAACAAGCCCGTCAGCCAGCTCAACGTGTGCGTGCTGGAGCGCCCGCGCCACGAGAAGCTCGTCGAGGAGATCCGCGCCGCCGGGGCCCGCGTGAAGTTCATCATGGACGGGGACGTGGCCGGCGGCATCGCCGCCGCCCGCCACGGCACCGACGTGGACATGCTGCTGGGCATCGGCGGCACCCCCGAGGGCATCATCACCGCGTGCGCCATCAAGGCCGTCGGCGGGGTCATCCAGGGCCGGCTGGCCCCGAAGGACGACGAGGAGCGCCAGAAGGCCCTCGACGCCGGGCACGACCTCGACGCCGTGCTCACCACGGATGACCTGGTGAAGTCGGACAACTGCTACTTCGCCGCGACCGGCATCACCGACGGCGACCTGCTGCGTGGCGTGCGCTACTACAACGACCGCGTGGTGACGCAGTCCATGGTCATGCGCTCGAAGTCCGGCACCGTGCGCATCGTGGAGGCCGAGCACCAGGCCCGCAAGTGGGAGAAGTGGATCGACACGGAGGTCTCCCCGTCCCGGCGCTGACCCTCGCGTTCGACCGGCGGTCGGATTCGCCCCGTCCTGGACGGGCAACCCCGTGTCCGGGGGACGAATCCGGCCGCCGGTCGTCGTCTCGGGGCCGGTCCGGCCGGCGGGCCGAGACAGCGGCCGGGGAGCCTAGGGGAGGGTGACCGCGAACAGGGTTCCCGGCGTGACCGCCGCCCCGTCTCCCGTCCCGGCCCCGTCCCGGGCCGCGTCCCGGTCGCCGGGCCGCACCACGGCGGGGTCCTCGGCCGCGCCGAGGAACACGGACTGCCCGGGGGTGAGCACGGCGCTGTCGCCACCGGAGTCGATGCGCACGGTCCCGGCGGTGCAGACCGCGATGACGGGTCCGTTGGCGGTCAGGGTCCGTCCGGTGGCCGCGGGCAGGTCCAGGCGCTCGAGCTGGAACTCCTCGAAGGGCGGGCGGAAGACCAGGCGGCCGGCGCCGTCGGCGTGCGGGGTGCAGTAGGGCACCGGCAGCGCCTCGAAGCGCACCACCCGGCGCAGCTCGTCCACGTCCACGTGCTTGGGCGTCAGTCCTCCGCGCAGCACGTTGTCCGAGGTCGCCATCACCTCCACGCCGAGCCCGTGCAGGTAGGCGTGCACGTTGCCGGCCGGCAGGTGGATGGCCTGTCCCGGGGCCAGGTCCACCCGGTTCAGCAGCACGGAGACCATCACCCCGGCATCGCCGGGGTAGTGCTCACAGATCCCGACGGCGGTGGACAGGTTCAGGTCCTCCTCCAGCACGCGCGGGGCCCGGCGCAGGGCGGCCACGACGTCCTGGACCCAGGCGCCGGCGGCCCAGCCCCCCTCGGGGTCCAGCAGGGTGGAGAAGGCCGAGGCCAGGTCGCCGGCGTGCAGCGTGGCGGCCAGGGCCGCGGCCGCGGTGCCGGGGCCGGCGTCGGCGCCCTCGAAGTGCTCGGCCAGGGCCCCGGCGAGCCGGTCGAAGGACCGCGCGGCGTCCTCGGGGGAGCGGAAGCCGCACAGGGCGGTGAACGGGGTCAGCGCGACCAGCATCTCCGGCTTGTGGTTGTCATCGCGGTAGTTGCGGTGCGCCGCGGTGATCGGGACCCCGGCGGCCTGTTCGGCGGCGAAACCGGCACGGGCCTGGTCCAGGGTGGGATGGGCCTGGATGGACAGCGGCCGGCCGGCCGCGAGCAGCTTCACCAGGTAGGGCAGCCGGCCGAACCGGGCGGCTGCCCCGAGCAGGGCCTGCGGGTGGCGGGCGATCAGTTCGTCCAGGGGGACCGGGGTGGCCGAGGGGTCCGCGGCGGGCACGGCGCCGGAGGGGGCCCCGGGGTGGGCGCCCATCCACAGCTCGGCCTCCGGGCGGCCCGAGGGGGTACGTCCCTGCAGCTCGGCCAACAGGGTCGCGGACCCCCAGGCATAGTCACGGATGGCATTGCGCAACAGGAACATGGTGCCAGCCTATCCACCGGACACGCTCCGTTCACCGGGACGCCCCCGGTGGGGGCGCTGGGTATCCTGCGTCCATGACCACCTTCGCCGTCATCGGTGCCGGCATCATCGGCGCCGCCGTCGCCAGGGAGCTGACCCGGCGCTTCCCGGACGACTCCGTCACCGTCCTCGACAAGGAGGGCGAGGCGGCCGCGCACCAGACCGGCCACAACTCCGGGGTGGTCCACGCCGGTCTCTACTACCAGCCCGGAAGCCTCAAGGCCCGGTTGTGCCGCCGGGGGACGACCCTGCTCCGTGACTACGCCCGGGACCGGGGGCTGCCGTACGAGGAGTGCGGGAAGCTCGTCGTGGCATTGCGCGAGGACGAGGAGGAGCGGCTGCGCGCCATCCACGGCAGGGCGGTCGCCAACGGCGTGCCCGGCGTCCAGCTGGTCGGGCCGGACGGGATCCGTGAGATCGAGCCCCACGCCGTCGGGCGCCTGGCCCTGCACTCCCCGCAGACGGCCATCACCGACTACGCGGCCGTGACGCGGGCCCTCCTCGACGACGTGCGCGCGGCCGGGGGAGCGGTCCACCTGGGAGCGCAGGTCACCGGGCTGGCCAACCTCGAGGACCGCTGCGTGGTCACCACGCCGGAGGGCAGCGGGTCCTTCGACATCGTCATCGCCTGCGCGGGACTCCAGTCGGACCGGATCGCCGCCCTGGCCGGTGGTTCCGCCTATCCGAGGATCGTCCCGTTCTTCGGCCAGTACTCCCGGCTGGCCGCGGAACACCGCAGCGTGCTGAACGGGTTGGTCTACCCCGTGCCGGATCCCGCCTATCCGTTCCTGGGGGTCCACCTGACCAAGCGCGTCGACGGCGAGATGCTCGTCGGGCCCAATGCCTTCCTGTCCCTCGGGCGCGAGAACTACTCCGGACGCCGCGTGGGCCTGCGGGACACCCTGGACGTGGCCACCACCCCCGGATTCTGGAGGTTCGCCGGCCGCAACGTCCGGGCGACCGTCCACGAGCTGGGGGCGGTGGTGTCCCGGACCAGGTTCCTCGCCGGAGCGGTCCGGTACGTGCCGTCCCTGGCAGGAGCGGTGTCCACCCCCCTGACCCGCGGTATCCGAGCCCAGGCGATGGACCGGGACGGCACCCTGATCGACGACTTCGTCATCGAGGGCATCGGCCAGACCACCCTGGTGCGCAACGCCCCCTCTCCCGGGGCCACCTCGTCCCTGGCGATCGCCGAGCACATCGTCGCTGACGTGACCCGCAGGCACCGGCTCGCCACCGCCGGGGCCTGACCGGCGCCGCAGTGCCCGGGCCGGTTAGCCGCGGCCGGCCACGCAGAGGTGGTTGGTCTTCGCCGCCTCCTCCAGCAGGCCGGTCTGCCCGGTGTCCTCGAGGTACATCAGCCAGTCCTCGGTGATCGGGTCGCCATCGGGCTGCGGCGGCGGGGCGGGCCAGTCCTCGGGGTTGTCGCTGTCCGCACCCGGCGAGTCGATGTTGCCCGTTCCGGCCGTCAGGATCCCGGCGGCGGCGTCCACGAACAGGAACGGGGCGGGCGCTGCGCCGGCGGCCTGCGGCGTCCCGTCCTCGGAGAGCATCTTCCCCACGCGCTGGTGGATCAGGTCGAAGTCGGGGAACGTGGTGAACCGGTCGCCCTGGTCCCCGAAGTCCGGGGCGCCGATGGTCAGCCGGCCCGTGGACTGGGACCGGCCGCTCGAGGCGAGGGACACGAAGGTACCCAGCTGCTGGCCCGGCAGGTCGGTCTCCACGATCTGCTCGCCGGCCTCCAGGATGCCCTGGAAGCGCGGGATCAGGGTCTGCGGATTGAACTGGGCCAGCATGGCCGACTGGATGCACTGCTGGCGGCGGATCCGGGAGTAGTCGGTGGAGAAGTGCCGGGAGCGGGCGAACGCCAGGGCCTGTTCGCCGTTGAAGGTGTAGGTCCCCGGCCCCCACCAGGCGTTGCCCCACTGCCCGTCCGGACGCTGCCCGCGGTAGGTGGTCCAGCCGCCGGAGGTCACCGTGACCCCGCCCATGGCGTCGATCAGCTGGGCGAAGCCGGCCATGTCCACCATGGCGTAGGCCTGGACCTCGAGCCCCAGGATGCCCCCGGCGGCGTCCTTCATGGCCTCGGCGCCCGGGTCCTGTGCGCCCGGGTACAGGTCCTGGTGGCTCTGCATCACGTCCACGTAGAGAGCGTTGAGGATGCACTCGTCCCCACAGGAGAAGCCCTCCGGGTAGGCGGACCAGAGCGGGGAGTCCTCGGTGAACCGGGCGTTCTGGAAGTTGCGCGGGATGGAGAAGATGATCGTCCTGCCGGTCTCGGCGTTCACGGAGGCGACGTGGATGGAGTCGGGGCGCAGGCCGATCCGTCCCTCGCCCGCGTCCCCGCCCATCAGCAGGACGTTGTAGCGCCCGTCCACCGGCTCGATGGCCTGTCCGGGCGGGAAGATCGAGGTGAGGGTGCTGCGCCCGGCGTTCACCGCCCACGCGCCGTAGCCCAGGGCCCCGGAGGTCACCAGCAGCAGCAGGACCGAGGCGAACGCGATGAGCGGCCGCATGCCCGGGGCGACGAGCCGGAGCCGGACCAGCCGGAACGTGTCCACCCAGAGCACCGCCCAGCCGATGGCCAGGACGGCCAGCGCCACGATGCACCCCAATAGGACCCAGGTGTTGGCGCCGATCCGGATCAGCAGGTCCCGGTTGACGAAGAACAGGACCAGCGCGACGACGGCCAGTGCCCACACCGTCAGGGTCACCCGCAGCGCGGCCCGGCCGAGACGCCGGTCGCCGGCCACCACCTGGGCACCACCGGGCACGAACAGCGTCAGGGCCAGCAGGATCCAGGCCCGCTTGGTGCGCTGCGGGACCGTGCCGGTCTCCGGGGCGCGGACGGGATCCCCACCGCCGGCCGCCGCGCGGGTGGTGCCCTGGGGCTGCGCGTGGGAGGTCATGGCCCGGTGGCCTTCACTGCCCGGTCCGGGTGTCCCGTGCCTGCCGGCCGGGTCATGAGCGGTCGGCGGGTGACGCGGGCTGGTGGTAACCCGGCCGGCCGGCCAGCGACTCACGAAGCCGGCCACCCTTGGCGGCGGCGGTCTCCCTGAGCTCGTCCGCGAAACGGACCAACTGCCCGCGCAGCCGGACCGCCTCCTCATCCGTGCCGGCGGCGAGGATGCGGGCCGCCAGCAGCCCGGCGTTCCGGGCACCGCCGATGGACACGGTGGCCACCGGGACCCCGGCGGGCATCTGCACGATGGACAGCAGCGAGTCCATCCCGTCCAGCGTCTTCAACGGCACCGGGACGCCGATGACCGGCAGCGGCGTGGTGGAGGCGATCATCCCGGGAAGGTGGGCGGCGCCGCCCGCGCCGGCGATGACCACCCGGATCCCGCGCTCGTGGGCCTCGGTCCCGAAGGCCACCATCTCGTGCGGCATGCGGTGGGCGGAGACGACGTCGGCCTCGTACGGGATGCCGAATTCCTCCAGGGCCTCGGCGGCGGCCTGCATGACCGGCCAGTCCGAGTCCGATCCCATGACCACGGCCACCCGGGCCGGGGACGGGGCGTGCGGGGTGCCGGTCATGACTGCTCCTGGAGGTCGTCGGCGGCCGCGGTGCGCGGCTCGTTCTGGGCGCGGTGGCCGTCGCGGATGATCGCGGCGGCGCTCTCGGCGGCCTCGCGGGCCGCGACGAGGTCCTCCGCCAGGGGGGCGACGACGTTCACGTGCCCGATCTTGCGGCCCGGGCGGACGGACTTGCCGTAGGCATGGATCTTCGCCTCCGGGTGGGCGGCCATGGCGGCGGGGAAGGCCGAGTACAGGTCCTCGTTGGCGCCGCCGAGGTAGTTCTTCATCACGGTGTAGGCCCCGAGGGTGTCCGTGGCGCCCAGGGGCAGGTCCAGCACCGCCCGGACGTGCTGTTCGAACTGGCCGGTGACGGCCCCGTCCATGGTCCAGTGGCCGGAGTTGTGCGGGCGCATCGCCAGCTCGTTGACCATGAATCCCGGACCGACCCCCGGGGTCTCGAACAGCTCGACCGCCAGCATGCCGGTCACGCCGAGCCCCTCGGCCAGGGTGACGGCCGCCTCCTCGGCGGCCTGGGCGGTACGGGGGTCGATCCCCGGTGCCGGTGCGGTGACGACGTCGCAGATCCCGTCGGTCTGGATGGACTCCACGACGGGATAGGACGCCGTGGTCCCCGAGGGCGTGCGGGCCACCTGTGCCGAGAGCTCCCGGGAGAACTCCACCAGGTCCTCGACGAGCAGGGCCTCGAAGCCGAGCCCGAACCAGTCACGGCAGTCCTCGGCGTCCTCGACGGAGGCCACGACGCGCACGCCCTTGCCGTCGTACCCGCCCCGCGGGGTCTTGAGCACCACCGGGAACTCGACACGGCGCGCGAACCCGATGAGCTCGTCGACGGTGGTCACCGCTGCCCAGGCCGGGTTGGGCAGCCCAAGCCGGTCACAGGCCTGCCGCATCAACAGCTTGTCCTGGGCGTGCTGGAGGGCGTCCGGACCCGGCTGCAGGTTCACCCCGGCGGCCTCCAGCGCCCTGAGGTGCTCGGCCGGCACGTGCTCGTGGTCGAACGTCACCACGTCCACGGAGGCGGCGAAGTCACGCAGCGTCTCCAGGTCGCGGTAGTCGCCCACGACGCACTCTGCGGCGGTCGTGGCCGAGACGTCACCCCCCTCGGCCAGGACCCTCAGGCGCACGCCCAGGGCCGTGGCGGCAGGAGCCATCATCCGGGCCAGCTGTCCGCCGCCCACAACACCGATCACAGGAAAACTCACGGACCAAGGGTACCCACCGCGGCCCGGGCCTCGTCGACGGAACCGCCCGGTTGCCGGACTTGTCAGGAAACCGGCAGGAAAGCGTTCTACACTCGGCAGGTACATTTCCGGCGGGACGCGTCCTGGCCCGTCCGGCGGAGCCGCGACCGTCCTGCTCAGGACCCGTCCGGCCTCACCCACCGAAGGAGTCTGCCCACGCCCATGTTCAGCAACCTGTGGCAACGTCTCGTGGCCCTGGTCGCCATGCTGTGGCGAGAGGTCGCCAAGTTCGGGGCTGTCGGCGCCGCTGCCTTCGTGGTGGACTCCGTGGTCTTCCTCTGGCTGATGGCCGGCCCGATGGAGGGCAGCAACGTCAAGTCCAAGGTCGTGGCCAGCGTGGTGGCCACGGTCTTCTCCTACGCGGCGAACCGCTTCTGGACCTTCCGGCACCGCCGGCAGAGCAACGTGATGCGCGAGTTCGTGCTGTTCGCCATCATGAACGTGATCGGCATGGGGATCGCCGCCGCCTGCGTCTTCGTCGCGCAGTACTGGCTGGGCGTCACCTCCACCACCGGCATCTTCATCGCCGGCAGCGTGGTCGGCCTGATCCTCGGGACCATCTTCCGGTTCTTCGCCTACCGGTTCTGGGTCTTCACCGAGGAGCTGGACGCGGACCCGCAGTTCGCCCACGACCGCGAGCGGCTCACGGGGCAGGTGCCCGTCATCCACACCCGGGACACCCCGGCCAGGCACCGCACCGGGCGGGACTCCGAGGACGCCGCACCGGCGGCCTCGGCACGCACCCCCGCCGAGGCCGGCCCCCCGGCCACCGGGACCGCGGCACCCGGACGCACCGACGCGGTCGACTGACCGTCCCGCCGTGTGCCCGGGCCGGGCCCACGGGGCCCGCCCCGGTCTCAGCCCGGCGCCTGTCCCTCCGGCCCCTCCACCGCGTCGCCCAGCCGCTCGGCCGCGATGATCCCGGCCGAGGCGTCGTCGTCGGCGTGACCGGTGGGCACCAGCACCACCGGCAGGCCCGCGGCCCAGGCCTGCAGGACGGCGCCCGCCAGGCCACGGTGCAGGCGTCCACCGCTCGCCGCCACCACGAGCCCCCGGTCCCGCCGGAGCCAGCGCACGGAGCGCTCCGCGTCCCGGACCGCCCGGCCGGTGCCGTCCGTCCCGTCCGTCCCCGTGAGGTCATGGGCGTCTGCCCAGTCCCGCGCCTGCGCGGCCAGGTCGCCGGACGGAACCGGCAGGGGACAGCGGTCGCCCTGCACGCGCACCTCGGCGGCGAAGTCCAGCGCGTGGTCCGGCAACCCGTCGTCCCCCGGGGCGACCGCCCAGAGTTCGGCGGGGGAGTCTGCCCAGGCCGAGGGCGCGTCGGTGACCACCAGGTCGGCGTCCGTCGCAGAACCGCCGGCCGTGAACACCACGTCCACGCCGGCCCGCGCCGTACCCAGCAGCAGGGCCAGCGGCTGCCAGCCGACCGGCAGGTCCACGGCGACCGTCGATCCGGTCCCCAGCCCCTCGGCGTCGAGCAGGTTCGCGGTCTTGGCCGCCCAGTTCGCCAGCACCCGCCCGGACAGCTCCACCCGGTCCTCACCCGAGGCGTAGTCCACCACGGCGGGCCGGGGCGAGGCGGCCACCGCCTCGAACCAGTCGGCCGGTCCGCGGCCCGTGCGGTCAGGTGTTCCCAGGTTGACCATGATGCGATGTCCTCTCACGTCAGGGGCCTGTCTGCGCGTTCCCGCCCCGCCCACCCTAGAGTGGTCCAGACAACTGGACACGACACGCCGGTCGGGCCGGTGGCAGCGGCGGCGTGTCGGTACAGCCTGCGCCGTCCGCTCCCTGACATTGTCTCGTCCCGGTTTGACGAACGGTGAGTTACACGGATGTAATTCACTCCAGAACGGTCACGGTGACCCCGGCGCTTCCCACCGCTCACCACTGACCTCCGCTGTGTTCGGGCCACATCCCGCGTGGGATGGGTCGGGCGTGTGCCCCGGTTCCCGCGGAGGAGGTGGTCGGTTGGCGCGCCCCGAGCCCGTGCCCACGCCACCAGCGCCGGAGATCCCGGTTCGGAGGCCAGCAGCGTGAGAACGGGGAGGAAACGCATGGAGAACGCCCAGCAGGTCCAGAGGATCCAGCAGAATGGCAGTGTCAGGGCACTGGAGGGCACGCACCCCGGACGAGCAGTCCCCGCCGACTGGTTCCTGGACCCGGCGGACCCGGACGCCGCACGCCGGCTGCAGGAGGATCAGTCCCTCGAGGACCAGGCCACGGCCTTCCTGGCCGAGCACGACGGGACCGAGGACCCGGACGCCGGGCAGGGGCACGCCACCGTCACGGCCCTGCATCCCGGAGGCCCGGCGCCGGAGCGCGCCGACCGGACCCCGGACAGCGCGGGGGCGGACCGTCCGGTGGCCTGGCTGGGCCTGCCCGGCTTCGCCGACCCCCGGGACGTCGACGGCGAGCTGGCCTGGCAGGTGGACGCCCTGTGCGCGCAGACCGACCCCGAGGCGTTCTTCCCCGAGAAGGGCGGCTCCACGCGGGACGCCAAGAAGGTCTGCAGCGCCTGCACCGTGCGCAGCGAGTGCCTGGAGTACGCCCTGGGCAACGACGAGCGCTTCGGCATCTGGGGCGGACTCTCGGAGCGGGAGAGGCGACGCCTGCGGAAGCGGTCGGTCTGATCCCCTCTCCTGCCACCCTCCCGGCCCACGTCGCCGGGGGTGAGCGCACCGAGCCGTACGTCACCGCCGCGGTGGTCGTGGACCGCCGGCCGGAGCTGGCCGCGGATGCCGTCCGCTCCCTGCTGGACCAGGACCGCGCGCCGGACGGAATCGTCGTCGTCCTCGCGCGCGAGGTGGACGACGACCTGAGGGAGGCGCTCTCCCGCATGGTCGACGACGCCGGCCGGGCCGTCCGGTTCATCCAGTCACCCGTCACCCGGCTCGCCGACCGGCTCACGCTCCCGGTCTCCCCGCGGGGCGCCGGACCCGTCGGTGCCGAACACTGGCTGTGGTGGCTGCACGACGACGCCCGCGCCGCTCCCGACGCCCTGCGCCGGCTGCTGGCGGCCGTGGAGACCTCCCCCTCCGTGGCGATCGCCGGGTGCAAGCAGGTCGAGCCAGACCGGCCCCGCCACCTGCTCGACGTCGGCCTGGCGGTCACCGGTGCCGGCGAGCCGGTCAGCCTGATCGAGCCCGGCGAGCTGGACCAGGGCCAGTACGACGGGCGCACCGACGTCTTCGCGGTCTCTGCCCCGGGACTGCTGGTCCGCGCGGACGTGTGGACCGCACTGGGCGGGCTGGACCCCGAGGGGCCGGCCCCTGCGGCCGCCGTCGACCTCTGCTGGCGCGCCCGTCTCGCCGGGCACCGGGTCGTGGTCGTTCCCGAGGCCGTGGTCGGCCACGACGGCGCGGGAGAGGGCCTGTCCGCCGGCACGGCCGCCGTGCGGGAATCCTCGCTCTGGCTGCGCCTCAAGCACGCCCGGCCGCTGGCCCTGCCGTTCCTCTGGGTGGCGGGACTGCTCGCCGGACTCGGTGGATTCCTCGCCGCCCTGCTCGCCAAGGAACCCGGCCGGGGAGCCGCCCACCTGAACGGAACCGTGCGCACCCTCGTCCGCCCGGGCTCGCTGGCCCGGTCCAGGCGGCAGGCCCGGCGTACCCGGCGGGCGCCGCGGTCCGTCGTCGACCCGTTGCGGGCCGACCGGCACGAGGTCCGCTCCTACCGGCGCAGCCTCGTCGACCTGGAGGCGCCCGACGAGGTCATCGGGGACGGCACCGGGTCCACCGGCACCGGGACCGAGGCGACCGGGGACCACGACGACTTCACCGCCCTGGCGACCCCCGAACGCGCCTGGGTGGGAACGGGCCTGGTGTTCGCCCTGCTGCTGCTCGGGGGACTGAGCCTCTTCGGCCTGCGCCACCTCCTGGGCGCCGAGGCCCTGTCCGGGGGCTCCCTGCTGCCCGTCTCCGCGGCGCCGGCCGACGTGTGGCACCACGCCACCGCCGACTGGTCCGCGGCCGGGGCCGGGGCCTCCGTGCAACCCGGCCCCTTCGGCCTGCTCCTGGCCGTGCTCGGGGTGACCGGGCACGGTTCGGCGGCCCTGGTCTGGGTGACGGTCCTGGCCATGCCGCTGGCGGCCCTCGGCGCCTGGACGGCGGCCGGCGCCGTGGACCGTGGCCGGGCTGCCCGCCTGCTGGCCGCCCTGCTGTGGGGACTCTCGCCGGCACTGCTGACGGCCTCGGGCCAGGGCAGGCCGGGGGCCCTGCTGGTGCACCTGGCGCTGCCGTGGCTGGCCCTGGCCGTACTCCGGGCCACCGGCTCCGCCGCCACCGACCGTCCGGACACGGACGGCGTCCTGATCCGGCCGGGCCACCGCGGAGTGGTCTCCTGGACCGCCTCCGGCTGGACCGCGCTGCTGCTGGCCGTCATCGGTGCGGCGTCCCCCGCGCTGCTGCCGGTCCTCTCCGGGGCCGTGCTGGCGCTGGCCGCCGTGCTGCGCCGGCGGGGCCGGACGCTGTGGTGGACGCCGGCTCCGGCGCTGGCCCTGTTCCTGCCCGCCCTGGTGACCCACTGGACGGACCTGCGGGCCGTCCTGGGTGATCCCGGCGTCCCCCAGGCGTCAGACCCGGCCCCGGCCTGGCAGCAGCTCCTCGGCTTCCCGGAGGCCTTCGCCCCGGACTCCGGGCTGCGGGCCCTGCCCTGGCTCGACGCCTGGATCCCCGGCTTCCCCTGGGCGCTGACCGCCGCGCTCGTGATCGGCCTCCCGGTCCTCGTGCTGGCCGTGGTCGGCGCAGCCCGTCGCGGCCGGGCCGGACAGGTCGCCCGCGCCGCGATGCTCCTCACCGTGCTCGCGGTCGTGGCCGGTTCGGTGGCCCCCCTGGTCGCCACCTCCCTGGGAGGCGACGGCCGGCTGGTCACCGTGTTCACCGGCCCCTTCACCTCGACCGCCGTGCTCGGGGTCCTGCTCGCGGCGGTCGCGGGATCCACCGTCCTCGGGGCCCCGGGCGCGGCCCGCCGCACCGGCGCCGCCGTGCTCGCCACCGCAGCGGCCGGTTCCGTCATGCTCACGGCCGGGCTCTGGGTCATCCCGCGCGCCGTCCCGGCCGAGGCCCTCCAGGTGGCCGGCACCGAGTCACTGGAGCTGCGCTCGGGTGACGGCGAGCCGGATCCGGAGCTGTCCACCCTGGGGACCGGGTCCGCCGTGGTGGCCAGTCCCGTCCGGCTGGTCCCGGCGACCGCCGCGGACCAGGGGACCAGTGCGCTGGCCACCCGCACCGTGGTGCTGGAACGCCGCGCGGAGGAACTGCAGGTCAGCCTCGCCGGGGGCACCGGGCCCGCCCTGGACCGGCTCAGCGCCGGGTGGGCGGCCCGGTCGCTGGCCGGCCCGCTCCCGGCCCCCCGGGCCGCTTCGCCGGACGCCGCGGACGAGGCCCTGCGCAGCCTGGCGGCCGGTCTGGTCTCCGGCACGACGGCGGACCCGCGTCCGGTGCTGGAGTCCTTCGGCGCGGCCTTCGTCGTGCTGAGGGACACCGACGGCGGGGAGCTCGGCACCGCGGCCTCCATCGATGCGGTCCCCGGCCTCGCCCCGGTGGGCCTGACCGACTCCGGCTGGCTGTGGCGGGTGATCCCGTCCCGGGACGGCGGCATCCCGGTGGCCGGTGACCACGGACTGCAGGACCGGATGGGGTTCACCACGGCGCGCGTCCGCCTGGAGGACGCCGCGGGTAACACCACCCACCTGGTGGCCCGCGACGGGGACCGGGTGGACACCCGGATCGCCACGGCGACCGCCGCGCGCGAGGGCGAGGAGGCCGAGGGCGGCCGGCGCCTCGTGCTGGCCGAGCGGGCCGATCCGGGCTGGCGGGCGACCCTCGACGGGACACCCCTGGAACCGGTGGCCGTGACCGGCGGCGACTGGGCCCAGGCCTTCGAGCTGCCCGACGGCGGCGGACGGCTCCAGGTGTGGCACGAACCGTCCGGCGGGAGCTGGACCTGGTGGATCGGCGGTGCACTGCTCGTGCTCGCCGTCCTGCTCGCCATCCCGTCCCCGGTACGCCGCACCGATGCGCGCGCCGGGACGGGCGAGCGGCCCGGCGGAGGACACCGCGGGCCACGCGAGGGGACGGTCCGGCGATGAACACCTTCCAGCACTCGCCCCGGTCGGACGACGAGCCGGTGAGCAGGGGACAGCGCAAGACACGGCAGGCCGCTGCCGCGCGCGACCAGCGGCGCCAGGCCGCCCTGCACGCCCACGAGCGCGGCCTGGGCCGGCGGGGGCGGGTGTCCGCCGGTGTGGCCGGGGCCTGCGTCGTGCTCCTGGTGGCCGGTGCGGTGGCGCTGGGCAGCCTGGCGGCCCCGGTGGCGCCCGCGGTCGATGGGACGGCAGCGCCCGCCCGGCTCTCCGCGGCCCCCGCGCAGGGCGTGTGTCCGCCACCGCCGCGGCTGGCCCGTGGCGCCGGGGGCGGCACGGACACCCAGTTCAGTCCCGTCTCCACCACGGCCGACTCGAGCCTGACCTCCGTCCTGCTCTCCGACCTGGCCGGCCGGTTCCCGGGCAGCACCCTGCGTCCCCTGGTGCCGGGTGCGAGTGCCGGGGCTGGCCAGGAGGCTCGGCGGCTCACCCCACGCCAGCCCGAGCGGGTCCAGCAGGGTGAGCCGGCCACGGCCGGGCCGGACGGCGTCCCGGTCCGCGAGGCCAGCGTGGCCACCGTCGAGGCGCCCGGGGGAGCGGACGGCGAGGCGGCCGCCGTCGCGGTCGAACCGCTGGGCGGGCAGCCCACCGGGGCGGACACCGTCTCGGCGTACTCCGCCGCGGACGGGGACCTGGCCGGCACGGACGCCACCCACTGCATCCCCCCGGGCCACGAGCACTGGCTGACGGGGGCGGCGACGACCGTGGGGACCACCGCCGTCCTCGTCCTGTCCAACCCCTCCGCGAGCGCCAGCACGGTCGACCTGAGCCTGTACGGCGCCGAGGGGCCCGTGGAGGCGGCCGGCACGGCGGGCATCGTCCTGGCTCCGGGGCAGAACAGGTCCCTGGTGCTGGGCGGCCTGGCCCCCGGCGAGCAGCACCTGGCCGTGCGGGTCAGTGCCCAGGGCGGGGCCGTGGGCGCCTTCATCCAGCAGAACCGCTTGTTCGGCCTCGACCCGGGCGGGGTGGAGGTGATCCAGCCGACGGCGGCACCCGCGCCCCGGACGGTCGTGCCCGGCGTCGCGGTGCCGGGTCCCCGGACGGTGCGCGGCGTCGCCGGCCAGGACGGTTACGAGGGCGTGGCGCCCGCCGTGACGATCGCCGCCCCCAGCCTCGCGGCGACCGCGGAGGTGTCCGTGAGCGGTCCCGACGGGCCGGTGGAACTGCCCGGCGGCGGGGTGGTGCGGGTCGGGTCCGGGTCCACGGTGCGGATGCCGCTGACCGGCCTGGACGCGGGCACGTACACCGTGGCGGTCAGTGCGGACGCGCCCGTGACGGCCAGCGCCCAGGGGCAGAGCGGCACGGCCGGGGGACCGATCGACGTGTCCTCCGTGTCCGCCGTCCGTCCCCTGGGGGTGGAGCGGGTCGTCGCCCTGCCGTCGGCAGCCACCTCGACCCTGGCGCTCTACGCGGAGCGGGGCGGCACCGTGGAACTGACGCCCGTGCTCGCCGACGGGAGCCTCGGCGAGCCGACCGTGCGGAAGATCGGTCCGGCGGCCACGCGGACCGTGTCGGCCGCGGGACTGGCGGACACGGGCGACACCGTGTCCGGTGTCCTGCTGGCCACGGTGCAGGGAGAGGTCCACGCCGGGGTCTCGGTCCGGACCGCCCAGGGGATCTCGGCCTATCCGGTGACGCCGCGCGCCGAGCGGTCCGACGGGCTGCCGGTGCGGGTCGGGTACTGACCGCCGGCCGGGCCGGTACGGCCTACCAGTGGAAGTCGGGGTCCACGGACTCCGGGGCCACGCCGGTCAGTGCCGCCCACTGCTCCACGACCGCCCCGTAGACGAGGTCGGCCAGCAACGATGGGGCCGGGCACCGGGCCTCGATCGGTCGCCGGTGGATGGTGATCACCACGGTGCCGTCGGGGTCGCGCCGGGTGGTGCCGGTGGGGTCCTCGACCAGCTCCGCACCCCAGACCCGGACGAGTTCCAGGCGCTCCTCGAGGCCCTCGGGCACCATGGTGGCGCGGAAGCGCGCCTGCTCCACGGCCGGTCCGCACAGTTCCGCCAGGCGTTCGACGGCCGCGGCCAGGTGGTCGTCGAACCTCTCGTTGCGCGTGCGGGACCCGGGCAGCACTCCCGGCAGCAATGGCCCGCGCAGTCCCCGGCCCCGGCGGTCCCGCCGGGCGTGGCGCGCGGGCGGAACACCGGGGACCCCGGTTCCAGCGCCCCCAGTGACCGCAATCGGTTCGAAGGACATCATGACTCGATGCTAGTCCCGCCCCGCCCGGGTGTGTACCGGGCACGCCTCCCCACGAGAGCCCGCCGGGGCGGTAGGGTGGTCTGCCGTGGGATCGATACGCCAGTGCTCCAAGACCAGCTGCCGGACGGCGGCCGTGGCGACCCTGACGTACAACTACGCCGACTCCACGGTGGTCCTGGGGCCGATGTCCCGGTTGGCCGAGCCGCACACCTACGACCTGTGCGAGCGTCACGCGCGGACGATGACCGCGCCCAAGGGCTGGGAACTGCTGCGCATCGAGGCGCCGGAGGGCTCCGTCCCGGACCCGCCGCCCGAACCCGACGACCTGCTGGCCCTCGCGTACGCCGTGCGTGAGCCCGCGCCCCGGGAGGACCCCCCGCGGCCCACGGTGCGCCGCGGAACCGGTCCCGACGCCGGCCCCCGGCCGGAACCGCTCAACGGCGAGGCCCCGGCCCGGCCGGGGCGGCCCGTGCTGCGCCTGCTGCGTGACTCCGGCGAACGCTAGGCCGGGGCGGGCCCGCTGACTGTTCTAGGCTGGGGAGCATGACTGAGATCCCTGCCGACAGCGCCCCTAGCCCCGCGACCGATCCGGGCTACGCCAACCGCGTCACCGTGCCCGGGGCCACCTTCGACTTCGCCGTCCGCGACCTGTCCCTGGCCGAGGCCGGCCGGCACCAGATCCGCCTGGCCGAGCACGAGATGCCCGGACTGATGGCCCTGCGCGAGGAGTTCGGCGAGGCCCAGCCCCTCAAGGGGGCCCGCATCGCTGGGTCGCTGCACATGACCGTGCAGACCGCCGTGCTGATCGAGACCCTCACGGCCCTCGGCGCCGAGGTCCGCTGGGCGTCCTGCAACATCTTCTCCACCCAGGACGAGGCGGCCGCGGCGGTCGTCGTCGGCAACGGCACCCCCGAGGCCCCGGCCGGGGTGCCCGTCTTCGCCTGGAAGAACGAGACCCTGTCCGACTACTGGTGGACCGCCTCCCAGATCCTCGTCTGGCCCGGTGCGGACCAGGACCCGGAACTGGGCCCCAACATGATCCTGGACGACGGCGGAGACGCCACCCTGCTGGTGCACAAGGGCGTGGAGTTCGAGGCCGCCGGCGCCGTGCCGAGCCCCACCACGGATGACGCCGAGGAGTACCAGATCATCCTGGAGACACTGCGCGCCTCCATCCACGAGGACCCGCAGCGTTTCACCCGGATCGCAGCGGGCATCCGCGGCGTCACCGAGGAGACCACCACGGGCGTGCACCGGCTCTACCAGCTGGCCGAGGCCGGCCAGCTGCTGTTCCCGGCCATCAACGTCAACGACGCCGTGACCAAGTCCAAGTTCGACAACAAGTACGGCATCCGCCACTCGCTGCCGGACGGCATCATGCGGGGCACGGACGTGCTGATCGGCGGCAAGACCGCCGTGGTCTGCGGCTACGGGGACGTCGGCAAGGGGGCCGCCGAGGCCTTCCGCGGCCAGGGCGCGCGCGTGGTCGTCACCGAGGTGGACCCGATCAACGCCCTGCAGGCCGCGATGGACGGGTACCAGGTGGTCCGCCTGGACGAGGTCCTGGCCTCCGGGGACATCTTCATCACCACCACCGGTGGCAAGGACATCATCATGGCCCAGGACATGCTGCAGATGAAGGACAAGGCGATCGTCGGCAACGTCGGCCACTTCGACAACGAACTGGACATGGCCGGACTGTCCCGCGTGGACGGCGTGGTCAAGACCGAGATCAAGCCGCAGGTCCACGAGTGGACCTTCGACACCGGGACGGACACCGAGCGCTCGATCATCGTGCTCTCCGAGGGCCGGTTGCTGAACCTGGGCAATGCCACGGGCCACCCGTCCTTCGTCATGAGCGCCTCCTTCACCAACCAGGTGATGGCGCAGATGGAGCTCTTCGCCCGTCACGGCTCCATCACCGGCGAGGAGTACGGCAAGCAGGTCTACGTCCTGCCCAAGGTCCTGGACGAGAAGGTCGCCCGCCTGCACCTGGAGGCCCTCGGCGCGCACCTGACGGAGTTGAGCAAGGACCAGGCCGAGTACCTGGGCGTGGACGTGGCCGGCCCCTACAAGCCGGACCACTACCGCTACTGAGTTCTGTCCTCTCGTTCTGACCCATCACAGGATGGACAATTCCCCCCGGCATGACCGGGGGAATTGTCCATCCTGACGGGTTTATCCAGGATATGGTCGGCGGTTGGCCGCCGGCGGCCGGGGACAGTCGTCCGGGTGCTCCCGCCAGGCGGCCGTCAGGCGTAGGGCAGGGAGCGCATGCGACCGGCGGCTGCCTCGGTGGCCCGCTGCTGCCGGGTGAGCTGGGCATAGTCCCGGTTGCGCCGCTCGGCCATCACGGCCAGCAGGAACTCCTCCACGCTGGCGCCGGCGGGCGGTCCAGGTGCCACGAAGGGCGCCACCCGGGCCGCCAGCCGGGTGGCCGTGGCGTTCCGGGTGACCGGGGGGACCCGGTCCGCGGCGCGCAGGAACTGGGCCACGGAGGCGGCCAGGGCATCCGGGATGCGCCCGACGTCGGCCACGGCCGCCCAGCCCGTCATCGTCCCGGGCACCCCGGGCAGTGGCGCCGGGACACGCGGCCGTCGTTCGGTGACCACCCGGGTGCCGGCCACCATGTCCGCCAGTC
Organism: Citricoccus sp. CH26A; assembly: GCF_000224415.1. Classification (GTDB taxonomy): domain Bacteria; phylum Actinomycetota; class Actinomycetes; order Actinomycetales; family Micrococcaceae; genus Citricoccus. The sequence goes on along the minus strand of NZ_AFXQ01000002.1, from coordinate 196,113 downwards.
GCTTGCCCCGTTCGTTGAACAGGGAGGCCAGCACCGCCACCGAACCGAGGGTCATCCACAGTTCGAACACGCCTAGCAGGACGCGGACCAGGACGTGCCGCAGCCGGATGGCGCCGCCGTCGTCCCGGACCACCCGCAGGCCGAAGGCGAGCTTGCCGGGGGAGCGGCCCCGGCTGAGGGTCTCCCACACCAGGGGCAGGCCGACCAGGCAGGCCACCACCAGGGTGAGGACAGCGGCCTGGGCGGCCGCGGGGTCGAGCTCCTCGACGACGGTGGCGGCCAGGGCCCACGCCGACAGCGCGAAGGCCCCTGCGATCACCAGGCCGTCCAGCAGTGCGCCGCCGGCCCGCACCACGAACGAGGCCGGCCGGATCTGCAGGACGACGGCCTCACCGGTCACCACCGTGGTCGTCATGCGTCCTCCCTCGTCGGGCCCTGCGGAGCGGGCCTCGGGCCAGCGTAGCCGCCGGTACCCTGAGGACCGTGGACCTGGACGCCTACACCGCCGTGCACCGCTCCCTGTGGGAGCGTCTCGACGCGTTGGCGAGGACCCGACGGCTCGACGCCGGACAGGCCGATGAGCTGCTCGAGCTCTACGGCCGGGCGTCGGCCCACCTGGCCGTGGTGCAGGCCCACGACCCGGACGGCCCCCAGGCGGCCGGGCTGTCCATGGTCCTGGCCCGGGCCCGCAACCGCATCACGGGTGCCCCGTCCAACGCGGCGGCCGGGTTCTCGCGCTTCTTCGTGGAGCAGCTGCCCGCGGCGTTCTACCGGATCCGCTGGCTGACCGTGGTCCTCGGGGCCCTGTTCTGCCTGGTGGCGGCCTGGTTCGGTCTCTGGGTGGCGCAGGAGCCGCAGGTGCTGGCCGCGCTGGGTAGCGAGGACCAGGTGCGCGAGTACGCCGAGGAGCGGTTTACCGGTTACTACTCCGAGAACCCGGCCGCGTCCTTCGCCGGCCAGGTCTGGACGAACAACGCCTGGATCGCCGCCCAGGAGGTGGCCTTCGGCATCACCGGTTACTTCGTGCCCTACGTCCTGTTCCTCAACGCCCAGGGCGTGGGGATCTCCGGTGGGGTGATGGCCGCCCACGGCGAACTGGACACCTTCTTCCTGTACATCCTCCCGCACGGGTTCATGGAGCTGACGGCCATCTTCATCGCCGGGGCGGCAGGCCTGCGGATCTTCTGGGCCTGGGTCGCCCCGGGCCAGCGGACCAGGCTGGACTCCCTGGCCGCGGAGGGCCGGTCCCTGATGACCGTGGCCGCCGGCCTGGTGCTCGTGCTGGCCGTGTCCGGAGTGGTCGAGGGGTTCGTGACGCCCTCGACGCTGCCCCACTGGCTGCGCCTGGGGCTGGGGGCGGCGGTGCTCGCCGCGTACTGGACCTACACGCTCGTGCTCGGCCGCCGCGCGGTGCGTGCCGGGGCCACCGGGGACCTCGAGGCCCACGACGCCGGTGCCCGCCGGCTCACCGCCTGAGTCCGGTCCCGCGGACACCGGGGGAGGGGGATCGTGCCCGGTCGCGGTGCGCCCCCGACGGCTCGGGTCCGGACGACACTAGGCTCGGTGCCGAGGACAGGCGACAGCGCAACGAGCGGGAGGCAACACCATGGCACGCACGAGTCCGGGCGGGGACAGCCGGGAGGACCGGGACACCGTCGACGACTGGGGTGGCACCCGTGGGGAGGACCTGGAGGCGCCGCAGTTTGAGAGCGGCCTGGACTACGCGGCATACGTCGAGGACGATGCCGCCGACGGGACCGACGGGACCGACGGGACCGCGTCCGGGACCGCGGACGGAACCGCTCAGGCCACGCCCGGCCGCGGGACCACCGGCGGCACCGACGCGGGCCGGGACGGGGTGCGTCCTCGCGAGGCCGAGGACTCCACGGACGAGATCCCGGCGTCCGCCGCCCGGGATGCGGGGCGGGATGCCGGGTGGAGCGCCGAGCGGGGCTCCGACACCGAGGTCCTGTCCGGTGCCGACCGGGGCTCCGACACCGAGGTCCTGTCCGGTGCCGACCGGCGCGAGACCGCGCAGGCCGAGGCGGGCACCCAGCCCACCCAGTCGATCGACCGCAGTGAGCTGGAGCGCCTGACCGCCGGCGACGGCGCCGGGAGCGGCGCGGCAGGAGCGGCACGGGGCACGGTCCGGGACCTGCCGGGTGCGCGTGCCCGGGGCGCGGACACCGACGTGGTGACCGCCACCGCCCGGCCGGAACCGCAACCCCAGCCGGCGAGTGCCTGGTCCGGTGGCCCGGGTGGCCTGCCGGCACCGGTCGCGGGGCACCCCCGCGGTCCTGCCGCCGGGCCGGCCACGCGGGAGCCCGAGGAGAACCGCCGCGAGCTGCGCGACGCGGAGGCCCGCGCCGCCGCCCGCGACGAGGCGCTGAAGGGGTCCCCGACGGGGCCGCGGGTGATGCAGGTGCTGCTGGCCGTCTTCTTCCCGGTGGTGGTGCTCATCGCTGCCGTGCGACTCGTCGCCTCGCCGGTGTTCCTGTGGATCGAGTACCACCGCCCGGGCTTCCCGGACGACCCGTACGGCTTCACCACCGACGACCGGCTCACCTACGGGTCGGCCGGCATGGACTACCTGTTCAATGCCGCGCCGGAGCGCTATCTCGGGGACCTCCAGCACGACGGGTCGGCCCTGTTCACGGGCACCGAGGTCTCCCACATGACGGACGTCAAGCTCGTCATGCTCATCACGATGGGCGTGGGCCTGCTGCTGGGCCTGCTGTGCCTGCTGTTCATGGTCGCGCTGTCCCGCGCCGCCAAGGGTGGGATCCGCCGCGCCCTGTTCGCGGGGTCCCTGTGGATGCTCGTGGTGCTGATCGCGCTCGGCATGCTGGCGGTGCTGGGCTGGCAGCAGTTCTTCGCCGCGTTCCACGGCCTGTTCTTCGCCGAGGGCACGTGGACGTTCCTGGCCAGCGACTCGCTGATCCGGCTCTACCCGAACCAGTTCTGGATCGATGCCGGGCTGGCCGTGGGCGTGCTCGTCCTGGTGACCCTGGTCCTCACGCTCGTGTTCACCTGGCCCACCCGGCGGCGCCGGTACGACTCGCGGCTGGCCCAGGAGGACCTGATCCGGCGTCGGAACGACTGGGCGGACGCGGCCTGACCACGCGTCCGCGACGGCGGCCGGGAGCACCGTGCTCCCGGCCGCCGTCGCGTTCCACGGACGGGCCGGGCCCGGCGGATCAGTAGGCCCGGTAGAGGTCCTCGATGGCGGCGGCGTAGTCGTCCATGACGACCTTGCGCTGCAGCTTCAGGGAGGGGGTCAGGTGGCCGGACTCCTCGGTGAGCTCGGTGTCGAGGATGAGGAACCGGCGCACGGACTCGGCGCGGGAGACCTGTTCGTTGGCCGCGTCCACCACCTTCTGGACCTCCTCCCGCACCCGCGGGTCCGTGCAGGCCTCCTGCAGGGTCGGCGCCGGCAGGCCCTGGGCGGTCGCCCACTGGGCCAGCCCGTCGGGATCCAGGGTGACCAGCGCGCCCACGTACGGCCGCCCGTCGCCGACCACGACCACCTGGGAGACCACCCCGGAGGACCGGATAGCCTCCTCGAGCGGGGTGGGGTAGACGTTCTTGCCGCCGGCGGTGACGATGATCTCCTTCTTCCGCCCGGTGACGTAGAGGAAGCCGTCCTCGTCCAGCCGACCGATGTCGCCGGACCGGAAGAACCCGTCGGCGTCGAAGGCGGCGGCGGTCTCCTCCGGCAGCCGGTGGTACCCGTCGAACACGATGGGGCCCTTGATGAGGATCTCCCGGTCGTCGGCGATCCGGATGGTGGTGCCGGGCACCGGCAGCCCCACCGAGCCCACCCGCGTGTGGCCGGGGATGTTGAGGGTGGCCGGGGCCGTGGTCTCGGTCAGGCCGTAGCCCTCCTGCATGCCCAGGCCCGCGCCGCGGAAGAAGTGGGCGAGCTCGGGGTTCAGCGCGCTCGCCCCGGAGACGGTGTACCTCGCCGCCCCGCCCAGGATGGCCCGGATCCTGGGGTACACGAGCCGGTCGAACAGGGCGTGCCGGGCCCTCAGCAGCGCGCCCGGGCCGTTGCCCTCGCCGCGGGCCTGGGAGTCCAGCGCCTCGGAGTACTCGATCGCCGTGCGCCGGGCGGCCGCGAAGACCTTCTCGGTGCCGCCCTCGCGGGCCTTGGCGGCGGCGCCGGCGTCGAGCTTCTCGAACACCCGCGGCACGGCCAGCAGCCAGGTGGGGTGGAAGGAGGCCAGGTCGGCGGTGAGGGTCTTCAGGTCCGAGGCGTGGGCGATCTGGATGCCGCCGACGAGGCAGACGTACTGCACGGCGTGGGCGAGCACGTGGGCCAGCGGCAGGAACATCAGGGTGCGCTGCTCGCCCCCGCCCACGATCTGCTCGGCGAAGGGCAGCAGGTTCACCGCACCCACGGCGAAGTTGCCGTGCGTGATCCGGGTGCCCTTCGGCCGGCCGGTGGTCCCGGAGGTGTACACGAGCGAGGCGAGGTCGGCCAGTGTGGCACTCGAGCGCGCGGCCTCCAGCGCCGCGTCGGTCACGCCCCGCCCGGCCTCGGCCAGGGCGGCGAGCCCCGCGGCGTCCAGGGACCCGATGCCCACCTCGACGCCGGCCAGTGCGGCCGCCCGCCGCACGGCGTCGGCCTGGCGGTCGGCCGCCGTGAACACCAACCGGGTGCCCGAGTCCGTCAGGATGTGCTGGACCTGGTGCGGGGAAGACGTCTCGTACACCGGCACGGAGGCGGCCCCGGCGAACCAGATGGCCTGGTCGATCACGGCCCACTCGTAGCTCGTGGGGGCCATGATCCCGACCATGGACCCCGGCTCCACGCCCCGGGCGATCAGACCCTTCGCCGCCGAGCGCACCTGCTCCAGGAAGGCCGCGTAGGACACGTCCACCCAGCCGCCGGCACCGTTGCGCACCGCGTACGCGGGGGAGTGGGGGCGGGCGGCCGCCACGGCCAGGAAATGGTCGGTGGCATTGGTCTCGGCCGGAAGGTCGGCGACCCGGTCCGTGCTGGCTTCTCGCATGCCCCGATGCTATCGGCTCAGATCCAGCTGCTCATCCACATCCGCGCCCGCCACTGCTCGTAGGGGATCATCTCGCCGGTCCAGACGGGCATGAAGAACGCACTGGTCAGCACGGCGACCAGGACGAACGACAACACCAGGACGGTGTTCCGGCGACGGTTCACCGGCCCGCCCAGGCGCAGCAGCGCACCCAGGCACAGGGTGACGGCCAGCACGAGGAAGGGCGCGTAGGCCACCGTGTAGAAGAAGAACATGGTGCGGTCCGGCCAGAGGAACCAGACCAGCTGGCCGGCGGCATAGGCGCCCAGGATCGCGCCGGCGCGCCAGTCGCGGCGGCCCAGCCAGATGAGCACCAGGGCCAGGACGGCCAGCAGGCCGGCCCACCAGATCACCGGGTTCGCCAGGTCGGTGATCGCCGCGGAACAGGTCTCGACCGGGCAGCCGGCGGCACCGTCGTCGTACCCCTGGTAGTAGAAGGAGGTGGGCCGGCCCATGAACGGCCAGGTCCACGGGCTCGAGGCGTAGTCGTGACCGGACTCCAGGCCGCCGTGGAACTGGGTGGACTGCCGGTGGTAGTCGGCCAGCGAGCGCAGCGCGCCGGGGACCAGGTGCTCCCACCACGCCACCGGCGGATGGCTCAGGTGCCACTGCCGGTTGTACCCGCCGGCCGTGACGAGCCACCCGGTCCAGGTGGCCAGGTAGGTGAGCGCGCCGACGCCGACCACGGCGACGAAGGCGTACAGGCCGTCCCGGACGATCCCGGCACGCAGCCAGTGCCGGATCCCGGCCACCCGGCGGGCATTGGCGTCCCACAGCACGCTCATCAGCCCGAACACCGCCACGAAGGCCAGCCCGGAGAGCTTCACCCCGCAGGCGGCGCCGAGCAGCACGCCGGCCACCAGCCGCCACGGGCGCCAGCCCAGCCAGGGTCCGTGGCGCACCGCCCACGGCGGCGGCACCCCGCCGTGGCGGTCGGCGACGCCGGCCAGCCGGCGGGCGAGCAGGGCCCGGCCGTGCGCCCGGTCCAGCAGCAGCGCGCCGAAGGCGGCCAGCACGAAGAAGGACAGGAAGATGTCCAGCAGGCCGGTGCGCGAGAGCACCAGGTGGTGGCCCTCGACGGCCAGCAGCAGCCCGGCCACTCCGCCCAGGAACACCGAGCGGAAGAGCCGCTGGGCGATCAGCGCGGTCAGCAGCACGGACAGCGTCCCGGCGATCGCCGCCGAGAACCGCCAGCCGACACCGTGGTCCGTGCCGAACCACAGCATGCCCAGGGCTATCAGCCACTTGCCCAGGGGTGGGTGCACCACGTACTCCGGGGAGTCCTCGGGCCGGGGATCCCCGGCGGCGAACTGCTCGTTGTGCTCCTCCGGCCAGTTCAGCTCGTAACCGGCCTGCAGCAGGGTGAAGGCGTCCTTGACGTAGTAGGTCTCGTCGAAGACCAACTGGTCGGGGTGGTCCAACCGGGCCAGGCGCAGCACCGCGGCCACCAGCGTCACGGCCAGCGGGACGATCCAGCCCCAGGGGCCGGGGTGGAAGCGCTCCCCGAGCAACCGCAGCCGCAGGGCGGCCTCGGTGTACGCCTCGAGGGGGGTCTCCAGCCAGCGGGCGCGTACGGGGGCCGGTTCCCGGCCCTCCGGCCGGGACGACGCCGCGGCGTCGGGCGCGGCCGACGGGGCGGAGTGCGGGGGCGGGAACACCCTGCCATGGTACGTGCAGGTCGGTGGGGGATCGCGGGCGCCTACGATGAGGGCATGGCTGATGCAGAGAACCCCGGTGGACGGATCGTGCTGGCGGCTACGCCCATCGGCAACCTCTCGGACGCCTCCGAGCACCTCAGGCACCTGCTGGCCACCGCGGACGTGGTGGCCGCCGAGGACACCCGCCGCGCCCACCACCTGGCCCAGGGCCTGGGCGTCAGGATCACCGGGAAGGTCGTCAGCCACCACGAGCACAACGAACGCGAGTCCACGCAGGAGCTGCTGGACGCCGCCCGGAACGGCGCCGTGGTGGCGGTCGTCACCGACGCCGGCATGCCGCTGGTCTCCGACCCCGGCTACCGGCTGGTCTCGACCGCGGCCCGGGAGGACGTGCCGGTGACCTGCGCCCCCGGCCCGAGCGCGGTGACCACCGCGCTGGCGTTGTCCGGACTGCCCACCGACCGCTTCGCCTTCGAGGGGTTCCTGCCGCGCAAGGAGGGGGAGCGCTCGCGACTGCTCACCGAGCTGTCCCGGGACGCCCGGACCCTGGTCTTCTTCGAGTCACCGCACCGTCTGGCCGCGACCCTGTCCTCCCTGCGGGAGGCCTTCGGGGCCGACCGCCCCGCCTGCGTGGCCCGTGAACTGACCAAGCTCCACGAGGAGGTCGTCCGGGACAGCCTCGAGGGCCTGCTCGAGTGGGCGGGCTCGAAGGACGTCAGGGGTGAGATCGTCATCGTCACCGCCGGGGCCACCAGCGAACCGGACACGGACACGGCCGGCCAGGTGGCCGACGTCGAGGTCCTCGTGGCCTCCGGCACCCGGCTCAAGGAGGCCGTGGCCACCGTGGCCGCGGCCCGCGGGGTGCCCAAGCGGGAGCTGTACGAGGCGGTCCTGGCCTCCCGGCAGTAGGGCGGAACAACGCCCCGACGGGCCCGCACAGTGCACCGGTGTCGCATTGTGACCTGTGCAGGATGGCCCCACGGGCGGCAGTAGTCTGAGGTGAACGGTCCCCGACGACGGCGACACCCGCCGCCGGCCGACCGAGCCGACCGACCGGAAATGAGGTTCCCCATGACTGTCACCGCCGAACGCGAGCAGGAACTGCTGCAGTCCGTCCCCACCGGCCTGCTGATCAACGGAGAGTGGCGGGACGCCACCTCCGGCAAGACCCTGGACGTGCACGACCCGGCCACCGGCAAGGTCCTGCTCTCCATCCAGGACGGCAACTCGGACGATGCCCTGGCCGCCCTGGACGCCGCCGCCGCCGTGCAGGCCGAATGGGCGCTGACCGCCCCGCGCGAGCGCGCCGAGATCCTGCGCCGCGCCTTCGACCTGGTCACCGCCCGCGCCGAGGACTTCGCCCTGTTGATGACCCTGGAGATGGGCAAGCCGCTGGCCGAGGCCCGCGGTGAGGTCGCCTATGGCGCCGAGTTCCTGCGCTGGTTCTCCGAGGAGACGGTGCGCCACTACGGCCGCTACTTCACCTCGCCCGAGGGCAAGAACAAGATGATCGTGACGCACAAGCCCGTGGGCCCGTCGCTGCTGATCACCCCGTGGAACTTCCCGCTGGCCATGGCCACCCGCAAGGTCGCCCCGGCGGTGGCCGCCGGCTGCACCATGGTGCTCAAGCCCGCCAAGCTCACCCCGCTGACCTCCATGCTCTTCGCCCAGGTCATGCAGGAGGCGGGCCTGCCGGCCGGCGTGCTCAACGTCGTCGCCGGGTCCTCTGCCTCCGCGATCTCCGGGCCGCTGATGAAGGACTCCCGCCTGCGCAAGGTGTCCTTCACCGGATCCACCCCGGTCGGCGTGCGACTGATGCAGGATGCCGCCCAGAACGTGCTGCGCACCTCGATGGAGCTCGGCGGCAACGCCCCGTTCCTGGTCTTCGAGGACGCCGACCTGGACGCCGCCGTCGAGGGGGCCATGGCCGCCAAGATGCGCAATATGGGTGAGGCCTGCACCGCCGCGAACCGCTTCATCGTGCACGAGGACGTGGCCGAGGAGTTCACGGCCAAGTTCGCCGCCGCACTGGCCGCGCTGAACCCGGCCCGCGGCACCGAGCCGGACTCCACCGTGGGCCCGATCATCGACGGCGGCGCGCGGGACGACATCCACGCCCTGGTCCAGGAGTCCGTCGCGGCCGGTGGCGAGGTCGTCACCGGTGGCACGCCCAAGGAGGGCGAGGGCTTCTTCTACATCCCGACCCTGCTGTCCGTGGGCAAGGACAACCCGATCCTGTCCCAGGAGATCTTCGGCCCGGTGGCCCCGGTGACGACCTTCGCCACCGAGCAGGAGGCCATCGAGCTGGCCAACGCCTCCCAGTACGGCCTGGCGTCCTACATCTACACTAAGGACGTCAACACGATGTTCCGGGTCTCCGAGCAGATCGAGTTCGGCCTGGTCGGCTTCAACGCGGGCGTCATCTCCAACGCCTCCGCCCCGTTCGGCGGCGTGAAGCAGTCGGGCCTGGGACGCGAGGGCGGCGCCGAGGGCATCGAGGAGTACACCACGGTGCAGTACATCGGCATCGCCGACCCCTACGCCGCGAAGAAGTAGTCCGGCCCCTCCACAGTCCAGCACACCGCACGGGCCCGGCTTCGGCCGGGCCCGTGCCGTGTGCGGGCACCGACGGTGGGGTGCACCCGGTCACCCGCGCCGGTGGCGGTCCCTGGTCCAGTCGAGCCAGCCGGGCCAGCCGGGCCGGTCGGGCCGGGCGGACGATCCGGGTCGGCCCGAGGCGGGCAGCAGTGACGCGGGCAGCCACCGGGCCCGGCGCCGGACGGCCGGGTCCGCGGCCTGCTCCAGGGCGGTGACGAGCGCCCGGACCCGCCCCACCGTCCCGGGCACCGTCGCGGGGGCGGGTGAGGTGTCCGGGGCGTAGCGGGCCCAGGAGATGGCGTCGACGATCGCCTCGACCTCCCGGTCCACGGCCGCCACGGTGGCGGTGGCCCCACTCCTGCCGTCCGGCCGGGCCCCGTCCCGGGTGCTCCGGGCCACCAGCCGGTGCGCGAACGCCGGTTCGGGCTCGTACGCCCGGCGCCCCAGGCCCAGGTCCGTCGCGGTGTCCTCCAGTTCCTGCCACGCGTCCCGGACCTGCCGGCGCATCCACCGCGCCTCGGCCGCGGGGTCCGGTCCGTCGATCGCCCTCGGGGCCGGGTCTTGCGCCTGATGGGGGCGAGCCCCCAGCCGCCGGCGCCGCCGTCGGGCACGGAGCCAGCGGGGCAGCACGGCCAGTCCGGCCAGGACCGCCACCAGTGTCAGGCCGAGCACCATCGAGCCGACCGTCCGGTCGACGCGGGCCGTGCCGTCCCGCCCCGCGGGTCCCGATCCCTCCCCGCCGGGTCCGGACGCGGGGAGGGGCGCGTTCGGCGACGCGGCCGTTCCGGGCAGCCTGGGGTCGGCCTCGGGTGCCGGGTCACCGGAGCCCCGGGCCTGCGTGTAACCGGGGGTCCGTCCCACCCCCGGGGTGGGCTCGAAGGGGACCCAGCCGACGCCGTTCAGGTACAGCTCCGGCCAGGAGTGGGCCCGGTCCGAGGTCACCCGGTGGTGCGTCCCGGTGCCCGGGGTCGCGGCGACGGGTGCGTAGCCCACCACCACCCGGGCGGGGATGCCCACGGACTGGGCCATCATGGTCATCGCTGAGGCGTAGTGGATGCAGTATCCGGCCCCGGCCTCGAGGAATTGCTCGGTCATCCGGAGTCCCGAGCCGTCGTAGCCCCGCTCCACGGGGGCGGTCTCGGAGTAGGTGAAGCGCCCGGAGGTCAGGTGCGCCTGGATGGCGGCGGCCTGCTCCACGGGGTTGGCCATCCCGGCGGTGACCCCCCGGGCCAGGGCCTCGACCCGGGAGCCCTCCAGCTCCGGTCCGGCGCCCCAGCGGTTGTAGATGCCCTGCGGAGCGCCCGGGCGGGTCAGCGAGGCCAGCTCCTCCAGGCCCATCCGCACGGGGACGACGGCGGCCCGGTAGTCGAGATCCACCGGAGTCGACTCCCGGCGGTAGGCGACGGAGGTGGACGGTTCCACCTGCCAGCCCCACTCGCCCACGACCTGGTCCACGCGCCAGACCTGGTCCGGCAGCGGGGCCCAATTCCCGGACCAGTCGTCCAGGGACAGGCTCACCACCGACCAGGGACCGTCCCCGCCGGCGGCGGCCTGCGCCAGGAGCCGGTCCGAACCGCCGGCCAACCGCGCACCGGCGGGGTCGAAACCCGTGATGGTGGGCGGCCCCGAGTACTGGGGTGGCACGGCCTCCCAGGGTGAGTCGTGGACATCGTCCACCACCGCGGTGCGCAGGTAGACGCCCCGGCCGTCCTCGGTCTCGTAGCTGATCCCGGCGTACCCGGTGGAGCTGCGCAGCTCGCGGCCGAGGTCGGCGGCCGGGTTGACCGGGCCCGCACCCTGGCCGAGCACGAAGCGCTGCCCCTCGGGGGCCAGACCGGTGGCCAGGAACGGCACCTGGGTGGCTCCCGCCACGAGGGCGGCCACGGCCGCCGCGCCGGCCGCCACCGTGCCCGCCGGCCAGGAGGCGCCGCCGGCCGGGCGGTCGGACTCCGGGCGGGCCCCCGGGGCGGGCGCCTCGTGGATCAGGGACAGCAGGGAGTCACTGCCCACCGCCAGCAGGGCCAGCCAGGCCCCGGCGGCGACGGCCAGTGCCGGCCACGGGGTCACCCCGGCCGTGATCACGGCCGCAGCCCCGATCAGGGCCAGCGGCGGGATCCCGGCGATCGCGGGGGAGCGCAGCCCGACGGCGATCGCGTCGGTCACCAGGGCGGTCAGTGCCAGGACCGCCCCGACGGCGGCCAGCACCGGATCCGTGGGCGTCACCGGGACGGTGTCCGTCCAGATGGTCTCGCGCAGCTCCGCGGCCGAGGTGGCGATTGCCCCCGCCGTCTCCCCCTGCGGCAGCAGTCCCGCCAGGAGCGTCTCGGGCCACCACTGCAGGCACCAGGTCCCGGCGGCGACCGCGAGCCCCGCCAGCAGGGGGCGGAGCATCCGGCCTCCGAGGGAGCGGACGGTGGCTGCTCCGGCCAGTCCCAGGACGGCCGGCGCGGACGATGGCGGCAACCAGGCCGCGGGCGCGGCATCGAACACGGCGCCCAGGGACAGCGCGGCGGCGACCACCAGGGCACCGGAGAGGGCGGCCAGCAGCCAGGCGGCCCCGGCCCGGGACAACACGCCGGTCATGTCCGGACCTCTGCCACCAGCCAGCCGTCCTGCTCGAGCGCGGCGGCGGGCCTCACCGGCCCGACCGGCCCGGCCTCACCGGCCCCGAACAGCAGGGCCACGCGGTGCAGGGTGCGGGGCAGGGTGACCATGACCGGCACGTCCTGCCCGATCGCGGTGCCCAGCAGGGCGATGACGGTGGTGGCCTGGGAGGGCAGGGCGGAGGGCCAGGCCGCCTCCCGGAGCGCCGGTTCGAGCACGGCGCCGGCCAGCTCGGGCTCCAACCGGTTGCCGTCCTGGTCCATCAGCAGCACGTGGTGGCCGGAGGAGTGCAACCGCTCGATGACCGCCGCGGCCACGCTGACCGCCCGCTCGAACGCCGCGGACGTCGTCCAGCCCCGCCCCGCCCCACCGTCCACCTGGTGCCGGCCGGTGGCGAAGGAGACCGCCCGGCAGTCCAGGACCACCACGGTCCAGGGGTCGTGGGCCCACTCCTCCTGGCGCACCATGAGCCGTCCGGTGCGGGCCGTGGCACCCCAGTGCACCCGCGTCAGGGCGTCCCCGTCCCGGTGGTCCCGCACGAGCAGGTCATCCGGGGCCGCCTCGCTGCCGAGCAGGTCCGCCGCGTCGTGCTCCCCGGTCCCCGCCCGCAGGACCCCGTCCAGTGCCTCGTCGTCCAGCGGCTGCGGCAGCACCCGCACCCGGCTCGTGGCCGCCACCGGTGCGCTCCCGGTCCACAGGCCGAACGGGCCGCGCAGGTGCGTCAATGCCGGGCCGACGTCGTACACCCCCCGCCGGGGCGCCGGCCACCGGTAACCACCGGGCGGCACCGGCACCGGGGCACGGCCGGGCAGCGCGTCCCTGAGGCCGGGCACCACGCCCGAGAACGTCACCCGCACGTCACCCCCGGCCACGAGGACCCGGGGGGACACCGTGCGCACCAACCGGGTCCGGCGGGCCAGGTGCGCGTGCACGGCCAGCGCGGCCAGGGAGGCGGCGAGGAGCGCGGCCAGGAACACCCCGATCGCGATGGCCTCCCGCCGGCCCAGCACCAGTCCGCCGAGCACCAGCACCGCGGCGGCCACCGCGATGGCCAGCCCCCGCGTCGTCGGTTTCAGTGGACCGGTGCCCATCGTCCCACCCGGTCTCAGGCACCGGCCGGGACGGCCACGGAGTGCAGGATGCGGTCGGTGACCGCCTCGGCCTCCGCGGCGTCGTGCGCGGACCGGCGCCGCAGCATCAGCCGGTGCGGGAACACCACGCCCACGACGTCCGTCACGTCCTGCGGCGTCACGTAGGACCGGCCGTTCAGCGCGGCCTCGGCCTTCGCCGCCCGGGTGAGCTGCAGCAGGGACCGGGGGCTGGCTCCCACCAGCACGTCCGCGTGCTGTCGGCTGGCCCGGCCCAGGGCCACCACGTACCGGGCCACGGGCTCGGAGACGTGCACCCGGGAGACGGCCTCGATCATCTGCAGCACCTCGTCGGTGGTCGTCACCGGGGCGAGCCGGTTGACGGGAGCGGCCGAGGGCAGCGGACCGTGGTGGGTGCGCAGCATCTGCAGTTCGGCGTCCTCGTCCGGATAGCCCATGGTGATCCGGGCCATGAACCGGTCCCGCTGTGCCTCCGGGAGGGGATAGGTGCCCTCGGACTCGACCGGGTTCTGGGTGGCCACCACCATGAACGGCTCGTCCAGCCGGTGGGTGGTGCCGTCCACGGTGACCTGGTGTTCCTCCATGCACTCCAGCAGCGCGGACTGGGTCTTGGCGGAGGCCCGGTTGATCTCGTCCCCGATCACGACGTTGGCGAACACCGCCCCGGCCCGGAACTCGAAGGTGTGCCGGTCCTGGTTGAACACGGAGACCCCCGTGACGTCCGAGGGCAGCAGGTCCGGGGTGAACTGGATGCGGTTGACGGTGCCGCCCACGGTCCGCGCCAGGGCCTTGGTCAGCAGGGTCTTGCCCACGCCGGGGACGTCCTCCACCAGCAGGTGGCCGCCGGCCAGCAGGACCAGGACGGCCGTGCGGACCGCCCGGTGCTTGCCGTCCACCACGGAGTCCATGGCCGAGAGCATGGCGGCGGTGGTGGCCGTCAGCCGCTCACCACCGGCCTCCCAGTCCTGCTGCGGGTTCTCCACGGGTCCTCCTGGGGATAGGGGTGCGGACACCACGGCCGGGTCGTTCCGCCAGCCTACTGGCACCACTGGTAGGATGGTCGGCGTTGCCCAGGCGAGGGAGCGTCCCGCTCCGTGATCGACGAGGCCGCCGCACCTCCTGGACCGTCGTCCCGGTGGGTCCAGTCCGGACTCCCGGCGGGTCCGCACGAGGGGATGTGGCGAAGTCCTGCCTGGAAGGCCCGTTCCACCGACGGTGGAGCGGAGAGCGAGTACAGGAGGAGAACCATGAGCGACATGATCAAGATCCAGGTCACCCTGCGTGACGACTTCGGCAAGGGCGCCGCGCGCCAGGCCCGCCGCGCCGGCCAGATCCCGGCCGTCGTCTACGGCCACGGCACCGACCCGGTCCACATCCTGATGCCGGCCCAGCAGACCACGCTGGCCGTCCGCAACCCGAACGCCCTGCTGACGCTGGTGCACGACGGCGAGGAGCACCTCGTGCTGCCGAAGGACATCCAGCGCAACTTCATCAAGCAGACCGTCGACCACCTCGACCTGCTCGTGGTGCGCAAGGGCGAGAAGGTCGTCGTGGACGTGCCCGTGCACGTCGAGGGCGAGGCCGCACCGAGCACCGTGTTCAACCTCGAGGAGGCCACCGTGCCGGTGCTGGCCGAGGCCACCCACCTGCCGGACAACGTCACCATCGTCATCGAGGGCCGCGCCGCGGGCGAGCACGTCTACGGCCGCGACATCCAGCTGCCGGCCGGCACCACCCTGGAGCTGGAGGACGACTACGTCATCGCCACCATCTCCGAGCCCACCGTCCAGGACCTGGGCGAGACCGGTGAGGGCGAGGGGTCGGCCGAGGGCGCCTCCGAGGCCCCGGCCGAGGGCTGATCGACCCGATGACCGTGCAGGGCACCTCGTCGCCGGCGGCCACGTCGTCGGCGACGTGGCTCGTGGTCGGGCTCGGCAACCCCGGGCCCGACTACGCCCGCACCCGGCACAACGTCGGCCAGATGGTCGTGGACGAGCTGGCCGGGCGCTACGGCACCGGCCTGACCGCGCACAAGGCCGGCGCCGCCGTCGGGACCGCACACGTGCGTCCGGGCGGCCCCAAGCTCATCCTGGCCAAGCCGGCCAGCTACATGAACGTGTCAGGGCGCCCGGTGGGCGCCCTGGCGCGGTTCTACTCGATCCGGCCCGAGCACCTGGTCGTGGTGCACGACGAGCTGGACATCCCCTTCGACACCCTGCGCCTGAAGACCGGTGGCGGCGAGGGCGGGCACAACGGCCTGAAGTCCATCTCCCAGGTGCTCGGCACCCGGGACTACCCCCGGGTGCGGGTCGGGATCGGCCGGCCTCCCGGGCGCCAGCCGGCCGCGGACTACGTGCTGCGTCCGTTCTCCGCGGCCGAGCGCGAGTTGCTGCCGCTGCACGTGGACCGGGCGGCCGACGCCGTGGTGGAACTGGTGGAGTCCGGCCTGGAGAAGGCCCAGCAGCGATTCCACCCCGCGCCCGGGCGCTGAGCCGCCCGACACCGGCCCGCCCCTCGCTCCCGCCGGACCGCCCGGACCCTCAGCCGCGGCGGGCCAGGCCGACCAGCAGGTCGGCGATGTGCTCGACGGCCGGTTCCAGCGCAGACGCCATCTCCGTGTAGGCGGTGTCCGCCTGGCCGTAGGGGTCGGGCAGGTCGATCGTCGCCAGGGATCCCCGGACCCTGGGGCGATGGCGCGAGACGTGCCGGGCCAGCGAGCGGACGTCCTCGGCCAGGGTGGTCGATCCCACCGCCGGGGCGGGCCACGCCGGGATCGTCCCCGTGGCCATCGCCCGGGCCGCGGCCCCGAACTCGAGCATGGTGAAGGACCGGTTCAGCGCCGCCGGCGTCTCCCGCAGGATGACGGCCGAGTGGTCTGAGGTGGCGGCCAGGAGCAGGTCGGCCCCCGCCACGGTCCGCCCGGTCAGTTGCGTGGGGGCGTGGTCGGTGAGGGTCTGCAGGGAGCCGGCCCGCGGCAGGGCGTGGACCTGCGGCGGCACCGTGAGCCGTGGGTTGACCTGGGTGCCCGCCGAGACGACCCGGTACCGGCCCGGGGCGTCATCCTCCAGCCGGCGGGCCAGCAGGTGGTGGCCGTAGGCGGAACGGCAGATGTTGCCCGTGCACACGAACAGGACGGTGGCCTGCGGTTCAGTCATCCGGCCATCGTATCGAGGGCGGCCTCGCCCGTCCGACGGTGCCGACTCCCGCGGTCATGCGGCCCGGCCGGCGACCTAGCATGAAGGCATGTCCACTCCTGACGACGTCCGCACGATCCCGTCCACCGATCCCGCCGGCACCGATGACCGCGTCGACCGCCCGGACACCGCGGTCCCGGCGGCCTACCGTCCGGCTCCGGACGAGGAGCCCGGGGCGCCCGCCGTGCCCGGGGGACGCCGGCGCCAGCCCACCGAGGAGAAGTCGCGGCGCAAGCGGCGCCTGGAGTACCCCCCGCCCCGAACCGCTCACGGTGCCCGTGGTGGACAACCACACCCACCTGGACTTCCGTGACGGTCTCGTGACCGTGGACGTGCATCAGGCCATGGACGCGGCCGCGGCCGTCGGGGTGAGCGGTGCCATCCAGGTCGGCTGTGACGTGGAGTCGGCCCGGTTCACCCTGGCGGCCATCGAGGCGGAGCCCCGACTGCTCGGGGCCGTGGCGATCCACCCGAACGACGCCGCCCGGCTGGCCGAGCGCGGGCACCTCGAGGCCGCCCTGGAGCAGATCGAGCAGATGGCCGCCCACCCGCGGGTGCGGGCGGTGGGGGAGACGGGGCTGGACTACTACCGCACCGGGCCCGAGGGGGTCGGCCCCCAGCAGGAGGCGTTCCGGTGGCACCTGGACCTGGCCCACCGCCTCGGCAAGGCCGTGCAGATCCATGACCGCGACGCCCACGACGACGTGGTGCGGATCCTGCTGGACACCCCGGACCTGCCGGAGAAGGTGGTGTTCCACTGCTTCTCCGGCGACGCCGCCCTGGCCCGGACCTGCAACGAGCACGGCTGGTACATGTCCTTCGCCGGCCCGGTGACCTTCGCCGCGAACGACGACCTCCGGGCCGCCCTGGCCGAGGCCCGGGAGGACCTGGTCCTCGTGGAGACGGACGCGCCCTTCCTGACCCCGCACCCCCATCGCGGCCGGCCCAACGCGCCCTACTTGGTGCCCCTGACGGTCCGAAGGATGGCCGAGGTGCGGGGCATGGAGGTCGACGCCCTCAGCGCGGCGATCGCCGAGAACACCCGGAGGGTCTACGGCGAGTTCTGAGGCCTGCACCGAGAGGCGGGAAAGCCGGGCTGACCACGCCGGTTCGTGACCAATTTGATATATTTGTTATCCAGCCGTTATCGTAGATCACCAATTGGCCGGATCGGGCCGTCGGACGCCTGCCATGGGCCCGATCTGAGCCCGTGCCCGGATGCGACGACGACTGGATATCCATGGCACGAGTGATGAAGGGCCGTCTGGCCAAGCTGATCGCCCAGGTGGCAACCCTCGCCCTGGTGATCGTGGGCCTGGTGGCCCTGGTGTCCACCCAGCGCGGCGCCGAGGCCAGCGCCTCCGCCGACGACGCGGCCCCGGCCTCCGCCAGTGGTGCCGACGACGCCGGTTCCGGGTCCCTGGGATCCACCGTCCTGAACCTGGAGCGCGCCTCGCAGGTCGACGTGGTCCTGCCCAAGGCCGTCACCGTGAAGTCCGGCACGTTCGAGCGGGCCTTCGCCACGGACGCGGTGACCGTCGAGCAGGCCCTGCGCCAGGGCAAGGTCGCCTTCGACGGCAACGACCGCCTCTCTCCCGCCGGGGACACCCCCGTGACCTCCGGGATGACCGTCACCGTGCAGCGCGTGGACACCGCCACGACGACCACCACGAAGGCCCTGCCGTTCGAGACCGTCAGGGTCCAGGACGAGGACCTGGCCCGCGGCAAGACCGAGGTCGTGGCCGAGGGCCGGACCGGCAAGCAGGTCACCACCTGGACCGTCACCACCGTGGACGGCAAGGTCACCGGCCGCAAGGCCACCGCGACCGAGACCGTGCGCGAGCCGGCGGACCGTCGCATCGCCGTCGGCACCAAGGCCCCGGCTCCGAAGCCGGCCCCGAAGGCGGCGGCGCAGCCGGCCCGCCCCGAGGCGGCCGAACCCGCCCCGGCCAGCTCCTCCGCCGCCCGCCCGTCCGCTCCGCGCGCCACCACCCCCGCCCCCCGGCCCGCGCAGGCCTCCGCCCCCGCCTCGGGTGCCTGGCAGGCCCTGGCCGAGTGCGAGTCCGGTGGCAACTGGTCCATCAACACCGGCAACGGCTACTACGGCGGCCTGCAGTTCTCGGCCTCCTCCTGGGCCGGGGCCGGCGGCACCCGCTACGCACCGCTGCCGCACCAGGCCACGCCCGCCGAGCAGATCGCCACCGCCGAGGTGCTGCGCGCCAACGGGGGCTGGGGACACTGGCCCGCCTGCTCCTCCAAGCTCGGCCTGCGCTGATCCACGGCTCCCCGGCGCGAGCCACCGAACACCCGTTGTCCCCATGGGCCCGCTCCGGCGGGCCCTTGGGCATTGCCGCCCCCGTAGGATGGAACGCGTGACCGCCCCTGACGCCCCCCTGCTCTCCGCCACCGACATCCGCCGGCTGGCCACGGAGCTGGACCTGCGTCCCACGAAGACGCTCGGGCAGAACTTCGTCATCGACCCGAACACCATCCGGCGGATCACGGCCGCCTCCGGGACCACGGCCGAGGAGCACGTCCTCGAGGTCGGCCCCGGACTGGGCTCCCTCACGCTGGGCCTGCTCGACGCCGCCGCCGCGGTCACCGCAGTGGAGATCGACCCGGTCCCGGCCGGGCGCCTGGCCCAGACCGCGTCCGAATTCCGGCCCGACGCCGGCGACCGCCTGGGAGTGCTGCTCGCCGACGCGATGCACGTCTCCGCCGCGGCCATCGACTCCGTGCGTCCCGCGCGGGCGCCCGGTCCACCCACCGCGCTCGTGGCCAACCTGCCCTACAACGTGGCCGTCCCGGTACTGCTGCACCTGCTGGCGGAGGTTCCCTCCCTGCGGCACGGACTGGTCATGGTCCAGGAGGAGGTGGCCGACCGCCTCGCCGCGGATCCCGGTTCCAAGGTCTACGGGGTGCCCTCGGCCAAGGCGGCCTGGTACGCCGAGGTGCGCAAGGCCGGGACCATCGGCAAGAACGTCTTCTGGCCCGCGCCCAAGATCCAGTCCGGGCTCGTGGCCTTCACCCGGCGCAACCCGCCGGAGACCACGGCCACGCGGCAGCAGGTCTTCGCCGTGGTGGACGCCGCCTTCGCCCAGCGACGCAAGACGCTGCGCGCCGCGCTGGCCGGCTGGGCGGGCTCGCCCGTCGCCGCCGAGACGGCACTGCGCGCCGCCGGAGTGGACCCCCGGGCCCGCGGCGAGGTGCTGGGCATCGAGGCCTTCGCCCGGATCGCCGCCGCCCGGCCGGAGCGGGGTGCCGGCGCATGAGCCCGACGGCCTCCCACCCCGAGTCCGGTCGGTTGTTCAGCCACGTCACCGCGCAGGCACCCGGAAAGGTGAACCTGTCCCTGGCCGTCGGCAGCCCGCGACCGGACGGCTACCACCCCGTCGCCAGTGTCTACCTGGCCGTGTCCATGGCCGAGGAGGTCACGGCCACGCCCCGCGCGGACGGGGACGTCACCGTCTCGCTCGCCGACAACTCCAGCGTCTTCGTGGACCCGGACCTCATCCCGCAGGACTCCTCCAACCTGGCCGCCCGGGCCGCCCTGCTGCTGCGCGAGCACCTCGGACTGGACCCGGCCACCCACGGGGTGCACCTGGAGATCACCAAGCAGGTGCCCGTGGCCGGCGGCATGGGCGGCGGCTCGGCGGACGCCGCGGCGGCGTTGATGGCCTGCGCCGCGCTGTGGGACGCGGGACTGTCCCGGCAGGACCTGGCCTCGATCGGCGCGGCGCTGGGTGCGGACGTGCCGTTCGCCGTGATGGGCGGGGCCGCCGTCGGGCTCGGCGTCGGTGACGAGCTCACCCCGCTGCTGGCCCGGCACCCCGTCCACCTCGTGCTGGTGCCCGCGGCCACCGGCCTGTCCACCCCGCAGGTCTACGCCCTGCTGGACCGGCTGCGCGCGGAGGGCACCCTGCCCACCCCGGACACCGACCCGGAGGTGGACCGGAACCTCGTCCAGGCCCTCACCGCGGGCAACGCCGAGGAACTGGCCCTGCTGCTGCGCAACGACCTGCAGGTCCCGGCGGCCACCATGGTGCCGGAGCTGTCCGAGATGCTGGACGTCGGACTGGAGGAGGGCGCGCTGTCCGGCCAGGTCTCCGGTTCCGGCCCCACCGTGATGTTCCTGACGCGCAGCGCGGAGGAGTCCTTCCAGCTGGCCGCGCGCCTGGAGGACCGCACCGGCGTGGCGGCGATCGCCGTGCACGGCCCGGTGCACGGAGCCCGCGTGCTCTAGCGCCCGGCACCCACCGCGGGACCTGCGCCCCCGCCCCACCCACACCCCCGAACCCAAGGACCACACCGCTTCATGGCACACCTGCTCGGCGCCGAGAACATCGGCATCTCCTTCGGCACCCGCACCGTCCTGGACGCCGTCTCCCTGGGCGTGGACGAGGGCGACCGCATCGGCCTGGTCGGCCGCAACGGCGACGGCAAGTCCACGCTGATGCGCATCCTGGCCGGCCAGCAGGAGCCCGACGCCGGCCGGGTCACCCGCCGGGGTGGCGTCACCCTGGGCGTGCTGGACCAGCGTGACGACCTCGACGATGCCGACACGGTCAAACACGCCGTGGTCGGGGACGTCCCGGACCACGTGTGGGCCTCGGACCCGAAGATCCGCGACGTCATGCAAGGCCTGCTCGGCGGTCTGGACTGGGAGCGCACCGTCGGGACCCTGTCCGGCGGACAGCGGCGCCGCACCGCACTGGCGCGGTTGCTGGCCGGGGACGACGACCTGATCTTCCTCGACGAGCCCACGAACCACCTCGACGTCGAGGGCGTCGCCTGGCTCGCCGGGCACCTCAAGACCCGCTGGCGGGCCACCGACGGCGGTCTGCTCGTGGTCACGCACGACCGCTGGTTCCTCGACGAGGTGTGCACCCGCACGTGGGAGGTGCACGACGCCACGGTGGAGCCCTTCGACGGCGGTTACGCGGCCTGGATGCTGGCCCGGGCCGAGCGGGACCGTGCCGCGGCCGTGATGGAGTCCAAGCGGCAGCAACTGGTGAAGAAGGAACTGGCGTGGCTGCGTCGCGGCGCCCCGGCCCGGACCTCCAAGCCCAAGTTCCGCATCGAGGCGGCGAACGCGGTGATCGCCGACGTGCCGGAACCGCGGGACGCCGTCTCGCTGGCCAAGATGGCCACCGCCCGGCTGGGCAAGGACGTCCTGGACCTGGAGTCGGTCACCTACACGATCCCCGGCCCCGACGGCGGCGCGCCCGTCACCCTGTTCGACGACGTCACGCTGCGGCTGGCCCCCGGCGAGCGGGTGGGGATCGTGGGCGTCAACGGTGCCGGCAAGTCGACCCTGATGCGCCTGCTCGACGGACAGGTGCAGCCGGACTCCGGGAGGGTCAGGCGCGGCAAGACCGTGCAGACCGCCATCCTCACCCAGGACGTCCGGGAGCTCGACGAGGTCTCCCACCTCCGGGTGGCCGAGGTCATGGCCCGGGAGGGCAACTCGTTCCAGGTCGGTGGCAGGGATCTGTCCACCGGGCAGCTGCTGGAGCAGCTGGGCTTCGGCACCTCGCGGCAGTGGACGCCCGTGGCCGAGCTCTCCGGTGGCGAGCGGCGCCGTCTGCAGTTGCTGCGCCTCATGGTGGGGGAGCCGAACGTGCTGATGCTGGACGAGCCGACCAACGACCTCGACACGGACACCCTGGCGGCGGTGGAGGACATGCTCGACGGCTGGCCGGGCACCCTCGTGGTGGTCAGTCACGACCGGTATCTGCTCGAGCGCGTCACCGACCACCAGCTCGCCCTGCTCGGGGACGGCAAGGTGCGCGACCTGCCCGGGGGAGTGGACCAGTACCTGGCCCTGCGCCGGGAGCAGGAGTCCCCGGGTGCGGGGCGGGCCGGGGGGTTCACGGGCGCCGGCGGTGGGGCCGGGGCCCCGGCTGCCGGCGGCGGGGCGGGTTCGAGTGCCCCTGCCGGGCCCGGGGCGGCGGCCGCGCCGTCCGGTCCGAGCGAGGCCGAGAAGCGGGCGGCCCGCAAGGAGGCCGGCCGGCTGGAGCGGCAGCTGGCGCGACTGGCCGAGGAGGAGTCCGAACTGCACGCCCGGATGGCGCGGTTGTCCGAGGCCGGGGACTTCGCGGCGCTCGCCGGGGCCAACGCCGACCTGCAGGAGCTGACCGAGCGCAAGGAACAGGCCGAGCTGGCCTGGCTCGAGGCCGGCGAGGTCGCCGAGGGGTAGGCGAGGACCCGGCCCTGGCCTGCGGCGACCGGCCTGGCCGCTGCGTCCCCTCCTTGCCCCGCGTGGTGACTGTGGCAGAATGGACTGCCGGCCCCGCTGGCCGATCCGCCCTGGTGTAACGGCAGCACGCCGGCCTTTGGAGCCGTGCAGTATAGGTTCGAATCCTATGGGCGGAACCATGATCGATGCCGTGTCGCCCTGTCAGGGGCGTATGCACACAATGATCACTCCGTCAAGGGTTAATTTTGGGGGTTGATTTCGCTTCCTAAGCGTCCGCCCATGTCGTCAGGGCTTCCCCCGCCCCGAGCTGCTCCCTAGGATCTGTGACGAAAGCCACCTGTCAAGGTCGTGACGCATCCCCGCGATCATGTCCGGAATCCCCCTTCCGGAGGCAGTCCAGAACAGAGGGCGCTCCAGTATGTACACGTCTCATCGGTCCCATTCACCCCAACGCTCGCTCCAGACTCCCCGGCCCCGTCTCCCCATGACGGGCCGGACCCTGTCCGTCGAGCCCGTCCCCCGTTGCCGCGTGCCGTCGCACCGGCCCCGCCGGCCGCACCGCCGGCCCCTCCGTGAACGCGTCATCGCCGGCCCAGCCGCCGGTGTCCCAGCGGTCGCGCCTGGCGCAGCAGCCCGGGGTCGCCTGGCTGGGCTCCGGCACCGACGGCCGGTGGATGGAGTCTCCCCAGGAGGCCAGCACGGCGCTGGGCCGGATCCTTGCCGGCGACGCCCGGCGCGGTGCCGTGCTGATCGGTGAGGCCGGTGACCGGCGCGAGACCATCGAGACGGCCCTCGCCGCCCTCCCGCCCGAGCGGTCCGTCTACCGCCTGCATGGCAGCGCGTTCGCGGCCGCCACCCCGTACGGGGCCCTGGCCATCCTCCTCTCCGGGCTGGACCGGACGCCCCCCTCGTCGCTTCACGGCATGCTGCGCACCCTCTCGGGCTTCCTGCGCCCGGACGGGGCGGCCCCGGCCGTCGTCATCGTGTCCCAGCCGGACCAGATCGATGCCGGCACCATCACGGTGCTGTCCCAGCTGGCCCAGGTCGACAGCATCTGCCTGGTGGTCCACTGCGAGCGGCTGACCGACGTCCCCGTGGACCTGGTGTCGCTGCTGCGCGCGGGCCTCGTGGCCGGGATCACGGTGCGGCCGTTGACGCCCACGGCCGGTGAGAGGCTGATCGAGGACGTGCTCGACGGTCCGGTGTCCCGGTTCGCGGCGACCGTGCTGTGGCGCCACAGCGGCGGTTCGGTCAGCCGCCTGCGTCAGCTCGCGAGTGACTGCGTGGCCAGCGGCAAGCTGCAGCGTGCCGAGGAGGGCTGGATCATGGTGCCCGGGGCCCTGCCGAGGATGGACCCCACCGGTCTGCTGGCCACCTCGCTGCGGCACCTGCCCGTCCGCCAGCGCTCCCTGCTCGAGATGCTGGCCGTCTGCGGGCCCATGCCCGTCAGCGACCTCATCCACATCGGCTTCGCGCACGAGCTGGACACCTTGCAGGACGGGGGCGCGCTGGAGATCCGCAGCGACCAGTCCGGCCGGATCGCCCGGCTGGACTCCGTGCAGTCGGCGGAGACCCTGGCGGCGATCGAGCCGGACCGCCGCCGCGAGCTGGCCGGCATGCTGCAGGCCCTCGATCCCGGGTACCACAGCGTGCTGCGGGCCGCTGACGAACTGATCATGCTCGGTGACGTCCAGGGTGCGGTGTCCCTGTTCGTGGAATCCGGGTGGCATGCGGCGTCGAACCCCGGTCCGGCAGGGGAGTCCGCCTGGACACACCTGGCCTGGGCCGAGTGCTGTGCCCGGATCGCCATGGGGGACCTGGACGGGGCCGAGGCCGTGCTGACGCGGGCGCCGGTCGCGGATTCCGCGTCCCTGAGCGTGCTGGCGGCCAGCGTGGCCGTGGCGCGCGGCGACCTCCGCGAGGCACACGCCCGGTTGGACCAGGTCCCTGCCGAGCACCTGCCCGAGCTGCTGGCTCCGCGCGGTTCGGACGTCACCGGGGAGTCCGTGCGCTGCCGCGCCCAGGCCCTGCGGGCCGAGGCCCTGGCCCTGGGTGATGACCAGGACGGCGCACTGCGCCTGCTGGACCGGCTCGACGCAGAGCTCACCCGCTTCCACTCCGCCGGGATCATCGACGACGTGCTGAGTCCCGCGGACCGTTCCGTCCTGGCGCAGTCGATGCTGAACGTCCTGCTCGCCTGCGGACAGCTGGACCGGTGCCGGGACCTCGCCGAGACGGTCATCGACGGCCATCACGGGAACCCGCAGTCCGCACAGTACGCAGAACTGGTCCTGACCACGGTCGACGCCATGACCGGAGACCGTGAGCCGGCGTACCGCCGGGCCGCGGGCCTGGTGGCCCAGCTGGAGGCCATGGGCAATCCGCACGAGCTCCAGGCGGCCCGGGCCCTGCTGGTCTTCTGCAGTGACGGTGGCGACGATGGCACGGACAACCGGGCCCCGGAGGTCTTCCAGGCGCTGGTGGACAGTCAGGCCGGGCAGCTGGCGGGTCAGCCCCTCGGCCGGCTCGGCTGGGTGACCGAGTTGTTCCTGGCCCAGGCCACCGCGCGGATCCACTCGCCCGAGGCAAGCCTCGCCCGTATCTCGGCCCTGGCCGACCGGGCTGCCGAGGCCGGCCTGTTCGCCGTCGAGTTCTCGGCCCTGGCGATCGCCTTCCAGTCCGGGGACCTCCTGCTCGCCCCGCGGCTGGCCCAGGCCGCAGCACGCACCCAGACCGCGGCCTCGGCACCCAACCAGCTCCTGGCCCGGTCCGTCCTGGAAGACGACGAGAACCTGCTCGTGCGGGCCCTCGAGGCCCTCGCAGAAGCCGGGTGCGCCTCATACGTCGACCAGGCGGACTCGCCGTTGCTGAAGGGTCTCTCACCCCAGGTGCTGCGCCGGATCGCCGACGCCGCCCCGTCACGGCGGGCGAAGAACGGGCCGGCCGATGACGCCGGCACCGACCCCGAGTGGATGGGCCAGCTGACCCGCCGCGAACGGGAGATCGCCCGGCTCGTCGTCGACGGCAAGACGAACGCGGTGATCGCCCGCATCACCGGCATCTCCATCCGCACCGTCGAGGGACACCTCTACCAGATCTACGCCAAGCTGCAGGTCCGGGGCCGGGCGGACCTGACCCGGCTCGCCGCCGCCCAGGCGCAGCTGCAGGTGGGCCGATGAGCGAGCAGACCACGGGGCTGCGCCCCCAGCACGCGGGGATCCCCACCGATTCCCCTCACCTCACGACGCTCGTCGAGGACTTGCTCGGAGCCGACCGGGCCGGTGCGGTGATCCTGGGCGGCCCCGGCACGGGGAAGTCCTCGCTCGTCCAGGCCGCCCTGGAGATCGCCGGCCTGGCGGACGACGTGCACACCGTCCAGTGCACACCGTCGCTGCGCGAGATACCGTACGGAGCCCTCGTCCCCCTGCTGACCGCACTGGACGAGCTCAACACGCCCGTCGGGGTGTTGCGGGCGCTCCAGCAGCTGGGCACCAACCCGGTGATCGTCGTGGTGGACGTCCAGTACCTGGACGCCGCCAGCGCCTTCGTCCTGGCCCAGCTGGTCCAGAACCGGGCAGCCACCCTGCTGGCCAGCGGGACCGGTCTGCTCGGCCGGGAATCCGGGATCGCGGCGCTGTCCGACACCGGCATGCTCCGCACCGTCCACCTTGGACCCGGTGATCCGGACCAGGTGCGGCGCCAGTGTGAGCAGACGCTCGGTGGCGCCCTGACCCAGGGGGCGGCGCGCACCATCCACGGGATGACCGGGGGCAACCCCCGGCTGGTCCAGGCCTTCCTGGAATCGGCCCTGCACCAGGGGGTGCTGGTCCAGGCCAAGGGCGGTTCGGTCCTGCCGGGCCGCGCCGTCCCCTGGGTCCTGCTCCGTCCGGCCCCGGATCCGGATGCCTGGCTCGTCGACACGGTGGAATCCATGCAGGCCTCGCTCCTGCCCGGAGAGCGGGAGTGCCTGGACCTGCTCGCCCTGGCCGGGGTGGCCTCCCGGGCCCACCTGCGTGCGGTGAGCGGCGACCACGTCCAGGACCTGTTCGAGAACGGTTTCCTCCGGGACGCCGGTGCCGATTCCGTGACCCTGTCCGCCGTCCTGCACGCCGAGGTCCTGCGCTCGTGCATCCCCCCGGGACGCAGCGTGGACCTGTTCACCCGCTGGCAGGCCGTGGGCGGTTCCATCCACGAGCGTCCCACCGCGCGCACCGTGCTGTGGGCCCTGGAGTGCGGGCATCCCGTGGACCTGGGGGACATCATCGCCGCCGGCTACCGGGCGCTGGGGACCAAGGACTGGCCGACTGCGCGGGCCCTGGCCCCGTTCCTGGCCGGGCGAGAGGACCCGCGTGCGGACCTGCTGGTGGCCGAACTCATGCTGGTGGGTGGTCGGACGGGCACGGCCCGGGCCGAACTGGAGGAATTGGCGGCCCGGTCCGATGACCCGGACTACCGGATCGAGGTCTACGGGCTGCTGGCCCTCGACCTCGTCCGCAACGGCCAGGCGCCCCACGGCTGGGCGGCCCTGCCGCAGGCGCTGGCCGGGGTGCGGGCGCGCATGACCACCGAGCCCGCGCTTCCTGAGTCCCTGCGGACCATGGTCAACCTGCTGGTGGACCCGGGCATGGACGACCGGCGCGACGAGCTCCTGGAGCAGTCCCGCCGGTTGATCGAGGACCCCGGCACCGACCCCGGCACCCGGGCCATCCTGCTCCTGCTGCAGTCGGACCTGCTGGGCCTGGCCGGACAGGCCGCGGAGGCCATCGAGGTGGCCCGCTCGGCCCATGAGCTGGCCGTCAGCACGCCACAGTTCTCGGCCAGGTTCGGCATCTACGCCCTGGTCAACCTGGTCCTGAACCTGACGACGGCCGGCGAGCTCGACGAGGCCCGCAGGGTCCTGGACACCCAGGACCGGCTGGGTCCCCGTCAATGGCACCAGCGGGGTGGCACCGTGCTCGCGCTGCGGGCGATGGTGGACCTGGTCCACGGCGGCACCGCGGCGTCGGTCTCCATGCTGCACGACGCCGTGGTCGACCTGCGCCAGTACGACCCGGCGCAGCTGCTGCCGTGGGCTGAGGCCACGCTCACCCCCCACCGGGTGGCGCTGTCCCCGACCCCGGTCGACATCGGTGCCGACGTGCGGGCGCGCCGACCGCAGCGCGGTTCCCGGGGCCGCTGGCTGCTCGCCCTGGCCCTGTTCAGCATCGCCGAGGACCGCGTGAAGGCCATGACGGACGACCACCGGCCCCTGTGGCGTCAGATCCTCGAGGATCCCCGGCTCGACACCGACCCCGTGGTGCGTCGCGAGATCCTGTTCACCCTGTTGGTCCTGCGTCCCCCGCAGGCCGAGGACGACGGCGTGATGTCACGACTGCACGGCATCTGCTCCGGCCTGGACGGTCGCCGGTCCCGGGCGCTCACGCGGGTCCTCGACCCGGCCCTGGACCATGACCCGCGCGGACTGGCCTCGGTGGCCGAGCACACGGCGTCCACCGGGGACATCCTCCCGGCAGCGATCGCCTGGTCCCGGCTGGTCCTGCTGCATCACGGGGCCGGGGACCTGCGACGGCGCGGTGAGGCCCTGCGGAGGCTGAAGCGGCTCCAGGTGTCCACGGGCCTGCAGTTCCCGCCCTTCGTGACCGGCGCCCTGGCCCTCGGCGAGCTGACCGCACGAGAGCAGGAGATCGTGGACCTGGCGGCCGCCGGGATGAGCAACGCCGAGGTGGCCGAGAAGCTCTTCGTCTCCCAGCGGACCGTCGAGGGACACCTCTACCGGGTGTTCACCAAGCTCGGCATCACGG
This sequence comes from Citricoccus sp. CH26A, assembly GCF_000224415.1. Lineage (GTDB taxonomy): Bacteria > Actinomycetota > Actinomycetes > Actinomycetales > Micrococcaceae > Citricoccus. The sequence goes on along the minus strand of NZ_AFXQ01000002.1, from coordinate 167,896 downwards.
ATCGCTCCGAACTGCGCGACCTGCCGGTCTGATTCCTGCGCCGGCGCACCACCACCCCCCGGGCCAGCCGCCCGCGGGTGACATCGGGCCAGGCCCATGCACCCGCGGGCGGCTCACCCGTCCCGGCGAGTGACCGTAGCGAGAGCCCGGGATCCGAGCACGTGCTCTGCGGGGTGATTTAGAGTACGGGCCCACGGATGCGGGAGGCGGGGGCCGATCCTAGGCTCGAGGGGAAGCGAGAGGCCGTCACCCCCGGCGGCCTCCCCGGGCCGGTCGTGCTTCACGCTCATGGGCACACCGGCCCCTCACCCCTGTGGGAGTCCAAATGCCTTTTCCAGCCGATGCCCTACACGGGCCCCGGGTTGAGACATGACCATGGTGCAGACATCCGGCACCGCCCTGTCGAGCGGCCAGCGCACGCAGTACGCCGTCCCGGCCACCCCGTGCCGGGGCAGCCTCCTGGACCGCGCGCTCGTGACGGTCCTGACCGCGCTCCTCCGGATCACCACCCCCGCCGAGCCGGCCCGGCGGCTGCCCGCCGGGCGGCCCTGGCGGGCCCTGGCGCGCCGGAGCCGGCTGGAGGGCCGTGCCCTCTCCGTCGTGGTCGTCGGCGCCCCGGCCGACGTGCGCCAGGTCCTGCACCGGGCCGGGCGGCGGCCCGCCGCCTACACGATCGTGGGCGTGGTGCTGGACGGCGAGGTCGCCTCGGGGGACGCCACCCAGGACTGGGGTGAGGCCCACCGCGCCCTGTGCTACGTGGGAATCGACGAGGTCGATACCGCCGTCAAGGACCTCGGCGCCGACGCCGTCGTCGTGGCCGGGCCGTTGACGCGGGACGACCAGGGCCTCCACGGACCCGGGCCGGGGGTGTACTGATGGGCCTCCCCACCGAGAACACCCTCCGTCCCACCCTGCGCGTGGCCGTGGTCGGTGCCGACAGCGGCACCCCGGGCCTGGCGGGGGCCTTCGCCCAGAGCGCGGACTGGGAGGTCGTCGCCGTCTGTGACGCGGACCGGTCCCGGGCCGAGGGCCTGGCCCGGGAGGCCGGGCACCCTGCCGTGACCACCTCCGTGACCGAACTGCTCGCCGGACACGACGTCGACGCGGTCGTGATCGCGACACCGGCCCCTACGCACCACGGGATCACCCTGCAGGCGCTCGCCGCCGGCAAGCACGTGCTGCTGGAGAAACCCCTGGCGGACACGACCGGGGCCGCCGTCGAGATGGTGGCCGCCGCCGAGTCCCGCGGCAGCGTGCTGATGGTGAACCACGCGTACTGCTACACCCCGGCCGTGCTCAAGATCCGTGAGCTCATCGCCGGCGCTGAGCTGGGCGAGATCCGCTACGTGGACTCCGTCAGGATCAACCACGACTTCGTCCGGTCGGACGCGGACGTGTTCTGGGACCAGGCGGCGCACGACCTGTCCGTCCTGGACTTCGTCCTCCCCGGAGGCCTGGAACCGCAGGTCGTCTCGGCCCAGGGCGCGGACCCGTTGCGCTCGGGCAAGGCCTGCGTGGGTTACCTGAACCTGCCGTTGTCCAATGGCGCCCTCGCCCACGTCCACGTCAACTGGCTGTCCCCGACGAAGGTCCAGCAGATGGTGATCGGAGGCAGCCGGAAGACGCTGATCTGGGACGACCTGAACCCCCAGCAGCGGTTGAGCATCCACGACCGGGATGTCGTCCCGGACCGCCGCCACATGGGCCTGGCCGATGCGGGGACCGGCCCGGGCGTGGCGATCCCGTCCCGGCGGCAGGACCCCTGGTCGCCTCCCCTGAGCGAGTCCACGCCGCTCGCGCTGATGGTCTCGAACTTCGCGGACGCGATCCGCGGTCACCGTCCGGCCCTGACCGACGGCCGGTCGGCCCTGCGCGTGCTGTCCGTGCTGGAGTCGACCTCGACCAGCCTCGCGCGGGGCGGGGCCACGACCGCGATCCCCGACCCCTGGGCCCCGGCCCACGGGGCGTCCGGTGCTGGCGAGACGGCACCGGACACGAGCGAGCGGACCGGACGGGGTGGGACCTGATGAGCAGGATCAGCCTGATGCGTCCCTGGCTCGGGCCGGAGGAGGCGGAGGCGGTCCGCCAGGTCCTCGAGTCGGGCCGGGTCGCCCAGGGCCCAAGCACCGCCGAGTTCGAACGCGCCTTCGCCCAGGCCCAGGGCGTCTCCCACGCAGTCGCCACCTCCTCGGGCACCTCGGCCCTGCACCTGGCGCTCATCGTGGCGGGGATCCAGCCCGGCGATGACGTCATCGTCCCGTCCCTGTCCTTCCTGGCCGTCGCCAACGCGGTGACCTATGCGGGAGCGAGGCCGGTGTTCGCGGACGTCGACCTGATCACCGGCAACGCCACGGCGGAGACGCTGGACGCGGTCATCACGCCCCGGACCACGGCGGTGATCGGAGTCGACCAGGGCGGGATGCCACTGGACCTGGACCCCATCCGCGACCTGTGCGACCGCCACTCGCTGGCCCTGATCGAGGACGCCGACGGCGCGGTCGGCTGTACCTACCGGGATCGTCCGGTCGGGACGGGCGCCGACATCACCGCCTGGTCCTTCCACCAAGACGCGGTGCTCACCACCGGTGAGGGAGGCATGCTCACCACGGACAACCCGGAGTGGGCGGCCCGCGCCCGGCGGCTGCGCGAGCACTCCCTGGACGTCAGCGCGGCCGAGCGCCATGAGTCCGTGCCCTCGGCGCTGGAGCGCTACCCGGAGATCGGCTTCGACTACCGCATGACGGACCTGCAGGCCGCCGTGGGGCTGGTCCAACTGGGCAAGGTGCCGGAGATGGTCCGGCGCCGCAGGGCACTGGCCCATGAGTACCAGGACGTGCTGGCCACGGTGCCCGGGGTGCGGTACGCGGCGGACCCCGACTACGGGCGGGGCAACTTCCAGTCGTTCTGGATCGAGGTCCTGCCCGGATTCCCCCTGGACCGGGACGAACTGCTCGCCTGGCTGGTGGCGGACGGGATCTCGGCCCGGCGGGGCGTCATGGCCTCCCACCGGCAGGACGCCTACGCGGGACACTCCGGGCGGGTGCGGCCGTTGCCCGTGACCGAGCGGTTGACGGACCACACCCTGGTCCTCCCGGTCTTCCACACGATGACGGCCGAGGAACACCGCCGGGTGACCGCGAGCCTGCAGTCCGCCTCCCAGGCGCCGCGGAACCGCCGCGGCGAGGGCACCCCGGGGGTGCCACCCCGATGAGGATCATCGTCTGCCTGCACGACATGGAGGTGGGCGGCAGCCAGCTCAACGCCCTGGACCTGGCCGCCGCCATCCGGGACCGCGGCCATCACGTCATGCTCTACGCCTCGCCCGGCCCGCTGATGGACCGGGTCCATGCCCTGGGCCTGGACCTGACCCTGGCGGGCTCCTCGGCACGTCTCTCGGTGGGCTGGGCGGCCGGCCTGCTCCGGCTGGCCCGCTCGTGGCGGGCCGACGTCGTGCACACCTACGACTGGGGTCCCTCCATCGGGGCCTCCTTCGGAGCCCACGGTCTCATCGGGATCCCCCAGGTGATGACGGTGCCGTGCGCAGACGTCCCGCGGTTCCTGCCCCGGCACCTGGACCTGATCGTGGGCTCGCGGAAGCTGTGGGCGGACACCGGGGACCACCCCCGGCGGCACCTGATGGCGCCGCCGGTGGACACGATCGCCTGCGTGCCCACCGACCCCTGGCCCGCCCGCAGGTCCCTGGGTCTCTCGCCGGAGGACCTGGTGATCTCCCTGGTCGGGCAGATGACCACCGACCTCGACCAGGCCGCGGGCGTCATCGCGGCCATCGCCCACGTCGACCGCCTGGCGGAACGCGAGCCCGCCGTCCTGCTGATCGGCGGCGGCGGGCCCGAGCTCGTGCGCATCCGCGCGGCCGCCCGCCGGGTCAACACCCGCCACGGGCGCCGCGTGGTCCTCGCCACCGGCAGTCTCCCGGACCCGTCCCCGGCCTATGCGGCCGCGGACGTGGTGCTGGGCATGGGCGGTTCGGTCCTGCGGGGCATGGCCTACGCCAAGCCGGCGATCGTGCTGGGTGCGGACGGATTCTGCGAGCCGGTCACCCGGCGGACGATGACGTCGTTCGACTGGCAGGGCTTCTACGGCGTCGGTGACGGCGGGGAGTATGGACTGCTGCCCCACCTGCTGGAACTGGCTGCGGACGCCGCCGAGCGCCGCCGCAGGGGGGAGTGGTCACGCGCGATGGTCGAGGAGCACCACAGTCTGCGCCGCGCGGCCCTGCTCCTGGAGAACATCTACGGCAATGCGCTGGGCCGTCGGCACGGACTCGCCGAGCGCGCCGGTTCACTGGCCCGGTCGGCCGCCGAACTGGGGTCGTTCCTGACCCACCGGGTGCTGGCAGGGCGGCCCGCGGTATGAACCGCCGGGCGCGGTGTCCCCGCCGCGCGGCCCGGGGACACGACGGCGGCCGCTCAGGAGGGAATGCCCGTCCGGCCCCGCTGGCGGGCCGCCTGGACGCCGCGGTAGAGGACCAGGCCGGCCAGGGCGCCCGCGGAGTTGCAGACCAGGTCCCGTACGGTCCCGCTGGTCTCGGCGAGCAGGTAGAGCTGGGTCAGCTCGACCCCGGCGGACCACGCCGTGGCCAGCAGGAGGACCCCCCAGTCCGGCACGCCGGTGCGCGGTGCGGTCCCGGTGCCCTCGCCTCGGCTCCCGCACCGCCCCCACAGGCAGGTCAGCAGGAAGCCGATGGGCACGAAGACCACCACGTTCGCCACGGCCCCGACCCGGTCGAAGGGCAACCCGGCTAGGATCCCCGTCTCGGCGGACCACGCCACGAGGGAGTCGGTGAACTCGGGCAGGCCCGGGGAGGTCAGGCGGACCGAGAGCACCAGGGCGCACACCCCAAGCAGGTAGGTCAGCAGGAGCCAACCGGCCCACTGCCGGCAGCGTGCCCGGCCGAACGGTGCTGCCGTGGATTCTCCCACGCGTGCTGACTCGGCGTTCATCGTCGGCATCTGTGCCCCCCCAGGCGTCCTCCGCGACGCGTTGCCGGTCAACGGTCGCACTGGCTTCACCGTAGGAACGCCCCGCCCGGTCGGCAAGGGCAACACGCATCCCACGGGCCGGACCCCGAGGCGGTCGGGTACCCCCGCCCGGTACCCCTCAGGCCGTCCACGTGGTCCCGAGTGGCGATCACGTGGAGCAGGCGGTCTAGACTGGCCTGCGGCAGTCCCGCCGTGAAGCATCGATGCAGGAGCGTAGATCCTTGACCGAGTCCTCCGTGGCCAGCGCCGCGCCGTCAGCCGTCATCGTCCTGGCAGCAGGCGCCGGTACCCGGATGAAGTCCAAGACCCCCAAGATCCTGCACCGCATCGGCGGCCGCTCCATGATCGGTCACGCGCTCGCCGCCGCGGCCGGTCTGGCCCCGCAGCGGCTCGTCGCCGTCGTCAGGCACCAGCGCGACCTCGTGGCCGGGCACATCACCGCCCTCGCCGACGAACTCCCGGGCCTCGAGGCGGCCACCCTCACGATCGCCGACCAGGACGAGGTCCCGGGCACCGGCCGCGCCGTGCAGTGTGGACTGGAGTCACTCCAGGCCGCCGGGCACCCGGTCCAGGGCACGGTCGTGGTGACCTACGGGGACGTCCCGCTGTTGACCACCGCCCTGCTGGACGAACTGGTCACCGCCCACCAGTCCGAGGGCAACGCCGTGACCGTGCTGACCGCACTGCTCGCCGACCCCACCGGCTACGGCCGGATCCTGCGCGAGGCGGACGGCTCCGTGGCCGGCATCGTGGAGCACAAGGACGCCACCGACGCCCAGCGGCAGGTCAACGAGGTCAACTCCGGCATCTACGCCTTCGACGGCGCCCTCCTGGTGGACGCCCTGTCCCGGGTCACCACGGACAACGCCCAGGGCGAGATGTACCTGACGGACGTGCTCTCCCTGGCCCGCGAGGCCGGCGGCCGGGTCGCCGCGGTCACCACCGAGGACCAGTGGCAGGTCGAGGGCGCGAACGACCGCGTCCAGCTCTCCGCGCTCGGAGCGGAGATGAACCGGCGCACCGTGGAGGCCCACATGCGGGCGGGCACCTCCGTACAGGACCCCGAGACCACCTGGATCGACTCCACCGTCACCCTCGAGCCGGACACCACCGTCCTGCCGAACACCCACCTGCAGGGCACCACGCACATCGCAGAGGACGCCGTCGTCGGTCCGGACACCACGCTGGTGGACACCACGGTGGGCGCCGGTGCGACCGTGACCCGCACCCAGGCGACCGGGGCCGTCATCGGCGCCGGGGCCGTCGTCGGGCCGTTCACCTACATCCGGCCGGGCACGGTGCTGGGGGAGCAGGGCAAGATCGGGGCGTTCTACGAGACGAAGAACGCGGTCATCGGCCGCGGGTCCAAGCTCTCCCACCTCGGTTATGCCGGGGACGCCGAGATCGGTGAGTACACGAACATCGGCTGCGGCAACATCACCGCGAACTACGACGGCGTCGCCAAGCACCGGACCGTGATCGGTGACCACGTGCGCACCAGCTCCAACACGGTGTTCATCGCACCCGTGACCGTGGGGGACGGCGCCTACACCGGCGCCGGCGCCGTGGTGCGCAAGGACGTCCCGGCCGGTGCGCTGGCCCTCACCGTGGCCCCGCAGCGCAACGCCGAGGGCTGGACCGAGGAGCGCCGCCCCGGTTCCCCCGCGGCCGAGGCCGCCGCCCGCGCCCGGTCCGCCCAGGACGCCCCCGGCGACGGCTCCTGAGCCCGCCCCGAGACTCCCACCTCCCCTCCCCACCGGCCGGCACCCCCCGAGAAGAACCAGGAAGCACATCCCCATGAATGAGATCACCCAGCACAGCGAGAAGAAGCTGGTCCTGGCCGCCGGCCGCGCCCACCCCGAGCTGGCGGAGCAGGTGGCCGAGGAACTGGGCACCGAGCTGCTGCCGATGAGCGCCTATGACTTCGCCAACGGGGAGATCTACGTCCGCTCGGCGGAGTCCGTGCGCGGCAAGGACATCTTCGTGATGCAGTCGCACCCGGCGCCGCTGAACAACCACCTGATGGAACAGCTGCTCATGCTGGACTCGTTCAAGCGGGCCTCGGCCAAGCGGATCACCGTCATCTCGCCGTTCTACCCCTACGCCCGCCAGGACAAGAAGGGCCGCGGCCGCGAGCCGATCTCCGCGCGCCTCGTCGCCGACCTGTACCGGACCGCCGGCGCGGACCGCATCATGAGCGTGGACCTGCACACCGCCCAGATCCAGGGCTTCTTCGACGGCCCGGTGGACCACCTGTTCGCCATCCCGCTGTTGAGCGATTACATCCGGTCCCGGACCGGTGGCGAAGAGCTCACCGTGGTCTCCCCGGACACCGGCCGCGTGCGCGTGGCCGAGCAGTGGGCCGAGCGCCTGGGCGGTGCCCCGCTGGCCTTCGTCCACAAGTCCCGTGACCTGACCGTGCCGAACCAGGCCGTGTCCAAGCAGGTCGTCGGCCAGGTCGAGGGCCGCACCTGCGTGCTGATCGACGACATGATCGATACCGGCGGCACGATCGCCGGGGCCGTCCGGGTGCTCGAGGAGGCCGGGGCCAAGGACGTCATCATCGCCGCCACCCACGCCGTGTTCTCCGATCCGGCCGCCCAGCGCCTGGCCGAGTGCGGCGCCCGCGAGGTGGTCGTGACGAACACCCTGCCGATCCCGGAGGAGAAACAGTTCGAGACCCTGACCGTGCTGTCCATCGCCCCGCTGATCGCCCGCGCCATCCGCGAGGTGTTCGAGGACGGCTCGGTCACCAGCCTGTTCGACGGCGTCTCCTGACGCGGGCCGGCCTCGCCCCGGTGGCGACCGGCCGTCCCGGACGCAGCGTTCCGTCCGGGACGAGAGGACCCGTCACCCCGGGAGAGCGGGGTGACGGGTCCTCTCGTTCCGGACGACGGCGCGGGTCCGCGCGGCCTAGCGGTCCAGCCAGTCCGTGACCTCACGCGACTGCCGGGCCAGCACCTTGCCGACCCGCGGTTCGGCGGCCTCGGCCAGCTTGCCGCCGACCAGCGGGATCCGGCACTCCACGTAGCCGTCCACCTGCACGTCGGTACCGGTCTCGGTCGGCACCAGCCGCTGCTCGGCGGTCGCGGTGACCTTGACCGCGGTGACACTGAGCAGCAGCTGCCCGGTCCGCGAGCCGTCCGCCGCGGGGGCGGACCAGTTCTCCTGCTGCTCCACGCTCAGCTTGTCCCCGAGGAACTTGCCGGCGAACTTCTGCACCGTCTCGGGCAGCCGGTGCACCGGCACGGTGCGGAGCATGGTGACGGACACGGGACCGGAGAGTTCGCCCTGGCGTTCGAAGGCGGACAGCTCCCCGCCCAGGCCCTCGGTGACCGTGCGGTTGAACTCCTCGCCCACCAGGGCCTCGAAGACGTCAGCCGGCGGGTGGGTGATGGTGGTGGACTCCTTGAACGCCATGGGGCTCCTCCTGGGGGGTCGGCGGTACGTGGCCTCCGCTGGCAGCGGACGCCGGAGTCGAGCCTATCGGAGCAACTATGCTGGGATGAATGACCACACCCCACCCGCTGGCAGGGCTGTTCCCCGCCCTGCTGCAGGACCCGTCCGTCGCCGCCGCCGTCGTCTCCGCCGGCCGGACCGGAGCCGACCGCACCGAGGACCTCGAGATCAGCCTGCCCGACGGCGCCCGGGCGCCCCTGGCGGCCATGCTCGCCGGCGCGCACCGCGGGATGCCGGGGGTCCCCCAGGACGCCGGGCGGGGCCTGGACCGGCCCGGCGTCGTCCTGCTGGTGACCGCGACCTCCCGGGAGTCCGAGGACCTCGCCGCCGACCTGGCCGGCTGGATGGACCCGGAGACGGTGGCCCACTTCCCGTCCTGGGAGACCCTGCCGCACGAACGGCTCTCGCCGCGCTCGGACACCGTGGGCAACCGCCTGGCGGTGCTGCGCCGGCTGACGCACCCCGGCGAGGCCGGCCGGCCGCCCCTGGCCGTGGTCACCGCCCCGGTCCGCTCGGTACTCCAGCCCCTCGTGGCCGGGCTCGGCGACCTGACCCCGGTGCGCATCTCCGTGGGCGAGGACCACGACTTCGACGCGGTGGTCCAGGCCCTGGCCGACGCCGCCTACTCGAGGGTGGACATGGTCTCGCGCCGCGGGGAGTACGCCGTGCGCGGCGGGCTGCTGGACGTCTTCCCGCCCACCGAGGCCCACCCGCTGCGCATCGAGTTCTTCGGGGACACCGTGGAGCAGATGCGGTACTTTTCCGTGGCGGACCAGCGCTCGCTGCAGGACGCCACCGGTGACGGCTCCGGCCACCCCACCACGCTGTACGCCCCGCCGTGCCGGGAGCTGCTGCTGACCGACTCCGTCCGCCGCCGGGCCCGGGACCTCCAGCCGTCCCTGCCCGGCGCCGTGGACATGCTCGAGCGGATCGCCGAGGGTATCGCCGTGGAGGGCATGGAGTCCCTGGCGCCCGTGCTCGCGGACGGCATGGTCCCGTTCCTGGAACTGCTCCCCGAGGACTCGCTGACCGTCCTGGTGGAACCGGAGAAGGTCCGGCACCGCGCCGACGACCTGCTCAACACCAACGAGGAGTTCCTCACCGCGGCCTGGGCCTCCGCCTCCCAGGGCGGCGCGGCCCCGGTGGACATCACCGCGCTGGGCGGGCCGGGCGCGGACACCGGCCAGGCCGGGGCGGGCGGCTTCGCCACCCTCGCGGAGACCCGGACCACCGCGCTGGGGCGCTTCCAGGGCTGGTGGCAGCTCACCGCGCTGGGGGCCGACGTCGAACTGCTCCCCGACGCCTCCGCGTTGCGCACCGCGTTCACCGAACCGCGCGGCTTCCACGGGGACGTGGACGCCATGATCCAGCACGTCAGCCAGCGGTGCGCCGAGGGCTGGCAGGCGGTCGTGGCCACCGACGGGCCCGGCCCGGCCCGGCGGCTGGCCGAGCTGCTCGGCGAGTCCGGACTGCCCGCCGTCGTGGTGGAGACCGTGCCCGCCGAACCGCAGCCCGGGCAGGTGACCATCACTACCGCCGTCGCCGGTTCCGGCTTCGCGATGCAGCAGGCGAAGGTGGCCCTGCTGACCGAACAGGACCTGTTCGGGCGCAACCGGGTCTCCGGGCCGCGCGGTGCCACCAAGACCCTGGCCCGCAAGCGCCGCAACGCGGTGGACCCGCTGAGCCTGACCGAGGGCGACTACGTGGTGCACAGCCAGCACGGCATCGCCAGGTTCGTGGAACTGCAGCGCCGCAAGGTGGCCGGCGCCGGGACGGCCGGGGGCGCCGGCAGCTCGGCCACGGGAGAGTCCTACCGCGAGTACCTCGTGCTCGAGTACGCCCCGTCCAAGCGTGGGGCGCCGGGGGACCGGCTCTTCGTGCCCACGGACCAGCTGGACCAGGTGAGCCGGTACGTCGGCGGGGAGGCGCCGAGCCTGTCCAAGATGGGCGGTTCGGACTGGGCCTCCACCAAGTCCAAGGCGAAGAAGGCGACCAAGCAGATCGCCGGGGAACTGATCCGCCTGTACTCGGCCCGGATGGCCTCGAAGGGCCACTCCTTCGCCCCGGACACCCCGTGGCAGCGCGAGCTCGAGGAGTCCTTCGCGTTCATCGAGACCCCGGACCAGCTCACCACCATCAACGAGGTCAAGCAGGACATGGAGGCAGCGGTCCCCATGGACCGGCTGATCTCCGGCGACGTCGGCTTCGGCAAGACCGAAGTGGCGGTCCGGGCGGCCTTCAAGGCCGTCCAGGACGGCAAGCAGGTGGCGGTGCTGGTCCCGACGACGCTGCTCGCCCGCCAGCACCACGAGACCTTCACCGAGCGGTTCGCCGGTTTCCCCGTCAAGGTCAGGGCGCTGTCCCGGTTCCAGAACGCCGCGGAGTCCAAGGAGACGCTCGACGGGATGGCCGAGGGCTCGGTGGACGTGGTCATCGGCACCCACCGGCTGTTGTCCAAGGAGATCCGGTTCAAGGACCTGGGGCTGGTCATCGTGGACGAGGAGCAGCGCTTCGGGGTGGAGCACAAGGAGGCGCTGAAGACGATGCGCACCAACGTGGACGTGCTGGCCATGTCCGCCACCCCCATCCCGCGCACCCTGGAGATGTCCCTGACGGGGATCCGGGAGACCTCCACCCTGGCCACGGCCCCCGAGGAACGGCACCCGGTGCTGACCTACGTGGGCCCGTACACGGACCAGCAGGTCACCGCGGCGGTCCGCCGCGAGCTGATGCGCGAGGGCCAGGTGTTCGTGGTGCACAACCGCGTCTCGTCCATCGACAAGGTGGCCGCCCGGATCCGCGAGCTGGTCCCCGAGGCGCGCGTGGTGGTGGCCCACGGCAAGATGGGCGAGAACCGGCTGGAGCAGGTGATGGTGGACTTCTGGGAGCGGAAGTTCGACGTGCTGGTCTCCACCACGATCATCGAGACCGGCCTGGACATCGCCAACGCCAACACGCTGATCATCGACCGCGCCGACGCCTACGGCCTGTCCCAGCTGCACCAGTTGCGCGGGCGGGTGGGCCGTGGCCGGGACCGCGCCTACGCCTACTTCCTGTATGACGCCGAGAAACCGCTGGGGGAGACCGCCCTGGAACGGCTCAAGGCCGTGGCCGCGCACAACGAACTCGGCTCCGGCATGCAACTGGCCATGAAGGACCTGGAGATCCGCGGCGCCGGCAACCTGCTCGGCGGCGAGCAGTCCGGGCACATCGCCGGGGTCGGGTTCGACCTGTACCTGCGGATGGTGGGGGAGGCCGTGGCCGACTTCAAGGGCGGGGAGGAGACCGCCCCCGCCGAGGTCAAGGTGGAGCTGCCGATCAACGCCCACCTGCCGCACGACTACGTGCCGGGGGAGCGGCTACGGCTGGAGGCCTACCGCAACCTGGCCCAGGCCAACGACGACGCCGCGGTCGACGCGGTGGTGGAGGAACTGCAGGACCGCTACGGCGAGCTGCCCGCGGCCGCACAGAACCTGGTGGCCGTGGCGCGGTTCCGCAACGCCGCCCGGGCCGCAGGCGTCACCGAGGTCATGCTGATGGGCCAGAACGTGAAGTTCGGCCCGGCGGACCTGCCCGAGTCCCGGGAGATGCGGCTGAAGCGCATGTACAAGGGGGCCTCGGTCAAACCGGCGCTGAACGCGGTGATGATCCCGCGGCCCAAGACCGCGCCGGTGGGCGGCAAGGACCTCGTGGACCTGCCCCTGCTGGACTGGGCCGCCCAGGTGCTCAAGGCGATCTTCCTGCCGGACCAGCCGGCCGCCTAGGGGCGCCGGCCGCCCGGGTCCGCCGGTCGCGCAGTGCGGTCGGCGGCCTAGTGGTGCCGGCCCGCCAAGTACTCGCGGTGGGCCCGCCAGCGGGCCCACCAGTCCGGGGCCGGGACGCCGGCGAGCCACGGGGACAGCGGGGTGGCGTTGATCAGCAGGCCCACGGACCAGCTGATGAGCAGGCACAGGACGAACTTCGCGGTGTCGTCCAGGACGCCATGGGCCACGAGGGTCTGCAACAGCCACCCGTGGAACAGCACCACCACGGTGCCGGTGCGCACGAGGGCATTGACCGCCGGCGCCGCATCACGGACGAACCGGTCCACCACCGTGCCGAACACGAGCACCAGGCCGGCGGCCATGGCCGTGCCCACCACGGGGCTCAGCAGGAAATGCCCGAACCCGGCGAACTTGATGTTCAGCGGTTCCACGCCCAGGCGCACCGCCAGCAGGCCCAGCAGCAGGATGCAGGTTCCCGTCACGGCCCGGTGCCGGGTGATCCGGGGCTGGACCTGGTAGCGGAACAGCTCACCGGCCAGGACGAAGAACAGGCAGGGCAGGGCCAGTCCCATCCCCAGCGGCGTCCGGCCCAGGAACGAGTCCGGGATCATGGCCAGCAGCAGGCCGCCCACTGAGACCGCCCAGGCCACCCACGGCGGGAAGTACTCGAGCCAGCGGCGCAGCAGCGTCACGAAGAACAGCACCGAGATGAACCAGAAGGCCCACCACGGCGGGGTCTGGTCCGAGCCCCCGTACCAGCCGCTGGCCATCAGGGGCCAGAACTCGGCCGGGGCACCGCGGGTCCACAGCCAGGCCGGCACGCTCATGATCACGGCCCAGACCAGGTAGGGGATCGCCAGGGTCTTCCAGCGGGCGCGCAGTTCGTGGGCGAACGGCCGGCCCAGGGTCCAGAAGTACCCGGTCAGGAAGAAGAACAGCGGCATCCGCCAGATCTCCAGGTACTCGCTGCCGGGCAGCCGCGGCCCGTAGGCGTGGCCGAGGACGACGGCGGCGATGGAGACGATACGCAGAACGTCCACGCCGGTGTTCCGGCGTGGACGTCTGGTGGCCGGCGAGGCCGAGGTGTCTGGGTGGGGGATGGGGCCCTCCGGTCCCGGTGCCCGGGACGTCGGCTCAGTGGCCGCGGCGCGCGACCGTGGTCTCGGCGTGGATGGCCTCGTGGTCCACGGTGTCACCGCGGCCGATGACCCCCTGGGGGATGATGTAGGCGAGCGTGGCCAGGACCAGGGCGGCGATGCCCGGGATCCAGACGCTCTCGAAGTCCCACCAGCCCATGGCGTACAGGGAACCGACGAACAGGGCGAAGCAGACGGCCGTCACCAGGATGTTGCCCCAGAAGTTGCCCTGGCCCGAGTAGCTCTTGGGCTTGCCGTTGACGATCACGATGTCTCCTCAGTACTGGTGCGAGCGATTGCCGACGCGGGACGGGCCCCTGCGTCAGCTCGTCTTCAGGATAGCAAGGGCGGAGCTGGCGCCGATCCTCGTGGCGCCGGCGTCGATCATGTCCAGGGCGTCCTGACGGGTGCGGACGCCGCCGGAGGCCTTGACCCCCACCTCGGGCCCCACCACGCGGCGCATCAGCGCGACGTCCTCGACGGTGGCGCCCCCGGTGGAGAAGCCGGTGGAGGTCTTGACGAAGTCGGCACCGGCCTCGACGGCGGCCCGGCAGGCCAGTTCCTTGGCGGCGTCGTCCAGCAGGCAGGTCTCGATGATGACCTTCAGGATCGCCCCGCCTGCGTGCACCGCCTCGGCCACGGCACCGATGTCCGCCACGAGGGCGGCGCGGTCCCCGGCCAGGGCGGCGGCGATGTCGATGACCATGTCCACCTCATCTGCACCGTCGGCCACGGCACCGGCGGCCTCGGACACCTTGACGGCGGTGGTGGTGGCGCCCAGCGGGAATCCCGCCACGGCACACGTGAGCACGCCGCTGCCGGCCAGGGCCTCGTGCACCGTGGACACCCACACGGGGTTCACGCAGACGCTCTTCACCTTCGCCGCGGCGGCCTCGGCGCACAGGTCCAGGATGTCCTGGCGGGAGGCCTGGGGCTTGAGCAGGGTGTGGTCGATGTACTGGGCGAGATCCATGGGCTCCAGCCTACTGGCCCAGGGCCTCGGCCACGGACCGCTCCAGCTGCTCCAGGGCGGCGCCGGCCTCGGCGCGGACCGCGGGCAGGTCGGCCGCGGAGTCGACCGGACGGACGACCTCCAGGTAGCACTTGAGCTTGGGCTCGGTCCCGGAGGGGCGCACGACCACCCGGGAGTCGTCCGCGGTGGTGTACATCAGGGCATCGGTCGCCGGCAGGCCGCGGTAGCCCTGGGACAGGTCCACCGCCGCGGTGACGTCATGACCGGCGAGGCTGGTGGGCGGCGTGACCCGCAGCCGGGTCATCATCGCCTCCAGCAGGGCCGTGTCCGCCACCCGGAGGGAGAGCTGGCCGGTCACGGTCACGCCGAACTGCAGGGCGATCGCGTCCAGGACGTCCAGCAGGGTCCGGCCCTCGGCCGCGAGCGAGGCCGCCATCTCGGCGGCCACGAGGGCCGCCGTCATCCCGTCCTTGTCCCGCACCAGGTCCGGGGCCACGCAGTACCCCAGCGCCTCCTCGTAGCCGTAGCCCAGCCCGGGGACCCGGCCGATCCACTTGAAACCGGTCAGCGTGGTCTCGTGGGTCACGCCGAGCTCCGCGGCGAGCCGGGACAGCAGCCGGGAGGACACCACCGAGCTGGCCATCACGGCCCCGGTCGGACGGAGCCGGTCGATCAGCTGGTGGCCGAGCAGCACGCCCACCTCGTCACCGGTGAGCATGCGCCAGCCCGGCCCGCCCGTGCCCGCCCGGTCCGGGCGCTGCGGGACCGGGACGGCCAGGGCCAGCCGGTCGGCGTCGGGGTCGTTGGCGATCACCAGGTCGGCGCCGCGTTCGGCCGCCGCGGCGAGCGCGAGGTCCATGGCGCCGGGTTCCTCGGGGTTGGGGAAGGCGACCGTGGGGAACGCGGGATCCGGCTCGGCCTGCTCGGGCACCACGTAGGGCCGGGCGAAGCCGGCGTCCTCGAACAGGTCGGGCAGCACCGCCCCGCCCACGCCGTGCAGGGGGGTGTACACCACGTCCAGGTGCCGCGCGGGGACGGTGACGGAGTGGTCCGGGGTGGCCAGGACCACGCGGGCCGCGAGTCGGTAGGCGCCCACGATGCCCTCGTCCAGCACGGTCCAGCCGTCGGCGGCCAGCGGGATGGACTCCAGGCGGGCGGCGTGGTCGATGTGGCCGGCGATCTGCGCGTCGGACGGGGTGGTGATCTGTGCCCCGCGCCCGGCCTCGTCCGTCATCCGCCCGCCGAGGTAGACCTTGTAGCCGTTGTCGGCCGGCGGGTTGTGGCTGGCGGTGACCATGACGCCGGCGTCGGCGTCCAGGTGCCGCACGGCGAAGGCGAGCACCGGGGTGGGCAGGGGCCGTGGCATCAGGACCGCCTCCAGGCCGGCGGCGGCGAAGACGGCCACCGAGTCCAGGGCGAATCGCTCCGAGCCGCGGCGGGCGTCGTAACCGACGACGACGCGCGGCGGGCGGGCGGCGTCCGCCCCGGCACCCCGGGCGTCACCGAGCCGGGCCAGCAGGTAGCGCGCCAGGCCGGCCGCGGTGCGCCGCACGACGGCACGGTTCATCCGCGCCGGGCCGGGGCCCTCCTCGGCGCGCAGCCCGGCGGTGCCGAAGGCCAGCGGGCCGGCGAACCGGCTGGTCAGGGAGGCGGTCGCCAACGGGTCCCCGGCCCGCGCGGCGACGATCTCGGCCTCCAGGAGCGCGCGGTCGCGGTCGTCGGGATCCTGGCGGGCCCAGTCCTCCGCGGCGGCGAGCAGTTCCGGATCCGGTCCCGGGGTGTCAGTCATGTCCTGCCCTTCCGCGTTCTCAGATGCGTTCGATGATCCCGGCCAGCAGGGCGGAGATCCGGGGGCCGGCGTCACGGCCGGCCTGGACCACCTCGTCGTGGCTGAGCGGCTCGCCGCTGAAGCCGGCCGCGGCGTTGGTCACCAGCGAGATCCCGAAGACCTCCAGCCCGGCGTGCCGGGCGGCGATCGCGTCCAGTGCGGTGGACATCCCGACCAGGTCGCCGCCGATCGCCTTGGCGTAGCGGACCTCGGCGGGGGTCTCGTACTGGGGCCCGGCGAACTGCACGTAGACGCCCTCGGGCAGGCCCGGGTCCACCGACCGGGCGATGTCCCGGATCCGCGGGGAGTACAGGTCCGTCAGGTCCACGAAGTTGGCACCGGCCAGGGGGTGGCCCCCGTGAGGTTGATGTGGTCGGCCACCAGCACCGGCGTTCCGGGACCCCACTCGGGGACCAGTGAACCGCAGCCGTTGGTGAGCACCACCGTCTCCACGCCGGCAGCGGCGGCGGTGCGGACCGTGTGCGCCACGGCGCCGGCGTCGCGGTGCTCGTAGTAGTGCGTCCTCGAGCCGAACACGAGTGCCCGCCGGCCGTCCGTGAGCCGCACGGAGCGCACCGTGGGGTTGTGGCCGGGGACGCTGGGCGCGGCGAAGCCGGGCAGGTCGGCGGTGGGCACGGTGTGGGTGGTCTCGCCGATCAGCTCGGCGGCCCCGCCCCAGCCGGACCCGAGCACGACGGCGATCCGGTGGCTGTCCGGGCCCGTCAGCCCGGCCTCGGTGGCGTGCGCGAGGGCGACCGCGGCCCGGCGGGCCTCGTCGAAACCGGGGTGGTCGCCGACCAGGGGGGAGGAGTCGGTGGGCAGGAGGTTCGTGGAAGGGTCCGTCACGTCGCATATCCTACGCGGCGGTCACCGGGGCCATCCCGGCCGGGCCGCGGTGGCCGGCCGGGCGGTTTCCACAATCCCCCGCGGTTGGACAGAATGGGGACCGTGACCAGCACCCAGATCATCCCCCATCCATCCCTGACGATCATCGGCGGCGGGCCGGGCGGCTACGAGGCCGCCATGGTGGCCGCCAAGCTCGGGGCGAAGGTGACCGTCGTCGAGCGCAAGGGCATGGGCGGCTCGGCGGTGCTGACCGACGTGGTCCCCTCCAAGACCCTCATCGCCACGGCGGACTCGATGCGCCGCGCCGGCCGCGCTTCCGGACTCGGGGTCACCCTGGGCGAGTCGGTGCCGAAGGCGGACATGAAGGTCGTGGACCAGCGCCTGCTGGCCCTGGCGCTGCAGCAGTCCCGGGACATCCATCGGGCGCTGGAGCGCCTGGGCGTCCGGGTGATCATCGGCGAGGGACGCGTGGCGGGCCCCACGACCGTCGAGGCCACCACGCCCGCGGGCACCGAGACGATCGAGTCCGACGCCATCCTCGTCTCCACCGGTGCGGATCCCCGGGAGCTGCCGACGGCCCGGCCGGACGGTGAGCGGATCTTCAACTGGACCCAGGTCTACAGCCTGACCGAGGTGCCCGAGCACATGATCGTGGTGGGCTCCGGGGTGACGGGTGCCGAGTTCGCCTCCGCCTACAACCTGCTGGGCGCCCGGGTCTCCCTGGTCTCGTCCCGTGACCGGGTGCTGCCGGGGGAGGACCAGGACGCCGCGGCGGTGCTGGAGGACGCCTTCGTCGAGGACGGCGTCACCGTGATCGGCAAGACGCGCGCGGAGTCCGTCGAGCGCACCGCGGACGGCGTGCGCGTGCACCTGACCGGCGGCAGGGTGCTGGAGGGAAGCCACTGCCTGGTGGCCGTGGGCGGTGTGCCCAACACCGCCGGCATCGGGCTGGAGGAGGCCGGGGTCCGGCTCACCGACTCCGGGCACGTCGCGGTCGACGGCGTCTCCCGCACCTCGGTGCCCACGATCTACGCCGCCGGCGACTGCACCGGGGTGTTCGCGCTGGCCTCCGTGGCCGCCATGCAGGGGCGGGTGGCCGTGGCCCACCTGATGGGTGATGCCGTCAAGCCGTTCCAGCCCCACCTGGTCTCCTCGAACATCTTCACCTCGCCCGAGATCGCCACCGTGGGGGTCACGGAGGCCCAGATCGCCTCCGGCAAGTACCAGGCGGACACCATCAAGCTCGACCTGGCCACCAACCCCCGGGCGAAGATGCAGAACGTCACCCACGGTTTCGTCAAGATCTTCGCCCGCAAGGGCTCCGGCACCGTGATCGGTGGCGTGGTGGTGGCCCCCCGGGCCTCCGAGCTGATCTATGCCCTGGCCCTGGCGGTCACCCACAAGCTCCACGTGGATGACCTGGCCAACACCTACACCGTGTACCCCTCGGTGTCCGGCTCGATCTCGGAGGCCGCGCGGCGGCTGCACGTCCACCTGTAGCCGGCGGGACGGTCCGGCGCGGCGCCCCGGGGGCGGCGGGCGGCTCTGGATCTGGGGACGGGGCAGCCACTAGAGTCCGGGCCATCCGGCCCAGTCCGTCTCGAGGTGATCGCGATGACCGCCTATCCCGCACCGCCTACGGCGCCCTCCGTCCCGGACCCCTCACCGTCCACCCGGATGAGACCGGGCCACTGGGTGCTGCTCGTCCTCGGCGTGCTCCTGGGCATGCTGGGCCTGGGACTCACCGTCGGTGGTGCGGTCCTGCTCCGCGCCGATGCCGCCCAGCAGGACGGCCGCTACCTGCTGGGGGACACCGAGAGGTACCGCAGCGCCGGTTACGCCATGGTCAGTCCCGCCGTGGTGATCGACGCCGGTGAGCCCGTCACGTCCGGAACCGTGGACCTCTCGGACCTCGGCAGCGTGCAATTGCGGGCCAGCCCGGTGGTCCCGCAGGACGTGGTCTTCGTCGGCATCGCTGAGGAGACTGATGTCCGGGAGTACCTGGCCGATGTCCCGCGCTCGCTCCTGCTCGCCACCGACTGGGACGCGCCCCGGGCCTGGCCCCGCAGCATCCCGGACGCGTATCCCGACGACTGGGACTGGGACTCGGGCAGGATGCGCGACGACGTGCCGGTCACGCCCGGCGATCGCCGGCCGGGTCCGCCGGTCGAGGAGGACTTCTGGGCCGTCTCCGCATCGGGCGCCGGGCCGCAGGAGATCACGTTCGCCCCGCAACCGGGGCGGTGGACCCTCGTCGTGATGAACGCGAACGCCGACCGGCCGGTCTGGGTGGACCTGCAGGCCGGGGCCCGCTCCCAGCTGATCGGCCCGGTCGGCAACGGACTGCTGTGGGCCGGCCTGATCAGCACTGTCACCGGCATTCCGCTGGTGCTCCTCGGGACAACGGGCCTGGGCCGGGACATCGAGCCCGCGGCGCGCGTCGGGAGGGATCGCCGCCGGCAGGGGCCCGGTGCGGCTCCGGCGTCGGTTCCCGGGTCCGGGCGTCTGCCGAGGGGCGCATCCCCAGTGCGCTTCACCGGCCGACTGGACCCGCCGGTGTCCCGTTGGCTGTGGCTGGTCAAGTGGCTGCTGGCGATCCCGCACTACATCGTTCTCGCCCTCCTGTGGTTCGCGCTGCTGGTGACCACGGTCGCGGCCGGGATCGCCATCCTGTTCACCGGCCGGTATCCGCGGGGCTGGTTCGCCTTCACGGTGGGGGTGCTGCGCTGGTCGTGGCGGGTAGGGTTCTACGGATACTCGGCCCTGGGCACGGACCGGTACCCGCCGTTCACCCTGGCCCGCGCCGACTATCCGGCCGGGTTGGACGTGGCCTACCCGGACCGCCTGTCGCACGGACTGGTGCTGGTGAAGTGGTGGCTGCTGGCCATCCCCCACCTGCTCATCGTCGGTATCTTCACGGGTGGCTCGGGCATCGGCTGGGGCTACTACGCGGGCGGTTCGGGCCTCGGCTGGGGTTTCTCGCTGCTGGGAGTGCTCATCCTCGTCGCGGCCGTCGCCCTGCTGTTCACCGGCAGGTACAGCACCGGGCTCTTCGACTTCGTCGTGGGCCTGAACCGCTGGACGTACCGGGTCTCGGCGTACGTCCTGCTGCTGCGGGACGAGTATCCACCGTTCCGGCTCGACCAGGGCCCGGTGGAACCGGTTTCCGTCGCGCAGCAACAGGCAGCCCCCGGGGCCGGTCCGCCCGGCGGGCCGGCCGGGTCGCGGCCGTCCTCCACGGGGCCGGATCCCCGGGTGCCGTGATGCGCGCGCACCGGAGGTGGCGTGACCTCAGCCCGCGTCAACAGGCCGGGGTCCTGACCCTGGCCTCGGTCCAGGTGTCCCTGGCCGTCACGGCATGGGCGGACCTGGCCCGCCGGCCGGCCGGCCAGGTCAACGGTCGCAAGGGGGTCTGGGCCGTGGTCATCGCCCTGAACTTCGTCGGCCCCGTCCTGTACTTCCTCCGCGGCCGCCGTCGGTGAGCCGGGTGGCGAGCGGGGACGGGCAGATGCGGCCCGTGGACGGCCCCCGGGCGATCACCTCGTGATGACGACCTTCAGCGCCTTGGTCTCGGCCGGGCGGGCGAAGGTGTCGTAGGCGTCCATGACGTCGTCGAACGTGAACCGGTGGGTGGCGAACTGCTCGGCCGGCAGCCGTCCGCTGGCCACCAGCCGCAGCAGCATGGGCGTGGTGTTCGTGTTGACCAGCCCGGTGGTGATGGTGAGGTTCTGGATCCAGAGGTCCTCGAGGTGGAACTCCACGGGTGCGCCGTGGACGCCCACGTTGGCCACGTGGCCGCCCGGCCGGACCAGGTCCAGCGCCATCTGGAAGGTCTCGGGGACACCGACGGCCTCGACGGCCACGTCTGCTCCGCGTCCCTCGGTCAGGTCGTCCACGACGGCGCGCCAGTCCGGTGAGGACGTCAGGACCGTCTCCGTGGCGCCGAAGGACCGGGCCAGCTCCAGGCGCGTCTCCTCCAGGTCCAGGGCGAAGACCCGCGCGGCACCGTGGAGGGACGAGGTGAGGATGACGGCCAGTCCGATCGGACCCGCGCCCACCACGGCGACCGTGTCCCCGGGCTGGACCTGGCCGTACCGCACGCCGATCTCGAAACCGGTGGGCAGGATGTCCGAGAGCATGGTCCCCTGCGTGTTGGAGACACTGTCCGGGAGCCGGTGCAGGGAGGTGTCCGCATAGGGGATCCGCACGTACTCGGCCTGGGTGCCGTCGATCAGGTGGCCCAGGACCCACCCGATCCCGGACTGCCCCTCCGGTCCGAGGCAGTGGGAGTTGAGCCCGGCGATGCAGTACGCGCACCGGCCGCAGGAGGAGATGCAGGACACCAGTACCCGGTCCCCGACGCCCACCCCGGTCACGGCCGGTCCCGTCTCCACCACCCGGCCGACTCCCTCGTGGCCCAGGACGCGCCCCGGCCGGACGGCCGGGACGTCGCCCTTGAGGATGTGGAGGTCGGTGCCGCAGATCGTCGTGGTCTCGATCTCCACGATGGCGTCCGTGGGCTGCTGGACGGACGGGTCGGGGACCTCGGTCCAGGACTTCTGCCCCGGTCCGCCGTAGACCATGGCCTTCATGCGGGACTCCTCCTTCGTGGGACGCCGGGATCCGGCGCGGTCCTAGGCGCGGTTGATCGGGATCTTGCGACCGGTGGTGTCCTCCGCGGGGGGCGTGGGGACCGGAACGGTGATCTCCAGGACCCCGTCCTTGTAGGAGGCCTTGATGTCCTCGGCCGTGGCGTTGGCCGGCAGGGGCAGGCTCCGGTAGAAGGACCCGTAGCGGAACTCGGAGCGGAACCCCTCCTTGTCCTCGTGGCGCTCCTCCTGGCGGCGTTCGGCGCTGATGGTCAGCATGCCCTCGGCCACGCTGATGTCGATGTCCTGGTCCGGGTCGATCCCGGGCAGTTCGGCACGGATGCACAACTCGTTCTCGCGGGCCTCCTCCTCGACCCGGATCATGCCCTTGTCCAGTTCGCCCTCGAACAGCCGCCGGAAGGTCTCCGGCATGTCGAAGGGCATGCGGCGTTCGGGGAAGTGGCCGCGCCTCAGCAGGTCGCTCATGATGTCCGTCCTCCAGTGCTTCGGTGGTGTGGGCGGGCACGCTCCGGAGGATCACGGACGGCCCATGGGCCCGGGTACGGGCCCATGGTAGGTATGGCCACGGCGCGCTGTGAACATCCCACGGCCCCCCTCGACCGGACACCCGCACCGCCCCGGCACCGCCCGGTGCCGGGGCTCCGGATCGTGTCAGATCCGCACGCGCTCCAAGTGCTCGGGCGTGCGCGCGCGCCAGCCCAGGGAGCGTTGCAGCCGGGCGCGCAGGGCATCGGAGGCCACCCGTTCCCCGTGCACCGGGTAGACGACGTCCGGCGGGCGGGGGGCGGCGGCGATCCAGGAGAACAGTTCGTCGGCATCCGCGTGCGCGGACATGCCGTCGATCGACACCACCTCCGCGTGGATGGGGACGTCGGCCCCGAAGATGCGCAGGGAGTCGGCGCCGCTGAGCAGCGCGGAGCCGCGGGTCCCCACGGCCTGGTACCCCGTGAGGACGATGGCATTGCGCCGGTCGGATCCGTAGGCGACGACGTGGTGCAGGATCCGTCCGCCCGTGAGCATGCCGCTGGCGGAGAGGATGATCATCGGCCCGCCGCGCAGGTTGAGCAGCCTCGACTCGTCCGGATCGCGGACGAGCCGGGCGAGCCCGTACATCCGGCGCAGTGCGCGCGCGTCCAGGCGGTGCTCCTGGGGATAGCGCTGGTAGATGGCCGCCGCGTCGATGGCCATCGGGCTGTTCAGGTACACGGGGATGTCCGGGATCCGTCCGCCCTCCAGCAGCCGGGAGAGGTGGTAGAGGACCGTCTCGGTGCGTCCCACCGCGAACGCGGGGATCAGCACGACACCGCCCCGCTGCGCCGTGCGGGTCACGATGTCGGCCAGGACGTCCTCCGGGGCCTGGTCCGGGTGGAGCCGGTCGCCGTACGTCGACTCGGTCACCAGGACGTCGGCCTGCTCCAGGGGCCGTGGCGGGAGCATCAGCGGGTCGTGCTGGCGTCCGAGGTCACCGGTGAAGCGCACCGATCGCCCGCCGGCCTCGAGACGCACGCCGGCGGCGCCGAGGATGTGTCCGGCGGGGATCATCGTGAAGCGGACGCCCTCGCCCAGCTCCCGCGGGGCGTCGAAGTCGACGCGGACGAAGCTCTCCAACGACCGTTCCGCGTCCGCCGCCGTGTACAGCGGCCGGGGCCTGGCGTGCTTGGAGTACCCGTAGCGCGCCGCGCGTCGGGCCTCCTCCTCGGCGAGATAGCCG
Source organism: Citricoccus sp. CH26A (assembly GCF_000224415.1). Lineage (GTDB taxonomy): Bacteria > Actinomycetota > Actinomycetes > Actinomycetales > Micrococcaceae > Citricoccus. The sequence continues at coordinate 144,566 of NZ_AFXQ01000002.1, read as the reverse complement.
CTGTCCGGAAGCATGATGGCGGCCAGGTCGGTCGTTCCCGGGGTGGCGTAGACCGGCCCGCGGAAGCCGTCGCGCACCAGGGCGGGGACATACCCGGTGTGGTCGAGGTGCGCATGCGTGAGGACGATCGCATCGATCGAGTCCGGCCGGACGGGGAAGGGGCCCGGTTGCGCTCCCGCAGCACCTTCAGGCCCTGGAACATCCCGCAGTCCACCAGCACGCGCGTGGAGGGCGTCTCGACCAGGAACCGCGAGCCGGTGACCGTGTCGGCTCCGCCGAGGAACCGCAGGGTCACCCCCGGATCGCCGGCCTTGTGCTCGACCATGGCCGCAGGCTAGCACCCGCCACCGGCGGGCCGGCAGGGCTGGTCTGCCGGACACGACGCCGGCCCGGAACCCTCGCGTGGGAAGGTGCCGGGCCGGCGTCGTGCTGGGAGGCGATCAGCCGATCACGGCTCGGAGACGATCTCCTCGGCGATGGCCCGGGACTGGGCGCTGTCGGAGTCCAACGACTTGGTCTTCGTCTCCGGCGCCAGCACCAGGGCGACCAGCGTCAGCACGGAGGCGAAGGCCAGGTAGTAGCCGACGTGGGCCACCGAGTAGTTCTGCACCAGCCAGGCGGCCACGAACGGCGTCAGGGCCGCACCGAGGATGGAGGAGACGTTGTAGGCGACGCCGGAACCGGTGTACCGGGTGTTGGTCGGGAACAGTTCCGGCAGGACGGCGGACATCGGGCCGAAGGTCAGGCCCATCAGCGTCATGCCGACGATGAGAAACAGCATCATCTGCACGCTGTTCAGGTCGGTGCCCTGGCCGATGGACTCGGCGCTCAGCCACCAGCCGAACGTCAGGCCGAAGGCCAGGAGCAGCACGGTGATGACGATCAGGGTCGGCTTGCGGCCGAACCGGTCGGCGAGCAGGCCGGCCACCGGTACGAACGCCGCGAAGAACAGGATGCCGATCAGCTGCAGGACGAGGAAGTCGGAGTAGGGCACGCCGAGCCCGCCGGTCTTCTCCGGGTTGCCGATGGCGTAGGACAGGATCCAGGTCGTCATCAGGTAGAACAGCACGTAGGTGGCCAGCATGATGAAGGTGCCCAGGATGAGCTCCCACCAGTTCTTCCGGAACACCTCGCCCAGGGGCGCCTTGACGCGCTCGTCGTTCTCCACGGCCCGGCGGAACACCGGGGTCTCCTGCAGGCGCACGCGGACGTACATGCCGATGGCGACCATCAGGATCGAGAGCAGGAACGGCAGGCGCCACACCCAGGTCAGGAACGGCCCGTCCATGTCCGGGTTCGTGGAGTCGTGGTTGAAGGCCAGGGTCAGGATCAGGAACAGGCCGTTGGCCAGCAGGAAGCCGATCGGGGCGCCGAGCTGGGGCCACATCGCCGCCCAGGCGCGCTTGCCCTCCTTGGCGGTCTCGGTGGCCAGCAGGGCCGCCCCGGACCACTCACCGCCCAGGCCGAGGCCCTGGCAGAAGCGCAGGATGGTCAGCAGGGCCGGGGCCCACAGGCCGATCTGGTAGTAGGTCGGCAGCAGGCCGATGAGGAACGTGGCGATGCCCATGGTCAGCAGGGAGCCGATCAGGGTGGCCTTGCGCCCGATCCTGTCGCCGAAGTGGCCGAACAGCACGGAGCCGACGGGCCGGGCGACGAAGGCGGCGCCGAAGGTCGCCATGGACGCGAGCAGGGCGGCGCCCTCGTCCCCCGAGGCGAAGAAGATCAACGGGAAGACCGAGACGGCCGCGGTCGCGTAGACGTAGAAGTCGTAGAACTCGATCGAGGTCCCGATCAGCGACGCCAGCACCACGCGCGAGCGGGGGACACCCAGCTCGGCGGTGCCGTCGTCCTTGGCGTCGACCGGTTCCGGCGAGGCCGGACCGTCGGTGGACAGGTCAGCGGGCATGGCAAGACTCCTCGGGAAGGCAATGATGATGGCCGCGTGAACGGGCGGGACCGGCGGCCCGGGGCCGACGGGGCGGGCCCGGTGCGGTGAGCGGGAGGGCCGGTGCGGGTTCTACGGCCCCACCATCCTATGCGCATGGTCAGCATGCGGACAGTCCGTCCACATCCTGAGACGCTCTGGACGCCGGCGGAGTTCTGGTCCCCGGTGTCAGTCCCCGATGACGGCGATGGCGGCGCCCGCCGTCACCGTGGCCCCCGGGGCGGCCGCCAGCTCGGTGATCGTGCCGGACTTGTGGGCGGTGAGCGGCTGCTCCATCTTCATCGCCTCCAGCACCACGATGAGGTCCCCCTCGGCCACGGTGTCACCGACCCCCGCGGCGACCTTGACGATGGTGCCCTGCATCGGTGAGGTGAGCGTGTCCCCGTCGGTGGCCGCGGCCGTCACGCCGCGGCCTCCGCGGGCCTTGCGGCGCCGGCTGCCGGCCCGGGCGTTGCCCGCCGCGGTGGAGATGGCGCCGAGGATGGCCGGCAGCGTGACCTCCACGCGCCTGCCGTTGACCTCGACGGTCACCGAGCGGCGGTCCTCCGTCCCGGGCTGGTCCGAGGCGGCGACGGGTGCCGCGAACGCCTCGATGGTGTTCTCGAACTCGGTCTCGATCCACCGCGTGTGCACGGTGAAGGCGGATCCGTCCCGCGGGGCGAACGCCGGATCGGCCACCACGGCGCGGTGGAACGGCAGCACGGTGGGCATGCCGGCGACCTGCATCTCCGCCAGCGCCCGCCGGGAGCGTTCCAGGGCCTGTTCGCGGGTGGCGCCCGTGACGATGAGCTTGGCGATCATCGAGTCGAAGTTCCCGCTGATGGTCTCGCCCTCCTCGACGCCGGTGTCCACGCGCACGCCCGGACCCGAGGGCAGCCGGAACCGGGTCAGGGTGCCGGGGGCCGGCATGAAGTCCCGGCCGGCGTCCTCCCCGTTGATGCGGAACTCGAGGGAGTGGCCCCGGACCTCGGGGTCCCGGTAGCCGAGCTCCTCACCGCGGGCCAGCCGGAACTGCTCGCGGACCAGGTCCAGCCCCGTGACCTCCTCGGAGACCGGGTGCTCCACCTGCAGCCGGGTGTTGACCTCGAGGAAGGAGATGGTGCCGTCCGCGCCGACGAGGAACTCGCACGTCCCGGCGCCCACGTAGCCGGCGGCATGCAGGATGTCCTTGGAGGCGGCGTACAGCCGCTGCTGCTGCTCGGCGGTGAGGAACGGGGCGGGGGCCTCCTCCACGAGCTTCTGGTTGCGGCGCTGCAGGGAGCAGTCGCGGGTGGAGACCACCACCACGGTGCCCGCGTGGTCGGCCAGGCACTGGGTCTCCACGTGGCGGGGCGCGTCCAGGAAGCGCTCCACGAAGCACTCGCCCCGGCCGAAGGCTGCCGTGGCCTCGCGCACCGCCGACTCGAACAGCTCCGGGACCTCCTCGCGGGTCCGGGCCACCTTGATGCCCCGGCCGCCGCCGCCGTGGGCCGCCTTGATGGCCAGGGGCAGGCCGTGCGCGTCGGCGAAGGACAGCACCTCGTCGGCGTCGGCCACGGGGTCGGCGGTCCCGGGGACCAGGGGGGCGCCGACCTCCTGGGCCAGGTGCCGGGCCGAGACCTTGTCCCCGAGCCGTTCGATGGCGGCCGGCGGGGGGCCGATCCACACCAGCCCGGCGGCCTCGACCGCCCGGGCGAAGTCGGCGTTCTCGGACAGGAACCCGTAGCCCGGGTGCACGGCGTCCGCGCCGGCGGTCCTGGCCGCCGCCAGGATCCTCTCCTGCGCCAGGTAGGACTCGGCGGCGCTCGCCCCGCCCAGGGCGATGGCGTCGTCGGCCATCCGCACGTGCAGCGCATCGCGGTCCGGCTCGGCGTAGACGGCCACGGCCGTGAGCCCCTCGTCGTGGGCCGCCCGGATGACCCGGACGGCGATCTCCCCGCGATTGGCCACCAGCACCCGCGAGAAGCGGCGCGGGGCGGTGGTGGCGTTCGGCGTCGTCTGGGGCATCGGGCGGGGACTCCTTCACAAGCGGTTCGCGTCAGGAGCCTGTCGGTCCGTACCGGACACCGGCTGCAGGCTCACCTGCCCGAGCCTAGACCGGGCCGTGGGATTCCTACAGGATCCGGCGCGGTTTCCCCGCGTCGGCCGCCCTCACTTGTAGGAATCCCACAAGTCGGTGATGGACCAGCCCAACTGGTGCAGCAGGCCGCGCAGCGTCGAGACGGACACCCCGATCACGGCGTTCGGGTCCCCGTGCACGGCCGAGACGAAGGCGGCGCCCCGGCCGTCGATGGTGAACGCCCCCGCGCACTGCAGCGGCTCCCCGGAGCCGACGTACGCGGTGATCTCCGCCTCCGTCACGTCCGCGAAGGTGACCGAGGCGGTCGCCAGCGCGGTCGCGGACGGTGCGCTGCCGGCATCGGGCCCGTGGAGCCCGGCCGTGGCGTGGTGGCTGGTGTCGATGAGCGAGTGCCCGGTGTGCAGCTGTCCGGTGCGTCCAGACTGCAACCGCCAGCGTTCCCGCGCGACCCCTTGCTCGTAGGGCTTGCCGTAGGCGGTCCCGTCCAGCTCGAACACCGAGTCGCAACCCAGCACCAGGGCCCCGGCGGCCTCCGGGCGCGTGGCCACGTCCTCCGCCTTGGCGTGGGCCAGCAGCAGGGCGAGTTCGGCCGGTCCGGCCAGCGGGTGGGCCTCGGTGACCGCGTCCTCGTCGACCTCTGAGACCACCACGGTGAACCCGATCCCGGCGGCCTCGAGGATCCGCGCCCGGGCCGGGGAGGCGGAGGCCAGGACGAGCCGGGGTGCGGCTGCGGCGGGCGGGACGGTCATGCCAGTGCCTCGCGCAGGGTGTCCAGGCCCATCGACCCCAGGCGCAGCGCGCGCGTGTGGAAGTCCTTCAGGTCGAAGGTCCCGCCCGCGTGGCCGGCGCGGGCGGCGTGCTCGGCACGGATCTGCTCCCAGATGCGCTGGCCGATCTTGTAGGCCGGGGCCTGGCCGGGCCAGCCGAGGTAGCGGATGAACTCGAACCGTACCTGGCCCGGGGTGTCGTTGATGTGCTCCTGCAGGAAGGCGAAGCCGGCCTCCGGGGTCCAGGTGCCACCGCCGTACTCGGCCGGGGCCTCGAAGCCGCAGTGCACGCCGATGTCGAACACCACGCGGGCCGCCCGCATCCGCTGGGCGTCGAGCATCCCGAGGTGGTCTCCCGGGTCCTGGAGGAACCCGAACTCCTCCATCAGCCGCTCCGCGTACAGGGCCCAGCCCTCGCCGTGACCCGAGGTCCACAGCGCGTTGCGCCGCCAGTCGTTGAGCTCCTCCCGGTTCAGCATGGCCGTGGCGACCTGCAGGTGGTGGCCGGGCACGCCCTCGTGGTAGACCGTGGTCTTCTGCTCCCACGTGGTGAAGGAGTCCTCGCCGGCGGGCACGGACCACCACATCCGGCCGGGGCGGGAGAAGTCCTCCGAGGGACCGGTGTAGTACACGCCCCCCTCCTGGGTGGGGGCGATCATGCACTCGATCCGGTCCATGGGCGCCGGGACGTCGAAGTAGGCGCTCATCGCCTCCAGTGCGGCGTCCGAGGTGGCCTGCATCCAGTCCCTGAGCGCACCGGTGCCCTCCAGGCGCCGGGCCGGGTCGGCATTGAGCACCTGCCGGGCCTCCTCGATGCCCGCCCCGGGGCGGATGGCCTGGGCGTCGGCCCGCTGGGCGGCCACGATCCGCGCCAGTTCCTCCAGGCCCCACTGGTAGGTCTCCTCGAGGTCCACGCTGGCCCCGAGGAACTCCCGGGAGGCCAGGGCGTAGTAGTCCCTCCCGACCGCGTCACGCTCCGGGGCGGCCTCGCGCAGCTCCTCCTTCAGGAACGTGGCCAGGGACCGGTACGCCTCCCCGGCGCGCAGCGCCCGGCCCTCCAGTTCGGTCAGCAGGGACGAGGGCACGACGCCGGCCGCCTGGGCCCGCTCGACCAGGCCCGGGAAGAAGCCCCCGGGGGCGGAGTGCGCCTCGGCCTGCTCGATGACGATGTCCACCTGGCGACGGGCCGGGACCTGACCGGCGTCCCGGGAGTGCAGCAGCGACGCGCGGTAGCCCTCCAGGGCGGCCGGGAGGTTCGCCAGGCGTCCGGCGACGTGCTCCCAGTGCCCGGCGGTGTCCGTGGGCATGAGGTCGAAGATCTCGCGGATCCCCTGGGCGGGGGAGGCCAGGTTGTTCAGCTCCGTGCGCTGCGTGGCGGTGATCTCCCGCTGCAGTCCGATCCGCTCGCGCATCGCCGCGGCGGTGACCCGGTCGACCTCGTCGGCCGGGTGCAGGGCGTCGAGGTCGGCCAGGACCCGGCGGTCGAGGTCGTCCTGGGCGGCGGTGCCGGCCGGGGAGTAGTCCGCGTACTCGGTCTCGTGGCCGGGGTGGCCCAGGGCCGTGGCCTCCTCCGGGTTCAACGCGAGGGTGTCCGCGAAGTAGCGGTTTGCGAGCTCGTCGATGGCGCTGGGCCGGCGGGTCAGGCCGGTGGCGCCCGCGGAGGCGGTGGGCTGGTTCTCGTGCGCTGCGTTCACCCCTCCGAGCGTAGTCGACCAGGTGGCGCAGGCCACGGCGGGTCTACGACGGGGGTCACGGCGGGCCCGTGGGCCCCGCCGTGACCCCCGCTCGCCGTCGCGCGGGCCAGGACCGCGCGAGGGCGCTCACTCGTCGTCGTGGTTGTCGTCCTCGCTGAACGCGATCACCCCGGCCGCCACGGCCTGGTCGCAGGTCTCGGTGCCGCACGCGGACACGGAGACCCGGACCACCGCGTCACCCTCCTCGAAGGCGAGGTAGTCCCCGGCGGCCAGGAGCACCACGTCGACGGACTCCTCGCCGGCCGCGCACTCGACGGTCGTGGAGTACCCCATGCCGGTCGCCACCTTGTCCCCGCCGGTCCGCTGGGCGGCCTCGACCCAGACGTTGGCGGACCAGCCGGCGTCGCAGTCGAAGTCGACCGAGAGCGAGACCCCGGCGCCGTCACCCAGCAGGGTGCCCTCGTCCGGCAGGGTGGCGCTCGTGGCGGCCTGGGCGGCCGTGGCTCCGACGAAGGCGGTGAGCAGGGTGGCGAATCCGGCCACCGTGAACGTGCGGGACAGGGTTTTCATGATGGATCCTCGGTCGAGAGTGGTGGGACGGAACCGGTGTCTCATGAGGCGTGCGGCGGGGAGGACACGGGAGGCTGGATGCCGCGGCGTGTCGCGCGGGGGTGGCCACATCATAGGTCCGGCACCCGCCGGGCAGACAGGGTTGGGCCGCCCCGGACCCACCGCCCGGGGCGGGGACCCGGCACCGGTCAGCTCGCCCCGGCGGCGTGCCTCCAGGAGTCGGAACCGGGGCGGGCCCACAGGCCCAGCCGGCGGCGGCGGTCCAGCGTGCGGTCCGTGCCGTCCGGTCCGGTGTCCCCGTTCCCCCGGTCTCCGGCCTGGGCGGCCAGGGCCTGCAGGACGGCGGTCAGGGCCGCGGTCTCCTCGGCGTCCAGGGTCCCGCGGATGACCACCGTGGGCTCCTCGCCGGTGTCCGTGTCCGTGTCCGTCCCGTGGTTCGTCAGCGTGCTCATCTCCAGGGTGCTCCTCTCCGTGGTGGTGCCTTGCGTGGTGGTGCCTTGCGTGGTGGTCACAGCGGGATGTTCCCGTGCTTGCGGGCGGGCCGGGCCTCGCGCTTGTGGAACGTGGCGCGCAGGCCGCGTACCAGCTGGACGCGCGTCTCGGCGGGGTGATGACGGCGTCCACGTATCCCCGCTCGGCCGCCTGGTAGGGGTTGAGCAGTTCGGCCTCGTAGTCCTCCACGAGCTCGGCGCGCTTGGCCTCGACGTCCCCGCCCGCGGTCTCCACCGCCGTCAGCTCGCGCCGGTAGAGGACGTTCACGGCGCCCTGGGCACCCATCACCCCGATCTGAGCGGTCGGCCAGGCCAGGTTGACGTCCGCGCCGAGCTTCTTCGAGCCCATGACGATGTAGGCCCCGCCGTAGGCCTTGCGGGTGATGACCGTCAGCTTCGGCACGGTGGCCTCGGCATAGGCGTAGATCAGCTTGGCGCCGCGGCGGATGATGCCGGAGAACTCCTGGTCGGTGCCGGGCAGGAAGCCCGGGACGTCCACGAGGGTGACGATCGGGATGTTGAAGGCGTCGCAGAACCGCACGAACCGGGCGGCCTTCTCCGAGGCGTTGATGTCCAGGGTGCCGGCGAACTGCATCGGCTGGTTCGCCACCACCCCCACCGTCCGGCCCTCGATCCGACCCAGGCCCGTAATCACGTTGGGGGCGTAGAGCTCATGGACCTGGAGGAAGTGGCCCTCGTCCAGCAGGTGCTCGATCACGGTGAGCATGTCATAGGGCTGGTTCGCCGAGTCCGGCACCAGCGTGTCCAGCTCGAGGTCCTCGTCGGTGACCTCGAGCTCCTCCACGAACGCCTCCGCGGGAGCCTCGGCCAGGTTGTTGGCCGGCAGGAACTCGAGCAGTTCCCGGACGTACTCCAGGGCATCCTCCTCAGTGGGGGCCAGGTAGGCGGCCGTGCCGGTGGCCGTGTTGTGCTGCCGGGCGCCCCCGAGGGTCTCCATGTCCACGTCCTCACCGGTGACGGTCCTGATGACGTCCGGCCCGGTGATGAACATGTGCGAGGTCTGGTCGACCATGATGATGAAGTCGGTCAGTGCGGGGGAGTAGGCGGCGCCGCCGGCGGAGGGCCCCATGATCACGGAGATCTGCGGGATGACCCCGGAGGACATGACGTTGTTGCGGAAGATGTCCGCGAACATCGCCAGCGAGGCCACGCCCTCCTGGATGCGGGCGCCACCGCCGTCGTTGATGCCGATCACCGGACAGCCGTTGCGCGCGGCGAACTCCTGGACCTTGACGATCTTCTCGCCGTTGACCTGGCTGAGGGAACCGCCGTAGACCGTGAAGTCCTGGGAGTACACGGCCACCAGCCGGCCGTCCACGGTGCCGTACCCGGAGACCAGGCCGTCGCCGACCGGCCTCTTGCGCTCCATCCCGAACGCCGTGGTGCGATGCACCGCCAGGGCGTCGAACTCCACGAAGGACCCGGGGTCCAGCAGCAGGTCCACGCGCTCGCGGGCCGTGTGCTTGCCGCGCTCGTGCTGCCTCTCGACGGCGGCCCGGCCGGCGGGCAGGGCCGCCTCGGCCCGGCGCCGGGCCAGGTCCTGCAGCTTGCCTGCCGTGGTCGTCAGGTCCGGTGCGGCCTCGTCCGGGCTCGTCCCGGTGCCGGCCTGGGCAGGAAGGGTCACGGGTCCTCCGTCGCTTGGATCATTCATACAAGTCCAGCCGGGCGGCCCGAACCCCTCGGGGCGCGGACCGCCGCTGTCATCGCCCCAGTCTAGGCAGGCACGGCCGGGACTCCGTTGTAGGAACCACACAACGTGCGCCCGCCACGCTCCGTCGAAGCCGATGCGCACCGGGAGGCCCGCCACGCCGCGGGGCCGGTCCCGGGGCGGGATCCGGAGGCGTGCGTTCACCGGGCCATGCCGCGGACGGCCCAGGAGCGCGCGAGCAGGGAGATCCTGCCGTGCGTGCCCCCGGGCAGGGCCTGCTTGAGCCTCCGGCACAGCGCGTCCCGGTGGTCCTCGTCGAGGGTGGCCAGGTAGGCCGGGGCGGGTCCGTCCCCCGTGAGCAGGGGCTGCCAGTAGTCCTCGAACCCCGCCAAGACGGTGCGCAGCCACACCGGCTCCACGCGGACCCGCCGCAGACCGGCCCCACGGAACAGTCGCTCCAGGGCCTCGGGCCGGCACAGGGGGAAGCGCCGGGCCTCGTCGAGCTCACGGGCACGGTGGTCCACCGCGGCGGCCGTGGTCCAGAACCGGTCCACGAAGCGCGCCCGCGGGTCCGGCACGTGCTCGCGTGCGTACTCGATGAACGGTTCCGAGGGGTCGCAGCCCAGCACGGATGCCGGATCGGCCTTCGCGCAGAGGGCGGCGGTGAGCGCGCCGGTGCCACAACCGACGTCCAGCCAGTGTCCTCCCGTCGGGGCCTGGAGCCACTGGAGGAAGCGCGGTGCCAGCAGGCGGCTCCACCGCCCCATGAACCGTTCGTAGGCGGTGGGCCTGGCCCACTGGCCACCCGTCATGTCCGACCCCGTTCACCAGTCGCCGAAGCGGAGGGCACGAGGCTACCGCCGTGCCGGGCGGTGGCGTAGGTCCACCGGACGGACGGGCGGAACGGGGTATACCTGTGGTCATGGACAGTGACACGCCCCCCGCCGCAGCCCGTCCCCCGTCCCGGAGGTCACCTGGCTCGACCACGCCGGTTCCACGCAGCAACTCGTGCTCGAGGCCGCCGCGGACGCGCCGCGGGACTGGCCGCACCTGCGTGCCGTGGCCACCCTGGACCAGCGCACCGGACGGGGACGGCAGGGGCGTGACTGGACCACGCCGGCCGGCACCGCCCTGTCCGTGTCCGTCGTGCTGCGGCTCCGGGTGCCCTTCCGGCACTGGAGCTGGGCCACCCTGATCGCGGCCGCCGTGACCGCCGGGGAACTCGACCGGCGGGGGATCGCCGCCACGGTGAAATGGCCCAATGACGTGCTGGCCCCGGACGGCCGCAAGCTCTGCGGCATCCTCGCCGGGGTGCTGCCGGACCAGTCCGGGATCGTCCTGGGGCTGGGGCTCAACCTGGACTTCGGTCCCGAGGGGCCCCCGGTCCCCACCGCGACGTCGATGGCGGAGTGGTTGCCCGGCGATGCCGGGGACCACGGGCCGGCGGGCGGGACCTCCGCCCTCGCCGTCGACGTCCTCGACGCCCTCCTGCGCTCCCTGGGCGAGGCCCTGGCGGCCTTCGAGGCCGCCATCGGCGGTCCCGGTGCCGACCCCGACGCCGACGTCGACGGGACGCACCCGGCGGTGGGCGCCGTCGTCGAGCGGCTGGGCACCCTGGGGGCGGAGGTCCGGGCCGAGCTGCCGGGCGGGACCACGCTGGCCGGCACCGCCCGGGGGCTGGGGCCGGGCGGGACCCTGCTGATCGAGCCCGCGGACCGTGGGAGGATAGGGGCAGCGGTCGCCGGTGCCTCCCGGCGGGGTGAGTTGCTGGAGGTCTCCGCCGCCGACGTCGTGCACCTGCGCCGCTGACTCAGGGGACCGTGACACAGGACCGTCACACAGGGAAGGACGCTACGGACGTGGGATTGCGGTTGTCACCAGAGGAACAGGTGCGCGTGCGCACCCGGGCCCATCCGCGCGCCCTGACCATGCCCGTCCTGCGGCTGATGCTCATCGCCCTGGCCACCGGGTACCTCCAGGGCGTCCTGGCCCGCGGCGACCTCCCCGAGGCCCTCGTCCAGGCGCGATCATGGCTGACCGGCGCCGTCTGGGTGCTCGCCGCCCTGGCCCTGCTGTTCGGTTGCCTGCGCCCGGCCTGGCGGTGGCTCACGCGCACGACCGTCCTCACCAGTCTCCGGATCGTCCAGCGCGCCGGCCCGGGCCGGTCCCGGGAGCGCGCCCTGCACCTGTTGGCCGTGTACGACGTCCGGCTGCGCCAGCGCCGGGGCCAGCGGATGGCCGGTGCCGGGGACCTCGTCATCGAGCACGGGGCCGGTTCCCAGTGGGTGCTGGCCGGGATGCCGGAGGCGGTGCGGTTCCGCGAGCTGATCCTGCGCGAGGTGGCCTCCCTGCGCCGGCAGCTGGCGGAGCAGGCCGCTCCGCCGTACTCCTCGTACACGGTCTCGCCGGCCCCGGCATCCCCCGGTTCCGCCGCGGGCGGTGGTCACCATGGCTGAGGACCCGTCCCGCGCCGACGGGCCGGCGGGGCCCGCCGGCCACGCCGATGAGCCCTTCCCCGTCACCTCCCCGCTGCCGGTGATCCCGGTGGGCGGCGAGCCGACGGCACCGCAGTCCCCCGGGGAGCCGGGCGCGGCCGGGGTGGCCCCCGGGCCGTCCACGGAACCGGAACCGGCCGAGGCGCCGCCGGACACCACCGCCACCTCGTCGCTGGCCATCCAGGAGGACCCGGCCACCTGGACCCAGGCGATCTCCGCCCTGGAGACGGACCTGCTCGGCGGCCCGCGCACGCTGACCCGCCGCGAGATGGCCGGCGAGCTCGGTGTCTCACTGATCTCCGCCCGCAAGCTCTGGCGGGCCCTGGGGTTCCCGAACGTCCAGGACGGGGACCGGGCCTTCACGCCGAAGGACACGGCCGCGATCGGCACCATGATCGACCTGGTGCGCCGCGGCGTGCTCAACGAGGAGACCGCCATCTCGCTGACCCGCTCGATCGGCCAGATGACGGACCGGATGGTCGTCTGGCAGATCGAGGCGCTCGTGGAGAACAAGATCAGCGAGGAGGGCATGACGGACCCGGAGGCCCGCCGTGCCGTGGTCGGCATGCTCCCCGAGATCATCGAGCCGCTCGAACAGGTGATGGAGTACTCCTACCGCCGCCAGCTCAACTCGGCCCTGCAGCGACTGACCGTCCGGGCCGAGGCGGGACTGGCCGCCAGCGCCATCGGCCGGGACGGGTCCGAGGACGACGCCCCGCTGCCGCTGGCCCGCGCCGTGGGCTTCGCGGACATGGTCTCCTACACCTCGCTCTCCCGGCGGATGAACGAGCGCACCCTGGCCCAGATGGTCCAGCGCTTCGAGAACAAGTGCGCCGAGATCATCTCGATCGGCGGCGGCCGGCTCGTCAAGACCGTCGGGGACGAGGTGCTGTTCAACGCCGAGACCCCGGAGGCCGGGGCGCAGATCTCGCTGGCGCTGGCCAAGGCGATGAGCGAGGACCCGGTGCTGCCCTCCGCCCGGGTGTCCCTCGTCTGGGGGCGCGTGCTGTCCCGCCTCGGGGACATCTACGGACCCACCGTGAACCTGGCCTCCCGACTGACCGCGCTCGCCGACCCGGGCAGCGTGCTGGTCGACGCGATGACCGCGCTGGCCCTGGAGGGGGACGAACGCTTCGTCCTGATCCCGCAACCGCCGCAGATGGTGCGCGGCTTCGGTGAGATCCGTCCGTCCATCCTGATGTCCGGTACCGGCGAGGGACTCGTCGTCGACTGAACCCCGCCACACCACGCCCGATGGGGAGAACTCCCCATGTCGGATGCGGTTGTGGCCGTGCGCCACCGGATAGACTCACCGGGGCGGCCCGTGGGTCCACGGACCCCGCGCGCTGAATGGTCACTATGGGGGGTCATCGTGAATGCAGGTTTCGGTGCCGGACGCCAGGGTGCCCTGAAGGCCACCGCGTTCGTCGGGGTATCCGCGCTCGCCGTCACCGGCGCCATCCTCTACCCGGGCTTCCAGACCGCGGACGTGGACCTCAATGACGGCGGCGTGTGGGTGGTGAACCGCGAGGAGAGCAAGGTCGCCCACCTCAACTACCAGTCGCAGACCCTCGACGGCGGCGTCACCACCACCATGACCGAGTACGACCTGGCCCAGCACGCGGACCAGGTCTACCTGCGGGACCGCGAGATCGGCGCCCTGGTCACCGTGGACCCGGCCGCCTTCGAGCTGACGGACGAGAACATGCTGCCGGCCAACGCGGGCTTCTCCTACGGCCAGGACGTCGTGGCCGTCGTCGATGCCGAGCGCGGGCGCGTGTACGCCGCGTCCGGTCCAGAGGTGGGCGCGATGTCCTCTGATGGCGCCGAACCGCTCTACGAGGCGGAGGGCCGCGTGGCCGCGGCCGTGGGCCGGGACGACACCGTGTGGATCGCGGACCTGGACGCCGACCTCATCACGGGCTTCCGCCCCCTGACCGAGTCCGAGCGCCGGGAGGCGGCCGCGACCGAACGGGTCGGCACGGGGGCGGACGGCGGGCAGGGGGAGGACGGCGCCGCCGGCGCCGGGGACGCCTCGCCCGGACAGCCGGCCGGATTCCGCGAGATCGTCTCCACCGAGGTGGACGGTCTCAAGGGCCTCGCGTCCCCGCAGGTGTCCGCCGTCGGGGACACCGGCGTCGTGTTCGACGCGGCCTCCGGCACGCTGGTGACCTCCGAGGGGCGGTCCTCCACCGTCGTCGACCCGGCGGGGGAAGGCTCCAGGCGCCCGGACCGGAGGCGGCCGGCGCCGTCGTCGCGCTCGCCAACAAGACGGCCACCGTCCCCCTGGACGGGGGCGAGGCCACGTACTCAGCCGTGGAGGCCACGGGCACCCCGGTCCAGCCGGTCCGCGTGGGCACGTGCACGCACTCCGCCTGGCAGGGGTCCGGCCTGTACCAGCGGGACTGTGATGACGACGCCCAGGACGTCACCGAGCGCATCCCCGAGATCCCCGCCGCCGCGCAGCTGGTCTTCCGCGTCAACCGGGACGTGGTGGTCCTCAACGACATCTCGCAGGGCAACACCTGGCTGGTCCAGGACGCCATGAAGATCGTCAACAACTGGGCCGACCTGGAACCGCCGAAGGGCGAGGGCGAGCAGGAGGAGGAGGAATCGGACGAGATCACCGAATCCATCGAGCTGCCGGACCGCCAGGAGGAGAACCAGAGGCCGGTGGCCCGGGACGACTCCTTCGGGGTCCGGGCCGGCCGGACGACGGCACTGCCCGTGCTGTTCAACGACGTGGACCCGGACGGGGACCTGCTGACCGCCGCGCTGAAGGGCGACCAGCCGACGGTCGGCACCCTGCAGCCCATCCATGACAGCACCGGCTTCCAGCTCGTCGTCCCCCCCGACGCCACCGGCAACGCCTCCTTCACCTACGAGGCCGACGACGGCCGGGGCGGCACGGACACCGCCCGGGCCACTGTCCGGGTGGTGCCCGAGGCCCAGAACGGCGCCCCCGAGCAGGAACGCGTGACCACGCTGCGGGTCCAGGCCGGCACCGAGGTCTCCCAGAACATCCTCACCGACTGGCAGGACCCCGACGGGGACGACCTGCAGCTGATGGGGGCCGTCTCCGAGGACGGGGACGTCGTCCGGGTCCGGCCGGACGGGGTGCTGACCTTCGAGGACGTGGGCAAGTCGACCGGCACCAAGGAGCTGGAGATCACCGTCTCCGACCGCCGCGAGTCCGCCACGGGCCGCGTGGTGATCGAGGTGCTGCCCGAGGGATCCGCCCCGCCCATCACCGCCACCGACCACGTCACCGTGAACCTGGGGGAGGAGGCCACCTTCTCACCCCTGGCGAACGACTTCGACCCCACCGGTTCCGAACCGCGCCTGGCCCACGTGGACCCGGTCTCCGGCGCCGAGGTCGAGATGAACCCGGACACGGGCACCGTCTCGTTCCGCTCCGGCCAGGAGAGGACCTTCTACCTGAAGTACGTCGCCACCAACGGCCCGGCCTCCGCCCCGGGACTGATCCGGGTGGACGTGAAGGACCCGGAGAAGAACCCCGGAGCGCCGATCGCCGTACGGGACGTGGCACTGGTGCCGGCCACCGGGGACGTGCTGGTCAACATCCTGGGCAATGACACCGACCCCGAGGGCGGGGTGCTGGTGGTCCAGCAGGTCGACGTGCCCCAGGACGCGCCGATCGGGGTCTCGATCGAGCGCAACGCCGTGCTGCGCGTGACCGACCAGCGGGGACTGGCCGAGCCGCTGACCTTCTCCTACACCGTGACCAACGGGACCGCCGCCTCCACGGGCGAGGTCACCGTCATCCCCATCCCGGCCCCGGAGTCGATGGAACCGCCGCGGCCGAATCCGGACACCGCCGTCGTGCGGGCCGGTGACGTGGTCACCGTGCCCGTCCTGGACAACGACGTGCACCCCAACGGGGCCGAGCTCACGCTGGAACCGGTCCTGGCCGAGGGCGTGGACGAGGCGGACGGGCTGATCTCGGTGGCGGACAACATGGTCCGCTTCCGTGCCGGCCAGGAACCCGGGACCGTCTCCGCGGTGTACACGGTCTCCGGGCCGGACGGCCAGGAGGCCTCCGCCCGGGTCACCTTCCACGTCACCGCCGTGGACCTGGAGGGCAACTCCCCGCCCACGCCCGAACGCGTCGAGGGACGCGTCTTCGCCGGGAACACCGTGGCCATCCCGATCCCGCTCAACGGGATCGACCCGGACGGTGACTCGGTGTCCCTGGTGCAGCTCCAGACCCCGCCCTCGCTGGGCACCGCGAAGGTGACCGCGAACTCGATCGAGTACACCGCCGCCGAGGGCACCGCCGGCACGGACGCCTTCACCTACGTGGTGGAGGACCGCCTCGGGGCCCGGGCCACCGGCACGATCATGATCGGGATCGCCCCCGTGGCCAAGGAGAACACCCCGCCGGTGGCGGTCAACGACTCGATCCGCGTCCAGCCCGGCCGGCCGGTGGCCGTGGACGTGCTGGCCAATGACACGGACGCCGACGGTGACGAGCTGCGCTTCCTCGAGACGCTCGAGGCCACCGAGGGCTCGGACGCCGCCCTGGTGGACGGGCGCATCCTGCTGACGTCCCCGGTCGAGGCCGGTTTCGTCACCGTGCGGTACGGCATCACGGACGGCCGCGGTGGCACGGACACCGGCACGCTCACCGTCGAGGCGGACCCGGAGGCCCCGCTGCGGGCGCCGATCGCCAGGGACGACCGCGTCTCCTTCCAGGAGACCGTGGACCACGACGAGGTCACCGTGGACATCCTGGGCAACGACGAGGACCCGGACGGCACAGCGGACGACCTCGCGGTGACCCTGCCGGACGATCCGGAGGGCGTGGGACTGACCGAGGACGACCAGCTGGTGGTCCCCGTGGAGGCCAACCCGCAGATCATCACCTACCGGCTCACCGACGCCGACTCCCTCTCCTCCTACGCCTTCGTGATCGTGCCGGGCTCGGGCGAGGCCCGCCCCGCGCTGCGCTCGGACGCCCCGCTGGAGGTGACGGCCGGGAAGGACCTGAGTCTCGACGTCGGCGAGCTCGTGGTGGTGCGCGACGGACGTGCCCCGCGGCTCACCGAGGAGGCGAAGGTGACCTCCTCGCCGCAGTCGGAGGCCGACCTGGTCCGTTCCGCCACCGAACTGGTCTTCCGCGCGCCCCGGGACTACGCCGGCGTGGCCTCCGTCAGCTTCGAGGTCACGGACGGTTCGGGGCCGGACGACCCGGACGGGCTGAAGTCCGTGCTGACCCAGCCGATCCGGGTGATCCCGCCGCCGGAGGAGGAGTTCAACACCCCGCCCACCCTGCAGTCCAACTCGCTGGAGGTGGCCGCCGGCGCCGAGCCCGCCCGGCTGGACCTGTCCCAGGCCGCCGCCGACCCGGACCCGCAGGACGCCGGGAACCTGGAGTTCGCGCTCGGCGCCGTGGACATCGAGGGCGTGGACGTGAGCCTGGAGGGCTCGGTGCTCTCGGTCCGGGCGGACAACCGCACCCCGAAGGGGACCCGGGGCACCGCCCAGGTGTCCGTCACGGACGGCAGGTCCGAGCCCGTGGCCGCCCGGGTCGCGATCAGCGTCAACGCCTCCGACCGCGAGCTCGCCGTGGCCAACCCGGACACCGTCGCGGACGCCCACCAGGGCCGTGCCGAGACCGTGGCGGTGCTGGCCAACGACGTCAATCCCTTCGAGGGGGAGGGGCCGCTGTCCCTGCGCGCGGCGACCACCCAGGAGGGGCAGGGACGGGTGGAGGTCGCAGGGTCGGACGTGGTCGTCACCCCCGCGCAGGACTTCGTCGGCCAGATGCGCGTCCAGTACACGGTCGGGGACCTGACGGAGGACCCCGACCGTGAGGTCCAGGGCACCATCACCCTCAACGTCAAGGGCGCGCCGGAGGCACCGGGGGTGCCCCGCGTGGATTCCGTGGGGGACGGAGAGGTCGTGCTGACCTGGGACGCCCCCGCCAACAACGGCTCCGCCATCACCGGGTACACGGTCTCCGCGTCCGGGGTGGACCAGCAGTGCCCGGCCACCACGTGCACCATCGCCGGGCTGACCAACGACCAGGAGTACACGTTCACCGTGACCGCCACGAACGACGTCGGCGAGTCCGATCCGTCCGTGGCCTCGGCCCCGGCCCGGCCGGACGTCGAGCCCGAGCAGCCGGCGCCGCCCACGGGCACCGACGGCGACCGCACCGTGGACCTGTCCTGGACCGCACCGGTGAACCGCGGCTCACCCATCACCTCATACACGGTGGAGATCTCCCCGGCCCCGGCCGACGGCGTCAGCCAGCGGTCCGTCTCCGGCACCTCCACGACGTGGGACGGGCTGACCAACGGCACCGCCTACCAGTTCCGGATCCAGGCGGTGAACGACGCCGACCGGCCCTCCGAGTTCTCCGGCTGGTCCTCGTCCGTCACTCCGGCCGGGGCTCCGATGCAGCCGCTGGCGCCCTCGGCCGCGCGCGCCCAGTCGGCCGTGAACGGGGGAGTCATCGACGTCTCCTGGGGAGCCCCGGACGCCAACGGCGCCACGATCACGTCCTACGACCTGCACGTCCACGAGGGCGGGACCAGGGTGCGGACCATCGCGGGTATCCCCGGGACCTCCCAACAGGTGACCGGCCTGAAGACCACGTCCTCGTACTCGTTCGCCGTGGTCGCGCAGAACCGGGTCGGTGACTCCGAGCCCTCGGCCCGGTCCACGGCGGTCACTCCCTATGGACGGCCGAAGGCCCCCTCCACCCCGAAGATCGCCGCCACCGGGAAGGACCACCAGATCACGGTGGACTTCACCCCGGGCTCGGCCAACGGTTCACCGATCACCGGGTACCAGTACCAGGTGAACGGCGGCGGCTGGCAGGGGATCGCGGGGCCCGGGAGCACCATCAACGTCGGCTCCAACGGCACCAACGTGACGGTCTCCGTGCGGGCGCTCAACGCCGCCGGCGCCGGAGACCCCTCGGGCGCCTCCAACCAGACCAGCGCGTACGGCCCCATCAGGGACGCCGCGAACGTCAGGTCCTCCGGCGGCGAGAAGAAGGTGGTCCACACCTGGAACCCGAACGTCCGCGACTACGAGAACGGCCGGGGCCTGACCATGACGGTCACGGTGGACGGCCGGCAGGTCGACGCGACGGCGGGGTCCCACACGGCCAAGGTCGGGTACAGCACCACCTCGAAGGTGGTGGTGCGGGTCCAGACCACGCTGGAGACCTCGGCGCAGCAGTCCAGGCAGTGGTCCGGCAAGGCCGCCTCGGACAAGGCACCGCCGCCCCCGCCACCACCGGCCAAGCCGAGCGGGGTCACCCAGCGCGGGACACCCGTCAGTGAGAGCGGCTGCAACATCAACTGCCACAAGCTGCGGGTCTCCGTCCAGGACTTCCCCCCGGGCACCCACACGGCCAAGTGCTGGGCCTCCGGGGGAGAGGCCGGGTCCGGACGCACGATCGGCTCGGGCAACTCCTACGCCATCTCGGTGGGAGCCAACGGGCGCGGGTCCGGGGACCTGAACTGCTGGGCCGGCAACGCGTACTTCGACCAGGTCTGGGCCGTGTTCGACGGCAGCGGTGTCAAGACCACGCCCATCAGGCCGTGGCCGGGGTACTGAGACCCGGCCCTGCGCCAGCACACTGACCACCAGCACCAGCACCAGCACCAGCACCAGCACCAGCACCACCAGCGAAGGGGACGACGCACCATGACCATGACCACTGAACAGGCCGAGTGGTTCGCCGGCACGTTCGAGAAGATCTCGGACAACATCGGCCAGGCCATCCTGGGCAAGGAGGACGTCATCTCCCTGGTGCTCACGGCGATGCTGACGGACGGCCACGTCCTGCTGGAGGACGCGCCCGGCACCGGCAAGACGATGCTCGCGCGGTCGCTGGCCGCCACGGTGAAGGGCACGCACTCGCGCATCCAGTTCACCCCGGACCTGCTGCCCTCGGACGTCACCGGCGTGACGATCTACGACCAGAGGACCCAGGAGTTCGAGTTCCACCGGGGACCGATCTTCGCCAACATCGTGCTGGCCGACGAGATCAACCGGGCCTCGCCGAAGACCCAGTCCGCGCTGCTGGAGGTGATGGAGGAGGCCAGGGTGACGGTGGACGGCGTGACCTACGCGAACGAGCGCCCCTTCATGGTGATCGCCACCCAGAACCCGATCGAGCAGGCCGGCACCTACAGGCTGCCCGAGGCCCAGCTGGACCGCTTCCTCATCAAGACCTCGATCGGCTACCCGGACCGCAGCTCCACCGTCGAACTGCTCTCCGGCGCCGCCACGAAGGACCGCTCCGGTGCCCTGAGCCCGATCATCACCACCCAGGCCATCCGGGACATGGCCGAGCTGGCCACCACCGTCCACGTGGACGGGGCCGTGCTGAACTACATCGCGGAGCTCGCCGAGCAGACCCGTGACGCGGACGAGACCCGGCTGGGTGTCTCGGTGCGCGGCGCCATGGCCATGGTCCGCGCAGCCAAGGTGCGCGCCGCCTCGCAGGGACGCAACTACGTGCTGCCGGACGACGTCAAGGACCTGGCCCCGCACGTGTGGACCCACCGCTTGGTGCTGGACCCGGAGGCCGAGTTCGCCGGGGCCACCGCCGGAGCCGTGCTCATACGCGTCCTGGCCCAGGTGGGTGCCCCGCAGCACCGCGCCGAGGCACCGGTCCCGGTGGGCGCCGTGATGTCGTCCGGCGCCCCCGAGGACACCGTGGCGCGGAGCGGTTCCACCGCCGCCGGGGCCTGAGGTGCCGACGTCACGGATGGCCACGGAACGGAGCGCCCCGCAACGGCAGCCCCGTCCACGAGGGGCCGGGGTGGCCGGCGTCCTGAGGGAGCGGTGGAGGCGGCTGGGAGAGTCGGCCGCCATCATCACGGGGCCGGTGCTCGAGTCCGCCGCCGGCTGGTGGGCGCGGTCCGCCCGCCCGGTGCTCGAGGTGGTCTCCCCGCTGGGGTGGATCGTGCTGGCGGTGACGGTGACCGCCTGGACGGTCGGACTGACGCTGGGCTGGGCGGAGGCGCTCGTCGCCGGACTGGTCGGCGTCCTGCTGCTGTTGCTGGCCATCGGCTTCATCCTCGGCCGCTCCTCCTACCGGGTGGACCTGGACCTGGCCCGTTCGCGGGTGGCCGTCGGGGACCGGGCGGTCGGGGCGATCGAGGTGACCAACACCGCGGACCGCGCCCTGCTCCCCGTGGCGATGGAGCTGCCCGTGGGGCGGGCCACCGCCGTGTTCCAACTGCCCCGGATGCGCCCGGGCGCCGTGCACGAGGACCTGTTCACCATCCCCACGCACCGCCGCGCGGTGATCGTGGTCGGGCCGGTGCGCTCGGTGCGCCAGGACCCGCTGGGCCTGCTGCGCCGCCAGCTGAGGTGGACCGAGCCGCAGGACCTGTACGTCCACCCGCGCACCGTGGCCCTGCAGGGGTCCTCGGCCGGGTTCATCCGGGACCTGGAGGGACTGCCCACGAAGGACCTCTCCAGCGCGGACGTCTCCTTCCACGCCCTGCGCGACTACGTGCCCGGTGACGACCGCCGCCACATCCACTGGAAGACGGTGGCCCGCACCAACACGCTCATGGTCCGCCAGTTCGAGGAGACCCGGCGCGCCCACCTGGCCATCGCCCTGTCCACCAACACCGCCGAGTATGCCACCGAGAACGACTTCGAGCTGGCCGTCTCCGTGGCCGCCTCGATCGGCCTGGAGGCCTTCAAGGAGCAGCGCAACCTCTCCGTCCGCACCCATGCCGGGCCGATCCACACCGAGACCGGCCGCACCATGCTCGACGACATGACGCGGATCGAGGGCAGGCCGTTGCGCGGCACCAGCCTGGACGTGGCCCGAGAGACCGCGGACCACGTGCCCAACGCCTCGGTGTTCTTCCTGGTCACCGGCAGCCAGCCCAGCCCCGGTGAGCTGCGCCGGGCCGCCAACGTGGCGCCGCCCGGGGTCCGCGCCTTCGCCATCCGGTGCGCCCACGGGCTGGAGACCGGGCGGGCGAGTATCGGGGACCTGACGGTGGTCTCCCTCGGGGACCTCCAGGACCTGGGCCTGGCGCTGCGGAAGGCGGCGGCGTGATGGCGGGGGCCCGGACGGGGCTCCGGGAGAGGGGCCTGCGCCACCCCCGGGTGCAGGTGGTCGTCGACGCCGCCGTGCTGACCGTGCTGCTGGGCCTGGGGATGCTCGGCTTCCACGACACCTTCGCCGGGGACCCCCGGTACCTGACGGCCGGTTTCGGGGGGATCGTCCTGGGCCTGGCCGTCGCCCTGGCGAGCGCCTCCCGGCGATGGGGCCCCTGGCTGACCTCCGGCGTGGTGATCGCGGTCTACCTGGCCGCCGGCCTCGTCCTGGCCACCCCCGCCGGCCCGGCCTCGGGACTCCTGCCGGGCGCGGACGCCCCCGGGGTGCTGCTCACGGGGCCGGTGACCACGTGGAAGGACATCCTGACCGTCGCGGCGCCGGTGGGCGTCCACGGCGGCATGCTGGTGGCCCCGTACCTGTCCGGGCTGCTGACCGCCGTGGTGGCCGGCCTGCTGGCCTGGCGCGTGCGGGTGCCGTACTGGACGCTCGTCCCGGTGCTGGCGATGACCGCCGTCGGCATCCTGTTCGGCACCAAGGACGCCCCCATGGCCCTGCTGCGGGGCATGGTGCTGGTGATGGCCGCCGTCGTCTGGCTGGCCTGGCGACGGCACCGGATGCGGGTGCACGGGACCCGGGCGTCCGCCGACACCGCCACGCTGACCCATCCGGCCACCGCGCGCCGGCTGGTCTGGCGACGGGTCGGCCTGGGCGCCGGGGTGCTGGCGGTGGCCGGACTGCTGACCGCCGCGGCCTCGCCGCTGCTGCTGCAGGACCAGGACCGCAAGGTGCTCCGGGACGTGGTCGAGCCCCCGATCGAGCTGTTCGACTACCCGAGCCCGCTGATGAAGTTCCGGCAGTACGTCAAGGACCAGCACGAGGAGGTCCTGTTCACGGTGGACGGGCTCCCCGAGGGCAAGCGGGTCCGGCTGGCCGCCCTGGACGCGTACGACGGCATGGTCTACACGGTGAACCCCCAGGCCGGTGGGCACTTCTCGCCGGTCGGTGACGCCTCCCGCCTCTCCGCTGCCGAGGCCCCGGTCCTGCCGAACCGCCAGAACGGGTCCCTGGAGATCACCATCGGGGCCTACGACGGCGTCTGGCTGCCCGGGGGCGGGAAGCTGACCGGGGTGGCCCTGTCCGGGCCGCGGGCCGGCGAGCTGTCCCGGTCCCTGTACTACAACGACGACAACGAGACCGCCCTGTCCGCCATCCCGCTGCAGTCCGGGGACTCCTACACCGCCGAGGTCGTCTACCCGGTACAGGTCGACCCGGAGGACCTCGAGGACCGGGACTTCGCCACGGTGGTCATGCCGGAACTGGCCGGGGTGCCGCAGGTGGTCCCCGAGAAGGCGGCCGAGCTGACCGGCCGGCAGGACTCCCCGTTCGGCATCGCCGGCGGGCTGGCGTCCACCCTGCACGAGTCCGGGGCGTTCTCCAACGGCCGCGAGGGTGAGGTGACCTCGCTGTCCGGGCACTACGCCGGGCGCATCACCCGGTTGCTGGACGCGGAGCAGTGGATCGGCGACGACGAGCAGTACGCCGTGGCGATGGCCCTGATGGCCCGTTCCCTGGACATCCCGGCCCGCGTGGTCATGGGCTTCTACCCGGAGAACCACCCCGAGGGCGGCGGGCCGGTCCAGATCAAGGGCAAGGACGTCCACGCCTGGGTGGAGGTCAACTTCGAGGACATCGGCTGGGTGGCCATGGACCCCACCCCGGACAAGGACAACGTCCCGACCCCGCCGCAGCAGCAGCCGCAGTCCACGCCGAAGCCGCAGGTGCTGCAGCCCCGCCCCCGCCGCAGGAGCAGGCCGACCTGCCGCCGGACACCGCGCCGGAGCCGCAGGACGCCGAGCAGGAGGAGCGCTCCTGGTGGGACCGGTGGGGAGCCGTGGTGATGATCGTCGTGTACTCGATGATCCCCGTCCTCGTCCTGATGATCCCGCTGCTGGTGATCGCGCTGCTCAAGGCCCGGCGGCGCACGCGGCGCCGTCGGGCGGACAGCCCGGCCGGGCAGGTCTCCGGCGGCTGGTCCGAGGTGCTGAGCCTGGCCGCGGACCTGGGCTCGGAGCCGCAGCGCACCGGCACCCGGCGCGAACACGCCGCCGCACTGGGCGCCGCCTTCCCGACGACGGCGGCCGGCACCACCCTGCTGGCCCGCCGCGCCGACCACGCCGTCTTCGGCCCCGGGGAGCCGACCGAAGCCCAGGTGGCCGAGTACTGGGAGCGGGTGGACGAGAACATCGCCGGCATCCGAGGCTCGGTGGGCGGCTGGCGACGGCTGCGGGCGAGGTTCTCCCCGCGGTCCCTCGTGCTCGAGGCCCGCGCCCGGCGCCGACAGCGGCACCAGCTGCGGAGCCAGCAGCGCCTGGCCCGCCGCGCGGCGGCCTCCGGGCGCCGGGCGGAGGAGCGCGCTGCCGAACGGCGGTCACGCCCCGCCCGGCGTGGCGGTGGCACCCGAGCAGTCCGTACAGTGGACGACCAAGCGAGCAAGGAATAGGAACCGTGCAGAGAACCCTCAACCTGGTCAACGCACCGGCCGGAAAACGGCTGGCGGCCTGGCTGATCGACCAGATCATCCCCGCGGTGGCCGTGGGCGTGGTCTACGCGGTCACCGTCCCGGCGGTCCTGACCGGGGCCGGCAGCGCCCGGCAGGACGCGCTGGTCACCCTCTGGCTGGGCATGCTCATCGCCGGCGTGCTGTCCCTGGCCTATGCGGTCTGGCTGTGGGGCTGGCAGGCCTCGGCCGGCAAGACGCCGGGTCACCTGCTCCTCGGGCTGCGCATCACCTCCGAGGAGGGCACGCCCGCCGGCTGGGGGCCGATCTTCCTGCGCTCCGTGCTGATCGGGGTCAGCGGGCTGGTGCCGGTGGTCGGGCCGGTGCTCATGCTGCTGTCGAACACCTGGGACACCAACCACCAGCGCCAGGGCTGGCACGACAAGGTGGCGCGCACCCTCGTGCTGGACGTGCACACGGGACGCAACCCGCTGACCACCGGCGGACTGTTCGGACCGTCCACGTTCGCCCCCGGCGCCCTGAGCCCCGGAGACCCCGGCCACCCCGAGACCGGGATGACCGCCCCGGCCCTGACCCGCTGGCCCGCGTTCACCGCGGCCGCGGCCGGGCCCATCACCACCGTCCCGGGGGACGGGCGGAGCCCGTCCCCCGACGCGTCCGGCCCGTCGTCCCCGGACAACCGGCCCGCCCCGCCGTCAACGGCCACGCCGCCGGCGCCGACGTCGGCCCCCGAGCCCGGGACCGTCCGGCCGGAACCCGCCCACGCGGCGACCGTGCGCCCCACCGCGGCACCGACCGCCGCCCCGCGGACGCCCGTGCCCGCCGGCTCCGGCCACTCCTCGGGGTACCGGGAGGACCGGGTCATCCTCGTGGGTGGCGCCGGATCGGCCGCGGACCCGGACGAGGAGCTGGGCTCCACCCAGCTGCGCAGCCGGCCCGCCGGACCCGCCGCGGTGAGGCTGCGCTTCGACGACGGCCAGGACCACGAGCTCTCCGGATCCGCCCTGGTGGGACGCAATCCCTCCGCGGCCGCCGGCGAGACCGTGGACCTGCTCATCCCGTTCGCGGACATGGGGCGGTCCGTGTCCAAGACTCACCTGCACCTGACGGTGGACTCCGCCGGCGTCTGGGTGACCGACCGCAACTCCACCAACGGCTCCGGCATCACCCCGCGCGGCGGGCAGCGCCGGCGGCTGGAACCGGGCCAGCCCGTGCTGGCCCCGGTGGGGACCACCGTCCACTTCGGCGACCGCTCCTTCACGGTGTCCGCTGCATGACCCTGGAGACTGCCATCGACGCGCCCCAGAGACCCTTCCGCCTGAACTACGGGTTCGGCACCCATCGTGGACTGCGACGGCAACTGAACGAGGACTCCCTGGTGGTCACCGGGAACCTGTTCGCCGTGGCGGACGGCATGGGCGGACACGAGGCCGGCGAGGTGGCCAGCAGGATCTGCGTGGAGACCCTCGCCTCGGGGGTCAAGCAGGTCCGGGACGACCTCACGGCCGAGCAACTGCAGCACCTGATGGTCGCCTCGGACGACGCCATCCGCAGGGTCGCGGACTCGCGGGCGGGGACCACCCTGGCGGGGGCCGCGATCGTGCGGGAGCGGCAGGGGCTGTACTGGATGGTGTTCAACGTGGGTGACTCCCGCATCTACCGGATGTCCGAGGGACGGTTCGGCCAGGTCAGCGTGGACCACTCCGAGGTCCAGGAGATGGTGGACGCGGGCTACCTGAGCAGCCAGGAGGCCCGGCACCATCCCCGCCGGCACGTGATCACCCGGGCCCTGGGCACCGGTGAGGCGTCGGAGGCGGACTTCTGGATGCTCCCGGTCCATGACGGGGACCGACTGATGATCTGCTCGGACGGACTGACCTCCGAGGTGGACGACGACGAGATCCTGCGGGAGCTCACCGCCCACCACGCGCCGCAGGACGCGGTGGACGCGCTGATCCGCAGTGCCCTGCGCGGCGGCGGCCGGGACAACATCACGGTCATCGTGGTCGACGTGGAGGACACCGAGGCCGAGGAGGACCGCAGCATCACCTCGCCCCGGGCCCTCCACTCCGAGGAGCAGCAGACCACCCGGCCCCGGTTCGGGTCCGGCGAGACCGGAACGCTGGTCGGCGGCGTCTCGGGTGATGGCGACGCCGGCACCTCGGACGCCGCGACGGGCGGCACCGGTCCGGGCGACGGGGGAGGGGAACGACCATGACAGCGACCGTGATGGTCCGCTACAGCGCCGGGCCGTGGCTCGGGCTGGTCCGGGGCCGGTCCCTGGTGGCCCTGC
This sequence comes from Citricoccus sp. CH26A, assembly GCF_000224415.1. Lineage (GTDB taxonomy): Bacteria > Actinomycetota > Actinomycetes > Actinomycetales > Micrococcaceae > Citricoccus. The sequence continues at coordinate 117,993 of NZ_AFXQ01000002.1, read as the reverse complement.
CCGCGGACGCCAGCGAGGAGACCGCCGCCGTCCTCTGGGACCTGCTGGCCGGGACCCCGGGGTGGAGCACCTGCTCGCCACCGTCCTCTCCGGCCGCCTGGACCTGACGGGGATGCCCGCGTTCGCCATCGTCTCCTACGCGGGCCAGGACGTGCACGCCATCCTGCGCGGGGACGTCCACCTGCGGATGACCGGAGTGGACGACATCGAGACCCGGCTGAGCGGGACCGGGGTCTCGACCTGGGCCGAGCGGATCGTCCCCGGGGTCCGTTCCTTCGAACTGCTCGTGGACGACGCCCTGCCCGATGCGGAGGACCTCCCGCTGGAGGCCGGCGCCGTGCGGTTGGCGGCCCTCCAGGCCGACCTGGTGTCCGCCGCATCCGGGAACCCCGAGCCCTGCCCGGAACGCCGGGCGGCCGACCACCTCGCGCCGAGCGCGGCCCCGACTCCCGCGGCCCCCCTGACCGGCCCGGGAGCCCCGTCGGAACCGGGGCGGGCAACGGACCCGGTCCCTCCCGCGGAGTCCGCCGACGTGAGGGACGGCGCGGTGACCGAGGACGGGGAGGACGGCGCGGGTCACGCGGCACCCTCGCTGGGCGAGCAGCCGGACGGGGAGTCCGACATCGACATGACCATCGCCCCGGACACCGCCGAGTACCTGTCATCGCCCTCCGCCTCCGACGCACCGGAGTCCTCCGGCCGGACCACCCTGGTCCAGCCGGCCGAGGACGGGACGGCGTCACGCGAGGAGACCGACGTCGAGGCACCGTCCGAGACCGGCCCCGGGGAGGACGTCGAGCGCGGCACGGTCGCCGACCCGGCCCCCGCGTCCGCAGCGTCCGCCGCGTCAGCACCGGTCCGGCCGGCCTCCCGGGCGCCCGAACCCCAGGAGCTCATCGACTCGGTCCCGTGGCTCGCCGCGGCCCGGCGCGCCGTCCCCGCCCCGGAGCAGCCGGGTGCGGGAGGGCCGGACTGGGGACGGCCGGATGAGGGCCGGCCGGACGGGGGATCCCCCGTGCCGACCGTCCCCGCCGAACCGGGCCGTGCGGGCACCCTGGGGGCGCATCCCGAGGACGATGTCGATGCCGACACCGTGCTGTCCCCGTCGGCGGCCGCGCTGGCCGCGGCCGGTCCGACACCCGCCGACCGGACCCCCGCACCCCCATCGGAACCCGCACCGGGGATCCCGACGGCCGTGCCCGCGGACCCGGACCACGACGGTGAGACCGTCATGAGGTCGGACCTGGACCTGGCCGGCGTCGAGACCGTGGGCCCGGCCGTGCCCGAGGCCCCGGCGTCTCCCGCGACCGGACCCATGGTCCTGGCGCGGCAGTGCTCCATCGGGCACGCCAACCCGCCCACGTCCAGCACCTGCGCGCGTTGCGGGCAGTCGCTGGGGGGAGAGGCCCGCCAGGTTCGCCGTCCGGCCCTGGGCCGGATCCGGATGTCCACGGGCGAGGTGCTGGAGCTGGACCGGCCGGTGGTCATCGGCCGCCAGCCGCAGGCCCACCGCGTGGGGTCGGGCACCATGCCGCGGATGATCCAGGTCCGCAGTCCCCACGGGGACATCTCCCGCTCCCACTGCGAGGTGGTCCTCGAGGGCTGGCACGTGCAGCTGCGAGACCTCAAGGCCACCAACGGCACCGTCCTGATCCGCGAGGGCGCCGCCCCCGCCGGTTGGGCCAGGGCGAGGCCGTCATGGTCCTGGACGGGGACATCGCCGACCTCGGTGACGGCGTCTCCCTGCGGTTCGAGGCGATTCCGTGAGCTCTAAGCGTCCCCCGGCGCCGCCTCCGCAGATCGCCGGGTACCGGTACCTCAGCCTGCTCGGATCCGGTGGGTTCTCGGACGTCTACCTGTACGAACAGGACCGGCCCCGGCGCAAGGTGGCCGTCAAGGTGCTGCTCGCCGGGTTGCGGACCGAGCGCGCCCGCCAGTCGTTCGAGTCCGAGGCCAACCTCATGGCCCAGTTGTCCTCACACCCGTACATCGTCACGATCTACGAGGCGGACGTCACCGAGGACGGCCACTCCTACCTGGCCATGGAGTACTGCTCCCGGCCCTCGCTGGACATCCGTTACCGGCGTTCGCGGCTGGGCGTGGACGAGGTCCTGGCCCTCGGCGTCCAGGTGTCCTCGGCCGTGGAGACGGCGCACCGGGCCGGGATCGTGCACCGGGACATCAAGCCGGCCAACATCCTGACGACCGACTACAACCGGCCCGCCCTGACCGACTTCGGCATCTCCGGCACCACGGACATGCTGGACGAGGACGCCGGCATGTCCATCCCCTGGTCCGCGCCGGAGGCCTTCACCGGCGGGTCCCCGGACGGGGTGGCCATGGACGTGTGGTCCCTCGGAGCCACCCTCTACACGCTGCTCGCCGGCCGGTCCCCGTTCGTGCGGCCCGGGGCGGACAACTCACAGCGGGAACTGGTCTCCCGGATCGGCAGGGCGCCCCTGCCGCCCCTGAACCGTGCGGACCTGCCCGCCTCCCTGGAACTGGTGCTGGCCACCGCGATGGCCAAAAACCCGGTCTCGCGCTTCCCCTCCGCCCACGCCCTGGCGCTGGCCCTGCAACGGGTCCAGTCCGAGCTGGGCCTGTCCGTCACCCCCTTCGAGGTGATGGACGAGTCCGGGTCCCTGGAGGCCGAGGGCGACGCGGTCGAGGAGGGCGGCGAGGCCACCCGTGTGCGCCAGGTCGTCTCGATCGACCCGGACCGCGGCGCCACGGACACCTCGCGGCTCTTCCCGCCGATGCCCCCCGCCGCCGCACCGGGGCGCCCCGCCGCGGACGACGTCGACGACGCCACCGTCATCCGGCCCGGCCGCGGCACCCGGGGACACGTGGGCTCGACGCCGGCCGGCACGTCCGCGGATGACGATCCCACGATCATGGGCGGGCGGATCGGCGGCGACCTGGCCGGGGTCCGGGCGCCGTCGCGCCGTTATCCCGAGGCCGGCGGGGAGTGGGAACCCGACGGCACCACCGCTCACCGCGTCGAGGAGAGGTCCGGGGCGTCCCCGGCCATGGCATGGGTGACCGAGAACAGGACGGGGATCATCGCCTCGCTCGTGGTGCTGGTCCTCGGGGTGGCCGCGGCCGTGTGGCTGGCCGGCAGCCTCTCGTCCCGTCCCGTCCCGCACACCGCGCCCACGATGATCTCCGAGTCCCCGGCCCTGCCGCTGCCGGAACCGGAGCGACCGGTGCGTGCGGCCGAGGGGGTGTCCGGTACCCGTCAGGGGCAGGACGCGGTGTTCACCTGGACGAACCCGGAGCCGACGCAGGGTGACGAGTACCTCTGGCGGACCACCACCGCCACCGGCAAGGGCAGGATCACCACCGCCGAGAAGACCTCCGCCACCACACCGGTCCTGGAGCAGGACCGCACCTGCATCGAGGTCGTGGTGGTGCGCGCCAACGGCAAGCAGTCGGATCCGGCGGTGGGGTGCGTGGAGTGACCGCGGTGCCCCGGACGGGCACCAGGACGGCAGGACACAGGACGGGGGACATCATGGAGGGGGAACCGACGATGGATGCTGGCGGGAGCGTCGCACAGGACGGCGGAGGACGGCCGGATCGGCCGGGACAGCGGCAACCGCCGCGGAGCGGCACGGGGGCCGACGAGCTGACGGTCTGCTTCGTCGGGGAATGGTACGAGGTCTCACCGCACGCGGTGTTCACGATCGGTCGTGAGGGAGACCTCGAGATCGACGACAACCCCTACCTGCACCGCCGGTTCATGGAGATCCGGCAGATCGACGGGCTGTGGTGGTTGACCAACGTGGGGTCGATGATCTCCGCCACCGTGGCCGACGCGTCCGGCGGCATGCAGGCCTGGGTCTCGCCGGGCTCGCGCATACCGCTGGTGTTCGGCCAGCTCAACGTGGTCTTCACGGCGGGCCCGACCACCTACGAGTTCTCCGTCCACCTGAAGAACCCGTCCTTCCTGCACCAGTCGAACGGGACCGAGGGGGTGGGGGAGACGACCATCGGCCCGGTGCTCTTCACCCCGTCGCAGAAGGCCGTCATCGTGGCGCTCGCCGAACCGATCCTGCGGCGCGGGGGGACCGGGTTCTCCACCGTCCCGTCCTCCGCCAGCGCCGCCCAGCGACTGGGCTGGCCGCTCACCCGGTTCAACCGGAAGCTGGACAACGTCTGCGACAAGCTCGACCGGGTGGGCGTGGCCGGCCTGCGCGGGGGAGGGGGCCGGCTGGCCACCAACCGGCGCACCCGCCTGGTCGAACACGCCGTGACCTCGCATCTGGTCACCGCGGACGACCTGACGCTGCTGGACCAGGCGCACGGCGCCGAGGAGGACTGAGATCGCGGCGCCCGCCGGACCTTGGTCCGGCGCCGGGGCCTCCGGTAGACACTGAGGGGTGCGGGACAGGTCGGTCGTGCGGCGCGGATCGGTCCGCCGGGGCTGGCTCGCCATGCTCGCGGTGGCCGCGTTCGCCGCTGCGGTCTCGGCGTGCCTGCCGGGCCCGGACCCCGGGTCCGGGCAGGAACCGGGGAACGATCCCGGTGCGCAACCGGTCCCGCACCAGGATTTCGTCAGCCGCCCGGACCTGTTGCCGCCGGCCGTGAGACTCACCGAGGGGCCGGCGTGGTCCGACGAACACGCGATAGCCGGGCAGTTCACCTTCCTGACCCCCAACTACGGGACCGAGACGCCCTCGGACGGTGCCGTCATCCTCGACGCCCACGGTGAACTCGTGTGGATGAGTCCCTCCCGAGAGGACGTCGAGGACGACGAGTACTTCGACCTGCGCGTCCAGGCGTACCGCGGCGAACCCGTCCTGACGGTCTACCGGGGCACCAGTGAGCAGGGCCGGGGCGACGGGGAGATCCTCGTGCTCGACGGGTCCTACGAGGAGATCGCCCGGGTGACGACGGGCGGTTCGCTGGGCCCCGGTCAGGCCGACTTCCACGACTCGACCATCACGCCCGAGGGCACCATGCTCATCGGCGCCTACGTGGTCACCCCGGCGGACCTCGGCGAGGTGGGCGGACCTCGTCACGGGTACGTCGAGGACGCCGTGATCCAGGAGGTCGACATCGCCACCGGCGAGGTCCGGTTCGAGTGGAGCGCCCTGGACCACGTCCCCCTGACCGAGACCGTGCTGGACTTCGCGCGGGAGCAGGCGGAGGTCGCCGAGGAGGCCGCGGAGGAGGGGACCCAGGCCCGGCGGCTCGGCACCCGGGACGAGCCCTTCGACTACTTCCACATCAACTCGATTGCCGAGGACCGGGACGGTGCGCTGCTGGTCTCCGCTCGGCACACCAGCGCCGTCTACCGGATCGAGCGCGGCACCGGGGAGGTGGACTGGACCCTGGGCGGCTCCGCGGGCGACTTCCGGATGGGCGAGGGCGCCTCCTTCGCCTGGCAGCACGACGCCCGGCGCGCCCCGGACGGCACCCTGACACTGCTGGACAACCACGCGGGTGGTCACGAGGACGACGCCTCCTCCCGCGGTCTGCGCCTGGCCCTGGACGAGGAGGCGATGACGGCCGAGGTGGTCACCGAATACCTGCCGCCCGCCGAACGGAAGGCCAGCAGCATGGCCAACGCCCAGCAACTGCCGGACGGCGGCATGCACATCGGCTGGGGCGCCCGGCCGTTCTACTCCCGGTACACCCCGGACGGAGAACTGGTCGTGGACACCTGCCACGGGGACGAGTGCTACGGCGAGGGCTACGAGGGCGGTGGCGGCAGCTACCGCGCCTACGCGTTCGACTGGGAGGGGCGGCCGGCGTCCGATCCGGACGTGGCCGTCCGGCAGGAGGACGGCGGGCGCATCGCCTACGCCTCCTGGAACGGGGCCACCGAGGTGGCGCAGTGGCGGCTGCTGGCCGGCGCGGACCGGGGAGGCGCCGTGCAACAGGCCACGGTCGCCCGGGACGGCTTCGAGACCGCGATCCCGGTCACCGGCCAGGACCCGTACCTGGCCGTGGAGGCCCTGGACGCGGACGGGCAAGTGCTGGGGACGGCCACTCCCGCCGCGGAACGGGGTGGTTGAACCGCCCGGTTCACAGGCCCGGCAGGGACTCCGGGATCGCGTCCTCGTAGACCGTGTAGGACGTCATCGCCTGCGTCAGCTCTCGGTCCTCACCGGTCCCGGGCATGACGCGCGCCGCGTCGGCGCCCGGAGAGCGTGGAGGCGTCCTAGGCTGGAGCGGTGAGCACGCAGCAGATGGACCGAGATCCCGAGGTCGACGCCTCCGTCCAGCCCGAGGCCGGGGACATCCCCACCGAGGCCCTGCGGGAGAGGTACGAGCACCTCGTGGACGAGGTCCGCAAGCACCGCGTCGCGTACTACCAGAACGACGCCCCGCTGGTCTCGGACGCCGAGTACGACGCGCTCTACCGCAGCCTCGAGGACCTCGAGGCCCTGCACCCCGAGATCGTCTCCAACGACTCGCCGACCCAGGAGGTCGGCGGCGAGGTGTCCACCGCCTTCGCCCCGGTCACCCACCTGGCCCGGATGTACTCCCTCGACGACCTGTTCTCCATCGAGGAGCTGCGGTCCTGGTACGCGAAGACCTCGGCCTCCATCGAGGCCATCGCCCCGGGCACCACGCCGCGCTGGCTCGTCGAGGTCAAGATCGACGGCCTGGCCGTGAACCTGCTCTACCGCGACGGCCGGCTGGTCCGTGCCGCCACCCGCGGTGACGGCACCACGGGTGAGGACGTCACCCACAACGTGATGACCATCAAGGACATCCCGCAACAGCTCTCCGGATCCGGCTGGCCGGCCGAGATGGAGGTCCGCGGGGAGATCTTCATGCCCACCTCCGACTTCCGGGCCTTCAACCAGCAACGGGCCGAGGCCGGCCTCGCCCCGTTCGCCAACCCGCGCAACTCCGCGGCCGGGTCCCTGCGCCAGAAGGACCCCGCGGAGACCGCCAAGCGTCCACTGAGCATGTTCGTCCACGGCATCGGCGCCCACTCCGGCCTGGAGGCCGGCTCCCAGCACGCCACCTACGAGCTGCTCGCCGGCTGGGGCCTGCCGACGAGCCCCTACACGCGGATCGTGGAGGGACTGGACGGCGAGGACGGAAGCCCCGACGGCGGCATCCTCGCCTTCATCGAGGACCACGGCCAGAAGCGCCACGACCTGGTCCACGAGATCGACGGGATCGTCATCAAGGTCGACTCCTTCGCCCTGCAGCGGGCCCTGGGCCACACCTCGAGGGTGCCCCGGTGGGCCGCCGCGTACAAGTACCCCCCAGAGGAGGTCCACACCCGGCTGCTGGACATCCGGGTCAACGTGGGCCGCACCGGCCGTGTCACCCCCTACGCGCTGATGGAGCCGGTGGTCGTCGCCGGGTCCACCGTGTCCATGGCCACCCTGCACAACCAGGACGTGGTGAGGGCCAAGAACGTGCTCATCGGGGACACGGTGGTGCTGCGCAAGGCGGGGGACGTCATCCCGGAGATCGTCGGGCCCGTCCTGCCCCTGCGCGAGGGCAAGGAGGTCGGCACCGGACCGGAGGCCGCGCTGCGCGAGTTCGTGATGCCCACCGAGTGCCCGTCGTGCGGCACCACCCTGGCCCCGGCCAAGGAGGGCGACGTGGACCTGCGCTGCCCCAACGCGCGCACCTGCCCCGCCCAGCTCACCGGCCGCATCGAGCACGCCGCCTCCCGCGGTGCCTTCGACATCGAGGCCCTGGGCGAGGAGGCCGCGCTCTGGCTGACCAACGGCCCCGGCCCGGACCCCGCCGAGAACGGGGGCCGTGTCCGCCCCGAGGGGCCCGGCGTCCTCACCTCCGACGCCCAGCTCTTCGACCTGGTCCACCCCCAGGACGATGGGCTCCGGGACGACCTGCGCCGCCGGCTGGGCGAGGTGCGGGTCTGGCGGGAGAAGCGCAAGCGCGTGGACGGCAGGATGGTCCCCTCCGGCCAGTGGGAGCTGAAGCCGTACTTCTGGACCCAGGGCACCGCGAAGAAGCCCTCGGAACCCACAGCGAACACCCTCAAGCTCTTCGACGAGCTCGAGAAGGCCAAGTCGCAGCCGCTCTGGCGCGTTCTGGTGGCCCTGTCCATCCGGCACGTCGGCCCGACGGCGGCCCGGTCCCTGGCCACCGCCTTCGGCTCCATGCGGGCGCTGGCAGACCTGGTCACCACGGTTCCCGAGGGGCTGAGTGCCGAGGAGGCCCGCGCCGCCGCCCAACAGCGCCTGGCCGACGTCGACGGGGTCGGCCCGATCATCGCCGAGGCCGTCATCGAGTGGTTCGGCGAGGACTGGCACGCGGAGATCGTCGAACGCTGGCACGATGCCGGCGTCGTGATGGAGGACGAACAGGACGAGGACACCCCGCGCACCCTGGAGGGCCTGACCGTGGTGGTCACCGGGTCGCTGGAGGAATTCAGCCGTGACTCCGCCAAGGAGGCCATCATCGTCCGCGGCGGCAAGGCCTCCGGTTCGGTGTCCAAGAAGACCGACTTCCTCGTGGCCGGCGAGAACGCCGGTTCCAAGCTGGACAAGGCCGAGTCCCTGAAGGTCCCGGTCCTGGACGAGGCCGGCTTCATCCGGCTGCTGGCCGAGGGACCGGCGGCCGTGCAAGACCCCGCCGCCCACGAGGACCCCGACACCGATGGAGAGGACACCATGACCGACAACGAGGAGCAGCGATGAGCCGCGGACTGCTGGCCGTGGCCCGGGCCGCGGCCCGGGCGGGAGCGGCCGTACTGGCCGAGCGGCCCCTGAGCCCGACCCCGGCCACGCGCCAGGACCTGGGCGCGGACACCAAGAGCTCCGGTTCGGACTGGGTCACCGACTACGACCGCCGGGCCGAACAGGCCGTCCGCGAGGTCATCACCGCCTACCGCCCGCACGACGCGATCTCGGGGGAGGAGTACGGGCACACCGAACCGGCCACCCCCTCGGGATACCGGTGGTCCATCGACCCGCTGGACGGGACCACGAACTTCATCCGCGCCATCCCGCAGTTCTGCACCTCGGTGGCCGTCGAGGGCCCCGGGGAGGACGGGGACGAGGGGGTGCGCTGGCTGGCCGGCGCCGTCGTCGCCCCCGCCCTGGGCCGCAGCTGGTACGCGGCCGCGGGCCAGGGCGCGTTCTCCACCGTGGACGACGCCGTCACCGGGACCTCGGGGGAGCCGGTCCGCCTCCATGGCCCGGTCTTGGGCCGGTCCGGCCGGCTCCTGGCCAGCGGCTTCGGCTATGCCGGGGCGCGCCGCGACTTCCAGTTGCGCGCCCTCGCGGCCATCCTGACGCACTTCGGGGACGTGCGGCGGATCGGCTCGGCCGCCCTGGACCTGTGCATGGTGGCCGACGGCACCCTGGACGCCTACGCCGAGTTCGGCATCCAGGAGCATGACTGGTCCGCCGGCGCCCTGATCGCCGAGGAGGCCGGAGTCCCGGTGCGGCGGCCCGCGCACGCCGACGGCACCGACCACCCGGACTGGACGGTGGCCGGCCTACTGGACCCGGACGCGGGAGGCGGGACCGGGGACGCCGCCGACCGGCGGGCCTGGGCCGACGCCGTCGAGGCCCTGTTGCCCGGGGGCCCGGAGCAGGCCTGACCGGTTGATCCCGGGCGCCAGGTCCGCCAGGGCTCCCAGACCGGACCCGCCGGGGTGGGCGCCGGCACCGTGTTCCCGCCCGCCGAGACCAGGATCATCGTGGCTCACCGCCCCCGCCGATGTTGCCGCCCTGCGCGGGTTTCCCGCGGCGCCCTTCAGGCCGCGGTGAAGGTTGTGCCTCAACGCTTGCGATGTCCTGTGGAGCCGACTCAGACTTGATACGGGTCCGCATGAACTCACGAGCCGGGGAACTTCCCATGCCGGACTGTGACGTGGAGGACGTTCAGGGGCCTCATGCCCAGTACCTGGCCTGGGGGGAACCCCACCTCTGAGCAACGCGTCAGGCGCTGAAGCGGAATGGTGACCGGGCCCTGCTGGCCCCGCCCCCGCCGATGACCAGCCGAATGATCGACCGACCACATGTCGAGGAGGCGAGGTCGTGGAGGTGAATCCGGACGCCGGGAGGGTGGATTCCGCGGCGGACCGCAGGGCACGAGAGACCGAGGAGCAGATGACCGATGATGAGCGGTTCTCGCTCGTCATCAGTGTCCTTGGTGCTGTACCGGGAAGTGCGGCGGCCAGCACGCGCGATCCTCGCATCCCTGAAGACGTCATGATGAGCGCGGGGTACACCCCCGGGGTGCCGCGTCTGGGGATTCCCGCGATTCAGAGCAGTGATGCCAGCATGGGCGTGACCAACCCCGGCTACCGGCCGCAGGACAAGGGCGCGACGGCGTTCCCGTCCTTGATTGCGTTGGGGTCGAGCTTCAACCCGCAACTGGTGCGGGAGGGAGGCGGGGCGATTGGCCGCGAGGCGCGGGACCGGGGGTTCAATGTCCAGCTCGCCGGTGGCTGCAATCTGGCGCGGGACCCGCGCAATGGCCGCAATTTCGAGTACTACTCCGAAGATCCGTACCTGAGCGCGGTGCTCGCGGCCGCGCAGGTCCAGGGCATCCAACGCCAGGGCGTCATCTCGACGCTGAAGCACTACTCGCTGAACTGCAACGAGACCAACCGCCACTGGCTGGATGCCATCATCGACCCCGACGCGCACCGAGAATCGGATCTGCTGACCTTCCAGATCGCCATCGAACGCTCCCAGCCCGGCGCGATCATGAGCGGCTACAACAAGATCAATGGCGAGTACGCCGGCGGCAACCAGCACCTGCTCAACGAGGTCCTCAAAGGGGCCTGGGACTATCCGGGGTATGTGATGTCCGACTGGGGGGCAACCCCGCAGTGGCAATTCGCGCTCAAGGGCCTCGACCAGGAGTCCGGTCTCCAGGCCGACACGTTGTTGTGGGGCAGGCAACCCTTCACTGACGAACTCAGGGAGGCCCATGCCCGCGGCGAGCTGCCCGCGGACCGGCTGTCGGACATGGTGCGCCGCATCCTGCGGTCGCTGTTCGCGGTGGGTGTCGACCGATGGGGACCAGCTCCGGACGTTGACATGGCGCAGCACCAGCGGATCGCCCTGGAAGGGGCCCGGCAGGGAATCGTGCTGCTGAAGAACAACGGTGTGTTGCCGATCCCACCGGACAGGCCCCTGAAGATCGCGGTTATCGGAGGTTACGCGCAACTCGGTGTCATCAGTGGTACCGGTTCGGGTGCGGTGGCCCCGGTGGGCGGCTTTGCCGGCGTGATCAAGATCGGCGGAGCAGGCGTCATGGGCAAGCACCGCAACCTGTTCCTGTTCCCGCCCTCTCCGCTCGAGGAGCTGGCCAAGGCCCTGCCTCATGCGCACATCGACTTCGACCCCGGGTACACGCCGGCAGAGGCTGCCTTGACGGCGAAGCGCTCCGATGTGGTGATCGCCTTCGGGATCCGCGTCGAGGGAGAGGGGTTCGACAACGCCGATCTCTCCTTGCCGTGGGGCCAGGACGCGGTCATTGACGCAGTCGCCTCGGCCAACCCGAACACGATGGTCGTCCTGGAGACCGGAAACCCGGTGTCCATGCCATGGCGTGACAAGGTGGCGGCGATCCTGCAGGCATGGTATCCGGGACAGGCCGGCGGGCAGGCGATCGCCGAAGTGCTCACCGGTGCGGTCAACCCGTCCGGACGCCTGCCGGTCACCTTTCCGGAGGGCCTTGAGCAGACACCCCGGCCAGAACTGCCCGGACTGGGGACGCCCTGGGGCACCGCTGTGACGATCGAATACAACGAGGGCGCCGAGGTCGGCTACCGCTGGTTCACCAAGACCGGGGCGACACCGATGTACGCATTCGGCCACGGGCTCAGCTATACCGTCTTCAAGTACAGCGACCTGAAGGTCACCGGCGGCGACACGGTCACGGCGGCGTTCACCGTGACCAACACCGGCGACAGGCCCGGTGCCGACATACCGCAGTTGTACCTCACCGAGGCGGCCGGCGATCAGCGGCGGCGGCTGCTCGGCTTCGAACGCGTGCACCTCCAGCCCGGCGAATCGCACCGGGTCACGCTGAATGCCGAACCGCGGCTCCTGGCGCGCTTCGACGGCACCGCCGGCAAGTGGCGCATTGCCGCAGGCACCTACAAGGTCGCGGTCGGCAGATCCGCCAACAGCCTCGACCTCACCGCCGAGACAGCGTTGACGAGCGCCCTGTTCGGCGCCTGACTTCGAGACCGACGAGCCACGACCGCCACAGGACCCCGCACGCAGGAACGGACCTGTCGAGCGCTCGGCCAGATCGGGCGGCGAAGTCCCCCACCGGTGTGCCACCAACCAGGCAGGTGTGACGAATGGGCAAGACTTCGGCTCCGCGGTTCGAGGATCCTCTAGGCGCGACGACCGCGGAGGAAAAGGCGTTGCAGTTCTCCTGTGCGCCCGTGCCCTCCATGTGCACCGGGCAAGTCCACTCCGTCTACACTGTCGAGCGCGCCTTCCTCACGGTCGCGACGGTCGGGTGGCAGATTTCATGACGCCGATCTCACCAGATGCTCCCGACACGCCCACCGACCACGGACACACGCGGGAGCTTCGCAGGGAGGGCCTGACCACGGCCCTCTACGTCGCAATCTGCGTGGTCGCAGCCCTGATCGCCCTGCCCGAAACAGCGGACCCGCACCTACCCGTGCTCGGTGTCATCTGGGGCATCAGCATCGGATTGGCACTCGCCCACTGGTTCGCGTTCCGACTCTCGGCGCGGATGGTGGGCGCCGGGAAAGTCAGTCCCGAGGACGTGCAGTCGGCCACCGTGCAGCTGGTCGGCGCAGCGGCGACCGCACTGCTCGCCTCCCTTCCGGTGGTGTTCCTGCCCGCCTCCCTCGAGGTCGGGATGTCTCTGCTGGCGCTCTCCATATTCATCAGCGTCGTCGGGTACCACGTGGCGCGCGCTGGCGGTGCGACGCGCCCGCGTGCCTTGGTCTACGCACTGGCGGTGCTGGTCATCGCCGTCGGGACCGCGGCGTTGAAGAACATCCTTTCCGGCCACTGAGCAGGCGTCGTCGGGGAGGCACTGGGTGGGGGAACCCGTCGGGGTGGTGTCCGTGGCACTCGGGCTGGCTGAGGCCACCGGGGGGCGCTGAGGTCCAAGAAGCGGCCGAGGCCGTGCGCACCAGTCAGCGACGAGGACGCAGACCGGGCGGCGGGGGAAATGGAGCCCGTGCGCGCTCCGAGCCCTCCACGCCAAGGCCACGGGGGGCCTTCGATATTGCCGGCCGGTTACGTCGTGCCTCACCACTCGGCTCGTGCCCGCCCCACAAGTCGATCCCCCCGGAGTTCACGGACTTCTTCGACCCAGCGGCGTCATGGCTCATGCGTTCACGCTATCGGCCTGACGAGGACGGAAACCGTGATGATACGCCTGCATACAACCAGATAGCTTTGACCGCCTGGGGACCCTCAAGCGGAACGCACGGTAAGTGGAGACGCACGGTGCGGCTGGGAAGACCAGCGAACCCACGGTTCTTTGTCGATATGGGTCAGCGTGCGATGAACTGGACCCATGGGGTTATTCCTAGGGTCAGGCGCGTGGCTGATCGGGACCGTCATGTTCACCCTCACGTTCCAGCAACTGCGCGAAGCGAATCCCGGCGACAAGATCCCCCAGTTCTGGGGTCGCCCCAGACATCATCCAGGCAGGGTGTACGTGTATCGAACCGTTGCGCTCTTCTTCCTGATGCTCTCGGCCTATTTCTGGCTGGAGAGCCTGGGCTACTGGGCGCTGGGGCTGTCCTTCATTGTCGCGGCCATCCCCGCAGCGGTGCTCAACACTCGCCACAATCGACGGGTTCAGGCACACGGCGGTGATGGGTGATGTACGGTCTCCCCGCGGCTGTCCCATGTCTCCAACCCTCACCGGCCCGGCGAAGTACCAACGTGGAGGCCTATCTCGAAGCCGTCGTCAAGACTGCCCGCCAGGTGCTCGGCACCGGGTTCGTCGGGGCGTACGCCGCCGGATCGTTGGCCCTGAACGCGTTCCAACCCGGCCGCAGTGACATCGACATCGCACTGCTCTGCAGCGATCCACTGGGTGAGCCCGTCAAGCGTGAGTTGATCGCCCGGTTGCGGCACAGCGCCCTGCCGTGTCCGGCCCGGGGGCTGGAACTGGTCGTCTACACCCTGGACACGGCACAGTCGGGCACCGCGAGACCGGGTTTCGAACTCGAGTTGAACGACGGCCCGGCCATGGCCTTCCGGCAGAGCCTCCAACCAGCGGACCGCCCGGTGGCCGACGGGACCTTCTGGTACGGGCTGGACCGCAGCATCCTGCATCAGGGCGGCCGGGTGCTGGCGGGGCCACCGGCAGCAGAGGCCTTCGCCGAGCTACCCCCGGATGAGCTGCGGAGCCTGCTGATCGACTCGCTGCGCTGGTGGATGGCGCTGCCCGCCCAGACGGAGGACTGCCCCGCGGCCGGGGCCGACGACGCGGTCCTGGGGGCCTGCCGGGCACTGGTCCGGTATCGCCACGGCAGGTGGCTGTCCAAGGTTGCCGCCGGCCGCCAGCTCCTCGAGGCCGGCTACCGGCCGGTCGAGGCCATCGAACAGTCCATGGCCACCCGCTCCGGTGGGCCCCCGCCCTCAGGCCGGCAAGCCCGGACGTTCCAGGAAGGCGTGCTGAGGGAGATCCTGACTTCGGCCTGACTGTCGGCATGACCATCACCCGACGGGCTCGCCCAGGCCCGGCGGCGTCGGGGACGCACTGGTGATCACTGCCGTGCGCCGGGCACCGCTCGGTGCCGTGCTCGCCACCCACCGAGGCCACGCGTAGGATTTCGGCGTGCCCCATGACGACCACGGACCGATCGCCGACCAGACGCATCCCGGGCTTCCCGAGGACGACCGGCCTCCGCTGACGTCCCGCGTGGACGGGGTGACCGTCCGCGACGCCCGCGAGGAGGACCACGCCGCGATCGCCCACCTGACCGTGGCGTCCTACGTGGACGGCGGGCACGTCCACCCCGAGGACGCCTACATCGAGCATTTGCAGGACGTCGCCGGCCGAGCCGGCCTGGCGCGCGTGCTCGTGGGCGAGGTCGAGGTCGGTGAGGGCCGGGACGCGCGGCGCGTCGTGGCCGGTTCGGTGGTGCTGACGCTGCCGGGCATGCCGATGTCCGAGACCGCCCGGGACGGGGAGTTCGAGTTCCGGATGCTGGCCGTGGACCCCGCCGTGCAGCGCCGTGGCGTGGCCCGTGCCCTGGTCCGTGCCGCGATCGACCGCGCGCAGCAGCTGGAGGGCATCGAGGCGGTGGTGCTCACCACCATGGAGACCATGACCTCGGCCCACCGGCTGTACGAGTCCGAGGGTTTCGTCCGGGTCCCGGAGCGGGACTGGCGCCTGTCGGACATCGGCCAGGAGCCCACGGACGGCACCGACCAGCTCTACTGGGTGTTCCGCCGGCCGGTGTGAGCCGGGCCCGGCCCGCACTGCTCCGGGACTAGACTGGTCCACCGAACCACACCATCCGCGGAAGACCACAGGAGACCCATGTCCGCCATCACCCGTGAGGACGTCGCCCACCTGGCGCGACTGGCCCACATCCGGATGGACGAGCAGGAGCTGGACAAGATGTCCGGTGAACTGGCCGTCATCATGGATGCCGTCGCCGCAGTCAGCGAGGTCGCCGGGGACGACGTGCCGCCGACGTCCCACCCGATCCCCCTGACCAACGTGTTCCGGGAGGACGAGCCGGGGGAGATGCTCTCCCAGGAGCAGGCCCTGGCCATGGCCCCGGAGGCCGAGGACGGCCAGTTCCGGGTGCCCGCGATCCTCGAGGGGGAGTGACACGCATGACCGAGTCGACTGAACTGATCCGCCTGACCGCCCTCCAGATGGCCGAGAAGCTGCGGGCCGGGGAGATCACCTCCGTGGAGCTGACCCAGGCCCACCTGGACCGGATCGCCGCCGTGGACGGCGGGGAACGCGGCATCCACGCCTTCCTGCACGTCAACCCGGACGAGGCGCTTGCCGTGGCGGCCGAGGTGGACGCGATCCGCGCCGCCGGCGGCGCCGAGGCCGAGGCCCTGCACCCGCTGGCCGGCGTGCCGGTGGCCGTGAAGGACAACATCGTCACCGTCGGCCAGCCGACGACCGCCGGTTCGCGGATGCTCGAGGGCTGGATGAGCCCCTATGACGCCACCGTGGTGACGAAGCTGCGCCGGGCCCGGTTGCCCATCCTGGGCAAGACCAACCTGGACGAGTTCGCCATGGGCGGCTCGACCGAGCACTCCGCGTTCGGCAACACCCGCAACCCCTGGGACCTGGACCGGATCCCCGGCGGTTCCGGCGGCGGGTCGGCCGCGGCCATGGCCTCGTTCATGGCACCGCTGGCGCTCGGCTCGGACACCGGGGGCTCCATCCGCCAGCCGGGTGCCGTCACCGGCACCGTGGGCGCCAAGCCCACCTACGGCGGGGTCTCCCGCTACGGCGTGATCGCGATGGCCTCCTCCCTGGACCAGATCGGCCCCGTGGCCCGGACGGTGCAGGACGCCGCCGCCCTGCAGGAACTGCTCGGGGGCCACGACGCGAAGGACTCCACCTCACTGACCGAGCCCCTCGAGGGACTGCTCACCGCGGCGCGGCAGCACGACGTGACGGGCCTGCGGATCGGCATCGTCTCCGAGCTCAAGGGCGAGGGCTACCAGGAGGGTGTCCTCGAGCGCTTCCGCGAGGCCGTGACGATCCTGCGGGACGCCGGTGCCGAGGTCATCGAGGTCTCCTGCCCGCACCTGAAGTACGCCCTGGGCGCCTACTACCTGATCATGCCGTCGGAGGCCTCCTCCAACCTGGCCAAGTTCGACGGCGTCCGGTACGGCAACCGCGTCGTCCCCGAGGAGGGTGGCACGATCGAGCAGGTCATGGGCGCCACCCGCGCGGCCGGCTTCGGCGAGGAGGTCAAGCGCCGCATCATCCTGGGCACCTACGCCCTCTCGGCCGGGTACTACGACGCCTACTACGGCTCCGCGCAGAAGATCCGCACGCTCGTGCAGCGGGACTTCGACGAGGCCTTCTCGAAGGTCGACGTGCTCATCTCCCCGACCTCCCCGACCACGGCCTTCGGCCTGGGCGAGAAGATCGACGACCCACTGGCGATGTACCTCAACGACGTCGCCACCATCCCGGCGAACCTGGCCGGCATCCCCGGCATCTCCGTGCCCGGCGGACTGGCCGAGGGCCTGCCCGTCGGCGTCCAGTTCCTCGCCCCGGCCCGCGGCGACGCCGTGATGTACCGGGCCGCCGCGGCCCTGGAGATCCGCCTGGAGGAGGCCTGGGGCACACAGCTCTGGGCCCAGGCGCCGGACCTGGACGACACCCGCAGCACCCAGCCGGCCGGCGTCGGGACCGCTGACCGCACCGCAGGAGGAGAGAACCGATGACCGCCGTCACCGACGAGGTGCTCACGTTCGACGAGGCGATGGCCGAGTTCGACCCGGTCCTGGGCTTCGAGGTCCACGTGGAGCTCAACACCAAGACCAAGATGTTCTCCTCCGCCGCCAACGCCTTCGGGGATGTGCCCAACACCAACGTCACCGAGGTCGACCTGGGCCTGCCCGGCGTCCTGCCGGTGGTCAACGGCAAGGCCGTGGAGTACGCCATCAAGCTCGGACTGGCCCTGAACTGCCAGATCGCCGAGACGTGCGGCTTCGCCCGGAAGAACTACTTCTACCCGGACACCCCGAAGAACTTCCAGACCTCCCAGTACGACGACCCGATCGCCCACGACGGCTGGCTGGACGTCGAGCTGGAGGACGGGACGGTCTTCCGCGTGGAGATCGAGCGCGCCCACATGGAGGAGGACGCCGGCAAGCTCACGCACGTCGGTGGCGCCTCCGGCCGCATCCAGGACGCGGCGCACTCGCTCGTGGACTACAACCGCGCGGGCGTTCCGCTGATCGAGATCGTCACCAAGCCGATCGCCGGGGTGGGGGAGCGGGCGCCGGAACTGGCCCGCGCCTACGTCACGGCCGTCCGGGACATCGTGAAGAACCTGGGCATCTCCGACGCGCGGATGGAACGCGGCAACGTGCGCTGCGACGCCAACGTCTCGCTGATGCCCAAGGGCACCGCGGCCTTCGGCACCCGCACCGAGACGAAGAACGTGAACTCCACGCGCGCCGTCGCCCACGCCGTCACCTACGAGATCCAGCGCCAGGCGGCCATCCTCAAGGCGGGCGGCTCGATCGTGCAGGAGACCCGGCACTGGCACGAGGACACCCGCACCACCACCTCGGGCCGGCCGAAGTCGGACGCGGACGACTACCGGTACTTCCCGGAGCCGGACCTGGTGCCGATCGTGACCACGCCCGAGTGGATCGAGGAGCTGCGCGCCCAGCTGCCCGAGCCGCCCGCCGAGCGCCGCAAGCGCCTGAAGGCCGACTGGGGCTTCTCGGACGAGGAGTTCCGGGACGTCGTCAACGCCGGCGTACTGGACGAGATCGCGGACACCATCGCGGCCGGGTCCACCGCCGCCGCGGCCCGCAAGTGGTGGATGGGCGAGATCGCCCGCCTGGCCAACGTGGAGGGCAAGGACATCCCCGAACTCGGGGTCTCCCCGGCCGACGTCGTGGAGGTCGAGGCGCTGATCGCCGAGAAGACGATCAACGACAAGATCGCCAAGCAGGTCCTGGGCTTCGTGGCCGCCGGCGAGGGCTCCCCGCGGGCCATCGTCGAGGCCCGCTCGCTCGCGGTCGTCTCCGACGACGGCGCCCTCACCACCGCGGTGCAGGACGCCATCGCGCAGAACCCGGGCGTGGTGGAGAAGATCAGGGGCGGCAAGCTGCAGGCCATCGGCGCCCTCATCGGCCCGGTCATGAAGGCCACGCGCGGCCAGGCCGACGCCGGGCGCGTGCGCGAGATCGTCATGGAGCAGCTGGGCATCACGGAGTAACCCCCGGGACACCCCACGCCACGACCGGGAGGTCGACGGCTGACCCGCGGGCCCGGAGACGGGCCGGTCCACGTCAGCCCTCGACCTCCCGTCGTCTCCAGGAGAGGCCGGGAGATGCCGCGTCACCGCCGGTCCGGCGAACCGGACGTCACGGCCGGACTCGTCCGCGCCCTGCTGGCGTCCCAGCACCCGGACCTGGCGGCGCTGCCGATCGGTGGGGACGTGGACCCGGCCCCGGGCGGCGGCGTGGTCCGCGGCTGGGACAACACGATGGTCCGGCTGGGGGAGGACCTCGCCGTCCGCCTGCCCCGGCACGACGCCGGCCAGGCCCTCCTCGACCGGGAGGTCGCCTGGCTGCCCCGCGTCGCCGAGCAGACCGGGCTGAGGCTCCCGCGCCCCGAGCGCACCGGGGCCCCCGCGGCCGGGTACCCCTACCGGTGGGCCGTGGTGCCGTGGGTGGCGGGCACCCCGGCGGCACGCCGCCCGGCCGGGG
Source organism: Citricoccus sp. CH26A (assembly GCF_000224415.1). Classification (GTDB taxonomy): domain Bacteria; phylum Actinomycetota; class Actinomycetes; order Actinomycetales; family Micrococcaceae; genus Citricoccus. The sequence continues at coordinate 98,638 of NZ_AFXQ01000002.1, read as the reverse complement.
CCCGGGACGCCTACGCCGCCGCCCTCGCGGGGTGGCTGCGACGCCTGCACGTCCCGGCCCCGCCGGACGCCCCGGACAACCCGTTCCGCGGCGTGCCGCTGGCCGCGGCCGCCGATCGCTTCGATGCGCGCTGGCGGGCCCTGCGACCCCACTGCCCCGAGACCCTGGTCCGGGCGGTGGACGCCGCCTGGCAGGAGGCACAGGCGGCCGGGGACCACACGGGCCCGCCGGTCTGGCTCCACGGGGACCCGCACCCGGACAACACGGTGCTGGCGGAGGACTCCACGGGCACTCCGCTCGAGTCGCCGGAGCCGGTCCTGGTCGACTTCGGGGACCTCTGCGCCGGGGATCCCGCCTCGGACCTGGGGATCGTGCTGACCCACTTCACGCCCGCCGGGGCCGCCGCGTTCCGGGCCCGTTACGAGGCGGGCCGGGCCCCGGACGATGACCTCTGGCGCCGGGCCACGGGGTGGTCCCTGGCCGTGGCGACCGTCTTCGCCGCCCAGCCGCCGGAGGACGTCCTGCACGCGATCGGCTGGGGCTACCTGCGGCAGTGGGGTCCGCGGACGGGACTCAGCCCCGCAGCAGGCTCAGCCGGCTGAGGAACCGGTCGGCGTCGCGCGGGAGGCGCCCCGGCCCGGCCCAGTCATCCAGGGGCAGGGCCGCGGTGACGTCCAGGCGCAGGTCCGCGTCCACGAGCACGTCCACGAGGAACGCGAACCGCTGGAAGGACTGGTCGTCGATGTCCTCCGGGGCCGGGACGCGCAGCAGTCTCCAGTGGTCGTACTCCCGCGCCAGCCCGAGGTAGTCGTGCACGGAGACCGGGTGCTCGCACAACTGCGCGAACGTGGCGGTGAGGACTCCCGCAGCGGGATCCGCGGCGGTCACCCGCAGCCGCCGGGTACCGCTGGTCCCCACCGGCACGCTCGCCCCCGTCGCGGGCCCGGCACCGTTCGTCCCGGTACCGTTCGTTGTGCCAGCGGTCAGCCCGGCACCGTTCGGCCCGTCACCGGTCAGCCCGGTCCCGTCCTGCCCCGCGCCGGCGGCCGTCCACGTCCCGGCCGCGAACCCGCGGTCGGCGCCCCGGGTCAACGGCCGGTAGTCGACGCCGTCGGGGACCTGCCGCACGGTGAGACGCTCCTGGATCAGCCCGATGACCGGTTCGAGGTGATGGTGGAACAGGGGATCCGGCAGCAGGTCCGCGGGCGGGTAGTTGGAGGTCAATAGCACCCCGGCCTCGAGGTCCAGCAGGGCGGGCAGTACCCGGCGCAGCAGGTGGGCGTCGCCGACGTCGTGGACGTGGAACTCGTCGACGTACACCAGCCGGGCGTCCCCCAGCAGGCGCCGCAGGGCGCTGTCGACGCTGACCTGTCGTCCGGCCGGGGCGCCGGTCACCGACTGGGTGACCTGGCCCAGCAGGGCGTGCATGTGCATCCGCACCTTGGGCACCTCGGCCGCGTCGAAGAACCGACCGCTGATCCACGTCTTGCCCCGGCCCACCCCGCCGTGCAGGTAGACCCCGTGTGCGTGCCGGGAGCAGAGCAGCCGCACGGTCTCGCGCTGCCCCGCGTCGAGCTGCTTCGCGTCGGCCTCCAGCGCTGCGGTCAGCGTCGCGACGCGCACCCGGGGCCACGGGGAGTGACGCCGGCCCCTCACCGGACGCCCGCCGTCAGCGCCGCCACGGCCCGGCCGATCCGCGGCAGCACCTTGCGCAGCAGCTTCGGCCAGTTCGCCGGGCCGGCTCCGGTGGACGGGTCCTCGCGGCCGGCGGCATCCGCCAGGGTCTCCAGGGCCGTCCAGCCGAGCCAGACCCGGGCCCGCCACGCCTCCGCCGGGTCCCGGGCGATCGACTCCAGCCTCTCTTCACCGTGCCACAACGAGAGGTAGGCCGGGTTCAGGGCGGGGTCCCAGGCGCTGGCCAGGTCCCAATCGAGGATCCCGGTCAGGGCCCAGTCCCCACCGGAACGCTCCCAGCGCATGTTGTGCCCGGCCAGGTCCCCGTGCACCAGGGACGGGGCCACCACCGGGTCCTGCGTCCACGCGGTCAGGGTGGCCAGCAGGTCCCCGGCGGTCTCGGGGAAGGCCGCCGCGGTCACCGCCGGATGGCCTGCGACCCACTCACCGTCCCACAACTGCCCGCCGTAGGTCTCCCGCAGGCGCGCGGGCAGCTGGCACACCGTCCGCACGCGTTCCGCCGTCCACGGCCCGCGGTAGGCGAACGGCGGGCCCAGGTGCGGTTCCAGGGCGGTGGTGTCCACGGCCGCCAGCGCCTCGCACAGTCCGCGCAGCACCACCGGATCACCCTCGTGCGGGGGATGCGCCCGGCCGGGCAGGTACTCCTGCACCACGGCGGCGGTCCCGGCCCCACCGCTGACCACCTCGGTGAGGGGCACGGGCACGGCGACGGGGAGCTGCGCCGTGCTCGCCAGGGCCTGGACGAGCTCGACGTTCGCCGGCAGCCGCTCGGCGGCCACCGCGTTCCGGGCCATCCTCACCGCCCCCACACCGGGCAGCACGAGCACGCGGTGGAACTGCCCGCCCTCCTCCACGGTGCCGGCGGACCAGTCCGCCGTGGCCAGCCGGTCCGCCGCCGCGGGGGAGGCGCTGCCCAGCGGACGCGCGGAGGCGGCACGGGCGAGCGCGAGGTCGGCGGCGGTGGGTGGGGAGGCCATGGGTCCACGGTAATCGGGCCCGGGGCCGCGATCCGCCCCTCGCTGCAGGTGCCCCTCGGCGACCCTTCCTACACTGGTGCGGTGAGCACCCCCGCAGCCTCCCGGCCGACCGACCGCCTGCGCCCCTCGGCCATCACCCCACCGTCGGCCGGAACGGTCCGCTGGGAGATCGCGATCGTGCTCGGGCTGTCCCTGGGCCAGTCGGCCGTCTACGCGATCGTCAACCTGCTGGAGAAGATGAGCCGGGGCCCGCTGTCCGGGCAGACCACCACGCTGAACCCGCCGCTGGCGGACCGGCAGTACTGGGACCTCACCTACCAGCTGCTGGACATCGTCTTCGCCCTGGTGCCGGTGCTGCTGGTGTTCCACCTGCTGGTGATCCGCGGCCGCAACCCGTTCCGGACCTTCGGCCTGGACGCCCGTCGTCCGGGGGCCGACCTGGCCTGGGGCGGGGCCCTGTTCGTGGCGATCGGCCTGGGGACCCTGGCGGTCTACGCGGCCGGGCGGGCGGCCGGGGTGACCACGGCCATCGTGGGCAGCGCGCTGGACGATTACTGGTGGACCGTCCCGGTCCTGGTGCTCTCCGCGCTGCGGCACGCGCTGCTGGAGGAGGTCATCGTGGTGGCCTGGCTCTTCGACCGGCTCGGCTACCTGCACCAGTTGAGGTCCGGGCTGGACCCGGCTCGGCCCGGTGAGCCCGGTGGGCTGCGCACCTGGGCGAGCGGCGCCGTCGTCCCCCTGAACACCACGGCCGTGGTGGTGGGATGCGCGGTCCTGCGCGGGGCCTATCACCTGTACCAGGGGATCGGGCCGGGAGTGGGGAACCTGCTCATGGGCCTGGTGTTCGGTGCGCTGTACGTGCGCTACCGGCGGGTGATGCCCCTGGTCGTGGCGCACCTGCTGCTGGACGTGACCGGGTTCGTGGCCTATCCGGTCCTGGCCCAGCTGGGGCTGTTCGGCACCTGAACCCGGCCCGCGCCGCCGGTTCCGGTCGGCTCCGCGCGGGATCGGCGGGTGTCCTGGACGCGAAGGCCCCCGCCCACCGGGCCGAGGGCCGGGAGGGGCGGGGGCCGTGGGGCGCGTCAGAGGGTGACGGTGCCCTTGGGGGTCTCGAAGGTGACCTCGAGGATGCCGGGCGTGCCGGAGGGGGACTCGTAGATGACGTTGAGGTCCTCGACCCTCTGCTCGGGGTCGTCCAGTCCCAGCCAGCCCCGCACCCGGTCCCGCGATCCGGCGATCGTGATGGAGGACAGTTCCGCCTGCGGCTCCGCGGCGCGGGAGGGGTGCAGCTCCTCCATGCCGTCATCCCAGCGCAGCAGGTAGGGCACCTGCGGGTCGGCGATGAGGCCCTTGATGCCGATCTGGCGCCAGGTCAGCTCGCGGCCGTCCGGGAACTTACGGTTGCCCGGAACGGACTGGCGTTCCAGCCGTTCCTCGAACGGGGCCAGGTCGTCCACGGCCACGCACCAGCCCATCCAGCCGCCGCCCATCTCGGAGCGGGCGCGCACGGCCTGTCCGAACGGGGCCTTGCCGGAGGAGGGGTGGTCGAGCACCTCGACGACCTCCAGGTACTGGTGCTTGCGCAACGGGAAGATGGCGTTGCGGGTGCCGAAGCGGGGGTGGACCCCGCCCTTGACTCGCTCGATGCCCAGGGCATCGGCGATCCGGGCCACCGCGGCGGGGAGGCCCTCTTCGGGGCCGACGGCGTACGAGACGTGATCAAGGCGCATCATGTCCATATCGTCCCACTTCCCCGTGGCGGAGATCGCTTAGGTTACCCTCACTTGAAAAGTTGCGCAGATCACACTCCGGCGGGGCGGCGGTCACACTGTGACCGAACGGGATGACCCGCTCGCACCGATCTGGCAGACTGGGCGCAGGTCATGAGCGCCAGCATCGAGCCCCGGCTTGCTGGCCGGCAACCCTCCAGCTCGCGGTGGGGTGCCCCGGGTGAGGACCTGGCGGGTGTCGACCGGCACCTGCAAGCGCGGGCCACCACGGCGCGGCATGCTTCACGGCACCGTGATGCCACCGGGTGGCCCTGGACGGATACAGGAGCCATGTCGATGACCGACACCCCGAACCAGGCCACCCCGGACACCGACCCGGCCGGCGCCACGGACTCCGCCGCGAACTGGGGCTTCGAGACCCGGCAGGTGCACGCCGGCATCCCGGAGGTCAACCCCTTCGGCGCCACCGCGCTGCCGATCATCCAGTCCAACTCCTTCGACTTCCCCTCCCACGAGGTCGCCGCCGACCGGTTCGCCCTGAAGGACCTCGGGCCCATCTACACCCGCATCGGAAACCCGACCCAGGAGGCCGTGGAGGGCAAGATCGCCGCCCTCGAGGGCGGCGCGGGCGCCCTGCTGCTGGCCTCCGGGCAGGCGGCCACCACCTTCTCCGTGCTCAACCTCGCCGGTGCGGGGGACCACGTGGTGGTCTCTGCCTCCCTCTACGGCGGCACCCAGAACCTGTTCAAGCACACCCTGGCCAAGATCGGCATCACCACCACCTTCGTCCAGGACCCGGACGACCTGGACGAGTGGGCGGGCGCCATCCAGGACACCACGAAGCTGTTGTTCGCCGAGTCCCTCGGCAATCCGCGCGGGGACGTGCCGGACCTGCGGGGCATCGCCGACGTCGCCCACGCCGCCGGCGTGCCGTTCATCGTGGACAACACCCTGGCCACCCCCTACCTGCTGCGGCCGATCGAACACGGCGCGGACGTGGTCGTGCACTCGGCCACCAAGTACCTCGGCGGCCATGCCGTGGCCATGGGCGGGGTCATCGTGGACGCCGGGACCTTCGACTACGCCTCCCAGCCGGAACGCTTCCCGGGCTTCAACACCCCGGACGAGAGCTACAACGGACTGGTGTTCGCCCGGGACCTGGGCGTCGGGGGCATCCTCGGGGCCAACCTCGCCTACATCCTGAAGGCCCGCGTGCAGTTGCTGCGCGACTTCGGCAGCTCGATCAGCCCGTTCAACGCCTTCCTGCTCAACCTCGGCCTGGAGACCCTGTCCCTGCGGATGGAGCGTCACGTGGCCAACGCGCAGAGGGTCGCCGACTACCTGGACGGCCACGCCCAGGCCGAGGCCGTGATCTACCCGGGCCTAGCCTCCAGCCCCTGGTACGAGCGCGCGCAGCAGTACCTGCCCCTGGGCGCCGGCGGCTTCGTGTCCTTCGAGATCGCCGGTGGCCGCGAGGCCGGCGCGCGGTTCGTTGACGCCCTGCGCCTGCACCACCAGGTGGCCAACATCGGCGACATCCGTTCGCTCGTCATCCACCCGGCCTCCACCACGCACTCCCAGCTGACGGAGGACGAGCAGCGCGCCGCCGGTGTCACCCCCGGCCTGGTCCGGCTCTCGGTGGGCGTGGAGAGCATCGATGACATCCTGGCGGACCTCGAGGAGGGGTTCGCCGCCGCCAACGTCAGCGCGTGAGGCACGGAGGGACCCCCATGACCATGACCAGCCCCCACCAGACCCGCACCGCCCTTCCCGACGGCGGCCTGCACTCCCGGCGGATCGGCGCCTTCGACTTCGAGGCCGGCGGGCACCTGCCCGCCGTGGAGATCGCCTACGAGACCTGGGGCACGCTGAACGCGGACCGGTCCAACGCCGTGCTGGTGCTGCACGCCCTGACCGGTTCCACCCACGTGGCCGCCTCCACCGGGGAACCGGAGGCCGGCTGGTGGGAGGGCATCATCGGACCGGGCGCGCCGGTGGACACGGACCAGTGGTTCGTGGTGGCCCCCAACATGCTGGGCGGCTGCTACGGGACGACCGGTCCGTCCTCGCTGGACGCGGACGGCACCCCGTGGGGTTCGCGGTTCCCCTTCACCACCATCCGGGACTCCGTCCACGCCGAGGCCCGGCTCGCGGACGCCCTGGGCATCGAGGCGTGGCATGCCGTGATCGGCGGCTCGATGGGCGGGGCCCGCGCCCTGGAATGGGCCGCGACCTACCCGGGGCGGGTCCGCGGCATGGCCGTCATCGCCTGCGGCGCCCACTCCACGGCCGAGCAGATCGCGTTCGCCCAGGCCCAGGTCCAGGCGATCACGCTGGACCCGGACTTCCAGGGCGGTGACTACTACGGCCGCTCCCGGCCCGACGCCGGCCTGGGCATCGCCCGGCGGATCGCGCACATCACGTACCGCTCCGAGCCGGACATGGGGTCCCGGTTCGGGCGGAGCCCGCAGCAGGACGAGGACCCCTTCGGCCACCCGCTGCGCCGGAGCGGTCGGTACCAGGTGGAGTCCTACCTGGACCACCAGGCGTCCAAGCTCGCCGGACGCTTCGACGCCAACAGCTACCTGGTGCTCACCGAGGCGCTGATGAGCCATGACGTGGCGCGGGGCCGGGGGAGCGAGGAAGAGGTGCTGGCCGGGATCCCCGCCGCGGCGTTCATCGCCGCGGTCGACTCGGACCGGCTCTACTTCCCGGGCCAGTCCCAGGAACTGGCCCGCCAGCTGCCCGGGGAGGTGCCGGTGTTCATGATCGACTCGCCGATCGGCCACGACGGGTTCCTGACGGACATGGACCAGGTGGCCGGGGAGATGAAGCGGGTCCTGAGACTCTGACCGGTCGGATTGATCGGCTCTCGCCGGGGGCCTCTACCCTGTGGGTATGACTGATGCCGCCGCTGCCGCCACCCCCGAGCCGTTCGTCCGCTGGTCCCGTCCCGAGGTCGAGCGCGCGGGCACCCCCCTGCTGGTGGTGCTGCACGGCTACGGCGCGGACGAGAACGACCTGTTCGGGATCGTCCCCGAACTGCCGGGCAGGTTCACCATCGCCTCGGTCCGGGCCCCGCTGGCCATGGACCACGGCGGGTTCACTTGGTTCCCGCTGAGCACCTCGATGACCTCCTCGCCGCTGGCGGTGCGCGCCGCCGTCGAGGACCTGCAGGCCTGGGTGGACACCCAGCGCGAGCAGTTCTCCAGCGTCTCCCTGCTCGGGTTCTCTATGGGGATGGCCATGGCCACCTCGCTGCTGCGGCTGGACCCGGAGGCCTACTCCTGCGTGGTCGGTCTCTCCGGCTTTGCCGTGAACCCGGCCCAGGACGGCGCGGCGGCGAGTGCGGGCACCGGGCCCCTGGCCGGGTTCTTCGATGACGAGGCCGTCAAGCGGGTGAGGCCGAAGGTGTTCTGGGGCCGGGACCAGGCCGATCCGGTCATCACCCAGGACAAGGTCGAGTACACCCACGCCTGGATGAACGAGCACGTGGACCTGACCAAGGTGCTCTACGCGGGGATCGGCCACGGCATCGGCCCGCAGGAGCTGCGGCACGTGGGGGAGTACCTGGACTACGTGGTCCGGTAGCCCCTCAGCGGTCCGCCGGGACCACCTTCACGGCCTCGCCGGAGAACTCGATGATGTCCCCGTGGTGCAGCTGGCGGCCGCGGCGCGTCTCGGGGTCCCCGTTGACCTGCACCAGTCCGGCCTCGATGACCACCCGCGCGTCGGCCCCGTCCTCCACCAGGTTGGCGAGCTTGAGCGCCTGCCCGAGCCGGATCACCTCGTCACGGATCTCGAGCCGCGTCGGATGGGACGCCGGGGACTGGGGTGCGTGGCGGGCGGTGTGATCGGACATGACTCCATTGTCGCCGATCACGCGGGGAATGGGTGAGGAATTATCCGCCTCCGTGCGGGAGCGCACCGAGGGCGCCGGGCGCGGCGCCCGTCCCCGTCGTGCCCAGCCACGGGGAGCGCACCGCGGTGGTGGCGGTTCAGTGCCGGGGCGGCCGGGCACCTAGACTGTCTGACGTACTCGCCGGTCTCGCACCGGCTGCCCCGCCCGACCCACCAGCACCAGCGCGGGCCGCCGCCAGCGGCCGATGCGCAGACACGGATGTGATGCCCCCATGGCCCCCAAGTCCACCCTCGACCAGGTCATCTCCCTCGCGAAGCGACGCGGATTCGTCTTCCAGGCCGGAGAGATCTACGGCGGTTCCCGCTCGGCGTGGGACTACGGGCCACTGGGCGTGGAGCTGAAGGACAACATCAAGACCCAGTGGTGGAACACCTTCGTGCGCGGCCGGGAGGACATGGTCGGACTGGACTCGTCCATCATCCTGCCCCGCGCCGTCTGGCAGGCCTCGGGCCACGTGGACACGTTCACCGACCCGCTGGTCGAGTGCCTCTCCTGCCACAAGCGCCACCGCCAGGACCACCTCATCGAGGCGTTCGAGGCGAAGAAGGGCCGCCGGCCCGAGGGCGGCACGGACGGCATGGACGAGATCGTGTGCCCGGACTGCGGGACCCGCGGGCAGTGGACCGAGCCGCAGACCTTCTCCGGGCTGATGAAGACCTTCCTGGGACCGGTGGACAACGAGGAGGGCCTGCACTACCTGCGCCCCGAGACCGCCCAGGGCATCTTCGTGAACTTCCTCAACGTGGTGGGCGCCGCCCGCAAGAAGCCGCCGTTCGGCATCGGCCAGATCGGCAAGGCCTTCCGCAACGAGATCACCCCCGGCAACTTCATCTTCCGCACCCGCGAGTTCGAGCAGATGGAGATCGAGTACTTCGTCCACCCGGACGAGGCCAAGGGCCACTTCGACACCTGGGTGGAGGCCTGCTGGAACTGGTTCATCGACCTGGGGATCAACCCGGACAACATGCGCCGCTTCGACGTCCCGGACGGCGAGCGCGCCCACTACTCCGACGCCACCATCGACCTCGAGTACCGGTTCGGCTTCCAGGGCTCGGAGTGGGGCGAGCTGATGGGCATCGCCAACCGCACCGACTTCGACCTGAACTCCCACACGGCGGCCTCGGGCACCAAGATGCAGTACTTCGACCAGGGCACGGGCGAGCGGTACACCCCGTACGTGATCGAGCCGAGCTTCGGGCTGACCCGCTCCATGATGGCGTTCCTGGTGGACGCCTACCGCGAGGAGGAGGCGCCCAACGCCAAGGGCGGCACGGACATCCGCACCGTGCTGGGCCTGGACCCGCGGATCGCCCCGGTCAAGGCCGCCGTGCTGCCGCTGTCCCGCAAGGAGGAGCTGGTGCCGACCGCGAAGAGGCTCGCCGACGAGCTGCGCGGGGTCTGGAACATCGACTATGACGACGCCGGCGCCATCGGCCGCCGCTACCGCCGCCAGGACGAGATCGGCACCCCGTACTGCATCACCGTGGACTTCGACTCGCTCGAGGACCAGGCCGTGACCATCCGGGAGCGGGACACCATGGCCCAGGAGCGCGTGGGCCTGGACCAGGTGCGCGGCTGGCTGTTCGAGCGGCTGGCCCAGTGACCCCGGTGGACACGGACCAGCCCGTGAACGTCACCCTGCGGCCCTGGGCCGAGGGGGACGACCTGCGGCTGCTGCAGACCTGGGGTGACCCCTCGGACCCGCAGCAGCACCAGGACCGCACCCTGTTGCGCCCCTCCCACGACGGCGGTTCGGCCGCGGGTGCCGACGGCTGGGTGCGCTGTCTGGTAGCCGAGGACAACGGCGTCCCGGTGGCGGCCGGGGTCGTCTCCACCTCCCGCGTGCACCCGAAGCGGCTGTGGTTCTACGCCGAGACGGCCGCGCCCGTGCGCCACCGCGGCATCGGCACGATGCTGCTGAACGCGCTGCGCGCGGAGGCGGACGTGGCCGTGGAGACCATCGGGACCGTCGAGCTCAAGACGCGGCTCGCCGTGGGGCACGAGGGGAAGGTGCCGGACGGCGCGGAGGCGACCCAGCGGTTCCTGGCCGGCCACGGGTTCCGTGAGGTCCAGCGCTCGCGGCGCATCGTCGTCGACTCCGGGGTGCTGGCACCGCCGGAACTCTCCGAGGGCGGGATGACGCTGGAGGAGGCGGCCACCGGCTCGGTGGAGCTGACCCAGGCGGTGTCCGTGTTCTACCAGGCGGTGCACGACTGGGACCCGGCCGAGATGACCGTGGGACGGGCCCAGCAGCTGCTGCTCGGCCCCCAGACGGGTGCCTCCGGGGCCGTGGTGCTGCGCAACCGGCCGAAGGCCGAGGGCGGCACGATCACGGCGTTCGCGATCTCCTACACCCCGGAGCGCACCGAGGACCCCACGGACGTGCTGATCGGCTGGGACCCCGAGCTGGCCCCCGCGGACGCGCAGTTCGCCGCGGGCGCCCTGCTGGCCATGCTCACCGCCCAGTACCCGGTCCAGGTGGAGGCCGACGACGCGATGACGGCGCTGACCCCCATGCTCGACCAGCTGCTGTCCACCGGGCACGCCCGGGTGCTGCTGGACACCCGGATCTGGGCGACCGACCGGTCCGAGGACCGCGAGCCCGCCCGGGACGCCGCGGTGGAGGGCGCTGCCGGACCGGGGGCCGAACCGGGTCCCGACCCGGCCGACCTTCCGGACCCGCTGGCCGGGTCCGGGGCGGACTCGGCCGCGGACCCCGACGAGACCGAGGGCGAGCGCGAGGGGGCACCGCTGTGACCGATCCCCAGGACGCCGCGGCCGGCACCGCGGTTGACCCCGCCGTGCGCGCCGAGCGGGCCGCCGCCATCCTCGCGGTGGACACCCCCGTGACGGACCAGGGCATCACGTTCGTCGCCGGGGACGACGCCGGGTGCACCATGGCCATGACGGTGCGGTCCCGGCAGTGCAACTCCCACGGGATCTGCCACGGCGGGATCACCATGCTGCTGGCGGACACCGCGGCGGCCTACGCGCTGAACACGGGGGAGGAGTCCCCGCGCTGGGTGACCTCCCACTCCAGCTCGTCGCTGCTGGCGCCCGGGCGTGAGGGGGAGGTGCTCACCGCCACCGCCGAGATCGGCACCGGCAGCGGGTCCTCGCGGATCGTGGACGTGCGGGTGACCGAGCCGGACGGGACCGTGGTGGTGGAGATGCGCAACGTCATGGTCCGGCTGCGGGGCTGACCGCCCGGTGCAGGACAGCCTCCCGGGCGGCCACGGCCATGGCCACGGCCTCGACGCCGGACCCGGGGCCGACGCCGCGCTGACCGGCCCCGGCGGGTCGCGCCGCCGCGTCGTCACCGCCCTGGCGGCGATCCTCGTGCCCGTGACCCTGCTGCTGGTGGCCGCCATGATCGCCCTGTGGCCCTCGGGGTCCCACCGGGAGCTGTCCCTGGCCGATCCCTACGGCACCGCCTCGGGGGTGACCCTGTTCTCCGGGACGGTGACCGCCGTCGAGCCGAGGGACTGCGGGCCGCAGGCCGGGGCCCTCGAGACCCCCGGCGGTGCCGTGGTCGGTGAGGGCGCGGCGGCGCAGGTACGGTGCGTGGACGCCATCGTGGACCCCGACGGCGGCGGCACCGACGCCGCGCGGGTGCCGGTCCCGCCCGAGGTCGGCGCCAGCAGGGACGTGTCCGTGGGCGACCGGATCAAGGCGCTGGACCTGTCCGCGCTGCCCGGCGGCACCGCCGACGCCGACGCCGGCGGGCCGGCGGCCGGGGCGGGGGCCTCCGGGGCGGTCGACCACGTCTTCGTGGACTTCGAGCGGGCGGTGCCCGTGGTGGCGCTGGCCGCGCTCTACGCCCTGGTCGTGGTGCTGGTGGCGCGCTGGCGCGGGGTGCGGGCGATCCTGGGCCTGGGCCTGGCCTTCACGGTGCTGTTCTGGTTCATGGTCCCCGCCCTGCTGGAGGGCGGGCCGCCGCTGTGGGTCGGCCTGGTGGGCTGTTCGCTGATCATGGTGGTGGTGCTGTACTTCGCCCACGGGTTCTCCCTGCGCACCACCACGGCCCTGCTGGGCACCCTGATCGGGCTGGGGCTGACCGCGGTCCTGGCGGCCTGGGGCACGGACGCCGCCGCCCTGACCGGGATGGGCGACGAGTACTCGTACGTGCTGGCCGCCGTGGCCCCCGAGGTGCGGCTCAGCGGGATCGTGCTGTGCGGGCTGCTGGTGGCCGGCCTCGGGGTGCTCAACGACGTCACCATCACCCAGTCCTCGGCCGTCTGGGAACTGCAGGCGGCCAATCCCCGGGCCTGCGCACGGGAGCTGTTCGCGGCCGGGATGCGCATCGGGCGGGACCACATCGCCTCCACCGTCTACACCATCGCCTTCGCCTACGCCGGCGCGGCCCTGCCGCTGCTGATCGTGGTCTCCCTGTACGACCGGTCCTTGGCCGACACCCTGCTCTCGGCCGAACTGGTGGAGGAGGTGGTGCGCATCCTGGTCGGCTCGATCGGCCTGGTCCTGGCCATCCCGGTGACCACGGCGATCGCGGTGGGCGTGGCCAAGGCGGTGCAGGTGCAGGTGCAGGTGCCGGCGCCGGCGCAGGTGCGGGCTGGTTCCGACCGTCCCGGGAGGGGACAGCGGGCCGACGCCGGACGGTGACCGGCCCGGATGCTTCCCGGGACAGCTAGTGCCTCGGCTGGTACCGGAGCGCCACCGCGCCGGAGGTGAACTCCTTCCGGTCCAGCAGGCGCAGCTCGAGGCGCTCGGTGAGCCCGGCGAACGGCGTCGGGCCGTGGCCGGCCAGGACGGGATGCACCACGAACTCGTACTCGTCGATGAGCCCGAGCTCGGCCAGCGCCCGCGGGAGCGTCACACCGCCCACGTAGAGCCCCTCGCCCGGTTCGTCCTTCAACCGCCGCACGGCCTGGCCCAGGTCCCCGCGCACGCGCTCGGCGTTCCAGTCGACCGTCTCCAGGGTGCTCGAGACCACGTACTTCCTCGCCGCGTCGATCGTGCGCCCGAAGGGTTGCGTCCAGTCCGGCATCGCCTCGGAGGCCGGCGGACGCCACGCCTGCTCCATCATCTGGTACGTGACGCGGCCGAGGATGAGCGCGTCGGCGTGCGCCAGGATCCCGGCATGGTGGGCGTGCAGTTCCGGGTCCGTGAGGACGACCCGGTGGTCGCAGCACCCGTCGAGGGTGACATTGATGGAGAACCGCAGCGGTCGCATGGCGCCACGCTAGTGAGGGGGCCGCGGCCGGGGAATGCATGGTCCCCGCCCGGTACCGGTCAGTGGCGGTCAGCGCCGGTAGGTGCTCGGCCAGGCCGCGCGCAGGCGGCAGATCCGTCCGTCGGCGGTGCGCTGCAGGCGCCCGGTGACGAGGCCCTCGAGCAGTCCCTCGTGCAGGCGCTGGTCCATCCGGGGCCTGGGGGAGGGGATGAAGGTGCCGTTCGGGACGACGTCCTGGATGACCTTCCGGACGTTCTCCGGCAGGCTCTGCACACCGCGGACGATGCCCGCGTTGAGGCTCTCGGTGATCCCGGCCCCGAAACCGCCGGTGGCACCCAGCAGGGTGCGGGCCTCCTCGAACAGTTCCTCCTCGGGCAGGCACCTGCCGTCCGGCAGCAGGGACCACAGGGCGTTGGCGATCTCCACGGGCGGGGCGTCGTCCAGGGGCAGGTCCGCGGGGCGTCCGAAGGTGCGGTAGACACCCCAGTGCTCGACCTCCGTGGAACCGGGCCAGAGGAATCCGTGCCGGTCCACCGTGTACCGGTGGGTGGCCATGAGCCGGTCGAGGGCCTTCTGGGCGCGGTATGCGGCGCCGGGGCCGTCGGCGCGTTCCCGCAGTGCCTTCAGGGCCCTCTCCCGGCGCAGGGGGTAGGTCGCATCCAGGAAGTCCTTGACGGCGCGTTCGGCGTCCCGTGCGGTGACGGCACCCATCCGGGGCAGGACGGCCGGCCGTCCCCAGCGGGGATCGAGCAGGAACTGGGGGTGGGGGACCTGCAGGGTGCCCGGCGTGCTCCACCCGGTGGTGCGGACGGCGCGGTCGGCGTCCCGATAGGCGTCCTCGACCCTCTCCACCAGCAGCTCGAGGGACTCCAGGTCCTGGTCCGTGGGGGCGAGTCGGGAGGCCGTGTCCCCGGTGCCGGGGTCCCGGCCCCGGGCACCGGGGGCGGGGTCCACGGACCGTTCCAGGGCGTACTTGTCCCGGGCGGCGCGCTTGAGGGTTCCCGAGAAACCCCGGACCACGGGGCTGGACCGGTCCAGCCACCCCGGGGCCGCGAGGGCGTCACCCGGGCTGCGGTCGTAGCGTTCGGCGTCCATCGTCACGCGGTGGAAGCGCCGTTCCAGTTCCCGCCAGCGCTCCTGCCGGCCGGTGAGCTGGCTGCGCCGGACGGCGGCGACGCCGGCCCATCCGCCGACGCCGGCCACCACGACGCACACGATGAGCATGATGACCCAGAGCTCCATGGGGTCAGGCTCCCGTCTGCCGGCGGTGGGGGGTGCGGGGCGATCGAGCCCAGCCCTCCAAGGCTACCAACGTGCCCGGGCAGACACCGGGTGCCGCGGGAGGGGCCGTGCACCGGTCACTGCCAGCCGAGCACCCTGGCCAGTCCGGCCCACTGCGCGAACAGGTGCGCGTTGTACTCCACGCCGAGCTGGTTCGGGTTGGCCAGCAGGACCCAGTCCGCGGCCTGGACGGCCTCGTCCCCGCGCAGCAGGTCGGCGACCTCGTCCGGGGTGCCCGAGTACGTCGGCCCGCTGCGTGCCCGGCCGCCCTCGAGGTGACCGAAGGAGTCCTTGGCCTCCTTCCGCCCCCCGAAGTACCGGTCGTCCTCGGCCGAGACGATGGGGAACACCGATCGGGTCACGGCGGTCATCCCGCCTGTGGTGTGGCCGGACTCGGCGTAGGCGGCTTTGTACTGGGCGATCTGGTCGGCCTGCTGGACGTGGAAGGGCCGGCCGTCGTCCTGGAGGAGCAGGGTGGAGGAGAGCAGGTTGTACCCCTGCTGCGCAGCCCGCACGCCGGAGGCGATGGTGCCCGAACCCCACCAGATCCGGTTGACCAGCCCACGGGACTGCGGCTGGATGGGCAGCATGTCCTGCCCCGGGGGCGCCCAGCCGGAGTTCGGGTCGGCCTCGGCGATCATCTCCCCGGAGACGGCCTGCCGGAACCGCCGGCCCCGTTCCTGCGCCAGGTCCGACCAGCTCTGTCCGTCCTCCACCTCGTAGCCGAACTGGTGCTGGCCGTCCCGCGCCGCCTCGGGCGAGCCGCGGGAGATGCCCAGCTGCAGCCGGCCGCCGGAGATGAGGTCCGTCGTCGCGGCCTCCTCCGCCATGTAGAGGGGGTTCTCGTACCGCAGGTCGATCACGCCGGTGCCCAGCGCGATGGTCCGGGTGACCGCACCCATCGCGGCCAGCAGGGGGAACGGGGAGGAGATCATGTGCTGGAAGTGGTGTGACCTGACCCAGGCGCCGTCCATGCCGGCCTCCTCCGCGGCCACCGCCATCTCGATGGTCTGGGTCAGCGTCGCACCGGGATCCGGGGTGCGGGACCCGGGCGCGGAACTCCAGTGCCCGAAGTTCAGGAACCCGATCTTCTTCCGTTCACTCATGGTTGGCATAACACCCCATCCACCGGGGATCTTCCACCCCCCGTGGACGGCGCGGCGGCGCACGGACATCTCTGGGATAATGGGTGCAATGACTGCCGTGACTGACGCTTCCCCCGTTTCCCAGCACGCGGCCCCGACTCCAGGACGACTCAACCTGCCCGCCCTGCAGCTGGGCCCGCTGACCATCGACGTGCCCGTGGTGCTGGCCCCCATGGCCGGGATCACCAACACCGCCTTCCGCCGGCTCTGCCGCGAGTACGGCGGCGGCCTCTACGTCTCCGAGATGGTGACCGCCCGCGCCCTCGTGGAGCGCCGGCCCGAGTCCCTGCGGATCATCCACCACGACCCGGACGAGACGCCGCGCTCGGTGCAGGTCTACTCCGTGGACCCGGTCACCACGGGCCAGGCCGTGCGGATGCTCGTCGAGGAGGACCGGGCCGACCACGTGGACCTGAACTTCGGCTGCCCGGTGCCCAAGGTCACCAAGCGCGGTGGCGGCTCGGCCCTGCCGTGGAAGTCGGAGCTGTTCGCCTCGATCGTCGGCGCCGCCGTGCGCGAGGCCTCGAAGAAGGACATCCCGGTCACGGTGAAGATGCGCCGCGGCATCGACGAGGACCACCTGACCTACCTCGACGCCGGCCGCACCGCCCGGGACCTGGGCGTGGCCGCCGTGGCCCTGCACGGGCGCACCATGGAACAGCACTACTCCGGCACCGCGGACTGGGACTCCATCGCCCGGTTGCGCGAGGCCCTGCCGGACATCCCGGTGCTGGGCAACGGGGACATCTGGAGTGCCGAGGATGCCATCGCCATGGTGCGGCAGACCGGTGTGGACGGTGTCGTCATCGGCCGCGGCTGCCAGGGCCGGCCCTGGCTCTTCGGGGACCTGCAGAACGCGTTCGAGGGCTCGGACAAGCGCTTCCGCCCCGGCCTGGCCACCGTCGCCGACACCTTCTACCGGCATGCCGAGCTGCTCGTGGACACCTTCGGCGGGGACGAGGACAAGGCCCTGCGGGACATCCGCAAGCACGTGGCCTGGTACTTCAAGGGCTATCAGGTGGGCGGGGAGCTGCGGGCGAAGCTCGCCCAGGTGCCGGACCTGCTCACCCTGCGGGCCCTGCTGGACGAGCTGGACCCCACCGCCCCGTACCCGGGTCCCGACGCCGAGGGGCCGCGCGGGCGCGCGGGCTCGCCCAAGCGCCCCCACCTGCCCGAGGGGTGGCTGGACTCCCGGGAGCTCAACGCCGAGCAGAAGACGATGATCGCCGCCGCCGAGCTGGACGTCTCGGGTGGCTGAGCCGGCGTCGTCCTCCGCGCCCCTGGCGCCGCGCGGACGGCCGCGGGCGCACCAGGCCGTGCTCTTCGGCCCCGAGGGCCGCCCGCCCTACGCGGGCAGGCCGGCCGCCCTGCCCGGTTACTCGGCCTGGGACCGCGAGCGCTGGCTGCCGGAACCGCCGAAGAGCTCGTACCGCTCGGACTTCGAACGGGACCGGGCCCGCATCCTGCACTCCTCCGCGCTGCGCCGACTGGGGGCCAAGACCCAGGTGGTCGCCCCGGACGAGGACGACTTCGCCCGCACCCGGCTGACCCACTCCCTCGAGGTGGCCCAGGTGGGCCGGGAACTGGGACGGTCCCTGGGCTGTGACCCGGACGTGGTGGACGCCGCCTGCCTGTCCCACGACCTCGGACACCCGCCCTTCGGGCACAACGGGGAGCGGGCGCTCAACGCGCTGAGCCAGGACATCGGCGGCTTCGAGGGCAACGCCCAGACCCTGCGGTTGCTGGCCCGGCTGGAGACCAAGAAGTTCTTCGGCGACGGCACCTCGGCCGGGCTGAACCTGACCCGCGCCTCGCTGGACGCCTCCTGCAAGTACCCGTGGGCCCGCGAGGACGCCCCGCTGGACCCGGACGGCCGGCGCAGCCGCAAGTTCGGCGTCTACGCGGACGACCTGCCGGTCTTCGCGTGGTTCCGCCGGGGCGTCACCGGCCTCCGGAAGTCCATGGAGGCCCAGGTCATGGACCTGGCCGACGACATCTCGTACTCCGTGCACGACGTCGAGGACGGGATCGTCAACGGCCAGTTCCAGCTGCACTGGCTCCAGGACGCCTCCCACCGGGAGCTCGTGGTCGAGCGCACCCTGCAGTGGTACCTCCCGGAGACCGATCCGGCCGAGGTCGAGGCCGCGCTCGAGCGGCTGGAGGGCACCTCCGTGTGGGTGGCCGAGGCGGACGGCACCCGGCGCTCGCGGGCCGCGCTGAAGGACATGACCAGCCAGCTCATCGGCCGGTTCTCCAACGCGGCGTTCGACGCCACCCGCGAGGTGTTCGGCAACGACCCGCTCACCCGGCACGGGGCCGATGTGGTGGTCCCCGCCGAGACGGCCATCGAGATCGCCACCATGAAGGGCATCGCCGCCGCCTACGTGATGAGTTCCGAGGCCCGCCAGCCCCTCTACGCCCGTCAGCGGGAACTGCTCACCGAGCTGGTGGACCTGCTCTGGTCCACCGGGGACCGCTACCTGGACCCGATGTTCGCCCAGGACTGGCGGGAGGCCGCGGACGACGCCGCCCGCCGTCGCGTGGTCATCGACCAGGTGGCCTCGCTGACCGACTCCACGGCCCTGGAGTGGCACGCCACCCTGGTCCGTGGGGAGCAGTTCTCCCGGACCTGGGTCTGATCCCTCGCCCGTCCAGGCCCGTCCGTGTCCGGCCCCCCCCGCGGGCATGGCCCTCATCCTAGGGCGGCCCGGGCCAGGGCCGGCAGGACCGTGCCGGCGGTGCCGGGCACGTGCACGGTGGCGGCGGTGGAGAACTCGGTCGCCTCGGGATTGACCTCGACAACGGCGGCTCCGGCGCCCAGCGCGACGTACGGCAGCGAGGCGGCCGGCTGCACGACGGCCGAGGTGCCGACCACGACGGCGAGGTCACAGGTGTCCAGGGCGGCGTAGGTGTCCTGGAGGGCCCGTTCCGGCAGCATCTCGCCGAACCAGACGATGCCCGGCCGCAACCGTCCGGTCCCGCACGCGGGGCACGGCGGCGGGGTCCGCCGCAGCAGCTGCTCCAGGTCGGCCTCGCTGCCGGCGGCCGGGGCGGCGGGGCCCTCCGGGCCGGCCGCAGTGTCACCCGCCGAGCCCGGATCGTGGCTGGCCTCCGTGCCGCAGTCCGCGCAGCGGTAGTCGAACAGGGAACCGTGCAGGTGGGCCAGCACGTCGGCACCGGCGCGCTCGTGCAGGTCGTCCACGTTCTGGGTGGAGATGACCAGGGATCCGGCCTCGGGGACGCTCCGGGCCCGCTGCCAGGCGGCGATCGCCCGGTGTCCGGCGTTCGGGGAGCAGGACCGCACCAGCCGGGCCCGCCACTGGTACCAGGACCAGACCAGGCCCGGATCGGCGTACCAGGCGTCCTCGGTGGCCAGCTGCTCGGGGCTGTACCGCTCCCACAGCCCGGTCTGCGCGTCCCGGAAGGTGGGCACGCCCGACTCGGCGCTCATGCCGGCGCCGGACAGCACGACCACCCGCCGGGCGTCACGGGCCAGGGCGATCGCCTCGGGGAGGCCGGGAATCTCGGGGTTCTGCTCGGGACACGTCACAGGGCCCATCTAAGCAGGACCCTCCCCGGAACCGGGTGGGCCGGGTCTCCCCGTGCTGTGAGCCCGGTGACAGACTTTCGTATACGTAAGGTAAACTGGTCGCTCATCGTGTGAGCGCCGTCATGGCCACCCATGACGCAGGACTCGTCGCCAGCGTCCCGCGCCCCATCCCCGTCGAACGATCGCCCCGTCCCGGAGGTTCCATGTCCACGTCCACCACCACCCGCCCCGCCGGCGGGTCCGGTTCACTCGTGTTGCGCGGCCGCAACTGGGTGGCCCCGCTGTGCTGGTTCGCCGTCTTCCTCGACGGCTTCGACGCCGTCGTCCTCGGCGCCATCATGCCGATGCTCACCTCCGACCCCACCATGGGCATCGACAACGCCGACGGCACCGTCATCGCCACCGCCGGGCTTGTCGGCATGATGGTGGGCGCCCTGGGGATGGGCTGGCTCACGGACAGGTTCGGCCGCCGCAAGCTGCTCATCGGCGCCGTGATCGCCTTCTCCGTGCTGACCTTCGTCACCGGTTTCGCCCAGGACGCCTTCACCATCGGCCTGCTGCGCTTCCTGGCCGGCCTCGGCCTGGGCGGCTGCCTGCCCACCGGCATCTCCATGGTCACGGAGTTCGCCGGGCACCGGAAGGGTTCCAACGCCACCACGCTGATGATGACCGGCTACCACGTGGGCGCCGTCGTGACCGCCCTGCTGGCGATCTGGGCCGCCGCCAACACCGTCTCCGGCTGGCGTGAGATGTTCTTCATCGGGGGCCTGCCCGCCCTCGTCCTCGTGCCGCTGATGTGGCGCTTCCTGCCGGAGTCCCCGGACTACCTGCTCTCCAGGGGCCGGATCCAGGACGCCCACACCGTGGCCGCGCACTACGGCGTCGAGATCGACGAGGACCCCGAGCGCGCCTTCGCCGATGCCTCCCCGGAGCGTGCCGGCACCGAGAAGCAGGGCGCCTCGCTGCTGCTCTCCGCGGCGTACCGCCGCAACACCGTGTTCATGTGGATCGCCTCCTTCATGGGGCTGCTGCTCGTCTACGGCCTGAACACCTGGCTGCCCCAGATCATGCGTGCCGCCGACTACGACCTCGGCAATTCCCTGGGCTTCCTCGTGGTGCTCAACGCCGGCGCGGTCATCGGCCTGCTCGTCGCGGGACGGGTGGGGGATGCCATCACCCCGCGCAACGCGGCCATCATCTGGTTCCTGGCCTCGGCCGTGCTGCTGGCCGCCCTGGCGATCAAGCTGCCGCTGCTGGGCATCTACGTGATGATCTTCATCACCGGCTGCTTCGTGTTCTCGGCGCAGAACCTGGTCTACGCCTTCGCCGCCACCAACTACCCGCCGAAGGTCCGCGGAACGGCCCTGGGCATGGCCGCCGGGGTGGGCCGCCTGGGCGCCATCTCCGGGCCGATCATGGGGGGCACCCTCGTCACCGCGGGGATCGCCTACCCCTGGGGCTTCTTCGGCTTCGCCGTCGCGGGCGCCCTGGGTGGCCTGGCGGTGACCGGCATGAGGACGATGCGCCGCGCGCAGCGGGATGGCTCCGGGAGCGATTCCGGCTCGGTCACCGGACACGCCGGGCGCACCCCGGCCGGGGTGTAGTCCTCCCCAGGTCACCGAGGGGTCGGCCCCGGGGTGGTCTCGTCCGACGGGATCACTGCCGGGGCCGTCCTATTGCGCAAGGGGGGCGTTGTGTATTCTGGGTGCTGCTCGGGTTAGGTGAGACTTACCTCACTCCCGGGGCCTCGGCGGACCCGGAGGGGCGCGCCGGGATCTCCCCTCCAGAAGTCCGGACAGGAAGTCAGCCGATGAACCACCGCCGTACCCCCGTCGCCCTCACCCTCCCGATCGCCGTGGTCCTCGGCCTGACGGCTTGCTCGGGCGGACAGCCCTCCACGGACACGGCCACCGCGCCGGCCCCGGACGCCACCGGGGCCACCGCGGAGGGGACCGCAGGGGCCCCGGCCGAGGGGGACGGCCAGTTGACGCTCTACTCCGGCCGCAACGAGGAACTCGTCCAGCCGATCCTGGACCGGTTCACCGAGGAGACCGGCATCGAGGTCGACGTGCGGTACGGCGACACCGCCGGCATGGCAGCCCAACTGCTCGAGGAGGGCGACCGGTCTCCGGCCGAGGTGTTCCTGGCGCAGGACGCCGGTGCCCTGGGCGCCGTCTCGCAGGCCGGACTGCTCGAGGCCCTGCCCCAGGAGACCGTCGACGCGGTGCCGGAGTCCTACCGCTCCACGGACGGCGACTGGGTGGGCCTCACGGGCCGGTCACGGGTCCTGGTGTACAACCCGGACCAGGTCTCCGAGGACGAGCTGCCGCAGTCGGTGGACGAGCTCGTCTCGGAGGAGTGGAGGGGCCGGGTCGGGGTCGCGCCGACCAACGCCTCGTTCCAGTCGTTCATCACCGCGATGAGGGTCATGGAGGGCGACGAGGCGGCCCGGGCGTGGCTGGCGGACCTGGCCGCGAACGACCCCCAGATCCGGGAGAAGAACGGCCACATCGTGGCGGACGTGGACTCGGGCGACATCGACGCGGGCCTGGTCAACCACTACTACGTGCACGAACTCGCCCAGGAGAAGGGCGTGGACCCGGAGGACCTGTCGGTCCGCATGCACTTCTTCGGGGCCCAGGACACCGGCGCCCTGGTCAACGTCTCCGGTGCGGGGCTGGTGGGGGACCAGCCCGACGGCGACGCCCAGGCCCTCATCGACTACCTGCTGTCCGAGGAGGGCCAGGCCTACTTCGTCGAGGAGACCAATGAGTACGCGATGATCGAGGGTGCGGAGGCACCCCAGGGCGTGCCCTCCCTCGACGAGCTCGAGGCACCCAAGGTCGACCTCAACGACCTCGACGACCTGGAGCAGACGATCGAGATGATCACGCAGGCGGGGTTGCTCTGACCTCCGCCCGCCGTCACCCCGCGCTGACCGCCGTGGCCCTCGTGGCCACGGCGGTCGCGCTGATCCCCCTGGGCTACCTGCTGCTGCGGACCGGCCAGCAGGGGTTGCCGGCCTGGCTGGACACCGTGTTCACGTGGCGGTCCGGCCGGCTGGCGGCCACCTCGGTGGCCCTGGCCGCCGTCGTCACGGCCGCGAGCCTGGTGATCGGGGTGGCCGGTGCCTGGCTGGTCACCAGGACCGCCGTCCCCCACCGTCGGCTGCTCGCCGTCCTGCTGGCCCTGCCGCTGGCCGTGCCCTCCTACGTGGCCGCCTTCACCTGGGTGTCCGTGGCCGACCTCTGGAACGGGGCGCCCGGCGGGCGCTTCGAGGGCTTCACGGCAGCGTGCGTCGTCCTGACCCTCTACACCTACCCGTATGTCTTCCTGCCCGTGGCCTCGGCGCTCAGCCGGGTGGACGCGGGGCAGGAGGAAGCGGCGCGCTCCCTCGGCCGGGGGCCGTTCAGCACGCTGATGACCGTCACGCTGGCCCAGGTGCGGCCGGCGATCGTGGGAGGGGGCCTGCTCGCCTCGTTGTACGTCCTCTCGGACTTCGGGGCAGTGTCCATCCTCCGGCTCGACACGTACACCCGTGCCATCTACACGGCGCACACCGTGGGGTTCAACCGGGACCAGGCACTGTCCCTGGCCACCCTGCTTGTCCTGCTGACCGGACTCATCCTGTGGGGCGAGGGGGCCACGCGCCGGGCGGGCACCCGCTACGCCTCCACCCGGCCGGGCCGGCCCGCCGCGGTGGCCGACCTGGGCGCCTGGCGCTGGCCCGCCGCCACCGGACTGTGGGCCGTGGTCCTGGTGGCCCTGGGGGTCCCGGCGGTCTCCCTGGTGCGGTGGACCGTGGCCGGCACCTCCCTGGCCGATGCGTGGGGGCGCATCGGCGAGGCCGCGGCCGGTTCCCTCACGCTGTCCCTGCTCGGCGCCTGCGTGACCATGGTGCTGGCCCTGCCCATCGGGATCCTCGTGGCCCGGCACCACGGGCGGCTGACCCGGTTCGTCGAGCGGGCGGTCTACCTCGCGCACGGGCTGCCCGGCATCGTGGTGGCCCTGGCCCTGGTGTTCTTCGGCGTCACCGTGGTCCTGCCCCTCTACCAGACCTCCTGGCTGGTGGCCCTGGCCTACGCCACCCTGTTCCTGCCCCTGGGCGTGGCGGCCGTCTTGGGCGCCGCCGCCCAGGCCCCGCCGTCCCTGGAGGAGGTCGGGCAGTCCCTGGGGGCCACCCCCGCGGAGGTGTTCCGGCGGGTGACCGTGTCGCTCACGCTCCCGGGCATCGGCGCCGGCGCCGCACTGGTCTTCCTGGCCGCGATGAAGGAACTGCCGGCCACCCTGCTGCTCCGCCCCACCGGGATGGAGACCCTGGCCACCCGGCTGTGGAGCGCCACGGGCGTCGGGCGGTACGCGGAGGCGGCACCCTACGCGCTGTTGCTGGTCCTCCTCGCGGCGGTCCCGACCTGGGTGATCGTCCAGCGCTCGGGGATCGTCCGGCCGGCTCCGTCCGGCGCGACCCCGGCCGAGGACGGCATGCTCCTCGCACCGGCGCCCGCGGCACCCCTGATGGTCGACTCCGTGTCCGGCGAGGTCGGAAACCTCGGGGCCGTCACGGGCACCACCACGCTCCGACGACCCGCAGAGGACGTTCAGTCATGAGATCCACCGTCAACCCCGCCCCCTGACAGGGTCCGGACCCCGGGACCCGGTGTCGCGCCCCCGGCTCGCGGTGGACCTGGCGGGGGTCGCGAAGTCCTACGGGTCCCGCCCCGTCCTGCAGGACGTGGGCCTGCAGCTCGAGCAGGGCGGCTTCCTGGCAGTGCTGGGTCCGTCTGGCTGCGGCAAGACCACCCTGCTGCGCTGCATCGCCGGCTTCGAGCGCATCGACGGCGGGCGTATCGCCCTGGGCAACCGGGCCGTGGCCCTCCCCGGGACGCACGTGCCCGCGCACCGGCGCCACGTCGCCGTCGTGCCGCAGGACGGGGCCCTCTTCCCGCACCTGTCCGTGGCCGGGAACGTGGGGTTCGGCCTGGCGAGGACGCAGCGACGAGGGGACGCGCGCATCGAGGAGTGCCTCGCGCTGGTGGACCTCGCCGGGCTGGGCGACCGCATGCCCCACGAACTCTCCGGCGGCCAGCAACAGCGGGTCGCCCTGGCGCGAGCCCTGGCGCCGCGGCCCCGGCTGGTCCTGCTCGACGAGCCCTTCGGCGCCCTCGACGCCTCGTTGAGGGTGGAGCTGCGCCGTGACATCCGGGCCGCGCTCCACGAGGACGGGGCCACCGCGATCCTGGTCACCCACGACCAGGACGAGGCCCTGTCCATGGCCGACCGCGTCGTGGTGCTGCGCGAGGGCCGGGTGCGCCAGGACGCGGTTCCCTCGACGGTCTACGCCCAGCCCGCGGACTCCTGGGTGGCGTCCTTCGTGGGCGACGCCGACCTGTTGCCGTTCACGGGTGCGGACCCGGCCGGACGGGTCCGCACCGCGGTCGGCCCGGTGGAGGTCCGCTCGGGCGGGCCGGGGGCCACGCACCTGGTCCTGCGGCCGGAGCAGGTCCGCATCGACCCGGCGGGGACCGGGACGGGCGAGGGCCCCGTGGCCACCGTGCGGGACGTGGAGTTCTACGGCCACGACACGCTCACCGCCCTGGCCCTGCCGGATGGGACCGTGATCCGCTCGCGCTCCCTCGCGGCACCGGCCTCGGTCGGTGACAGGGTCCGGGTCCGCGTGGTGGGCCCGGTCTGGGCCGTCCCCGACGGCGGACACGCACGGTGACCCCGCCCGGCGGTCTGATGGACGACCGGACCGGTGGATGGCCGGGCCGGGCGTGCCCCGTCCACGCCTAGACTGGAGGGCATGGCAGGTCTGATCAAGCGCGAGGACATCGATCGTGTCCGCGAGCGCACGGACCTCAAGGAGATCGTGGACGCCTTCGTCACGCTCCGGGGCGCCGGGGTGGGTTCCTACAAGGGCCTCTGCCCGTTCCACGACGAGCGCAGTCCCTCCTTCCACGTCCGCCCCTCGGTGGGGACCTACCACTGCTTCGGCTGCGGGGAGTCCGGGGACGTCATCAGCTTCCTGATGAAGATGGAGCACACCACCTTCGCCGAGACGGTGGAGCGGCTGGCGGCCAAGGCCGGGATCGAGCTGCACTACGAGGACGGCGGGACGGGCCCGGACCGGGAGCAGGTCGGCCGGCGCCAGCGGCTCCTGGAGGCCAACAAGGTCGCCGACGAGTACTTCCAGTCCCAATTGCGCACCGAGGGTGCGGCCACCGGGCAGCAGTTCCTGGCCGGCCGCGGCTTCACCTTCGAGCACGCGGTGCAGTTCAACGTGGGCTACGCGCCGCAGGGCTGGGACAACCTGCTGGGCCACCTGCGCCGCAAGGGCTTCCGGGACGACGAGCTGAAGCTCACCGGACTGTTCTCCGAGGGCCAGCGCGGGATCTACGACCGCTTCCGCGGCCGGCTCGTCTGGCCCATCCGGGACATGACCGGGGCCACGATCGGTTTCGGCGCACGCAAGCTCTTCGAGGACGATCCCGGGCCGAAGTACCTCAACACCCCGGAGACGCAGCTCTACAAGAAGTCCCAGGTCCTCTACGGCATCGATGCGGCCAAGCGGAACATCGCGAGGAAGCGCCAGTTGGTCGTGGTGGAGGGGTACACGGACGTGATGGCCGCGCACCTGTCCGGCGTGGACACCGCCGTGGCCACCTGTGGCACCGCGTTCGGCTCCGACCACGTCAAGATCGCCCGCCGGCTGATCTCGGACGATGGCACCGGCGGGGAGATCATCTTCACCTTCGACGGCGACGCGGCCGGCCAGAAGGCCGCCCTGCGCGCCTTCGAGGAGGACAGCAAGTTCCTGGCCAGGACGTACGTGGCCGTGGAACCCTCAGGGCTCGACCCCTGCGACCTGCGCCAGGAGAAGGGGCCGGAGGCCGTGGTCGCCCTCATCGACTCGCGCCGGCCGCTGTTCGAGTTCGCCATCAAGGCGGGGATGAAGAACTTCGACCTGGACACCGTGGAGGGCCGTTCCGGCGCGCTGCGCCATGCCGCCCCCATCGTGGCGGGGATCCGGGACTCCGTCGTCCGCCCCGGGTACGAGCGGGAGCTGGCCGGGTGGCTGGGCATCGACCAGTCGACCGTCCACCAGGCCGTGCAGCGCGCCCAGCGCGGCGTGGCGTCATCGGCGGACGCCCGGCGGGGGGAACGGCGGTCACCGGCGGGGGAGGATCACCGGCCCGACGGCGACCCGGCCGCGCCCGGGCGGCCTCCCGGGTTCCAGCGTCCGGACGCCCGCGACCCCGCCGCACGGATGGAGAAGGAGGCCCTCGAGGTGGTGCTGCAGCAGCCGACGCTGCTCTCCGCCGAGCAGTGGCAGGCGTTCTACTCGGCGGACTTCAAGGTGCCGGCCTACGCGGTGGTGCACTCCGGGATCCGTGCGGCCGGGATGGCCGGGGCCACCCCCTCGCAGTGGGTGGAACAGGTCCGCCAGGAGGTGCCGGTGGAGCTGGCACCGCTGGTGGGGGAGCTGGCGGTCACGCCGTTGCCGGCCCGCACGGACGAGGACCTGATCCGCTATTGCCGGGACATCATGAACCGGTTGTTCGAGCTGCAGATCACCCACCAGAAGGCCGAGCTCATGGGCCGGCTGCAGCGCATGGGCCCCGCCGGGGACCCCGCCGAGTTCGCGGCCCTGAACCGGCAGTTGCTGGACCTGGAGATGAAGCGGCGGTCCCTGCGCGCGCGGGACTGAGACCGCCCGCTCAGCGGTCCGGGGTGACCTCGCCGGTCATGGCGTCGACGTGCAGCTTCTCGCCGTCGTCGCCGTTCTCGCGGTCCAGCTCCACCTTCCAGACGAGGGTGCCGTCCTCGTCCTCCAGCTCCATCTCGTCGATGAGCTGGCCCTCACGGCCCTCCAGGGCAGCCTGGGCCGCGTCCTCGGCGGTGACGCGGGCATCCCGCGCGCTGCGGAGGTGGTCGTCGGTGCCGTCCCTGTCGTCCTCGCGGACCGAGCCGTCCGTCATGACCGTGAACTCGAGGATCTCACCCTCCAGGTGGGCCTCGACCTCGTAGGCCGAGCCGTCGTCCTCCCGGTCGACCTGGACGACGAAGGCATCCGGGTGCTGGCCGTAGACCGCGTCGATCGCGGCGTACACCGGATCCTCACCGGTGGTGCCGGTGGCCCCGGTGGGGCTCGAGGTGCCGTCCTCGGTCGGCGTGCCGGTGCCGGGGGTGGACGCGGCGGGCGAGCTCTCGATCGGGGCAGTGGTCGCCGTGGCGGTCGTGGTGGCGCCGCCGTCCGCCGGGGTGTCGCCGGCCTCCGGCTCGGTGGTGGCGCACCCGGTCAGGAGTGCCAGTGCCAGCAGGCCGGTCCCGGTCATCGCGAGCGACTTGGTGTACGTGGTCTGGGTTCCCGTGGTCTCCGTCATGGCCTCAGTCTTTCCGATCGATGTGAGATGAGTATGAGAATCCTGTGATAGCTCGGCGGCGCTCAGCCGGCCGGGGCCGCCTGGGCCGCCTGGGCGGGGACGGACGGGGTCGTCCCGGTCCCGCCGATGAACTCCCCGACCTCGAGTCTCCCCACGCGCAGTTGCTTGAACTCCGCCCTGCCGACCACCAGGCGGCCGATGGCGAGGGCCCCGACGGCCAGGGCGCCGATGGCCAGGCTCCCCACCGCGAATCCGCCGACGGCGGCTGCTCCCAGTGCGATCTTCTCCGGCATGTGACCACGCTCCTGGATGTCCGGCCCGGCTCTGGGCCCGCCGTCCTCGCTGACCCCGGGAAGGGGGCGCACCGGCACTGCCGGCAGGCTCTCATGGGCGAGAATGGGAGGGCAACCCTTGACCGGCCGGGCCGGGGCCGTCCCGCACCGGCCCGCCCGCCCCGAACCCTGGAGGACCCGATGGCCGATGCCGCCGACAAGCCCGTGTTCGTACTCAACGGACCGAACCTGAACCTGCTGGGCCAGCGTGAACCGGAGAAGTACGGCAGCACCTCCCTGGAGGAGGTGCGCACGATGTGCGAGCAGACGGCCGCAGAGCACGGCCTGGGCGTCGACTTCCGGCAGTCCAACCACGAGGGCACCCTGGTCGACTGGATCCAGGAGGCCCGCACGGCCGGCCGCGGTATCATCCTCAACCCGGCCGGGTATACCACCACGTCCATCGCGATCCTGGACGCGCTGCTGGCGGCCGAGCTGCCGGTGATCGAGGTCCACGTGACGAACATCCACCAGCGGGAGGAGTTCCGGCACCACTCCTACGTCTCCAAGGCCGCCACGGCGGTCATCGCCGGTGCCGGCGTGCACGGGTACCAGCTGGCCCTGCAGCACATGGCCCGGCTGGTGTCCGGGCAGTAGGACCCCCCCGCACGACGACGGCGCCCGCGAGTGTCGCGGGCGCCGTCGTGGTGGTGCCGGGAGGGCCGGTCAGCCGGCCGGTGGCATCACCGGGCGCTGCCGGCGGGGGTGGCGGTCCGGTCCAGCCGGGCGAGCTCGGCCGCCTCCGTGCGGGTGGTGTGCAGCTCGTCGATCCCGTCCAGGGTGAGGTCCTTGGTCTCCTTGGCCGTCAGCGCCGCCGCGGCGGAGATGGCGCAGGCGACGCTCACGACGATGGCCACCGCCAGCCAGTTCGTGCCCTCGGCGCCGGCCACGGCCGAGGCGACGATCGGCGTCAGGCCCCCGGAGATGGCGAAGCCGATCTGGGTGCCCATGGCCAGGCCGGTGACGCGCACGCGAGTGGGGAACATCTCGGCGTAGAACGAGGGCCAGATCCCGTTCGCCAGGGAGTAGAAGCAGCCCGAGAGGATGGCGCCGAAGAGGAAGATCAGCGTCCAGTTCCCCGCCTCGATCGCGGACAGGTACGGGTACATCATCACGGCCGGGCCGATGACGCCGGCGAGGAACACCGGCTTGCGCCCGATCCGGTCCGCCAGCAGGGCCGCCAGCGGGATGACCACCAAGGCCACGGCGTTGGCCAGCACGGCGACCCACAGCATGGTGGGGCGGTCCAGGCCGACCACCGAGGTGGCGAAGGACAGCGACCAGACCAGGAAGACCACGTTGACGGTGTTGATCATCGCGGCGCAGGCGATGCGGATGACGGCGGCCTTGTGGTACTTGACCATCAGGGCCAGCGGGGTGGCCGGCTTCTCACCGTGCAGTTCAGCCTTGGCCTGCTCGAACGCGGGCGGCTCCTCGAGGCGGCGCCGGATGATCCAGGCGACCACGACCACCACGGCCGAGAGCCAGAACGGAATGCGCCAACCCCAGGAGAACAACTGCTCCTCGGTGAGGAACAGCGTGAAGGGGATGAACACGGCGGTGGCCAGCAGGGTGCCGAACTGGGTGCCCTGCAGGGTCCAACTGGTGGTGACGGCGCGCCGGTCCTCCTGCGCGTGCTCCAGGGAGACCGAGATGGCGCTGGACTGTTCCCCGGAGGCGGAGAGTCCCTGGATGACGCGGCAGAGCACCAGCAGGGCCGGGGCGAGCAGGCCCGCCTGGTCGTAGGTGGGCAGGCAGCCCACGAGGAAGGTGGCACCGCCCATCATGAACAGGGTCAGCATCAGGACGAACTTCCGGCCCATCCGGTCGCCCAGGGGGCCCATGATCAGGGCGCCGAGCGGCCGCACGACGTAGGCGACGCCCACGGTGCCCATCGACAACAGGATCGCCACGCCGGGGGAGGCGTCGTCCGGGAAGAACAGGTGGTTGAGCACGAGCGCCGCCGCAGTGCCGTAGACCGCGAAGTCGTAGTACTCGAGGGCGGAACCGATCCAGGCGGCCAGCGCGGCCTTCCTGGGGGTCTTGACGTGGGCGGCGCCGTGGGCGCCGGCGTCAGGGGATGCATGGGTCATGACGGAATCCTTGGGTTGTGCATCGTCAGGGGGAGAGCGGGGGTGAATCCCATCCGCTGATGCGAAGTTCTCGAATAATGGGAGTAACTCCTGTATGTTAGGAATGAGCATGGCGCACATCACAGCGGAGTGTCAAGGAGGCACGCATGGCGACGGTCCAGACCGGCACGGTCGGCAAGGCCCTGGAGGTCCTCACCGTGGTCGGGGAATTCCCCGACGGCGGGACGGCCGCACAGGTCGCCCAACGGGTGGACTACCCGTTCAGCACCGTGCACCGGCTGCTGTCCACCCTGACCGAGACGGACTTCCTGTCCTACGACCCCCGGGACAAGCGCTACTCGCTGGGGCTGCCCGTCTTCCAGCTGGGCCAACAGGTGGCGCACCGCCGCGGGTTCACGGCCACGGCCGCCGCGGTGCTCTCGAGACTGACCGAGACGACGGGGGAGAGCTCGATCCTGTCCGTGCTGGACCGCGGGCGCGCGCTGACCGTCCACACGGTCGACGGGCCGCAATTCCGCACGACCACCGATCCCGGGGGATACAGCCCGCTGCACACCAGCGCGATCGGCAAGGCCCTGCTGGCCTTCACGGACGAGGAGACCCGGGAGCACCTGCTCGCGACCGTGGACCTGACGCCCCGCACCGAGCACTCGGTCACCGACCGCTCCGTCCTCGCCCGTCAGGTCGCCGAGGCCCGCGAGCAGGGGTGGGCCGGGCAGTCCGAGGAGAACGACATCGGCATGGCCGCCATCGCGGTCCCGGTCCAGGACCCCTCGGGAGGCCTGATCGCGGTCGTGGCGCTGGCGGCCCCACTGTTCCGCTGCGACCTGGAGGGGCTCAAGGGCCACCTGCCCGCGCTCCTGACCGCCGCCCACCAGCTCTCGATCCAACTGCCCCCGCGCTGAGGCGCGTCCACCCACCGCGAAGGAAACCGCATGAGCACAGTCGCAGAGTCCTACCTCGTCGGGTTGATCGGGGACGGGATCACCGCCTCGCTGACCCCGCCGATGCATGAGAGGGAGGGACGCGAACAGGGATTGCACTACCTCTACCGCCCCGTGGACGTGGCCGCCCTAGGGTTCACCGGGGAGGAGGCGCAGCGCCAGGCGCCCCTGCTGCTGGAGTACGGCCGCCGGCTGGGCTTCAACGCCTTCAACATCACGCACCCGTTCAAGCAGACGATCATGGCGCACCTGGACGAGGTGGACGGGGACGCGCGGAACCTCGGGGCCGTGAACACCGTCGTGTTCGCCGGCGGGCGCTCGGTGGGTCACAACACGGACTTCTCCGGGTACATCACCGGCCTGCGCACCACGCTGCCGGAGGCGGACCTGGCCTCGGTGGTCCAGCTGGGTGTCGGCGGCGCCGGCTCGGCCGTGGCCTACGCCCTGCTGCGCGCCGGTGCCGAGGAACTGGTGCTGATCGACCTCGACGCGGACCGGGCCGGTGCGCGGGCCGCCGACCTGCAGGAGCAGTTCCCGGCCCAGCGGGTGTCCGCCCGGCCCCACGGCGACCTGCGGCAGGCCCTGGCGCGGGCCACCGGGTTCGCGCACTGCACGCCCGTGGGCATGCACCTGCACCCCGGCATGCCGGTGGCCGCCGAGTGGCTGCGGTCGGGGATGTGGGTCTCGGACGTGGTCTACCTGCCGGTGGACACCGAGCTGATCGTCGCCGCACGGGACCGGGGTTGCGCCGTGGTGGACGGCGGGACCATGGCCGTGGGCCAGGCCGTGGACGCCTTCGGCCTGGTGACCGGGCGCCCGGCCGACGCCGGGCGGATGCGCCGCCACTTCCTGGAGCTGGTGGCCGCCCGGTCGACGGGGCGGGGTGCGTAGAGTGAGCGCCGTGAGGACCTCCATCGCCACCGTCTGCCTGTCCGGAACCCTCGAGGAGAAGATGCGCGGCGCCGCCCAGGCGGGCTTCGACGGCATCGAGGTCTTCGAGCCGGACCTCGTGGCCTCCCCCCTGTCCCCGGAACAGGTCGCCGACCTCGCCGGGGAGCTGGGACTGACCCTGGACCTGTACCAGCCCTTCCGCGACCTCGAGGGGGTCGAGACCGAGGTCTTCGCCGCCAACCTGCGCCGGCTCGAGGCCAAGTTCCGGCTGATGCGGCGCATGGGCATGGACTTGATCCTGCTGTGCTCCAACGTCGGCACCGCCACCCGGTGGGAGGACGAGGTCGCGATCGACCAGCTGCGGCAGGCGGCCGACCTGGCGGCCGGCTACGGCATCCGCATCGCCTACGAAGCGCTGGCCTGGGGACGGTACGTGAGCACCTACGAACACGCCTGGAGCCTGGTCGAACAGGCCGACCGGCCCAACCTGGGCGTGTGCCTGGACTCCTTCCACATCCTCTCCCGCCGCGGTGACGTCACCGGGTTCCGGTCCATCCCGGGGGAGAAGATCTTCTTCGTGCAGCTGGCCGACGCACCGAACCTGCTGCTGGACCTGCTGTCCTGGTCCCGCCACCACCGCACCTTCCCCGGCGAGGGCGCCTTCGACCTGGTCGGGTTCTACCGGGAGCTGGTCGCCACCGGGTATGCCGGACCGCTGTCCCTGGAGGTCTTCAGCGACGTCTACCGGCAGACGGACACCCCGCGCACGGCACTGGCGGCCATGCGCTCCCTGCACTGGCTGCAGGAGGCGACGGCGCACCCGGACGAGGCGGCGGACCTGCAGCCGAGGGGCTGGGACTACGCCGAGGTGCTGGCCGCCGAGCCCCAGGACGTGACCGAGATCCTGGCCGCCCTGGGCTTCCAGGACCGCGGTCCGCACCGGACCAAGGACGTCCGGCTCTACGCCGCCGGAGACGCCCGCGTGGTGCTCAACGGCCGGCCCCGGCCCCGCGGGGAGGACGGGTCGGAACTGGTGGGCCTGGGCCTGCAGGTCCCGGACCCCCGGGCCACGATGGACCGCGCCCGGCTGCTGCAGTACCCCGTGGCCTGGCGCTCCAACCGGGCGGACGAGATGGTCCTGCGCGGGGTCACCGCCCCGGACGGCTCGGAGCTCTTCGTCGCCCCGGTGCCGGACGAGGGCCGGGAACCGGGCTGGACCGGGGAGTTCGGGCCGGACGCCACCGGCCGCGGCACGGGACCCCTGCGCGCGGCGGACGCGCCGGCGTCGTCCGCAGGTGAGTCCCTGATCCTGGGGGTGGACCACGTCAACCTGGCCCAGCCGTGGCAGTGGTTCGACGAGGGCGTGCTGTTCTACCGGGCGCTGTTCGGCCTGCACGCCCGGGCCAACAACGAGGTGGCCTCACCCCAGGGACTGGTGCGGTCCCAGGTCGTGCAGACGGACGACGCCTCGGTCCGCCTGGCCCTGAACATGCTGCCGCAGGTGCTCGAGGGCACGGACGAGGGACGGCGACGGCGGCGCGCCGACTTCCCGGAACACGTCGCCTTCCTGTCCTCGGACGTGGCCGAGGTCGCCCGCCGCGCCCGGCGGGCCGGCCTGCGGTTCCTGCCGATCCCGGCGAACTACTACGAGGACCTGCACGCCCGCTTCGACCTGGACGAAGGCCTGTTGCGGGTGCTGCGCGAGAACGACCTGATGTACGACCGGGACGAGCGGGGGGAGTTCCTGCACTTCTACACCCGCACCATCGGCAGCGTCTTCTTCGAGGTGGTCGAACGCCGCGGCGGGTACGACGGCTACGGCGCGATGAGCGCCCCGGTGCGCCTGGCCGCGCAATACGACGTGGACCGGCAATAGCCGACGGGCGGACGTTGTGCGGGCCCCGCCGTGGAGCCTACGGTGTCCGCACAACCGGACACCGGTACCCGAGGGAGCTCCACGATGCAGACATCACAGCCGATCGTCGTCGGGGTCGACGGCTCCGAGGCCTCCCTGGAGGCGTTACGCGAGGCCGGCCGGATGGCCGGCCTGATGGGATGTCCGCTGAAGGCGGTGACCCTGTGGGACCTACCGGTCACGGCGTCTGACTACCCATACCCCCTCGAGGGCACGTTCGAGGATGCTGCCCGGGAGCGGCTCGACCAGGCCCTGGCCGCCGTATTCGGGGCCGAGCTGCCTCCGGGACTGGAACGGGAGGTCCGCAGCGGTTCGCCGGCGCGGGTGCTCCGGGACCTCAGCGAGGGCGCCCGGATGGTGGTGGTCGGCAGCCGGGGCCATGGGGGCTTCGTCGGCCTGTTGCTGGGTTCGGTCAGTTCTGCCGTGGCGGCCCACGCCCGGTGCCCCGTCCTCATCACGCACCGGCCGGTCCCCGAGCCGGCCTCCGCGCCGGCCGGCTGAAAACCGTCAGGCCCCCGTCCCGCACCGCCGGACGGGGGCCTTTTCGCGCGTTGGCCGGCATCCGGGCAGGCCACCCGGCACTCCGGCCTCCAAGGGTGCCGGCACCCGGGTGGACGGGGTCCGAGTACGCCGCAGAAAGTACCCCGCATACCGCTGTGTAGGTATTCCCAAAATACCGAGGCGGGAGGATTCTTTCTCGTGTTTTCGAATCCACTCTTGATGGGGAGCGGTCCTGGGGCCGCGCATAGGGCAAGAGATCGAGGAACATCATGACCATCATCAAGGAACCGCACCTGTTCAACGAGCAGAGTCTGTTCATCGACCTGGAGGGAGTACTCGGGAGGCCGCTCTACCTGAAGATCGAGGGATTCAACCTCGCCGGATCGATCAAGCTCAAGCCGGCCATGGAGATGGTCGAGCGGGCCGAGCGGGAGGGGAAGGTCGGCCCCGGTTCCGTGCTCGTGGAGTCCTCCTCGGGCAACCTCGGCGTCGCCCTCAGCATCATCGCCGCCAGCAAGGGATACCGCTTCGTGTGCGTGATCGACCCGCGCTGCAACCCCGCGACCCGTCAGCTCATGGAATCACTCGGGGCCCAGGTCGACCTGGTCACGGACCCCGATCCCGTGGACGGCCTGCTCGGGGCCCGGCTCAACCACGTCCGCGCACTGTGCGAGTCCGACGACCGGTACGTCTGGCTGAACCAGTACGCCAACCCCGGCAACTGGGGAGCGCACTACCGCTGGACCGCACCCGAGATCGCCGCGCAGTTCCCCGGGCTCGAGGTGTTGTTCGTCGGGGCCGGGACCACGGGCACCCTGATGGGGTGCGCCCGGTACTTCCGTGAGCACCGGCCGGACGTGCGGATCGTCGCGGTCGACGCCGCCGGATCCGTCTCCTTCGGTGGCCCGCCGGCCACCCGCCTGATCCCGGGCCTGGGCATGAGCGTGCGGCCGCCCCAGCTCGACGAGTCACTGGTCGACGACGTGGTGCTCGTCGAGGAGGTGGACACGGTGCGCACCTGCCACCTCCTGGCCTCTCGCGGGTTCCTGTTCGGCGGCTCCACCGGGACCGTGGTCCACGGCGCCATGACCTGGCTCGCGGACCACCATGCCCAGCACGTCACCGCGGTGGCCATCTCCCCGGACCTGGGCCGCCCGTACCTGGACACCGTCTACGATCCCGACTGGGTGCTCGACCACTTCGGGGCCGAGGCGCTCACCGGGGCCGACGCGTCGGCATCGACGGTGGTCAACTCCTCGCCGGGGAGCGTCGCGCAGTGAAGAAGCTCGTCGACACCCTGCCGATGTCCACGGCTCCCCGTGTCCCGGCACCCAGCGTTCACCCCGCCATACCGGAGACCGGGGGTGCCGCTGCGGACCGTCCACTCGAGCGTCGCCTGGCCCAGCTCCTCGCCTCCGTGGTGCAGCGGGAGGAGGTGCCCGTGGACGCCAACTTCTTCGAGGACCTGGGTGCGGACTCGCTGGTGATGGCGCAGTTCTGTGCCCGGGTGCGCAAGCAGCCGGACCTGCCGTCGGTGTCCATGAAGGACGTCTACCGGCACCCGACGATCGCGACCCTGGCTGGGGCCCTGGCGCCAGCAGAGGCCGCTCCGGCGTCGGTGCAGGCCCGGCTGGCGGAAGTACTGGTCGGTGTGCTGGACCGTCAGGATGTACCCGTGGACGCGAACTTCTTCGAGGACCTCGGTGCCGACTCCCTGGTGATGGCGCAGTTCTGCGCCCGGGTGCGCAAGGCGCCGGACCTACCGGCGGTGTCCATGAAGGACGTCTATGCCAGCCCGAGCATCGCGGCGCTCGCGGCGGCGCTGCACGATCCCTCGCCGCAGGTGGAATCGCAGGAGTCCTCCCCTGTACTGGCGGCCGTGCCGGAGACACCGGCGCCCATGGACGCACGGACGTGGGAGTACGTGA
This sequence comes from Citricoccus sp. CH26A, assembly GCF_000224415.1. Taxonomy (GTDB): domain Bacteria; phylum Actinomycetota; class Actinomycetes; order Actinomycetales; family Micrococcaceae; genus Citricoccus. Next base: position 62,159 of record NZ_AFXQ01000002.1, on the reverse strand, counting down.
CCTGTGGCGTCCTCCAGGTGCTCGTCTACGTCGGATACAGCATGGGTGCCGCCATGGTCGCGGTCGCGTGGTATCAGTGGATATTCCCGGAGGCCGGGCCGGGCAACCATCACTGGGTGGGCCACGGGATCAGCCTCTGGGAGATCTACCTGCGCTCTACCGCCTACGGTGTGGCCCTGTTCGCGTTCCTGTGCCTCCTGCCGGTGGCTGCGAAGTGGATCATCATCGGGCGCTTCCGACCCCAGGAGATCCGCATCTGGAGCCTGGCCTACTTCCGGTTCTGGCTGGTCAAGACGCTGATTCGCACCTCCCCCCTGGCGCTGATGACCGGTTCACCGCTGACGACCTTCTACCTCCGGGCCCTGGGCGCGAAGGTAGGACGCAACGTGACGATCCTGACCACTCATCTGCCGATCTGCGCCGATCTGGTCACCATCGGCGACGGGACGGTGATCCGCAAGGACGTGTTCGCCAACGGCTACCGTGCCCACGGCGGCGTCATCCAGATCGGCGGGGTGACTCTGGGCCACGACGTGCTCGTCGGCGAGGGCAGCGTCCTCGACATCAATACGAGCATGGGTGATCGCACTCAACTGGGCCACCGATCCACCCTGTACACCGGCCAGATGGTGCCCGCGGGTGAGCGGTGGCATGGTTCACCGGGGAGGCGGACGGACGTGGACTACGCCACGGTCGAGACCGTGCCCCTCCGGTCGTGGCGTCGGGGCGCCTACGCCACGTATGAGCTCGTCGCCATGCTCGGACTGGGCCTTCCACTGGTACAGACGATTCTGCTGGTCGTTCTGGCCCATCCACGTGTGGCAGCACTCCTGGAGGCGAATCCGCACGCCTTCACCGACTGGGTCTTCTACGCCGACGTCGTCGCCTTCGCCGGCGTGGGCGTCCTCGGTGGAACGATCGTCGCACTGGTCATCATGTCGACCCTGCCCCGACTGCTTCAACTGGGCCTGAAACCCGACACGGTGTATCCGCTGTTCGGGGTCAGGCATGCCGCAGAGCAAGCGGTGACAAGACTGACGAACAGCCACGTGCTCAACATTCTCTTCGGCGACAGTTCGTACGTCGTGAACTACATGCGGGCCATCGGGTACGACCTGAAGGAGGTCGATCAGACGGGCTCGAACATGGGAACGTCCTTCAAGCACGACAACCCGTTCCTGTCGACGATCGGCACCGGCACGATGATCGCCGACGGGGTTTCGTTCATGAATACCGACTACTCCGCGACGTCCTTCAAGCTCGGCCGGGCGGCGATCGGAGCGCGTAGCTTCCTGGGCAATTTCGTTCTCTATCCGGCCGAAGCCAAGGTGGGCGACAACTGCCTGCTCGGGACCAAGGTGATGGTCCCCATCGACGGTCCGATGCGTCATGACGTGGGCCTGCTTGGTTCACCGCCGTTCGAGATCCCTCGCTCGGTCCTGAGAGACACCCTTCCGGAGGAGCATGTGGACCGCGCCCACTTCCTCCGCGACCTCTCGTCCAAAAACGAGCACAACCTGCGTACGATGGCGCTCTTCCTTCTGGTCCGATGGCTCGACGCCACGATTGCCCTGCTGGCAGCGTTTGCCGCCCTTGAACTGTTCGACCGTTTCGGTGTCTTCGCCTTCACGGCGTCGTTCGTCCTGACCCTGATGGTCAGCCTGCTGTTCTACGTCGGCGTCGAGCACCTCGTGACGCGGTCCCGGGCACTGCAGCCCCGTTTCTGTTCCATCTACAACCCGTACTTCTGGTGGCACGAGCGGTACTGGAAACTCCACATCCCGAGTCGCCGCATGGCCCTCCTCAACGGGACACCGTTCAGGCCGCTGATGATGCGGCTGGTGGGCGTGAAGATCGGGGCCCGGGTCTTCGATGACGGTTGCGAGATGACCGAACGGAGCCTGACGACGATCGGCTCACGGTGCACGCTGAACGTGCAGACCCTGATCCAGTGCCATTCCCAGGAGGACGGCGCGTTCAAGTCCGACCGCTCTGTCCTGGGCGACGACGTCACTCTCGGTGTCGGCGGTCTCGTCCACTACGGGGTGACCGTCGAAGACGGTGTCGTCATCGCCGCCGACTCCTTCGTGATGAAGGGGGAGACGCTCGCTCGGGGATCCCTGTGGGGTGGCAACCCGGCCCACGAGGCGCGTTCTGCCATCACGCCCGCCAGCAGTCCGGAAAGGACCCGGTCATGACCACCACCCCTCCAGCCACCTGCCGGGCTGCTGCCGACCCCTCGCCAGAGCGCGCCAGTGACCGGCAGGCCCTCCCGGAGACCGCACCGACGAGGATTCCTCGGTGGACGAGGGACCCCTGGCACGGCCAGGGGACAGTCGAGGTGGTGGTGCCGGAGGATCTGCGCACAGGCGTGGGCACCATGGCACGAGACTTCGGAGTGACCCCCGGTTCGATCTGGCTAACGGTCCATGCGAGGGTGCTCGGGGCCCTCGCGGGTGAGACGGAGGTGACCTCCGGTCGAGTGGGTCTGGAAGGGGCCGGACGTTACACCCTGGATCTGGACCAGCCGTCGTGGCGAGTTCTTGTCCGCGAGATGCATGCCAGGCTGAACCATGCTCGCACGCAACAGTCCGGCCTGGGACAGGCTCCTCATCAGGAGAGTGCTCCCGCGTACGAGGTGGTGTTCGACACCCGGCACGACGGGGATTCCCGATCACTGTCCGAGGACACGGTCCTTGGACTGTTCCTCCGTAGTGTGCCCGAAGGCTGGGTACTTCGCCTGCGGTACCGACGGAACGTCCTGGATGCCGACGCCGCACTCAGGATCGCGGGTTATCACCTGACGGCACTCCGTCACCTGGTCACTGAGCCCGAGGCGGGCCCCATGGACGCCGGCTTGGTCGGTCCGGACGAGCAGCGTTTCCAGCTTGAACAACTGGCCGGGCCCGTGCGGTCCAGGCCTCCGCGACGCTTCCACCAGTTGTTCGAGGACCAGGTCCGGCAACATCCTGAGCACATCGCTGCCATCCAGGACACGCGACAGTGGACCTACGCGGAGCTGAACGACCGTGCCAACAGGATCGGCCGTGCCCTCCTCGCCCGTGGACTGCAGGCTGAGGACATCGTGGCGGTCGTCGCCGAGCGGAACCTGGAGTGGATGGCCGCCGTAATAGGCATCTTCAAGGCCGGAGGTGCATACCTGCCGTTCGAGCCGCACTTTCCCGCCGACCGGATTGCCAGGACGCTCACCCGGGCCAACTGCCGGATGGTGCTCACCGAGGAAGGCAGCACCGACTCACTGGACACAGCGCTCGTCAAGATGCCGGCGGTCACGAAGCTGCTCATGGAGGACGTGGAGGCAGAAGGGCATGCCGCGCACGACCTCGCGGTGCAGGTGCGTCCGGATCAGTTGGCCTACGTCTACTTCACCTCAGGCTCAACGGGGGAACCGAAGGGGGCGATGTGCGAGCACGAGGGGATGGTGAACCATCTCTACGCCAAGATCGAGGACCAGGGGATCGGCCCCGGTGACGTCGTCGCCCAGAGCGCTCCCCAGTGCTTCGACATCTCACTCTGGCAACTGGTCTCGGCCCTCGTCGTGGGTGGTCGAACGCTCATCATCGGACAGGACCGGATCCTCGACGTCGAACAGTTCGTCGACACGGTGGAACGGGGTGGGGTGGCGGTCTTCCAGGTCGTCCCGTCGTACCTGGAAGCGGTGGTGGCATATCTGGAGAGCGAGCCCCGTGAACTTCCGCACCTTCGCTGTGTCTCAGCGACGGGGGAGGCCTTGAAACCGGAATTGGTGCGGCGGTGGTTCAACGTGGTACCTGCCGTCAAACTCGTCAATGCCTACGGACTGACGGAGACCTCGGATGACACGAACCATGAAGTCATGACCACCGCGCCGGCCGGTGACCATGTGCCATTGGGCCGGCCGGTCCCGAACGTCCGGATCTACATCCTCGATGAGCGGCAGCGGCTCGCACCGCTCGGGGCACCGGGCGAGATCGCCTTCTCCGGCGTGTGTGTGGGGCGCGGATACATCAATGATCCGGAGCGGACGGCGCAGGCGTATTCCACGGACCCCTTCGTGGAGGGCGAACGACTCTACCGGGCGGGTGACTACGGACGCTGGTCACCGGACGGAAAACTGGAATACCTGGGGCGGCACGACCACCAGGTCAAGATCTCCGGATTCCGCATCGAGATCGGTGAGATCGAGAACGCGCTGTTGCGTGTTCCCGGTGTTCGCGACGGCGCCGTCGTCGTCGGCCAGGCAGATCAGGCCAAGTTCCTCGTGGCCTTCTATTCCGGACATCGGCCACTCGAGGTCGACGAGATCCGCCAATACGTGGCCGCGCGGGTCCCGGCCTACATGGTCCCGACGGCGTACCGGTGGCACGAGAGCCTTCCCCTGACCGCCAACGGGAAGATTGACCGGAAGGCCTTGAGCCGCATGGCGCACGAGGCCGTGCCTGAGGCCGACGACATATCGATGGAGGCACTCACGAGTACCGAGGCGCGACTTGCCGGAGCGTGGGGGACGGTCCTGGGCATATCCCCGAGCCGGATCGGGAGACGCGATTCGTTCTCCGAATTGGGCGGCACCTCCCTGTCAGCGGTGAAGCTTGTCGTCCTACTCAAGCGTGCCCTGTCCCTGCAGGACGTGCTGCGGACGCCGGTTCTGGCCGACATGGCAACACTGCTCGGTGACTCAGGTCACGGGCGCCCCGTTGAACCGGCCGCGCCTCCACAGGCAGGAAGCGCCACCGAACCTGACCCAGCTCCAGACACCACGAGAACCAGTTGACCCACTCGATACTCCGAAAGGACTCCCGATGTCGTCTCCTCCACCCAAGATCCAGGTAGATGTGGATCACCAAACCGGTCGGCCTCCGATGCTTACCCTCACGGACGGCCATGATCCCGTTCAATGGGCCGAGCAGCAGCGCGATTCCCTGCGTGCAGCCGTGACCGAACACGGTGCAGTGATGGTCCGCGGGCTCGGTCTTCAGGATGCAACCGAAGTGGCTGCCGTCTTCCACCGGCTGGCTCCGAATGGACTGATGCCAGACCGGGAGGCCTTCGCCACCAGGAAGCAGTATGTCGACGGCGTCTACTCGTCGCTCACGTGGCCCGCGAACCAACCCATGTGCATGCACCACGAACTCAGCTATGCGCTGGAGTTCCCCGGCATGATGCTCTTCGCCTGTCTGGAGGCGCCTAGCGCCGGTGGCGTGACGGGGGTGGCGGACGCTCGAACGGTTCTTGACGCCCTCCCCGAGGACCTGGTCCGGCGCTTCGAACACGAGGGCTGGCTGCTGGCCCGCAGTTACAACGAGGACATCGGAGCGTCCTATGAGGAGGCCTTCGGGGTCTCCGACCGAGCTGCCGTTGAGAGCTACTGCCGAGACCATGAGATCGAATTCGAGTGGCAGTCCGATGGGGAACTGCGCACCCGGCAAAGACGCCCCGCCGTGGTCCGCCACCCGCTGACCGGAGATCGCTGCTGGTTCAACCAGGTTGCATTCCTGAACGAATGGACGATCGCACCCGAGATCCGGGAGTACCTGGTGGACGTCTACGGTCCCGATGGGTTGCCGTTCAATACCCGCTTCGGCAACGGCGATCCGATCGATGAGGACGTCATCACCCTGCTGAATGAGGTCTATGAGGCCCACACCCTGCGGACCCCGTGGGAAGTTGGGGACCTCATGGTCGTGGACAACGTTCGCATGGCCCACAGCCGTGAGGCCTACGAGGGGCCTCGAGAGATCCTCGTCGGAATGGCGGAACCGCAACGGGTATTCGATCTGGTGACCACTGTCCAGGAGGATGTCCGATGAAGGGTGATCTCACGACGTCACCGGCCACGACAACGGAACTCAAGGCCGTTCCGCCGTTTGCGGTCATTCCCGGGGCCCAGGTGCAACAGGTGCTCCAAGGGCGGGAGAAGGAGGTCGTTGGACTGGTCGAGGAGACCTATCGGGTGCACGCCGCCGGGGACTCGGTGAACCCGCCGTCATACTTCCTGCGTTTCCCGGACCGTCCGACTTCGCGCATCATCGCCTTGCCGGCCTCGATCGGCGGGAGCGTCGGAGTGGACGGGATCAAGTGGGTCTCGAGCTTCCCGGACAACGTGGCGTCGGGTATACCCCGTGCCTCCGCGGTGCTGATCCTCAACGACCGCGCCACGGGATACCCGTTCGCCTGTATGGAGAGCTCCGTCATCAGTGCCTCCAGGACGGCCGCATCGGCGGCCGCGGCCGCGGACTGGCTCAGCAGGGGAGGGGAAAGGCCCAGACGCATCGGGTTCTTCGGTGTAGGCCTCATCGCCCGGTACATCCACGCCTTCCTCGACGCGACCGACTGGGCCTTCGACGAGATCGGGGTACACGACCTCTCGGTCGAGAGCGCGGAGGGATACAAGGGATACCTGGAACGAAGCGGCACTACTGCTCGGGTGACCGTGCACGAGAATCCTGAGCCGATGATCCGGGACAGCGACCTCATCGTGTTCGCCACCATCGCGTCACAGCCGCACGTGCACGACGTGACCTGGTTCGCCCACAATCCGCTGGTGCTGCACGTGTCCCTGAGGGACCTGGCACCGGAAGTCCTGCTGGCCTCTGCCAACATCCTGGACGACGTCGACCACTGCCTCAAGGCCGAGACCTCCGCCCACCTCGTCGAGCAGATGGTGGGCCACCGGGATTTCGTGGACGGAACCCTGGCCGACGTCATGGCCGGCTCGGTCTCCCTGCCGGATGACCGCCCGGTGGTGTTCTCGCCGTTCGGCCTGGGCGTGCTCGACCTGGCCGTGGGGAAGTACGTCTACGACGAAGTGGCCAGAAGCGGTGGGCTCCAGGTGATCGATGACTTCTTCTCGGAGCTGCGTCGCTATGGCTGATGCGGCACGTCGTTTGTCCCGGCCTGCGCTGAGGGCCTACGGGGCACGGTAGCGGGACACGACAGAGCCGCCCGTCCCACGATCGGGATCGGGCGGCTCTCCCTGCCGTCTTGACGACGGAGCAGGGGTCAGGCCGCAACCATCTGCAGAGGAACTTCCTGCGCTGGGCGGCTGCGGAGGTCAGCCATCTGGTCGTGAACCCGGACCTGGGCCAGGGCCAGTCGGGTCAGGGGAACATCCACGCCATGCCGCTCGGCGATGGCCACGAAATGACCCAGCAGGTGTTCCCCTTCGTGTGAGAACCCCGCCGTCAGGTCCCGGTAGAGGGAGGACGTGAACACGGATCCGGGCTCAGTGAACATCTCCAGGCTCGCCGCGTGGGCGAGTTCGGAGACAGGGTAACCGGCTGCTGCTGCGACGCGTTCGGTCTGGTCGATGACCTCCAGGACGAACTCCCTGCCACCGGGGGTGGCCAGGATGGCGCCGATTGTGCCGCGCATCAGGCACGTGGTGGTTCCCCCGGCCACGATGAAGGCCCACTTGTGCCACATGGCGGCCAGGATGTCCTCGCCGAGGATCAGGTCGTAACCGGGGACCGTGAGCTCCTGTTCGATGCGGGCCGCGCGGTCCGTGCGTTGCCGGTCCTGTTCGCCGAAGATCAGGCTGGCGTGCGGCTTCATCTGCAGGACCGCGCCCTCTGGGGTCACAGTGGTGACCACGCGGACGATTCCACCCAACACGGAGTCGGGACCGAACCGGTGGTTGACTCGGTCCAGGTGGGCCAGGCCGTTGAGCAGGGGCAGGATCGCAGTATTGGGCCCGACCCCCGGGGCGATGTCCTCCATCGCCTCGTCAAGAGACCATGCCTTGGTCATCAACAGGACCAGATCGTAGGGCCCGTCCAGCTCACGGGCCGTGACGGTGCGGACGGGTACCGTCTCGTCGTATCCGGGCCCGTAGACGCGAAGGCCATCGCGCAGCTGCTCGGCCCGACGGGGGCGGACCAGGAACGTGATGTCGCGACCAGCCTGGACGAGACGGCTGCCGAAGAACCCGCCGGTGGCCCCGGCACCCACAATGAGAGTCTTCATGATCTGTTTCCCTTCGGTGTTCTTGTCGGTGTTATGCGGCTTGGTGAGACTGACGGGTGATTCATCGGGCTGCCCCGACCGGTCGCGGCGATTGCGACCGCTCCACCGAGTCCGGTGAAGGGGGAACTGGGCGCGTTCCTCGCACACGCCATCGCACCCAGTCGCTGGCCTCCGAGATGATCGCCTCCAGCGGGCCCCTGCCCATCGAACTTCGCCACATCAGCGCGTAGACCATGAAGGCGATCATCTGAGTCCACAGGGACACCACCGGGCGATCCTCGTCCAGGATCTCGAGCATGAGGATGATGCAATGGGTCGAGTAGAGGGTCAGGGTCATCGCGCCGAGGGCCGCGAACGTTGTGAAGACCTTGTGCCCCCCACGGGCCAGGAACAGGGTGAGGCCCAGGACGGCCAGAGCCGAGCCCAGAGTGTGCAGGATGTTGAACGACGTTTCGGAATGTGGCGCGACAGCCGTCAACCACCACCATGTCGTGTTCGGCATCAACACCGATGGGCCGTAGGCCAGCACATCGGCGATGTCCTCCCCGTCCATGGTTGGCGTCGCCTCGACGAGGCGCTGGAATCCACCGACAGGACCGAGCAGGATCTTCGAGGTGCTCCAGGTTACGAGGGCAAGTGCCGTACCCCACCCCATGAGCTGCAGCGCCAGTTTGCGTGACGTCAGCACCTGTCGTCCGATCACCATGCCGACGCACAGGTAGACCATCCAGCTGACCACTGGGTAGAAACCGGTGACCAGCATGTCGGCAAGGAACGGCAGCGGCTGCTGCGCCGCGGTGACCAGCGTGTAGTCGGCCTCGATGTCGACCTGCTCCGGGGCACGGCCGTTGAGCAGGTGCCGAAGGATCGGGCCGAGGACGGCAAAGAGGATCGCGGAGAAGAGCAGGAAGCGACAAGACCGTCCGTAGAACGGGATGGCCACCAGGAACAGGACACCGAAATACGGGATGATCGTCTCGATCGGCGTGTCCAAATGGCCCAGGAGTAGGCCCACCAACAGGATGAGCAGGCCCCGGACGGTCAGGGCGGCCCGGTCGGCCGCCAGGGTGCGGCCGGCCAACTGTCCGCGGGATCGCTTTTCCACGAAGGCGATGGAGACCCCGGCGAGGACCGCGAACAGGGCCGAGGCGCGACCGGCGGCAATGCCGTAGGCCAGGGTCATGTCACCGTCGGCGTCGTCCGACGGGAAGACATGGGCAGCGATCATGCCGACCAGGGCAAGCGCCCGGGCAACGTCGACGCCCAGGGCACGCCGTGACGGCGGCGGTACCGCCTCACGGGGAGGACGAGGTGCGGGTTCACTTGCCGGCGGATGTGGAGACATGGGATCGACCTTGCGGAGTGGGGAGGTGGATGGGTGTCGTGGCCCGGTCAGCTGCGGCTGGATGTGCAGGAGCGGGACACCGTGTGCCTCCAAGAATGTGCCGGAGCCCGCTCAAAAGCGTCCGCCACGGGCGGTATCCCGGTGCTACGGAGTGTGGTGGATGCCGAACGGCCCGGGGCACGACGATCAGGTCGTGCTTCGGACCTCAGCCGGCGTGCTCCGACCGGGATGTCGGCCATTCTGGGTGATGGCAGCCGCGGTATCTCCCTGTGAACCATCCCCTGGATCCACATCACCGCGCCGGTGATCAAGTCCAGCACCGGGCGCAGGGCGGTCGCAATCATGGCGATGCTGTGCGTTGTCCAAGAGGTCCCCTGCGCGCCGCGTACGCAATGAACAGTACGAGGCCTACCGCAGCGCAGGTATTCCCAAAGTACCGCTGCGGGAGGATCCTTTCTGGTGTTCTCGCAACCATCATTGACTGACATAGGGACAGTTCGAGCCCATCGGTGAGCCGAACTGCGGGGAAGAACGAATTGCAGAGGGGCAGTCTCATGCGAGCCAACCACCAGATCACCCATGCCTGCGTCGATCACGCCGGTGTGCTGCCTGTCCGGTACCTCCGTGCCGCCGCCAGCGTGGCGGCCGTCGAGACCGCCGGGAGGTAGGACCATGTACTCCTTGTCGCAGATCCTCGGCGACGTGTCGGCAGCGCACCACCAGACCCCGGACGACTGGTCGCGGTCGGTCACCACCCTCGTACGGGACGCCGCTATCTACCACACGGCCAGGAATGGCTTCTACCGTGCCCAGTGCGACGCCGTGGGAGTGGACCCGGCCACGCTCCACGAACTCGAGGACCTCCAGCGCCTGCCCCTGCTGCCCGTCAGCCTGTTCAAGCGAGCCGACGCCCGCGTCCTGCTCACCTGCCCCCTGTCCAAGGTCGAGACCGAGGCCCGGTCCACCGGGACCAGCGGGGTGTCCTCGGTCGTGCGCCGCGACGCCGAGACGGTGACGCGCGCGCTGGTCGGACTGACCGGGACGTACCGGGAGTTCTTCGGCCTGTCCGGGGGAGCGGGCCTCTTCCTGAGCCCGTCCTCCGCCGACGCCCCGGAGAACGGCATGGCCAAGGTCTTCAACATCCTCAACGGCATCCTCGACGACCACGCGTACCTCGTCAGTGACAACGTCTTCGATCCCGCCGAGGCCCTGGAGTACCTGCGGAAGTGGAAGGGCCTGATGACCCGCCACATCATCGGGCCCCCGTTCCTCGTGCGTCGGTTCCTCCGGTTCCTCGAGCTCGAGGGAATCAACGTCTTCCTGGACCCCTACAGCATGGTCATCACCCTGGGCGGCTGGAAGCGCTACCCGGGCGAGGCCGTCTCCGCCGAGGACTTCCGGGACGAATGCCATCACCGGCTGGGCGTCAGCCGGGAGAACGTCCGGGACATGTACGGACTGATCGAGTCGGACCTGCTCGCGGTCGAGTGCCACCTGCATCGCAAGCACGTCCCGCCGTGGTGCTACGTGTCCATCCGGGACATCCACGACGTCACCAGGGAGGTCGCCGCCGGGCAGACCGGCATGATCGCCGTACTGGACGCCGTCAACACCAGTTATCCGGGCTTCCTCCTCACCGACGACGTGGGCGAGGTCGAGACCGGCACCTGCGCCTGCGGCCGGACCGGGCAGGTCATCACCTTCCGCCACCGCAGGCAGGGGGGTGAACTCGACCGCAGCGCCGTGAGCATCGAGCGGTACCTGGGCTCGGGCCGGTACGCCACGGCCCAGCCCGCATGAGTGCAGCACCGCCAGGGCCTGGAAGGGCGGTCGGGACGGAAGATCATGAGTGCAGTCGAGACCGGTAAGCCGCTCCGGCGATGATGGGCACGGGGCGCCGGCCGTGGGGCCCCCTCGGGGCCCGGAGCACGGTCCGTCAGGTCGGGGGTGAGGGGCGATGATCTCGCCCATCGTCTCCGGCCGGGACGTGAAGATCGCCCTCGGGGCGGTGGCCCTGGACACGCTGCTGTTCACGGGGGTGCCCTACGCCGGATGGTCCGCGCTCGGACCGCCGTCCGTGACGGTGGTCGTGCTGAACCTCGCGATGGTGCCGGTCCTGTTCCTGCGGCGGCGCGCACCGGTCCTGATCTGCCTGATCCTGTGCGGTTACGCCGCCGCCCTGACCCTGACGGTGGGGTCACGTCCCCTGGCCAGTCTCCTGGTGGCACTCTTCACCGCCGCGGCGCTGCGCCCGGCCCGGTACAGCGGCTGGTGCCTCGCGGCCATCCTGGGCACCCATGCCGTCAACCTGTCCTACCAGGCCTCCCTGGCCACGAGGGAGGGGAACCCCTGGACGACCGTCCTGGTCGTCGGCGTGGCCTTGGTGGTCTTCGACCTCGCAGCCTGGTTCCTGGGACGCTGGGCCGCGGAGTCCCGGCGCCGGGCCCGTGAGCTCGTCAGGACGAGTGAGGTCAGGGCCGCGCAGGCCGTCGCGGACGAGAGGCTGCGGATCGCCCGGGAACTGCACGACATCGTGGCCCACGCGGTCACCGTGATGGTCCTGCAGGCCTCCGGTGCGCGGCGGCTGCTGGTCAAGGACCCAGCCTCGGCCGAGACGGCGCTCGCCTCCGTGGAGGAGGTCGGCAAGCAGGCGATGGCCGAGCTGCGCCGCCTGCTCCAGGTGCTCCGCACCGTGGGCAGCACGGATGAGGAGGCGCTCGAGGCCGGGATGATCGCCGGCCTCAAGGACCTCGATCCCCTCGTCGAGCAGACCAGGGCAGCCGGGGTGACCGTCGAGCTCTCGACGTCGGGCATGGAGGGGCGGCTCCACTCCAGCGTCGAACTGAGCGTGTACCGGGTCGTGCAGGAGGCCCTGACCAACGTGGTCCGCCACGCCGGACCGGGTACGCACGTCCGCGTGAGCGTGGCCCGCGTGGATGACACCGTCACGGTCGAGGTGGCCGATGACGGTTCCGGCACGGTCAGCAGCGTGGCCCAGGAGCTGACCAGCGGGTACGGCCTGGCCGGACTCCACGAGCGGATCAAGCTCATGGGCGGCGAGATCCTGACCGGGCCGGTGGACGGCGGCGGCTACCGGGTCCGCGCCACCCTGCCGGCGGTGGCACCATGATCCGCGTCCTGCTCGCCGACGACGAACCCCTGGTCCGGACCGGTATCGCGATGATCCTCGGCGCCGAGGACGACATCGAGGTCGTGGACGCCGTGGGCGATGGCCGTGCGGCCGTGCTGCGGGCCCGCCAGACCGCACCGGACGTCGTCGTGATGGACGTCCGCATGCCGGTGATGGACGGGGTCGAGGCGACGCGGCGCATCCTCGACGAACAGGAGGCCGGTGCGCCGCAGCCGGGGGTCCTGGTGCTGTCGACCTTCCACGTGGACGAGGCCGTGCACGGTGCCCTGCGCGCCGGTGCCTCCGGTTTCGTCCTCAAGGACGCGGCGCCGGACGAGCTGGTCGCGGCCGTCCATGCGGTCGCTCGCGGAGACGCCTGGCTCGCCCCCGCGGTCGCCAAGCGACTGCTGGCGGAGTTCAAGGGACGGCCGGAGTCGCTGTTGCCCCGCGGCGACCTCATGGGCCGCCTCACCCATCGCGAACGGGAGGTGCTCATCCTCCTCGCCCACGGCCTGGGCAGCCGGGCGATGGCCGAGCACCTGTTCCTCAGCGAGGCGACCGTCAAGACCCACCTGAACCGGATCCTGACGAAGCTCGGCGTGCACGACCGGGCCGGAGCGGTGGCCGTGGCCTACCGGGAGGGACTGGTGGGCCCCAATGATCCGATGCCGCCACGACCGTGACCACACCGAGACGGGCCCGCGGACGGGCATGTGTTCCGGGTCACGGGGTGACCTGCTACCCTCTGCCCAGGCATCGTGGAACCTCTTGGCCCAGGGACGGGGCAACAGTGAGAACCTTGCTCGTCAACAATGGATCCGTGCCAGCGTCGGCTGAATGCTCCGCCGGGGGACGGGCGCGTGTCCCACTGCTCCGGGTGCTCCTCGGCATCGCCGCCCTGGTGTGCCTGACGGCGGCCGGAAGCCCCGCCCCGTCTGCGTCGACGGAGCTCCACAGCGGCACGGAGGGGACGAAGGCCGCGCTGGTCCGCATCGAGCTCGGTGCCGTGGCGGAGATCGTCCACATCGACCACTCCTCCGGTGAGGTGGAGATCGCCCGCGGCGGGACCACCGTGCCCCTGGGGGCCGGGACGGGCGTGCTGGTGTCCGCGGACGGCGTCGTGGCCACCACGTGGGAGAACATCCGCGTGGACACGGACCAGGTGGCCGTCTACGCCGCCAATGAGCTGTTCGCCGACGTCATCGGCGTCCCCATCGTCGGCAACGACGGTGACCCGGCCCAGCGGGGCTCCACGCCGGATCCGTACTGGGGTCCGCACCTGCAGCACTGCTACGACCAGGTGACGCACTGCGTGCACTTCCGGGTCCCGCAGTACCACGTGCGCACCTATACGACGGAGCCCGGTGGCGTCATGGCCGAACTGCTCAACTCCCCGTCCGGGCCCGGGGACGTGGCCCTGCTCCGGATCAGCGGCGGCGGGGGTGCGCCCACCGCCACGGTCGCGGCACCGGACGCGGCCCCCGGGCCGGACGACCTCCTGCTCGGCTTCACCCGACGACCTGGACCGGAGCACGGTCCGGTGCAGCTCCCGGTGAGGCTGGACGCCGCCACCGGAGTGATCAGCTCCCCGGAGGACCTGGCCGCGCCATTCGGCGCAGGCGTGTCCGGCGGACCTATCGTCGACCCCTCGACCGGTCAGGTCATCGGACTGGCCGGGCCGAGCCAGGACGACGGATCGTTGACGCTCGTGACCGCCGCGCAGATCCGGGCGGCCATGGACGAGGCGGGCGTGGAACCGTCCTCCTCGAAGTTCGACGTGGTGTTCCGCCGGGGGATCGATCATCTCGCCTCGGGCAACCCCGGCAGGTCGGCCCAGGGCGCCCTCGAGGAGTCCCTGACGTACTACGATTCCGCGCTGGCGACGAGCCATCTCCACCAGGCCCAGACGTTGGAGCCCGTCGAGGACGCCGACGCGGCGGCAGCCACCGGGTCGGGGGAGGACGCGGGAGGCCTGCGGTGGGGGGCCTTCCTGGCCATCGTGATCGGCGCCCTGCTCGTGGCGGGCCTTGTCGCGGCCCTCGTCCTGGGACGACGCCGGACGCCCGCGACCGCCGGCGCCGACAACCGGCCTCCGGAGACCGGCCGCTGGCGCTCCGTCACCGCGTCCGTGGCGTCAGTCCTCCCGGCGAGGTGGCGGGGGGACACGCACCCGGGCCCCGCCCCCCGGCACTCCCGGTCGGCCGACGCGCCGGCACCGCCGGATGCCGCACCGGACCACGGCGGCGACGGCACCGTCGACGCGCGGACCGGGCCCGCCCCGGACAGGCTCGACGGTCGTCGGTTCTGCTCCCAGTGTGGCGGGGCGGTGGACCCGGGAGCGCGATTCTGCACCGGTTGCGGTCATCCGGTCGGCTGATCCGTGGACAGCCCGAGGAATTCCCTGGGACCCGGGGCGGAGATCGCGGGGTACCGCGTCCAGTCACTGATCGCCCGGGGCAGCAGGGGCGTCGTCTACCGGGCTCTGGACGTCGCACATGACCGTCCGGTGGCCCTCAGGCTCCTCGCCCCGGAACTCTCGGCCGATCACGAGTTCGCCCGACGGTTCGAACGTGAGTCCCGGCTCGTGGCCTCCATGGACCACCCGAACATCCTGCCCGTGTACGGGACCGGGGAATGGTCGGGGCTGCTGTACGTCGCCATGCACCACGTCCGCGGGACGGACCTCCGGTCCGAGCTCGACCGGTGCGGCCCCCTCCCGCTGCCCGAGGCACTGCGCATCCTGACCGGCACGGCCGCCGCCCTGGACGCCGCCCATGCGGCCGGGGTGGTCCACGGCGACGTCCGGCCCGGCAACATCCTGTTGTCCGACGATCCCCTCGCCGCCGACGGCGCGGACGGCCACCGCCGCGTCTACCTGGCCGGATTCGGCCTGGGCAGGTCGATGGCGACCGTCACCGGGGCCACCACACCGGCGCAGGACCCCGGTCTCGTGGACTACCTGGCGCCCGAGCAGATCCGCGGTGAGGACGTCGACGGCCGGGCGGACGTGTACGCGTTGGCGTGCGTGGCGTTCGCACTGCTCGCCGGCCACCCACCATTCGACGAGGCGGACGAGGAGGCGGACGAGGAGACACGGCTCCGGGCCCACCTGGCCGGGGAGCCGCCACGGCTCGCCGGTGAACGCCCCGACGTCCCGGCCGTCGTCGAGTCCGCGATCCTCCGGGGCATGGCGAGGGACCGGGCGGACCGGCCCCCTTCCTGCGGTGCGCTGGTCGGCCTGATGTCCGGGGCCCCGGCCACCGACGTCGGTCACGTCCGGCCACGCCCGCCGGACGCCCCCACCGAGCCCGCCGGTGACGGACCGGCGCGCGGTGGCGATGACGACGTCCGCGCCGAGCCCGGACGACCGGCGGACACCGGAGGCGGCCCGGGGCCAGGTCCCCGCCCGGACCAGCACGGAGGCTCCCGGCACCGCGCGGTGCCCCGGGTGGGCGGACGCGCCCGCTGGATGATCGTGCTGGGCGCGGTGCTCCTCCTGCTCCTGGGCCTCGGCCTGGTGCTGGCCCGGTGGTCACCGGGGGAGAGGTACGTGCCCTTCCGTGCAGACGGCGTGCCCTACACCCTCGATGTCCCGGAGAACTGGACCGCCCGCACCCACCAGGCCGGGGACAGCACGGTCAGCGTGCTGTCCCCGGCGGACCTCACCGCGTTCTTCGCCGATGACCCGGAGGCGCCTGCAGCCGTGGGCCGGACCGCGGCCGATGACCCGTCCGACGTCGTCGGCCTGGCCATCTACCACCGTCCCACCGGGCTGGAGGGTCAGTCCCCGGCCGCCCGGGTCGATGCGGCGGAGGCCCTCCTGCCCGGCCGGGACGCGTACCTGGTCCACCGCGGAGAGGCCACCGTCGGAGACCTGACGGGGCAGGTCATGGAGGGATCCGTGCAACTGCCCACCGCCACCCTGCAGGTCCGGGCCCTGGTTGTCGAGACGGACCCCACCCAGTTGCTCGTGTTCTTCGCCCCCTCGTCGCTCTTCCACGAGCGCGCGGAGGTCTTCGACGAGGTCACCGCATCCCTGCGCCGGACCGGCTGACCGCCCGGCCCCGGGGTCACTGGGTCTGGCAGGTGGCCAGGCGCAGTTCCTCCAGGACGGACAGCACCGGGGTGCCGGGCTGGTCCAGGGCGGTCTGCATGCCGCTCAGCGCCTTCCGGAGGGCGGCGGCCGGCCGGGTGGACCCCTGGGCGTTGGCGTACCGCAACAGGTGCTCCACCAGGCTGATGCGCTCCAGGGTGCGGTCCTCACTCGGGCCGTTCAGGGTGTCCTCCACGGCGAGCACCGCCAGCCGGGTGGCTACCGCGGCCAGGGTGCCGTACGAGGCACCGCGGCTCGTGAACGTCTCCTCGACCCGGTGACGGGTGGCGGTGGTGACCACCGCGGTGCCGGTGGCCGGGGAACTGGTGGTCGAGACGATGGTCATGGTCTTCCCTCGTGGTCTGCTGAATTCGTGCGGGTGCGGGTGCGGATGCGGGGGCGGGATGTCCGGCGGGGTGCGGGATCCGGCGTGGGCGTGGATCCCGCACCCGGTGGCGTGCCGGTCTGCCCGCCTAGTCCCAGTACCTCACGACCTTGTACTTGAGCTCGTAGTGTGCACCGTGGTCGTCGAAGGTCGCGTACTGCCATCCCTCGTCGTAGTCGTGCTTCTCGATCCAGACGTGTCCGAGGTAGTCATCCTCGTCGTCGTGGTGTCCGTGGTCCTCGTCCCAGAGGCTGAGCTTGAAATCATGGTCGAAGTCCGCCCAGGCGCCGTCGAACCCGTAGTGGTCTCCCTCGTCCATGTCCTCGGGGCCCCAGACGGTGTGGTGACCGAACTTCATGTAGACCTCGTCGTAACCCTTGTGGTCCTCGTTGTCGTGGCAGTCGAGGTAGTCGAAGACCACTCGGTAATGCCACTCGCCGTCCGAAGAGCCGTCCACGCCGGCGGTGCTGGCCGTCGCGGCCGGAACCCCGGCGAGGAGCGCAGAGGCAGCGAATGCCGTTCCCGCGAGGGTGGCGCCGATCTTGCGGTTGAGAGGCGACATGGTGGTGATCCTTTTCCTCAAGGGGGTGTTCCGCCGACCGGAACCCTGGATGCCCTGTGTCATCAATGGTGGTCCGATCAGCCGGGGAAAGCGTCGGCTCGAAAAGGTATTTCCCGGCTACCTCGGACGGTGTACCCGGGGTCCTCCCGGGGTGACGGCGCAGACGCCCACGCCTTGCCGCGCCGCGGAAACGGGCGGAGCATGGACGCCATGGACTGGGGGTCGGGCCGCGGCCGGTGGGGGCCGTCGTCTCATCAGGGGTTCTGCCGGACGACGACGGCGCGTGCCGTTCGCCGCGCGGGCCACCGCGTCCCGGGAGCGCCCTGATGTCCCGCGTGTTCCTGAGCCACTCGAGCCGTAACTCCGCGGAGGCGGTGGCACTGAAACGCTGGCTCGTGGAGCAGGACCCCGGGCTCGCCGACGAGATCTTCCTGGACCTGGACCGTGACACGGGCATCGCCCCCGGTGAGCGATGGAAGCGTGCGCTGCGCCAGGCCAATGAACGGTGTGAGGTCGTGCTCTGCCTGCTCTCCACCCACTGGCAGAACTCGAGTGAGAGCCTGGCCGAGTACCGGACGGCCGAGACCCTGGGCAAGCTGATCCTGTGCGCCCGGCTCGAGCCCCTGGACACGGCGGGGATCACGGGGGAGTGGCAGCACTGCGACCTGTTCGGCGATGGACCGGCCACCGAGATCCCCGTGGACGAGGCGGGCCGGTCCGTGTGCTTCCAGACGGACGGGCTCCGGCGGCTGTACCGGGGGCTGCGCCGGGCCGGCATCGGTGCGGACCAGTTCGCCTGGCCCCCGCCGGACGATCCGGAGCGGGCCTGCTACCGGGGGTGGGAACCGCTGGACGAGTCCGACGCGGCCGTGTTCTTCGGCCGGGACGCACAGATCGTCCGGGGCATGGACGCGCTGCGGGGCATGCGGGCCTCCGGGATCGAGTCGCTGTTCGTGGTGCTGGGCCCCTCGGGTGTGGGCAAGTCCTCCTTCCTGCGCGCGGGACTGCTGCCGCGCATCCGGCGCGACGACCGGCACTTCCTGGTGGCCGGCATCGTGCGCCCCGGCCGGGACGCCCTCACCGGGGACCGGGGCCTCGCCCGGTCGATCCATCACCTGCGCATCGGCCTGGGCCTGAACCATCCCGCCCTGGGTGACATCAAGGAGGCCTGCCTGCGCGCGGACGCGGCCTTCCTGACCGGCCTCCTGGAGGAGGCCCGGCAGACCGCGGGCCAACGCCTCCTCGACGAGTCGGAGCAGACGCCCCTGCCCACGGTGGTCCTGCCCCTGGACCAGGCGGAGGAACTGTTCAGCGCGGACGCCGGTCCCCAGGCCCCGCGGTTCCTCTCGCTGCTGGCCCAGTTGCTGGGCCCCGGGGACGGGGCCGCGCGCGGGATGGTGGCGGCCTGCACGATCCGCACCGACTTCTTCGGGGCGTTGCAGGGCGCTCGCCAGCTGTCGGGCCTGAAGAGCGTGGTCTTCGATGAGCTGCGGCCCATGCCCCCGGCCCATTTCCGGGAGGTCATCCTGGGGCCGGCGGCGCGCTCCACCGCGGCCGGGCGGCCGTTGGTCGTCCAGGCCGACCTCGTCGAACGGCTGCAGCGCGACAGCTCACACGGTGCGGACAGCCTGCCCCTGCTCTCGCTCACCCTTGCCCGACTGTACGAGGACTACGGGGACACCGGTCAGCTCACCCTGGACGGATATGAGGCGATGGGCGGGATGGGCCGGGTGGTCCAGACCCAGGTCGACGCGGTGCTGGCGCGGGACCCCGTGGTGCGGAAGTCGCAGCTCCATCGACTGCGGTCGGCCTTCATCCCCTGGCTGGCCACGATCAATCCGGACAACGACCAGCCCGTGCGGCGGGTGGCACGGCTCGCCGACCTGCCCGCGGACGCCCGCCCGGAGATCGACGCCCTGGTGGCCACCCGGTTGCTGGTCCAGGACGAACGTGACGGCGAGGTCTTCGTCGAGGTGGCGCTGGAGAGCCTGCTGCGCCAATGGGGGGAGCTGGCCGGCTGGCTGGAGGCGGAGCGGGGGGACCTCAAGGAGGCGGACAACCTCGAACGGGCCGCCGCCGCCTGGGAACAGAACCAGCGCAATCCCTCGTGGCTGCTGGAGGGCGAACGCCTCGACCGGGCCGAGTCCCTGGTGGCGAAACCGGGCTTCCGGGATCGTCTGTCCCACACCATGGACTTCCTGTTCGCGTCCCGCGCCCGGGAGTACCAGCGGATGGCGCAGGAGGAGCGCCACAAGGCCGCCGAACTCCACGCGGCGCGGGAGAGGCAGGAGGTGGCGGAGGCCCATGCCGCGACCCTGCGTCGCAGGTCGCGCATCCTGAGGGCGGTCCTGGCGGGGACCGCCGTGGTCGCCCTGGCCGCCATCGTCGGTTTCGTGCTGGCCGTCTCCGCCATGCGCGAGGCCTCCGACCGGGCGCGCGAGACCACGGCGCTCATGCTGGCGGCCGAGGGCCAGGCGCGGCTGGCCGGCGCCAGGCCGGGGGGCGAGCTGCTGGGCATGCAGCAGATGCTGGCCTCGCGGGCCCTGATGCCGACCACCGAGGGGGACCGGGCCCTGGCCAGCTCCGTGGTGGTCCAGCACGACGTGTACAAGATGATCCCCGTGGGGTCCCCGGTGCGGGACGTGGCGTACGCCCCGGACGGGCGCCTCGTCGCCTCGGGTGATGACGGCGGAGCCGTACGGCTGTGGGATGCCGGGACCGGCCAGCCGGCCGGCGAACCACTGTTGGGACACGCGGGAGTTGTCCGGGCGTTGGCCTTCAGTCCTGATGGGCGGCGCCTCGCCTCGGCCGGCGACGACGGCACGGTCCGGTTGTGGGACCCCGGGACCGGCCAACCGGTGGGAGACCCCCTGACCGGCCATGGTCAGCCCGTGCGGGCGCTCGCGTTCAGCCCGGACGGGCGGCGCCTCGCCTCCGGTGGCGCGGACGGTTCCGTGCGCTTGTGGGACGCCGGCTCCGCGCGACCGCTCGGTGAACCGATGATCGGCCAGGGTCCGGTGAACGCCGTGGCGATCAGCCCGGCGGGCCGGTTGATCGCCACCGCCGGGGACGATGGCGCCGTGCGGCTGTGGAACGCGTCCACCGGTCAACCGGTCGCCGCCCCGATGACCGGGCACGCCGGGGCCGTGCACGCGGTGGCCTTCGACCCGGCCGGTGAACGGATCGCCTCGGCGGGGCACGACCGGACCGTGCGGTTGTGGGACGCGGATTCCGCCCAACCGGTGGGAGCACCGCTGACCGGGCACAAGAACTGGGTCTCCGACGTGGCCTTCAGCCCCGACGGCCAGCGACTGGTCTCGGCGAGCGCCGACTACAACCTGCTGCTCTGGGACCCGGCGGCGGAGCAGTCGATCGGCGACCCGCTGACGGGGCACGGACACGAGGTGTTCAGCGCGGCGTTCAGCCCGGACGGTGAGCGGATCGTGTCCGGCATGGGGGACGGGACGGTCCGCGTGTGGGACGCGCGGGCGCCCGTACCGATGGTGCACGGGTTGTGGGTCCTCGACCTGGACGTCAGTGACGACGGGGCGCTGATCGCCTCCACCGGCGTGGACAAGATCGTCCGGCTCTGGGACACCGACACCGAACAGCCCGTGGGCGGATCGCTGGCCGGACACCAGGACGTCGTGCACGGGGTCGCGTTCTCCCCGGACCGGGCCCTGATCGCCACGGCCAGTGCGGACCGGACGGTGCGGCTGTGGGACGTGGCCACCCGCCGCCAGCTGGGCCCCGCGCTGGCGGGGCACGACGGGGCGGTGCTGGACGTGGCGTTCTCCCCGGACGGGACCCTGATCGCCACGGCGGGGGCGGACCGGACCGTGCGGCTGTGGGACGTGGCGGCGCGTCGGCAACGGGGGCCTGCGCTGACCGGCCACGAGGGCGCGGTGAACGCGGTGGCGTTCTCCCCGGACGGGGCCCGGGTGGTCTCGGCCGGCGTGGACGGGACGGTGCGGATGTGGGACACCGGTTCCGGGCAGGCGGTCGGTGAGCCGCTGTCCGGGCACGGGGAGGCGGTCCTGGACGTGGCGTTCTCCCCGGACGGGGCCCTGATCGCCTCGGGGGGAGAGGACAAGATGGTGCGCCTGTGGGACGCCCGGAGCCGTCGGCAGCAGGGCCCTGAGCTGGCCGGGCACGAGGCCGCCGTGCGATCCGTGGCCTTCAGCCCGGACGGCCGCCGGGTGGCCTCCGGCGGGGACGACTGGCAGGTGCGGCTGTGGGATGCCGGGACCGGTGCGGCGATCGGCAACCCGCTCATCGGCCACTGGGACGTGGTGGACGGTCTCACGTTCACCCCGGACAACGCCACGGTGGTCTCGGGGAGCTGGGACCGCACCGTGCGCACCTGGCCCGTGCCGCCGGACGCCCCCGGGGCGCTGTGCTCGAAGCTGACCCAGAACATGAGCCGGGACCAGTGGCTGGAGTCGGTCTCCCCGGACGTCGACTACGTCGCGACCTGCCCGGACCTGCCCGTGCCGGACCCGGCGGGCGAGGCGTCGGAGGAGGCCGGGGGATGACGTTCCGGGAGTCGAACCGAGACGACCACTTCCGCAACGACGGCAGGCCGAAGCGCATCCTGACCCTCGACGGCGGTGGGCTGCGGGGCGTGCTGAGCCTGGGGATCCTGGAGCGGATCGAGGACCTGCTCCGGGAGCGCCACGGTGCGGGCCCGGAGTTCCGGCTGTGCCACTACTTCGACCTGATGGCCGGGACCTCCACCGGCGCGATCATCGCGGCCGCCCTGGCCCAGGGCTGGAGCGTGGCCCAATTGCGCGAGAGGTACCTGGCGCTGGGCAGGCGGCTGTTCAACAGGAGCCTGCTCCGGGAGGGCCTCCTCCGGGCGAGGTATGACAAGCGGATCCTGGACTCCGAGCTCAAGAAGCTCCTGGGGGCGGACACGACGCTGGGCAGCCCGAGGCTGCTGACCGGCCTGCTGGTGGTCACGAAGCGCCTGGACACCGGCAGCGTGTGGCCCCTGGGCAACAACCCCCGGGGCAAGTACTTCAGCACGGAGTCCGAGGGAAGCGCGCGGAACGCCGACTACCTGCTGTGGCAGGTGGTGCGCGCCTCGACGGCCGCCCCGTCCTACTTCGAACCGGAGACCATCACGATCTCGAGCGCGGCAGGCAGCAGGCCCGTGGTGGGCACCTTCGTCGACGGGGGTGCCAGTCCCTACAACGACCCGTCCCTGCTGGCCTTCGTGTACTGCACCCTGGAGGGATACCGCGTGGGCTGGCCCACGGGCGGTGACAGGCTGCTGCTCGTCTCGGTCGGGACCGGCTCCAGGGATCCCACGAGGAAGAGGTCGAGGCTCGCCGTCAACCACGCGCTCCAGGCGCTGTCCTCCGTCATGCAGGACTGCGCGGCGCAGCAGCGGGCACTGCTCCAGTGGATGTCCGACAGCCCCACCGCGGCAGTGATCGACCAGGAGCTCGGTGACCTGCGCGGTGACACCGTGCCGGGCGGTCCCCTCCTGAGCTACCTGCGCTACGACGTCGACCTGCGCCGGGACGGCGTCCTGGCCCTGGACGACTCGGCGGCCGCGACGGGCAGGATCGAGTCCCTGGGCCGGATGGACGCGCCCGGGAACATGCCCCTGCTGCACCGGCTCGGCCTGCTGGCCGGGCAGCGCGACGTCGACCCCGGCCATTTCAGGCCGGTCTTCGACCTGGTCCCGCACACCTGAGCGGGGGCGTGCCATGACCGAGCGCAAGCGGTACCGACCACGGCCGGAGCGGACCGTCGTCGCCGTCCCCCTGCGCCTGGAGATGCCCGGTTTCCGGTACCGCAAGTGGGGAGCCGAGCAGTACTGCAAGGCCGGTGACTGGCTGGTGGACGACGACGGGGACATCCGCACCGTGGACGCGGACGTCTTCGCGGCCACCTACCGCAGGGTCGGTCACGGCCAGTACCGCAAGATCACTCCCGTGTGGGTCGAGCGCGCCGTGGAGGAGGGCAGCGTCGAGACCAAGGAGGGCTGGACGCACTTCGGGCCGGGGGACTACGTGGTGTCCAACAACGCGGACGGCACGGACGCCTACGCGATGAACCCGGAGACGCTCGAGTCCCTCTACGAACCGGACGACGAGGACTAGGGGCCGGCGCACGCGAGAGGCCCTCGTCCCGCACTGCGGGACGAGGGCCTCTCCGGTGAAGCTCCCCCGACTGGACTCGAACCAGTAACCCTTCGATTAACAGTCGAATGCTCTGCCAATTGAGCTACGGGGGACCGTTGGCCTGCGGTCCATCCCGGGGGATGAACAGCCGGACAGCGGGATCCACTGTACCCAAGTTCCGCGCCAGAACGAAATCGGCGCTCCCGGGGGCTCCCCTTCGCTAGAGTCCCCCCGTGAACACCACCCCCTTGTCGCCGTTGCGGCGCTGGTTGCTGCTGGCCACGGTGAGTGCCGGGGTCATGCTGATCACCCTGGACAACACGATCCTCTACACGGCGTTGCCGACCCTGACCGAGGAGCTCGGCGCCAGCGCCTCGGAGTCGCTGTGGATCCTCAACGCCTATCCGCTGGTGATGTGCGGGCTGCTGCTGGGTGCCGGCACGCTGGGGGACCGGTACGGCCACCGCAGGCTGTTCCTCCTCGGCCTCGTCGTCTTCGGCGCGGCCTCGGTGCTGGCGGCCTTCGCACCGGCCGTGGGCGTGCTCATCGCCGCCCGTGCCCTGCTGGCGGTGGGTGCGGCCTGCATGATGCCGGCCACCCTGGCCCTGATCCGCATTGGCTTCGACGACGTCCGCGAACGCAACCTCGCCGTCGCGGTGTGGGGTGCCATCTCCGTGGTCGCCGCGGCGTTGGGACCCATCGTCGGCGGGGTGCTGCTGGAGGCGTTCTGGTGGGGGTCGGTCTTCCTCATCAACGTCCCCGTGGTGCTGGTGGCCCTGGTGCTCACCCCGTGGGTGGCCCCGCGTCCCCGGCCGGACCGCTCCACCCGGTGGGACGCGCCGTCCTCCGTGGACGCGATGCTCACCCTCACCGGCACGGTGTTCGCCATCAAGGAGGCGACCGGCCCGGACCCCTCCTGGCCGCGGTTCGCCACGGCGGTGGTGGTCGGCCTCGTCGGCGGTTGGCTCTTCGTCCGGCGCCAGCGCCGCCTCGAGCATCCGGTGCTGGACTTCGCGGTGTTCCGCAACCGGGCGTTCAGCGCCGGGGTCATCGCGGCCGCGTGCTCGATGTTCGTCATCGGCGGGGTCCAGCTGGTCACCACCCAGCGCTACCAGCTCGTGGCCGGCTTCACCCCGCTGCAGTCCGGCCTGCTGGTGGCGACGGTGGCCCTGGGCTCCCTGCCGGCGTCGCTCGCCGGCGGCGCCACCCTGCACCGCCTCGGCCTGCGGGTCCTCGTCGCGGGCGGCCTGGGGCTGGCCGCGCTCGGCCTGGTGATCGCCCGGCTCGGGGGCGTCGGGCCGCTCGGGCTGTTCGTGGCCGGGCTCGTCGTCACCGGCGTCGGGATGGGGCTGACCATGTCCGTCGCCTCCACCGCCATCATCGGCAACGTCCCCGCCCGGCAGGCCGGGATGGCTTCCTCGGTGGAGGAGGTCTCCTACGAGTTCGGCAACCTGCTCGCCGTCGCCCTGCTCGGCAGCCTCGCCACCGGGCTGTACGCCCGGTTCGTCCGGCTGCCCGATGACGCCCCCGCGGCCGCCGCGGACAGTCTCGTCGGCGCGGTGGACGCCGCTCAGGGGGACCCCGGCATCCTCACGGCCGCCGGGGTGGCCTACGACGCCGCCTTCCTCACCATCCTCGTCGTGGTCGCGGTCATCGTCGCCCTCACGGCCCTGGTCACCGGACGGCTGCTGCGGCACCACGGGCCGGGCACGCCGGCCGGTGCCCACGAGTCCAATCACCCGCTGTGAGGACAGGCTTGCCTGCGATGACACGGGCCTGAGGCGGGTCCTACTGTGAGCACATGAAGCTCACCGCAGACCTTGAGAAGAAGTTCAACGAACAGATCACCCTCGAGTTCGAGGCCTCCCTGGTCTACCGCCAGCTGGCCATCGAGGCCGACGAGCAGGACCTGACCGGCATGGCGTCCTGGCTGCGGCACCAGGCCGACGAGGAGATCGTCCACGCCCACAAGTTCATCGACCACGTGGTGGACCGGGGCAACCACGCCTCGATCGGCGCCATCAACGCACCGGCCGTGAATCCGGGCCTGTCCCCACTGGAGATGTTCGAGGCCTCCCTGGCCCACGAGCAGCGCGTGTCCAACGCGATCCGGGACCTGTACCGCGAGACGGAGGCCGCCGGGGACCTCGATGCGCGCCCCCTGCTCAACTGGTTCGTCGACGAGCAGATCGAGGAGGAGGCCACGGTCAGCGAGATCGTCGGCCGGATCCGGCTGATCGGCGACGACGGCTCCGGGCTGCTCCGGCTGGATGCCGAGCTGGGCTCGCGCTCCGGCGGGGGCGATCACCACAGCTGAGCCGGCGCCGGGCACCGGCGGACAGGAGAAGAGCCGGCGCCGCCTGAGGGGGACGGGGCGGCGCCGGCTTCGCCCCCGAACCTACGCCTTAAAGTTGAAAAGTCAACTGATTGTCCGTTGACGTGGACGGAACGGTTTTCGGTCGGTGCCGCGGTGGTAGGTTTGACCTGCCCGGGCTGCCCGGGTGTGATGGACTTCAGGATTGCTCGTCAGGCACGGCGGCAGTCTCACCGCAGACCCACCGCAGACCAGAGGGAAGGCACGCTCCAATGGCCCATCAGGCACCGACGCTCCCCAAGGGTTCCCCCCGCGTCTCCGACCAGACCCGTTCCAGCTCGCTGACGGAACTGGTCTCCACCGGCTTCCGCCTGCTGCCCCTGCAGCTGAAGGACGAGCTGGCCATGGTCAAGGGCCAGTTGGGCAAGAAGGGCGTCACGGCCGGGATCGGTGCCGCGCTGGCCGTCGTCGGGCTCGTCTTCGTGTTCATCATGGCCGTTGCGCTGATCGTGGCCATGATCGGTGGCTTCGCGCAGGACCGGCCGATCTGGTTCTCCGCGCTCATGGTCGCCGCCGGTGCCCTGGTCGTCGCGCTGATCTTCCTCGGGATCGGGGCGCTGCGCATCAAGGCCGCGATGCCCCTGGTCCCCGCCGAGACCATCCAGGGCGTCAAGTACGACCTCGGATACCTCAAGGAGGGCAACGCCTTCGACCCGGCCGAGTTCGACCGGCTCGAGGCGCAGCGGGCCGAGGAGAAGCGGATCGCCCAGGCCAGGGAGGAAGAGCGCCGCAAGGCCGCCGAGGCCGAGGCCAAGGCGGCCCGCAAGCGAGGCGAGGCCCCCAAGGAGGCCACCGCCCAGGACCCGTCCTACGCCGAGCTGCGCCGCCGCACCCAGTTGCGCCGCCAGCACCTGGGGGACATCCGGTCCGGGCTCGAGGAAAAGACCGACGTCAAGGCGCAGTTCTCCAGCTTCACCTCGCAGTTCCGGGGCCGTCCAGCCCCCGCCGGCCCGGACGCCCAGGACCCCACCTCGCCGACCGCACCCCACCACACCGGTGCCCGCGCCGGACAGACCGTCCACGACGCCGGTGAGAACGTGGGCGAGTACGTGCGGGAGAAGTGGCAGCCGCTGGCGCTGCTCGGCGCCGCGTCCACCGCCATCGCCGTCTTCGCCCGCCAGCTCAAGAAGTAACCGGCTCGCCACGACCGCACGGGGGTCCACGTTGCGTCTGATCGGTGCGGGGCACCGCGATGACATCGAGTACGAGATCACCGACCGGATCTGGACCGTCCCCAACGTCATCACCATCCTCCGGTTCTGCCTGGTCCCGGTCTTCGTCTGGCTGGTGGTCTCCGGACAGTTCCTCGCCGCGTTCATCGTGCTGGCGGTGCTCTCCAGCACGGACTGGGTGGACGGGTACATCGCGAGGCGCTACAACCAGATCTCCACGGTCGGCCAGTGGCTGGACCCGGTGGCCGACCGGTTGTCCCTGGCCGTCGTCGCGGTCACGCTGGTGGCCACCGGCATCGCCCCCTGGTGGCTGGTGGTGTCCCTGGTGCTGCCGGACGTCGTCCTGGGCCTCACGGCGCTGGCCCTGTTCCGGGGCAGCCCCGAACTCGAGGTCACGGTCCTGGGCAAGGTCCGCACCGCGCTGCTGCTCGTGGGCACCCCCCTCCTGCTGCTGGCGCAGGTCCCCGGCCTGGCCGAGGGGCCGCTGACCGTGATCGCCACCGTGGTGCTCGTCCTCGGCTGCGTGGGACACGTCTGCGCCGCCGTCGACTACATCGTGGGCTGCGTGCGCAAGTTCCGCCGGCTCCGCGCGGCCGGGGTGGACCCCCGCGACCGCACCCGTTGGGCGAGCACGTGAAGTGGCTGTCCATCACGGCCGCCCTGGCGGGAGCCTTCTGCCTGGCCCTGGGCAGCGAGCGCCAGGCCGCGGGAGTGCGCAAGCACCAGGCCTACCTGGGACTGCACCCCCGTTCGGGCCTGCTGAGGCTGTTTACCTCCGGTACCTGGCTGGCCGGCGGCGCACTGATGCTGCTGGGCATCGGCCTGAATGTCTACGCCCTGGCCACCGCGCCGCTGACCGTGGTGCAGCCGATCGGGGCGATCGCCGTCGTCATCACCACCCTGTTGCATGCCCGCATCCAGCACCTCAAGCTCAACCGGGCGACGATCTGGGGGATCGTCGCGTGCGTGGGCGGCTCGGCGGCGTTCGTGCTGGTCGCGATCGTCGCCACCGAGGAGAACCCGGCCCCCACGGTCGACCAGGAGCGGATCGCCGCCGTGGTGGCCATCACGGCCACCGTGCTGTGCGCGGTCGCCGCCCTGGTGATGCTGCGCCGTCCCAGTGCCTTCGGCTACATCGTCGGTGCCGGCGTGCTGTTCGGCTTCGTGGCGGTGTTCGTCCGGCTCGGCTCCATCCACTTCCTGCGCGGTGACGCCGGTGGGTTGCTGGGCATCCCGTGGTTCCATCTCGGGGTGATCGCCGCGGCCGGAGGGATCGGCGTCTACTTCGTGCAGAGCGCCTACCAGCACGGGCCCCCGGACCTGGTGGTGGCCGGGCTGACCGTCATCGACCCCATGGTCGGCGTGCTGACCGGCATCATCGTGCTGGGTGAGCTGCAACCCGGTCTGCCCTGGTGGGTGGGTTGGTGCATGGCCGCCGCCGGTGCCATTGCTACGCTCGGAGTCGTTGTCCTCGCCCGGCACCACCCGGACGTGATCCAGCGACGCGAGCAGACAGGAGCCCCATCCACGTGACGGCATCATCGGAGCGCCCGCTCAAGGTCCTCATCGCAGCGGACACCTATCCGCCGGACGTGAACGGAGCCTCCGTGTTCTGCTTCCGCCTGGCCAGGGCCCTGCACGCCCGTGGCCACGAGGTGCACGTGATGGCGGCCCGCAACGACGCCGGACCGGACACC
Organism: Citricoccus sp. CH26A; assembly: GCF_000224415.1. Taxonomy (GTDB): domain Bacteria; phylum Actinomycetota; class Actinomycetes; order Actinomycetales; family Micrococcaceae; genus Citricoccus. Next base: position 33,302 of record NZ_AFXQ01000002.1, on the reverse strand, counting down.
GTCCAGGTCAACGACGAGGCGACCGTGCACCGGCTGCAGTCCGTCAAGGCCCCCACGCACGAGTACTACCGCCTGGTCTTCCCGTGGCACGCGCGGAGGTCCATCGGGGCACTGCTGGATGAGATCCGGCCGGACGTGGTGCACGTGCAGTGTCACTACATGATCGGCGAGGCCGCCATCAACGAGGCCGAGAAGCGGCGGATCCGCACCATCTCGACCAACCACTTCATGCCGGAGAACCTGGAGCCGTTCCTGCCGTTCCCGCAGTGGTTCCGGGACATCGTCTCGAAGAACTCCTGGCGGGACATGGGCCGGCTGATGCGCAAGACCGCCGCGGTCACCACGCCGACCGGGCTGGCCGCCCGGACCATGTCCGAGCATGCCGGCCTGGACCATGTCCTGCCGATCTCCAACGGCATCGACTCCGCCGCCTACGAGCGCGCCCCGGGGGAGACCGTGGAGCGTCCCGCGCACCCGGTGGTGCTGTTCGTGGGCAGGCTGGCCGTGGAGAAGAACGTGGACGTGCTGATCCGCGCCATCGGCCTGCTGGACCCGCAGCTCGACGCCCACCTCGAGGTGGTCGGCGACGGCGAGCAGCGCGGCCCGCTGCGGGCCCTCGTGGAGGAGCTGGGACTGGGGGAGCGGGTGCACTTCCTCGGCCACGTCTCCGACGCAGAGCTGCACACCGCCTACCTGCGTGCTGACGTCTTCTGCCAGCCGGGGACCGCGGAACTGCAGTCGCTGGTCTCCCTCGAGGCCATGAGCGCCTCCAAGCCGGTGGTGCTGGCGGACGCCCTGGCGCTGCCCCACCTGGTCACCGACGGGGACAACGGATACCTCTTCGCCCCCGGCGACCCCCAGGACCTGGCCGAGAAGCTGACTGCCGTGCTGACGGCCTGCGACGACGAGCTGGCCCGGATGGGGCGAGCCTCCCACGGCCGTGCGGTGAGACACTCGCAGGACAAGACCATCGACCTGTTCGAGATGCTCTACCGGGGGGCCACCCCCGAAGAGGTCCGCGCCCTGCTCTGACGGCCGGCCCGGACGCCGGGGCGCTCACCAGCAGGTGCCGGCAACCGCCGCCGGAGCCTAGGATCGCACCGTGGAGTGGTGGCTTGCGACCGACTCGGAATGGGCCCGCCAGATCGTCCAGCGCGGGGTGGCGGTCCTGTACCTCATCGCGTTCTGGTCCACCCTCAACCAGTTCCGGGCCCTGCTGGGCGAGCACGGCCTGCTGCCCGCCACGGCGGTCCTGGCCGCCGGCCGGCAGCGTGGCCCCACGGTCTTCCGTCGCTGGGGCTACACGGACCGCCGCCTGGTGGGGGTCGCCGCGGTGGGCATGGTGCTGGCCGCCGGGCTCGTGGCCGGGATCCCGCAGTCCGGGCCGCCTTGGGTGCCGCTGGCAGGGTTCCTCGTCCTGTACGGGCTGTACATGTCGATCGTGAACATCGGGCAGGTGTTCTACGGCTTCGGCTGGGAGATGCTCCTGCTCGAGGCCGGGGTGATGGCCGGGTTGCTCGGCTCCGACCGGTCGGCGCCGCTGCTGCCGGTGATCCTGCTGATCGCCTGGCTGGTGTTCCGGCTGGAATTCGGTGCCGGGATGATCAAGCTGCGCGGTGGGGCCGAGTGGCGGGACCTCACCGCGATGGACTACCACCACCAGACCCAGCCGATGCCCAACCCGCTCAGCCGCCAGGCCCACCTGAAGCCGCGCTGGTGGCACCGCTGTGAGGTCATCGGCAACCACGGGACCCAGCTGGCGATGCCGTTCCTGTTGTTCCTGCCGCAGCCGGTCGCCTCCATCGGTGCCGCCGTGATCGTCTTCACCCAGTTGTGGCTCGTGGCCACGGGGAATTATGCATGGCTGAACTGGGCGACGATCATCCTGGCCTGCGGTGCACTGGGCGACCGGGCGATCCACGCCGTGGTCCCGGCGCTGCCGGAGGACGTGGGCACCGCGGCGGACCCGCCGCCGTACTGGACCGTGATCGTGCTGGCGGCCTGCGTGGGGATCGCCGTGGCCTCGATCCCGGCACTGCGGAACCTGTTCTCATCCCGGCAACTGATGAACGCCTCCTTCAACCGCTGGCAGATCGGCAATGCATACGGGGCGTTCGGCACCGTGACGAGGACCCGGATCGAGGTGGTCATCGAGGGAACGGAGGAGGGCACCGAGGACGCACCACCCCCGGAGGACCGCTGGCTGGCCTACGAGTTCAAGGGCAAGCCCGGGGACGTGCGGCGCCGCCCGCGGCAGTTCGCTCCGTACCACCTGCGCCTGGACTGGATGATGTGGTTCCTGCCGCTGTCCGGGATCCACCAGCGCTGGTTCCTCGCCCTGCTGGCGCGGCTGCTCGCCGCAGACCCCGCCACGCTGGGGCTGCTGCGGCACGACCCCTTCACCGGGCGCCGGCCCTCCCTCATCCGGGTGCGGACGTTCCGGTATCGCTTCGCCACGCGCGCCGAACACCGCGCCGACGGCTCCTACTGGGTGCGCGAGGGTGGTCGGACCGTGATCGGGCCCGTCGCTGCCCGTGGGTGAGTGGTGATCGGTGAGCCGGAGCGCCCCGGGGCCGGGGCGCCGCTAGGATGGGTCCCTGTGCGACCGGCATCCCCGGTCCGCGGGGCGTTAGCTCAGTTGGTCAGAGCAGGGGACTCATAATCCCTGGGTCGCGGGTTCAAGTCCCGCACGCCCTACGAGCGCGGGAGCCGGACGTCCACCGGTGCGCCGCGAACGACGATGGTCCCCGCGGGCATCCGGAAGGTGCCGCGGGGACCATCGAGAGGGCGCCTCGATCAGTTGAAGCGCGCTGCGGTCTTCATCATGTTGTACGGGCTGTAGTTCAGGCTGGTCACGCTGACCCCGCTGGAAGCATTGCGGGCATGGGCGATCTTGCCGTCGCCGATATAGATGGCCACGTGGTAGATGCCGGAAGCGGCACCGTTATTGGACCAGAAGACGAGGTCGCCGATCTGGATGTCACCCAGTGAGGTATAGCTGTCTGCTGCCGTGTACTGGGCGCGGCTGGTGCGCGGAAGGGACTTGCCGGCCGCGGTGAAGGCACCCGTGGTGAATCCCGAGCAGTCGTAGCCGTAGGGGCCATTGCCGCCCCAGGCGTAGTAGGTGGCGGAGCTGTTGGCCTTGGACCGTGCCCAGCTGGCCGCGGAACCCTTCCAGGAGGAGGGGCTGGTGGCAGAGGCCAGCTGGTACTGGAGGGTGGTGCTGGCGCGTCCGCTGGAGGCGGAGGCGGCCTTCAGGTACCGCGCATTGACCCAACCGGTGCGGCCGGATGCCTTGATCTGGACCCACGCCCCGCTGGCCTTGCCGGTCTTCGAGACGACTGCGCCGCGCTTGAGCACGGTGACGACGGAGTTGCCCACGCCGGGTCCGCTGCGCATGTTCAGGGACGTGGTGGTGGAGGCTGAGCCGGTGGAGGACGAGGTGGTGGTGACCGTCCGCGGGGACGGGGCCACGGCGGTGGTCGAACGCGCTGCCCGGGACCCGGTGGACAGGTACGCGGCATTCACCCAGCCGGTCCGGCCCGATGCGGTGATGCGGACCCAGGACCCCTTGGACTGTCCCGTGGGGGTGACGGCGGCACCGCGCTTGAGGACGGTGACGACGGAGTTGCCCACGCCGGGGCCGCTGCGCATGTTGAGTCCGGTGGTGGTGCTGGCGGTCGAGGCCTTGACGACGGCACTGACTGGGGCGGCGACGGCCGCCGTGGACGAGGCGAAGACGGCGCCGACCAGGAGGGACAGGCTGGCGCCGCCCGCCGCGAGTCGTCGGTTCCGTGCCTGTCTGGCCTGCAGCTTCTCGGCCTTACGGCGCTCACGTCGAGTGGAAAAAGTCATGGTGGCCCCCGGGGCGATTCGGTGCGATGACTGGGCGGTGGTGTCCCGTTTTGCCCTCGTACCACGTGGGCTGCCCCAAGTCAGGCAGGAAATGTTGCGAGTTCGTTTCCTGCTCGTGATCAACGTACACGACAGTTATTCAATCGTCACCTTGGCCCCGGCCGGTGGCGCCTCAAGCGCCCGGACGGGGCGCCCTGGAGGACCGGCGGAGCGGAGCGCCATGTGCCGGCGCCGCTAGTGTTCTGCCCATGCCTCGACCTGAGTCCGCCCTGCGCCTGTTCATGGACGCGCGGTATACCCGCACCGACTTCCATGACGGCATCTCCCGCTACGGCGCCAGCCTGATCGAGGCCTGCGCCCCGCTCGCTGAGGTCACCATGGTCATCTCGGACGAGGCCCAGCTCGCCCTGCTCCCCGGGGGCATCCCCTGGGTGCGGGTCGCGGACCCGACGTCCCCGGCCGAACCGTTCATCGCGCGCCAGCTGAACCGGCACCGGCCCGACGTGGTGTTCTCCCCGATGCAGACGATGGGCTCGGCTGGCCGCGAGTACGGGCTGATCCTCACCCTGCACGACCTCATCTACTACCAGCACCGCACTCCGCCGGCCGACCTGCCGGCACCGGTCCGGTTGCTGTGGCGCGCCTTCCACCTGGCCTACTGGCCCCAGCGGCTGGTGCTCGACCGGGCCGACGCCGTGGCCACGGTCTCCCAGACGAGCCGCCGGCTGATGCGCCGGCACCGGCTCACCAGCCGTGAGATCCGGATCATCGGCAACGCCCCGCAGGCTGTGTCCGCCCCCCGCGACCCGGAGGCGAGGCCCGAGCGGTCCCTGGTCTACATGGGCTCGTTCATGGACTACAAGAACGTCGAGACGCTCATCCGCGGCCTCGCCGGCCTGCCCGGGTACCGTCTGCACCTGCTGTCCAGGATCTCGACGACCCGAGAGGCGGAACTGCGCCGGGTCGCGGCGGACGCGCGGGTACCCGACGAGGCGCTGGTCTTCCACCGGGGGACCACGGACGAGGAGTACGTGCGCCTGCTGCGCTCGGCCACGGCCCTGGTCACCCTGTCACGCTCCGAGGGTTACGGTCTCCCGGTGGCCGAGGCGATGGCCCAGGGCACGCCCGTGGTGATCTCCGACCTCGAGATCTTCCGGGAGATCGGCGGGCCCGACGGGGTCGCCGCGCGGTTCGTGCCCCTCGGGCCCGCCGGAGAGGCGGCGGGCTCGGACGCCGATGACTCCCCGTCCCTCCTGGCGGGCCGGATCAGGGAACTTGAGGACCCGGCGGTGTTCGCGGCGGCCTCCCGCGCGGCGGTCGACCAGGCCGGCACGTTCTCCTGGGAGGCCTCCGCCCGTGCGCTGGTGGACCTGGCCACGGCGATCGCCCGCCGCCGCTCCCTGGGGGCCTAGGATGCCGGCGGTCCGCCCGTGACCGGCCAGAGCACGGAGGGGCCGGACAGGCCCAGCAGGACCAGTGGGTCCACATAGCGGTCCCACGTGGCGCCCTGCACGGTCCAGCCGTCGGGGATGCGGACGCCCCAGTGCACGCACTCGACCGGGCAATGCTCTACGCGCCCCTGGACGGAGCCCACCGGCTCGCCGGCGCCGACGCGATCGCCGACCTCCAGCCCCGGCGCCAGGTCGACCGGTTCGAGGCTGGAGAGCATCCCGTCCGGATGGGCCACGGTGACCACGGAGCGGCCGGCCACCGGTCCCGCGTACCGGATGGTGCCCGCGCCCGGAGCCAGGACGCCACCGCCCGGACTCGCCCAGTCCACGCCGCGGTGCCCCGACGACCACGGGGCAGCGGGCGGATCAAAGGGCCGCAGCACCGCCGAGGGTCCCCTGGCGGGGGAGGGCGCCGACCAGCCGCTGGGGCCACCGGGACCGGCTTCCGCGGCGGACGGGGCGAGCAGCACCACCGCTGCGACTGCGGCGGCGGGCACCGCCATCGGGCAGGGAGTGATGCTGTGGACGGGGAGTCCGGGGCGGGGCAGGCGGGGTGACATGGCCACCACGCTCCCGCGCCGCCGGCGGGTCCGCCACCGGCCGATGGCCCGGGTGGGGATGGCATCGCCCTGCCGGTGCGCTGTGGAGTCCTGGTTCGGACCACGGAACGGCCTGGGGTAAGATTGGCCCAGCAGTTGTGTGCCTGCCCGGGAGGTATCCCGTTCAGGGCCCGCGACTGACTACGCGCATGACTGATGCCGGCCACGCGGAGCGCGCTCCGCCCAGGGCACGGCAGGTCCCCACCATCGGTCCCGGCGCGCACGTGCGTGCGCTGCCGGGTCAGCGTCGGGGGCGCCGGGTTCGCCCGCAGCCCATGCCAGGGACCGGACCACCACGGCCGGTCGACAACCGACAACCCCTCTAAGGAGCGACATGCCTGTCGTGACCATGCGCCAGCTGCTCGATTCCGGTGTCCACTTCGGACACCAGACCCGCCGCTGGAACCCCAAGATGAAGCGCTTCATCTTCACCGAGCGCAACGGCATCTACATCATCGACCTGCAGCAGTCCCTGTCCTACATCGACCGGGCCTTCGAGTTCGTCAAGGAGACGGTGGCCCACGGTGGCTCCATCCTCTTCGTCGGCACCAAGAAGCAGGGCCAGGAGGCCATCGCCGAGCAGGCCACCCGCGTGGGCATGCCCTACGTGAACCACCGCTGGCTCGGCGGCATGCTGACCAACTTCTCCACGGTCTCCAAGCGCGTGCAGCGCATGAAGGAGCTCGAGGAGATCGACTTCGAGGACGTCGCCGGTTCGGGCCACACCAAGAAGGAACTGCTCCTGCTGCAGCGCGAGCTGACCAAGCTCGAGTCCAACCTGGGCGGTATCCGCAACATGACCCGGACCCCGTCCGCCGTCTGGATCGTGGACACCAAGAAGGAGCACCTGGCCGTGGACGAGGCCCAGAAGCTGGGCATCCCGGTCGTGGCCATCTTGGACACCAACTGCGACCCGGACGAGGTCACCTACCCGATCCCGGGCAATGACGACGCCATCCGCTCCGTCAACCTGCTGACCCGCGTGATCGCCGACGCCGTGGCCGAGGGCCTCATCGCCCGCAACCAGGGCAAGTCCGGCTCCCAGGGTGCCGAGGAGCCCATGGCCGAGTGGGAGCGCGAACTGCTCGAGCAGCACAACGCCCAGCAGACCGAGGCCGCCGACCAGTCCGCGCCGGCCACCGAGCAGGCCGCGGAGCAGGACGTCGAGACCGCACAGGCACCCGCTGCCGAGACCGCCGAGGCACCCGCTGCCGAGGTCGCCGAGACGCCCGCCGCAGAGGCACCCGAGGCCACCGAGGCCAACTGATCCACCACCGGCCGGTCCCGCACGGGGCCGGCCGGTGCCTGCCCGGGACCCCGGGCAGACACCGACAGACCACCACAACACCACTCGGGATAACCCCGCAACAGGTAAGGATGGGTACCGCATGGCGAACTACACCGCAGCTGACATCAAGGCCCTGCGCGAGCGCACCGGCGCCGGGATGATGGACGTCAAGAAGGCACTGGACGAGGCCAACGGCGACGCCGAGAAGGCCATGGAGATCATCCGCGTGAAGGGCCTCAAGGGGGCCACCAAGCGCGAGGGCCGTGCGACCGCCGAGGGTCTGGTCGCCGCGACCGTCACCGCCGGCGCCGGCGTCATGATCGAGATCAACTGCGAGACCGACTTCGTGGCCAAGAACGAGAAGTTCATCGAGCTGGGCAACGTCGTCCTCGAGGCCGCCGTCTCCTCCGGCGCGACCGACCTGGACGCCCTGCTGGCCGCGCCGTTCAACGGCCGCACCGTGGGGGACCACGTCACCGACGAGGGCGCCATCCTCGGCGAGAAGGTCGTCGTGCGCCGCATCGCCCGCGTGGAGGGCGCCTTCGTGGACGCCTACCTGCACAAGACGTCCAAGGACCTGCCCGCCCAGGTGGGCGTCCTGATGGCCGTCGACTCCGACTCGGACGCGGCCAAGACCGCCGCCCACGACGTCGCCGTGCACACCGCCGCCTACGCCCCGACCTACCTGTCCCGCGAGGACGTGCCGGCCGAGACCGTCGAGAACGAGCGTCGCATCGCCGATGAGACCGCCCGCGCCGAGGGCAAGCCGGAGCAGGCCCTGACCAAGATCGTCGAGGGTCGACTGACCGGTTTCTTCAAGGAGATCGTGCTGGTGGACCAGCCGTTCGCCAAGGACCCGAAGCAGACCGTCGGCAAGGTCCTCTCCGAGGCCGGCACCGCCGTCACCGGCTTCGCCCGGTTCCGCGTCGGCAACTGACCGACCGGCACACGGCCACGGACCGCGCGCGGTAGGATCGGACCGACCGCGTCGCGGAACGACCTGGAAGGGGGTGGTCACCAGTCACTGGTGGCCACCCCCTTTGTCCTGCCCTATCCGGCACCATTCCGTCGGCGCAAGCCGCCAGCCCCGATGAGCCCAGGAGGCCCGCACATGCAGAGCACCGACCAGCGCACCACCCCGGACATCCGTGACGCGACGTCGTTCAACGAGTCCCGGGACCTGCAGCAGGCCCAGGCCGGCGACACCCACGGGGACCCGGGCCGGACTGGCAAGCGCCGCGTCCTGCTTAAGCTCTCCGGCGAGGTCTTCGGCGGCGGCAAGGTCGGCGTCGACCCGGACACCGTGCGCGGCATCGCCGACCAGATCGCCGGCGCACGCGGCCAGGTCGAGGTCGCCATCGTCGTCGGGGGAGGGAACTTCTTCCGCGGGGCCGAGCTCTCGGAGAACGGCATGGACCGGCGCCGCGCGGACTACATGGGGATGCTGGGCACCGTGATGAACTGCCTGGCCCTCCAGGACTTCCTCGAGCAGGCCGGCGTGGACACCCGCGTCCAGTCCGCCATCCACATGGAGCAGGTGGCCGAGCCCTACATCCCGTTGCGCGCCATCCGGCACATGCAGAAGGGCCGCGTGGTGATCTTCGGCGCCGGCACCGGCCTGCCCTACTTCTCCACCGACACCGTCGCCGCCCAGCGGGCCCTGGAGGTCGGCGCGGACGAGGTGCTGATGGCCAAGTCCGGCGTGGACGGCGTCTACACGGCCGACCCCAAGAAGGACCCGGGGGCGCAGAAGTACGAGCACCTGACCTACGACGAGGCGCTGCTGAACGACATCCGCGTGATGGACCAGACCGCCATGACCATGTGCAAGGACAACAAGCTGTCCATGATGGTGTTCGGCATGGAGGGGGACGGCAACGTCACCCGCGCGCTGCTCGGTGAGCGGATCGGCACCACCGTCACCGTCTGAGGCCACCGGCCCCCTCCATCCCCACCGTCCCGCCTCGTCCGGGCCATCCGGTGCCACCGGTGTCCTAGGATTGAGGCCACACCATCCGAACCGAGGAGACAACGTGACGCAGGAAACCCTTCAGGCCGCCGAGGAGCAGATGGAGAAGACCATCGAGGCCACGGGCGAGGACTTCGCCTCGGTCCGCACCGGACGGGCCAACCCCGGCCTGTACTCCAAGGTGATGGTCGAGTACTACGGCTCCTTCACGCCGCTGCAGCAGCTGGCCTCGTTCACCACCACCGACGCCCGGACCCTGCTGATCTCCCCCTTCGACGTCAGCGCCCTGCGGAACATCGAGAAGGCCCTGTCCGACTCGGAGATCGGCGCCAACCCGTCCAACGACGGCAAGGTCATCCGGGTCGTCATGCCGGAGCTGACCGAGGAGCGCCGCAAGGAGTACGTCAAGTTGGTCAAGTCCAAGGCGGAGGAGCACAAGGTCTCGCTGCGCAACTCCCGCCGCAAGGCCAAGGAGGCCCTCGACCGGATGGTCAAGGACGGCGAGATCGGCGAGGACGAGGGGAGCCGCGCGGAGAAGGAGCTCGACGCCCTGACCCGTAAGTACACCGAGACCATCGAGGACATGGCCAAGCGCAAGGAAGCCGAGCTCCTCGAGGTCTGAGCGGCACCGCACCCTATGACGTCCGAACCCTCCGCTCCCGCCGGGCCGCGGCCGGTCCCGGACCCGGGACCACCGCAGACCCGGCGGCAGCGGCGGGAACTGGAGGCGGCCCGGGCCCGGAAGGCCAAGGCCGGCCGCAACCTCCCCGCTGCCATCGCGGTCGGTGCGCTCCTGCTGGGTGGCGCCCTCGTCGGCCTGATCTGGCTGCCGGTCGTGCTGGCGATCCTCGTGGTCGCCCTGCTGCTGCTGGGCGTCACCGAGACGGCCAGCGCGATCTCTCGGCGCGGCCTGGACGTGCCCCGGATCCCGCTGTGGACCGGTGCCGTGGCGATGCCCCTGGGTGCCTTCGCCGGAGGCGCCGAGGCGCTCGTGCTGGCCCTGCTCGGCACGGTCCTGCTCATCCTGGTCTGGGCCGTCGCGGAGGACCTGCCGGCGCGTGGCGAGAGCGTCCTGGTGTCCGTGTTCATCGTGATGTGGGTGCCGTTCCTGCTCTCCTTCGCCGTCGCCCTGTTGCGCCAGGAGCAGGGCAATCTCATGGTGGCCTGCATGCTGCTCATGGTGGTGGCCAATGACACGTTCGGGTACATCGTGGGGGCCTCGTTCGGCCGGCACCCGATGGCCCCGAAGGTCAGCCCCAAGAAGTCCTGGGAGGGATTCGCCGGTTCGGTGGGCGGGTCCGTGGTGGTCGGGACCCTCGCGGTCCACTTCCTGCTGGACCACCCCTGGTGGGTCGGCAGTCTCCTGGGCCTGCTGACGGTCGCCTCCGCCACCGCGGGGGACTTCGCCGAGTCCATGGTCAAGCGTGAGCTGAACATCAAGGACATGGGTTCGATGCTGCCCGGGCACGGCGGGGCCATGGACCGGCTGGACTCCCTCGTGTTCTCCGCCCCGGTCGCCTACATGGTCTTCGCGCTGCCCTTCGTCTGACCCGGCCGTCCCACACTGCCCGGTCTCACCCCCCTCTCGTCCCGGCTGGCTACGATGGTCTCGGCACCACGACTTTTCCCGCAGAAGGAGCGCCTCCCCGATGGACCACGGCACGCGGCAGGACACGCAGGGGCTCGCGAGGCGGGTGATGGCCTCGGCCGACCGGCAGCCCTTCGACGTCGTCCCGCCGGACACGTTCGGCTACCACCGGCGCCAGGTCGACCGGTTCATGGCCCGGGCGCGTGTGGCCTATGAGGGCGCCGGGGGCCTGCGGTCCGCGGACATCCGCCGGATCGCCTTCGACGCCGTCAAGGGCGGCTACGCCGCCGACCAGGTCGACGACGTGCTGGACCGCCTCGAGGACGCCCTGGCCCAGGCCGAGCGTCAGGAGCGGATTCGCTCCGAGGGCGAGGACGCCTGGTCCGCTCGGGTGCAGGGGTCGGTGGAGATCCTCCGCGGACGGTTGCAGCGACCGGACGGGGAACGCTTCCGGCGTGCGTCCCGCGCGGACGCCGCCAGCTACGACGTCGGTGGCGTCGATGCGCTGTGCCGTCGCCTGCTCGCGCGGTTCGAGGGTCAGGACCCCCTGGACGCGAACGAGGTGCGCCGGGCCGTCTTCGCCGCCGCCACGGGGGCCGAGGGTTACGACGAGGCCCAGGTCGACGCATTCCTGGACGCGTCGATCGACGTCCTGACTGTGCTGGACTAGTGCGGGGCTAACCGTCCCCGGCGCCGCCGTCGAGCAGGGACTCGACCAGCGGCACGGTCCGCCACGGGACGAGCTCGGCCATCGCCAGGGAGGTGTCCGCACGCTCCACGCCCTTGATGGCGAGGATGCGGGTGTGGATCCGGAACAGGTCCTCCGCGTTGCGCGCGGCCACCCGGGCCAGTACGTCCGCGGACCCGGTCAGGCCGTACGCCTGGACGATCTCCGGGATCCGGGTCAGCGCCGCCGTGATCTCCGCCAGTTGCTGCTGGTGCACGTGGACCTGCACGAACGCGGTCAGCGGGTGCCCCAGGGCCGTCAGGCTGATCCGCCGTTCGAACGGCAGGAACACGTCCTCGGCGGTGAGCCGGGCCAGCCGCGCCTGCACCGTGTTGCGGGACAGTCCCAGGTACTGGGCCAGGGCCACGGTGGTGGCGTCCGGCATGTCAGACAGTGCGGCCAGGATCCGCAGGTCGGTGGTGTCCAGGGTGCGCATCATGCTCACGTTCTCACGGGTGTCGGGGGCGAAACGCGGGCAGGTTGCCCACTGCGCTGATCATATCTTGTGCACCCCTCGCAATGTGACTAGCATCACAACTCATCGCGGCCGACATCCAGGCCGCATCCACGGCGAGGGCCATCACCCACCCAGTGACGGGCCCGATCGAGGAGGACCCCCATGGGAACGGTCAGTCTGAACACCCCGCCCACCGGCATGCCGCACGTGCCCGAGCCGGACCTGCACCAGGTCCTGACACCGGAGGGCCACCGCCGTCCGGACCATGACCTGGACCCCTGGCTGGAGGACGTGACCGCGACCATGCTGGCGGGGCTGCACCGGGACATGACGGTGATCCGCCGCCTGGACACCGAGTGCACCCACCTGCAGCGCCAGGGCGAGCTGGCCCTGTGGCCACCGCTCCTGGGGCAGGAGGCCTCCCAGGTCGGTTCCGCCGCGGCGCTGCACCGTGAGGACTACGTGTTCCCCTCCTACCGGGAGAACGGGGTGGCCTACCTGCGGGGCGTCGACCCGCTCGGACTGGTCCGGCTGTGGCGCGGTTCCACCTACTCCGGCTGGAATCCGGCCGAGACCAACCTGGCCGCCCAGCAGATCATCATCGGCGCCCAGTCCCTGCACGCCGTCGGCTACGCCATGGGCCTGCGCCGGGACCACTCTGAGGCGGCTGCGATCAGCTACTTCGGGGACGGCGCCACCAGCCAGGGTGACGTCAACGAGGCCATGGTCTTCGCCGCCAGCTACCACGTACCGGTCGTCTTCTTCTGCCAGAACAACCACTGGGCGATCTCGGAACCGGTCACCCTCCAGGCCAGGCGGCACATCGCCGACCGCCCCTGGGGGTTCGGCATCCCGGCCATGCGCGTGGACGGCAATGACGTGCTGGCCGTGCTGGCCGCCACCCGCCGTGCCCTGGAGCGGGCCCGCAACGGCGGCGGCCCCACCTTCATCGAGGCGGTCACCTACCGCATGGGACCGCACACCACCGCCGACGACCCGACCCGCTACCGCTCGAAGGACGAGGTCGAGGCCTGGCGGGCCAAGGACCCCATCGACCGGGTGGAGGCCCACCTGGCCGCCACCCTGACGGACTCCGACCGGGACGCCCAGGGTGGGCCCCTGACGATCGAGGCGGTCCGCGAGGCGTCGGCGACGGCCGCGGACGAGATGGCCGCCGCCCTGCGGACCGGCCTGGCCGGGCTGGTCGACCCCGGCCCCGAGGCACTCTTCGAGCACGTCTACGCCGAACCCCACCACGAGCTGGCCCGCCAGCGCGAGCACTACCGGCTCTACCTGGCCCAGTTCGACGGCGAGCAGCTGGAGGCGGGGGCCCGATGAGCGCACAGGAGATCACCTTCGGCAAGGCCATCACGGCGGGCCTGCGGGCCGCACTGGCCGAGGACGAGAAGGTCGTGCTGATGGGGGAGGACATCGGCACCCTCGGCGGCGTCTTCCGCATCACCGACGGGCTGATGCAGGAGTTCGGGCCGGACCGGGTGGTGGACACCCCGCTGGCCGAGTCCGGGATCATGGGCACCGCCGTGGGACTGGCCTACCGGGGCTACCGGCCCGTGGTGGAGATCCAGTTCGACGGCTTCGTCTACCCCTCGTTCGACCAGATCGTCTCCCAGGTCGCCAAGACGTACTACCGCACCCGCGGCGCCGTGCCGATGCCGGTGACCATCCGGATCCCCTTCGGCGGCGGCATCGGCTCTCCGGAGCACCATTCCGAGTCCCCCGAGGCGTACTTCGTGCACACCGCCGGGCTGCGCGTGGTCTCCCCGTCCACGCCGCAGGAGGGTTACGACCTGATCCGGGCGGCCATCGCCAGCAATGACCCCGTGGTCTACCTCGAGCCCAAGCGCCGCTACCACGACCGCGGGCCGGTGGACCTCTCGGCCCCGCTCCGGCCCATGGGGCCGGCCGCAGTCGCCGCCGAGGGCACGGACGTCACGCTCGTGGCCTACGGTCCCCTGGTGAAGACCTGCCTGCAGGCCGCCGAGGCCGCCGCGGCCGAGGGCATCTCGATCGACGTCATCGACCTGCGTTCGCTCTCGCCCGTGGACTACGGGCTGATCGAGGCCTCGGTGCGCCGGACCGGACGACTGGTGATCACCCACGAGGCCAGCCGTACCGGGGGCCTGGGCGCCGAGATCGCCGCCACCGTGACCGAACGCTGCTTCCACTGGCTGGAGCACGCGCCGGTCCGCGTCACCGGCTTCGACATCCCCTACCCTCCGGCCAAGCTGGAGCACCACCACGTCCCGGACCTGGACCGGATCCTGGACGGCGTGGACCGGGCCCTGGGCCGGGCCAATTCCCTGGACTCGATCGACCCGTTCGCGCCACCCACGCCGCTGGCCGCCGACGGAACGGAGCGTGGCTGAGATGCTGAAGGTCTTCAACCTGCCCGACCTGGGTGAGGGGCTCACCGAGTCCGAACTGCTGGACTGGAAGGTCTCGGTCGGCGATTCCGTCACCGTCAACCAGGTGCTCGCCGAGGTGGAGACGGCCAAGGCCGTCGTCGAGCTCTCCAGTCCCTTCGAGGGCACCATCACCGCCCTGCACGGTGAACCCGGCGCGGTGGTGGCCGTGGGGGCGCCCATCGTGTCGTTCGACCTGCCGGGGGAGCCCGGGCAGGACGGGCCCGACGGCGCCGCCCCCGCCCGCTCCGACGGTCGCGTGCCCACGCTGGTCGGCTACGGCGCCGCCGCCGAGGGGGCCGGGCGCCCGGCCCGCAGGGCCCGGGCCGCTCAGGCGGTCCCGCCGGGACCGGTGGCCCCGGCACAGCCCTCCGCCGGCACCGGCGAACGGCCCCGCTCCACCCCGCCGGTGCGCAAGCTGGCCAAGGACCTGGGGCTGGACCTGGCCGCCGTGCCGGGCACCGGGCCCGGCGGGGCCGTGACGCGGGACGACGTGACCCGGGCCGCGGAGCCCGGCAGCACGATCGAGTCCGACAGCACGAGGGGGCTCGGCCGCCAGGTGGAGCCCGTGCCCGCCGCCGCGCGGACCCTGGGCGGACGGCCCCGCACGGAGGAGGAGGCCATCCGCTCCGTGCGCAAGGCCACGGCCGCGGCCATGACGGCGAGCGCCTTCACCGCACCCCACGTGACGGAGTTCCTCACGGTGGACGCCACCGAGTCCCTCGAACTGCTGGAGGCGCTCAAGGGCCACCGGGACTTCCGTGGACTGAAGCTGACCCCGCTGACCCTGGTGGCCCGGGCAGCCTGCCTGGCCCTCGAACGCACCCCGGGACTCAATGCCCGGTGGGACGGGGAGAACGGGCGGATCATCCGGCAGAACTACGTCAACCTGGGCATCGCTGCGGCCACGCCGCGCGGACTGATGGTCCCCAACGTCAAGGACGCCCAGGCGCTGGACCTGGCCGGGCTGGCCCGCGAGGTGGCCGCACTGACCGGGGCGGCGCGCGAGGGGGCGCTCACCCCGGATCAGCTGACCGGCGGAACGTTCACGCTGACGAACGTCGGGGTGTTCGGGGTGGACGCGGGGACGCCGATCATCAATCCGGGCGAGGCGGGGATCCTGGCGCTGGGCCAGGTGCGCAGGATGCCGTGGGAGCACCGCGGCGAGATCGCGCTGCGGCAGGTCCTCACGCTGTCCCTGTCCTTCGACCACCGGCTGGTGGACGGTGAACAGGGCTCACGGTTCCTGGCGGACGTGGGTGCGGTCCTGCAAGAACCGGGCATGGCCCTCGCGCTGTTCTAGTCGGGCTTCTAGACGGTATGTAGTGACCGCTCCGGCGTGGAGGGGTTGCGGGCCGGGGCCTCACTCACAGAGGTTCGTGGGTTACCGGACACGACGCCCCGTGCCCGGCCTTGCCGACAGTTGTGGGAGGCCCCGGTGTTTACCGAGCGTACGAGTGTCGGGCTCGATGTGCACGCACGATCCGTCGCGGCAGCGGCGATCGATGGCGTCACGGGAGAGCTCGTCCAATCCAGACTGACCCCATCGCACGAGCACATCCTCTCCTGGCTGCAGGATCTGCCCGGTCCGGTGGCCGTGGCCTACGAGGCCGGGCCGACCGGCTTTGGTCTCTGCCGGACGCTGAGAGAAGCGGGGATCCGGTGTGAGGTGGTGGCCCCGTCGAAGCTGCAACGCCCGGCCGGCGACCGGGTGAAAACCGATGCCAAGGACGCGGTGCACCTGGCCCGGTTGCTGAGATTGGATGAGATCACGCCCGTGGCGGTGCCTTCCGTCGACCAGGAGGCCGCCCGCGACTTAGTCCGAGCTAGGGAGGACTGCCGAGGAGATCTGATGCGGGCCCGACACCGGCTCTCGAAGCTCTTGCTGCGCCAGGGCCTGGTCTATTCCGGCGGCCAGGCGTGGACCGGCGCCCACCACACCTGGCTGGTGCACCAGGCCCAGCCGCAGCTGCTCCAGCGTGCGACTCGGTTAGCCTTCGATGCCGACTATGAAACGGTCATGGTTACTCTGATCCGCCGCAACCGGTTGGACAAGGACATCGCGGCGATGGCCGCGGAATCTGAGTTCACCCCGGTGGTGCGACGGCTCGGTTGCCTGCGTGGGGTCTCCACCCTGACCGGATTCGCCCTGGCCGTGGAGATCGGGGACTGACACCGGTTCACCGGAAACAGCATTGGATCCTTCGTCGGGCTGGTTCCCTCCGAGCATTCCTCCGGCCAGACCCGGTCTCAGGGGCCGATCACCAAAGCTGGCAACACCCATGTGCGCCGGCTTTTGGTCGAGGCCGCCTGGCACCACCGGGCCCGGTACACCATCGGCAAGACCATGCGGGATCGGTGGGACCTGGCCCCGGGGCCGGCCCGGGCCCGCGGCGATGCCGGCAACCGGCGCCTGCACGAGAGGTGGGTGCGGTTCCTTGCCCGCGACAAACGGGGCACGGTGGCCAACGTCGCCGTGGCCCGGGAACTGGCCGGTTGGTGCTGGTCGCTGGCCGTGATGGGCGACTGAACCCACAGACTGCTTCGTCTCCCGTGGTGCCGGTGGCAGCGCCTGGAGCGACCCGCGATTCGACTATGAGCAACCGGGCCAGGCCCGGCGACGCTCGACTCTAGACACGCGATCCCGCTCCTGCCGAACACCCCGTCCTGCGGTATCCGACCCGCGCATATCAGTCTGACCGCGCGTCGATCATTGACACGCTCACCGGACTCGGAAGGCGAAGCAAGAGGCGCCCGCCCCACGATCGGGGACGGGCGCCTCACCCTGCCACTTGACAGACGTCCACTACATATCAGTCGAGCTGCATGATCAGCTCGGTCACCACCTCGGAGCGGGCGTTGGAGAACGTCTTGTCCTCGCCCACCACCACGAAGCCACGGCGGGCGAGGATCTTCTGGGGGCCGACGTTGTCCGCGGGGACGTGGGCGCGGATGGGACGGTCCGTGAAGGAGGCGAGGAACGCGTCCACGGCCGAGGTGGTGATGCCCTGGCCCCAGTACTCGCGGGCGGTCCAGAAGGAGAGCTCGGGAACGGCGCCGATGCCGGACACGATCAGGGCGCCGGCCACCGCGCCGTCCTGCTCGATGGTCCAGACCTGGGTGTCCGCGTCGTTGAGCAGTCCTGACCAGTGGTAGTCGAAGACGCCCCGGTCCTGCGGGTTGCGCGGGGCGAAGGCGGCCATCTGGTTGGCCTCGGGATCCTGCTGGTGCTCGAAGAAGCGGTCCAGGTCCTCGGATCGGACTTCACGAAGTTGCACGGGACAGTGACCTCCTCGTCACGGGTAGCCGCCGGATCCGGCGCGGGCTCGGACCCACTGTACGCGCAATCAGGGCCGGATCCGTGCGTGGCGGCGATCGAACGGGCCCCGGGTCTCGACAGCCCGCGGTACCGGTGACTACGATCTCCATCAGATTCGGTTACTAACCATTCACTGAAACCCAGTCGCCAGGAAGGCCACCGTCATGACCACTGCCCCCCAGTCCACCCGAGGCGCCGTCGCCGGGCCGGAACTCGACGAGGACTACCGCGACCTCGTGGCCATGGTCCGGGAGTTCGCCAACGAGGTCGTCGCCCCGGTGTCCGCCGAGCTCGACGCCCGGCACGAGTTCCCGTACGACATCGTGCGCCAGATGGGCGAGCTGGGCCTGTTCGGGTTGCCGTTCCCGGAGGAGTACGGCGGCATGGGCGGGGACTACTTCGCCCTGGCCCTGGCCCTGGAGGAGCTGGGCCGGGTCAACCAGTCGGTCGCGATCACCCTGGAGGCCGGGGTGTCCCTGGGGGCCATGCCGGTCTACCGGTTCGGCACCGAGGAGCAGCGGCAGCAGTGGCTGCCGGAACTGGTCACGGCCCGGCGCCTGGCCGGATTCGGCCTGACCGAGCCGAACGGCGGCTCGGACGCCGGCGGGACGCAGACCACGGCCAGCCTGGCCGACGGCACCTGGACCGTCAACGGCGCCAAGGAGTTCATCACGAACTCCGGGACCGACATCACCAGCCTGGTCACGGTCACGGCGGTCACCGGGACCACCGAGGGCCGGGACGGGAAGCCGGCCAAGGAGATCTCGACCATCCTCGTGCCCTCCGGGACGCCCGGCTTCACGGTCGGCCAGGCCTATGACAAGGCCGGCTGGAACTCCTCGGACACCCATCCCCTGTTCTTCGACGACGTGCGGGTGCCCGAGGCCAACCTCCTGGGGGAGCGGGGGCGCGGTTACGCCAACTTCCTGTCCATCCTCGACGAGGGGCGCATCGCGATCGCGGCCCTGGCCACGGGGGCCGCCCAGGGCTGCGTGGACGAGTGCGTGGCCTACGCGAACACCCGGCTGGCCTTCGGGCAGCCGATCGGCAGGTACCAGGCCGTCTCCTTCAAGATCGCCCGGATGCAGGCGCGCGCCCACACCGCCCGGCTGGCGTACTACGAGGCGGCGGCCAAGATGCTGGCCGGCAAGCCGTTCAAGACCGAGGCCGCCATCGCCAAGCTGGTCGCCGGCGAGGCCGCCATGGACAACGCCCGGGACGCCACCCAGGTGTTCGGCGGCTACGGGTTCATGAACGAGTCGCTGGTGACCCGCCACTACCGCGACTCCAAGATCCTGGAGATCGGCGAGGGCACCACCGAGGTGCAGCTGATGCTGATCGCCCGTTCGCTGGGGCTCTGATCGACCAACCCTGTGATGGACTTCACTTTCTGTCTAGGATAACCACGTCATAACTCTCACAGGCATCCTCGTGATGCCGTCCTGACAAGGGGGCTTCGTGTCTTCAACACCACACCCCGACCTGGCTGACAACGGTCACGTCGACTTCCGGGCCGTACAGTCCACACCGCAGTTCCAGGAACTGCGCCGCACCCACCGGAGCTTCGTCTTCCCGTGGACCGTGGTGTTCCTGGTCTGGTACTTCCTCTACGTCATCCTCGCGGCGTACTTCCCCGAGTTCATGTCGATCAAGGTGCTCGGCAACATCAACCTCGGCATCGTCATCGGGCTGCTGCAGTTCGTCTCCACCTTCGTGATCACCGGCCTGTACGTGTCCTTCGCGAACCGCAGGCTGGACCCGAAGGCCACCGCCATCCGCGAGGAACTCGAGGCTCTCGATCCCTCCATCGCCAACCAGAGCCTCGCCGAGGGAGGAAACAAGTGAACATCGCCCCCGTCCTCACCACCGCCGCCGAGGGGACCAACGTCGGCGAGCCCTGGCTCAACATCCTGATCTTCGGCATCTTTGTCGCCATCACCCTGGTCATCGTGCTCAGGGCCTCGAAGAACACCAAGACCGCAGCCGACTACTACGCCGGCGGCCGCTCCTTCACGGGCACCCAGAACGGCACCGCCATCGCCGGCGACTACCTGTCGGCGGCCTCGTTCCTCGGCATCGTGGGCGCGATCGCGATCAACGGTTACGACGGCTTCCTGTACTCGATCGGCTTCCTCGTCGCCTGGCTCGTCGCCCTGCTCCTGGTGGCCGAGCTGCTGCGCAACACCGGCAAGTTCACGATGGCGGACGTGCTGTCCTTCCGACTGCAGCAGAAGCCCGTGCGCATCGCCGCTGCGCTGAGCACCCTGATGGTCTGCGTGTTCTACCTGTTGGCGCAGATGGCCGGTGCGGGCGCCCTGGTGTCCCTGCTGCTGGGCATCGACGACCGGCTCGGGCAGTCCCTCGTCATCGCCATCGTCGGCGCACTCATGATCGTCTACGTGCTCGTCGGCGGCATGAAGGGCACCACCTGGGTGCAGATCATCAAGGCCTGCCTGCTGATCGCCGGCGCCTTCATCATGACCGTCTGGGTGCTGGCCCTGTTCGGTTTCAATTTCTCGGCCCTGCTCGGTCAGGCCGTCGAGCTCAGCCCCCATGGCGAGGCCATCCTCAATCCGGGCCTGCAGTACGGCGTCAGCGAGGTCGCCAAGCTCGACTTCCTGTCCCTCGGCCTGGCCCTCGTCCTGGGCACCGCCGGCCTGCCGCACGTGCTGATGCGCTTCTACACGGTGCCCACGGCCAAGGAGGCCCGCAAGTCCGTGGTGTGGGCGATCGTGCTCATCGGCGCCTTCTACCTGTTCACCCTGGTGCTGGGTTATGGGGCCGGCGCGCTGATCGGCCCGGAGCGGATCCTCAGCGCCCCGGGCGGAGTCAACTCCGCGGCCCCCTACCTGGCCTTCGAGCTGGGCGGGCCGCTACTGCTGGGCCTGATCTCCGCCGTCGCGTTCGCGACCATCCTGGCGGTCGTGGCCGGACTGACGATCACGGCGGCCGCCTCCTTCGCTCACGACGTCTACGCCTCCGTGCTGGCCAAGCACAAGCCGAGCCCGGAGAAGGAGGTCAAGATCGCCCGCCGCACCGTCGTGGTCATCGGCATCCTGGCCATCGTGGGCGGTATCGGTGCGCAGGGCCAGAACGTCGCCTTCCTCGTGGCGCTCGCATTCGCGGTGGCCGCCTCGGCCAACCTGCCCACCATCCTCTACTCGCTGTTCTGGAAGGGCTTCACCACCCGGGGCGCGCAGTGGTCGATGTACGGCGGACTGGCCGCGGCGATCCTCCTGATCGTCTTCTCCCCGGTCATGTCGGGCACCGAGACCTCGATGATCCCGGGTGCCGACTTCGCCTTGTTCCCGCTGAAGAACCCGGGCATCATCTCGATCCCGCTGGCGTTCTTCCTCGGCTGGCTGGGCTCGGTCACCGAGAAGCGCGCCGAGGACCCGGTCAAGCAGGCGGAGATGGAGGTCCGGTCGCTCACCGGCGTCGGTGCCGAGAAGGCGGTCGACCACTGATCGGCTGACCGTCCCGACGGCGGCCCCGGACCACCTCGGTCCGGGGCCGCCGTGCTGTCCTGCCGCCGCGGCCGGTGCAGGCGCCTCCCAGCGGGCCCGGCCATAATGGACCGGTGACCTCCGCGCAGACCGCCCCCGCCACCGCCGTACCCGCCGCAGCCTCCGCCGGCGCCCCCGAACGTCGCCGGGTCACCCTGATCGGGTCCACCGGCTCGATCGGCACCCAGGGGCTGGACGTCATCGCCCAGGCCCCCGAGCGCTTCACCGTGGCCGGGCTCGCCGGCGGTGCCAACACCACGCTGCTGGCCCGGCAGGCGGTCGCCACCGGGGCCCAGGCCGTGGGCAGCGCCACCGCCACTACGGACGAACTGGCCCGGGCGATCGCCGCCGCCGCCGCCGAGGCGGGCGTCCCGGTGCCGTCGCAGGCCTTGTTCTCCGGGCCCACCGCGGCGGCCGAGGTGGCCGCGTGGGAGGACGCCGACGTCGTGCTCAACGGCATCACCGGCTCCATCGGCCTGGGGCCCACCCTCGCCGCCCTGCAGGCCGGGCACCTGCTGGCCCTGGCCAACAAGGAGTCCCTGATCGTCGGCGGGGCCCTCGTCCGGGCCGCTGCGGCCCCCGGACAGCTGGTCCCGGTGGACTCCGAGCACTCCGCGCTGGCCCAGGCCCTGCGCTCCGGGTCCGCCCACGAGGTCCGCCGGCTGGTCCTCACCGCCTCCGGCGGGCCCTTCCGCGGACGCGACCGGTCCCAGCTGGCCACCGTCACCCCGGCCGAGGCCCTCGCGCACCCCACCTGGGACATGGGGAGGGTGGTCACCACCAACTCGGCCACCATGGTCAACAAGGCCCTCGAGGTGATCGAGGCCCACCTGCTCTTCGACGTCCCCCTGGACCGGATCGACGTGGTGGTCCACCCCCAGTCCGTGGTCCACTCCATGGTCGAGTTCACGGACGGTTCCACCATCGCGCAGGCCTCACCGCCGGACATGCGCCTGCCCATCGCGCTGGGGATCGGCTGGCCGCACCGGGTGCCCGGCGCGGCACCGGGTTGCGACTGGACGCAGGCGGCCACGTGGACCTTCGAACCCCTGGACGAGGAGGCGTTCGGCGCCGTGGCCCTGGCCAAGCAGGCCGCCGCGGCCTCGCCCACCCATATGGCCGTCTTCAACGCCGCCAACGAGGAGGCCGTGGAGGCCTTCCACGACGGGGCGATCGGCTTCCTGGACATCGAGGACACCGTGCGCGCCGTGGTGGGGGAGTACGACCCGGACGCCGTGCTCGAGGGCCGGGGGCTGACGGTCGACTCCCTGGCAGCCGCCGAGCGCTGGGCACGCACCGCGGCGCGGTCACGCTGGGACGGGCGGTGACGGGCGTGGAGGTGCTCTGGTTCATCATCGGGGTGCTCGCCGTGGCACTCGGGATCGCCGTGTCGATCGCGTTGCACGAGGTCGGGCACCTCGTTCCCGCCAAGCTCTTCGGCGTGAGGGTCACCCAGTACATGATCGGGTTCGGTCCCACGCTGTTCTCGCGCCGCAGGGGGGAGACGGAGTACGGCGTGAAGGCCATCCCGCTGGGCGGCTACGTGTCCATGATCGGCATGTACCCGCCCGTGCACCCGGAGGCGGGGGAGCGGCCGCGTAACGCCAGTACAGGCATGTTCCAGCAGATGGCCACGGACGCCCGGCAGATGTCCGCCGAGGAACTGCGCCCCGGGGACGAGAAGAGGATGTTCATCGCCCTGCCGGTCTGGAAGCGGATCGTCATCATGCTCGGCGGTCCCTTCATGAACCTCGTCATCGCCTTCGTGCTCACGGCCGTCCTCGTCACCACCACCGGGATCGCCACCCCCTCCACCACCGTCTCGGAGGTCTTCCGGTGCGTGGTGCCCGCGGCCGTCCAGCAGGAGCGGGTCGCCGCCGGCCAGGAGGACTGCCAGCCCGGGGACCCGGAGGCCCCGGCCTTCGCGGCCGGCCTGCAGCCCGGGGACACCATCACCGCGTTCGACGGCACGCCCGTGCGGACCTGGGATGAACTCTCCGGCGCCATCCGGGATCGGGCCGGCCGGCCCACCGCCGTGACCTGGGAACGGGACGGCGTGGAGCAGGTCGGCACCATCACCCCGCGGCTCACCGAACGGCCCGTCACGGATGAGCTGGGCAGGGTCCAGGAGAACCCCGACGGCAGTCCCCGCACCGAGCAGGTCGGCTTCGTGGGCATGGGGTCGCAGGTCGAGAACGTCCCCGCCCCGGTGACGGAGGCGTTCCCGGTGATGGGCCGGCAGCTGCAGGCGACCGCCGAGGTCGTGGTGTTGCTGCCCGTGAAGCTCTGGGAGACCGCCGAGGCGGTGTTCGGCCCCGAGGAGCGGGACCCCAACGGACCGATGTCCGTGGTCGGCGTCGGCCGGATCGCCGGTGAGGCGGCCGCCCTGCCGGAAGTGCCCCTGGCGGACAAGGCCTCGATGCTGCTGTCCCTGGTGGCCGGCGTCAACGTGGCCCTGATGGTGTTCAACCTCATCCCGCTGCTGCCCCTGGACGGCGGACACGTGGCCGGGGCGCTGTGGGAGGCGATCCGCCGCGTGTGGGCCAGGATCACCCGGCGCCAGGACCCCGGCCCGTTCGACATCGCCCGGCTCCTGCCGCTGACCTACGTGGTGGGCATCGCCCTGCTGGGCATGGGGTTGCTGCTCATCGTGGCGGACATCGTGGAACCCGTCCGCTTGTTCTGACCCGCCCCTGACCTAGGGTGGGGGCATGGAGAAGATCTTCGCCGTCCAGTACACCTACGTCGCCGGGCTCGGGGAGGAGCGCGATGCCCACCGCGCCGCGCACCGCGAGTTCCTGACCTCCCTGGGGCCGGCCATGGTGGCCGCCGGGGCCTTCGTCGACGACCCCTCGGCCGCCCTGCTGCTGGTCCGCGCGGACTCCGATGAGGCCGTCCGGGACCTGCTCGACGGCGACCCGTTCAAGAAGCAGGGCCTGATCCACTCCACCGACGTCCACGAGTGGAGCTGCGCCGTGGGGGAGCAGGCCGCGGTGATCCGGGGCGGGGCCTCCTGATCCGCCCGAGCCGCCGGACACTGCTGGCCGGGCTCACCGGGACCGGCACCGCCGCGTTCCTCACCGCCTGCACCTCCTCCGACGGTGCTCCGGGCGGGACCGGGGCGCCGGCGTCGGCCCCGGCCCCCACCCGGGCAGCGTCCCCGGCCCCCGCCCCGACGACGGCCCCGGAGCTGCCCGGGGGCGGCAGCCGGCTGTTCCCGGACCGGCGGATGGTCGCGCTCTACGGGACTCCCGGCACCGGTGCGCTCGGGATGCTCGGCGAGCAGGACGTGGACGGGGCGATCGCCCGGGCCGCGGAACTGGCCGCCGAGTACCAGGAGCACAGCCGGGAACCGGTCATCCCGGCGTTCGAGATCATCTCCACCGTGGCCACGGCCGCCCCCGGCCCCACCGGGGACTACAGCACCCCGGTGGACCCCGACCGGTTGCGCGCCTGGGTCGAGGCGGCCGGCGAGGCGGACACCTACGTGGTGCTGGACCTGCAGCCGGGGACCGCGGACTTCCTCAGCCAGGCGCGGATGTTCGAGGACCTGCTGGCACGGCCCCACGTGGGCCTCGCCCTGGACCCCGAGTGGCGGTTGCGGCCGGGACAGCGGCACATGCGGCAGGTCGGCCAGGTCTCCGCCGCCGAGGTCAACGAGGTCACCGCCTGGCTGTCCGGACTCGTGGCCGCGCACCGGCTGCCGGAGAAGCTGGTGATCCTGCACCAGTTCCAGGTGCGGATGATCCCGGACCGTCAGGACGTGGAGTCCCGCGACGGACTGGTGCTGATGGTGCACGCGGACGGTCACGGGACCCCGGACCAGAAGCTCCAGACCTGGCGGGCCCTGAAGAGGGACCTGCCGGCCGGGATGCGCCTGGGCTGGAAGAACTTCGTCGATGAGGACCACCCGACGTTCACGCCGGAGCAGACCATGACCATGGTCACTCCCCAGCCGTGGTTCGTCTCCTACCAGTAGACTGGGCTCGAATCCTAACCGTCAGTGAACCAGGAGTCCCTCCGTGCCCGTCAGCCTCGGCATGCCCGCCGCCCCGCCGCCCGTCCTGGCCCCGCGCCGCAAGACGAGGCAGATCTCCGTGGGCAGGGTGGGCGTCGGCTCGGACCACCCGGTCTCCGTGCAGTCGATGACCACCACGAAGACCCATGACATCGGGGCGACCCTGCAGCAGATCGCCGAGCTCACCGCCGCCGGCTGTGACATCGTGCGCGTGGCGTGCCCCACGGACAAGGACGCCGCCGCCCTGAAGGTGATCGCCCAGCAGTCCACGATCCCGGTTATCGCGGACATCCACTTCCAGCCCAAGTACGTCTTCGCGGCGATCGAGGCCGGCTGCGGCGCCGTCCGGGTGAACCCGGGCAACATCAAGCGCTTCGACGACCAGGTCAAGGAGATCGCCCAGGCCGCCTCCGAGGCCGGCACCTCCATCCGGATCGGCGTCAACGCCGGCTCCCTGGACAAGCGCCTGCTGGAGAAGTACGGCCGGGCCACCCCGGAGGCCCTCGTGGAGTCCGCGGTCTGGGAGGCCTCGCTGTTCGAGGAGCACGGCTTCCGGGACTTCAAGATCTCGGTCAAGCACAACGACCCGGTGGTCATGGCCCGCGCCTACGAACTGCTGGCCGCGCGCGGTGACTGGCCGCTGCACCTGGGCGTGACCGAGGCCGGACCGGCCTTCCAGGGCACCATCAAGTCGGCCACCGCCTTCGGTTACCTGCTGGGCCAGGGGATCGGGGACACCATCCGCGTCTCGCTGTCCGCGCCGCCGGTCGAGGAGATCAAGGTCGGCCTGCAGATCCTGCAGTCCCTGAACCTGCGCGAGCGCAAGCTGGACATCGTCTCCTGCCCGTCCTGCGGACGCGCCCAGGTGGACGTCTACTCGCTGGCCGAGGAGGTCACCGAGGGTCTCAAGGACCTGACCGTGCCCCTGCGCGTGGCCGTCATGGGTTGCGTCGTCAACGGCCCGGGCGAGGCCCGCGAGGCCGACCTGGGGGTGGCCTCCGGCAACGGCAAGGGCCAGATCTTCATCAAGGGCGAGGTCATCAAGACCGTCCCCGAGGACCAGATCGTCGAGACCCTGCTGGCGGAGGCGCGTCGCATCGCGGCCGAGTCCGGCATCGAGGACGGCAGCGGGGAAGGGACTGATGGCCGGGATCCTGTCCAGGGCTCGCCCGTGGTCACCGTCAGCTGACGACGCCGTCCGCCGGGCCACCGGCGGAGTCGTCCGCGTCCTGACGCCCGCGGACACCGCGGCCCTGGCCGCGCTGGCCGCCGCGGACCCGGTGGCCAACTGCTTCGTCGAGTCGATCCTCGAGAACGGCCGGCACGCCGGCAGCACCCGCTCCGGCGGGTCCCTCTTCCTGGGCATCGACGCCGCCGCAGCGCCTCCGGCCCCCGGCCGGGCCCCGGGACGCGTCCCCGGGCTGGAGGCCGCCTGCTGGGTGGGCGCCAACATCGTCCCGGTCGGCGCCTCCCCCGAGGCCGGCGCACTGTTCGGCCGCGCCCTGCTGGCACTGCGGCGCCGCTACGCCTCCGTCTACGGCCCTCGCGACGCCGTGCTCTCGATCTGGCAGGAACTGGGACGGGGCCCCCAGCGTGCGCGCCAGGTGCGCGACGAGCAACCGCTGATGGTCCTGCCCGGTGCGCCCGCCGTCGAGCCCTCGCCCCGGGTGCGGCCTGCCCGGCCGAAGGAGTTCCACACCGTGCTGCCGGCCTGCGTGGCGATGTTCGAGGAGGAACTCGGGTTCTCGCCACTGGCCAACGGTGCCGTGCAGTACCGGCTGCGCGTGGAGGACCTCATCCGCAACGGTCATTGCCTCGTGGACCTGGACGACGCCGGCCGGGTCCGGTTCAAGGCCGACCTCGGGGTGGTCTCGGCCCGGTGCTCCCAGATCCAGGGGGTGTGGGTGGACCCCTCGCTGCGCGGCCGCGGGCTGGCGGCGCCCTCGATGGCGGCGGTCGCGGCCTACGCCCACACCATCACGGAGCACGTGAGCCTCTACGTCAACAGCTTCAACACGGCCGCCCTGCGGACCTACCGGACCGTCGGGTTCGAACAGGTCGGCACGTTCGCCACCGTGCTGCTCTAGCCGGTCCACGGCACGCGGGTGACCTATGCTTTCCTAGTCATCACCACCGGCGTCCAGAAAGCACAGCCTGGCCATGAATCCTCACCCCTTCCGCCCTGCCCCCGCGCTGCGGGCCGTCCTGGGCGCCGGCGTGCTGGCCCTGGCCCTCACCGCCTGCGGCGGGCCCGGCACGGAGGGGGAGACCACCCCGGCCCCGCCCACGGAGCCGGCCACCGGGTCGGCCATGGAGGCCACCCCGAGCGCCTCGACGACCCAGGACGGGGCGGCCTCCGGCATCGAGGCCGCCCTCAAGGCCGTCCTGGGGGAGCAGGCGCAGATCGTCAGCGGGGACAGGCTCCAGCAGCTGACCGAGAGCGCCCAGGGCGTGACCGCGGAGATGACGGTCACCCCCGAGGAGTGCGGCCAGCAGGGACTGGGAGCGCAGACGGGCCGGTTGCCGGAGGGCACCGAGCTGGTCGGAGGGATCGTGGTCGACGCCGAGGACCCGGCCGCCCCGGCGTCTGACATGCTCAGCGTCACCCTGTTCCCGGACGCCGCCGCGGCCACTGTGGCCCTGGCCGACTACGAGGAGTTCGCCCGGGCGTGCTCGTCCTACACGATCGGGATGGGGGAGGGGATGACCGCCGAGGCCACCCTGGAACTCGCCGACGTGGAGGCCGACGCCGACGCCGCGCTGGCCATGACGATCGGCACGTCCGTGTCGATCGAGGACGTCGACCTGCCCGAGGGCACCGAGTCCTCCACCTCCACCACCCTCTACGTCCAGGACGGCGAGAGACTGGTCACCTACGCGGGTTCCCGCGTCGGGGACCGGACCGTCCCCGTCGAGGAGGGCCTGGAGAAGGTCGATTCCCTGCGCGCCGAACTCGACGGCTGAACACCGTCCCCCGCTTTCCCAGACCGCAACACCGTACCCACCGATCGGAGCCGAAGTGCCCCTGCGCATGTCCACCCTGTTCCTCCGCACCCTGCGTGATGACCCGGCCGACGCCGAGGTCGCCAGCCACCGGCTGCTCGTGCGCGCCGGCTACATCCGCCGAGCCGGCCCGGGCGCCTTCACCTGGCTGCCGCTGGGCATGCGGGTGAAGAACCGGGTCGAGCAGATCGTGCGCGAGGAGATGGACGCGATCGGCGGCCAGGAGGTCCAGTTCCCGGCCCTGCTGCCCAAGGAGCCCTACGAGGTCTCCGGGCGCTGGGAGGACTACGGCGACGGCATCTTCCGCGTCAAGGACCGCAAGGGCGCCGACTTCCTGCTTGCGCCCACCCACGAGGAGATGTTCACCCTCCTGGTCAAGGACCACTACTCCTCCTACAAGGACCTGCCGGCGTACCTGTACCAGATCCAGACCAAGTACCGGGACGAGGCCCGGCCGCGGGCGGGCCTGTTGCGGGTGCGGGAGTTCATCATGAAGGACTCCTATTCCTTCACCGTGGACGACGCCGGCCTCGAGCGTGCGTACCAGGACCATCGGGCCGCCTACCTGCGCATCTTCGCCCGGTTGGGCCTGGAGGTCGTGCCGGTGCAGGCCACGGCCGGCGCGATGGGCGGCTCCGCCTCGGAGGAGTTCCTGCACCCCTCGCCGATCGGCGAGGACACCTTCGTGGAGTCCGACGGCGGCTACCGCGCCAACGTCGAGGCGGTCACCACCGTGGCTCCCGCACCGCTGGACGAGGCGGCGCTCGCGGGCGCCCCGGCGGCCGAGGTGAAGGACACCCCGGACTCGACGACGATCGCGGCCCTGGTGGAGGTGTCGAACCAGCTCGCCCCGCGTGTGCAGGGTGAGTGGACCGCCGCGGACACGCTCAAGTGCGTCGTGGTCACCGCCGTGCTCGACGGCGAGCAGCGCCGGCCCTTCGTCGTCGCCGTGCCCGGGGACCGGGACGTCGACCTCAAGCGGCTGGAGTCCGGCGTCGGGGAACTGCTCGGCGCCACGGGCGAACCGACCCTCGAGGCGGCCACCGAGGAGGACCTGAGGAAGGTGCCCTCCTTCGTCAAGGGGTACATCGGCCCGGCCCGGGTCGCGGCGGACGGTGCGTCGACCCAGTTCCTGGGCGGCGAGGCCGAATCCGGCGTGCCCTTCTTCGTGGACCCGCGGATCGCCCCCGGCACCCCCTGGATCACCGGGGCCAACGCGCCCCAGCAGCACGTCTTCGGCCTCGTGGCCGGGCGCGACTTCACCTGGGACGGCGTCGTCGAGGCCACCGCGGTGCGCGACGGCGACCCGGCCCCGGACGGCTCGGGTCCCCTGCGGACCCGTCGCGGCATCGAGATGGGCCACATCTTCCAGCTCGGCCGCCGCTACGCCGAGGCACTGGACCTGAAGGTGCTCGACGAGAACGGCAAGCAGGTCGTCGTCACCATGGGCTCCTACGGCATCGGCGTCACCCGGGCCATCGCCGCCCTGGCCGAGTCCAACCACGATGAGAAGGGCCTGGTGTGGCCGCGGGCCGTGGCTCCGGCCGACGTCCACGTGGTGGCCACCGGCAAGGGCGAGGAGATCTTCGCCGCCGCGGAGGAACTGGTCGCGGGCCTGGAGGAGCGCGGACTGACGGTGCTCTACGACGACCGGAAGAAGGTCTCCGCCGGAGTGAAGTTCTCTGACGTGGAACTCATCGGCATCCCCACCTCCGTGGTGGTGGGCCGCGGGCTCGCCCACGGCGTCGTGGAGGTCAAGGACCGGGCGACCGGGGAGGCCCGGGAGGTGGAGGTGGCCACGGCCGCCGACGTCATCGCCACGCTCGTGGCCGGCTGAGCCGGGCGGGAGGGGACCGTGCTGACGGGGCTGGAGGACATCACCGCCGCCACGGTGGTCATGATCGTGCTGGCGGGCCTGGCCGCCGGCTGGATCGATGCCGTCGTGGGCGGGGTGGCCTGCTCCAGCTGCCCGTCCTGCTGATGGTGCCCGGCATCTCGCCCGTCCAGGCGCTGGCCACCAACAAGATGGGGTCCGTCTTCGGCACCACGACGAGCGCCGTCACGTACTACCGGCGCGTGCACCCGGACCTGCGGACCGCGTTGCCGATGGCCGGGGTAGCCCTGGGGGGCAGCTTCTGCGGGGCGATCGTGGCCACGCTGCTGCCGGCCGAGGTGATCAAGCCCGTCATCGTGCTGGCGCTGGTCGGGGTGGCCGTGTTCACCGCGGCCCGGCCCCAGCTGGGCCGGGACACCGGGCTGCGGTACGAGGGCCGGCGGCACCTGGCCGTCGCGATCGTCATCGGCCTGGTCATCGGCTTCTACGACGGCCTGCTCGGGCCCGGGACCGGGACCTTCCTGGTCATCGCGCTGGTGGCGATCCTCGGCTACGACTTCCTGCAGGGCTCGGCCAAGGCCAAGATCGTCAACCTAGCCACCAACCTCGGGGCCATCGCGTTCTTCCTGCCCTCGGGCCACGTCCTGCTCGGGCTGGGGCTCATCCTGGGCGCGGCCAACATGGTGGGCGGCTACGTCGGTGCCCGCATGGCGGTGCAACGCGGTGCCGGGTTCATCCGCGTGGTCTTCCTCATCGTGGTGTTCGTGCTGATCGCGCGGCTGGGATACGACCTGTTGCTGGGCCGGTAACCTAGGGCGAATGACTGAGAACCCCACAGCCCGTCAGCCGGGCTCGCTCGCCGAGCTGGTGGCCCCCGCCGTCGAGGCCGCCGGGATGTACTTCGAGTCCGTCACCGTGGCGGGCGATCCCGGGCACCGCAGCCTGCAGGTCGTCGTCGACCGCCCCGAGGGCACCGCCGGGCTGGACCTGGACGACGTGGCCGCCGTGGCCACCGCGGTGTCCGAGGCGCTGGACGCCGCCGGGGACCACCTGCCGGAGCTGGGCAGCGAGCCCTATCAGCTCGAGGTCTCCTCGCCGGGCGTCTCGCGTCCGCTGACGGAGCCGCGTCACTGGCGCCGCAACGTGGGGCGCATGGTGACCGTCTCGCTCGGCGGGCAGGAGATCACGGCGCGCATCCGGGAGGCGGACGCGTCCGGCGTGGTGCTCGTCCCCGTGCGTGCCGGGGCCAAGAAGGGGATGCCCGCCAAGGTGGGGGAGCCCGAACGCCACGCCTACGACCGCCTCGGCCCGGGGCGGGTGCAGGTAGAGTTGTCCAGCGGTGGCGGCGATGCCTCCCGCGAACAACTGGACACGGAGGTCTGAGTGGACATCGACATGAGCGCGCTGCGGCTGCTGGAGAAGGAGCGCGAGATCCCGCTGGACAAGCTCGTGCCCACGATCGAGCAGGCCCTCCTGGTCGCCTACCACAAGTCTCCCGGCGCGTTGCAGCAGGCCCGCGCCGAGCTGGACCGCAAGACCGGTCACGTGACCATCTGGGCCACCGAGCTCGATGAGGACGGCACGGCCGTCGGGGAGTTCGACGACACCCCCCAGGGCTTCGGCCGGATCGCCGCGTCCACGGCCCGGCAGATCATCCTGCAGCGGTTGCGCGACGCCGAGGACGACCAGATCCTGGGCGAGTTCAAGGGCCGGGAGGGTGAGCTGATCTCCGGGCTCATCCAGCAGGGCACCAATCCCCACATGATCCAGGTCAGCCTCGGGTCCGTCGAGGCCGTCCTGCCGCCGCCGGAGCAGGTCCCCGGTGAGGACTACTCCCACGGCACGCGCCTGCGGGCCTACGTGGTGGACGTCCACCGCGGCCTGAAGGGCCCCTCCATCACCCTGTCCCGCTCGCACCCCGGACTGGTCCGGAAGCTGTTCGAGCTGGAGGTCCCGGAGATCGCGGACGGTTCGGTCGAGATCCTGGCCCTGGCCCGCGAGGCCGGGCACCGCACGAAGATGGCCGTGAAGTCCACCCGGCCCGGTGTCAACGCCAAGGGAGCGTGCATCGGTGAGATGGGATCGCGGGTCCGTGCCGTGATGAGCGAGCTGAACGACGAGAAGATCGACATCGTCGACTACAGCGAGGACCCGGAACGGTTCATCGCCAGCGCGCTGTCCCCGGCCCGCGTGAGCTCCGTCACGGTGGTGGACGCCGCCACCCGCTCCGCCCGGGTGGTGGTGCCGAGGGACGTGCTGTCCCTGGCCATCGGCAAGGAGGGCCAGAACGCACGCCTGGCCGCCAAGCTGACCGGTTGGCGCATCGACATCGCCGGCGAAGACCGCCCCTGAGCCCCGGGCGACCCCGGTGGGGGCGCGCGAACGACGACTGGGGTAGACTGGTTCAGGTCCAATTCCCTTCCGAAGGCAGAACGACTCCCGATGCAGGCACACACCCCGGTGCGGACCTGCGTCGGATGCCGAGGCAGGGAGGACCACACCAAGCTGGTGCGACTGGCGCTGGACGGTGTCACGGGTTCCCGATCCGTGGTGCCCGACCCACGCCGCCGCATGCCGGGCCGAGGGGCTTGGCTCCACCCGGACCCCGCTTGCCTGCAGACCGCCCTGAAGCGAGGCGCATTCAACCGGGCCTTCCGTGGCCCGGTCGACGCGACCGCCCTGGCCGGGCTGCTCGCCGGGCACCCGGATGCACCGGCACTGAGAACGAACGACGAGAGCGGGTCAGAGATCTGATGGAAACCCGATGAGCACCAAGCGATGAGTGCCCAACGATGAACACCTTAGACGTACATCGGTCCGTCTGACGCGGTCTAGGAGGAGCCCCCGGCTCCACCCACAGGCCACGGCGCGGACCAGAACAGGAGAACCGTGGCCAAGGTCCGCGTCCACGAGCTCGCCAAGGAGCTCGGAATTTCATCCAAGGAGGCCCTGAACAAGCTTCAGGACATGGGCGAATTCGTCCGCTCCGCCTCCTCGACCATCGAACCCCCGGTGGTCAAGAAGCTGCGCTCCGCCTATGCGGACGCCGCTCCCAAGTCCTCGGGTGCCCCGGCCCCGGCCGCGAAGGCCCCTGCCGCCAAGCCCGCCACCGCCGCAAAGCCCGGTTCTGCCGCGCCCAAGCCCGGCTCGGCCGCGCCCAAGCCCGGTTCGGCGGCCCCCCAGGCCCCGGCAGCACCGGCGCCCGCACCGGTCGCCCAGGCCCCGGCAGCACCGGCCCCGGCCGTGGAGACCCCTGCCGCCCAGG
>NZ_AFXQ01000003.1 GCF_000224415.1 Citricoccus sp. CH26A | reverse complement strand
GGGGGTGTGCGAGCCGGCGTCGTATGCGGCGGTGCGCGGGTACGGGATGCCGAGCCGGTCGCAGAGGGCGTAGAAGTTCTCCTTCAGCGCGGCCGCGTCCAGGGCGTCCTCGTCCGGGTAGGGCACGGTGTAACCGCGGGCCTCCAGGGTGTCCCGGTGGCGGGCGGCGAAGCGGACGAGGTGGTCGTAGCTGGCCAGCAGCAGCAGCGGCCGGCCGGGCACGCGGCCGTTCAGCTCGTCCGCCACGGCCAGCAGCGCCTCCAGGACCGGGCCCTCCTCGGTCATCGGCCCGGCGGGGAACGCCTCCAGGATGCGCGAGTGCCGCAGGTTGCGGTTCACCGCGGTGGGGACCACGGCCGAGACGACCCCGTAGGCCTCGTGGAACTCCCGCGCCAGGGAGTAGGCCCCCACGTCGCCTCCGGTGATGACAGGGACGAAGGACTGCTCGGCGGGAACCATCATGGGTCCCAGCCTACCGGCGGACCCGGTTCGTCATGCCGTTCGCGCTATGGTGATGGGCGTGCCAGAGACCGATCCCCAGCCCCGTGCCCTGACCGTCCGCCGCATCACCACCCAGGAGCATGGGCGGTTCCTGGCGGAGCACGCGGAGTCCTCCTTCCTGCAGAACCCCCACTGGCCGGACGTCAAGGTCGACTGGCGCGGCGAGTCCGTGGGCCTGTTCGACGGGGACATGCTGCGCGCCGCCGCCCTCGTGCTGTCCCGCCGGCTGCCCGTGCCCGTGCCGGTGCTGCGGAACCGGAGCCTGGCGTACATCGCCGAGGGCCCGGTGTTCGACCGGACGCAGGTGCACCTGGAGTCGGTGCTGACCCCGCTCGTGCAGTACCTGAAGTCCCGCGGGGCGTTCCTGGTGCGCGTCGGGCTGCCCGGCGTCGTGCGCCGGTGGGACGGCGCCGAGGTGCGCAAGGCCCTGGCAGCCGGGCAGACGGCGTCCGTCACCGACCTGGAGCCGCTGCACACCGCCCCCGAGGCCGACGACGTCCGCGCCCGCCTCCGGGCACTGGGCTGGCAGGCCCCGAGCGAGAGCGAGTCCTTCGAGGCCGGGCAGCCGCAGTTCCAGGCCCGCATCCCGCTGCAGCCGGAGCTGTACGGCACCGAGCCGGTGAGCCCGGCCAAGGGCCAGGAGCCCGAGGACCCCGCCGTGACCGCCGCCCTGAACCGGATGGACTCCACCTCCCGGCGGCAGACCCGCAAGTCCACCCGCTCCGAGCTGACCGTCACCGTGGGCACCGAGGCCGACCTGCCGGCCTGGCAGGCGCTCTACGAGGAGACCGCGCGGCGCGACGGGTTCACCGGCCGGCCCCTGGCCTACTTCCAGCGCATGTTCACCGCCCTGAACTCCTCTCCGGGCAGCGCCTGCACCCTCTACCTGGCCCACCACGGCGAACAGCTGCTGGCCGCGGCCATCTACGTGCGGCAGGGCACCTTCGGCTGGTACGTCTACGGCGCCTCGTCCGCCGAGGAGCGCAAGCGATACGCCCCGCGGGCGCTGCAGCTGCGCCAGATCGAGGACTCGCTGGCCGCCGGGTGCACCTGGTACGACCTCGGCGGGATGAGCCCGTCGCTGGACCCCGAGTACGAGCTGGCCGGGCTGACGCGGTTCAAGACCACCATGGGGGCCGACGTCGTGCAGACCTACGGCGAGTGGGACTACCCCGTCAACCGGCTGCTGGCCAAGGGGTTCACCCTCTACATGGCTCGCCGGGGCTAGGACGCCCGGACGGCAGGACGCCAGGACGCCAGGACGGCGGGCTAGTGCCCGAACTCCTCCGGGTCCGCGCGGTTCGCCGACCTCCCGCCGGACTCGCTGACGTCCAGGGCGTCGATCGCCGCCTGGTCCTCGGCGCCCAGCGCGAAGGAGAACACGTCCAGGTTCTCCCGCTGGCGCTGCGGGTCCGCGGACTTGGGGATGGCGATCCGGCCCTGCTGCACGTGCCAGCGCAGCACCACCTGCGCGGGAGTGCGGCCCAGCCGGTCGGCGATCCCGGTGATCACCGGGTTCCGCAGCAGACCGCTCCCCCGCCCGATCGGCGTGTAGGCGGCCGTCAGCACGCCGGCCGCGGTGTTCGCCTCCTGGACCGGCCGCTGGGCGTCCTCCGGCTCGCAGTAGACCTGGTTGACCGCCGGGACCAGCCCGGCGTCGAGGACCGCCTGCAGGTGGGACGGGGCGAAGTTCGACACGCCCCAGGACCGGATCAGCCCGGTCCCCACGAGTGAGGCCAGTGACTCGCACGCCTGCACGTACCGGCCCTGGTCCGGGTTCGGCCAGTGCACCAGGAACAGGTCGAAGTACTCCAGGCCCGCGCGCTCCAGCCCGGCCTCCAGCGCGGTCCGCACCACGTCCGGTCCGCCGTGCCACCGCCGGTTGAACTTGGAGGTGACGAACACGTCCTGGCGCGGGATCCCGGAACCGGTGACGGCCCGGCCCACCGCGTCCTCGTTGGCGTAGTTCTCCGCGGTGTCCACGTGCCGGTAGCCCGCCTCCAGGGCCGAGGCCACGGCGCGCTCGCACTCGGCACCGGTCATCGGCCAGGTGCCCAGGCCGATCATCGGGATCGGCACGTCGTCCACGTTGGTGCCCTCGAGCAGGGCGTAGCGCTGGCTGGTCATGGGGCCACCTTAACGCACGGGCGGCACCTCCCCGCGAGGGAAGGTGCCGCCCGTGCGTCACTGGTGGATCAGCGGATCAGCCGCGGTAGTCCGTGCCGTAGTCGTCCAGCGAGATCGCGTGGAACTCCGGCGTGGACGAGGAGTCCAGCCCCGGGTAGTCGAAGTCCGCGAAGCCGGCCGGGCCGGTGAACAGGTTGGCCTTGGCCTCCTCCGTGGGCTCGACGTTGACCTGGGTGTACCGGTCCAGGCCGGTGCCGGCCGGGATCAGCTTGCCGATGATCACGTTCTCCTTCAGGCCCAGCAGCGGGTCCGACTTGCCCTCCATGGCCGCCTGGGTCAGCACCCGGGTGGTCTCCTGGAAGGACGCGGCGGACAGCCACGAGTCGGTGGCGAGCGAGGCCTTGGTGATGCCCATCAGCTCGTCACGGCCCGAGGCCGGCTGACGGCCCTCCGCCACGGCCTTGCGGTTCGCGGCGGTGAAGCGGGTGCGGTCGGTCAGCTCACCCGGCAGCAGGTCGGTGTCACCCGACTCGATGACGGTGATCCGGCGCAGCATCTGCCGGACGATGACCTCCACGTGCTTGTCGTGGATGCCCACGCCCTGGGACTGGTACACGTCCTGGACCTCCTGGACCAGGAACTTCTGGGCGGCCCGGGGACCGAGCACGCGCAGCACCTGCTTCGGGTCCACGGCACCGGCCACCAGCTGGGTGCCCACGGCCACGTGCTCGCCGTCGGCCACCAGCAGGCGCGCGCGGCGCAGCACCGGGTAGGCGATCTCCTCGGAACCGTCGTCCGGGGTGAGCACCAGCCGCAGCTGCTTCTCGCTGTCCTCGATGGTCACGCGGCCGGCGACCTCGGAGATCGGCGCCACGCCCTTCGGGGTACGGGCCTCGAAGAGCTCCTGGATACGGGGCAGACCCTGGGTGATGTCGTCCGCGGAGGCCACACCACCGGTGTGGAAGGTCCGCATGGTGAGCTGGGTGCCCGGCTCACCGATGGACTGGGCCGCGATGATGCCGACGGCCTCGCCGATGTCCACCAGCTGACCGGTGGCCATGGAGCGGCCGTAGCACTTCGCGCAGGTCCCAACGGCGGACTCGCAGGTGAGCACGGAGCGCACCTTGATCTCGGTGATGCCCGCGGCGATGAACGCGTCGATGGCGACGTCGCCGATGGCCTCGCCGGCGTGGCCCAGGACGGTGCCGTCCTCGGCCTCGACGTCGACCGCCAGGGTCCGGGCGAACGAGGAGTTCTCCACGGTCTCGTGGCGGACCAGCTCGCCGTCGGCGTTCGGCACGCCGATGACCTCGGTCAGGCCGCGCTCGGTGCCGCAGTCCTCCTCGCGGACGATGACGTCCTGGGAGACGTCCACCAGACGACGGGTCAGGTACCCCGAGTTGGCGGTCTTCAGCGCGGTGTCCGCCAGGCCCTTACGGGCACCGTGGGTCGCGATGAAGTACTCCAGCACGGACAGGCCCTCACGGTAGGAGGACTTGATCGGGCGCGGGATGATCTCACCCTTCGGGTTGGCCACCAGGCCGCGGATGCCGGCGATCTGCCGGACCTGCAGCCAGTTACCACGGGCTCCGGAGGACACCATGCGGTTGATGGTGTTCAGCTTCGGCAGCCCCGCCTGCATGGCGGCGGCGACCTCGTCGGTGGCCTTGTTCCAGACGTCGATGAGCTCGGAACGACGCTCCTCGTCGGCGATGAGGCCCTTGTCGTACTGGGCCTGGACCTTGAGCGCCTGGTCCTCGTAGCCCTCCATGATGGAGGCCTTGTCGAACTCCGAGGTGATGTCGGAGATCGCCACGGTCACGCCGGACCAGGTGCCCCAGTAGAAGCCGGCGTCCTTGAGGTTGTCCAGGGTCGCGGCGGTCTGCACCATCGGGTAGCGCTCGGCGAGGTCGTTGACCAGGGCGCCGAGGCTGCCCTTGGTGGCCTGGGTGTCCAGCCACGGGTAGTCGACCGGGAGCAGCTCGTTGAACAGCACCTTGCCCAGCGTGGTGTCCAGGACGGCGCGCTGGCCCTCTTCCCAGCCCTCGGGGGCCGGGACCTGGGCCGACGGCACGAAGCCGTCCACCGCGATCTTGACCGGGGCGTTCAGGTGCAGCGCGCCGGCGTCGAACGCCATGATGGCCTCGGCCACCGAGGAGTAGGCCTCCCCGGCCCCGGCCTCGTCCTCACGCACGGTGGTGAGGTGGTTGAGGCCGATGATCATGTCCTGGGCCGGGACGGCCACGGCGCGGCCGTCGGAGGGCTTCAGGATGTTGTGGCTGGAGAGCATCAGCAGCCGCGCCTCGGCCTGGGCCTCGGGGCTCAGCGGCAGGTGCACGGCCATCTGGTCACCGTCGAAGTCGGCGTTGAACGCGCCGCAGACGAGCGGGTGCAGCTGCAGGGCCTTGCCCTCCACCAGCATCGGCTCGAAGGCCTGGATGCCGAGGCGGTGCAGGGTGGGTGCGCGGTTCAGCAGCACCGGGTGCTCGGTGATGACCTCTTCCAGCACGTCCCAGACCTGCGGGCGGAAGCGCTCCACCATCCGCTTGGCGGACTTGATGTTCTGGGCGTGGTTGAGGTCCACCAGCCGCTTCATGACGAAGGGCTTGAACAGCTCCAGCGCCATCTGCTTCGGCAGGCCGCACTGGTGCAGCTTCAGCTGCGGGCCGACCACGATCACGGAACGACCGGAGTAGTCCACGCGCTTGCCGAGCAGGTTCTGGCGGAACCGGCCCTGCTTGCCCTTGAGCATGTCGGACAGCGACTTCAGCGGACGGTTGCCCGGTCCGGTGACCGGACGGCCGCGGCGGCCGTTGTCGAACAGCGAGTCCACGGCCTCCTGGAGCATCCGCTTCTCGTTGTTGACGATGATCTCCGGCGCGCCCAGGTCCAGCAGTCGCTTCAGGCGGTTGTTGCGGTTGATCACGCGGCGGTACAGGTCGTTGAGGTCGGAGGTCGCGAAGCGGCCACCGTCCAGCTGCACCATCGGGCGCAGCTCCGGCGGGATCACCGGGACGGCGTCCAGGACCATGCCCAGCGGCGAGTTGTCCGTGGTCAGGAACGCGTTGACGACCTTGAGCCGCTTCAGGGCGCGGGTCTTGCGCTGGCCCTTGCCGGTCTTGATGGTCTCGCGCAGCATCTCGGACTCGGCCTCGAGGTCGAAGGT
The DNA here is from genome assembly GCF_000224415.1 of Citricoccus sp. CH26A. GTDB lineage: Bacteria > Actinomycetota > Actinomycetes > Actinomycetales > Micrococcaceae > Citricoccus. Next base: position 242,973 of record NZ_AFXQ01000003.1, on the reverse strand, counting down.
CTCCAGGCGCTTCTTGATGGACTCGGCGCCCATGGAGCCCTCGAAGTACTGGCCGTACTTGTCCCGCATGGAGCGGAACAGGCCCTCGTCGCCCTCGAGGTCGGCGACCTTGAGGTTCTTGAAGCGGTCCCAGATGCGCTCCATCCGGTCCAGCTCGGCGTCGGCCCGCTTGCGGATCTGCGCCATGGTCTTGTCCGCGGCGTCGCGCGCCTTCTTCTTCTCGGCGGCCTTGGCACCCTCGGCCTCGAGCTTGGCCAGGTCCTTCTCCAGGTCCGAGGCCACGGCGGCGATGTCCGCGTCACGCTGGTCGGCCAGGTGACGGGTCTCCTGGTCGTGCTCGGCCTGCAGGTTCGGCAGGTCGGCGTGACGGGTCTCCTCGTCCACCCACGTGATCATGTAGGCGGCGAAGTAGATGATCTTCTCGAGGTCCTTGGGGGCCAGGTCGAGCAGGTAGCCCAGCCGGGACGGGACGCCCTTGAAGTACCAGATGTGGGTGACCGGGGCGGCCAGCTCGATGTGGCCCATCCGCTCGCGGCGGACCTTGGAGCGGGTCACCTCGACGCCGCAGCGCTCACAGATGATGCCCTTGAAGCGCACGCGCTTGTACTTGCCGCAGTAGCACTCCCAGTCACGGGTGGGGCCGAAGATCTTCTCGCAGAAGAGTCCGTCCTTCTCCGGCTTCAGGGTGCGGTAGTTGATGGTCTCGGGCTTCTTGACCTCGCCGAAGGACCAGTTGCGGATCTCGTCCGCGGTGGCCAGGCCGATGCGCATGAGGCCGAAGGATGAGTTGTCGTTGGACATGGTCCGTTGAACTCCTGATTTCTAGCGTTGATGAAGTCTTGGGGTGGGACGGGGAACGGGGTTTCTCAGACCTCTTCGACCGAGCTGGGCTCGGCGTGGGACAGGTCGATGCCCAGTTCCTCGGCGGCCCGGAAGACTTCATCGTCCGAGTCACGCATTTCAATCGCGGTGCCGTCGGCGGAGAGGACCTCCACGTTCAGGCACAGCGACTGCATTTCCTTGATGAGCACCTTGAAGGACTCCGGAACGCCCGGCTCCGGGATGTTCTCGCCCTTCACGATGGCCTCGTAGACCTTCACGCGGCCGTGGATGTCATCCGACTTGATCGTCAGCAGCTCCTGCAGGGTGTAGGCGGCGCCGTACGCCTCCAGGGCCCAGACCTCCATCTCACCGAAGCGCTGGCCGCCGAACTGCGCCTTACCGCCCAGCGGCTGCTGGGTGATCATGGAGTACGGGCCGGTGGAACGGGCGTGGATCTTGTCGTCCACCAGGTGGTGCAGCTTCAGCATGTACATGTAGCCGACGGACACCGGGTCCGGGAACGGCTCGCCGGAGCGGCCGTCGAACAGGGTGGCCTTGCCGTTGGTGCCCATCAGCCGGTCGCCGTCACGGGTGACGTTGACGTGGCCGAGCAGGCCCTCGATCTCGTGGGCCTCGGCACCGTCGAACACCGGGGTGGCGACGTTGACCGGACCGGACTGCCGCGGGAAGTTCGGCAGGTCCTTGATCCATTCCGGCTCCCCCTGGATGTCCCAGCCGCGCGAGGCGGCCCAGCCCAGGTGCAGCTCCATGACCTGGCCCAGGTTCATGCGGCCCGGGACGCCCAGCGGGTTCAGGATGATGTCCACCGGGGTGCCGTCGGCCAGGAACGGCATGTCCTCGACCGGCAGGATCTTGGAGATGACGCCCTTGTTGCCGTGGCGGCCGGCCATCTTGTCACCGTCGGTGATCTTGCGCTTCTGCGCCACGTAGACGCGCACCAGCTGGTTCACGCCCGGGGGCAGGTCGTCGTCCTCGTCGCGGTCGAAGATGCGCACCCCGATCACGGTGCCGGACTCGCCGTGCGGCACCTTCAGGGAGGTGTCGCGCACCTCGCGGGACTTCTCGCCGAAGATCGCGCGCAGCAGGCGCTCCTCCGGGGTCAGCTCGGTCTCGCCCTTCGGGGTGACGCGGCCGACCAGGATGTCCCCGGCCTCGACCTCGGCGCCGATGTGGATGATGCCGCGCTCGTCGAGCTGGGCCAGCACCTCGTCGGAGACGTTCGGGATGTCCCGGGTGATCTCCTCGGCGCCCAGCTTGGTGTCACGGGCGTCGACCTCGTGCTCCTCGATGTGGATCGAGGTCAGCACGTCCTCCGAGACCATGCGCTGGGACAGGATGATGGCGTCCTCGTAGTTCAGGCCCTCCCAGGGCATGAACGCGACCAGCAGGTTCTTGCCCAGTGCCAGCTCGCCGTGGTCCGTGGCCGGGCCGTCGGCGATGATGCTCAGGCGCTCCACGCGGTCGCCCTCGGAGACGCGCACCCGCTGGTTGTAGGCGTTGCCCTGGTTGGAGCGGGCGAACTTCATGATCGGGTAGTGCTTCATGGTGCCGTCGTCCTGCATGACGGTCACGAGGTCGGCGGCGACCTCGGTCACCACGCCGGGGGCGTCGGCGGTGATGGAGTCACCGGCGTCCACGGCCACGTACTTCTCCATGCCGGTGCCCACGTAGGGGGCCTCGGCCTGGAGCAGCGGCACGGCCTGGCGCTGCATGTTGGCGCCCATGAGCGCGCGGTTGGCGTCGTCGTGCTCGAGGAACGGGATCAGGGCCGTGGCGGCCGAGACCATCTGCCGCGGCGAGACGTCCATGTAGTCGATGTCGTCCACGGAGGACAGCACGGGCTCGCCGCCACCGCCGCGCTGGCGGCAGAGCACGAGCTCCTCGGCGAAGGAGCCGTCCTCGTTGAGCGGGGCGTTGGCCTGGGCGATCTGGGCCACCAGCTCGTCATCGGCGGTCAGGTAGTCCACCTGCTCGGTGACGATGCCGTCCACGACCTTGCGGTACGGGGTCTCGATGAAGCCGAAGGGGTTGATCCGCCCGAAGGTCGCCAGCGAGCCGATCAGGCCGATGTTCGGGCCTTCCGGGGTCTCGATGGGGCACATGCGGCCGTAGTGCGAGGGGTGCACGTCACGGACCTCCATGCCGGCCCGGTCACGGGACAGGCCGCCCGGGCCCAGCGCGGACAGGCGACGCTTGTGCGTCAGTCCGGCCAGCGGGTTGTTCTGGTCCATGAACTGGGACAGCTGGGAGGTGCCGAAGAACTCCTTGATCGAGGCCACCACGGGGCGGATGTTGATCAGGGTCTGCGGCGTGATGGCCTCGACGTCCTGCGTGGTCATGCGCTCGCGCACGACGCGCTCCATGCGGGACAGGCCGGTGCGGATCTGGTTCTCGATCAGCTCGCCCACGGCGCGGATGCGGCGGTTGCCGAAGTGGTCGATGTCATCGACCTCGACGCGCACCTCGACGTCCTCGCCGTCGCGCTTGCCCGTGATGGTCCGCTCACCGGCGTGCAGGGCCACGATGAAGTGGACCATCTGGGCGATGTCGTCCTCGGTCAGCACGGAGGCGTTCGGGTCGCCCAGGGGCAGGTCCACGCCCAGCTTGCGGTTGAGCTTGTACCGGCCCACCTTCGCCAGGTCGTAGCGCTTGGGGGTGAAGTACAGGTTGTTCAGCAGGTTCTGCGCGGCATCCACGGCGGCGGGCTCGCCCGGGCGCAGCTTGCGGTAGATGTCCAGCAGGGCCTCGTCCTGGCCCTCGGTCGGGTCCTTCTCGAGGGTGGCGCGGATGGAGTCGTACTGGCCGAACTCCTCCAGGATGCGGGACTCGCTCCAGCCCATGGCCTTGAGCAGCACGGTGACCGGCTGCTTGCGCTTGCGGTCCAGGCGCACGCCGACCTGGTCACGCTTGTCCACCTCGAGCTCGAACCAGGCACCGCGGGAGGGGATGACCTTGGCGGTGAAGATGTCCTTGTCCGAGGTCTTGTCCGGGGTGCGCTCGAAGTAGGCGCCCGGGGAACGGACCAGCTGGGACACGACGACACGCTCGGTGCCGTTGATGACGAAGGTGCCCTTCTCCGTCATCAGCGGGAAGTCGCCCATGAACACCGTCTGCTGCTTGATCTCGCCGGTGTTGTTGTTCATGAACTCGGCCTTGACGTACAGCGGCGCGGCGTAGGTGGTGTCGCGCTCCTTGCACTCGTCCACCGGCATCTTCGGGTCGGAGAACTCCGGCTCGGTGAACGACAGGGACATGGTGCCCTGGAAGTCCTCGATCGGGGAGATCTCCTCGAAGATGTCCGACAGGCCGGAGGTGACGGCGACCGAGTCGTCGCCGATCTCCTGGGCGTGGGCCACGCGCTCGGCCCAGCGGGAGTTGCCGACCAACCGGTCGAAGGACTCAGTCTGCAGGGCCAGGAGGTCCGGCACGTCCAGTGGCTCGTGGATCTTCGCGAAGGTGATCCGGCCGGCGCTGGTGCCGGAGCGGGGCGAGACGGCCCCGGGAGTGTTAGCGGTTTCGGTATTTGAGGTGCTCGAGGCGACCAAGAGGGTTCCTTCCACAGACCGTCTGCATTTCCGTTCGCTCCCCGACCCGATCCACGACGTCCGGGGCCCACCGCTATTTGAAGGCCCGACCGGACGCCACGCCGCCGAGGTCGGTCATCCGGGCACGCCGGGACACACCTCAGGGGTGGACAGAAGGGAGACGTAAGGACTTAGCATAACCGCCACGGCGCCGGATGTCCACTTACCCCGCGAGTCCTCTCGGGGAATGCGCCGAGGGTGTGAGACGCTACGAGACTCGGCCCAGCCGCTCCCCCACCACCGGCCAGTTCCCCAGGCCGGTCGTCACCGCCCGTTGCAGGCGCGGACCCAGTGGGGCCTCCACCCAGCGGTGCACCAGCCACGCGGCGCCCAGGACCGAGGCCAGGGCCAGGCCCAGGACCCACTGCCGGGGCAGGACCGGTGAGAGCAGCATGATGATCCACCAGCCCCACAACTGGTGCAGCAGGTACACGGGGTAGGTCAGGCTGCCGGCCAGCGCGGCCCCGGGCAGCCGCACGCGGGCCAGCGGCGTGAGCACGATCACCGCCACCACCGCGAACAGTCCCACCACGATCAGCGCGTAGAGCCCCAGCGGGTAGTCATAACCGGTGAGCTCGACGGTCTCCCGCTGCTGGATGCCCGCGGACCACTGGGTGGCCAGCGCCACGTTCACGGCCAGGGCGGCCCAGCGGGCGGGGGTGTGACCGAACCGGAACAACAGGAACAGTGCCATGCCGCCGGCGAAGAGGGCCGAGTACTCGGGGAAGAACACGTGCTGCACCCAGCCGACGTCGTACCCCGCGGCGCCCAGGCCGAGGTACAGGCCGTTGCCGAGCAGCGGCCAGGCCAGGGCGAAGGCCAGCACTCGGCGCACGGTCATGCCGATCAGCGTGAAGGCGAGGATCCACAGGTAGAACTTCATCTCCACCCACAGCGTCCAGTAGACGCCGTCGAGGTGACCCACCCCGAACCCGCCCTGGAACATCGTCAGGTTGGCCCAGAGGTCCGAGGGACTGCGGTTGACCCCGAGCTCGGGCCAGACGACGAAGATCAGCGTGGCGGCGGCGAGCACCGCCACCCAGTAGGCGGGATACAACCGGCCCACGCGCGAACCGACGAACCGCGCCGGGGACTTGCCGAAGGAGGAGAGCAGGATCACGAAGCCGGAGATGACGAAGAACAACTGCACGCCCAGCGCGCCGACGGCGGTGACCTGGCTCAGCCAGGGCCAGGCCTCCGCGGCCGGGTCACCGTGGCGGCCCCAGTTGCCGTGGTGCCATGCGGTCCAGTGGAAGAGCACCACGGCCAGCGCGGCGACGAGCCGGAGCGCGTCCAGCAATGCCAGGCGGGGCCGGCCCGGTGCCGGCGTCGCCCGCGGTTCCACCTGCTGCTGCGGCTGCGGCGGCGCTACCCGCTGCATCTCTGCTGTCGCGACCATCGGTCGGCACCCTCCAGTATCCCTCGCCCTGCCCGAACCACCTTTACGGTTTCGTTACCTTAGGCAGTCAGTCTGGGTGTCCGCTGGGAGGATGGCGTTAAACGCCACGGCCCCTCCCTCCCGCGCAGGCGGGAGGAAGGGGCCGTGGGTGTGGACAGCGGCTAGGCCGCACGCATCACTTGAGGGTGATGGTGGCGCCGGCAGCCTCGAGCTGCTCCTTGGCCTTGTCGGCGGTCTCCTTGTTGACGCCCTCCAGGACGGCCTTCGGAGCGGAGTCGACCAGGTCCTTGGCTTCCTTCAGACCCAGCGAGGTCAGGGCGCGGACCTCCTTGATGACGCCGATCTTCTTGTCGCCGGCGGCCTCGAGGACGACGTCGAACTCGCTCTGCTCCTCGGCGGCAGCAGCGGCGTCGCCGCCACCGGCGGCGGGGGCGGCAGCGGCGGCGACCGGTGCGGCAGCGGTGACCTCGAACTTCTCCTCGAACGCCTTGACGAACTCGGACAGCTCGATGAGGGACAGCTCGGCGAACTGCTCGAGCAGCTCTTCAGTGGACAGCTTGGCCATGATTGGCTCCTTTACTTGAGGGTTCTCACGTATGTGGGGTGAAACGTGGCCGCTGGACGCGACCGGAGGGTGCTACTCGGCCGCGGGGGCAGCGGTGCCGCCCTGCTCCTCGACCTTCGCGCGCAGGGCGTCCACGGTGCGGACGGCCTGGGACAGCGGGGCCTGCAGCATGTAGGCCGCCTTGTACAGGTTGCCCTTCATGGCACCTGCCAGCTTGCCCAGCAGAACCTCGCGGGACTCGAGGTCAGCGAGCTTCTTGACGGCCGCCTCATCGAGGAACTGGCCCTCCATGTAGCCGCCCTTGACGATGAGGGCATCGTGGTTCTTGGCAAAGTCACGCATCGCCTTGGCCGCGTCCACCGGGTCGCCGGAGACGAAGGCAATCGCGGACGGACCGGACATCTTGCCCTCGAAGGCGTCGATGCCGGCCTGCTTGGCCGCGATCTCGCTGAGCGTGTTCTTCACCACGGCGTAGGTCGCGTTCTCACCGAGTGCACGGCGGAGCTCCTTGAGCTCGGCCACGGTGAGACCACGGTATTCCGTCAGGACGGCTGCGGTGGAGGTGCGGAACAGTTCCGCCAGCTCCGCCACAACAGCGTTCTTCTCAGACGTCGCCATGGCACTCCTTCCATTACTTGGGGCCGGCACCCGTCCTGGAGACAAGAAAACGCCCCGTGCAGGTGCACGGGGCGTGGCAGTACCGTCGAGCCCTGGGGCTCACCGGGAAGGCGTTGCTCTGTCTCACCTGCGCAGGCCGCCTCCTGAAGGAGGGCTTTACGATCGATTCCGCGAGGGATCCGACGACCGGCGGTCTTTGGTCCGTCAAGAATACGTGCGACGGCGGCGCATCACCAAATCGGGCCGCCGGACCCCGGGCTCCCGCTCTCCCCAATCCTCTTCTGCCAGCCGGGATGGGTGGCCACCGGCCGGAAGCCCAGCGTCTCGTGGGCGCGCAGGATCGGCGCGTTCTCCCGCGCGGCCCAGGCGTACACCCGCTCGACGGTGGGCCTGGACCGCACCAGCCGCGAGATGTTGGCGGCCTTCATCAGCAGCGCGAGGTGGCGCCCGCGGTGGTCGGGGTGCACCAGGGTGCTGCCCTGGTAGGCGACCTGCGGCAGGTCCCGGAAGGTCTCGATGTCCGAGTGCCCCACCAGCCGGCCCGAGGGCCGGTGCAGCACGGCGGTGGTGACCGGGGTGAGGTGGATCTGCTCCCGGGCCCGTTCCTCCGCGCGCAGGCGGTCCACGTTCCAGGCCTCGGGAACGATCTCGAGCTCTCCCCGGGGCGCCTCGGCCAGCATCCGCCCCCGCAGCCCCGCCATCGACTCGGCGTATTCCTCGGGGCAGGCACCCTCCCAGCCCACCAGCTCGTAGTCTCCGCCCGGACCGGCCGCCGCCTCCACCTGCCGGGCCGGCCCGGCCGCCGCGGGCAGCGCCAGCACCGAACACCACTCCAGCTGGGCCAGCCCGTAGCCGCGGGCCGCGGCGAACGCCGCGTCCGCCGCGTCGGACCGCACCTCCGGCGGGCCGGCGGCCGCCGGGTCCACGAGGGCGTTGTCCGTCCAGGACTGCAGCGTGGTGTGCCCCCGGCGCAGCGCCTCGGCCTCGATCCCGGCCAGCAGCGCCGACCCCACGCCCCGGCGCCGGAAACCCGGGTGCACCCCCACCCACACCTCGGCCGTGGCCGCGGCCGGCGTGGCGGTGAGGAATCCGAACCCGACGATCCGGCCGGGATCCTCGGCGTCGTCCAGCCGCGCGGCGACGTAGTCCATCCGGAAGTCCGGACGGGGCCGGGCCGCGGCGAGCCGGTTCTCCGGCGATTCATAGAAGTCGTTGGTGCCCCAGAACAGGGAGGTGATCAGGTTGGCCAGCTGGGAGACCTGGAGGAAGTCGGCCGTGGTGTCCGGCATCGGCAGGCGGGACTGGTCGAGGTGCGGGGGCAGCTCGAGCCAGTCGAGCGCCGGGCCGTGCCGCGTGTCGGTCATGGCCCCATGATGCCGCACTCATGCCCAGACCATGATCGCGGACCCCGCCGCCGCGACGGTCCCCGTCCTGCTGACGGCCTGGATGACGTACCAGTACCGGCGCCGGGGCTCCGCGGTGAGGTCCCCCCAGCGCCTCGTCCCGGTGACCGCCGGCAGGACGGCCAGGAGGTCCTCGGCCGTCCCCGGCAGCGCCGGGATGGTGGCGCTGTAGGCGCGCTGCCGCCAGATGGCGATCCAGCGGGCGGGTTCCGCACCGGCCGGCAGCGTCCACTCCAGGGTGAGGCCGGTGGTCGTGCGCCCGGCCCGGGTGAACGCCGGCGACGGCGGCCGGGCGGCGTTGAGCCACCGGACGGGCAGCGGCAGGGCCCGGCGCTGGTAGTGCGCCGAGCGCACCCGGCTCATCGCCCCGAGCTCGTCCGCGCGGACGGCACTGGCGTTGTAGTAGGCATTCCCCTCCCCCTGTGTCAGCCGGCGGCCCAGCGCCACGTGGTTGCTCAGTTCCGCGGGATTCGTCCAGCCGGCGTCGCCGACCTTGTACACGGCCTCCCCCAGGGCGACGTGCGTGCGGGTCACGGTGCCCTGCAGGGACCACCAGCGGGACAGCACGTCGTAGTCCGCCGTCGGGTGTCCCTGCTGCCAGTACAGCTGGGGGATGAACAGGTCCGTCCACTGCTCGCGCAGCCACAGGCGCGTGTCGGCGTACAGGTCGTCGTACGCCTGGAGCCCGGCGGTGTCCGAACCGGCCGTGGAGCTGCTGCGGTTGCGCCAGATGCCGAAGGGGCTGACGCTGAAGACGGCGCGCCGGTCGGCCGCGTGGACGTCCAGGCCGGCGTAGCGCACGAACCGGTTGACGTTGTCCCGGCGCCAGGTGGCACGGGTCCGTCCGGCACCGTAGCGCGCGAAGGAGGCGTCGTCGCCGATGACCTGGCCCGCCGCCGGGTACGGGTAGAAGTAGTCGTCCAGGTGCACGCCGGCCACGCCGTAGCGCGCGGCGATCTCGGCCAGCACCGCCCGCACGTGCAGGCGCACCTCCGGCCGGCCGGGATCCAGGTACCGCCTCCCCCCGTAGGCGTAGGTGAAGGACGGGTTGCGCGCGGCGAAGCTGCCCGGGTACAGCGAGGTCAGCGAGGTGTCCATGGCCACCCGGAAGGGGTTGGCCCAGGCGTGGACCTCCAGTCCGCGCCGCGACGCCTCGGCCACCGCCCACTCGAGCGGGTCCCAGCCCGGGTCCTGGCCCAGGGTGCCGGTCAGGTACCGTGACCACGGCTCCCCGAGCGTGGACCGGTAGAAGCGGTCACCGGCCGCCCGGACCTGCAGCAGGACCGCGTTGCAGCCCCGCAGGGCGGCCAGTCGGATGAGCTCGCCCAGCTCGGCGCGCTGCTGGGTGACGCTCAGCCCCGGGCGCGAGGGCCAGTCGATGTTGAGCACGGTGGCCACCCACAGGCCGCGGAACTCGTGGAGCGGCCGGGTGGCCGAGGTGGCCGTGTCCCGCGCGGTGACCACGTACGGTACCCAGGCGCGGCCGGTGGCGGCCTGGGCGACACCGGCCGGGGGCGCGGTGACGGCGGAGAGGGCGACCGCCGCGGCGGCGCCGGAGATCAGGTTCCGTCGCGTGGGGCCGGGGGATGCCGGGCGCGACGGCACCGGGTGTGCCGAGACCATGGTGCACTGCCTTCCTCGCCCCTCTGGGGAGGAATTCTGCTCCGCGTCGCGCACGGCGTCGAGTGCTGGGCGCCCCGGGGCCGGCGCCTGCGCCGGAACGACGGAGCGCCGGACCCCGGGGACTCCCGGGATCCGGCGCTCGGCCGCGGATGAGGATCAGGCCTCGGCGGTCACCTTGACCACGTTCGGGTCGACCTTGATGCCGGGACCGAAGGTGGTGGAGATGGTGGCCTTGGAGATGTACCGGCCCTTGGAGGCGGACGGCTTCAGGCGCAGCACCTCCTCGAGGGCGGCGGCGTAGTTCTCCGCCAGCTTGTCGGCGTCGAAGCTGGTCTTGCCGATGATGAAGTGCAGGTTGGCGTGCTTGTCGACGCGGAAGTCGATCTTGCCACCCTTGATGTCGGTCACGGCCTTGGCCACGTCCGGGGTCACGGTGCCGGTCTTCGGGTTCGGCATCAGGTTGCGCGGGCCGAGGATCTTGCCCAGGCGGCCGACCTTGCCCATCATGTCCGGCGAGGCCACGGCGGCGTCGAAGTCGGTCCAGCCGCCGGAGATCCGGGCGATCAGGTCGTCGGAGCCGACGAGGTCTGCGCCGGCGGCCTCGGCGGCCGCGGCCTTGTCACCGGTGGCGAAGACGACCACGCGGGCGGTCTTGCCGGTGCCGTGCGGCAGGTTGACGGTGCCGCGCACCATCTGGTCGGCCTTGCGCGGGTCGACGCTCAGGCGGAAGGCGACCTCCACGGTGGCGTCGGACTTCGACGGGTTGGTCTCCTTGGCCAGGGCGATCGCCTCGGCGGGGCCGTAGACAGCGTCCCCGATCTTCTCCTGGGCGGCCTTGTATGCTTTGCTGCGCTGTGCCATCTGCGTGTTCTCCTTATGCAGTCGTGGTCTGCGGGTCGCGCGCGACCCTGCCACTGGGGGTGTGAGGGGTTCCGTCAGCCGTCGACGGTGATGCCCATGGAACGGGCGGTGCCGGCGATGATCTTGGCCGCGGCCTGGACATCGTTGGCGTTGAGGTCTTCCATCTTGGTCTGGGCGATCTCCTCGCACTGGGCCTGGGTCAGCTTGCCGACCTTGTCCGTGTGCGGGGTGGCGGAGCCCTTCTTGACGCCTGCGGCCTTCTTGATCAGCTCGGCGGCCGGCGGGGTCTTGGTGACGAAGGTGAACGAGCGGTCCTCGTACACGGTGATCTCCACCGGCACGACGTTGCCGCGCTGGGATTCCGTCGCGGCGTTGTACGCCTTGCAGAACTCCATGATGTTCACGCCGTGCTGACCGAGCGCAGGGCCGATCGGAGGTGCCGGGTTGGCGGCGCCTGCCTGGATCTGCAGCTTGATCAGGCCTGCGACCTTCTTCTTGGGGGCCATTTTCGGGTCCTTCTACTTGCGGGTTTCCCGCGGGGCACAGGAGCGTGTCCCGGGGCTGGTGGCCGCCGTGGCGCGGCAGCCGGTCCGCTCCCGCCCGGCCAAAGCAACCGTGCGGGGGCGAAGTCTGGACTGTCCTACCGGATCTTCGTGACCTGGCCGAAGGACAGGGTCACGGGGGTCTCCCGCTCGAAGATGGTCACGAGGACCACGAGCTGCTGGGATTCCACCTTGACCTCGGAGATGGTGGCCGGGAGGGTCTCGAAGGGGCCGTCATTGACGGTGACCGACTCGCCGACCTCGAAGTCGACCTCGATCGCCGGCATGGACTCCTCGGTCCCGGCCGGTGCGGGGCGACCCTCGGCCTGGGCGGCCTTGGTGGCCTCCTGCAGCACGGAGGGGAGATCATGTCGAAGACCTCCTGCAGCGACAGCGGCATCGGGTCATGGGCGTTGCCCACGAACCCGGTGACGCCGGGGGTGTGCCGCACGACGCCCCAGGAGGCGTCCGTCAGGTCCATGCGCACGAGCACGTAACCGGGGATGCGCACCCGGTTGACGAGCTTGCGCGTGGTGTTGCGGATCTCCACGACCTCTTCCATGGGGACTTCGATCTCATAGATGTAGTCCTCCATCTCCTGGGTCTGGATACGCGTCTCGAGGTTGGTCTTCACGCGCTTCTCGTACCCGGCGTAGGTGTGGATGACGTACCAGTCACCGGGCTGGCGGCGCAGCCGCGCGCGCAGCTCCTCGGCCGGGTCGGCCGCGGGCTCCGCGACGGCGGGGGCAGCGGCCGCGGCCGCGGCGTCAGCCTCTTCCTCGGCGACGTCCGTGGCGGCCTCGGCGGCGGCGACGTCGGACTGGTCGTCCTCGACGGCCTCGGCGAGTTCGGCCTCGGCGTCCTCCACCTCGGCGTCCAGCGCGGGCTCGACGGGCTCCCCGGCCACGGCAGCGTCCTCGGCAGTCTGGGGCTCCTGAGACGGCTGGGCCTCTTCGGCGAGGACGGCGTCCTCAACGGCCTGCGGTTCGAGTTCCTGCTCGGACACGGGTTCCTGCTTTCTTCACGCGGTCGACGTCATTCCGGCAGGGCGCGTCCTCCGGCTGGCCAGTCAGGCGCTGCCGTCACCGAAGACGAAGGAAGCACCCGTGCCGAACACGAAGTCCAGCAGGCTAACGAGCAAGATCATCAGGATCACGAACGCGAGCACGATGCCCGTGAGCTTGACCAGTTCCTCGCGGGTCGGGGTGACGACCTTTCGCAGCTCGTCCACGACCTGGCGCAGGAACAAGCCGATCCGGCCGAAGAAACCACGCTTCCGCGGGGCGTCGGGGGTCTTCTCCCCCGTGCTGTTCGCAGCTGCCTCGGTCACGCGGCCTCACTTGCTCGTCGACACTGAACTGTCCTGCCGGGGGGCTCCGGATCACTCCGGACCACCCTGCGCAGGGTAGACAGGACTCGAACCTGCAACCTGCGGTTTTGGAGACCGCTGCGCTACCAATTGCGCCACTACCCTTCGGGTCCGCAACGCGACGACTCAACGGCACGGCCCGTCATGGTGCTTTTCAACACCGGGGATCCACTGTACGTCATCTTGGGGAGTGAGTCGAACCGGTAGGCTGAGCGCCATGACGTCACACACTCCGCGCAGTCGTGTCTCCCAGCGCATCGGATCGATCGCCGAGTCGGCCACCCTGGCCGTCGATGCCAAGGCCAAGGCCCTCAAGGCCGCCGGTCGCCCCGTCATAGGCTTCGGTGCCGGCGAGCCGGACTTCCCCACCCCGGGGTACATCGTCGAGGCGGCCGTCGAGGCCGCTCGCGACCCGAGGAACCACCGCTACTCCCCCGCCGCCGGACTGCCCGAGCTGCGCCAGGCGATCGCGGACAAGACCCTGCGGGACTCCGGCGTGAGCCTGGAGCCGAGCCAGGTCCTGGTGACCAACGGCGGCAAGCAGGCCGTCTACAACACCTTCGCCACCCTGCTGGACCCGGGTGACGAGGTCATCGTCCCCACGCCCTTCTGGACCACGTACCCCGAGTCGATCCGGCTGGCCGGCGGCGTGCCCGTGGAGGTCTTCGCCGGCCCGGAGACCGGGTACAAGGTCTCCGTGGACCAGCTTGAGGCGGCGCTGACCGACCGCACCAAGGTGCTGCTGTTCGTCTCCCCCTCCAATCCGACCGGCGCCGTGTACTCCCCGGAGGCCACCGCCGAGATCGGCCGCTGGGCCGCCGCGAGGGGCCTGTGGGTCGTCACGGACGAGATCTACGAGCACCTGACCTACGACGGCGTGCCGTTCACCTCGATCGCCGCCGCCGTGCCGGAGCTGGCCGAGCAGGTGGTGATCCTCAACGGGGTGGCCAAGACCTATGCCATGACCGGTTGGCGGGTGGGCTGGATGGCCGGCCCGAAGGACGTCATCAAGGCCGCCGCGAACCTGCAGTCCCACGCCACCTCCAACGTCGCCAATGTCTCCCAGCGCGCGGCACTGGCCGCCGTCTCCGGCCCCCTGGACGCGGTGCAGGAGATGAAGGCGGCCTTCGACCGGCGCCGCCGGGCCATGGTCGAGGCCCTGAACGCGGTGCCCGGGTTCTCCTGCCCGACGCCGGAGGGCGCCTTCTACGCCTACGTGGACGTCCGCGACGCACTGGGGAGGACCTACCGCGACGTGACCCCGCAGACCTCCGCCGAACTGGCCGGGTTCATCCTCGGCGAGGCCGAGGTGGCCGTCGTCCCGGGCGAGGCGTTCGGGCCCTCGGGCTTCCTGCGGCTGTCCTACGCCCTGGGCGACGAGGACCTCGCCGAGGGTGTCGGCCGCATCCAGAGGCTGCTCTCCGAGTAACCGCACTTGCGCCTCGTGGCACCCTTTCCTGCCGCAGGTGCGTGACGTAGGGTCGGGACCATGACCCTGCTGCGCATCGCCGAGGCGTCCCGGTACCTGGGTGTCAGCGACGACTCCGTGCGCCGCTGGGTGTCCTCCGGACGCCTGACCGCCCACACCGACGAGGCCGGGCGGGCCGCCGTCGACGGCGTGGAGGTGGCCCGGCTGGTCCGGGAGACCACCGCCCAGGCCGACGCCGACGCGCACGGGCTGCGCGTCTCGGCCCGCAACCGGTTCACCGGGCTGGTGACCGACGTGGTCATGGACACCGTGATGGCCCAGGTGACCCTGCAGTGCGGGCCCTTCCGCGTGGTGTCCCTGATGAGCGCGGAGGCCGCCCTGGACCTGGAGCTGGAACCGGGCATGCCGGCGTCCGCGGTCGTGAAGGCCACCACCGTGATCATCGACCGCGACGAGGCCTGACCGTGAGGGCCCGCACCACCGCGCTGCTCGCCCTGGCCGCCGCCTCGGCACCCATGATGACCGGTTGCACCGGAGGCTCCGCCGCCCAGGACACCCCCGCCGGGGACGTCACGCTGACCGTCTTCGCGGCGGCCTCGCTGACGGACGCCTTCGAGCAGATCGGCGAGGACTTCGAGGCCGAGCACCCCGGCGTGACGGTGCGGTTCAACGTCGCCGGGTCGTCCGACCTGGTCCAGCAGATCATCGCCGGGGCGCCGGCGGACGTCTTCGCCTCGGCGGACGTGCCGACCATGGACCGGGCCGTCGGCGCCGGGGCCGTCTCCGGTGCGCCCCGCCCGTTCGCCACTAACGTGCTCACGCTGGTCACGCCCCCGGACAACCCCGCGGGCATCACGTCCCTCGCGGACGCCGCGGCCGAGGGCGTGAACCTGGTGGCCTGCGCCCCCCAGGTCCCCTGCGGCCAGGCCACGGCCGCCCTCGCCCGGGCGTCCGGTCTCGCCCTGGACCCGGTCAGCGAGGAGTCCTCCGTCACGGACGTGCTGGGCAAGGTCACTTCAGGGGAGGCCGATGCCGGGCTGGTCTACGTCACGGACGCCACCCGGGCCGGGGACGCGGTGCACACCGTGGACCTGGAGCACGCCCGGTCGGCCGTGAACACCTACCCGATCGCCGCGCTGGCGGAGGCGGAGCATCCCGGGCCGGCCGACGCGTTCGTCGAGCACGTCCTGGGCGCGCAGGGGCAGGAGGTGCTGGGTCATGCCGGCTTCGGTCACCCGTGACGTCCCGGTCCGCCCCCCGCGGGCCCTGACCGTCGTCGGCGTCCTGGGCGCGGCGGTCATCCTGCTGCCCTTCGTCGCGCTCGTGGCGGGGGTGGACCTGACCCGGCTGCCCCGGTTGCTGACCTCCCCGGCGGCGCTCGACGCCCTGGGCCTGTCCCTGCGGACGTCCCTCACGGCCACGGCCGTCTGCCTGGTCCTGGGGATCCCGCTGGCGCTGACGCTGACCCGGCTGGAGTTCCCGGGCCGCAGCGTGGCCCGCTCGCTCGTGCTGCTGCCGCTCGTGGTCCCTCCCGTGGTCGGGGGCATCGCGCTGACGGAGGCCTTCGGCCGCCGCGGACTGGTCGGAGAGCACCTGCACGTGCTGGGGATCGAGATCGCGTTCACCACCACGGCCGTCGTCATGGCCCAGGTGTTCGTCTCCCTGCCCTTCCTCGTGGTCGCGCTGGAGGGGTCACTGCAGACCCGGGGCGAGGCCCACGAGCGCACCGCCCTGTCCCTGGGCGCCTCCCCGGCCCGCACCTTCCGCACCGTCACGCTGCCGCTGATGGCCCCCGGGCTCCTCGCGGGCACCGTGCTGACCTTCGCCCGCGCGCTGGGCGAGTTCGGGGCCACCATCACCTTCGCCGGGTCGATGCAGGGCACCACCCGGACCCTGCCGCTACAGGTCTACCTGGAGCGGGAGACGGACTCCGAGGCCGCCGTCGCGCTGTCCCTGCTGCTGGTGGTGGTGGCGCTGGCCGTCATCACGCTGGCCTACGGCCGCAAGCGGGTGACGATCTCGTGACGGGCCTCGACTGCCGCGTGGTGGTCCCCGAGCGCGAGGTGGACGTGGCGTTCACGGTCCCGCAGGGACAGACCCTGGCGCTGCTCGGGGCGAACGGCGCCGGCAAGTCCACCGTGCTGGACGCGCTGGCCGGCTGGCTGCGCCCGGAGTCGGGCCACGCGACGCTGGGCACGGAGGTCCTCTTCGACGGCGGCACGTGGGTCCCGGCCCGGCACCGCCGGGTCGGCTACCTGACCCAGGACGCGCGGTTGTTCCCGCACCTGAGCGCCGAGGCGAACGTCGCCTACGGGCTGGACCGGGCCGGCGTCGTGGGCCGGTCGGCGCGGCGGCGGGTGGCCCGGCAGTGGCTGGAACGGGTGGGCGTGGGCCACCTGGCGGGACGGCGTCCGCACCAGCTCTCCGGCGGCCAGGCGCAGCGCACCGCGATCGCCCGCGTGCTGGCCTCGGATCCCCGGCTGGTCCTGCTGGACGAGCCGCTGTCCTCGCTGGACGCCCAGGTGGTGCCGCAGGTCCGCGCCCTGCTCGCCGAGGTGCTCACCGGCCGGACGACCGTGCTGGTGACCCATCACGCGGCGGACGCCGAGGCGCTGGCCCACTCCACCCACCGGATCGCTAGAGCAGACCCCGTTCACCCGCCCACCGGGTGAGCTCGTGGCGGTTGGACAGCTGCAGCTTGCGCAGCACGTTGGACACGTGCGTCTCCACCGTCCGCACGGAGATGAACAACTCCCGCGCGGCCTCCTTGTACGTGTAACCGCGGGCGATGAGCCGCATGACCTCCAGCTCGCGGGCCGAGAGCAGGTCGAGCTCCTCGTCCCGCACCGCGACGTCCGCCGTCCCGAAGGCGTCCAGCACGAACCCGGCCAGCCGGGGAGAGAACACGGCGTCCCCGCCGGCCACCCGCTGCACGGCGTCCGAGACATCGGCGCCCGAGATCGTCTTGGTGACGTAACCGCGGGCCCCGGCGCGGATGACCGCCACCACGTCCTCCGCGGCGTCCGAGACGGAGATCGCCAGGAACCGCACCCCGGGCGCCAGCTCCTGGCAGGCCGCGGCCACCTCGGCTCCCCCACCGCCACGGCCACCGGGCAGGTGCACGTCCAGCAGCACCACGTCCGGGCGCACCTCGTGGATGGTCCGGACCGCCGAGTCCACGTCCCCGGCCTCGCCGACCACCTGGATGGCGGACGGGTCCAGGTCCGCCTTCAGCCCCGTCCGGAAGATCGCGTGGTCGTCCACGACGACGACCCTCACTGGTACCCGGTTCATCCCTGCCGCCCTTCCTCGCCGTTCTTCCCATTCTCCGCCGGGACCGGCAGGTGCAACCGGACCTCGGTGCCGCCGTCACCGGTGATGATCCTCGCCGTGCCGCCGGCACGCTCCATCCGGCCGATGACCGACTCCCGGATCCCGAGACGGTCCGCCGGGATCGCCGAGAGGTCGAAACCGGGGCCGCGGTCCTTGACGAAGACCTCCACGGCCTCCGGCCGGGCCTCCGCGTAGACCTGGACCGGCCCGGCATGGCGCACCCCGTTGAGCATCGCCTCGCGCGAGGCCTGCAGCACCGGGTCCAGCCAGGGACCGGTGGCCGAACCGGCGGTGACCACCTCGATGGGCTGGCCGTGGTCGTCCTCGATCGCCGCGGCCAGGTCCTCGAGCCGGTCCGTCAGGGTCCCGGTGGGCCGGGAGGGATCCTGGTAGAGGTACTGGCGCAGGTCGCGCTCCTGGGCGCGGGCCAGCCGCACCACGGTGGAGGGGGTGTCCGCGTTCTTCTGGATCAGGGCGAGGGTCTGCAGCACGGAGTCGTGCAGGTGGGCGGCGATCTCGGCCCGCTCGGTCTGGACGGCGAGCGCGGAGGTCTTCGCCGTGGCATCGCGCCAGGCCTTGAGCACCCAGGGGGCGGCCACCAGCACCACGCCGGCGACGATCACCGCCGCCACCAGCAGTCCCAGCCACAACTCGTCCGTGCCGACGAAACCGGCCGCGAGCGCCAGCACGCCGGCCATCACCAGCAGCAGTCCGAGGGCGAGCGAGCTGATCCGCCCGGTCCGGCCCGCCCTCCCGGCGTCCCGCAGCGTGTCCAGTTGCAGCCAGGCCAGGGCGATGCCCAGCAGCACCACGGCCACCGGCCCGATCAGGCCCCAGTTCATCCGGATGCCGGCCCCCAGCTGCAGGGCCAGGACCGCGGCCACGCCCAGCAGCACGACCCCGAAGATCACCTGCCAGCCCTGGCCCAGGACGCCGCCCAGGCGGACGGGGGCCTCCCGGACCTGCTCCGCGGCGCCGCGGACCGGGTCACCGGCGGTGAGCACGGCCTCGTGCTCGTCCGGGACGAAGATCCACAGCCAGGCGTAGAAGACCACTCCGACCCCGCTGAGCAGGGTCAGGGCCACGACGCCGGCCCGCACCCACCCGGTGGGCAGGCCGAGGTACCGGGCCAGCCCGGTGCAGACGCCGGCGACGACCCGGCCCTCGGCCGGACGGGTGAGGACACTGTGCATGGCCTCCATCCTGCCCCAGTACGGGGTGTCCGCGGACCGTCCTCCGGGGGTTCTCCGGGTCGGATCAGGGGCTTTCCGGATACCGGGCCGGGGTTCGCACGGCGACGATGGAACCATGAACGAGAACCCCGCCTCCGGCTTCTACGCCTGGATCCACTCCCTGCGCACCGTCCGCAGTCCCCAGCGCTGGCTGGGCGGCGTGGTCGCCGGCATCGCCGACCGCATCGGCCTGGACCACACGCTGGCCCGGGCCCTGTTCGTGGTGCTGACCCTGCTGACCGCGGGGCTGACCGTGCTGGCCTACGGACTGGCGTGGATGGTCCTGCCGGAACCGGACGGGCGGATCCACGCCCGGGAGGCCGGCCAGGGACGGTGGACCTCCGGCATGACCGGGGGCCTGGTCCTGGGGATCCTCGGCGCGGTGGGCCTGTTCACCCCGCCCTACGGACCCGACGGCGGCTGGTGGGACGTCGGCGGGCTCCTCGGCCTGGCGGTGATCGGCCTGTTCGTCTGGCTCGTCGCCTCCCGGTCCGGCCCCCGCGCGCTGCCCCCGGGCCCCGCAGGCGCTGCGTCCGGGGCCCCGTCCGCGGCCGTGAACGAGCCCGTCTTCCTCGCCCCCTCCGACACGGGGTGGTACGCCAGCGGGCCCCGGCCCCCCTCACCCGGCCCCTCCTCCCCCACCTCCTCCCCCGCCGACCGCGCCCCCGAAGGACGTGACCCCATGACCGCTCCCTCTGCCCACTACCAGGCTCCCTACCCACCTCCGGCTCCGGCCGCGCCGCAACCGGCCACGGTCGACCGCACCCCACCGTCGCTGTCCGGCTCCACCCAGCTGCTGGTCATCGGGGTCGCCGTCCTGGCCGGGGCCGCCGTCGCCGCCCTGAAGTACCTCGGCGTCTTCACCGCCGGCTGGGGCGTGATCTGGGCCGCCAGCCTGGCCACGGCCCTGGGCGTGATGGCCGTCGGCCTCATCGTCGGGGCCATCCTCGGCCGCGGCGGTGGCGGGCTGACCGTCACCACGGCCCTCCTGGTCATCCCCGTCCTGCTGGCCACCGGCGGCACGTTCGTCCGCGGCGACTGGGACGGGGCGTGGGACTCCACGTGGGACGGCACCGTCCGGGGTGACAGCCGCACCGGGTACGACCTGAGCTTCGGCTCCGGCTTGATCGACCTGACCGGCGAGCCCGGCAGCATCGATCCGGGCGCAGACCCGGTCCGCCTGGACGTGTCCTTCTCCGAGGCCGAGCTGATCGTGCCGCACGACGTGGACGTCTACCTCACCGTGGACAACGCCTTCAGCTCCGTGAACTCGGAGCCCGCCGTGGCCGGCGATGGCCGCGTCCAGGTCGTGGACGCCCCCACCGACCGCCGACTGGAGATCGACGCCGACCTGGCCTTCTCCACGCTGACCGTCCGGGTGGATGATCCGACCACCACGCCCACCGAGCAGGAGTGAACACCATGACGACCCACGACCCGTACCCCCACGACCCCTACCCCCACGCCTCGCAGGCCCACGACCCGGAGGCCCAGGCCCTCGAGGACGAGATCACCCGCGGCACCCTCCACGACCGCCACCGGGACCACGAGTTCGACGGGACCTCCGGACGCGGCTCGACGGCCACCGTCGGGACCCGTACAGCACCCGAGGGCATCCGCACCGGCACCCTGGTGTGGGGCATCATCGCCCTGCTGGTGGCCCTGTGGTCCCTGTCCGCGACCGTGCTGGACTGGGACGTCGACCCTGCCCTGGTCCTGATCTGCCTCGCCGCGCTCGGCGGCCTGGTGCTCGTGGCCGGCGGCATCGCCGGCGCCACGCGGAAGGGGCGCTGACCGTGGACGCCTTCTACCGCGCCCTGCGCTCCATCCCCTACCGCCGCGGCCCGCGCCGCTGGGTCGCCGGCATCTGCGGGGGCCTGTCCGCGAAGTTCGGCTGGGACCCCACGCTGGTGCGGATCCTGGTCCTGCTGAGCTTCCTGCTGCCGTTCATCGGCGTCGGCACCTACCTGCTGGCGTGGCTCCTGCTGCCCTGGCAGGACGGGTCCATCCCGCTGGAGCGGGTCCTGCCCGGTCCCCACTCGCGATAGCCTTCGGTCAGGACCATCCGATCCAGCCTGTCGAAAGGACCTCCAGCATGCGCGTCGGCCTCCTGACCAGCGGCGGGGACTGCCCCGGCCTCAACGCGGTCATCCGCTCCGCCGTCCTGCACGGCATCAAGACCTACGACTACGAGCTCGTGGGCATCCGGGACGGCTGGCGCGGACTGATCGAGGGCGACGTGGAGGACCTGCCACGCCAGCGGGTCCGCGGCCTGGCCCGCACCGGCGGGACCATCCTGGGCACCTCCCGGACGCACCCCTACAACCACCCGCGCGGCGGCCCGGAGAACATCAAGGCCCAGATGGCCCGGCTGGGGCTGGACGCCGTGGTGGCGATCGGCGGCGAGGGGACCCTGGCCGGGGCGAAGCGGCTGTCCGACGACGGCATCCCGCTGGTCGGGGTGCCCAAGACCATCGACAACGACCTCAAGGCCACCGACTACACCTTCGGCTTCGACACCGCCGTCTCGATCGCCACCGACGCCATGGACCGGCTGCGCACCACCGGTGAGTCCCACCACCGGTGCATGGTGGCCGAGGTGATGGGCCGGCACGTGGGCTGGATCGCCCTGCACTCGGGCATGTCCGCCGGCGCGCACGCGATCCTGATCCCGGAGCAGCGCACCTCCATGGAGCAGGTGTGCGACTGGGTCCGCCAGGTGCACGAGCGGGGGCGTTCACCGCTCGTGGTCGTCGCCGAGGGCTTCGTCCCCGAGGGGCACGACGACCCGCTGGCCGAGGCCGGTGCGGACGCCTCCGGCCGGCCGCGACTGGGCGGGATCGGCGAGTGGGTGACGCACCGGATCGAGGACATGACCGGGATCGAGACCCGCAACACCGTGCTGGGCCACATCCAGCGCGGCGGTGCGCCCACCGGCTTCGACCGCGTGCTGGCCACCCGCTTCGGCATGGGGGCCATCGACCTCGTCGCCGACGGCGAGTACGGGAAGATGGTCGCCCTCGACGGCACCGAGGTCGTCCGGGTGGAGCTCGCCGCCGCCCTGGACGGGCTCAAGGAGGTCCCGCAGCACCGCTACGACGAGGCGAAGGTGCTGTTCGGGCGATAGCCTTCAAGGATGCCCGTCAACAGCCACACCCGCCAGATCATCGAGCTGGCCTGGTCCCGGATCCTGGGACTGCCCGACGGCTCGATCACCGAGGCCGCCGGGTCTCCCCCGGGCTCCCGGCGGATCGAGGTGGCCACGGACTCCGGCGCGCAGGACGGCGCGGACGAGCAGATCGCCACCTTCGTTCGCCTCTACCAGACCTCCGTGCTCTACGGTCCCCGCTGGCTGCTCGACGCCGCCCGGGACGTGGACGACGAGGTCCTGGCCCTGGAGTCCACGATGATCCGCCTCGGCGCCGGACACGCCGCCCGCTCCCTGGGCGAGTCGGCGCTCTACTACGCGGAGGACGTCCCGGAGATCGAGCGCTCCGGTTCCGTGGCCGTGTCCTACGAGGTGGCCGACGCCGCCACGCTCGAGGCGCTGTGCCCCGCGGACGACGTCACCGAGGTGGGGCTGTCCGGCCTGGACGCCACCTTCACCCTGGTTCCCGACGACGGCTCGGGCACCCCGACCGGCGACCCGGTCGCGGGGGCCGGGTACGAGGAATGGCAGGGGCTGATCGGCCACCTGGGCGTGCTGGTGCGCCCCGACGTGCGCCGGATGGGCCTGGGAGCCTACGCCGCGGCGATCGCCATGGAGGAGGCCTTCACCGAGGGGCTCGTGCCGCAGTGGCGGGCCGCGCTGGGCAACACCGCCTCGCAGCACCTGGCCGACACCCTCGGCTTCGAGCTGGCCGGGTCACAGACGACGGTGCTGTTCACCCAGTGACGGGACTGTTCACCCGGTGATGGGGCCGGCCGCCTACCGGGTGCCGCGGCGCACGAAGCCGGTGGCCCGGCCGACGGCCTTGCCGGCCTGGGGCGAGACGACGACCTCCTGGGCGGCCGCCGTGAAGGACCAGCCGTCCTCGGCGTTGCCCTCCCGCACGAGCAGCTCTGCCTCGGGGTCGGTGTTGCGCTTGAGGATGGCCAGCGCGATCGGGCCCATCTCGTGGTGCTGGGCGGCCGAGGTGAGCGTGCCCACGGACCGGGCGGTGCCGGCCTCGGCGGTCCCGGACTCCGGGCGCACGATCACGTCCGCACCGGGTTCCGGCAGGGTGTGGCCCGAGCCGTCGAGCTGCAGGAACGCCAGGCGGCGCGGCGGGTGGCCGAGGTTGTGGACCCGGGCGATCGTCTCCTGGCCCTTGTAGCAGCCCTTGTTCAGGTGCACCGCCGTGCGCACGAGGTCCACCTCGTGCGGGATGGTGCGGTCATCGGTGTCCACCCCGTGGCGGGGCCGCAGCGCCGCGATCCGCAACCCCTCGGCGGCGAGCACGCCGGCCAGGGTGAAGCCCTCGGGCAGGGCACCGAGCTCGGAGACGGGCACCAGGTACTCGGACCAGGACCAGTCGGCGGCCGGGTGCCGAGCCGGGTCGGGGTCGACGGTGTACGGGAAGCCGCCCTCGCCGATGGCCGGCCAGGGATCGCGCCACCGGACGACGTCGTCCCGCTCGTCCCACGCCGGCACGTCACCGGTGGTGCCGATCACCGCGATCTCGCCGGTCCGGTCCGCGATCTCCACGCGGGAGGCGAACTTCATCCTCGTCAGCCAGTCGGCCAGCCCAACGTTCTCGCCCGGTTCCACGGTGAGCCAGGTGGTGGCGCCGTCGTCCACGAGGTGGCAGTCGAACTCGATGCGGCCCTGGACGTCCAGGAACAGCGTCTCCGTGGAGGTCCCGGGCTCCACCCCCCGGTCCAGTCGCTGGCTGGTCAGCACGTGCAGCCAGCTCAGCCGCTCCGGGCCGGAGACCGTGACCACGCCGCGGTGGGACAGGTCCACCACCGCGGTGCCGGCGGCCAGGGCGCGCTGCTCGGCCACCGGCTGGCCGTAGTGCGCGGCCACCGGGGCGTCGGGACCGGTGCCGGCCACCGCTCCGTGGACGGCGTCCGGGCCGGACAGCAGGGGCGAGGTGTAGGTCATCGGGGCAGTCTTCCCTGGGTGCGGTCGGGCATCCGGTCGAGGATGGCCGAGGCGTGCGGGTGCTCCTCGCCGCCGGCCGTGGCGTCCCAGCGCCAGAACAGCTGGCCGTTGACGAGCCCGAGGATCCGCGAACCGCCCTCGTAGGGCCCGGCGGCGGAGCCGCGCAGCACGGAGTCCGTGCGCAACTGGACCTGGGGGCCCTTGATGACGCCGTAGTACAGCTCCGTCAGGGACCCGGGGTGGGTGATCTGCGCCGTGATGGGGAAGCTGTCGTCCTGGCGCCGGTACGTCTCGACGTCCTCGGCGGACCGCAGGGTCGGCACCACGTCGCCCGGGGACATCCCGGGTCCGGGATCACCGTCGCGGCGTTCCCGGTCGAGTGCCCAGAACCCCGACTCCACGGTCAGCGGGCGCAGCAGCGTGCCGTCCTCCTCGCAGAGCCACGACTCGGCGCGGTACTCCAGGAAGGGCAGCTGGTGGTCCGTGAAGTCGACCCGCTGGTAGAAGATCTCGCTGTCGCTGTCCCCGGCTCCCAGCCGGCCCTGTCCCTCCCAGGAGCCGATGAGCCAGGACAGCGGAGCGAGCTCCGGCGTCAGGTCGAAGGGCAGTTCAGTGGGCACGGGGAAGGATCAGCGCTGGCCCTTGTACAGGCCCGAGACCACGAGGACGGCGAACGCCGCCATGGCCAGGCCCGCGATGACGAGCAGGACGGTGAAGAAGACCTCAAGTGCAAGAATCGACATGCGGCCATCCTACTCCAGCCGGGTTCCCTCGGCGTCCCGGCCTGCAACGTGACGACCATGTCGGACCTTGTCCAGCCAGTCCGCCACGAACTCGTCGGCCGGGTAGGTGTCCAGGTCCCCCTGCAGGGCCTGCAGCACCTGGTCCCCGGACTCGGCGTCCGGCACGTCGATGCGCAGCATCTCCTCGCCGTCGTGCTTGCGGCGCACCACCACGGAGGCCCCGACCACCCCGGCCCCGTAGCCGCCGAGGACCTGGGTCAGCACCCCGCCGACGAAGCGGAAGACCCGCTCCACCGGGT
The DNA here is from genome assembly GCF_000224415.1 of Citricoccus sp. CH26A. Lineage (GTDB taxonomy): Bacteria > Actinomycetota > Actinomycetes > Actinomycetales > Micrococcaceae > Citricoccus. The sequence goes on along the minus strand of NZ_AFXQ01000003.1, from coordinate 218,044 downwards.
CGTCGCCGCCCTCCTCGAGGTCCACCGAGTACAGCTCGTTCGCCATCGGTCCGGTCTCGTTCGTCATCACGTGCCTCCTTCCGCCGGTCAGCCCGGCATGATCCTGATCACAAAGTACGCGAGCAGCCCGGCCAGGGCCACGGGCGCCACTCCCAGCGCGACGGCGGCCCGGTTGCCCACGGGACGGCCCCGTCCGCCGTCCGGCGCGGTGCGCCCGGCGAGCACCGCGCCCAGCGCACCGAGCACGCCGGCCGTCACGGCCGCCGGCGGGTACAGCCCGGGCAGCACGAGCGCGAGCGCGAGGGGGGCGAGGCCGGCCAGCAGCACCGCGAGCACCGCGTCCCAGGGCCCGGACAGCCGGGCCATCCCGGCCAGGGCGGCGAGCGCGAGCGAGACGGCCAGGGAGAGGGTGAGCGCGCCGGCGTCGTGCCGGGCGACCGCGGTCCAGCCGGCGACGGCGCACACGACGACGACGCCGGCCACCGTCCCGGCGGTGGACTCCAGCCGCTGGGGGCGGCCGTGGCCGCGGAACAGCTGGACCAGGAAGGCGGCCACCGTGCCCAGGGCCAGGCAGATGGCGACCGGCTCGACCAGCGATCCGCCGAACGACCGGCGGGGGTCACCGGCCTCGGGGACCGGCCAGAGGGCCACGGCCCAGGTGGCGGCCAGCCCGGAGGCCAGCAGCACGACGGTCAGGGAGCGGCGGGCCGGGGCGCCGAGCAGTTGGGGCCAGCCGAGTGCCACGGCGGCCACCAGCACGGACCCGGTGACGGCCGCAGCCCATGGGCCCAGCGCGCCGACGCCCACGAGCAGGGCGGCGACCACGGCGGTGACCGCCAGCAGGGGATGCTTCACCCTTCCATCCTGCCATCGCCGCGCCCGCCCGCGCCGCTGCCTGCCCCGCGCTTCCCTATACTGACGTGCGAACCTGCTTCAGACGTCGAGGAGGCCAGATGGCCCGGTTGCTCCTGCTGAGCGGTTCGACCGCGCCGGTCCTGGAGGCCCTGGCGTTCCTCGACCACCGCGTCACGGTGGCTCCGCCGCGGGCCGAGTCGCTGCTGCGCTCCCCGGAGACCGACGTCGTGCTGGTGGACGCCCGCCGTGACCTGGCCGGGGCCCGCGGGCTGTGCCAGGTGATCCGCACGTCCTCCCCACCCTGCCGGTGGTGCCGATCCTGACCGAAGGCGGGCTGGCCGCCCTCTCTCCCGGGTGGGGCACGACCGACTTCCTGCTGGACACGGCCGGTCCCGCCGAGGTGTCGGCGCGGTTGCGGCTGTCCGTCGCCCGGGCCGCCGAGGACGCCGGGGCCACCGGCCCGGGTGCCGAGGCGCCCATCCGCGCCTCGGGCGTCAGCGTGGACGCGGCCAGTTACACCGCGAAGGTCCACGGCGAGCCGTTGAACCTCACGTTCAAGGAGTTCGAGCTCCTCAAGCACCTCGTCCAGCACCCGGGCCGGGTCTTCACCCGCGAGCAGCTGCTGCACGAGGTGTGGGGCTACGACTACTTCGGGGGTACCCGCACCGTGGACGTGCACGTGCGGCGGCTGCGGGCCAAGCTGGGCCCCGACCAGGAGCAGCTGATCGGCACCGTCCGCAATGTCGGTTACCGGTTCGTGCCCCGTGAGAGCGAGCCCGGTCAGGGCCCCAACGGCTAGTGTTGGGCCATGAACCGCACTGACCCGACCCCCGAAGCCCCCGAGGCCCCGGCACTGACCGTCAGTGCCGGCCGCCTGGATCCCCGAGCCCTGCACGACCTGCGTGCCCTGGCCGACGCGGCCGAGGCCGCGGACGGCAATCCCCCCTTCTCGGACCAGACCTGGGTGGAACTGCGTACCACCGATGACCCGGAGCGGGTCCGCACCGTGACGGCCTGGCTGGACCACGCCCCCGGGCGGGAGGGGGAACTGGCCGGTGCCGCCGTCGCGATCTCGGCCGACCAGGGCCCGGGGGTGCTGGAACTGGTGGTGCACCCGAACTGCCGCGGACAGGGGGTGGCCACCGCGATGGCCACCGAGCTCTCCGGCCTGCTGGACCGCGAACCGCTGCAGGCCTGGGCGCACGGCAACCACGCCGCCGCCGCCCGGCTGGCCGAGCAGTTCGGCTATACCCCGGTGCGCGAGCTGCTGCGCCTGCGCCTGACCCACCAGTCGGACGCCGACGGTGCGGCGTGGAACGAGGACCTCCCCGAGGGCGTGACCGTCCGGTCCTTCGTGCCCGGTGACGACGATGCCGCCTGGCTCGCGGCGAACGCCGCGGCCTTCGCCGACCACGCCGAACAGGGCTCGATGGACCAGACGGACCTCGACGCCCGGAAGGCCGAGGCCTGGTTCGACCCCGAGGGGTTCCTGCTCGCCGTGGACGCCGACGGGTCCCTGCTCGGCTATCACTGGACGAAGATCCACCCCGGCGCCGACGGGCACCCGCCGCTCGGGGAGGTCTACGTGATCGGCGTGGTCCCGGCCGCGCAGGGACGCGGCCTGGGGCGGTTGCTGACCGTGCTCGGCATCCGGTACCTGCAGCGTCAGGGCGTGGACGCGGTGATGCTGTACGTGGACGCGGACAACGCCTCGGCCGTGCAGCTGTACCGCAAGCTCGGCTTCACCCGCTGGGACACCGACGTGATGTACGCCCGGTCATCCTGACGTCGGCCGGCGGTCACCCGATGTACACCTCCCGGTAGGATCACGAGAATGCCCAGCACCGCTGCCCGCTCCACCGCCTCGTTCCACGATCCCGAGCCCACCGCGGAGATCCTGGCCGCGGGGGTGCTGCCGTGGCGGGTCAACGGCCGGGGCCTCGAGGTGCTGCTGATCCACCGGCCGGACTACGACGACTGGTCCTGGCCCAAGGGCAAGCTCGACGACGGCGAGACCCTGCCGGAGTGCGCCGTGCGCGAGGTGCGCGAGGAGATCGGCCTGGAGGTGGAGCTGGGCCTGCCGCTGCCGTCCACCCACTACACGGTCAACGGGGGCACGCCCAAGGAGGTCTGGTACTGGGCCGTCGAGGTCGCCCGCCAGAGCCCCGAGGTGGACGGCAAGGAGGTGGACCGCGTCGAGTGGGTGACCGCCGAGCAGGCCCTCGAGCAGCTCACCAACGCCTCCGACGTCGAGCCCCTCACGGTGCTGATCGCCGCGCACCGGGAGCGCACGCTGCGCACCGTCCCGTTCATCGTGCTGCGGCACGCGAAGGCCAAGCCCCGCTCCTCGTGGTCCCGCGCCGAGGGGGCCCGGCCGCTGGCTCCCACCGGCCAGCGCCAGGCGCTGGCCGTGCGCCGGCTGCTGGGCGTGTGGGCTCCCCGCAAGATCATCACCTCCCCGTGGCGGCGCTGCGTGGAGACGGTGACCCCGTACGTCAAGGACACCGGCCGGGGACTGAAGGAGAACGGCGCGTTCACCGAGAAGGCCGTGAAGTCCAAGCCCAAGCGGACCGGCAAGGAGGTCGACTCGCTGCTGGCCAAGGTGCGCGCGAGCGTGTTGTGCACGCACCGGCCCGTGCTGCCCGTGGTCCTGGACGCGCTCACCGGCCGGGCCGCCCGGGAGGGCCGGGACGCCGTGCTGGCCGCCCTGCCCCGCAAGGACCCCTACCTCAAGCCCGGCGGCATGATCGTGGCCCAGCGGGCCGTGGACGCCGGCGGGCGGATCGTCTCGCTGGAGGTCTACGACGTCTGGGACGACTGACGTAGGGTCATCCCATGAGCAGCCAGGACACCCCCAAGATCGTCCATGACGACCTGCGCGTCGTGCGCGACCCGGACCGGGGCCGGATCGAGTTGTGGCAGAGGGAACAGTTCATCGGCTTCCTCGGCTACACCGAGCAGACCGTTGACGACCAGACCGTGGTCGTCCTGCAGCACACGATCATCGACGAGGCCTTCGGCCGCCGCGGGTACGCCCGTGCCCTGGTGACGATCGTGCTGGAGCGGCTCAAGGCGGAGGGCTTCCTGATCGTGCCGGAGTGCAGCTACGTGCAGGACTACCTGCGGCGGTACCCGGAATACCAGCCGATGGTCTACGAGGGCCAGCTGCAGGACTGATTCCACCCTTCTCAATGTGTCAATGACCCGATACATTGACACATATGCTCGTCCTCCTGGCCCTGGGCCTGGCCGTCCCCTACCTCATCCTGCGCGGCACCGCATGGCGCCCCGGTGGCGGTGACCCCGTCCGGGCCGTCCGTGTCCACGCGATGATCACCGCACTGATCGCCCTGTTCGCCTCGGGCACGTCGGGGTACTACCGGTTGTCCCAGCCGGAGACGGGGGAACCGCTGCCGTGGGCCGAGGCCCTGGTCACCGTCTGCGGCCCCGTGGTCGGCCTGGCCCTGGTCTACGTGGTGGCGCAGTACACCTGGCCGCGCCAGACCGGTCCTGTCCGCACCGCCCGCCTGGCCGACCGCCGGACGACCCAGTACCTGCCCCGGGCACTGTGCCTGGTGGCGGGGATCGTCATGCTGCTGGCCGGGGCCGCCGTCGCGCTGGCGTGGACGACGCCCCAGGTGGAGGTGGCCCCGGGCAGCCGCGCCGGCGCGGTGTTCGCCCCCTGGCTGCTGGGAGCCCTGGGCCTGATCGTGCTCGGGTTCGCCGCGGTGCTCCGGGTGGTGGCCCGCCGGCCGCCCCTGGGCGGGCTGCATCCCCACGACGACCACCTGGTCCGGCAGATCACCGTCAACCGGGCACTGCGCACGGTCATCATGATGCTCTGGGGCGTCGCGAACGCCGCGGTCCAGGCCTGGGCCCAGGCCCACCGGGCCCTGGCCCTCGACGCCTTCGATCCGCTGTCGGAGGCCGCACCCCCGGTTCCCGCCCTGGTCGAGCTCGTGGAGTCGGCCGTCGGCATCACCGGCGCCGCCCTGTTGCTGGCCATGCTGCCCTGGCGCTCGCCCGCCCTGCGGCAGCTCGGTGAGCACACCGTCACGGAGCGTATGCCTGTCCCGCCCCGGCCGCCGGCGGACCGTCCCGGCACCGTGGGGGCCGCCGGACGGTTGCGGCGGGAGTCGATCACCCTGGCCTCGCTGGCCGGCGTCATCGCCGCCCTGGTCACCGCCGGCCCGATGCTCGGCGGCACGGTGACAGGGTTCCCCGCGTGGGCCGCCGTCCCGTTCGCGGCCGTCCTGATGAGTCTCGGCCTGTATGAGTTCGCGATCCGGCGCGGCCACTGCCCGTCGCCGCGGGTCTCCCCCTCCGTCTCGGGGACCGCGCCGCGCTGGGCATGGCGGGCCCTGGGGGCAGCCCTCGTCCTGGCCGCGGCCTGGTGCGTCCTCAGCCTGACCACGGCCGTGCCGCAGACGGGCCCGGCGACCGTTCTCGGCGCCAGCACCGGGGTGATGGCCCTCGGCAGCATCGTCCTGACGCGCCTGGCCCTGCGCCGGCCACCGCTGGGCCGGGCCGCCGCCGCGGACGACCAGGCCATCCGGTCCGCCGGCGCCGAACGGATCCTGGCCGTCGGGGCGGCAGGCATCACCGCGGCCACGGCGATGGCCTGCTTCGTCACCGTCCAGGTCTGGCACGGCTTCTTGAGCGACACCCAATTGGCGCTGGGGGTCAACGAGCTGCCCGACTCCCTGCTGACGGTCCGGCTGGTCGTGGTGTTCGCGCTGGCCGGCCTCGCGGTGGTCTTCCTCCTCGGCCCCGGCGCGTGGGCGACGAGCGCCGAGACCGCGGAACCCGTCCAGTTCCCGGTGCACCGATGAGTCCCGGGCCGACCCCACCGGAGATCAGCCTCGACCTGTCGTCCCCGGTCCCACCGTTCGAGCAGATCCGGTCCCGCGTGGCCGCCCTGATCGACGCCGGCACGCTCGCCCCGGGCGCCCGCCTGCCCTCGGTGCGGTCGCTGGCCGCGGACCTGGGCATCGCCGTCGGGACCGTGGCGCGCGCCTACCGGGAACTGGAGGGCACCGGTCACGTGCAGTCCCGACGGCGGCACGGCACCACGGTGGCCGGCTCGCCACCGGCACCCCCGGCGCCCAGCCAGGCCGAGCTCGACGGTGCCGCGGACCAGTTCATCGCCCGCGCCACCGCAGCCGGGCTCGGCCCGGATCAGGTACTGTCACTGGTTCGCCGTAGACTGGACCGGTGAGCATTCCCACCCCCTACGAGGACCTCCTGGCCGATGTCCTGGCTAACGGGACCGTCAAGGAGGACCGCACCGGCACGGGCACGTACAGCGTGTTCGGCCGCCAGATCCGCTACGACCTGTCCGAGTCCTTCCCGCTGATCACCACCAAGCGGGTGCACTTCCGGTCCGTGGCCCTGGAACTGCTGTGGTTCCTGCGCGGAGAGTCGAACGTGCGCTGGCTGCAGGAGCGCGGCGTGAGCATCTGGGACGAGTGGGCGGACGCGGACGGCGAGCTCGGGCCGGTCTACGGGGTGCAGTGGCGCTCCTGGCCGACCCCGGACGGCGGGCAGATCGACCAGATCGCCCGCGTCGTGGAGTCCCTGCGCACCCACCCGGACTCACGCCGGCACATCGTCACCGCGTGGAACCCGGCCGAGGTGGAGAGGATGGCCCTGCCGCCGTGCCACGCCCTGTTCCAGTTCTACGTGGCGGACGGCCGGCTCTCCTGCCAGCTGTACCAGCGCTCGGCCGACCTGTTCCTCGGCGTGCCCTTCAACATCGCCTCCTACGCGCTGCTGACTGTCATGATGGCCCGGCAGACGGGCCTGGAGCCCGGCGAGTTCGTCTGGACCGGTGGGGACTGCCACATCTACTCCAACCACGTGGACCAGGTGCGCGAGCAGCTGGCCCGCACCCCCTACCCGTACCCGCGGCTGCGCCTGAACCGGCAGCCGGAGGACATCTTCTCCTACGCGTACGAGGACTTCGAGCTGGTCGACTACCAGCACCACCCGACGATCAAGGCCCCCATTGCCGTCTGACGAACACCCCGGCCAGCACACCCCGTCCCGGATCGGCATGATCTGGGCCCAGACCCCCGACCGGGTGATCGGAGCCGACGGCGACATGCCGTGGCACGTGCCCGAGGACCTGAACCGCTTCAAGGAGCTCACCCACGGCCACCCCGTGATCATGGGCCGGAAGACCTGGGACTCCTTCCCCGCGAAGTACCGGCCGTTGCCGGGACGGACCAACATCGTGGTCTCCCGGCGCCAGGCCACCGCGAGCCGGATGCGGGACGCCGGCGCCGTCGTCGTGCCCGGCTTCCAGGAGGCCCTCGAGGCCGCGCACGAGGCCGACGGGCTGGACCTCATCTGGGTGATCGGCGGGGCCACGCTCTTCGAGCAGGCCCTGGACGTGGCCACCCTGGCCGAGATCACCCTGATCGACACCGATGCCGAGGGTGACACCTTCGCCCCCGAGCTGGACGCCCGGTGGACCCGGACCGCCGTGGACCCGGCCACCGGGGCGCACCGGTCCCGTACCGGGCCGGCCTACCGCTACGAACGATGGGAACGACAGGACCGACCATGAGCCTGCTGCTGAACAAGACCGCCCTGACGTTCATCGCCTTCGTCGCCTGCCCCGTGCTCGGCCTCGTCACCGCGGTGATGGGACTGATCATGATCCTCTCCGGCGACGTGATCCCCGGCGTCGTCTTCCTGGTGGTGCTCACCCAGGTGTTCGTCGTCGGCGGGATCTGGGCGACGAGGAAACGTAGCTCACTGCTGAAGGACGGGTCCGGCCAGTAGACTGCGGGCATGGTATCCCCCGAGTCGACCGAAACGGCCCCCTCTGTCCTGACCTCCGACACCGCCGGCACCCCCACCGTGGGGCTGATCGGCTGGCGCGGCATGGTCGGTTCCGTCCTCATGCAGCGCATGGAGGAGGAGGGTGACTTCGGCCGTGTCAACCCCGTGTTCTTCTCCACGTCCTCGGCCGGGCGCCCCGCGCCGGTGTACCAGGGCATGGACGGTGACGCCGGCGTCCTGCAGGACGCCTATGACATCGACCTGCTCGCCACGCTGCCCGTCATCCTGACCACCCAGGGCGGGGACTACACCTCCGAGGTCTACCCGAGGCTGCGGGCCGCCGGCTGGGACGGGATCTGGATCGACGCCGCCTCCACCCTGCGCATGCAGGACTCCTCCATCATCGTGCTGGACCCGGTCAACCGCGGCGTGATCGACGCCGGCCTGTCCAGCGGCATCAAGGAGTTCGTGGGCGGCAACTGCACCGTCTCCTGCATGCTCATGGGCCTGGGCGGGCTCTTCAAGGCCGGCCTCGTCGAGTGGGGCACCGCCATGACCTACCAGGCGGCCTCCGGAGGCGGCGCCCGCCACATGCGCGAGCTGCTGACCCAGTTCGGCACCCTGAACTCGGTGGTCTCCGAGGAACTGGCCGACCCGGCCTCGGCGATCCTGGAGATCGACCGCAAGATCCTGGCCGCCCAGCGCGACGGCACCCTGGAAGCCTCCCAGTTCGGCGTCCCGCTGGCCGGGTCCCTCATCCCGTGGATCGACAAGGACCTGGGCAACGGCATGTCCAAGGAGGAGTGGAAGGCCGGGGCCGAGACCAACAAGATCCTGGGGACCCAGACCCGGATCCCCTTCGACTCCCTCTGCGTGCGCATCGGCACCCTGCGCTCCCACTCCCAGGCCCTCACCCTGAAGCTGACCCAGGACGTGCCGCTCGAGGAGATCGAGCAGATCATCGCCGGTGACAACGAGTGGGTCTCCGTGGTGCCGAACACCAAGGACGCCTCCGTGGAACAGCTGACCCCGATCGCCGCCTCCGGGTCCATGGACATCCCCGTGGGCCGGTTGCGCAAGCTGGACATGGGCCCGGAGTACCTCTCCGCGTTCACCGTGGGCGACCAGCTGCTGTGGGGCGCCGCCGAGCCGGTGCGCCGCATGCTGATGATCGCCACCGGGAACCTCTAGGGGACGGCCCCCTCCCCCACCGACCGACGGCGGCGGGCACCCCCACGGGTGCCCGCCGCCGTCGTCGTCCCGGGCCGCAGCGGGCCTGAGCGGGGCCCGGACTAGATCGAGGAGGACACGTCCCAGAGATTGACGGTGGACTCCCGTCCGGCCACCCGGTCGATGCGGTCCAGTTCGGCGTCCGTGAAGACGGTGTTCGCCAGCGCGCCGAGGTTCTCGTCCAGCTGGGCCGTGGAGGAGGCCCCGAGCAGCACCGAGCTCACCCCGCCCTCGCGGAGCAGCCAGGCGATGGCCAGCTGGGCCAGGGTCTGGCCCCGCTCGGCGGCCAGACCGGCCAGGGCGCGCACCGTGGCCAGGTTCTCCTCGGTGACGTGCCCGGCCAGGGAACCGCGGCCGCCGCTGGGCACGGCACCGGCGTCGTCCAGGTACTTGTCCGTCAGCAGTCCCTGGGCGAGCGGGGTGAAGGCGATCGAGCCCATCCCCTCCTGGGCCAGGGTGTCCAGCAGCGCGTCCTCCACCCAGCGGTTCAGCAGCGAGTAGGCGGGCTGGTGGATGACCAGCGGGGTGCCGAGCTGCCGGGCGACGGCCGCGGCCTGGCGGGTGCGCTCCGCCGAGTACGAGGAGATGCCCACGTAGAGGGCCTTGCCCTGCCGCACGAGGGTGTCCAGGGCGCCGACGGTCTCCTCCACCGGGGTGTGCGGGTCCGCGCGGTGCGAGTAGAAGATGTCCACGTACTCCAGGCCCATGCGCTCCAGCGACTCCTCCGCCGAGGCGATGAGGTACTTGCGCGAGCCCAGGTTCCCGTACGGCCCGGGCCACATGTCCCAGCCGGCCTTGGACGAGACGATGATCTCGTGCCGGTACGGGGCGAGGTCGCGGCGCATCATCCGCCCGAAGTTCTCCTCCGCGGCGCCGTATGGGGGACCGTAGTTGTTCGCCAGGTCGAAGTGCGTGATGCCGTGGTCGAAGGCGTGGCGCAGGATCTGCCGCTGGACGTCGAAGGGCCGGTTGTCCCCGAAGTTCCACCACAGTCCAAGGCTGATCGGGGGCAGGTGCAGGCCGCTGGTGCCCACACGGCGGTACTCGGTGGCGGAGTACCGCTCCGCGGCCGCCGCGTAGGGACGGTGACTGTCCGGGATCACAGCGCGCACCCCACCAGCACCGGCTCGGGGTGCAGCCGCACGCCCCAGGACCGTTCGACACCGTCCCGCACCGTACGCGCGACCGCCAGCAGGTCCTCGGTGGAGGCCTCTCCCCGGTTCGTCACGGCCAGCGTGTGCTTGGTGGACAACGACGCGCGGCCCTGCGCCAGGTGCCGCTCCGCCTCGCCCAGTCCGTAGCCCTTGCCGAAGCCGGCGTGCTCGATCAGCCAGGCGGCCGAGAGCTTGACCTGGCCCTGCCCCGCGCCGAACGCCGGGGCGCTCTCCGGCAGCCGGGCCCGGACGGCGTCCGGGACCACGGGGTTGGTGAAGAACGACCCGGTGGACCAGGTGTCGTGGTCGGCCGGGTCCAGGACCATGCCCTTGCCGGCACGCAGGGACAGCACCTCGTTGCGCACGAGGGTCAGGGGCGCCGTCTCGCCCTCCTGCACACCCAGGGCCCGGGCCAGCTGGGCGTAGCGGACCGGGGCGGCGGTTCCCGTGCTCCGGAGCCTGAAGTCCACGGAGAGCACGATCCAGCGCGGTGTGGTCGCCTCCGGATCCTCCAGCAGGGACCTCTTGATCACCGAGTCCCGGTAGCCGAAGCCGAGGTCGGCGTTGGTGAGTTCGACGACCCGGCCGGCCTGCCGGTCCCAGGCGCGGATCGAGACCAGGGCCTGGGAGACGTCCGCCCCGTAGGCGCCCACGTTCTGCACGGGCGTGGCCCCGGCGGACCCGGGGATGCCGGAGAGCGCCTCGAGCCCGGACAGGCCGTGCTCCACGGTCCAGGCCACCGCCCTGTCCCAGTCCTGTCCGGCGGCCATCCGCACGGTGTCGGCCGAGCGCTGCTCGATGCCGGCGAACGCGAGCTGGACCACGGTGCCGGGGAAGCCGGCGTCGGCCATCAGGGTGTTGGACCCGCCGCCGAGCACGAGCAGCGGGGTCCCGGACTCGTCGGCCAGGCGGATCGCCGAGATGGCGGCGGCCTCGGAGGTGGCGGTGACCCAGTGGTCGGCGGGTCCGCCCACGCGGCTGGTGGTGTGGTCCGCCAGCCTCACTGCCGGTCCCACCGGACCACGGCCTGCGCCTTGGTCAGCACCCGCGCGCCGTCGTTGCCGGGGTCGGTGACGGTCAGGTCGATCCGGGCCGTGCCGGCCTCCGCGTCCACGGCCCCGACCTTGCCGGTGACCTCCAGGGTGGCCCCGCCGTCCTCGGGGACGGGGACCATCTGGGTGAAGCGCGTCTGGTAGTCGAGGATCCGGCCGGGGTCCCCGCACCAGTCGGTGACGAGCTGCACCGCCGCCCCCATGGTCAGCATGCCGTGGGCGATCACGCCGGGCAACTCCACGGAGCGGGCGGTCGACTCGGACCAGTGGATCGGGTTGAAGTCCCCGGAGGCACCGGCGTAGCGGACCAGGTCCGCGCGGTCGAGGCGGATGGTGGTCGAGCCGATCGAGTCGCCCTTCTGCATGCTCATTCCTCTCCGCGGACCAGCAGCGTGGACCGCACGGTGCTGACCGGCTCCCCGGCCGTGGTGGCGATGTCCGCGCGCGTGGTGACCATCGAGTGCCCGCCCAGGGACTTGACCGTCTCCACGGTGGCGGTGGCGACCAGCTCGTCCCCGGCCACGATCGGCCGCTGGTGGGTGAAGCGCTCGTCCGCGTGGACCACCCGGGAGAAGTCGATGCCGGAGTCCGGGTCCTGGACGACGGCCTGCTCGGCGCGCTGGGCCAGGACGACCGCGAAGGTGGGCGGGGCCACCAGGTCCGCGTGGCCGAGCGCGCGGGCCGCCTCGAGGTCGGAGTGGGCCGGGTGACCGGCCTTCACGGCCGCGGCGAACTCGCGGATCTTCTCCCGCCCCACGGCGTAGGGCTGGGTCGGCGGATAGCTCCGCCCCTGCAGGTCCGGGTTGACGCCCACGGTGCTCCTTCCTGGTCACGGTTCGCTGGCCGTGACCAGACTACCGTCCGTGGCGGCGGCGGGCGTCCCGGATCCGCAGGACCTGGGCGGCCAGGTGCGTGATGAGGCCGGCGCCGATCAACCCGATCGCGCCCCACTGCAGGGGCGTGAGGGTGAGGGCTCCCCCGAGGACGGAGAGCAGGATGCCGGACAGGATGAGCCCGGTGCCGGTCAGCAGCGTGATGCGGTAGGCCCTCGAGCCGTTCTCCCAGGGATTGAACACCCCTCCACGGTAGCGCGGTAGCGGCTGACCACGAGGTCCGCGAGCTCCACCGGCACCGGTCCCGACTCCCCGAGCAACGGGGCCGTGGTGGCCACCGCTCCGGCCGCGGTGGCCTCGGCGACCAGCCGGGACTGGAAGTATCCCGGCGCCAGCAGGTAGCTCAGCACCAGCACCGGCCGGGCAGGGTCCTGGCGGCAGGCGGTCCCGACGGCGGTGGCGACCCCCGGCCGCGCGGCCGAGAGGTAGGCGTCGGTCACCTCGGTGCCCAGCCGGGCGGCCACCCGCGCGGCGACGGCACGGCAGTCGGCGACCGCGCCGGCGTCGGTGGATCCGGCCGCGGCCAGCACCACCCGGTGGTGACCGCGCACGAACCCGGAGCCCAGCGCCCGCCGCGCCAGCACCTCCACCAGCCGCTCGTCCGGGCCCAGCGCGCCGGCCACCGGGAGCCCGCCGGCGGCCTCGCGCAGGTCCACCTTCACGTGGTACCCCGCGGAGAGCAGCACCGGTACGACGACGGCGGCCCGGCCCGGCGGAAGGGCCGCCACCACCTCCCCGACCGGCGGTGACTGCACGTCCACGTGGGTCAGCAGGACCTCCGCCGCGGTCCGCGTCCGCACGGCCCGGGCCAGCGCGGTGATCCGTTCCTGCCCGGTGGGGTCGGCCGTGCCGTGGGAGACGGCGATGAGGGCCGGCCGGTCCCTCACGCGGCGCGCACCTCGACGATCCGGTCACGGACCCGCACCGGGAAGGTGACGAGCCGCAGGGCCGGGTCGGTGAGGCACTGGCCCGTGGCGAGGTCGTACACCTGCTTGTGCAGGGGCGAGGTCAGGGTGGGCCGGCCCTGCCGGGAGCCGACGATCCCACGGGCCATGACGGGGGCGTTCGCGTACGGGTCCCAGTGCGAGACGGCGACGACCTCGTCGGAGGGCAGCCGCACGACGGCGAGCTGCTCCCCCGCCACGAGGGCGGCCTCGGCCCACAGCGGCTCGAGCCGGTCGAGGGGACACACCGGGTGCCAGGCGGCGGGCGGCTCGGATGCCGTGGCGGTGCCGGTGACGGCGTGCGGGGCGGACGCTGGGTGGGTCGCGGTGAGGGTCATGGATCCACCGTAGGAAACGCGTGTTTCCAGGGGGTCACCCGTGATGTTTCGCCCGTGCAACGGTGTCCTCTCCTCCGCGGCCGCCGCCTGGTGAGGGTGGCGTCACCCAGCCGTTACACCGGGGACACGGTGGGGAAACGGCCCCCTCATAGCGTGGTGATCCTTCGATGCGAGGGGATGGACCCATGACTGTGCGACCGATCCGACCGACGAACCGGACCGTGGCGGTGGTCGGTGGCGGCCCCGCCGCCCACCGGCTGGTGGAGGCCCTGCTGGCCCGCGGTGATGACCTGCGGGTGTCCCTGTTCACCGAGGAGCCGCGGGCCCCCTATGACCGCGTGGCCCTCTCCCGGCGCTTCCTGGATGCCACCGACGACCTGCCCCTGGGCTCCGGCTCCGGCCCCTGGGACGACCCGAGGGTGAGCCTGCGCACCGGATGCCGGGTCACCGCCATCGATCCCGCTGCGCGGTCGCTGACGACGGCGGACGGGAGCACCCTGGGCTGGGACGACCTGGTCCTGGCCACCGGCAGCGACGCCGCACGCCCGGCGATCCCCGGGGCCGGGGACCTGGAGGTCTACCGGACCATCGACGACGTCGACCGGTTGCGCGGCCGGGTGGCGGAGCTCGCCACCCGGCTGGGGCGCCCGCCGCAGACCGCCGTGATCGGCGGCGGCCTGCTGGGCCTGGAGGCCGCCGGCGGGCTGAGGGCCCTGGGCGCGGACGTCACCGTGGTCCATTCCCGCCCCTGGGTCATGAACGCGCAGCTGGACGAGTTCGGCGGCCGCACCCTCAACCGCCTGCTGCGCGACCAGGGGTACGTCCTGCGGCTCGGCGAGCGTCCCAGCGCACTGGAGGGTGGCTGGCTGCGCTTCCCCTCCGGCGAGGGCCTTCCGGTGGACCTGGTGGTCGCGGCCACGGGCATCACCGCCCGCGATGAGCTCGGTGCCGGCGTGCTGCAGATCGGTCCCCGCGGCGGGTTCGTCATCGACGAGACCTGTGCGACGTCGGCCCCGCATGTCTGGGCGATCGGCGAGGCCGCCAGCTTCGGGGGCGAGTGCATGGGCCTGGTGGCTCCGGCCAACACGATGGCCGAGGTGGTCGCCGACCGGCTGTGCGGCGGTTCCGGGACCTTCCCCGGTTTCGACACCGCCGCCAAGCTCAAGCTCGCCGGGCTGGACGTGGCCAGCTTCGGGGACGGCCTCGCCTCGGCCCGCGGCGCCCTGGAGGTCGTGTACGCCGATCCCACCGGCGGGGTCTACCAGAAGCTCGTCGTCTCCGAGGACGCGCGCACCCTGCTCGGCGGGGTCTTCGTGGGCGATGCGGGCCCCTACGCGGCGCTGCGCCCCATGCTCGGACGTGAGCTGCCCGGGGAGGCCGGGGCGTTCCTCTCCGCGGCCGGCAACGGCGCCCCGCCGGACCTGGCGCTGCCGGACGAGGCCCAGGTCTGCTCCTGCCGTGACGTCAGCGCCGGGGACCTGCGCCGGGCCGTGTGCGGTGGCTGTCCGGACCTCGCCGGGCTCAAGGCCTGCACCGGGGTGGGGACCCAGTGCGGCTCCTGCCTGCCGGCGGCCCAGAAGGTCATGGAGCGGCAACTGGTCGAGCTGGGGGTGGAGGTCTCCACCGCGCTGTGCGAGCACTTCGCCCTGTCCCGGTCCGGACTGTTCGAGGCCGTGCGGTCCACCCGGCTGACCACCTTCGGCGAGATCGTCACCCGCTTCGGCACGCCCGCGGACTCGGCCGTGAACCTCGGTTGCGACATCTGCAAGCCCGTGGCGGCCTCCGTGCTGGCCACCCTGCACGGCGAGTACATCCTCGACGGGGACCGCGGCGGACTGCAGGACACCAACGACCGTGCGCTGGCGAACCTGCAGAAGGACGGCACCTACTCGGTGGTCCCCCGCATCCCGGCCGGCGAGATCACCCCGGAGAAGCTCGCGGTGATCGCGGAGGTGGCCCGGGACTACGGGCTGTACACCAAGATCACCGGTGCTCAGCGGATCGACCTGTTCGGGGCGACCCTGGAGCAGCTGCCCCCGATCTGGCGGCGTCTCGTGGACGCCGGATTCGAGTCCGGCCAGGCCTACGGCAAGGCCCTGCGCAACGTGAAGTCCTGCGCGGGCTCCACGTGGTGCCGCTACGGGGTGCAGGACTCCGTGGCCATGGCCGTCCGGCTCGAGGAGCGCTACCGCGGGCTGCGCAGCCCCCACAAGATGAAGTTCGGCGTCTCCGGGTGCGCCCGGGAGTGCGCCGAGGCCCGCGGCAAGGACGTCGGCGTGATCGCCACCTCCGAGGGCTGGAACCTCTACGTGGGCGGCAACGGAGGAGCCACCCCGGCCCACGCGGTACTGCTCGCCAAGGACCTCGACGATGAGACGCTGCTGCGGTACATCGACCGGTACGTCGTCTACTACATCCGCACCGCCGAGCGCCTGCAGCGCACGGCCCGGTGGATGGAGGAGCTGCCCGGCGGGATCGACCACGTGCAGGACGTGGTGGTGCAGGACTCCCTCGGGATCGCCGCGGACCTGGAACGGGTGGTCGCCGACCACCTGCAGACCTACCGGGACGAGTGGGCCGCGACCCTCGAGGACCCCGAACGGTTACGCCGGTTCCGGACGTTCGTCAATGCCCCGGCCAGGTCGGCAGAGCCGGCCGGGGCGGACTCCGTGGTCCTGTCGGGACCGCGCATCCCCGTGCGGGGTGAACGGTGACCGGGGCGGTGCCGGCACCGGGCTCGGTCGCGCTCATCGGTGCCGGCCCCGGGGCGGGCGACCTGCTGACGGTGCGCGCGCTGCGCGTGCTGTCCCACGCCGACGTCGTGTACTTCGACCGGCTCGCCCCCACGGACGACCTGGCCGCGTGGGCGCCGCACGCCCACCTGGTCGACGTCGGCAAGCAGCCCGGGCACCACAGGGTCACCCAGGCGGAGATCAACCGGCTGATCGTGGCCTCGGCCCTGGCCGGGCTGCGCGTGGCCCGGCTCAAGGGCGGGGACCCGTTCGTCTTCGGCCGCGGCAGTGAGGAGGTGGCCGCCTGCGAGGAGGCCGGGGTCCCGGTGACCGTGGTCCCGGGCATCACCTCCGCGGTGGCGGCCCCGGCCGCGGCGGGGATCCCCGTGACCGCGCGCGGGCTGAGCAAGGCGTTCACCGTGATCTCCGGCCACGACCCGCTCTCCGAGCTGGAACTGTCCGGACTGGCGCGACTGGGCGGTACCGCCGTCGTCCTCATGGGCATGGCCACTCTCGGCCACACCGCCACCGGGCTGATGCGCCACGGCGTGGACCCCCGGATGCCGGTGGGGATCGTGGAGCGCGGGTGCACCGAGCGGCAGCGGGTCTGCGTCGCCCCGCTCGCGGAGATCCTCACCGCCTCCGCCGTCCAGGGCATGCGCTCCCCCGCGGTCCTCGTGATCGGGGAGGTCGTGCGGCTGGCGCCCGGGGCCGAGGAACGGTTGCGGGAGCTGGCCGGGGTGGCAGGGACCGCATGAGCGACCTGCCCCCGGCGCTGCCCCAGACCCTGGCCGGGTTCCGCATCGGCGTGACCTCGGACCGGCGCAGCGACGAGCTCATCTGCGCCTTCCAGCGCCGCGGCGCCGAGGTGATGCACGCCCCGGCGCTGCGCATCGCCCCCCTGACGGAGTCAGTCACCCTGCACCGGGACACGCGCCGGGTCATCGACGCCCTGCCGGACTACGCCGTCATCACCACGGCCTACGGGATGCGCCGCTGGACGGAGGCCGCCGACGCCTACGGGCTCGGCCCCGAGCTCCACCGCGCCCTGGAGGCCGCCTCGATCCTCGTCCGCGGGCCCAAGGCCCGCGGTGCCGTCCGGGCCGCCGGACTGGAGGACGTCGGCGCACCGGAGGACGAGCGCACGGCCTCGCTCGTGGACCTGCTGCTCACCCGGAACCTCCGGGGACGGACCGTGGCCTTCCAGCTGCACGGCATGCTCGACCACCAGCAGGTCTCCCGCCTCGAGAAGGCCGGGGCCCGGGTGCTGACCGTGATGCCGTACACGTGGGCGCGTCCGGCCCAGGACTCGGACCTGCTGCGGATGATCGACGCCGCCATCGACCGCCAGCTCGACGTGCTCACCTTCACGGCCGCCCCCGCGGTCGAGGCCTTCCTCGCCGTCGCCCAGCAGTACGGGCGCCTGGAGCCCCTCCTGGAGGCGCTGCGCGCGGACGTGGCGACGGCCGTCGTCGGGACCGTGACCGCCGGGCCGCTGCACGAGGCCGGGCTGCGTCCGCTGGTCCCCTCCCGCTGGCGCCTGGGGGCCATGATCCGGCTGGTGTGCGAACACCTGGAACACCAGGGGGTCCTCCGCGTGGACACCCGCGTGGGCCCCCTGGAGATCCGCGGTGACCAGGTGCACTTCACCGAGCGGCCGGCCGGCCCCGTGCGGCTTCCGCCCGGCCCGCTCGCGCTGCTGCGCGAACTCGCGGACGCGCGGGGCGCCGTGCTGACCCGCGCCCACCTCGTCGCGACCCTGCGCCAGTGCGAGTCCGAGCACGCCCTGGAGATGCTCGTCTGGCGCCTGCGCCGGCAGCTGCCGGTCGCGGGCGTCGTCAGCACCGTCGTCAAACGAGGCTATCGGCTGGCGGTCTAGCCAGCATCTCCTCGATCCGCCCGCGGCAGGTCCCGCAACCGGTCCCGGCCCCGCAGCGGTTCCCGACCTCGTCCACGGTCGTGCAGCCGGCCACGGCGTCGCCGACCTGGCCGGCGGTGGCGCCCGAGCACCGGCAGAGCACGTCCTCCGGTCCCAGGGCGCGGTCCCCCGCGGCGTGTTCCAGGGCCAGCAGCGCGGACCGGTCCGCCGCGGGCAGGACACCGGTCAGGGCATGACGGGACAGCTCCGCCGCGGACCGGGGCAGTCCGATCGCCACGAACCCGAGCATCCGCTCCCCGTCGGTGACGATGCGCAGGTACTGCCCGGCCCCCGGGTCCGCCCACGTGGAGACGCTCGGCCCGTCCGGGTCCCAGGGGTCCGCGTCCGGGTCCCCGGCGCAGGCCACGGACAACGAGTGCGACTTCACGACGAGCGGATCCAGCCGGTGTGGGGACGCCTCGGGGCCGTGCACCGGCCGTCCGGCGGCATCGAGCTCGACGGCGGCCGGGCAGCCCAGGTCCTCGCGCAGGGCGAGGGCGGTGGCCCGGGCCTGGTCCCAGCCGGGGCCGATGAGCCCGCTCGGCCGGGCACCCGACGGCGCGGCGCAGTCACCGATGGCGAAGACGGCCGGGTCGTCGGGGCACCGCCCGTCACCGTCCACGACCACCCCGCCGCGGGGCAGGGTGCGCAGTCCGGCGTCGGCGGCGAGCCGGTCCCGGGCCCGGACGCCCGTGCAGGCCACGAGCAGCGCCGCGGGGATCCGCCGCCCCTGGGTGGTGCGGAGGCCCACGAGGTGGGGGACGCCGTCCGCGGCGGTGGCCCGGTCCTCGGCGCGGGCGCTGACCTCGAGCTCCTGGACCCCGCAGTCCGGCCGGACCTGCACCCCGGCCCCGGTGAGCTGGCGCAACAGCAGGCGGCCGGCATCGGGGTCCAATTGGCGCCCCAGGGGCAGGTGTCCGCGGTGCAGCAGGGTGACGGGGGCGCCCACCTCGGCGAGCGCCAGGGCCGCCTCCACGCCCAGGACCCCGCCACCGAGCACCACGACGGGCCTGCCGGCGCGCACGGCGCGGACCAGCTGCTCGGCCTCGGACATCTCGCGCAGCGCCATGACGCCGACCGGCCGCCGACCCGCCGAGGCCGCGACCGAGATGCCCCGGCCCACGGCGCCGGACACCGGGAAGTCCGGGATGACCGCCTCGGCGCCCGTGGCCAGGACCAGGCGGTCGTAGGCGAGCGTGGCCGCGGCCCGGTCGCCCCGGCCGAGGCGCACCGTCCGCCGGGCGCGGTCGAGGCCCGTCACGGTGGTCCCGGTCCGGATCTCGACGCCGATCGCCGCGAGCTCTCCCGGGTCCAGCATGGACAGGTCTCCGCCCCGGATGCGCCCGCTGGCCACGTCCCCCAGGCGGATCCGCTGGTAGGCCGGGACCGGTTCTGCCCCCAGGACGGTCATGCGCACGGCGCCGGACTCCAGTGCCGGGCGCAGTTCCTGGACCAGCCGGGCCGCCACGGGCCCGCACCCCACGACCACCACGTGACTACTCATGGCATGACCCCTCAGCGGGCTGGCGGACCGGGTGGAGGGTCACCGGGGTGTTCTTGAACTCCGGCATCTGGCTGTGCGGGTCCAGCAGTCCGGCCGTCAGCCGGTTGGCCGTGCCCTGACCGGTGAAGTGGAAGGGGACGAACACGGTGTCCGTGCGCAGGCCGGCGTCGAGCACCACGCGGGCCCGGAGGGTCCCGGCGGCACTGCGCAGCTCGGCCGGGGCGCCGTCCTCGAGGGCCAGCCGGCCGGCCGTGGCCGGGTGCACGCTGACGGTTGCCTCGGGGTGGACGGCCAGCAGGGCCGGTACCCGCCGGGTCTGGGTGCCGGACTGGTAGTGCTCCATGAGCCGTCCGGTGGTGAGCGTCAGTCCCTGGGCGGAGGCCGGTTGCGGCGCACGGACGTGGATCGCCCCGAGACGGGCCCTGCCGTCGGCATGGCCGAAGCGCTCGGTGAATACCCGGGGCGTTCCGACCACCGGTTCCCCGCTGACGGTCACCTCCTGGGGGCCGGTGCCGGTGAGGGGTTCGGTGAGGGGCCAGTACGGGGCCACCTCGCCGATCCGTTCCCACGCCAGCGCCGAGTAGTCGGCCCGACTCCCGGCCGTCGCGCGGCGGATCTCGGCGTAGGCCTCGGCGGGTTCGTCGGGCAGCGGGACCTCACTGCCGAGGCGGCGGGCGATCTCGGCCAGGATCCAGAGCTCCGAACGGGCCCCGGGCGGACCATCGACGGCCTTGCGGCGGCGCAGGACCCGGCCCTCGAGGTTGGTCATGGTCCCGTCCTCCTCGGCCCACTGGAGGACCGGCAGGACCACGTCGGCCAGCCCGGCGGTCTCGGAGAGGAAGAAGTCGCAGACCACGAGCAGCTCCAGCGCCCGCAGGCCGGCCTCCACGCGAGTGGCGTCCGGGGCGGAGACGACGACGTTGGCACCGTGCACGAGCAGCCCCCGGACGCCCCGGGGCGTTCCGAGGGTGTGCAGCAGCTGGGTCGCCGGCAGGCCGGGACCGGGCAGCGACGCGGCGGTGGTCCCCCACTGACGTGCCACGGCCTCGCGGTCGGCCGGGTCCGTGATGGACCGCAGGCCGGGCAGCTGGTCCGCCTTCTGGCCCATCTCCCGGCCCCCCTGGCCGTTGCCCTGGCCGGTGAGGGTGCCGTAACCGCCACCTCGCGTCCCCGGCAGGCCGAGGAGCAGCGCCAGGCTGATGGCCGCGCGCGCGGTGTCCGTTCCGTCGCGGTGCTGCTCCACGCCCCGCCCGGTGAGGATGAAGACCGGATCCCCGCCGGCCCTGGCGGCCCGGGCCGCGGCGGCCAGGTGCCGCGCCAGCCACCGGATGCGCCCGGCCGACACCCCGGTCACCGTCTGGGCGCGCTCCGGCCACCAGTCCCCCACGGACCGGCGGAAGGCGGCCAGTCCCGTGGTCCGGTGATGGAGGTAGTCTCCGTCCTCCAGGCCCTCGGCGAGGATCACGTGGGCCACCGACAGCAGCAGGGGCAGGTCACCGCCCGGGGCCGGGGCGATGTGGTGCCCGCAGCCCTCCGCCGTCAGCTGCGCGGTGCTGGAGCGTCGCGGGTCCACGACGATCAGCCCGCCCCGGTCGCGGGCACTCTCCAGGTGCTGGACGAACGGCGGCATGGTGTCCGCCACGTTGGAGCCCAGCAGCAGCACGGTGCAGGCGTCGTCCAGGTCGGTCAGGGGGAAGGGCAGTCCGCGGTCGAGCCCCAGGACCTCGGTGGAGGCCTTGGCGGCGGAGGCCATGCAGAACCGGCCGTTGTAGTCGATCCGCGAGGTGCGCAGGGCGGTCCGGGCGAACTTGCCCAGGGTGTAGGCCTTCTCGTTCGTCAGCGAGCCGGACCCGAAGACCCCGACGGCATCCGGGCCGTGGGTGCCCTGCATCGCGGCGATGCGGGTGGCCACCCGGCCGAGGGCCTCGTCCCAGGAGGCCTCCCGGAGGGGGCCACCCTTGGTGTCCCGGAGCAGCGGGGTGCTCAGGCGGTCGGGGCGGTCCCCCAGCAGCGCGGCGGCGGTGGCCCCCTTGCGGCAGAGCCGGCCGCGGTTGGTGGGGAACTCCGCACCCGCCACCGCCACGGACGGAGCCCCGGGACCGGCCTCCTCGACCGTGAGGGTCATCGAGCACTGCAGGGCGCAGTAGGGGCAGTGCGTGGTGGTCCGGACCGGTTCAGACATGGGCTCGGGCCAGCATCGAGCCGGGGCGGCGGTAGACGAGGTAGGTGAAGGCCGCCAGGACGAGGTAGGCGGCCGCGAGGGCCCAGAAGGCGGCGTCGAAGGACCCGTGGGCGCTGTGGGAGGCCCGCAGGGCCTGGGGGATCATGAATCCGCCGAAGCCCCCGACGGCACCGATCAGGCCCAGGGCCGCGGAGGACTTGCGCTCATGACCGACCGGGTCGTCCGCCCGGACGGTCAGGCGGAAGACGAGTGGGATCATCCGGTAGCTGGAGCCGTTGGCGATCCCCGTGAGGGTGAACAGGGCCAGGAACAGTCCGAGGTAGAGCCAGAAGTTCTGCCAGGGCAGCGTGAGCACCACGCCGGCGGTGACCGCGGCCATCGCGAGGAAGCAGGCCAGGGTGACGGTGGCCCCGCCCCGCCGATCGGCCAGCCTGCCGCCGAAGGGGCGGGCGAGCGAGCCCACGAGGGGACCGAGGAACGCCATCGAGATCACCGCGCCCCACAACTCGAGGCCCGAGAAGGCCGGGAACATGATCGAGATCAGGGTGGGGAAGACCGAGCCGAATCCCATGAACGAGCCGAAGGTGCCGATGTAGATCAGGGCGATCAGCCACAGGTGCGGTTCCCGCAACGCCGAGAGGGAGCCCTTGAGGTCGTTGCGGGCGTGGGACAGGTTGTGCATGTAGCGGTGCGCGCCCCAGGCGGCGATCAGGATCAGCGGGATCCAGACCAGACCGGCCATCGGCAGGGCGGGGCCGAAGGTACCGATGGCGAGCACGGTCACGGCGAGCGGGACCGCGAACTGCGCGACGGCCACGCCGATGTTGCCGCCGGCCGCGTTGAGGCCCAGGGCCGCCCCCTTCTCCTGGGCCGGGAAGAAGAAGGTGATGTTGGCCATCGAGCTGGCGAAGTTGCCTCCGCCGAAACCGGCCGTGGCGGCGACGGCGAACAGGACCCAGACCGGCGTGTCCGGGCTCGACAGCGCGACGGCCAGCGCGACCGTGGGGACCAGCAGCAACAGGGCGGAGATGACCGTCCAGTTGCGCCCGCCGAACAGGGCCACCGTGAAGCTGTACGGCACCCGCAGCACGGCGCCGACGAGCGGTGGCAGGGACACGAGCCAGAACTGCTGTGAGGTGCTCAGGTCGAAGCCGGCGGCCGGCAGGAACACGACCGTGACGGACCACAGTTGCCAGACGGCGAAACCGAGGAACTCGCAGAACACGGACCAGTACAGGTTCTGCCGGGCGGCGGGCCGCCCGGGACCGTTCCAGAACCGCGGCTCCTCCGGCTGCCAGTTGGACACCCAGCGGCCGGGACCCACGACGAGCCGGTCCGTGGGCGGTGCTCCCGGGACGGCCTCGGGGGCGGGGGCGGTGAAGGTGCGGTCCTCGGTCAGGGCCATGGCGGGTTCCTCTCGGCTCGCGGTTGACCGCCACGTTGCCAGGAGGGTGTTTCCGCGGGCGTCGCGGAATGGTTTCGGGGAGGGAAAACGTGTCTCACCGGTCCCCGGCCGGTCTGTGAGATGACCGGCCCCACGAAAAAGGACCCGGACCCCACCGGGGTCCAGGTCCTCGTCCGTAGCGGCGGGGGGACTCGATCCCCCGACCTCACGATTATGAGTCGTGCGCTCTAACCAGCTGAGCTACGCCGCCATGAAATGAGAGCGCCCGTGCCGCGGATACATACTGCGCACGGGCTCTCATTCCAGAGCCCCGACCGGGAATCGATCCCGGGACCTCCATCTTACCAAGATGGCGCTCTACCACTGAGCTATCGGGGCAACGACGTGAAACTCTACCAGCGATTTCCGCGGATGCGAAATCGGGGTGGAGTGCCACGTCCGTCACCGGTCAGTACCGGTCGCGCGAGGGCTTGTCGAAGGACTTCCGACCGCCCTTGAAGCCACCCTTGAAACCGCCCTTGTGCCCGCCCTTGTGGGCACCGCCGGAGCGGAACGGCTTGCCCTCGCGCTCGGAGCGCGTGGGGCGGCCGGTGTCCAGCTGCAGGCCGATGGGGCGGCCGTTGATGGTGGTGTTGCCCAGGGCGTCCCACTGCTGGCCCGTCAGGTTCTCCGGCAGTTCCACGAGGGAGTGGTTCGAACGGATGTCGATGTGCCCGATCTGGCTCGAGCGCAGCCCGGCCTCGTTGGCGAGGGCACCCACGATGTTGCCCGGCTGCACCCGGTCCTGGCGGCCCAGGGCGATCCGGTACGTGGCGTTGCCCTCCGCGGGGCCGCGCTGCGGGCCACGGGAGCCCCGGCCGTCCCGCGCGCCGCGGTCATTGCCGTCGAAGTCCCGGTCGCGGCGGGCCATCTTCGCCGGCGGCAGGTCCGGCTCCTCGGCCAGCAGCGGCCGCCCGCCCTGGGCCATCTTCGCCAGGGCCGCGGCGACGTCCTCGGGGGCCACGTCGTTCTCCTCCACGTAGGAGTCCACCAGGTCCCGGAAGACCTCCAGCTCGCCCTCGGCCAGGGTCTGGGTGATCTGGGAGCTGAACTTGTCCAGGCGGGAGGAGTTCACGTCCGCCACCGACGGCATGGGCATCTGCTCCACGGTCTGGCGCGTGGCCTTCTCGATGGAACGCAGCAGGTACTTCTCCCGCGGTGTCATGAACAGCACGGCGTCCCCGGAGCGGCCGGCGCGGCCGGTGCGGCCGATGCGGTGGACGTAGGACTCCGTGTCGTGCGGGATGTCGTAGTTGATGACGTGGCTGATGCGCTCCACGTCGAGGCCGCGGGCCGCGACGTCGGTGGCCACCAGGATGTCGATGCGGCCGGCGCGCAGGTTCTCCACGGTCTTCTCGCGCTGGTTCTGCGCCACGTCACCGGAGATGGCGGCGGCGCGGAAGCCACGGGCGTTGAGCTTGGTGGTGAGCTCCTCGGTGGCGTTACGGGTCCGCACGAAGGCGATCACGCCGTCGTGCTCCTCGGTCTCGAGGATGCGGGTCATGGCCTCCAGCTTCCACTGGTGGGTGACCTGGAGGAAGCGCTGGCGGATGTTGCCGGCGGTGGTGTTCTTCGCGGCGACGGTGACCTCGACCGGGTCGTTGAGGTACTTGCCGGAGATGCGCTGGATGGCGCGCGGCATGGTGGCCGAGAACAGGGCGGTCTGCTTCTGGTCCGGGGTGGCGGACAGGATCTGGTCCACCTCCTCGGCGAAGCCCATGCGCAGCATCTCGTCCGCCTCGTCCAGCACCATGTACTGCAGGTCGGACAGGTCCAGGGACCCCTTCTGGAGGTGGTCGATCACGCGCCCCGGGGTGCCCACGACGACCTGGGCGCCGCGGCGGAGCCCGGACAGCTGCGGCCCGTAGGGCGCACCGCCGTAGACGGGCAGCACGGTGACGCCCTTGATGTGCTTGGCGTAGGTGGTGAAGGCCTCGGCGACCTGCAGGGCCAGTTCGCGGGTCGGGGCCAGCACGAGGATCTGCGGGGTGTTCGCGGGGCCGTTGACGTCGGCGAGCTCGGCGAGCCGGGACAGCGCCGGGACGGCGAAGGCGGCGGTCTTGCCGGTACCGGTCTGGGCCAGCCCGACGACGTCGCGGCCCTCCAGCAGCAGCGGGATGGTCTCGGCCTGGATCGGCGAGGGCGTCTCGTAGCCGAGGTCCTCGATGGCGGCCAGGACCCGGCTGTCGATGCCGAGGGTGGAGAAGGCCGGGCCCGCCGGGGTCTCGGTCAGGGCGTCGGTCTCGGTCGGGGTGTCGGTCTCGGCCTGGGCCTGGGCGTGGTCATTCTGGGCGTGTTCGGACACGGGTGTTCCTTTTCAGGGTCGGGTGTGCGGCCGGTTGGGCGCCGCAACGCAACGGATTGCTTCTCTCCGGTGCTCCCCGAGGCGCGGTCCAACATCACGCCCGTTCCATACTCACCTGGCGGTCCGCGCCCGGCCGGTTCCGTCAGGGGATGGTCACCGCACGGGCGGGCCACGACCTCGACGGAGGAACGGCTGGGGTGTGAAGGACCGGCCGCCCGCTGCTCCGACACGGTGTCGGGAGGGGCCACACAACTCGACGCCCTTCGCGAGGGCGTACACAGGGGTTCTGACCGGAATGGTGGATCCAGTCTAACGCATCCCGGGCCCCGGCCCTGCCGTTAGGCTCGAGACGTGCCTCACGAGAACCCCGACCACCGCTTCGCCCGCGCCGCCGGCAAGGCCACGCGCTCGTTCCTCGACGGACAGCGTCAGGACGCCGAGCGGGCCCGCGCCGCCCGTCAGGAGCGGGCGGAGGCCGAGGCCCGGCTCGAGCGCGAGGAGCGGCGACGTCGCCAGGCGCGCGCCGACGTCGGGGGCTCCGTGCTGCTGCGGACCGCCCGCTGGTGGTGGGGTGTGGTGACGGTGCTGTTCCTCCTGCTGGCCACCGCGTTCCTGGTGGCCGGCCTCACGGGACGCACCGACGCCGTCCCGGAGGCACCGCTCGACGGTGCGGCCGGCCAGTACGTCCTGGCCGGCCTCACCGGCGTGCTCACCGTGGCCACCGGGATCGGCGCCGTCCAGCTGATGCGCTGCCGGCGCAGCGCGGCCGGCCTGCTGACCGGGGTCGCGGTGATCGTGGGCATCCCCCTGGTCCTGCGCGGGAACCCCGCCCTGATCGCCATCGCCGCGGTCCTGCTGGCGGGGGCCGCCCTGCTGTGGCTGCCCCCGGTGCGCCGCCGGCTCAGAGCGAGCTGATCGCCCGGTCCAGGTCGTCGATCAGGTCGGCCACGTCCTCGATGCCCACGGACAGGCGCACCAGGTTGTCCGGCACGGCCAGCTCGGTGCCGGCCACGGAGGCGTGGGTCATCTCGGCCGGGTAGTTCATCAGCGACTCGATGCCGCCCAGGGACTCGGCGAGCTGGAACAGCCGTGTGGACTCGGCCACCTTCTTCGCGGCCGCGGCCCCGCCCGTGAACTGCACGGAGACCATGCCGCCGAAGCCGCGCATCTGCCGCGCGGCCAGCTCGTGGCCGGGGTGGTCCGGCAGCCCCGGGTAGAGGACGCGCTCCACGCCGGGACGGTCCTGCAGCCAGGTGGCGATCGTGGAGGCGTTGGCCACGTGCCGGTCCATCCGCACGCCCAGGGTCTTGAGCCCGCGGGTGGTCAGGTAGGCGTCCAGGGGGCCGTTGACCGCACCGGCGGCGAACTGCTGGAACTGGACCTTGTCCGCGATCTCCGGGTCGTTGACCACCACGGCGCCGCCGATCACGTCCGAGTGCCCGCCGATGTACTTCGTGGTGGAGTGCACCACGACGTCAGCGCCCAGCTCGAGCGGAAGCTGGAGGTAGGGCGTGGCGAAGGTGTTGTCCACCACGAGCAGCGCGCCACCGGAGTGGGCGACGTCCGCGAGGGCGGCGATGTCGGAGACCTTCATCAGCGGGTTGGAGGGGGTCTCCAGCCACAGGATGGAGGCCTTCGAGGCGGCCATGGCCTGCTCGACGGCGTTCACGTCACCCATGTCCACCACCGTGTGGCCGATGCCCCACGGGCCCAGGATCCTGTCGATGAGGCGGTAGGTGCCGCCGTAGACGTCGTTGCCCATGACGATGTGGGCCCCGGGGGCGGCCACCGCGTGGATCAGCGCGTTCTCGGCGGCCAGCCCCGAGCCGAAGGTGAAGGCCCGCGCCGCGCCGTCCACGCCACCCTCGAGCGCGGCGAGCTGCTCCTGCAGGGCGTCACGGGTGGGGTTGGTGCCGCGGCCGTAGTCATAGCCCCGGCGCAGGGTGCCGATGGACTCGGGGGCGTAGGTGGTGGAGAGGTGCACCGGCGGCACGACCGCGCCGGTGATCGGCTCGAAGGCCTGGCCGGCGTGGATCGCGCGGGTGTTGAAGCCGGACGTGGGGTGGAGGGTGTAGTCGTAGTCCTCCGCCCCGGCGGGCCGGTCGGTCTGGACGTTCTCGGCGGGCTCGGCAGCACGTTCGGTCATGACGGATCCTTTCAGCGGGACAACGGGAGAGCGGGAGATCAGGTCAGCGGGCCACGCGGGCCAGCAGGTCATGCAGGGTGACGATGCCGGTCACCACGCCGTGATGGGTGGCCATCAGGGCGGGGGCGGTGCGCAGTGCCTCGCGGGCCTGGGCCAGGGTCGCGTGGACGTTGACCTTCGGCAGGGCCGGGCCGGCGTGGTCGAGGACCGCGTCCGTCGGACGGGCCCGGCCGGAGGCCAGCAGGTCGGTCAGCGCCCCCACGTCCACCGCGCCGAGCACCTCGCCCACGCGCAGGTCGTCGCGCGGGGCGCTGACCACCGGCAGGGCGTCCACGCCGAAGCGGTTCATGGTGAAGATCGCGTCGGCCAGGGTGGCGTCCTTCGGGGCCGTCACGACGTCCGGCAGGGAACCGGGCAGCACCGAGGACTTCGCGGCGAGCAGGTCCTTCACGGTGCCCTCCCAGTGGCCTGCGGGGGCACCGCCCGCGGCACCCGGTGCGGTGGCGGCGGCACCGACGTCGGGCACTCCCCCGGGCACCCCGCCGGCCGGCAGCACGGACTCGACCGGCGCCGTCTCGAAGCCCTGCTCGTCCATCCAGCCGTCGTTGAAGATCTTGCCCAGGTAGCCGCGGCCGGAGTCCGGCAGGATGATCACCATGACGTCGTCCTCGCCGAGGTCCCGGGCAGCCTGCAGCCCGGCCACGACGGCCATCCCGGAGGACCCGCCCACGAGCAGCCCCTCCTCGGCCGCCAGGCGGCGGGTCATCTCGAAGGAGGCGGCGTCGTCCACCGCGATCACCTCGTCCGGCACGGACGGGTCGTAGTTCCCGGGCATCATGTCCTCGCCGACGCCTTCCACGAAGTACGGGCGACCGGTGCCGCCGGAGTAGATGGAACCGTCCGGGTCCGCGACGACCACCTTGACCGGGCCCGACGCGCGGCCGGCCGAGACCTCCTTGAGGTACCGGCCGGTGCCGGTGACGGTCCCGCCGGTGCCGGCGCCGATGACGACGTGGGTCAGGCGCCCGGCGGTGTCCCGCCAGATCTCCGGGCCGGTCGTCTGGTAGTGGGACTGCGGGGCGGAGGGGTTGAAGAACTGGTTCGGCTGGTAGGCGCCCGGGATGTCCCGCTCGAGGCGGTTGGCCACGCCGTAGTAGGACTCCTCGGACTCCGGGGCCACGGAGGTCTTGGTCACGACGACCTCGGCGCCGTAGGCGCGCAGCACGTCCCGCTTCTCCTGGCCGACCTTGTCCGGGGTGACGAAGACGGAGTGGTAGCCCTTGAGCTGGGCCACCAGCGCCAGGCCGACGCCGGTGTTGCCGGAGGTCGGCTCGACCACGGTGCCGCCGGCGGCCAGCTTCCCCTCGGCCTCGGCGTTCTCGATCATCGCCAGGGCGATGCGGTCCTTCACCGATCCGCCCGGGTTGAGGTACTCGGGCTTGACCAGCACGGTGGCGCTGATGCCCTCGGTGACCCGGTTGAGCTTCACCAGCGGGGTGTTGCCGATGAGCCCGAGAACGTTCTCGGCATAGTGCATCTGCTCTGTCATGGGCTCCACGCTACCGCCGGGCCGGTCCGGGGCGGCAATAGCGTGAATCCGCGTGACCGCCGGCGTGCGGGAGAATGGAGGGATGCACACGACCACCCCCTCCGGCACCCTGCCGGCCCCGGATGCGGGGGTGGTCCTGGAGCCGGGGATCCCGGTGGACGTGCGGCTGACGCTGGGGGTGCTGCAGCGCGGTCACGCCGATCCCACGGTGCAGTCCCGCCCCGAGGGCGTCTGGCTGTGCTTCCGCCAGCCCGGTGCCGGGGATCCCGTCACGCTGCTGGTCCGCCCGGCGCCGTCCCCGCTGGTGCCCGGCCGGATCCCGGTGCTGGCCTGGGGGCCGGGCGCCCAGGCGGCGGTGGCCGCCGCGCCGGCCCTGCTGGGGCTCGACGACGACTGGTCCGGTTTCGACGCGCTGCTCGCCTCGGGTGCCTCGGGGCTGCCGCCGGCGGTGGTGCGGGCCCGGCGCGCGCATCCGGGGCTGCGACTACCGGCGACGGGCCGGGTGGTGGACCAGTTGCTGATGGTGGTGCTGGAACAGAAGGTCACGCACGACCAGGCGCGCTCGGGCTGGCGCTGGCTGGTGCGCGGCTACGGCGAGAGGCCCCCGGCGCCGGCGCCGGAGGGGATGCTGCTGGCGCCCACGGCGGCGGCGGTGCGCCGGGTGCCGAGCTGGGGCTGGCACGCCGGCTGGGTCCAGCCGGCGCAGTCGCGGGCGATGCTGCGGGTGGCAGAGCGGGCCTCCGCGCTGGACCGGCTCGGGGCCGACCCGCTGGGAGCCGATGACGACCCGGCGTCCGTGGTGGGGCGGCTGTGCACCGTGCCGGGGATCGGGCCGTGGACCGCGGCCGAGACGGTCCAGCGCACCCACGGGGCGCCGGACACGGTGGCGGTGGGGGACTTCCACCTGGCCCACCACGTGGGCGAGGCCCTCACGGGCCGTCGCACGGACGATGCCGGGATGCTGCGGCTGCTGGCCCCCTATGCCGGGCACCGCCAGCGCGTGGTCCGGCTGATCGGCCTGTCCGGCTACCGGTTCAGCCGCTTCGGGCCGCGGCTGACGCCGGCGGACCACCGCCGGCGGTGAGCGCTACTGCTGCTGGCCCTGCTGTTCGGCGACCTGCTTGTGCACCTCGTCCATGTCCAGGCCCTTGACGGCGGAGACGAGTTCCTCGAGCTGGGTGGCGTTGATCGCCCCGGGCTGGGCGTAGACCAGAACCTTGTCCCGGAAGGCCATCAGGGTGGGGATGGAGGTGATGTTCGCGGCGGCGGCCAGGTTGCGCTCGGCCTCGGTGTCCACCTTGGCGAAGACGACGTCCCCGTGCCGTGCGGAGACCTGCTCGTAGACGGGAGCGAACTGCTTGCAGGGGCCGCACCAGTCGGCCCAGAAGTCCACCAGGACGATGTCGTTCTCGGTGAGGGTCGTCTCGAAGTCGGCTTCGGTGATCTCGGTGGTTGCCATCCCCCCACCCTAACCGTGCGGTGCCCGGGTGGCTCCGCGGTATCCCCAGGTTGCCAGTGAATGCACAGGCGCGTTCCTCCACAGGGGACCGCCTCCCGCCGGTCCCCCACGGTCGAGCGGACGCCCCCGGCAGGCTGCGGGCGCCCGTTCCTAGCGTGGTTCTCACCGGCCCCGGCGATCGGGACCACGACCCCCTGGAGGACGAGATGACGATGACACCGATCCCCCCGAGTCATGGCAAGCGCGGCCCGGCGGGCGCCGGGCCGTTGCTGCCCGGGCGCCGCTCGACGGTGATGGTGGTGGTGGAGCGCCCGGATCCGGAGGAGGCGTTGCGGGAGTCGATGGACTGGGTCGAGGCGTTCGGGCGGGACTGCGGCCTGGTGCTGGACCCGGAGGCCACGGAGCTCTACGGGGTGGCGAAGGCCTCCGACCTCAAGGACAACCTCAGGCCGCCCCGTGACGGGGCGATCGCCGGGTACCTGGACTTCATCTGCGTGGACGGCGCCTGGCTGCATCCCGGGGACTGCCCGGCGGCCCCGCCGGACTCCAACGGCGCCCCGGCGTGGGCGTGGGCGTACTACCAGGCCGTGATGGGGCTCGACGACGACGCCTTCTGCACGATCTGGGACGTCACGCCCCTGCCCATGGCCGCGTGAGGTGCGCGCCGTCGTCCGGCTCAGTCTCCCTTGACGTTGACGATCTGGCGCAGGGTGTGCCGGACGGAGACCAGGTCCGCGGAGTCGGCCATGACCTGGTCGATCGGCTTGTAGGCGGCCGGGATCTCGTCCAGGAACGCCTCCGTGTCCCGGTACTCGATGCCGGCCATCGCCTCGCGCAACTGGGCGAGGGTGAAGGTCCGGCGGGCGGCCCTGCGGGAGTAGGAGCGTCCGGCCCCGTGCGGGGAGGAGTTCAGCGAGAGCGCGTTGCCCTTGCCGGCCACCACGTAGGAGGCGGTGCCCATGGACCCGGGGATCAGCCCCGGCTCCCCCGCCGTGGCCCGGATGGCACCCTTGCGCGAGACCCAGACCTGCCGGCCGAGGTGATGCTCGGACTCGGTGAAGTTGTGGTGGCAGTTGATCCGCTCCCGCTCCTGCACCGGGGCCCTCATCCAGTCCGAGACCTGGCGCAGGACGCGGTCCATCATCTCCTCGCGGTTGAGCAGGGCGAAGTGCTGGGCCCAGCGCAGCTCGCGGATGTACCGGTCGAACTCCTCGGTGCCCTCGTCCAGGTAGGCCAGGTCCGGGTGCGGCAGGCTGACCCCCGAGCGGCGCGCCCGGGCCGTGGCCACCTGGATGTGGTGCTGGGCGATCCGGTTGCCCACCCCGCGGGAGCCGGAGTGCAGGAACGTCCAGACCCGGTCCTGCTCGTCCACGCAGATCTCGATGAAGTGGTTGCCCGAGCCCAGTGATCCCAGTTGCAGTTCCCAGTTCCCGGCGTAGGCGGCCGGGTCGAAGCCGGCCGCCGCGGCGGCGTCGGCCAGCTCGGCCAGTCGCGGGGCCGCCGTCGGGCTGATCGTCTTGTTGTAGTGGCCGGCGCTCAGGGGCACGGCCCGCTCGATGGCACACCGCACCGCGGCGCGATCCTGCGGGAGCTCGGACGCGGAGAACTGGGTGCGCACGGCGATCATGCCGCAGCCGATGTCCACGCCCACGGCGGCCGGGATGATGGTCCCCAGCGTGGGGATGACCGAGCCCACCGTGGCACCCTTGCCCAGGTGGGCGTCGGGCATCAGGGCCACGTGGGGGTGGATGAACGGCAACCGGGAGGTGGCGACGGCCTGCTCGCGGGTCTGCTCGTCCAGCAGGGAGGCCCAGCTGACGAGCCGGCCGGTGATGTGCTCCATGGTCACCATGGTGCCGTGCGGGCCCGGGAAGGCCGAAGGCCCCGGGACCGTGATGGTCCCGGGGCCTTCGCACCGTTCACTGGTGGCAGATGAGGGATTCGAACCCCCGTAGGCAATGCCAGCTGATTTACAGTCAGCCCCCTTTGGCCGCTCGGGTAATCTGCCGCGGGCCCTCCCCCCGGACGCATCCGTGGAGCAGGCGAGAACTCACTTTACCGGAGCCCTGCCCTGATTCTGAAATCCGTGACGGGTAGGCTGGCCACGACACCGGAAACCACCCACCACGGAAGAGGAGACATGGCCAGCGATTCGACGTTCGACGTGGTCAGCAAGGTCGACAAGCAGGAGGTCAGCAACGCGCTGAACCAGGCCCAGAAGGAGATCGCGCAGCGGTACGACTTCAAGGGCGTCGGCGCGGAGCTCGACTTCAGCGGGGAGTCCATCCTGATGAAGGCGAACTCCGAGGAGCGCGTCAAGGCGGTCCTGGACGTGTTCCAGTCCAAGCTCGTCAAGCGCAACATCTCCCTGAAGTCCCTGGACGCCGGCGAGCCCTACGCCTCCGGCAAGGAGTATCGCCTGGAGGCCTCCATCAAGGAGGGCATCGACCAGCCCACCGCGAAGAAGATCACCAAGCTGATCCGCGACGAGGGACCGAAGTCGGTCAAGGCCACCATCCAGGGTGACGAGCTGAGGGTCTCCTCCAAGTCACGGGACGACCTGCAGTCGACCATCGCCCTGCTCAAGGACTTCGAGGACGCCGACCTGCAGTTCATCAACTTCCGCTAGGAGACGCCGTGCTCTACCTGATCACCCCGGACAGCACCGTCTACACCGCCGACATCGAGCTCGGCCTCGCCCTGGCCGACGAGAAGGCCGGCCGACGCCGCCTGGCCGACCTGGACTGGCGGCCGGACCCGGGCACGGTGGAACCGGCACGGCTGCTGGCCCTGGCCCTGCGGCACGGCATCGACGCCCGCCGGGGCCTGGTGGTGCACGGCGGGTTCGTGGAGCAGGCGCTGGAACCGGTCCGGCTCAGGGCCGTGCAGCAGAACCACCGGCTGGTGACCCAGCAGCTGGAGTCGATCGCGGACGAGCCCCGGTTCGAGGACCGGGCCTGGTTCCGGCACGAGCGGGCGGTGGCGGAGGACGCCCGGCAGGCCGCCAACGGCGCCCTGCGCGAGGCCGAGAAGAGGGCGGAGGAGCTGGCCGCGGACCCCGTGCAGGACCACCTGGTCCGGGCCTGGCAGCGCGCCGGAGGACTGGCCCCGGCAGAGTGACTCAGCCGAGTTGGCGGGCCATGCCCTCCAGCCGCCGGACGCGGTCGCCCATCGGGGGGTGCGTGGAGAACAGCTTCCTCACGTCCCGGAACGGGTTGGCGATCATCAGGTGCGCGGTCGTCTCGAGCCGGGGCTCCTGCGGCAACGGCGCGGCCTGGATCCCGTGCTCCAGCTTGTACAGGGCCGAGGCCAGTGCCAGCGGGTCACCGGTCAGCTTCGACCCGTCCTCGTCGGCGTCATACTCCCGGGTCCGCGAGATGGACATCTGGATCAGCGACGCCGCGATCGGGGCGAGCAGTGACAGGGCGATCAGGGCCAGCGGGTTGACGTTGCGGTTGTCCCGGCCGGCCCCGAAGAACATCAGGAACTGCGCCACCGAGGTGATGACGCCGGCCATGGCCGCGGCCACGGAGGACGTCAGGATGTCCCGGTTGTACACGTGCATCAGCTCGTGTCCGAGCACCCCGCGCAGTTCCCGGGCGTTGAGCATCCGCAGGATCCCCTCGGTACAGCACACCGCGGCGTGCTGCGGGTTCCGTCCGGTCGCGAAGGCGTTCGGGGACGGCGTGGGCGCCACGTAGAGCCGCGGCATCGGCTGGCCGGCCCGGTCGGAGAGCTCGCGGACGATCCGGTACATCTCCGGCTGCTCGGCCTCGGTGACCGGGTAGGCGTGCATGGACCGGATGGCGATCTTGTCGCTGTTCCAGTAGCTGTAGGCGGTCGAGGCCACGCCGATCAGGGCGAAGACCCAGATCCACGCCGCCCGTCCGGTGCCGGCGGCGATCGCGCCGCCGATGGCCAGCAGCACGACGAACATGCCCGCGAACAGCAGGGTCGTCTTCAGTCCGTTGTTGTGGCGGTGCACGCCCACGTCCTCTCGTGTCTCGTGTCCGCTACAACGCAGCCCGGCCCTCGCGGATTCCCCGCGGGGGCCGGGCTGCGGAGGCCGGCGGCGATCACTGCGCGCGGCTGATGCCCACCATCTCCTCGCGCGCGACGACCTTGACGCGTTCGCGCTCGACCGGGCCGGTCTCGGTGGCCGCGGCGCCCAGGGAGAGCTCGTGGGCGTCCAGCTTCAGCCAGCCCTCCCACGTGGTGTACTGGACCCCGCGCTCGGTGAGCAGGTCCAGGATCGACTGCTCGTCCGGGACCTCGGCGGTCCACAGCTCGGGCTGGTCCTCCAGCAGGCAGCCGATCGTCTCCAGGGCATCGCCCTTGGTGTGGCCGATCAGGCCCACGGGGCCGCGCTTGATCCAGCCCGAGGTGTAGACACCGGGCACCGGGGTGCCGTCCTCGTCCAGGACGCGGCCGGCGTCGTTGGGGATGACGCCCCGGCGCTCGTCGAAGGCGAGCCCGGGCACCGGGGACCCGTGGTAGCCGACGGCGCGGTAGACGGCCTGGACCGGGTAGTCGGTGTACTCCCCCGTGCCCTTCACGTTGCCGGTGCCGTCCAGCTCCATGCGCTCCATGCGCAGCCCGGTGACCGCACCGTCCTCGCCGAGGACCTCCACCGGCTGCTGCAGGAAGTGCAGGTGCAGCCGGCGCGAGGCCCCGGTGTCCTGTTCCTCCACCAGCCAGTTGGTCAGCGTGCCGACCATGGTCTTGACCTGGTTGTTGGAGGCGGCCGCCTCCTCGGAGGCGGCGTCGAACTCGAAGTCCTCCGGGTAGAGCACGATGTCCACGTCCTTCGAGTGCGCCAGCTCGCGCAGCTCCAGCGGGGTGAACTTCACCTGGGCGGGGCCGCGGCGGCCGAAGACGTGCACGTCCGTCACCGGGGAGGCCTTCAGGCCGGCGTACACGTTCTCCGGGATCTCGGTCACCAGCAGGTCATCGGCGTGCTTGGACAGCATCCGCGCCACGTCCAGGGCCACGTTGCCGTTGCCGATCACCGCGACCTCCCTGGCGGTCAGCGGCCACTCGCGGTCCACGTCCGGGTGGCCGTCGTACCAGGACACGAAGTCGGCGGCGCCGAAGGAGCCCTCGAGCCCGATGCCCGGGATGTCCAGGTCGGCATCCCGGATGGCACCGGTGGAGAAGACGACCGCGTCGTAGTGGCGGCGCAGGTCCTCCAGGGTCAGGTCGGTGCCGAAGTCCACGTCCCCCAGGAAGCGGATGTCACCACGGTCCATCACCTTGTGCAGGGCCTTGACGATGCCCTTGATCCGCGGGTGGTCCGGGGCCACGCCGTAGCGGATCAGCCCGTACGGGGCGGGGTAGCGGTCGAACAGGTCGATGCTGAGCTCGAAGTCCCGTTCGGCCTTGGTCAGCAGGTCTGCCGTATACACGCCAGCCGGCCCGGCTCCGACGATCGCGAGGCGAAGGGTGCGGTCGGGGGCAGAGGTCACGAAGTGTCCTTCCGTAAGACGAGAGAGCAGACAGCACTCCAGTCTATCCTCCGGGCGACGACGAGGGGCGGTGACGTGCACCTCCGTGGTGCAGGTCACCGACCCTGGGGGGTGAGAACCGGTGGATCAGGCGCGCATGCCGGCGATGGCGCCGGAGGCACGGGAGTGCGCGGTGGCCGCGGTGTCGTCGTTCTTCTCCATCAGTTCACGGGCCTGCACGACCAGGGCCCGCACGGCGTCGGCGGCCTCGAGCCACTTCTGCTCGACCATGTCGTAGTCGGCGTCGTTGTCCGTGGCCTGGTAGTTGGAGGCGACGTAGTTCTTCTGGGACTCGCGGTCACCGATGATGCCCTCGATGCGGCCGGTGATGGCGGCGACCTCGGCCTCGTAGGAGGCGGCTGCGCCGGAGTCGTAGGAGATGGTGCTCATGGGTCATGGTCCTTTCGGGGGTCGGGTGGGAGGGACGAGGGGTGAGCCGGGCGGCTCAGCGGCCCATCGGGAAGTCGACCGGCTGGGCCTCGGCGTCCGAGGTCATCGTCTCCTCCTGGTCGACGTAGGACTTGTACATCTCGCCCTGGCCGACGTTGATCAGGCCCAGGGCCTCGTACAGCTTCTTCTCGCAGGCGTCGACCTCGACCATGAAGTTGTTGTAGGCCACGGCGCCGGAGCCCTTGAAGGTGTGCTTGAGCTGCTCCACGGCGTTCTCGAGGTTCACGACCTCGGCGAGCAGCTGCTCCCCGGAGTCCCCGGAGTCCTGCATGGACTTGTGGAAGACGTCGATGTCCGTCATCTCGAGCTTCATCAGCTGGTTCATCCCCTTGGGTGTCATAGGCCCGGTGGCCCCGTGGCGTGTGGTCCCATCCTCCGAGCCCGGCGCGGGCAGAGTCAACCGGCCCGGATGGGGAGAACTACCCATGTCCGGCCGGTATGGGGTGTCTGCCCGGGGCCGCCGGGACTGGAATGATAGGCAGGGTCGGTGACGGGACACGAGAGGGGGATCGCAGCCCATGGCGATGGACTTCGACGCGCAGCTGATCGAATCGGTGGAGGTGCGCCGGAACCGGTTGACGGCCGCCTTCCTCTTCGGCGCCAACCCCACCGAGCGGCGCTGGCGTGAACGGACCCGGGTCCTCGTCTACGGCGTGGTCACCGCCGCCCTGGCCTGCGCCCTGTGCGTGGCGATCTCCTTCGTGGTCATGGTCATCACCAACTGGCAGGACGAACGCGCCGAGCGCGAGCAGCGCCAGAGCCAGTCCCTGAACGCCGCCCCCTCCTCCCCGTTGCCCGGAAGGTCCTGACGTGCCCCACCCCTACACGCGCATCTCCCTGTCCGGCGAGCGCCGCAACGCGGACCTGCTGCTGCCCTCGGACACCCCCGTCGGGGCGCTGATGCCGCAGATCCTCGACGTCCTGGACGACCGGCCCCGGGAGTCCCTCGGCGCGAAGGTGCTGGTGCGCTCCGACGGGGGCACCGTGCCCGCCGTGCAGACCTTCGCGGAGGCCGGGGTGCTCGACGGCGAGCGCCTCGCGCTGGTCTCGCAGACCGAGGCCCCGCCGGCCCCGATCATCTACGACCTCAACGACACCGTCTCCGACGCCACCGACGCGGTGCCCGGACGCTGGTCGGACACCTACCGGTCCCTCGTCTGCGGGGTGCTCGCCGCTCTCGGTGCCTGGCTGGCCGTCGTCGGGCTGCTGGACCGCCTCCTGGCCGAGGACGCCTGGACCGGGTGGGCCTGCTTCGGCGTGGCCGCCGTGCTGCTCGTCACCGGCGCGTCCCTCGCCGCCCCGGGACGGATGCGGGCGGTCGCCGGGACCCTGGCCGGCACCGGGGCGCTGTTCGCGGCCACCGGGCTCGTGCGCCTGGGACTGGACGCCCCGTGGTTGGCGGTGGGGCTGGGGGCGCTGGCCGCGCTCGTGCTCGGGTTCCTCGGGTTCGTGGTCCGCCGGCCCCTGGCCATGTTCATCGCCGCCGCCGTGACCGGGGGGCTCACCCTGACCTGGGCGGCGGCCCCCGCGGTCGCCGCGTGGGCCATCGGCGGCAGGGACGCGGAGGTGACCGTCGGCGCGGCGGGCATCGCCGGGGTCGTCACGCTGCTGGTGCTGGGCCTGCTGCCGACGATCGCCCTGGGCGCCTCCGGGCTGGCCGGGCTGGACGACGGCCAGGCCGCCGGCCGGCCGGTGCTGCGCACGGACGCCCGGCGGGCCATCGACTCGGCCCACGGCGGGTTGATCGCCAGCGCCATCGCGTGCGCGGTGTCCCTGGCACTGGCCGTGTGGCTGGTGGGCACCGACACCCGCATGCACGCCTTCTCGTTGCCACTGCTGGCGTTCCTGACCCTGGCCGTCGGGCTGCGGGCGCGGTCCTTCCCGCTGGCGGCCCAGCGCATCCCGCTGTACCTGGCCGCCGCGACCGGGGCGCTGGCCCTGGTCCGGTTGGCCGTCGACTTCCTGCCCGAGGCCGATGCCGTGTTCCTGGTGGTCCTGCTCGGCCTCGCCCTGCTGACCGGTTCCGGTCTCTCGGTGACCCTCCCGGAACACGCGCAGGCCCGGGTGCGCCGCACCGGGGACACCCTCGAGGGCCTGGCCCTGTTCGCCGTCATCCCGCTGCTCATCGGCTACTTCGGGATCTACGCCTCACTGTTGGAGACCTTCTGATGACCCGCCTGACCGATCCCTGGACCGACGCCGGCCCCCTGCCGGACCGCCCCCTCCCCGGTTCCGCAGACGCCCGGTGGTCCACCCCGGCGGACCTGCGGTCCGAGGTGGCCCGCGGCCAGGACGACCCGCTGGCCGGCTTCGAGCCGGTCGCCGACCGGGCGGCCCGGCAGTACGCCCGCCGGCCCGCCCTGTCCCTGTGGGCCCGCTCGGCCCGCGCGCTGGGCGCCCTGTTCCGGCACGACCCCACGCCGGAGCGGATGGCCGCCCACGCCCGGGCGATCCAGGCCCCGGTCACCACCGGACGCCGGATCGCGGTGGTGTCCCTGCGCGGCGGCGCCGGCAAGACCACCGTGAGCGCCATGATGGCCCGGACCTTCGCGGCGCTGCGCCCCGAGCCGGTGGCCGCCGTGGACCTGGATCCCGCCCTGGGCTCCCTCGGGCTGCGCCTGGGCAGCACGACCCTGTCCGTGCCCGCCCCCGGCGCGGACCAGCTCGCGGCCGAGCTGTCCGCGATGCCCTCGGCCACCCTCGAGGAGGTGAGCTCCCGGATGGCGGTGTCCGGGGAGGACCTGTTCCACACCGGGCCCCGGGTGGCTGGCCGCCCACTGGGTGACGCGGCGACCACCGCACTGTTCTCCGGCCTCTCCCGGTACTTCCCCGTCACCGTGCTGGACTGCCCCACCGGGCCGCAGTCCCCGGACGCGGCCGCCGCGCTGGCC
Organism: Citricoccus sp. CH26A; assembly: GCF_000224415.1. Classification (GTDB taxonomy): domain Bacteria; phylum Actinomycetota; class Actinomycetes; order Actinomycetales; family Micrococcaceae; genus Citricoccus. The sequence continues at coordinate 178,705 of NZ_AFXQ01000003.1, read as the reverse complement.
CGCAGCCACGCCGCCGTGTTCGTCACGCCGGCCACCCCCGCGGGCATCGACGAGGCCGCCGGGTACCTGCGGCACTGGCGGGAGGATTCGTTCCTGTCCTCGGTGCCGGTGGCTGCCGCCGTCGTCGCCACCGACGCGGCCGGGGTCCTGGACCCGCTCGCCCAGGCCGCGGCCCTGAGCCGCGTGGGCGTGCTGTCCGTGGCCCTGCGCCACGACCGGCACCTGGCCACCGGGGTGGGGGTGTCCCTGCCGCTGACGCGTCCGGAGAACCGGATGGCCGTGGCCGAGCTGTCCGGCCGTGTCCTGAGCCTGGCGAACGGGGCCGGTCCGGCGCGGGGAGGACACCGGTGAGCCAGAAGCTCGTCCACCGCCCGGCGCGGACGTCCGCGCCGGCACGCCGGTTCCGGCCGTTCTCGATCGAGGGCCCGCAGCCGGTGGACCCCGCGGCCGCCGAGGCCGGGGGCGGCAGCATCATGACGATCCTGCCGATGCTCGCCGCCGGTGGTTCGATGATGGTGATGATGACGTTCCGGCAGAGCCCCTTCGCCGCGGTGGGTGCCATCGCCATGATGGTCTCGGTGGTGGTGGGCGTGGCCATGTTCGTCTCCACCCGGGGCAAGGCCACCCGGCAGCGCACCCTCCTGCGGGACACCTACACCCGGTACCTGGAGCGCACCCGCGCGAGGCTGCGGGACGAGGAGATCGAGGCGCAGCAGGCCGCCCGCGCCGCCAGCCCGCCACCGGCCGCCCTGTTCGACATCGTCCGGGACCCGGCCCGGCTCTGGGAGCGGCGCCGCTACCACGAGGACTTCCTGCGCTGCCGCATCGGTTCGGGGCGCCTGCCCACCCGGGACATCGGCGTGAACCTGCTGGAGACCGCCACGGCCATCCAGGACGAGTTCATGGTGCGCGAGGCCGAGGTGCTCCAGCGCCGCTTCGAGGCCGCCCCGCACATGCCGGTCACCGTGCCGCTGGACTCCGCTGGGAACATCTCCGTGGTGGGCCCGCGCGAGTTCGTCCTGCAGGTGACCCGGTCCCTGCTGACCGGTGCCGCGGCCCTGCAGTCCCCGGAGGACCTGCGGATCGCGGTCATCACGCCGCGCGACCGGCGCCCGGACTGGGACTGGCTGGAACTGCTCCCCCACCTGGACGACACCTCCGCCCAGCACTTCACCGGCGCGGTCAAGCTCATCGCCCCGGACGCGGGCTCCCTGATGGAACTGCTCGACGCCGACCTGCAGTACCGCTCCAAGGCCGCCGGGGAGAACACCCGGTTCGGCACCGAGCTCACCTCCGGACCGCCCACCCTGTCCCGGCTCGTGGTGGTGGTGGACGGCTACGGCGCGGACGCCCAGGACCTGGACTTCGGCGACTCCCACTTCAGCCTCCAGGCCCGGGGCATCACCGCCCTGCACCTGTGCGCCGACCGGTTGCAGGAACCCTCCGAGGTCTCCCTGCGCCTCACCGACCAGGGCCCGCGCCCGGACGGCCGGACCGGTTTCCTGCTGGAGGACCGGACCCGGGACCAGGGCAGCCCCGAGCGCACCGAGGGCGGGCTGGACCCGCTGGACGAGCACACCGCGGCCGGGATCGTCTCCGAGCTGGCGCCCCTGCGGCTCTCCCTGGACTCGCTCGAGCACACCGGGGCGGAGACCGCCGCCTCACGGTCCTTCCTGCAGATGCTGGAGCTGTCCCCGCAGCTGGACCGGGCCGACGTCGAGCGGCTGTGGCAGCCGCGCCCCCACGCGGACTTCCTGCGCGTGCCCCTGGGACCGGACGAGAAGGGCAAGCCGGTGCTGCTGGACCTGAAGGAGGCCGCGCAACTGGGCATGGGCCCGCACGGGCTCTGCGTGGGCGCCACCGGCTCCGGCAAGTCCGAGATGCTGCGCTCGCTGGTCTTCGGCCTGCTGGCCACCCACTCCCCCGAGGTGCTGGCCATGGTGCTGGTCGACTTCAAGGGCGGGGCCACCTTCGCCCCGTTCGAGGGTGCCCCGCAGGTCACCGGCATCATCACGAACCTCTCGGACGACCTGACCCTGATCGAGCGCGTCTACGCCTCCCTGAACGGGGAGATCCTGCGCCGGCAGGAGGTGCTGAGGTCCGCGGGGAACATCGCCAACATCACCGACTACCAGATCCACCGCGAGGAGCAACTGGCCTCGGGCCGGCAGGACAGGCCGCTGCCGCCGCTGCCCCACCTGGTCGTCATCATCGATGAGTTCGGCGAACTGCTCACGGCCCGCCCGGACTTCATCGACCTGTTCCTGTCCATCGGGCGCATCGGCCGGTCGATCGGCGTGCACCTTCTGCTGAGCTCCCAGCGCATCGAGGCCGGCAAGCTGCGCGGGCTGGAGACCTACCTGTCCTACCGGATCGGGTTGCGCACCCTCTCGGAGTCCGAGTCCCGCACGGTGCTGGACACCCCGGACGCCTTCCACCTGCCCCCGCTGCCCGGGTACGGCTACCTCAAGGTGGACACCACCGTGTACTCCCGGTTCAAGGCCGGCTACGTCTCCGGCCCGATGGAGGACGAGGTGTTCGAGGACGAGGCCGAGGTCCCCGACCCGGCGGACGAGGTCCCGCCCGTGCTGCGGGCCCCGGACTACGCCCTCGTGCTCGAGGAGGCCCGCACCGCCGCGGGGACCGGTGGGACCGCCCCGGCGGGGCCCGTGACGAAGGACGGCCCGGCCCGCCGCACCACCGGACCCACGGTGATGTCCACCATGATGGACACGCTGCGCACCTTCCCCCGTTCGGTGCAGCCGATCTGGCTTCCGCCGCTGCCGCCGGCCATCACCCTGGAACAGGCCGTGGGCGAGCCGAGGAACACCGGTGACGGGCTGCGGCTGCCTGCCGGCGGTGACCTCACCGTGCCCATCGGCCTGCTCGACGACCCCGCCCGCCAGTGGCAGGGGTTGTGGGAGATCGACTTCACCGCCGGCTCCGGCAACCTGCTGGTCCACGGCGGCCCGCAGTCCGGCAAGTCGACCACGCTGCGCACCCTGGTCGGCTCGCTGGCGCTGACCCACTCCCCGCGGCAGGTGGGCATCTACTGCATCGACCTGCTCGGGGCCGGGATGCTGCCCCTGCAGCAGCTGCCGCACGTGGGCGGGGTGGCCATCCGCACCAACCGGGAGGTCATCACCCGCACGGTGGACGAGGTGGCGGGCATGCTCGCCCACCGTGAGCGCATCTTCGAGCAGTACGCCATCGACTCGCTGCCGACCATGCGCAGGATGCACGCCGAGGGCCGCCTGCCCGAGCTGCCCAGCGCGGACATCTTCCTGGTGGTCGACGGCCACGGCCAGTTCGCCGAGGAGTTCGAGGAGCTCGTGCCCAAGGTCACCGCGATCATGACCCGCGGCGGCGGCTACGGCATCCACGTGGTCACCACGGTGAGCCGGAACAACGAGGTCCGCTCCACCCACCAGTCCTTCTTCACGCACCGGCTGGAACTGCGCCTGACCGATGCCGGCGAGTCCACGATCGACCGCAGGCTGGCGGACAACGTCAATCCGGAGGCCCCCGGGCGCGCCCTGACCCCGGCCGGGCTGCAGGCCCACGTGGCCCTGCCGCGGATCGACGGCCGGGCCGAAGCCGGTTCCGTCACCGACGGGCTCAGGGAGCTGGTCGGCCAGGTCGGGTCCTTCACCACCGGATCGGCCATGAAGGTCCGGGTGCTGCCGGGCGTCGTCGAGGCCGCGACCTGCCCCACGCCCGAACGGCAGGGCCTGCTCCCGCTGGGACTGCGCGAACTGGACCTGGGCACCGAGTGCCTCGACCTGGAGCACAAGGACCGCAACCTCATCGTCATGGGCGACGAGGAGACGGGCAAGACGAACCTGCTGCGCAACGTCATCCGCCGCTTCACCGCCACCCACACCGACGAGGAGCTGTTCTTCGTGGTCTGGGACCCGCGGCGGGTGCTCGGCGACGAGGTCCCCGAGGACTACCTGGGCGGTTACGCCACCAACGCGGCCGTGGGCGCCCAGCTGACCAACGCCGTGCTGCAGGAGATCAAGAAGCGCCAGGACCCCGGCCAGGACCAGTCGGTCCCCCAGCGCCGCGCCCGCATGGTCGCCCTGATCGACGACTACGACATCCTCACCGTCGGCGGGGGCCAGTCCCCGCTGGCACCGCTGGTCCCGTTCATCCCGATGGCCGCCGACCTGCGGATGAACTACGTGCTGACCCGGCGCGTGCGCGGGTCCTCCCGCGGCATGTACGAGACTTTCTTCTCCACCCTGCGGGACAACGGGACCTCCGCGCTGATCCTGTCCGGGGACAAGACCGAGGGCAGCCTGATCAACGGCGTCAAGGCGCGCAGGCTGCCCCCGGGGCGCGGCCAGCTGCTCGTCACGGGCAAGCCCGTCATGACGGTCCAGACCTTCCTCGACAGCGCCTCGCGGTGACCGCGACCACGGCCCAGCGTCCCGTCACCCCGGGCGGACTGGCCTACGGGGCGGGGGCCTACCTGTTCTGGGGCGGGCTGCCGCTGTACGTGGCCGCCACGGCCCCGGCCACCGCGCTGGAAGTGGTCCTGGTCCGCATCGGCTTCACCCTGGTCACCTGCGCCGTGCTGCTGTTCGCCCTGCGTCGCTGGCACGAGGTCGGCCGGCTCCTGGGCAGCCCGGGCCGCCTGGGAGCCACCACCCTCGCCTCGGTGCTCATCGGCGCGAACTGGGCCATCTACACCTACGCGGTGGTCTCCGGGCAGACCCTGGAGGCGGCGATGGGCTACTTCATCCTGCCTCTCGTCTCCGTCCTGGCCGGCGTCGTGATGTTCGGCGAACGGCTGCGCCCGGCCCAGTGGGTGTCCGTGGGCCTGTCCGTGGCCGCGGTAGCGGTCATGGTGGTCGGTCACGGGTCCTTCCCCTGGCTCGCGGTGGGCCTGGCCCTGAGCTTCGGCGGCTACGGGATCGCCAAGAACCGACTCGGGGTCTCCGTGAACCCGGTGTCCTCGCTCGCCGCCGAGACCGTGGTCCTGGTCCCGGTGATGGCGGCCGGTGTCTGGTGGCTGTCCGCATCGGGCCGGCTCACCCTGCTCTCCGAAGGTGCCGGTCATTTCTGGATCCTGGCCGCCTCCGGACTGGTCACGGCCATCCCGCTGATCCTCTTCGGTGCCGCCGCCGGGCGCCTGCCGCTGTCCGTGATGGGCATGCTTCAATACCTGACCCCGGTGATCCAGTTCCTCGTGGCGCTCCTGGTCTTCGGTGAGGAGATGACCGCCGGCCGGTGGGCCGGGTTCATCCTCGTCTGGTGTGCCCTGCTGGTCCTCAGCTGGGACTCGCTGCGGGCCGCACGGCGGCAGCCGCGGGGGTGATCCCGGGCCCGGACAGCCCGGGCGGGGATCACCCCGCGGCGTCGCGGACGACCGCCTCGACCACGTCCATCGCCTCGAGCAGCAGGTCCTCGCCGATCACCAGCGGCGGCAGCAGCCGGACGACGTTGCCGTAGGTCCCGGCGCTGAGGATCACCACGCCCTGGGACCGGCAGCCGGCGATGATCCCCTGCACGATCTCCGCGTCCGGCTCGCGGGTGCCGGGCCGCACGAACTCCAGGGCGAGCATGGCGCCGCGGCCGCGGACGTCCCCGATGACGCCCGTCTGGGCGGCCAGGGCCTCCAGGCGGGGACGGACGATCTGCTCGATCCGCCGGGCCCGGCCGCTCAGGTCCTCCTGGCGCATGGTGGCGATCGCGCCGAGGGCGGCCGCGCAGGCCACCGGGTTGCCGCCGTAGGTGCCGCCCAGGCCACCGCCGTGGACGGCGTCCAGCAGTTCGGCCCGGCCCACCACGCCGGCCAGCGGCAGGCCTCCGGCCATGCCCTTGGCCACGGTGATGAGGTCCGGGACGATCCCCTCGTGCTCCGCGGCGAACCACGCCCCGGTGCGGCAGAACCCCGTCTGGACCTCGTCGGCGATCAACACGATGCCCTGTTCGCGGGCGTACTCGGCCAGTCGCGGCAGGAAACCGGGGGCCGGGACGATGAACCCGCCCTCGCCCTGGACCGGTTCGATGACGATCGCCGCGATGTTCCGGCCGCCGACCTGGCTCTGCATCATCCGGATCGCGCGCTCCGCGGCCTCGCGGCCGGTGGTCTGCGGATTCTCCTCGCGGAACGGATAGCTCATCGGGGCCCGGTAGACCTCCGGGGCGAAGGGGCCGAACGTCGTCCCGTCCCCGCCCTTGTAGGGTGTGTTCTTGGCGGTGAGGGCCATCGTGAGGTTGGTCCGGCCGTGGTAGCCGTGGTCGAAGGCCACGACGGCGGAGCGGCCGGTGGCGATGCGGGCGATCTTGACGGCGTTCTCCACGGCCTCCGCACCCGAGTTGAACAGCACGGCCTTCTTGGCGTGGTCCCCCGGGCTCAACTCGACCAGGGCCTCGCAGACGGCCACGTACCCCTCGTAGGGCGAGACCATGAAGCAGGTGTGGGTGAAGTGCCCGACCTGCTCCCGCACGCCCTCGACCACGGCGGGGGCCGAGGCGCCGACGCTCGTCACGGCGATGCCGGACCCGAGGTCGATGAACGCGTTGCCGTCCACGTCCACGAGGATCCCGCCGTCGGCGTCCTGGACGTAGAACGGCTGTCCGGAGGACACCCCGGCGGCCACCACCCGCTCGCGACGGGCGGCCAGGGCCGCGGAGCGCGGGCCCGGCAGGTCGGTGGTCAGGGTGCGCTGCTGGTCCAGGCGGTACTCGATGGTCATGACGACGAGCGTAGTGGCGCCTCCCACGGCAGAGATAGGGCGGGGCTCCACGGCATCCCGGCCCGGGACCGGCCGATCGGGGCCGGAGCCTAGACTGAGGACCATGTCTGCCGAACCCCTCTTCCTCGCCCGCTTCAAGGACCTCGTCCCCGCCCACCTGGACACCCCGTGGTCACCCGAGGACGGCCTGGAGGCCGGTGAACTGGACGCCCTGCTGTCCGCCTCGCCCGCCGGGCAGGCCGCGCAGGCCGCCGGCGGCACCTTCCGCGTCCCGCTGGCGCTCTACGAGTTCCACCAGGCCCTGGGCAACTGCCCGGACCTGCTGGAGACGGGGCACTTCTTCTGGGACGCCGACGAACTGGACGTGCGGGACGGGTACCTGATGTTCCTGGAGGATGCCGAGGAGAGCACCGTCTGGGGGCTGCCGGTCGCGGACGTCTCCCTGCCGGACCCGCTGGTCTGGCGCCGCACCACCGGGGCGGACGAGGAGCACGGCGAGTGGAGCTGCGAGGGCGGCACCTTCAGCGAGTTCACCCTGGACCTGCTGGAGTGGACCTTCGAGGAGGAGGGCGAGGACGCGTGATCCCGTCCCACGCCCCCGAAGGGTATGTCTGCCCGTTCTGCGGCCTGGTCAACGGCGACGTGTCCGACCCGGACAACCGCTGCGAGCTCGAGGACCTCGTCTACCAGGACGAGGACGTGATCGTGTTCATCGCCGTGGACGGCTTCGGACCGTACGAGGGGCACGCGATGATCTCCCCGGCCCGGCACTACGAGACGCTCTACGAGCTCCCGGACCACGTGCTGCAGAGGATCGCGCTGATGGCCCGCCACGTCGCCCTGGCCATGAAGCGGGCCTGGGGGCCGGAGGGCATCTCCACCCGCCAGCACAACGAGCCGGCCGGGAACCAGCACGTGTGGCACTACCACCTGCACGTGTTCCCGCGCTGGAGTGACGACATGCTCTACCGCCAGATGCGGCACGCCGTCGAGCCGGAGGTCCGGGCCCTGAAGGCCCGGGAGCTCGCCATCACCCTGGAGGACGTCCTGGCTCAGGCGTCGCGGCGGACCACGTAGTCGGCGAAGGCCTCGAGGGCGTCCTTGACGGGCGAGTCCGGCAGGGGGGCCAGGGCGGCACGGGCGTCGTCGGCCCAGCCGCGGGTGATCTCCCACGCGGACTCGATCACCGGGTGCGCGGACACGGCGGCGACGGCGGCGACCAGCTGGTCGTCCGTGTCCAGCGGCCCGTCCACCAGCTCCAGTGCGGACCGGGCCGCGGCGTCCCCGCGGGCGGCCTCCTGGCGCAGCAGCAGCACCGGCAGGGTGGGCACCCGCTCCTTGAGGTCGGTGCCGGGGACCTTGCCCGAGGTGTCCGAGGCGCTGGTCAGGTCGATCACGTCGTCGGCCAGCTGGAAGGCCATGCCGACCTTCTCGCCGTAGTCCTCCAGCGTGTCCACGGTGGCCTCGTCGGCGCCGCCGAAGAAGGCGCCCAGGCGGCCGGCCGCGGCGATGAGCGACCCGGTCTTGCCGGAGATCACGCGGAGGTAGTGCTCGAGGGGGTCCTGGTCCTGTTGCGGGCCCACGGTCTCCCACAGCTGGCCCATCACGAGCCGCTCGAAGGTGCGGGCCTGGATGGCCACGGCCTCGGGCCCGAGCGAGGCCATCAGCTGCGAGGCGCGGGCGAAGATCAGGTCCCCGGCCAGGATGGCCACGGAGTTGCCCCACAGCTCGTGGGCGGCCGGTGCCCCGCGGCGCACGGGCGCCTCGTCCATGACGTCGTCGTGGTACAGGGTGGCCAGGTGCGTCAGTTCCATCACGACGGCGGCCGAGCGGACCGCCGCGGACACCTCGCCGACCTGCCCGGTGCCGACGCCGGGGTCGCCCAGCAGGGAGGACAGGACGGTCAGCAGGGGACGGACGCGCTTGCCACCGGCCTCCAGCAGGTGGCGGCTGGTCAGGTCGGCCAGCTGGTCGGCGTTCGCCACGGCCTCGGCGAGCTCCTGCTCGACCCGGTCCAGGGCGGTCGCCACCGTGGCCAGCAGCTCGCCGTTCTCGGCCAGGCGCTCGAAGCCGGGTGGCAGCGCGAGGCTGCCCACGGAGACGTCGGGTTCAGGAGAGGTCACCGGGACAGCCTATCCAACCTTCACCTCGCGGGAGGCATCGGGCCCCAGCGTGGTGGCCGCCGGGACCGCGGACTCCAGCAGCCGCACCAGCCGGTCCACCGGCGCGGTGCCGTCCGCGTCCACCAGGTTCGCCATCACCTGCACCACCCGGCGCAGCATCGCCGGTGTCCGCATGCCCGCGGCCAGGGCGGCCCTGAGCACGGCGGGGTGGCCGATGAGCCGGGCGAACGAGGACCCCAGGGCGAAGTGCCCGCCCCACGTCTCGTGGGTGAGCAGCGGGTACCGGGCGAGCTCGGCCTCCCGGCCGGCCGGCCTGGCGCGCCGCAGGGCGCTCACCGTGACGTCCGCGGCCAGCCGCGCGGCCTCCATGGCGAAGGAGATGCCCTCCCCGTTGAAGGGGGAGACCATGCCGGCCGAGTCCCCCACCAGCAGCATCCCGGGCACGTGCTGCGGGGTGCGGTTGAAGCCCATCGGCAGGGCCGCGCCCAGGATCCTCGACTCACGGGTCTGTTCGCTCAGCCCCCACGTCTCGGTCAGGGCCCCGCTCCAGTCCTTGAGGATGGCGCGGTAGTCGAGCTTGCCGAACTGCGGGGAGGTGTCCAGGATGCCGAGCCCCACGTTGACGGTGCCGTCCCCCAGGGGGAACAGCCAGCCGTAACCGGGCAGCAGGTTGCCGTCCGCGTCCGGGAGCTGCAGCCAGGACTCCATCCACTCGTCGTCGTGGCGCGGGGAGGAGTAGTAGGCGCGCACGGCCACGCCCATGGGCCGGTCGTCCCGCTTGGACAGCCCGGCCGAGACGGCGGTTCGGGTCGAGTTGCCGTCCGCGGCGATCACCACGTCGGCGTGGAAGTCGCGGGACTCGCCGGTCTTCCGGCCCCGTCCGTCCAGCAGGTCGGCGCGCAGCCCGGTCACGGTGCCGGCCCCGTCCCGCAGCACCGAGCTCACCGAGTGGCGCTCCAGGATGGTGGCGCCTGCGGCGCGCGCGTGGGCGGCGAGCAGTTCGTCGAAGTCGTTGCGGGTGCGCACCAGGGCGTAGTCCGGCCAGGTGTCGGTCTGGGGCCAGGGCACCTCCACGGCGCGGCCCCCGGCCACCAGCCGCAGGCCCCGGATGTGCTGCCAGCCGTCCTCGGGGGCGTGGGCGAGGCCCATCAGGTTCATCTCGCGCACCGCCTGCGGCGTCAGCCCGTCCCCGCAGACCTTCTCCCGCGGGTAGGCGGTCTTCTCCAGGACGATGACCTCGACGCCGGCCCTCGCCAGGTGCCAGGCCGCCGTCGCCCCGGCCGGGCCGCCCCCGGCGATCAGTACCCGGGTTCTCGTTGCAGATTCCACCCGGCCATTCTCCCAGACCGCCCGGCCCCTGCCGGGCCGGTAGGCTTGACGGGTCATGAACACCCCCGGTATTGGGGCGCCCGCACCGCGACTGGCGTCCGTCACCTCCGCCCGCCCCGTCCCCGGGGGCGCGGCCCTGGCGGACCTGCTGGTCTCCGGCGACGAGTGCGCCTGGATCCGCTTCGGGGAGGGGATGGTCGGACTCGGCACCGCCGCCCGGTTCACCACCACCGGGCCCGGCCGCTTCGACGCCGCCCGGCGCTGGTGGATGGCCGCCACGGCCGCGGAGGCCGCGGACACGTCCCGGACCTCCCTGCCCGACGCCGGCCTGCCCCGCCGTGCCCCCCTCGCCTTCGCCGCGTTCGCCTTCGCCGACGACAGCCCCGTCGACTCGGTCCTCGTGGTCCCCGAGTTCGTCGTCGGGTCCACGGGAGGCCGGACCAGGCTGTCCTGGCAGGTGGACCTCAACTCCCCCGAGTACGCGGCGCGTGCGGCCGCCGGCTGGCGCCCCGACGCCCGGGAGGCCGAGGAGCGGCTGGCCGCCCTGCTCGCGGTCCCGGTCCTCCCCCGGCCGGCCGGCGCCGCCCTCGAGCTCACCGAGGGCGTCATCTCCGCGGACGGGTACCGCGAGGCCGTCGCCCGCGGGGTGCGGGAGATCGAGGCGGGGGCGCTGACGAAGCTCGTCCTGGCCCGGGACGCCGTGGTCACCGGCGCCGTCGACGTCCCGCAGGTGCTGCGCACCCTGACGGAGCAGTACCGGGACTGCTGGACCTACGCGGTGGGCGGGCTCATCGGGTCCACGCCGGAGATGCTCGTCAAGGTGGACGGCGACACGGCCCGGGCCCGCGTGCTGGCCGGCACCCTGGACCGCGACGGCGCGCCGTCCGGCGCGGACGGCGCCGACCACGCCCGCCAGCACCTCGTCGAGGACCGCAAGCAGCGTCACGAGCACCGCCTGGCCGTCGACTCCCTGACGGAACGGCTGCGGCCCTTCACCACGGCGCTCGAGGCCCCGGAGGTGCCGTTCGTCCTGGAACTGCCCAACGTGTGGCACCTCGCCACGGACGTCACGGCCCGGCTGGTGGGTGCCGACGGCGCACGGCGCACCGGGCCCGGTGCCCTGGCGCTGACCGAGGTGCTGCACCCCACCGCGGCCGTGTGCGGCACCCCGCGGGACACCGCCGCCGCGCTCATCCACCGGCTCGAGGCCGAGGACCACGGCCTGGACCGGGGCCTCTACGCCGGCCCCGTGGGCTGGCTGGACGGCAACGGCAACGGCGAGTTCGGCATCGCGCTGCGGGGGGCGGTCGTCGAGGACGAGCACACGGTGCGCCTCTACGCCGGCTGCGGGATCGTGGCCGCCTCGGACCCGGCGGCCGAGCTGGCCGAGACCGGCGCGAAGATGCGGCCCATGCTCCAGGCCCTGGGCCTGCGCGCCGGGGCCGTCCCGTCCGAGCTCAGTCCGCCAGCCGGCCCGGGGCGTGCTCGAAGATGACCGAGGTGTTCGTGGCCGCCACCTCCTCGCGCACGCTCAGGGTCTCGGACACCAGCGCGCGCAGGGCGGCGGCGTCCTTCACGGCCACGTGCAGCAGGAAGTCCCGGTCCCCGGAGACGAAGTACACGCGCTGCGTGGCCGGCAACCGCTCCAGGTAGTCCTGGAACCGCTTGAGCCCGGCCCGGGCGTGGGAGTGCAGGCGGATCGAGATCAGCGCCTCGAGCCCCAGGCCCAGCACCACCGGGTCCACGGTGGCGTGGAAGCCCGAGATGGCGCCGGAGGCCACGAGTGCCCGGACCCGCTTGTGGCAGGTCGACTCCGCGATCCCCACCCGCGTGGCCAGCTCGCTGAAGGGCATCCGCCCGCTGCGCTGCAGGACCCGCAGCAGGGCCAGGTCGATCTCGTCGGGCACGGTGGAATCCTTCGATTTCTGGGCGGAACGCGAGGATTCCGCCGTTGTCACCCCCAGACTAGGTGAGATCTGTCACGCTGGTCTGCATGAACACTGCACTCGTCATCGGCGCTGGAATCGTGGGCCTCAGCACGGCCTGGCATCTGCAGGAACGGGGCGTGGACGTCACGGTCCTGGACCGGGAGGGCGTGGCCGCCGGGTCCTCGTGGGGCAATGCCGGCTGGCTCTCCCCCGGCAAGACCATCCCCCTCGCCGAGCCGGGGCTGTGGACCTACGGCCCCACCGCGCTGCTGGACCCGGACGCCGCCCTGCACGTCCCGGCCCGCTGGGACCCGGCGACGTGGTCCTTCTTCGCCCGGTTCATGGCCCACGCCAGCCACCGGACCTGGGACCGGACCATGGCGGCCCTGACCCCGATCGACCGGATGGCCCTGGAGGCCTTCGACGAGCTGACCGGCTCGGGGGTGGACTCGTGGACGCGCGAGGGGCCGTTCATCGTCGGGTTCACCGAGGAGCGCCACGCCACCGGCTTCCTGCGCGAGGTGGAGGGCGTCGTCCGGCACGGGCAGGACGTGCCGCTCGAGCGGGTGGAGCACCCCCGCGAGCTGGCCCCCCAGCTCTCCGACGCGGTCGGCGTGGTCTACCGCATGGACGGCCAGCGGTTCATCGAGCCCGGGCCCTTCGTCCAGGCCCTGGCCGACTCCGTGGTGGCCCGGGGCGGGACCCTGCGCACCGACGCCGAGGTCACCTCGATCACGACCGGCGGGGCCCATCCGGGCGTCGTGCTCTCCACGGGCGAGGCGCTGGGCGCGGACGCGGTGGTCGTGGCCACCGGCGCCTGGCTGCCGAGGCTGGTGCGTGACCTCGGCGTGAAGGTGCGCGTCCAGGCCGGCCGCGGCTACTCGTTCACGGTGGCCACCGAGCAGCCGGCGCGGCACTCCGTGTACCTGCCGTTCCAGCGCATCGCCTGCACCCCGTACCAGGGGCGGTTCCGGATCGCCGGCACCATGGAATTCCGCGGGCCCGACGAGCCGCTGCAGCCCCGCCGGATCCAGGCGATCGTCAACCAGGCCCGGAACCTGATGACCGGGGTGGACCTGGACCACCGCCAGGACGAGTGGGTCGGCTCGCGCCCGGTGACCCCGGACGGACTGCCGATCGTGGGCGCCACCCGCGCCCCCGGCGTGTTCGTGGCCGGCGGTCACGGCATGTGGGGCGTCGTGCTGGGCCCGGCCACCGGCAAGCTGCTCGCCCAGCAGATCCTCACCGGCCGGACCGACCCGGCGATCGCCCCGTTCGACCCGCTGCGCTAGAAGCTGTCCCGCACCGCCTGCTCCACGAGCCGGCGCACCTCCGGCCGGGCGGCCCGGTCCGACCGCAACTCCAGCACGCGGCGTCCCCGGACCGGGTTGCCCAGGCCGAGGGCGGCGATCAGGTCCCGCTCGCTGGTGACCGGCGCCCACGCCACGCCGTAGGCCGCGCACAGCTCCCGCACGTCCACCGCGTGGGGCGTGCCGAAGAACCGTTCCACCACCGGGCCCATGCCCGGGCGCCCGGCCACCTCCCCGTGCTCCAGGCCGGCGAAGATCGCCCCGCCGCCATCGTTGACCACCACGATGTCCAGGTCCGGTTCGGCCTCCCCGGGCCCGATCAGCAGCCCGCCCGCATCGTGCAGCAGCGTCAGGTCCCCGCACAGCAGCACGGTGCGCCGGCCGGTGGCCAGGGCGATGCCGCTGGCGGTGGAGACCGTGCCGTCGATCCCGGACAGCCCGCGGTTGGCGTAGACCACCGAGGCCGGTGCCGTGGGCGGTCGCCAGGACAGGTTCACGTCCCGGATCACGGACGAGGACCCCAGCACCAGGGGGCCGGCCACCGTGGTGGCCACCAGCTGGCCGGTGCGCAGCGCTCCCGGGTGGCCGACGTCGTCGTGCCGGGTGGCCAGCGCGTCGTCCAGCGCGGACTGGGCGCGGTGGCCGGCCCGCTGCCAGTCCGTCAGCCAGCCGGTGGGGCCCCGGCCGGCCACGACGGCCAGCTCCTCGAGGTCCTCCACCGGGCGCTCGCGCCGGCTGCCCGGCACGAACCAGGCCACCGGCTCGGGCTGGTGGAACGCCGTGTGCAGGTCCTCCCTGCCCAGCAGGGCGGTGACCTGGCGGGTCAGGGTGGGCCGGCCGAACAGGATGACCTGCTCGATGCGCCCGGCCAGCGGGTGCGAGTCCTCGCCCAGCCCCCCGGCGGACCCGATCAGCAAGGGGTAGGCGCCGATCGCGTTGGGGCCGAACCGGGCGTTGGACCCCGGCTCGGCGAACAGCGGCAGCCCGAGCGCCGAGGCGAACGCGGCGGGCAGCGGTCCGGAGCCGTGCCCGGCCACCACCACGGTGCGGGCCTCGTGCAGCCGGGAGACCTCCAGGTCCAGTTGCTCGCTCAGGTCCACGGGGCTGATGACCAGGTCCCCGTCCGGTCCGGTGAGCAGTTCCTCGCCGGCGCCGGCGTCCCAGCCGGGCTCGGGAACGTCCGAGGCGTCCGGCACCAGCGGGTCCCGGAGGCGCAGGTTCAGGTGCACGGGGCCCGGGGCGGACTCGCGGACGGCCACCCCGGGGACCCCGCCGAAGCCCTCCACGTCCTCGGTGTCGAAGCCGTTGGCCGCCAGCAGCGCGCGCGAGACCGTGCTGGCCAGGTGCTCGCGGTGCTCCCGCAGTGCGGCGGCCACCGGGTCCGCGTCCGGACCGGAGACCTGGGCGGCCTCCGCGGCCAGCCAGGCGGGGATCTCGTCGGACCCCTCGGGCACCGGCACGTCCCCGGAGAGCGTCTCGGAGAAGCGCACGTGCAGGGGAAAGATCCCGTCCTGGGCCGTGGTCTGGTTGGCCCCGGTGCCCTGCAGCTCCACCGGGCGGTCCGCGGTCAGCGCGATGAGCTGCACGCCCGCGTGGTCGGCCTCCATCAGGGCCGGCAGCAGGTTGCCCACCGCGGTCCCCGACGTGGTCACGACGCCGACCGGCCGGCCCGAGGCCAGCGACAGTCCCAGTGCGGTGAAGGCGGCCACGCGTTCGTCGATGCGCACGTGCAGGCGCACCCGGCCGGCCTTCTCGGCCTCGGCCAGGGCGTAGACCAGGGGTGCGGAGCGGGAGCCGGGGGCGATGACGGCCTCGCGCAGACCGCCGTCGAGCAGTGCCTCGGTGACCGTGCGGGCGACCTGCAGGGAGTCCAGGGAGGGGTCCATGGGCACATCCTACGGACCGCGCCTGATCAGTGGGTTAACGGCGGACGGTGCACGGAGGACTCCGTGCACCGTCCGGGTTCTGCTCAGTACAGGTCAGCGGCCGTGACCGTGGCCCCGGCCTTCGTTCCAGCCGTGGCTGCGCTTGTGGTCCTCGGCCCAGCGGCCCTTGCCGCGGTTCTTCGCGTCGCGGCGCCCGCGGCCCTTGTCCTTGTCCCGGCCACCACCGTTGTTGCCGGAGACGGAGAAGACCTGCACCACGGACGGGCGCGGCACGGCGACCAGGTCGCCGGCGAGTCCGCCGCCGGGGACGAAGTCCGGGAAGTAAGAGGTGTGCTCGCCCCAGTCACCGCCCTCGCCGGGGTGCTGCACGGCCACGAACACCGAGTTGTCGCGGTCGTGGATGACCGGGCCGCAGGTCTCGGCGTCGGCCGGCACGGCCAGGAACTGCTCGACGCGGCCGCGGTTGCGGCCCTCGAGGGTGACCTTGTGCAGGGCGTCGGAGTAGCCGATCTTGCCGGGCTGGCCATCGGTGGAGATCCAGAGGTTGCCCTCGGAGTCGAAGGCCAGGTTGTCCGGGCAGGAGATCGGGGAGACCTTGTCGGCCGGGAACCCGGAGAAGTACACCGAGTCGGAGACCGCCGGGTCGCCGGCGAGCAGCAGGATGTTCCAGGAGAACCGCTCGGCGGCGTGGTCGCCGCGGCGCTCGGTCATCTCGATGACGTGGCCGTCGCGGTTGCCGCCGTCGGCCTTGGCCACCGGGTTGGCCTCGTCGACCTCCTCCACGGTCCGGCCGGAGTTGTTCGTCAGGGCCATGTAGACCTTGCCGGTGACCGGGTTGGTCTCCACGTCCTCCGGTCGGTCCATCTTGGTGGCGCCGACGGTGTCCGCGGCCAGGCGGGTGTTGACCAGGACCTCCTCCACGGTGAAGCCGTCGACCAGGGAACGGTCGTTCTTCACCAGCGGGATCCAGCGGCCCGAGCCGTCGAAGGCACCGTCCGAGGGCAGCTCGCCGCTGCCGTCGATCTCCGACTCAGGGGAGTCGCCGTCAAAACGGGCCACGTACAGGGTGCCCTCGGACAGCAGCGTCATGTTGTGGCGCTTGTCCCCCTTGCGGTACTTCTTCCGCGAGACGAACTTGTACAGGTAGTCGTCGGCCTGGTCGTCGCCGGAGTAGACGACGGCGTGGCCGTCCTTGGAGATGACCGTGGTGCCGGCCTCGTGCTTGAAGCGGCCCAGTGCCGTGTGCTTGACCGGGGTGGAGGTGGGGTCCTCCGGGTCGACCTCCACGATCCAACCGAAGCGGTTGGCCTCGTTCGCGTAGCCCTCGTTGTTCAGGTTGAAGCGGGCGTGGACGGTCTCCCACTTGCGCTCCGTCGGGCCCGGCTTGATGCCGATGCGGCGCTCCTCGTCGGCACCGGTGCCGACGAAGTACTGGTCGATGTTCTCCTCGCCGGAGAGCACGGTGCCCCACGGGGTGGTGCCGCCGGCGCAGTTGTTCAGGGTGCCCAGCACGGTGGTGCCCTCGGGGTCTTCCACGGTCTTGAGCAGGTCCGAGCCGGCGGCCGGGCCGTCCACGGTGAAGGGGGTGAAGCCGGTGATGCGGCGGTTGCGGCGGCCACCGCGGACGTACTCCCAGGGCTCGCCCTTGCCGTCGCGCTTCAGGTCCACGATGGACAGGCCGTGCGCGGCGATGCCGGCGTCGACGACGTCCTCGTGGTTCGAGGCGCGGTACTCCGGGGAGAACATGATGTTCTCGTTGGTGTACTCGTGGTTGTTCACCAGGTAGCCGCGGCGGTCGTTGCCGCCGTCGGAGATGACGTTGAGGTAGTCGCAGTTGTAGCCGAACTGCATCGACTGGGTCTGCCCGGTCTGGCGGTTGAGGTCGAACTCCGGGGAGTCGTCGAACAGCGGGTCGCCCCAGCGGATGATGGGCTCCCAGTCGTAGCCGCGCGGGACGGTCATGTCGTCCACGGTGCGCGGGACCGGGTCGATGGCGTCGAAGCGCAGCTTGCCGCCGCCCTTCGGGTGGCGGCCGTTGTCCGCGGCGGCCTCGGGAGCGCCAGCCACGGTGGTGGCGCCGACGACGACGGCGGCAGCCAGCCCGCCGCCGAGGCCCAGGGCGGCGCGGCGGGAGATCGCGGCGTTGGCGATGTCCCGGAAGTGGGGGTTGCCCGAGGTGTTCGGCACGGGGTGCGAGCAGGCGCTGCCGCACTTGAGCTCGCAGGTGATGGGGAGGCGGTTGCCACGGGTGTGGCCGGCCATGGGCAGCTGGCGCTTCAGCAAGGAGATCTCCTCAAGATGGTGGATGAGCGCTTCCACCCTTCACCCCGAAGGATGCGTTCCGGGCGCGAAACGGTTACGTCCCGGTGAACACTGCGTGAGCGGCATGTCGGTCACGTCGATGGGACCGCAAAGGCCCCTAACCTGCCAGGACGTCGTAGGCGGCGCGCAGGCGTGAGCCCCACCATCGCTGCCGGTCCTCGCCGGCGCGCAGTGCCCCCCGGGCCACCGGGACGGGGGCCGGGCCGGGACGGAGCCGGCCGGCGTCGGGGACCCAGGGCGGGTCCGCGACGTCCTGGGCGAACAGCGCCACGGTGCCCAGCCCGCAGGCGTGGGGCAGTCGCGGCAGGCTGGCGGCGAGCGCCACCCCGGCGGCGATCCCCACCGAGGTGTCCAGCGCCGAGGACACGACGGCATCCAGCCCGGCGGCCTCCACGATCCCGAGTGCGCGGCGCACCCCGCCCAGCGGCTGGACCTTGACCACGACCAGGTCCGCGGCCCCGGCCCGGGCGACGGCCACGGGGTCGGTCTCCTTGCGGACGGACTCGTCGGCGGCCAGCCGTACCTCGATCCCGGCGCGGTCGAGGGCCTCGCGCAGCCGGGCGAGGCCCTCGATGCCCGCCACCGGCTGTTCGGCGTACTCGAGCCCGTACCCGGCCAGCCGGCCGAGTGCCACCAGGGCGGTGGCGTGGTCCCAGCCCTGGTTGGCGTCGATGCGCAGGGCGGCCTCCGGCAGCAGGCGGCGCACCTCGGCCACCCGGGCCACGTCGTCGTCGACGTCCTGGCCCGCTTCGGCCACCTTCACCTTGACGGCCGGGACCGCGCCGAAGGACTCCAGGACGCGCCCGACGTCCGCCGGCCGGACCGCCGGGACGGTCGCGTTGACGGGGACGGTCTCCCGCACGGGGGCCGGCCAGCCGTGCCAGCCGGCCTCGATCGCCGCGGCGAGCCAGCGGGCGGACTCCCCCGCGTCGTACTCGCGGAACGGGGAGAACTCGGCCCAGCCGGCCGGCCCGTGCAGCAGCATCGCCTCGCGCACGGTGGTACCGCGGAAGCGGGTGTGCAGGGGCTGGGCGACGACGACGGCGCCGTCCAGCAGTTCGTCGACACCGGGCAGCGACAGCCCGGCCAGCAGGGGCGGGATCATGCCCCCAGCCTATTCAGCGTGCGTGGTGGTACCCGAACTTGCGGGCGACGGCCACGGCGCGGGCGTGGTCACCCAGGACGGTCTCCAGCGCCTGGACCACGGCGGCGGTGGTCTCCGGCCGCAGGGTCCAGTCCTCGGTGAACGGGTCGTCCCACCGGGCCCAGGCGCTGCCGGTGGCGGCCAGGGCCAGCGCCATCTGCTCGAGGGAGTCGAAGGTCGGCTCCGGGTCGTCCAGCCGGTCCTCCCAGCCGTCGTCCCCGGGCGCGGTGAGGACCTGGCCGGTGTTCGCGTCGAGGATGAACGGGTCGGCGCCCTGCTTGGCCACCACCGTCCACTCCTCGTTCCAGTCCACGAGCCGGGCCGCGGTGCTCCGGTTCCAGCGGTATCCGGCCTGCTCGTCCCAGAGCCGTTCGAGCGGGAAGAACAGGAAGGGCAGCCCGGCGGTGTCGATCTCGATCCACTCGGGTCCCACCTCGCGGTAGAACCGGGCCAGTTGCGGGGCCAGGGGTGTCTCCCCCGCCCACTCGATGGGTTCCTGGCGGCTGACGGGACCGAAGAGGGCGAGTGCCTGGCGTGCCGCGGCATGCTCGGGAGTGGTCCCCGCGATGTTGGACATGGGGCCGAGGATAGACCGCCCGTCCGTCGCCCGCGTGACGGTCCGGCGACGAATGGTCAACGGACCGGTGACGGGATCCTCCCAGCCGGCTGGACCACAATGGAGCCCATGCCCCCTGCCGTTCCCGACACGCTGCCCGTCCGGTCCGCCCGTCGGCCGGCCCGTGACCCCTGGGCCTGGCTGCTGGTGCTGGCCGGCTGCATCGCGCTGCTCCTGGTGGTCTTCACCTCGTTCGTGGGCACCTCCACCGGCCAGCTGGCGGAGTACATGGCCCTGGAGGCCGCCACCCACCGGCTCGCCTCGCTGCACGGCTCGGTGACCGTGGTGCTGGTCCGGTTGCCGCAGATCGTCGGGGTGGTCGGGGTTGCCGTGTTCGTGGTGCTCACGGTCTGGCGCCGGCGCTGGTTCGCCTCGCTGGTGGCGGCGGCGGGGTTCGCCGGGGCCAACCTCACCACCCAGGTGCTCAAGAACGTGCTGTTCGTCCGGCCGGTGCTGGACAACGGGGTGCCCTACTACACGGGCAACTCGTTGCCCTCGGGGCACACCACCTTCGCCGCGGCCGCGGCCCTGGCAGTGTTCCTCGTGGTGGCCCCGCGGTGGCGTCCGG
This sequence comes from Citricoccus sp. CH26A, assembly GCF_000224415.1. Taxonomy (GTDB): domain Bacteria; phylum Actinomycetota; class Actinomycetes; order Actinomycetales; family Micrococcaceae; genus Citricoccus. Next base: position 158,772 of record NZ_AFXQ01000003.1, on the reverse strand, counting down.
CGACGGCCGCGATCGGTGCGCTGTTCGCCACCGCGGTGGGGGCGGGCACGTTCATCGAGGCCTGGCACCGTCCGGCGGACATGGCGGCGGCCTACCTGGTCGCCGCCGCCTGGGCGCTGGCGGCCGGCTGGGTCATCCTGCGCACGGGACCCGGGTGGAACACGGTGGGCCGGCCCAGCGCCCGTCATCCGCGGCCGGCCGGCCACCCCGGCTGGGACGTGGCCCTCTGGCTCGGCGGCCTGCTGGCCACGGCCGGGGCCTGGCTGGCCTTCCAGGCCGCAGGGGGCGTGGCCGCCCTGACCCCGGTTCCGGACTGGCACTCCGGCTGGCACTTCCTGGCCGGGCTGCTGCTCTCCGTGGGCCCGGGGCTGCTGGTCTTCGGGTTCCTCTCGACCTTCTTCCGCTGGCAGGCCGGGCGCCGCTGAGTCAGGCCACCGGCCCGGGCCCGCGTGGCAGGGCCCGGGCGAACACCACCGCCCCGGCGCCGGCGATCACCGCGATCACCCAGATCCCGGTGGCGAGCCCCGCCAGGGCCGTGACCGCGGAGAGGATGGCCGGCCCCGCCAGGATGCCGGCGTCCGCCTGCAGCCGCCACAGGGCCAGGAATTGGGGCCTGGCCTGCCGCGGGGAGTAGTCGGCGCCCAGGGTCATGACGATCCCGGAACCGAAGCCGTTGCCCAGCCCCACCACCAGCGCCACCGCGGTGAACCACCCCGGCGCGCCCGTGAGCGGGATCAGGGCCATGCCCAGGCCCAACCCGCTCAGGCAGGACACCGCCACGATGCGCCGGCCGCGGCGGTCCATGAGCAGCCCCGAGGGGTAGAACATCAGCAGGTCCGCCAGACCGGTGATCCCGTAGATGACGGACGCCGCGGCGGGCGATAACCCCAGGTGGGTGGCCCACAGGGGGATGACGGCGGAACGGCAGGCCCGGGTGGCGGACAGGCAGATCACGGCCACGCCCACGGTGGTCAGCACCCGGCGGTGCTCCCGGGCCAGCGAGCGGAGGGTGGGCCGGGCCCGCGGAACCGGAGGGGTCCCCGCGCGCACCGGGCCCGGCACGGGCAGCTCCCGGATGGCGAAGCTGCCCGCCGCGGCCAGGGCCATGGTCAGCGCACCGGCCGCGAACGCCCCGTGCAGGCCGAGGAGGGCCTGCAGCCCCGCGCCCAGGAACGGCCCGAGGAACAGGCCGATGCGGATGGTGCCACCGAGGGTGGACATCGCCCGCGCCCGGTGGCTGACCGGGACGGCGACCGCCAGGTAGGACTGCCGGGCCAGGTTGAACCCCGCTCCGGCCATGCCCACGACGAACAGCCCGGCGAAGAACAGGGCGAGCCCGGCGGCGTCGGGCACGGACAGCCAACCGGCGACGGCGGCCCAGGCCACCAGCGCGCCCACCGCACCGGTCCAGGCGGAGACGATGATGGTCCTGCGCTCCCCCGCCCGGGAGGCCAGGTGCGCGGCGGGCGCGTTGGCCAGCAGCGAGCCGATCCCGACGAGGGTGACGGAGGCCGCGGCCACGGCCACCGAGGCCCCGAACGCGGTCGCCGCGGGGGCCATGGCCGGGGTGATGGCGCCGACGCCCACGGAGTAGACGGCCGAGGGCGCGTAGACCTGGAACGCCGCGGCGAGCGGGTGGGGCCTGGTCATGACAACCGCCGGGCCAGGTGCCCCGTCTGCTCCGCGCCGTACACCGCACCGTCCCCGCCGACGGCCCGCTCCATGGCGTGCAGCATGTCCCGGACGTGGTCCATCCCCACGACGGCGCCGTGCCCGGGGACGACGACCCGGTAGCGGTCCGCCAGCGCGAGGATCCGGGCCAGGGCGGTCAGCCAGTCCCGGGGCCAGGCGTCCTCGAAGGCCGGGTCGGCGCCCTCCTCGACGAGGTCCCCGGCGAACAGGACCTCACCGGCCCCGACCAGCAGGTCGCCGTCGGTATGGCCGCGGCCCACGTGGAACAGCGTGGCGCCGATACCGCCGAGGTCGAGCGTCCGCGGTGCGTCCCCCACGGTGTGCGTGGGCGGCAGTATCCGCGCGTGGGGTCCCTCACCGGCGGCGAAGGCCGGTTCGAGGGCACGCACCTCGACCCGCTGGTCCTCGCCGTGCTCGCGCAGCGCGGCCGCGGCGTGCTCGTGGCCCCAGACCTGTTCCGCGCCGGCGGCCCCCGAGTCCGCCAGGTAGGCGTTGCCGAACACGTGGTCGAAGTGGGCGTGGGTGTTCACCGCCACCAGGGGCAGGGCGGTCAGCTCGCGCACCCGGTCCAGCAGCCAGGCGGCCTGGACCGGCCCGGCGCCGGTGTCCACCAGCAGGGCCCGGTCCGTCCCGACGACGAGGCCCACGTTGGCCTGCCAGCCCGGCAGGGCCAGGGCGTGGGCGTGCGCGGAGAGCTGGACCCACCCCGTGCCTGGCATCGGGCCAGACTACCCCTGCCCGGACGGGGCCCGGCGTGACATAGTCGGGACCATGGCACGCACGAACGCCTCCACGACCCTCTTCGGGGTGAGCCCCGGGCAGGCCGAACGCCGGCGCCGGGCCCGGCGCCGGCGGACCGCAGTACGGGTGGGCGCCGCGGTGGGCGCCTGCGCCGTCGTCGGGTCACTGCTGACCGACCCGACGAGCCGCTGGTACCGGTCCCTCCGGAAGCCGTCCTGGCAACCGCCACCGGCAGCCTTCCCCCTCGTGTGGACGGCGCTGTACGCAGACATCGCCTGGGTGAGCTCGCGGACGATCTCCGCGGCCCAGGAGGACGGCCGGTCCGCGGAGGCCCGGTCCTACGCCCGGGCCCTGGGCGTGAACCTGGCGCTCAACGCCGCGTGGTCCGGCCTGTTCTTCCGCGCACGGCAGCCGGCGCTGTCCGCCGTGGGCGCCGGGGCCCTGGCCCTGAGCGCGGCGGACCTGGCCCGCCGCGCCGGACGGTCCCGCGCCCTGCGGGGCTGGGCCCTGGTCCCGTACGTGGCCTGGACCACACTGGCCACTGCACTGTGCGTTGAGATCGCGCGGCTGAACCCCCAGAAGTAGGCGGCGCGGCGCCCGCCGCCGCTAACATGGCCCCCATGCCCAGGCCCGATACCGCAGCACCGACATCCGATCCCAGGACCCTGAACACCGTGGACGCGGCCCATCCACGCAACGGGTTCGACCGGTTCTTCATGATCTCCCGGCGCGGTTCCTCCGTCGCCCAGGAGATCCGCGGCGGGCTGGCGACCTTCCTGGCGATGAGCTACATCATCGTGCTCAACCCGCTCGTGCTCTCCGGGGCGGACGCGAACGGGGACACCCTGGGCATCGGCCGGGTGGCCGCCGTGACGGCGCTCGTGGCCGGCGTCGCGACGATCGTCATGGGCGTGTGGGCCCGGCATCCCTTCGCCCTGGCCGCCGGGCTCGGCGTCAACGCGCTCGTGGCCATCACCGTCGCCACGACCCAGGGACTGACCTGGCCGGCCGTGATGGGACTCGTGGTGATCGCGGGACTGGTCATGGCCGTGCTGGTGGCCACCGGCTTCCGGCAGGCGGTGTTCAACGCCGTGCCGGACGCCCTGAAGACGGGGATCGTGGTGGGCATCGGCCTGTTCATCGCCATGATCGGCTTCGTCAACGCCGGGTTCGTCCGCCGCGTGCCGGACGCCGCCGGCACCACCGTCCCGGTCGGGCTGGGCACCGGCGGTGACCTGGAGGGCTGGCCGGTGCTCGTGTTCATCGTCGGGCTGCTGGTCACCTCCGTGCTCGTGATCCGCAAGACCCGCGGGGCCATCCTCATCGGGATCGTGGTGGCCACCGTGCTGGCGAACATCCTCGAGGCGGTGTTCCACATCGGCCCCTCGGTGGACGCCGAGGGCAACGTCAACCCGACCGGCTGGTCCCTGGTGGCCCCGTCCTTCCCGGACTGGAGCGCCCCGGACGTGTCCCTCGTGGGACAGGCGGACCTGTTCGCGGCCTTCAGCCAGGTCGGCCCCCTGATGGCCCTGCTGCTGGTGTTCGTCATCCTGCTGTCCGTGTTCTTCGACGCCATGGGCACGTCCGTGGGCCTGGCCCGCGAGGCCGGCAACGTCACCCGGGACGGTCAGATCCCGCACCTGAACCGGGTCCTGATGGTGGACGCCCTGGCCGTCTCGGCCGGCGGCGGCGCCTCCGGCTCTGCCAACCAGATCTTCGTGGAGTCCGGCACCGGCATCGGCGAGGGCGCGCGCACCGGCCTGGCCTCCGTGGTGACCGGCGTGCTGTTCCTGCTGGCCATGTTCCTGACCCCGCTGATCCACCTGGTGCCCTTCGAGGCGGTCGCCCCGGCCCTCGTGGTGGTCGGCTTCATGATGGCCACGCAGGTGCTGCACATCGACTGGACCGACCTGGGTGCCGCCTTCCCGGCGTTCCTGACCTTCATCCTCATGCCGTTCACGTATTCGATCGCCAACGGCATCGGCGCCGGCATGATCGCCTACGCGGTGATCCGCACCGCGCAGGGCCGGGCCCGCGAGGTGCACCCGCTGCTGTGGGTGGTGGCGGCGGCCTTCGTCCTCTACTTCGGCATGGGTGTCTTCCGGGGTCTGCTGGGGCTGTGATCCACGCCCCCGGCGTGCGGTTGAATGGTGGCCATGAGTTCTTCGGACACCACCACCTCGGCCCCCACCTCGCACCCGCCGGTCGCCGAGCGGCGCCCCGTGCCGCGCGAGCACCACGGCCAGGCCTTCACGGACGACTACGACTGGCTGCGGGACAAGGAGTCCCCCCAGGTCATCGCGCACCTGGAGGCGGAGAACGCCTACACGGCGGCGGTCACTGAGGACCAGGAGCCGCTGCGCACGGCCATCTTCGGCGAGATCAAGGCCCACACGGTGGAGACGGACCTGTCCGTCCCGGCCCGCAAGGACGACTGGTGGTACTTCTCCCGCACCGAGGAGGGCAAGCAGTACGGCGTGCAGTGCCGCGTGCGGGCACGGGACACCGGTGACGCCGCCTCGGACTGGACCCCGCCGGTCATCGAGCCGGGCGTCGCGGTCGAGGGCGAGCAGGTCATCCTGGACGGCAACGCCGAGGCCGAGGGCAAGCCCTTCTTCTCCCTCGGCGGGCTGGCCGTGTCCCGGGACGGGAACCTGATGGCCTACGCCGTGGACCATGCCGGCGACGAGCGCTTCACCCTGCGCGTCCGTGACCTGCGCACCGGCGAGGACCTGCCCGACGAGATCCCCAACGTGTCCTACGGGGTGGTCTTCGACCGCACCGGCACGCGCGTGTTCTACACCGTCCCGGACGAGTCCTGGCGTCCCTACCGCATCCTCGCCCACACCCTCGGCACGCCGAACGAGCAGGACCAGCTGCTGTTCCAGGAGGACGACCCGGGGATGTGGTCCGGTTTCGGGCTCTCCGCCGACCGCACCGAGCTGATCGTGTCCATCGGCAACTCCGAGCTCGCCGAGACCCGGGCCCTGGACCTGCCCGAGGGCGCCGGGGAGCCGCTGGGCGGGCTGCGCGTGCTCGTGGACCGCTCCCTCGGCCTGCTGCACGGCGTGGACCCCGTCACCCTGGACGGCCGGCGGCACTACGTGATCGTCCATGACAAGGACCTGGCCACGGGGGCCGACGCCCCGAACAACATGGTCTCCCTGGCCGCCCGTGAGACGGTGACGGATCCGCGGTCCTGGCGCACCGTCGTGGAGCACTCGGCCACCACCAAGGTGGACGGCGCCGCCGTCACCGCCACGCACCTGGCCCTGAGCGTGCGCCGCCAGACGACCCCGCGCACCCTCGTGATGCCGCTGGCCGGCCTGGGCACGGACCGGCAGGGCCGGCCCGTGGAACCGGACTTCGGCGAGGAACTGTACTCGTGCGAGCTGGCCGGGGCCCCCTACGAGTCGCCCTACCTGCGGTTGTCCTACACCTCCTGGGTGACCCCCTCCCAGGTGCTGGACTGGGAGGTGGGCGCCGGCGAGGCCGGCACCCTGCACCTGCGCCGCCAGGTCGAGGTGCCGGGCTACGACCCCGAGCAGTACCTCGTGGAGCGCTGGTGGGCGCCGGCGGAGTCCACGGACCGGCGGGTCACGATCCCGCTGACGGTCATCCGGCGCAAGGACACCGAGTGGGACGGCTCCAACCCCTGCGTCGTCTACGGCTACGGCAGCTACGAGGTCTCGATGGACCCGGGGCTGTCCGTGGCGCGGTTGTCCCTGCTGGACCGCGGCGTGGTCTACGTGGTGGCGCACGTGCGCGGTGGGGGCGAGCTGGGCCGGGCCTGGTACGACCACGGCAAGAAACTGCACAAGAAGAACACCTTCACCGACTTCGTGGACGCCACCCGGTTCGTGGCGCAGTCCGGCTGGGTGGACCCGGACCGGATCGCCTGCATGGGCGGCTCGGCGGGCGGGCTGCTGATGGGCGCGGTGCTGAACCTGGCCCCCGAGCTGTACCGGGCGTGCGTGGCGCAGGTGCCGTTCGTGGACGCGCTGACCTCCATCCTGGACCCGGACCTGCCGTTGTCCGCCCTGGAGTGGGAGGAGTGGGGCAACCCGATCACCGACCCGGAGGTGTACCGGTACATGGCCGAGTACACCCCGTACGAGAACGTGCGGGCGGTGGACTATCCCGCGGTCGCGGCCGTGACCTCGCTGAACGACACCCGGGTGCTGTACGTGGAGCCGGCCAAGTGGGTCCAGCTGCTGCGCCGCACGGTCACCTCGGACCAGTCCACGCCGCTGGCCGCGGGGGGCTCGCCGATCGTGCTGAAGACGGAGATGGACGGCGGCCACGGGGGCGCCTCGGGACGCTACCGGGCCTGGGAGGACCGGGCCTGGGACTACGCCTTCCTGCTCACCGCCCTCGGCGCGACCCAGCGGGTGTGAGCCGTCTCGCGGTCAGCGTCACCCCGGCGCTGGCCGCGACGACCAGCACGACCGCCAGGGTGCGCAGCAGCCCGGACTCCTGGCCCAGCAGCAGCCACCCGAACAGGGCCGCGAAGGCCGGTTCCAGGCTCAGCAGGATGCTGAACACCGCCGGTGGCAACCGGCGCAGCGCGTTGAGCTCCAGCGAGTAGGGCACCACCGAGGACAGCAGCGCGACCAGGAGCCCCAGCCCCAGCAGCGCCGGGTCCGCGAACGCGCCGGCTGCCCCCGGCACGCCCAGCGGCGCGACGACGGCGGTGGCCACCACGAGCGCCACGGCCAGTCCCCCGCTGCCCGGCACGAGCGCACCCACCCGCTTGCTGGTGAGGATGTAGGCCATCCAGAACGCCCCGGCGACCAGGGCGAAGAACACGCCGACCGGGTCCAGCGCCGAGTCCCCGGAGGCGCTGTCCAGCGCGAGCAGGGCCATGCCCGCCAGGGCCACGGCCACCCAGAGCCCGTCCACCCAGCGCCGGGCGAGGAGGGCGGCCAGCACCAGCGGTCCCAGGAACTCGATGGACACCGCGACCCCCAGCGGGATCCGGTCGATCGCGGCGTAGAAGACCCCGTTCATCGCGCCCATGGAGATCCCGAACAGGACCACCGCCGTCCACTGCGAGCGCGTCCACGCGCGGACCCGCGGCCGCACCAGGCCCAGCAGCACCACCGCGGCCAGGCCCAGCCGCAGCGTGGTGACGCCCCAGGGACCCAGGACCGGGAACAACTGCACCGCCACGGCCGCACCGAACTGCAGCGAGACACAGGCCCCGATGACCAGCACGACCCCGGTGGCCAGTGCGCGGGGCTGGACGCCGACCGCTCGGGGCGTGGGTGCGATGATCGGCAGCGGGTTGGTCGAGGGGGTCACGTCCCCATTGTCCCCGGCCTCCTGGTGGCCCGCCGGAGTTCATCCGCAGGCCACCGGGGTTTCACGGCGCGCGGCTTCACTGTGTGCATGGACACGCACCCCACGCCGGACCGCCGCACCCTGCTCAAGGGAGCCGCCGCGGCCGCCCTCGCCAGCACCCTGCCCGCCGCGCTCGGCACCGGACCGGCGGCCGCGTCCCCGGTGGTGTCCGCACGTCGTCCCGCGGCCCGCCTGACCCTGCCCTCCGGGATCCAGACCGGTGACGTCACGTCCCACTCCGCCGTCCTGTGGTCCCGCTCCTCGGGTGAGGGCCGCCTCCAGGCGGTCCTGCACGCGCTCGACGCCGACGGCGACCGCGTGCGGTCCCGGGGCCGGCGTCGTGGTCATGGAGCGGGCCGGGACGGTGAACCGATCCGCCTGCGCGGCCCGTGGGCCACCGCGGACACCGACTTCACCGCGCGCATCCAGGCCCGCGGCCTGCCGTCCGGCACCGCGTTCGACCTGGAACTGTCCTTCGAGGACGCGCACGGCCGCCGCAGCGAGCTCGGCACCGGCCGGTTCAGCACCGCACCGGGACACCGGTCGGACGGCGCGCAGAGCTTCGTCTGGACGGCCGACACCGCCGGCCAGGGCTACGGCATCAACCCCGACGTCGGGGGCATGTTCGGCTACGAGACGATGCGCTCGTTCAACCCCGACTTCTTCCTGCACGCCGGTGACACCGTCTACGCGGACGGTCCCATCGCCGAGACCATGACCGAGCCCGACGGGACGCTCTGGCGCAACGTGGTCACAGACGAGGTGGCCAAGGTGGCCGAGACCCTGCGGGAGTTCCGCGGCCGCCACAGCTACAACCTGATGGACGCCAACGTGCGGGCCATGTACGCGCAGGTGCCGGTCATCGCCACGTGGGACGACCACGAGACCACCAACAACTGGTGGGCCGGCGAGGTGCTGACCGATGAGCGCTACACGGTCCGGGACGTCGACACCCTCGCCGCGCGCGGTCGCCGCGCCTGGCAGGAGTACCAGCCGATCGCCGATCGCCGGGCGATGTCCCGCGGCAGCGGCCTCGAGCCGGCCCGCATCTACCGCAGGATAGAGCGCGGTCCCCAGCTGGACGTGTTCGTCCTGGACATGCGCACGCACAAGGGCGAGAACACCGACGGCATGGAACCGCACGCGACCGCCCTCCTCGGCGAGGAGCAGCTCGAGTGGCTGCTGCGCGGGCTCAGGACCTCGAAGGCCACGTGGAAGGTCATCCTGGCGGACCTGCCGCTGGGCATCATCGTCCCGGACGGGAAGGGCCAGGAGTCCATCTCCAACGCCGACCACGGCAGACCGCTGGGCCGCGAACTCGAACTGGCCCGGCTGCTGTCCGGCATCAAGCGTCAGGGCAGCCGCAACGTCGTGTTCCTGACCGGGGACGTGCACTACTGCGCCGCCCACCACTACTCACCCGAACGGGCCCGGTTCACGGACTTCCATCCGTTCTGGGAGTTCGTGGCCGGTCCCATCAACGCCGGGTCCTTCGGACCGAACGAGATGGACCACACCTTCGGTCCCCACGTGGACTTCCAGAAGGCCGGCCCGGCGATGGGATCACCCCGCGACGGCGCGGGGCAGTTCTTCGGGCGCGTGCAGGTGGCCCCGGGGGGCGAGGAGTTCACGGTCGAGCTGATCGACGCGAACGGCCAGGTGCAGTACACCCGGACGCTGACCCCGGAGCGCTGAGCGCCGGCGCCCCGGGTCAGGCGGGCCGGTCGGCGGTGGGGCCCAGCTTGCGCAGGACCGCCTGCAGTTCGTCCTCGCCCAGGCCGTGCCGCCGGAGCAGCGCCGCCACCGATCCCTCGTCCGGCAGGGAGTCCGCGAACTCCTCCAGGGCCTGCAGCCGACCGCTGAGGAACTCCTCCAGTTCCTCACCGGCCATATGCCGCTCGTGGGGGTGGGGCACGGGGCTGATGCGGTGCCAGTCGTTGATGCCCCGGGCGCCGGCGTCGTACTGCGGCAGGACCAGATCACGCCGACCGGCCAGCATCAGCAGCAGGGTGACCACGAGCCCGGTCCGGTCCCGGCCCGCCGAGCAGTGCAGCACCACCGCCCCCGGTGCCGCCGCGATCGCGCCGAACACCCGGGCCAGCCGGTCCGGGAAGTAGCGCAGGGTGGACGGGTAGTACCGCGGGTGGTTCGGGTAGGGCGCACCGGCGGCGAGCGCCGGTTCCATGTACTCCGCCACGTCCTGGTCCTCCACCGGGCAGTGCACGACGTCGATCCCGGCCCGAGCGGCATCGCCCACCGCGGGGTCGGTGGGCCGGCGGGCGCGTTCGGGCTCGTTGCGCAGGTCGATCACCGTGGTGACGCCGTCCTGGCGCAGGTGCCGCCAGCCGTCCTCGGTCAGCCATTCCTGGCGCCCCATCCGGTAGATGAGCCCCAGCACGTGGTGCGCGTTGACCGCTCCGTCCCAGTCCATGACACCACTGTGCACCGTCCAGCCCGATTTGTCCGACTCCCCCGGCCCCCGTTAGGGTCAACCGTCTACCTCCCAGGTGGGCGGCCGATGCACGATCCCGGCCGCCGTCCTCCCCGGCCCCGACCCTGCGCCCCCGGCTGCCCCGTGCGCCAGGCCTACCGCCTGGTCGGCCCTGGAACACCCCTGACGGGGTGAATCGCACAGGAAGCGGCACTCGTGTCCAGCTCTGCACCACAGTCCTCCGTCCGCAATCGCTTCTCCAGGCCGAGCCGTCCACCCCGGAAGAAGACCCCCGCGGCGGCCATCCGCAAGGCCACCGCGGCCTCCGCGCTCGGCAACGCCACCGAGTGGTACGACTACGGCGTCTACGCGGTGGCCACGGCCTACATCACCCAGCACTTCTTCCCCGGCGAGGGCGGCATGCTGCTGACGCTGGCCACCTTCGCGATCTCCTTCCTGGTGCGGCCGCTGGGCGGACTGGTCTGGGGACCCCTCGGCGACCGGATCGGGCGCAAGGGCATCCTGGCGCTGACCATCCTGCTGATGTCCGGTGCCACGTTCATGATCGGCGTGCTGCCGACCTTCGACCAGGTCGGCTGGCTGGCCCCGGTGCTGCTGATCGTGCTGCGCATGGTCCAGGGCTTCTCCACCGGCGGCGAGTACGGGGGCGCGGCCACCTACATGTCCGAGTACGCCCCGGACCGCCGCCGCGGTTTCCTGGGCTCCTTCCTGGAGTTCGGCACCCTGGGCGGTTTCGCCCTGGGCACGGCCGTCATGCTGCTCCTGGAACTGCTGCTGTCCCCCGAGCAGATGAGCTCCTGGGGCTGGCGACTGCCGTTCCTGCTGGCCGCCCCGATGGGCCTGATCGGGTTCTACCTGCGCTCCAAGCTGGACGACACCCCGGTGTACGAGGAGATGAACGACGACGCACCGGCCGCCGCCGAGTCGGTCGACACCCCCTCGCTGCCGCAGCTGTTCCGCACCCACTGGAAGCCGATGCTGGTGATGACCGGGCTGGTCATCTCGGTGAACGTGGTCAACTACACGCTGCTGTCCTACATGCCCACCTACCTGGAGCAGCAGATCGGCCTGCCCGCCTCGGCCGGTCTCGCCATCATCCTCATCGGCGAGGTCGCCATGATGGCGCTGATGCCGTGGTCCGGCGGCCTCTCGGACAAGTTCGGCCGCAAGCCGTCCTGGTACTTCTCCCTGGGCGGGATCATCCTGCTGGCCATCCCCATGTTCATGCTCATGGGCATGGACTTCGGGCTGGCGCTCGTCGGCTTCGCCGTGCTGGGCCTGCTGTACATCCCGCAGCTGTCCACGATCACCGCCACCTTCCCGGCGATGTTCCCCACCCAGGCGCGGTTCTCCGGCTTCGCGATCACCTACAACATCGCCACCTCGATCTTCGGGGGCACCGCCGCGCTGGTGAACGAGTGGGCCATCGGGGTGACGGGGGACGTCAAGTTCCCGGCCTACTACATGATGGCCGCCTGCGCGGTGGGCCTGGTCAGCGTGTGGTTCATGCGGGAGACCGCGGGGGCCTCCCTGCGCGGTTCGGAGATCCCCGGCGCCGTCGGCTCGGCCGTGGTCCCCGGCTCCCCCGCCGAGACCGCGCTGGAGCAGGGCCGGCAGCCCGAGCAGCGGACCATGGCGGAGCACGAGATGCTCGCCGCGGCCGCAGAGGCCCGGGAGGCGGCCGCCAGCGGCAAGGGCGGCGTGGCCCTCCACCACGACGACCACCACGAGCACGACGACGACGTGCCGGCGGGCGCCCCGGCCCGCTGACACCGAGCCCTGTGCCCCTGGCCCGGCGGATCCCCAGGATCCGCCGGGTCAGTGCTCTCGGTGGGGCTGGCTAGACTCGGCCGGGTGAGCACTGCAGAACACACAGACCTCCCGGCCCGCGTCTCCGACGTCTTCGACCCCACCCGCTGGCGCGTGGTCGAGGGATTCGACTTCGAGGACATCACCTACCACCGGCAGGTCGAGCGCGACGCCTCGGGTGCCGTGGTGAGGGACCTGGGCACCGTGCGGATCGCCTTCGACCGCCCGGAGGTGCGCAACGCCTTCCGCCCCGGCACCGTGGACGAGCTCTACCGCGCCCTGGACCACGCCCGGATGACCCCGGACGTCGGCTGCATCCTGCTCACCGGCAACGGCCCCTCCGCCAAGGACGGCGGGCACTCCTTCTGCTCCGGCGGGGACCAGCGCATCCGCGGGCGGGACGGCTACCGCTACGCCGAGGGCGCCTCCGCCGAAACGATCGACCCCGCGCGCGCCGGCCGGCTGCACATCCTCGAGGTCCAGCGGCTGATGCGCACCACGCCCAAGCCGGTCATCGCCGTCGTGAACGGCTGGGCCGCCGGCGGCGGGCACTCGCTGCACGTGGTCGCGGACCTCACGATCGCCTCGCGCCAGCACGGCAGGTTCAAGCAGACCGATGCCACCGTCGGCTCCTTCGACGCCGGCTACGGCTCCGCGCTGCTGGCCCGGCAGATCGGCCAGAAGAACGCCCGCGCCATCTTCTTCCTGGCCCGCGAGTACTCGGCCGAGGACATGGTGCAGATGGGCGCCGTCAACGAGGCCGTCGACCACGAACGCCTCGAGGAGGTGGCCCTGGAGTACGCCGCGGACATCAACCGCCAGTCCCCGCAGGCCATCCGGATGCTGAAGTTCGCCTTCAACCTCGCCGACGACGGGCTCTCCGGCCAGCAGGTCTTCGCCGGCGAGGCGACCCGCCTGGCCTACATGACGGACGAGGCCGTGGAGGGACGGGACGCGTTCCTGCAGAAGCGCGATCCCGACTGGTCGTCCTTCCCGTACTACTTCTGATGCTGTTGACCGACGCCCGGCTCGCGGACGCCCGGCGCGCGCTGGCCGCCGCGCTGGACGGGTCCGGGCCACCGGTCGAGTTCACCGCGGACGGGCGGGCGCTCCCCCGCCCCGAGGCCACCGAACCGTCACGCGGGGGCCGTGCCGACGTCGTCGCGGTGGTCCGGACCTCCGGGTCCACCGGAGCCCCCAAGCAGACCCTGCTCACCCGGCAGGCCCTGGCCGCCTCCGCCGCCGCCACCGCCGCGCGCATCGGCGGCGAGGGGCAGTGGCTGCTGGCCGTGGGGCTGCAGTTCGTGGCCGGCCTGGCCGTGCTCTCCCGGTCCCTGCAGGCCGGTACCACGCCCGTGCCCACCGCCCCCGGTCCGTTCACCGCCCGCGGTTTCGCCGAGGCCGTGGACCGGCTCGAACGCGGCACCGGCTTCCGCGCGGTCTCCCTGGTCCCCACCCAGCTCGCCCGCCTGCTCTCCCCCGAGGCCGGCCCCGACCGGCTGGCGCTCGATGCGCTGCGCACCTTCGATGCCGTGCTGGTCGGCGGCGCCCGGGTGCCCGACGCCGTGCGTTCCGCCGCCGCGGACGCACGCATTCGGCTGCACCTGACCTACGGGATGAGCGAGACCTGCGGCGGCTGCGTCTACGACGGCGTACCGCTCGAGGGCGTCACCGCCGAGGTCGTCCCGGGCGCCGAGGGCCAGACGCCCCGGTTGCGGCTCTCCGGGCCCATGGTCGCCGCCGGCTACCTCGACGACCCCGGCCGTACGGCTGAGCATTTCGGCACGGGCACGGCCAGCGACCCGGCCGGGCGCTGGTACCTCACCGAGGACACCGGCACCGTCCAGGGCGCACCCGGCCACCAGCGCCTCACCGTCACCGGCCGCGTGGACGACGTCGTCATCACCGGTGGGGTGAAGGTCTCCGCCGCCCGGGTCCAGGGGGTGCTGGAGTCCCTGCCCGGCGTCCGCGCCGCCTTCGTGGGCGGGATTCCCGACGACGAGTGGGGCCAGCGCCTCTGCGCGGCCGTCGCGACGGATGCGTCCTGGGACGAGTCCGCCGCCCGCGACGCGGTGCGGCAGGCCCTGGGCCCGGCCGCGGCGCCGAAGGACTGGCTGGTGCTGGACACGCTGCCCCTGCTGCCCAACGGCAAGACCGACCGGCAGTCCCTCCTGGAGCGCTTCCGGACGTCGTGAAGCCCGGGGAGCCGCGCTGGTCACCGACCTCCCGCGGGCATCCGCCGCCTGTCACGCATCCCGCGCGGCCGCGAGGTGGGAGAATAGGCCGCTGGACTCACCGCCCCGATGGAAGGACCCAACCTATGGCCACCGCCGCCCAGTGGATCGAGGGCGCGCGACTGCGCACCCTGCCGATGGCGATCGCCCCGGTCATGATCGGCTCCGCCGCGGCGGCCGAGCCCGGGGGGTTCCACCTCGGCCGGGCCGCGCTGGCCCTCGTCGTGGCCCTGGCCCTGCAGGTCGGCGTGAACTACGCCAACGACTACTCGGACGGCATCCGCGGCACCGACGACGTCCGCGTGGGTCCGCTGCGCCTGACCGGCTCGGGGGCCGCACCGGCCGCCACGGTCAAGGCCGCCGCCTTCGCCTGCTTCGGGGTGGCCTGCCTCGCCGGCCTGGCGCTCGTGGCGTGGGCGGGCACCTGGTGGATGATCGCCGTCGGGGTGCTGGCCGTGGCCGCCGCCTGGTACTACACGGGCGGTAGGAAGCCCTACGGATACCTCGGCCTGGGCGAGGTGTTCGTGTTCATCTTCTTCGGGCTGGTGGCCGTGCTGGGCACCACCTACACGCAGGCGCTCGAGCTCTCCGGTCCGGCCTGGGCCGGCGCCGTGGGCTGCGGACTGCTCTCCACCGCCCTGCTGATGGCCAACAACGTCCGGGACATCCCCACGGACCGCGAGACCGGCAAGATGACGCTGGCGGTCCGCCTGGGCGACACCGCGGCGCGCTGGTCCTACGTGGTGATGGTGGCGGTGGCCGTGCTCCTGCCGCTGCTGTTCACGGGCGAGCACCCGTGGCTGTGGCTGGTCCTGCTGGCCGGCGCGGTGGCCGTGCGTCCCTCGCTGACCATGCTGCACGCCACCGAGCGGCGGGACCTGATCCCGGTGCTGAAGCTCACCGGCATCCTGGGCCTGGTCTACGCCGTGCTGTTCAGCGTGGGACTGCTGCTGTGATCAGCGCTGGTCGTCCCGCGGCTGCTCCGGGTCGAAGTACCGGCCCTCGGTGTAGGCGTCCTCGACGTCCATGTCCGCCTGCTCGGTCCTGCCCCGGTCCGCCCGGCCGCGGCTGCGTCCCGTCCACGCGTTCGCCACGTCCTGGGACGCGCCGGTGCGCAGGTCGTTGAAGAACAGGTAGCCGGCGGCCAGGGCGATGACGGCCGCGGCGATGGTGGAGAACACCCAGCCGAGGTTGAGCAGCATGCAGGCACCCCAGACCACGAAGAAGATGGCCAGGCGGATCAGAGCATACTTGAGCAGACGCACCCCGGTAGTCTACCGGGGTCCGTAGAATGGATGCATGCCCCGCTTCCTGATCCCCCTCGGCATCGTCGCAGTCGGCGTCATCATCTACGCGTTCATCGAGTGCCTGATGACCCCGAAGCACCAGGTGCGGGCTTTTTCGAAGACCGCCTGGGTGCTGATCATCATCCTCGTCCCGCTGATCGGCGCGTTGCTGTGGCTGTTCCTCGGCCGGGCCCGGTCCCGTCGCAACGGCGGCGCCCCGGGCGGCCGTCCCGCCGTGCCGCGCCGGCCCTCCTCCCCCGACGACGACGCGGCCTTCCTGCGCCAGCTCGACGTCCAGCGCCAGCAGCAGGCCCGCAAGGCCGAGCTGGACCGCCGCGAGGCGGAGCTCAGGGCCCGGGAACAGCAGGCCGACGGGCACGCGGAACAACCCGAGGACGGCGGGCCCGCCTCGTCCTGAGATGGGGAGTCCTCCCCATCGCCGCCCCGTGCCGACCCGTGGCACGCTGACCGCGTGGCACATGAGATCAGACCCGGGATCGTCCATTCCTCGCTCGTCCGCGTCGCCGGGGACGGGCAGGTCCTGGACACTGCGGCCCTGGCGGCCCGATCGGCCGGGGACGCGCTGAAGGACGCCTTCGGCACCGCCGCGGACGCGGCAGCGGCGTTCGCAGGGTTCTGGTCCGCCCGGTCCGGCACGGGTGAGCGGATCTCTGCACTGGTGCTGCACCAGGCCTCCTGCGTGGCCGAGGCCGCGGATGCCTTCATCGACGCCGACGGCGTGATGACCGACGATGCCCGTTCGGCGATGGGGTCACTGCAGTGAGCCTGCCTGCCCTGAGCCCCGTCCCTGACATCCAGGCCGACTGGAGCACGCTCGCGGACTCCGCGGTGGACCTGAGGACCGAGTCGAGGAAGGTCCGTGACGCGCTGCTGGACGCGAAGTCCTCGTGGACCGGGCTGCGCACCGGCTACCGGCACGACGGGACCTCGGAGCGGGTCTGGGCCGGCCTGGACTCCCTCGAGCAGCCCGCCGAGGACTGGGCGATCGCCCTGTCCTCCGCCGGGAACGCGATCGACGACTTCGTGACCACCGGCGAACCCCTGCAACGCCGGTGCGAGGTCCTGGAGGACGAGCGCGTCCGGCTCGCCGGTGACCGGCCCAGTGCCCTCGCCTCGGATGACGAGGCCGAGATCGGCCGGGCCCGCAGGGACATCATCACGTTCAATGGGCAGGTGGCGGACCTGACGAGGGACTGGGACTCAGCCCAGGACACCCTCGTCTCCGCGCTCGGGGCCATCAGCGGTGGCACCACGGAGGGCCTGGCGATCGTCAGCGCACCCCGCGCCGTGGACACCGGGGCCCTCGACTGGGCCGCGATGACCAGTGAGCTGGACACGAGGTTCGGCGAACTCGATCCCAGGACCGTCTGGCGGGACCTGAAGGGCCTGTCCGGGGAGGAATTGCGGGACTGGCTCGAGGCCAACCCGGAGGCGGCCCGGGCGCTGGCGGAGAACGAACTCCCTGAGCACCCGGTCCGCGGCTCTGCCGAGGAGATCATGGCCGATGCCATCGCCGCGTCCTTCACCGGGGGTCACCAGACCGAGGGCGGCGTCACCGGGATCCGTCAGGCCTGGCTGGACCTGGCGGACCACGAGCGGGAACGGTTGGTGCTGCTCTTCCCGGGGGTGATCGGCAACCTCAACGGCGTCCCCCTGGCCACCCGCGGCAGGACCAACCTGGTCACGGTGGCCGGCCTCCGGGAGCAAACGGCCCAGAGGCTGGACGGGCTCGGCCAGAGGCCGTCCCTGCAGGACTACCTGGACGAGGTCAACACCGGCTCGGACTCCGAGGTCCAGGGCGCCGTGCGCGACTGGCAGGCCTCCCTCAATGCCTGGCAGGCCGAGCATGACCGCCTGTCCACGGTCCAGTCCGGACTGGACCAGGCGTGGTTCGCCGACGAACGGGACCAGTTCCCGGGCGACCACGGCACCACGCCGGGATACGCCACCGTCTTCGTGTCCACCGAGGGCAACGGCCAGATCGCCACCATGCGCGGCACGCCCTCGGCGTCCACGGAGGTGATGGCCACCTTCATCCCGGGGACGAACACCACCATCGCCAGCGTGGACGGGTACAACCGGGACCTGAACGCCATGGACGGTGACGAGGCGGACACCGTCTCCGTCTACTGGCAGGGCACGGACCTGCCCCAGCGGCTCATCCGCGACAACGCGACGGCCCACTACAACGAGCAGGGCGCCCCCTTGCTGGCCGCCCACGACCACGCCGTGGACCTGGAGATCCCGGGCGGGGCCCGGACCACCTACATCGGGCACAGCGCCGGCGGATCGCTCATGGGCACGGGCGAGCGAGAGGGCCTGGACTCCACGAACATCGTCTACGTGGCCCCCGCCGGCAACGGCCACGAGGTCTCCTCGCCCACCGACACGCGGAACCCGCACGCGCACCGCTACCTGGTCCAGACGAACGACGACCCGATCTCGTGGGCCCAGGCCTTCGGCGGAGGAGCCCAGTCCGGCTCGTTCTGGGAGGGCTCGAACCCGGTCCACCAGATGGGATCCGTCCGGCTGGCGACGGGGTTCACGGCCCGGGGCGAACTGGTCTCCGGCCACACCGACTACTTCCACCCGGACTCCGTCTCCGCCCTGAACATCGAAGGCGTGGTGCTCGGCACCGAGGTCATGCCCTACGTCGAACCGGAGGTCCACGTCATCCCGGGGTCCCCGTATCCTGTCTTCGAGTACCCCCTGGAGCCGGAGGGCCAGCCGTATCCGTTCACAGGACTTGACAGGGTGCCCGTGGACGAGGTGGAAGGCTAGATGACACGAGGAACCCGCGGACCGACGATGGCGCTCGCCGCCCTGGCCGCCGTGACACTGGGAGGATGCATGAACCCGCAGGGCACTGACGAGGCGGACAACCCGTCCCGGTCCGCAGCCCACGGTGAACTGATCGAGGCCGAGCTGCCCGCCGCTGTCCGGCGGGCCGGCTGGGACCACATCGGCAGCCTCATGGAGACGAGCTGCACCAGCGACCCGGACCCGGAGACGGCGTCCCGCCGGACCATGTGGGAGGGCGGAGCGCGCGAGCTGGACGTGAGCGAGGACTCCGCCCGGCATATCGCGGAGCAGGTCAGGGACTATGCGGAGTCGCACGGCTGGACCGCCGCGGACGACTCCGACCCGGCCGGCCACCGCCTCTACGGGGCCACCAAGGACGAGGTCGCGCTCCAGGTCACGTTCCGCGAGACCGGGACGCGGACCGCCCTGTCCATCGTGATGAGCTCGCCGTGCCTGGACATGCCCGCCGGGCACACCATGGCCCGCTCCGAACTGGACCCCATGTACGGCTCCCCTGATCCGATGTACCCGAACGACGACCGCTCGAAGTTCACCAACGGCACCCCGAAGCCACTGCCCTCGCCCTCGCCCTCGGAGTGAGGCCTACTCCGGGATGCCGGCGTAGGAGTGCAGGCCGGGGAAGTAGGTGTTGACGATGGTGAAGTTGAACACCAGGGCGGCGAAGCCGATGATCGACAGCCACGCGGCGCGTTCCCCGGTCCAGCCGCGGGTGGCCCGGGCGTGCAGGTAGCCGGCGTAGATCACCCAGATCACGAAGGTCCAGACCTCCTTGGTGTCCCAGCCCCAGTACCGGCCCCAGGCCTGCTCGGCCCAGATGGCCCCGGCGATCAGGGTGAAGGTCCACATCACGAAGCCCACCGCGTTGATCCGGTAGGACCAGTTCTCCAGGCTCAGCGCCGAGGGCACCAGGCGCAGGAACGCCGGCCGCGCCGGGCCCCCGGTGCGGATCCGGGCCTCGCGGCGGTGCTGGAGCAGCTGCAGCACGCTCATCGAGAAGGTCAGGGTGAACAGGGCCGAGGCCAGCACGGCGATCGAGACGTGGATGACGATCCACGGGGACTGCAGGGCCGGTTGCAGGTGCGCCAGCGGGGTGGGGAAGCCGATCGTGGCCGCGCACATCATGATCACCACGAGCCCGGCGACGAAGGTGCCCAGGAAGCGGATGTCCTTGCGGATCAGGAACAGCAGGTAGACCGCGGCCACCAGCAGGGCCCCGGTGGTGCAGAACTCGTACATGTTGCCCCACGGCACCCGGTGCGCGGCCAGCCCGCGGGCGATGACCGCGAAGGCGTGCAGCGCGACGCCGATGACCATCAGCGCCACCGCGACGTTGGCCACCGGGCGCCGGGTGGTGCCCAGGTAGTCCATGTCCTCGTCCACCAGCTCCGGCCCGGACCCCGCGCCCGCGGTGTCCACCACCGGGCCCGGCCCATGAGAGGTGGTCCCGGCGCCGGCGCCGACCAGCTGGGCCTGGGGCTCGAGGGCGGTGTCCGCGGCCAGTTCGGCCTCGAGGGCCCGGATGGTCTTGGAGGAGTTCGCCATGTCCAGGGCGAACAGGATGAAGGCGGCGGCGTAGACGAGCGCGGCGATCAGCATGAACAGATCGCTGTAACTGGCCAGCTGCAGGTTGATGGGCTGCATCGATTACTCCGGTCGGTTCTGGGGGTCCTCGGGTGCGACCACGGGCCACATCCGTTCGAATTGGCGGCGCAGCGCGAGGTTCTCCTCGCGCAGGCCGAAGTCCTCGCCGCGGGCCAGCAGCCCGTACTCCACCATGGTGGACCCGTCGGGGCCGGTGGTGCCACGGACCCAGGCGCGGCGGCGGCGCACGAACAGGCTCACGATCAGGGCCACGAGGGCGAGGACCGCGAAGAAGCCGACGCCCCACTTGCCCGGGTCGTGGTGGATGTCCAGGCCCACGTAGCGCTTCACGCCGTCGAAGCTGATGGAGCCCTTGCCCTCGGGCAGGTCGTAGGACTCGCCCGGGGTCAGCGTGATGCCGCCGGCGTCCACGCTCCGGGAGTTCAGCTCGGTGAGGTCGTCCGTGTCCAGCACGTAGACGTTCTGCGGCACGCCCTCGTCCAGGCCGAGGTCCCCGTAGTACGAGTTCAGGTTCAGCTCGGGCTTGTACAGGTCCGGGTCGATCGAGACCGCCACCCCGTCCTCGCCCGTGTACGCGGTGGGCAGGAAGAAGCCGACGAATCCGAGCTGCTCGGGTTGCGCGTCGGGGGCCTTGATCACCAGCAGGGAGGTGTAGACCTGGTCCTGGACCTGCGCCACCACCGGCCCCTGGTAGGCGACGTCCCCGTTGCCGTCCCGCACGGTGATCTCCGGGGCGTAGCCGTTGCCGACCAGGTAGACGCGGGTGTTGTGGATGTCCAGGGGGTGGTTGACCTTCAGGACCTGCTCCTGGGGCTCCCCGTCGGTACCGTCCTGGACCTCCATCACCGCGGTGAAGTCCAGCGGCTGGCCGTAGTGCGTCTGCGACTCGCGGTCGAAGACGGCGTCGAAGCTCTTCAGCGACATCGAGAACGGCACCAGCCGGTCCTCGGAGAACGCGCTGCCCGGGGTGAACGAGTCGTAGGCGACCAGCGTGTTGGCGAAACCCTCCCCCTCGACGAGGATCTTCTGCCCGCTGTAGCTCAGCAGCGAGCCGACGGCCATGAATGCCAGCACCCCGATCAGTGACAGGTGGAAGACGATGTTGCCGATCTCCCGCACGTAGCCGCGCTCGGCGCCCACGGAGGCGCCGCCGTCGGGCTCCTCGCGCACCTCCACGCGGTAGCCGCGCTTGCGCAGGTACGTCGCCGCCTGGTCCACGGCCGCGGCCGGGGACGGGCCCGCCGGCTCCAGCTTCACGGTGCCGTACTCGGGCAGCCGGGAGAGTCGGCGCGGGGTGCGCGGCGGGGCCGAGCGGAGCGCCTTGGCGTGCTTGACGGCGCGCGGGAACACGCAGCCGATGAGCGAGACGAACAGCAGCAGGTAGATCGCCGAGAACCAGACCGAGGAGTAGACGTCGAACATCTGGAACCGGTCCAGCCACTCCCCCAGCACCGGGTTCTGCTCGAGGTAGTCCTGGACGATCTCGGGACCGGCCGGTCGCTGCGGGAACAGGGAACCGGGCACCGCGGCGACCGCGAGGATCAGCAGCAGCATCAGCGCGGTGCGCATCGAGGTCAGCTGGGTCCACATGAACCGCAGCGTGCCGGTGAAGCCCAGCGAGGGCAGCTCGACCTCGGGCTTCTGGGGGGTGTCCTCGCGGGTCCGTTCGTCCCGGACGACCCTCACGTTGTCCTGCTGGCTCAAATCGGCAGCCTCACTTCGTTGGCGAACCAGGTCTGCAGCTGCACGACCCAGTCATTCCACAGCCCGCTCACCATGAGTGCGCCGAGCACGATCAGCAGTCCCCCGCCGATGCGCATCACGGTCACGCGATGGGTGCGGAAGAACGCGAGCGCACCCATGCCGCGGCGCAGCCCGAGGGCGATCAGCAGGAACGGCACCCCCAGGCCCAGGCAGTACACGAACGCCAGGAAGGCGCCCTTGCCGGGGTTGGTGGACCCGGCGGTGGACATCGCCAGCACGGCGGCCATGGTCGGGCCGATGCAGGGTGCCCAGCCCAGGCCGAACGTCATCCCGAGCACGGGCGCGCCCCACAGCCCCGCCTTCGGCTGGGCGTGGATGCGGCGGTCCTGCTGAAAGACGGCGAGCCCGCCCATGAACACCACGCCGAGGACCATCACGACGACGCCCAGCACCCGGGTGAGCCACTCACCGTCCCCCTGGAGCCAGATGGTGACCTGGGAGAACACGATGCCCACCAGGACGAAGACGACCGAGAACCCGAGCACGAACAGCCCGATCCCGGCCAGCATCCGCCCCCGCCGCTGGTCCTGCAGGTCGGCGCCGGTCAGGCCGGTGACGTACCCGAGGTACCCGGGGACCAGGGGCAGGACGCAGGGTGAGAGGAAGGAGACGAGCCCGGCCAGCAGGGCGACGGGCACGGCCAGCAGCAGCGAGCCGTCCATGACGATCTCGGCGAAGGGGTTGACGGTGGCGGCCTGCAGCATGGAAGGGATCAGGCCTGCTCGTCCACCACGGTGGTGATCAGGCTCTTGAGCGTGGAGGGCTCGGCCACGCCGAGGATCCGGGAGGAGACCCGGCCCTGGCGGTCCAGCACGATCGTCGTCGGCACGGCCTGCGGGGGGACGTAGTCCGTCATCGCCAGCAGCACCTGACCGCCGCGGTCCTCCAGGGAGGGGTAGGTGATCCCGAAGTTGCGCTCGAACGCCTCCGCGGTGCCGGCGGTGTCCCGCACGTTGACGCCCACGAACCGCACGCCGGCGGGCTCGAACTGCTCGTGCAGGGCCTGCAGGTCCGGGGCCTCGATGCGGCACGGGGCGCAGGCGGCGTACCAGAAGTTCAGCACGGCCGGTTGCCCGACCAGGTCGGCCGCGTCGACGGTCTCCCCCGAGAAGAGGGTGGAGGTGAACCGCACGGGCTCGCCACGTTCCGCGGCGGCGATCTCCAGCACGGATCCGTCCCCGGCGATGTAGTTCTTGCCGTCCGCGTTGCCGGCCTGCGCGGCCAGCGGGTCATCCGCGCCGGAGCAGGCCGCCAGCACCGGCAGGGCTGCGAGACCGGCCAGTCCGGCCAGCACGTTCCGTCGGCTCAGTGCGGGTCCGCGGGAATCACGGGGCTGGGGCAGGACTGTCATGGGTGCTCAGGGAACTTCCATCGGGGGCGGGGGCGTCCCATGGATTCTACCGGTCGTAGTAGAAGCTGGTGGAATCCTGTGAGCTGGCCGACGCCGGTCAGGCGCCGGGCAGGTTGCTGGCCTGGGAGAGCAGGGCCGCGTTCGGTTCCCGGTACTCGACGCGCGGGACGGGCTGACCGGCGTCGAAGTGCAGTGAGGTGACCGAGGTCAGGGTGCATTCGCGCTGGCGGGGATCGTGCCACAGCGGCCTGCCCTCGACCGAGAGCCGGGTGACCCAGATCGGCAGCTGGTGGGAGACGATGATCGCCTCGGCACCGGGGCCGTCCTGTTCCACGGCACGGTCCCGCAGGTCCTGGATCGCCGCGGCCATCCGCGCCACCTGGGCCCGGTAGGGCTCACCCCAGGACGGACGCAAGGGGTTGACCAGCAGCGGCCAGTAGCGCGGGTTCCGCAACCGGCTGCCCACGCCCGAGAGCCCCTCGAACCGGTTGGTGGCCTCCAGGACCCGGTCGTCGGTGTCGATGTCCAGGCCCAGGGCCGCACCGATCGGGGCGGCGGTCTCCTGGGCCCGCTGCAGCGGCGAGGCGACGAGCACCGCCGGGGCGCGGCCGGTGTGCTCGGCCTGCTGCGTGAACCAGTCGGCCACGTCGGAGGCCATGCGCCGGCCGAGCTCGGAGAGGCCGTAGCCCGGGATCCGTCCGTAGAGGACCCGGTCCGGGTTGTGGACTTCTCCGTGGCGGACGAGGTGGACGGTCGCGACTGGCATGCGTCCAGTCTGGCAGACGCCGGCGGCCCGTCCGGCCAGCCGACCCCCAGCCAGTGGCAGTACCGTTGGGGTCAGACTCCCGCGACCGCGCCCCGCCCAGGAAGGCACCCCCATGACCGAGCAGAACCGCCCCGACCAGCCCGATTCCGGACAGCCGCAGCAGGGCCAGCCCCACCCGGGTCAGCCGCAGCCGGGACAGCCGCTCGAGGATGCCGCCGGCCAGCCGCGCTACGGGGTGCGGTTGACCCCGGAGCAACTGGCCCAGCACCAGGCCCAGCAGCCGTCACCGAGTGCTCAGCCGGGCCAGCCCGATCAGCCGGGCCAGCCGGGGCACCCGGCGCCCGCCTACGGCCAGCCGGGCCAGTCCCCGTACGGCCAGTCCCCGTACGGCCAGCCGGGCCAGCAGGGGGCCTCCCCCTACGGCCAGCCGGGCCAGTCCCCGTACGGCCAGTCCCCGTACGGCCAGCCGGGCCAGCCCGCCTACCCCCAGCAGCCCTACGGCTACCCGGTCCAGGGACACCAGCCGATGGCTCCGGTCCAGCGGCCGAAGGAGATCGACCGCTCGTACTGGCTGATCCTCGCGGCCGGCCTCGCCTTCCTCGTCATCGAGCTGTTCGCGGCGTTCTCGCCGTCCATGGGCCTGACGCCCGAGATGATCGAGGAGCTCGAGTCCCAGTTCCGGGCCGCCGGCATGACGGTGGACGTCAACGAGCTCATGGACTCCGTGCGCGTGATGGCGATCGTGTTCACGGTGCTCATCGCGGGCCTGTACTGGCTGATCGCCGCGGGCATCCGCAAGGGGTCCAACGTCGCCCGGATCTTCGGCACCATCTTCGCCGCGATGTCGTTGCTGTCGGCCTTCGGCCTGGGCATCGTCTACGTGGCGCTCGGCGTGGCGGGCATCGTGTTCGCCTACCTGCGCCCCTCGAACGAGTACTTCCGCGGCAAGGCCTGGGAGAAGGCCCTGCGCCGCTGACACCAGCGCTCCCGGCGACGGTGCCGTCCGGCCCCAGCGCGAAGCTCGCAAGGGGCGGTCCGCAGACGATGAGTGTGGGCCCCATGGCCGTGTTGGCCCCGAACTCCACACGCGACCCGTGGAACCGGCTCATCCCCGGTCCTGACGTGGGCGCTTATCGTGTCCTCGAGATTCCCTACATTAGTACACATGTTCGATCACAGCGGTGCGAATGACGGGACGCCACGGACCGGCGACCCGCCCAGCGGCCCGACCAGTGACCGGAGGGTCGCCGTGGTGGGGTCCCCGGAGTGGGCGGCGGACCTGGCGGCCTGCGGGGCGCCGCTGGGCACCGTGGTCGCCGGTCCGGTCACCCCGGCCCCGGTACCGGACTCGGCCCGGGACCTGCTCGCGGTGCGGATGACCGTGGCGCTGATGGTCCCGGCTGACACCGAGGCAGAGGCCGTGGACCGCATCCGTGTGCTGGAGCAGCTCAAGGCCGCCTGCGCGGCCGCCCAGGCGCGTGAGGCGGCCGCCCTTCACACCCTGCGCCGCACCGCCGAGGCCGCCCGCGGGGTGCCGGCCGAGCGGCAGGGACGAGGCCTGGGCGGGGAGTTGGGCCTGGCCCGCGGTGAGTCCCCGCACCGCGGCTCTCGACAACTGGCCCTGGCGCGCGCCTTGTCCGAGGACCTGCCGCACACCTTGACGGCGTTGTCCGAGGGATCGATCTCGGAGGAACGGGCCGGGGTGGTGCACCGGGAGACCGCCTGGCTGCCCACGAGCACCGCCCGGCGCCGGGTGGACACCGCCCTGGTCGACTGGCTGCCCGTGCTCGGCACCCAGCAGTTGGCGATGGCGGCCCGGGAGCTGGCCGTGGAACAGGACCCGGCAGCCGCCGCGGAGCATTTCGACACCGCGGTGGCCGAACGCCGGGTCACCGTCCGGGCGGCGGATCACGGGATGGCCACCCTCACCGCAACCCTGCCGCTGGCCCAGGCCGCAGCCTGCCACCGTGCCCTGACCGAGTCCGCCACCCGCCTCGTGGCCCTCGGCGAGGCCGAGGGACGCACCCCGGCCCAGGTTCTGGCCGACACCCTGGTCGAACGCCTCACCGGCCAGGCCACCGCCAGTGCCACCCCGGTCGAGGTGCACCTGGTGATGACCGACCGGGCCTTGCTCGGCGGCGAGGAGACACCGGCCCGCGTCCCCGGGTACGGCTCCCTGCCCGCCCCGGTGGCCCGGCGGATCGTCGTCGACACCGACGCGGACGTGTTCCTGCGCCGGCTCTACACCGCACCGGAGTCGGGCCAACTGGTGGCCATGGATTCCCGAAGACGCACTTTCCCGGCCCTGCTGCGCCGCATGATCGTGCTGCGCGACGAGCTGTGCCGCACCCCGTACTGCAACGCCCGGATCAAGCACCTCGACCATGCCACCGCGCACGCCGCCGGCGGCCAGACGAGCTGGGACAACGCTTCCGGGCTCTGTGCACGCTGCAACTACGCCAAGGAGAACCCCGGCTGGACCCACAGCGCCGGCCCCGGCCAACTCACGGTCACCACCCCCACCGGTCACCGCTACCGACACGCCACACCGCCGCTCGTCCACGCCGGTCAGTCACCGCCCCGTCCCCGCGCGGCCGGTTCCCCGGCTTCACCCCACTGCACTTCACGACCCGGCAGATCACCGCCCTGCTCGACGCCACCTGAAACCGGTGCGAACGGGTCTAGTCGGCATGGAGTGCCGCCTGGTGGAACGCCAGGATCTGCAACTCGGTGGACAGGTCCACGGCCCGGACGGACACGCCCTGCGGGACGGTCAACTCGACCGGGGCGAAGTTCAGCACCCCCTGGATCCCGGCAGCGACCAGGCGGTCCGCCAGGGACTGGGCGGCACTCGCGGGCACCGCCAGGATCGCCAGCCGGGCCCGGGTCTCGGACACCACGTCCTCGAGGTCGTCCATCGAGCGGACCACGCTGGGACCGCGGGCCTGGCCGATCACCCGGGGATCGGCGTCGAGCACGGCACAGATGCGCAGTCCCCGCTCGCCGAAGCCGTCATACCCGGCCAGCGCCGAACCGAGGTGGCCGGCGCCGACGAGGACGACGGGCTGGTCCTCGGCCAATCCGAGGACCTGGCTGATCGCCCGCTGGAGGGCCCCCACCGGGTAACCGACCCCCGGGCGCCCCAGGTGTCCGAGCCCGGCCAGGTCCCGCCGGACCAGCGGCGAACCCACGCCGGTCCGCTCGGCCAGCACGACGGAGGACACCCGGGTGGCCCCCTCGGCGGCCAGGGCGGCCAGGGCACGGAGGTAGACGGGCAACCGTCCCACGGTCCGCCGGGACAGCGAGGGTCCCGCGGTGCGTGTCTCGGGACCGGACCCGGTGGGAGGACCCCCCGTCACGGGCGGTCCGCCCCCAGCAGACGTTCGAGGCGGACCGGGTCGATGCGCCAGAAGTCGCGCTGGACACCGTCCACCATCAGGACCGGGATCTCCTCGGCGTGGCGCGCGGCCAGGTCCGGGCGCCCGGCGATGTCCACCTCCCGCCAGGGAACGCCCAGCCGGCGGCAGACCTCCTCGACCACGGCGACGGCGTCGGCGCACAGGTGGCAACCGTCCTTGACCAGCAGGACCACATCAGGAGAACTCTTCACCCCGTCATCGTAGGCAGACGCAACGGGGCCGTCCTGCCTTGCGGCGGGACGGCCCCGGAAACGAGCGGAGACTCAGCTCACTTCTTGTTGCGGCGCTGGTGACGGGTCTTGCGAAGCAGCTTGCGGTGCTTCTTCTTGGACATACGCTTACGGCGCTTCTTGATCACAGAACCCATAGGGAAACCTCTTGCTTGGTTGGTGAACCGCCAGCAGACGACTGCTGACGATCCGGCGTCATAGGTCAAAACGTTCCCTAACACCTTACCCTGACACGGGCTCGGGGAACGAACCGGGTACGTGGGGGCGGCGGCGATCAGCCGCGGTGGTCCTCCGTGCCCGTGACACGGACCTCCGTGGTCCCGGTCTGGAGGATCTCCTCCACGGCGGCCTGGGGCACCCGGTAGGAGCGCCCGAAGCGGACGGCGGGGAGTTCACCGGCGTGGATCATGCGGTAGACGGTCATACGAGACACCCGCATCATCTCCGCCACCTCCGTGACGGTCATGAAGCGCGCTTCGGCGAAGGTACCGGCATCACCCACGGCGTGTTCCTCTTTTCCACTGGTGTCGACCGACGCCCGCCCCCCGGACGGGACATCCTCGGGCGTCCTGTCGAATACTCGCCACACTCTAGTCACGGCGTGCACAGGATCAGAGTGTTCATCGACGGGTCAGTCGAACCAGGGATCCAGTCCGTGGAACGGGAAGACCGCCTTGCGGGTCGCCATGATCGTCTGGTCGATCGCGTCCGAGGGGTCGTAACCGACCTCCCAGGAGCGCCACCACACGTCCACGCCGTCCGACATCAGGTGCGGGATCCCGCCCTGGTCCCGGGGCTGGGAGAGCTCCAGCCCCGCGGCCCGGGCCGCGTACCGACGCCACGCCTCGGGGATCTCCGCGTCCGTGCGCACCGGCCGGCCGGTCGCCACCGCCAGCAGGTGGCTCCAGGTCCTGGGCACCACGGAGAACGGGTTGTACCCCCCGCCGCCGGTGGCCAGCCACCGGTCGTGGGCGAAGTCGGCGGCCCAGTCCGCGGCGTCCAGGGCGAGCTGGCGCTGGCCCTCCACGGACATCGTCAGGTTCGTCAGGGGATCCTCACGGTGACCGTCACACCCGTGCTGGGTCACCAGGGCGTCCGGGGCGAACACCCGCAGCAGTTGGGGCACCACCGCGTGCACGGCGCGCAGGAACCCGGAGTCCCCGGTCCCGGGGGGCACGGCCACGTTCACGGCGGTGCCCTGCGCGTTCGGGCCGCCGACGTCGTTGGCGAAGCCGGTGCCCGGGAACAGGGAGATCCCCGTCTCGTGCACGGAGATCGTCAGCACCCGCGGGTCGTGCCAGAACATCGACTCCACGCCGTCCCCGTGGTGGGCGTCCAGGTCCACGTAGGCCACCCGCTCGGCGCCCAGGTCCAGCAACCGCTGGATGGCCGCCGCGCAGTCGTTGTAGACGCAGAATCCGCTGGCCTGTCCACGCGCCGCATGGTGCAGGCCGCCGGCGATGTTGACCGCGTGCCTCACCTCGCCGGCCCAGATCGCCTCGGCCGCGGCCACGGAGCCGCCGAGGATGCGGGCTGCCGCCTCGTGCATGTGAGGGAAGACCGGGTTGTCATCGCTGCCCAGCCCCACGTCCCGCCGGTGCTCCACCTCGCCCGAGCTCACGGAGCGCACCGCGCGGACGTACTCGGGATCGTGGACGGAGGCCAGGAGCTCGTCGGAGGCCACCTCGGGACGGATGATCCGCAGGCCCTCGCGGTCCATCAGCCCCAGCGCCTCGGCCAGCCGGTGCGTCAGGTCCAGGCGGACCGGCGCCATCGGGTGGGCCCTGCTGAACTCATACTTCAGCAGCGCCTCGTCCCAGACGACGGCGGCGGGAACGCGATCAGGGGATGTGCTGGTCATCACTGACAGACTAGGCCTCCCGGCCCGGGAAACGCTCGTCATGACGTTCACCCCGCCTTCCGGTGACATCCGCGACCGATGGAGGATGATGGTGGACGTGACCCGGCAGATACCCGTTCCCAGGCCTCGGCGCCGTGCCGCGGGACGGATCCCGACGCCGTCGTCCGGCCCCATGGTCCGTCCCGCCTCCGTGCCCCGCGGCCCGCTGGCCCCCGTGGACGTCCCCGCCGGGCTGCGCGGTGCCGCGACGCGGTTGCGCAGGCTGGTCTCCACCGTCGCCGGCGCCTCGCCCGCGCGCGCCGCGCTGTCGGCGTTCGCCCTCGTCACCGTGCTGTTCACGGCGCTGCTCTCGCTGCCGGCCGCCACCCAGAGCGGACGGGTCACCCCGTTCCACGACGCGCTGTTCGTGGCCACCTCGGCGGTCTCGGTGACGGGACTGACCACCGTCAACACCGCCGAGCACTGGAGCCTGCTCGGCCAGGCCATCATCCTCATCGCCATCCAGGTCGGCGGCCTGGGCATCCTGTCCATGGCGGCACTGCTCTCCCTGGCGGTGTCCAAGCGGCTGGGCGTGCGCTCCAAGCTCATCACCCAGGAGGGCATGACCACCGGCCGGATCGGCGAGGTCGGTTCGCTGCTGCGGGTGGTCGTGCTGACCTCCCTGACGCTCGAGGGCCTCCTGGCCCTCGTGCTGGTCCCGCGCTTCATGATGCACACCGGCTCGTTGTGGGAAGGCCTGTGGAACGGCGTCTTCTACGCCGTGTCCTCGTTCAACAACGCCGGTTTCGTGCTGCACGTGGACGGCCTGGAGTCCTTCGTGGGCGACCCGTGGATCATCTGGACCATCATGGTCGGGGTCTTCGCCGGGGCCCTGGGCTTCCCGGTGGTCATGGTCCTGATGCAGCAGCGGTGGCACTACTCCCGATGGAACCTGCACACCAAGCTCACCGTCAACACCACCCTGGCCCTGCTGGTGGGCGGGGCCGTGCTGATCGGGATCTTCGAGTGGAACAACGCCCAGACCCTGGGCCAGTTCGGGCCGGCCGGCCGCGTCCAGTACGCCCTGTTCACCTCCGTCATGCCCCGGTCCGGCGGCTTCTCGGTGTTCGACATGAACGCCCAGTCCCCCGAGACGCTGCTGCTGACCGATGCGCTGATGTTCGCCGGCGGCGGCTCGGCGTCCACCGCCGGCGGCATCAAGGTCACCACCCTGGCGGTCATGTTCCTGGCGATCGTGGCCGAGGCCCGTGGCGACCGGGAGGTGACGGCCCACGGCCGGACCATCGCCCCCGAGTCCCTGCGCGTGGCCATCGCCGTGCTGGCCCTGGGCGCCACCCTCGTGCTCGCCAGCACCATGGCCCTCGTGGCGATCAGCAACGAGTCGCTGCAGCGGCCCCTGTTCGAGGCGCTGTCCGCGTTCGGCACGTGCGGCCTGACCACCGGCCTCAGCGAGGAGCTGCCGCCCTCGGGCAAGTACGTGCTGACGGCGCTGATGTTCTCCGGCCGCGTTGGTACGATCACCTTCGCGTCCGCGCTGGCCCTGCGCCAGCGGCGCAACCTGTTCCGGTATCCCGAGGAAAGGCCGATCATTGGCTGAGAACCGTCCGGACCCCCATGCTCCGGTGCTGCTGATCGGCCTGGGCCGCTTCGGCGCGGCCGTGGGCGAGCAGCTCGTGGCCCAGGGACGCGAGGTGATGGCGATCGAGCGCGACCCCGCCCTCGTGCAGAAGTGGGCCGGGTCCCTGACCCACGTGGTCGAGGCCGACGCCACGGACATCGAGACCCTGCGCCAGCTCGGCGCCCAGGAGTTCGCCACGGCCGTGGTGGGCGTGGGCACCTCGATCGAGTCCTCCGTGCTGATCACCGTCAACCTCGTGGACCTGGGCGTGGACCACATCTGGGTCAAGGCCATCACCCCGGCCCACGGCAAGATCCTGCGCCGGATCGGCGCCCACCACGTGATCTTCCCCGAGCACGACGCCGGCGTGCGCGCCGCCCACCTGGTCGGGGGACGGATGCTGGACTTCATCGAGTTCGACGACGACTTCGCGATCGTCAAGATGTACCCGCCCACCGAGGCCGTGGGCTTCACCCTGGCCGAGTCCAACATCCGCGCCAAGTACGGGGTGACGATCGTGGGCGTGAAGACCCCGGGCGAGGACTTCACCTATGCCCAGCCGGACACCAAAGTCGGCCCCCGGGACACCCTGATCGTCTCCGGCCACACCGACCTGCTGGAGCGGTTCGCGGCCCGGCCCTAGTTCTCCTGGCTGATCTGCCGTCCGCGCTCCGCGGAGGCGCGCATGCCGTCCGCGATCAGCCGGGCCAGTCCGGAGTCCAGGAACGACTCGATGGCCGCCTCGGTGGTGCCGTTCGGGCTGGTCACGGCCCGCCGCAGCGCGGCCGGGTCCACGTCCGGATCGGCCAGCATCCGCCCGGCGCCGGCCACGGTGGAGCGGGCCAGCTCCTTCGCCAGTGGCTCGTCCAGGCCCAGTTCCACGCCCCCGGCTGCCATCAGCTCGGCGAGCAGGAACGCGTAGGCCGGTCCGGAGCCGGAGACGGCGGCCACCGCGTCGATCTGGTCCTCGGCCACCCGGTGGACGGACCCGGAGCCGGCGAACAGCCGTTCGGCCATCTCCAGGTGCTCCTCCGTCGCGGTCCGGCCGCCGGCCAGCCCGACGGCCCCCATCCCCACGGTCAGCGGCGTGTTCGGCATCGTGCGCACCACCGGCTGGCCCCCGGGCAGGTTCTCCTCCATCGCCGCGGTGGTGATCCCCGCGGCCACGGAGACCACCACGGTCTCCGGTGCCAGCGCGGTCGAGATCTCCCGGCACAGGGCCCGGATGTACCTGGGCTTCACGCCCAGCACCACGACGTCGGCCCCCGAGGCGGCGTTGCGGTTCGCCTCGGGGTCCCGTTCGGTGCAGCTCACGGCGATCCCGTGGCGCTCCTCCGCGGCCCGCGCGCTGTCCTCCGAGTGGACGGTGGCGCAGACGCCGGCCGGGTCCGTCCCGGCGGCCAGCATGCCGGCCAGGATGGCCCCGTTCATGTTGCCGAGTCCGAGCATCGCGATCTTCACTGGGCACTCCTTGCGGCCGCGCGCTCGATGCCGACGGCCAGGTGGTTGCGGGCGTATTCGAGGCAGTAGCCGAGCATCTCCTCGCGCTGGCCGGCGTACTTGGCCTTGCGGGTGCCGACCTCCACGCAGATGGCGCCGTCCCAGCCGGTCTCGCCGAGGAACTCGAGGGCGGCGGCCACCGGCTGGTCGCCGTCACCGGGCAGCAGGTGCTCGTCCTTGCCGTTGGCGGTGCCGTCGGTGAGGTGGACGTGGCGCAGCCGCTCCCCCAGGACCTGGAAGGCCTCGAGGGAGTCCTCCTGGGCGATCGCCGCGTGGGAGAAGTCCCACGTGACGTGCTCGTAGGCCTGCGAGACGGGGTCCCAGTGCGGCAGGTACATCTTGGCCTCGCGGGCGCCGGCGCGCCACGGGTACATGTTCTCCACGCAGATCTTCACGCCGGTGGCGTCCATGATCTCCTCGATCCCGGCCGCGAAGCCGGAGGCGTAGTTGCCCTGCCAGCGGAACGGCGGGTGCGCCACCACGATCTCGGCCCCGACCTCCCGGGCCAGGTCCGCGCTCTTGGCCAGCTTGTTCCACGCCGAGCCCCACACCTGCTGGGTGAACAGCAGCGTGGGGGCGTGGATCGAGTGGATCGGCATCCGGTGCTTCTGGGCCAGCCGGTTCAGCAGCAGCCCGTCCTGGGACCACGAGTTGTGGGTGACCATGACCTCCACGCCGTCGTAGCCGAGGTCCTCGGCCGTGGCGAAGACGTCCTGGGTGCCCAGCGGGAACACGGAGGACGAGGACAGTGTGACGGGGATGTCCCGCGGCACCTGGGGCCCGACGTCGGGCGGGCCGGGCGGCTGGCGCGTGGACTCCAGGGCGGCGGCCAGCCGGCCGGGACCGAGGGCGGGCCGGGCGGCTCCGCCCAGCGTGGCGGTGGCGCCCTCACGCACCCGGGCCGGGCGGGATTCGCGTTCGGCGACGGCCCCGCCCCAGGGACCGGTGTGCCGCTCGGCGTCGGACTCCCGCTCGGCGGCCGCGGCCTCGGCGGCCTGCTCCGCGCGTGCGGCGATCTCTTCAGCGCTCTCAGTCAACGGTCACCCCCACGGAGAAGCCCGGCAGCATCGGGTCCGGGTTGAGCCGGACGTTGCCGACGCCCCGGACCGCCTCCTGGCCCAGGATGCCCTCCTGGACCAAGGCATCCAGCCTACGCATGATCAGTCCCTCGCGCAGTGCCCACGGGCAGATCTCCAGCATCGGGACGCCGAACCGCTCCATGGCCGCCTCCGCGGCCAGCCCGCCCGCGAGCATCTGGGCCGCCCGGACCTCGGAGACCCCGGGCAGCCCGGCACGCTCCTTGGCGCTCATGGCCCCCATCCGGTGCACCCACAGCTTGAGGTCCTCGATCCGCAGGTGCCGCTTGACGAAGACCCCGGCCGCGAGCGGTGCCGCGCCGGTGATCCGGGCCAGGGAGCGGAAGGTCTTGGACGTACCGGTCACCAGCACCGGGGCCGTCATGGGCGGGAACCCGGCGGCGGTCTCGTCCATGGTGGAGCGGATGTGCTTGCGCAGCTTCTTGATGGACTTCGGGGTCGGCGGGTCCGCGGGCAGCCAGTCCCGGGTCAGCCGGCCGGCGCCGAGCGGGATGGACACCGCGTGGCTGGGCAGCTCGTCCGTGCCGTAGGCGATCTCGAACGACCCGCCGCCGATGTCGAAGTTCAGGATGGACCCCACGTCCCAGCCCTGCCAGCGGCGGACCGCGAAGTAGGTCATGGCCGCCTCCTGGTCCCCCGAGAGCTCGGTCAGGTGCACGGAGGTCTCCCGGGTCACCCGGTCCAGGACCTCGGCACCGTTGGCGGACTCGCGGATGGCCGAGGTGCAGAAGGCGATCATGTCCTCGGCACCGTTGGCCACCGCGAACTTGACCGCCTCCTGGATGAAGGTGACCAGGGCGTCCTGGCCGGAGGTCTCGATCCGCCCCTGCTCGTCCTGGTGCTGCAGCAGGGACAGTGAGCGCTTGTGGTCCGCGTAGGCGGACGGGCGCGCGCCCGGGTGGGCGTCCACCAGCAGCAGGTGGACGGTGTTCGAGCCGATGTCCAGCACACCCAGGCGCATGGCTACTTCTTCGCCGCGCTCTTTGACCGCGCCGCCGGCTTGCGCGCCGGCTTCTTCGCCGGGCCCTTGGCCCGCTTGTCCGCCAGCAGTTCGTAGGCCTGCTGGGCGGTCAGCGACTCCGGGTCCATTGACCGCGGCACGGTGATGTTGGTCTCACCGTCCGTCACGTAGGGTCCGAAGCGGCCCTCCTTGACGACCACCTTCTTCCCCGAGACGGGGTCCTCGCCGAACTCCGCCAGCGGCGGCTTGGCCGCCCCGCGGCCGCGCTGCTTGGGCTGGGCGTAGATGTCCAGCGCCTGCTGGAGCGTGATGGTGAAGATCTGGTCCTCGGACTCCAGCGAGCGGGAGTCCGTGCCCTTCTTCAGGTAGGGCCCGAAGCGCCCGTTCTGCACGGTGATCTCGGTGCCCTCGGCGTCCTGGCCCACCACGCGCGGCAGGCTCATCAGCTTCAGGGCGTCCTCGAGGGTGATCGTCTCCAGGGACATGGACTTGAACAGCGAGCCGGTGCGCGGCTTGACCTTGGCCGGCTTCTTCTTCGGCTTCGGCTTGCCGTTCTTGTAGTACTCGGTGGGCTGGGCCTCCATCCAGGCCGCTAGCTGCTCCTCGGTCATCTCCTCGATGACCTCGGTGACGTACGGGCCGTAGCGGCCGTCCTTGGCCACGATCGTCCGCCCGCTCTCCGGGTCCACCCCGAGCACGCGCTCCGAGGGCCCCGCGGTGGCGAAGAGCTCCTCGGCCTTGGCCGGGGTCAGCTCGTCCGGGGCCAGGTCCTCGGGGACGTTGGCGCGCTCCGGGTCGGTGCCCTCGGGGGCGTCCGCCGGCAGGTCCTTCTCCAGGTAGGGGCCGAACTTGCCCACCCGCAGGGTGATGCCCTCGGCCACGGGGATGGAGTTCACGGCCCGGGCGTCGATGTCGCCCAGGTTGTCCACCACGGCCTTGAGCCCCTCGGTGCCGGACTCGGCACCGAAGTAGAAGGCCTGCAGCCAGGCCTCCCGCTGGAGCTCGCCGGCGGCGATCCGGTCCAGGTCGTCCTCCATCCGGGCGGTGAAGTCGTAGTCGACGTACCGGCCGAAGTGCTCCTCGAGCAGGCGGATGACGCTGAAGGCCGTCCAGGACGGGACCAGGGCGTTGCCGCGCTTGGTCACGTAACCGCGGTCCATGATCGTCGAGATGGTCGGCGCGTAGGTGGACGGCCGGCCGATCTCGCGCTTCTCCAGCTCGGCGACGATGGACGCCTCGGTGTACCGCGGCGGCGGGCTCGTCTCGTGGCCGGAGGCGATGACGTCCCGGCCCGTGAGGGACTGGCCGGCGGCCAGGTCCGGCAGGCGCTTGTCCTTGCCCTCCGGCTTCTCCGACTCGGTGTCCCGGCCCTCCTCATAGGCGGCCAGGAAGCCGGGGAAGGTGATGACCGTGCCCGAGGCCGTGAACCCGGCGACCTCGCCACCGGTGGCGGTCCCGGAGAGCTTCACGGTGGCCGTGTAGCCCTTGGCGTCGGCCATCTGGGAGGCGATGGTGCGCTTCCAGATCAGCTCGTAGAGGCGGAACTCGTCCCCGCGCAGCGCGCCGGAGACCTGCCCGGGGGTGCGGAAGGAGTCGCCGGCGGGGCGGATGGCCTCGTGGGCCTCCTGCGCCGAGTCGTTCTTCGCCTTGTACACGCGCTTGGCCTGCGGGATGGACTCCGGGCCGTAGAGCTCGGTGGCCTGCCGGCGGGCGGCGGTGATCGCCTCGTCGGAGAGCATCACCGAGTCCGTACGCATGTAGGTGATGTAACCGTTCTCGTACAGCCGCTGCGCCACCTGCATGGTGACCCGCGAGGAGAACCGCAGCTTGCGCGAGGCCTCCTGCTGCAACGTGGAGGTGGTGAACGGGGCCGCCGGGCGGCGGGTGTAGGGCTTGTCCTCCACCGAGTCCACGGTGAACGCCGCGCCCTGCAGGCCCTCGGCCAGGGCGGTCGCGGTGGCCTCGGTCAGCGTGGCGACCTTGCCCTCGGCGGAGTCCTTGAGCACCCCGCGGTCCGTGAAGTCCCGGCCGCTGGCGATCCGCCGGCCGTCCACGGTGGCCAGCCGGGCGGTGAAGGACTCCCCCGCGCCGGAACCCTCCTGCGCGGTGAACGTGCCGTCCAGGTCCCAGTACGAGGCCGGCACGAACGCCATGCGCTCGCGCTCGCGCTCGACGACGAGCCGGGTGGCCACGGACTGCACGCGACCGGCCGACAGGCCACGGGCCACCTTGCGCCACAGCACCGGGGAGATCTCGTAGCCGAAGAGCCGGTCCAGGATGCGGCGCGTCTCCTGGGCGTCCACGAGATCGGCGTCGATCTCGCGGATGTTCTCCAGGCCGCGGGCGATGCCCTCCTTGGTGATCTCCGTGAAGGTCATCCGGTAGACGGGGACCTTGGGCTTGAGCTCCTGCAGCAGGTGCCACGCGATGGCCTCGCCCTCGCGGTCGGCGTCCGTGGCGAGGTAGAGGGCGGAGGCGTCCTTGAGCTCGCGCTTGAGCTCGGTGACCCGCTTCTTCTTGTCCGGGTACACCACGTAGTAGGGCTCGAAGCCGTTGGTGGTGTCCACGGCGAACTTGCCGTACGGACCCTTCTTCATGTCCGCCGGCAGGTCCGAGGGCTGCGGGAGGTCCCGGATGTGACCGGCCGAGGCATCCACCACCCATCCCTCGCCCAGGTACTTGGCGATGGACTTGCTCTTGGCGGGGGACTCCACGATGACGAGTTTGGTCCCGTCGACCTTCTCTGACACTCAGGCTCCTTCTCGGTCGCCGGGCGGACCGCCCGGTGCCCCTCTAATGTAACGGCACCGGCGACCGGTGCCGGATCAGGCCGTGTCGGCGGGGCCGGGCGCCGCGTCGGCGAGGACGGAGACCAGGTAGTAGACGCGCTCGGCGTCCACCGAGCGCTCCGAGGCGGGATTGAGCTCCTCGAACTCGTCGATCAGGGCCGCCAGGCGGGACTGGAACTCCGCCCGCTGCTGCGAGTCGACGAAGATCATCCCGGTGGACAGCACCGGCGGACGGCGGACCTCGGCGGACCGTTCGGCCTCCTTGTCCTCCGCCTCGCGGCGGGCGACCTCCTTCATGATCCGGTCGCGGAAGGTGTTGAGCTGGACGTCGATGAACGCCAGCTTGGAGGTCGGGGTGTGGTTCAGCGAGTCCACCAGCAGGGAGTACCCGGCGGCCTTCCACCGCCGCTCCCGGCCGTCCCCCTCCGAGGGCGAGCGCTCGACGAAGCCGTATTTCTCCAGGGCACGCAGGTGGTAGCTCATGGCCGAGGGCGAGAGACCGCAGCGGGAGGCCAGCTCGGTGGCCGTGCGGGTGGACTGGGACGCGTACAGCTCCTCGAGCGCCTCCAGCCGGGCCTCGTGGGCCAGCGCCCGGATGGCCTGCGGGTCGGAGATGACGACGGGCCGGCGCCCGCCCTGGTCCGACTCGCTCCCGGGGGCCGGAGCGGTCTCAAGTTCGGTCATGGACAGACATTCTAGGCAGGTGTTTCACATTTCGCGTGAGGTGCTTCACACTGCCTCGAGGAATCCCTCCAGGAGCAGGTGCCGCACGGCCTCCGTCAGGGCTCCCTCGGCCTCCGCGTCCAGTTCCAGCAGCCCCGCGACGGCCCCGGTCAGCTGGCCGACGGTGAACTCGCCGTCCGCCGCCGAGAGGAACCCGGCGGTGGCGGTGTCCAGGTGGGCCACCCGACGGAACCCACCGCCCTGACGGGCCAGGATGACCTCGGGGTGCTCGGCGCCGAACCGCTGGTGCCTCTCCTCCGTGACGTCCGCCGGGACCCGCACGTGCAGGGCGGGCAGGGACTGTCCCTCCACGAGGTCCCACCGCTCCACCGCCGCGCCCCAGGCCGGACCCAGGGGCTGCTGCAGCTCGCCCTGGAGGTCCTCGACCCGGACCCGCCCGGCCCGCCGGGCCTCCGGGCGGCGCAGCCACAGGTAGCCGAACCCGACGGCGGCCACGCCCCGGGCGTCGAAGTCCTCCAGGTAACGCCGGTAGCCGGCCGCGTAGCCGGCCGGGTCGTACTGCTCGGAGGAGTCCTGCAGCCACGTCTCGGCGTAGCGGGCCGGATCGGCCACGTCGCGCTGGATGAGCCAGGCGTCGGTGCCGGCCGGGATCCAGTCGCGCAGCCGGGCGTCCCAGCCGCCGTCCGCGGCGTGGAGTTCCCAGTTGCCCAGCAATTGCGCCGTCCCGCCCGGTTCGAGGTGCCCCGGCAGCCGGCGCACGAGGTCGGCGAGCAGCCGGTCTCCCTCCCGGCCGCCGTCGCGGTAGGTGTTGATGCCGTCCGCGTCGCCCGCCGTGCGCGGCGTGATGACGAACGGCGGGTTGGAGACCACCAGGTCGAACCGCTCCCCGGCCACCGGGTCGAGCAGGTCCCCGGCCCGGAGGGTGACCCGCCCGCCCGGGGCGAAGGGGTCCTCGTCCGGGTCCAGGCCCAGCGCCTCGGCGTTGAGCACCAGGTTGAAGGCGGTGAAGTCCAGGGCGCGCCCGGACAGGTCCGTGGCCGTGACGTGCCCGGCGTGCGCGAGCAGGTGCAGGGTCTGGATGCCGCAGCCGACCCCGAGGTCCAGGGCCCGGGCGACCGGCCGGCGGATGACGTTCCCGGCCAGGGTCAACGAGGCCCGGCCGATGCCCAGGACGTGCCAGGGCGGCAGCACGCCGCGGCTCTGCAGCGCGGTCCGGTCGCTGGCGATCCACGCCTCGCCGAGGTCATCCGCGGAGTAGGGCGACAGGTCCACGACGGGGTGGAAGTGCTCCTCGTCGATCCGGCCGAGGTTCAGTCCCGCCGCCCCGCCGGCCCCCAGCGAGGGCAGCGCGGCATCCAGCGCCCCGACCGGCACCGCGTCGCCGAGCATCCAGCAGGACACGACGGCGGCGAGCGCGCGCTGGGAGGCGGGGGCGCCGTCGTCGTGCAGCACCTGGGCCACGCGCCGTCGGGCCGGCTCGGCCTGCTCGCGGTCCAGCGCGGCCCCGGCCGTCTCCCCGAGTAGGTCCCCGACCGCGTCCGTGGTGTAGGGCAGGGCGCGCAGGCCGGCCGCGAGGCGGGTGATCGCGTCCCGGTCCCGGCCGGGCGGCGGGGGTTCGTGCATCTGGCTCATGCGTCCATTGTGCATACCGCGCAGACCCGGTCCGGGGTGGCCTCGGCACAACCGTCGCAGACGGTGTCCAGCGTCTTGCAGGAGGCATCGGCGCAATTGCGCAGTTCGGCGGTCGGCGTCCCGCACACGCTGCAGCGGCCGACCACGGCGGCCTGGTCGGAGAACTCCACGCGCATCCGGCGGTCGAAGACGGCCAGCGAGCCCTCCCACAGCCCGGCGTCCCCGAAGGCCTCGCCGTAGCGGACGATCCCGCCGTCCAGTTGGTAGACCTCGCCGAAGCCGCGGTGGTGCATCAGGGCCGTCAGCACCTCGCAACGGATGCCGCCGGTGCAGTAGGTGACCACCGGCTGGTCCTTGAGGTGGTCGTACTTGCCGGAGTCCAGTTCGGCCACGAAGTCGCGCGTGGTCGTGGTGTCCGGCACGACGGCGTCGCGGAACCGGCCGATCTTGGCCTCCACCGCGTTGCGCCCGTCGAAGAACACCACGGGCGTGCCGGCGTCGCGCTTCTCGGCGACGAGGCGGTGCAGGGCCTCCGGGTCCAGGTGGGTGCCCGTGTCCCGCACCCCGTCGGCGGTGACCGTGACCTCCCCGGGGACGTCGAAGGCGACCAGTTCGGGCCGGACCTTCACGGAGAGCCGGGGGAAGTCCTCGGCGGACCCGTCCGACCACTTGACCTCCAGGCCTGCGAACGGCGGATAGGTCCGGGTGGTCTTGACGTACTGCTTGACCGCGTCGATCGGCCCGCCGACCGTGCCGTTGATGCCGTGGGGGGCCACGATGATCCGGCCGGTCAGTCCCCAGCGTTCGGCAAGGGCGTGTTGCCAGAGCCGCACGGCCTCGGGGTCGGCCACGGGGGCGAAGCGGTAGTAGAGGGCGATCTTGGACTGGCTCACCGCTCCAAGGGTAGTGGGACGCGGCCGGGTGGTTGCCAGGGTCGACGGTGGACTGCAGACTACCCCCAGGTGACGTTTTGGACAGGGAGTTGGTATGCCCGTGCGGTCCCCCGACGTCACGGGCTAGTCTCTTGCCATGACTTCTGCCCTGAACGACGCTCTGGTCAGCACGTGGGTCACCGGGTGGTCCCGGTGCCGCGACTACGAGGTACGCCACGACGGCCCCGTCCACGCCTCGCTGCGCACCGGGCACCAGTCCACGGCCGGCCAGGACTGGGAGTACGTACTCGCCAATCCCGACGAGGACGCCCTGACGGCCGCCTCGGTCGAGGTCCAGCAGCACCCGGGCCGGCTGCTCACCGTCGTGGGCACCGCCCCGGCCATCCCGGAGGGCGTGCCGCTGAAGCGGGTCTCCACGGGCGAGAAGCTCATGGTGGTGGACATGACCGGCCAGGACGTCGAGGCACCGATCGTGCCGGAGGAGTTCGAGGCCGCGATCGAGCGCAACGAACCGGACTGGTTCCTGCTGACCATCACCTCCACGGACCAGCACGCCGCCGGGGCCGGCGCCGTGGCCGCCCGGGGCCGGGTGGCCGCCGTGGACGGCTACGCGGTGTTCGACCGGATCTGGACCTCCCCCGAGTTCCGCCGTCAGGGCCTGGGCTCGCTCGTCATGCGCTACCTGGCCTCCCTCGCCCTCGAGCACGACGTGCAGGAGGGCCTGCTGGTGGCCGGCGCCGAGGGGCAGGCCCTGTACGGGCACCTGGGCTGGACCGAGCTGGCGGACGTCACGGTCTTCGGGGCCCTCGAGGACCACACCGAGAACCCCTCCCACTCGGACCTCAGCTGAACCCTCCGGTCCGGACCGACGATCCCCGGGACGCCGAGGCCCTGGCCCGGGCCCTGGGGAGGCCGTCCGTCCCCGGCCAGCTGGTGCACGTGCGCTACCTTCCGGAGCGTCCGGCGCGGACCGAGCCATGGCCCGAGGGCACCCCGGAGGGCCTGGTGCAGGCCTTCGGGGGCTCGGGCGTGCTCGAGCCGTGGCACCACCAGGTCGAGGCCGCCCGGCTCGCCGCCTCCGGTCGGCACGTGGTGCTGGCCACCGGCACCGCCTCCGGCAAGTCCCTGGGCTACCAGCTCGCGGCCGGCACCGCCCTGGCCGAGGACCCTGCCGGGACCGTGCTGTACCTCTCCCCCACCAAGGCCCTCGGCGCGGACCAGCTCGTCGCCTGGCGCGCCCTGGCCCGGGACGGAGCCGGCTGGCTGCGTCCGTCCCCCTATGACGGGGACACCGCCCCGGCCGACCGCACCTGGGCCCGGGACCACGCGAACGTGCTGCTGACTAATCCGGATATGCTGCACATCGGGATCCTGCCCCACCACGAGCGCTGGGGCCGGTTCTTCCGCCGGCTGCGGTACGTCATCGTGGACGAGGCGCACGTGTACCGGGGGGTGTTCGGTTCCCACGTGGCGGTGCTGCTGCGCCGGCTGTCGCGGGTCTGCGCGCACTACGGTGCGGGGCCGGTGTTCATCGGCGCCTCCGCCACCAGCGCGGACCCCGCCGGATCGTTCACCCGGCTGATCGGGGCGGACGCCGTGGCCGTCACCGAGGACGCCTCGCCCCACGGTGCGGTGACGGTCGGCTTCTGGGAACCCGAGCTGACGGACGCGCGCGGGGAGAACGGTGCCCCGGTGCGCCGTTCGGCCACCGCGGAATCGGCCGGGATGATGGCGGACCTCGCCGCGGCCGGGACCCGCACCATCGCCTTCATCCGCTCCCGGCGCGGTGCGGAAGCCATGGCCTCCGCCGCCAAGCGGGAGCTCGCGGAGGTGGACCCGTCCCTGCCCCCGCGGGTGGCGGCCTACCGCGCCGGCTACCTGCCGGAGGAGCGTCGCGAGGTGGAGACCGCCCTGCGCACGGGGCGGCTGCTGGGGGTGGCCTCCACCCCGGCCCTGGAGCTGGGGATCGACATCGCCGGGCTCGACGCGGTGCTGGTGGCCGGCTGGCCCGGGACGCGGGCCTCGTTCTTCCAGCAGGTGGGGCGGGCGGGCCGGGCCGGCCAGGAGTCCCTGGCCGTGTACGTGGCCGGCGACGACCCCCTGGACACCTTCGTGGTGCACCATCCGGAGGCGGTGTTCGAGCTCGCCGTGGAGGACTCGGTGACGGACCCGTCCAACCCGCACATCCTTGCCCCCCACCTGTGCGCCGCGGCTGCCGAGCTGCCCCTGGTCCCGGACGGCCTGGCGGCCTTCGGGGAGCCCGGCCACGTGCGCGGCCTCGTGGACCGGCTCGTGACGGAGGGTTACCTGCGACGCCGGCCGGCCGGCTGGTTCTGGACCCATCCCGAACACGCGGCCGCCCTGGTCTCCCTGCGGGACGACGGTGGGGGCCCGGTGGACATCATCGACGCGGACACCGGGGCGGTGCTGGGCACCATGGGGTCTCCGCAGACCCACTACCAGGCGCACCCCGGGGCGGTGTACGTGCACCAGGACCGGACCTACCTGGTGGAGGACCTCGACGAGGACGCGCACGCGGTCCTGGTGACGCGGGCCTGGCCGGAGTACTACACGCAGGCCCGGGACATCACCGAGATCGAGGTCCTGGACACGGTCCGCCGTCGCGACGGCGGTGACCTGCAGTGGTGCACGGGGCCCGTGAAGGTCACCACGCAGGTGGTCTCCTTCCAGCGCAAGGCGCTGGTCTCGGGCGAGGTGCTGGGCGAGGAGCCGCTGGAGCTGTCGGCCCGGGAGCTGTTCACCACCGCGGTCTGGTTCCACTGCCCGTCGGAGCACCTGGTGGCCGCCGGGTTGACGATGGACCGGCTGCCCGGCGCCCTGCACGCCGCCGAGCACGCGATGATCGGCCTGTTGCCGTTGGTGGCCTCCAACGACCGCTGGGACATCGGCGGGGTCTCCATGGCACTGCACCCGGACACCGGCGAGCCCTCGGTGTTCGTCTACGACGGCCACCCCGGGGGTGCCGGCTTCGCGGAGCGGGGGTTCGACCAGGCGGAGGTCTGGCTCCGGGCGACCCTGGACACGGTCCGCTCCTGCGCCTGTGCCGACGGCTGCCCGTCCTGCGTGCAGTCCCCCAAGTGCGGCAACCGCAACAATCCCCTGGACAAGGACGGGGCGGGCACGCTCCTGGCCTTCGTCCTGGACCGGTTGCGCGGTCATCCGGTCGAGGACGTCGACGCGGCAGGAGGCGTCGAGGAGACCGAGGACCCCCACGCGGCCGGTGGCGGACCGGCCCGGGAGACGCCCTCGGCGGGCCAGGGCAGCGGCGAGGCGTAGCGGACCCGCACCAGGACGGTGCCGCCGTCGGCCGTCGAGCACTCGCTGAGCCGGCCGCCGTGACGCCCGGTGACCTCCCCCGCGAGCGCGCAGGGGTCCGCCGCGACCAGCCCTCGCGCAGCGTCTGCGGCGGCGAGTGCGGCGAGGTCCGCGGCGGCCGAGGCCCGAGCCGCGGCCACGCCGGCCGTGCCCAGCGCGGTCGCCGCGGCCAGCAGGACCAGGGTGGTGAACACGGTGAGCAGCACCGTCACCGCGCCGGAGCCCCGGTCGCCGGTGATCACGGCGCTCCAGCGGGAGGCACGACCCACTGGTCCGGAGCGTGGGCGGTCGCCTCGAGCTGCCAGCCGTCCCACCAGCCCAGCGGGCCGGGTGGGGTGTGGGCGAGTGTCACGGTGACCCAGCCGGGGGTGCGGGAACTGCTCAGCCGGGCG
Source organism: Citricoccus sp. CH26A (assembly GCF_000224415.1). Lineage (GTDB taxonomy): Bacteria > Actinomycetota > Actinomycetes > Actinomycetales > Micrococcaceae > Citricoccus. Next base: position 114,476 of record NZ_AFXQ01000003.1, on the reverse strand, counting down.
TCGTCGCCGGCCATGCGCCGGGCGGTGCCGAGGACCTGGGCGTCCGTCTCCCCGCGGGCCAGTTCGCGCACGGTGGCCGCGGCGGCCTCCTCCAGGCGGATCTGCTGCAGCGTGGCGGCCCCGGCGAGCAGGGCCCCGGCCAGGACCACGGCGGCACCCGGCAGCAGCACGGCGTACTCGGCGGTGACCGATCCTCGCTCGGACGGTGATGGGTGCACGATGGCCTCCTGGGCTGGGCTCCCGCGGCCCTCCGGCGCGGACCGGAGGGCCACGGCAGCTGTGGCAGTAGTCCGTCAGCCGAAGCTGAGGGCGTTCTTGACGATGTCCAGCAGCAGGCCCTGGACGTCGGTGCCGGCCAGGACGACGGCGAGGACCCCGGCGAAGCCCACGGCGGCCAGCGTGACGATGCCGTACTCGGCGGTCTGGGCCCCGGTCTCGCCGGACCAGTCGAGCGCCGGGACGGTGGCCTGCGCGCGGGTCTGGGTGGCGATGTCGGCGGTGATGTGGGCGGCGCCCGGGGCCGTGCCCGGAGCCGTGTCCGAGGTGGCGGGTGAGGGGTTCATGATGTCTCCTTGGGTTCTTCGGGTTCTTCTTCGGTGTATCGCGGTGGGTGGGACGGGTGGATTCGACCACCCGCCTCCAGCCTGCTGGCGGGTGCTCCGGCGTGGGGTCCTCAGGGGCGCCGGTTCTGGACGGGTGGCGGGCACCGGTGCGGTGTGGAGGAGCGGGCAGTCCCCAGACAGTCGCCAGACCGCCCCTAGGGCAGCAGCGCCAGCACCAGGGGGACGATCCCCAGGCACAGGAACGAGGGCAACTGGCAGAGCCCGAGGGGCAGCACCAGGCGCGTGGCCAGTTCGGCGGCGCGCTGCTCGGCCCTGCGCCGCCGGTCGCGCCGGAGGGAGGTGGCCGTGGACCGCAGCAGGGCCGCGGTCGGGGCCCCGCTCTGGTGGGCGAAGCGCAGTTCCCGGGCGAGTTCCCGCAGGTCCGCATCCTGCGTCTGCCAGGCCTCGTCCCAGTCCACGCCGACGCGCAGCAGGGCGGCGACGCGGCACAGCGGTGCCGCCCCGGGCAGGTGCGCCCCCAGCAGGTCCAGGGCGGGAACGAGCCCCTGCCCGCTCTCCAGGAGCCCGGCCAGCAGGTCCAGGGCCAACGCGGCGTCCACGTCAGGCCCCGTCCTCGGCCCGGCGGGCCAGGGCACGGGTCCAGAGGTGCCCGATGACCGCGAGCGCCACCCCGGTGCCCACCACGAGCCAGCCCAGCGGGCCGGCCAACAGCTCCGTGGGCGGGGCCCCGACGAGCGCGGACAGCCCCAGGCCCGCCACGGGCAGCAGCCCGAGCAACCGGGCCGTGGACCTCGGACCGGCCGAGGCCGCCTCACGGGCCTGATGGGCGTCCTGACCGTCCTCCAGGGCGTCGGCGAGCCGCTCCAGCAGCCCGGCCAGGGGGACTCCTGCCTCCCGGGAGACCGCCAGGCACCCGGTGAGCTGTTCCCAGTGCCGTCCGGTCTCCTCGTGCCCGGGCGGCCGGCCGAGCAGGACAGCGGTGTCCGCGTCCACCAGGGCATGGTGCAGGCAGCACCCGGGGCGCCGGGTCCCCGGCCGGCAGGGATCGTGGAGTCCGGCCAATTCGGCCCAGACGCCCTCGGTCCTCCGGCCCGCCTGCAACAGGGCCGCGGCCTGGCGCAGCAGGGTGATGAACTCCTCGGCCTGGTGCTCGCGCCGCCGTCGGGCCGCGCCGGGGAGCAGGCGACGCAGCGGCTCACCGGTCCAGCGCATGGCGTCCTCCGCTCCGGGTGGACCCGGTCAGGGCCTCCAGCGCATCCAGTCCCGGACCGAGGCACAGTCCCTCCGCGGTGGCGGTGATCGCCGGCACGACGCGCAGGGTGCGGGTCTCCGCGCCCTCCGGGCGGTCCAGGACGGCCAGTTCCACGGGCCGGCGGCCGGCGGCGGTGCGCTCCACGTGCAGGACGGCGTCGACCGCGCTGGCGGCCTGCAGGGCCGTCGCCTCGGGCCCGAGCCCGGCCAGGGCGCCCATGGCCTGGAGCCGGGCCGGGACGTCCCGGGCGGAGTTGGCGTGCACGGTGCCGGCCGCACCGCGGTGTCCGGTGTTCATGGCCGCCAGGAAGTCGGCCACCTCGCCACCGCGGCACTCCCCCACCACGAGCCGGTCCGGCCGCATCCGCAGCGCCTGGCGGACGAGGTCGGCCAGGCTGACGGCACCGGCCCCCTCGGCGTTGCCGGGACGGGCCTGCAGGGAGACCACGTGGCCGTGGACCGGCCGCAGCTCCCGGGTGTCCTCCACGGTGATGATCCGCTCGTCCGCGGGGACCTCGGCGAGCAGGGCGCCGAGCAGGGTGGTCTTGCCCGACCCCGTGGCCCCGCTGATGAGCAGGTTGGCCCGGACCGCCAGCACGTGGCGCAGCACGGACAGCCACCGCTCCCCGTGGGGCCACCGCCCGGCCAGCCGGTCCAGCGCCGGCGGCTCGGCCGCGGCGAGTCGCACGCTGATCTGGGGCCCGCCGGTAGCGATCGGGGGCAGGACCGCATGCACCCGGGCGCCGGCGACCTGGGCGTCCCCGTAGGGCTGTCCCTCGTCCAGGCGGCGCCCGTCCTGGGCCAGCAGTCGCACCGCCAACTGCCGGGCCTCGGAGGGGGCAAGCCTCTGCCCGGTGCGCCGCAGACCCTCGACCCCGTCCGTCCACACGGCCCCGTCCGCGTCGACCAGGACGTCCGTGACTCCGGGACCGCGTGCCGGTTCCGCCAACGGGCCGAGGCCGGTGAGCCCGTCGGCCAGGGCCGTCATCTGCCGGGCAGCCTCCTCGGGCGAGTGGACGGGCAGGTGACGCCGGACGGCCTCGCCGAGCAGTTCCGGGGGCAGGTCCACGCCCCCGGAGCCGGACTGGCGGGTCCCGGACGCGGCCACGCGCGCGGCCAGCCAGCGTCGTGCCCTCTCCTGCCGGGACGGCGACGGCGGCCGCGACGGCGCCCAGCCGCGGGTCACCGCCGGACCTCGGCGGGATCACGGGACAGCACGGAGGTCAGCCGCGCGGCCACGTCGAGGGAGACCCGGCGACGGGCGGACCGGGCCCAGGACGCGGGGGTGGGTCCGCCCCACCGGGAGCGGTCCAGGACCAGCCGCTCCGGGGGCCGGCCCGGGACCTCGAGACGGCAGGTCCCTCCCTGGCCGGTCACGGACAGCAGGGGAAGCCCCTCGGCGACCAGCGTCGACGCCAGGTGCGCGTCGCGGCCCACGTCGAGCACGGTCCAGCGGAAGGTGTCGACGGTGGCACCGATCACGGGCAGCAGTTGCGCGGGAGGCCCCGTCATGCTCCCCCAACGCACCCCGCCGGCCACCGGGAGCCGACGGGCCAGGGCAGGGCCGGGCGTCGGGCCCAGGACCTCCGGCCGGGCGGAGGCCTCGGAGTTCGCCCGGAGGCGGGCGTCCAGCCCGCTCCCGGTGCCCCGCAGGTCCACGAGCACCCCGCGGCCGGGCCCGCCCAGCAGCAGGGCGAGTCCCCACGGCAGGCCGGGCCAGCCGTCGTCACCACCGGAGCCGTCGCCCTGGTGGACCAGGACGACCGCCCGGCCCGGGAGGTGGGGGTCGGCGCTACGGGCCAGCAGGCGGCACAGCGACCGTGACCGGGTGGGCAGTGTCAGGGTGGACGGATCCGGGTCCGTCGATGCCGTGCCGTCCAGCGTCACGCCGGCCACGCCGACGGTGTCAGTGCGCGGTCCAGCCGCGGGCCCGCCCGCCAGGCGGCCGCTGAGGACCATGATGGGTTCCCGTCCGTGGGCGGCCGAGAAATGGGTGAGGGCCTCGGGGACGGTCCCCGGCGGCCGGGGGTGCACGTGCAACCGGTGCCCGACGGCCGCCACGCAGGCCGCGACCTCGTGGAGCAGCCGGGTCGCGAGCGTCCCGGGTTCGGGAGGCGGCAGATACAGCACGGGGAGCGGGACCGCAGCGGTACTGGTCATGGTCCGAGCGTGCCCGTCCGGGACGGTACGGCGCAGGCCGGGCCGCTCGCTTCGGGGACGGCGCCCCGGGGGCGGGCCCCTGTGCAGGAGCGGGCGGGCTGCTCAGTGCCGGTGCACGGGCACCGGCTGGGAGGCGTCCCAGCCGCTGATGTCGATCACCCGTTCCCGATCCCAGTCCTGCGCCCAGCCGAGCAGCTCGAGGATCCTGTCGATGACGATGGCGGTGAAGCCCCAGACGAGGGTGTCCGAGACGAGGAACCCGGGGCTGCGGAAGCGGCGGGCGCCCACGGAGGGCTCGGCGCTGCGACTGGTGGTGATCCGGTTGGCCGGGTCCACCAGGTCGGCCACGGGCACCCGGAACACCCGGGTGGCCTCCCCCTCATCGACCACGAACACGTCGGAGGGCCGGTCCCACCAACCGACCACGGGGGTGACCCGGAAGTTCGTCACCGTCAACGGTGCCGGCGGCAGACTGCCCAGCACCCGGACCCCGTCCGGGTCCAGTCCCGTCTCCTCCTGGGCCTCCCGCAGGGCGGTGGCCACGTGGTCGGCGTCCTCGGGGTCCTTCCGGCCGCCGGGGAAGGCGACCTGCCCCGGGTGCTTTCGCAGGTGCAGGGCCCGCTGGGTGAGCAGCAGGTCCAGGTCCTCGGGCACGGCGTCGGTGTGGAAGTGCGAGGGCCGCCGGTCCAGGGCCCCGAAGAGCACCAGGACCGCCGATTCGGCCGGCACCCCCGCCCCCGGCTCCAGGTCCACGCCGAAGTCCCAGCCGCGACCGTCGTCGGGAAGCCGGTGCGGCCGGTCACCGCGGGTCATGCCGGGCCCCAGGGCCCCGTACCGGGCCACCAGCGCTCGCAGGTCCGCCAGCGCGCCGTCGATCTCCATCATGCTCCCAGACTGTATCCCTCGGCCCGCAGCTGTGCTCGCGTGGCCCCCGCCAGCATCCGCTCGTGCAGTTCCTCGCGTCCCGGGGCCAGTTCGTACTTCAGCAGTCCCGCGGCCGTCTCCGGATCCGTCTCCCCGATCCCGTAGGAGGGACACCACCGCGCCACGGGGCAGGCGCCGCACGCCGGACGCTTGGCGTGGCAGACCCGGCGGCCGTGGAAGATGAGCCGGTGGGAGAGCATGGTCCAGTCCCGCCGCTCGAACAGGGCGGCGACCTCCTGCTCCACCTTCACCGGGTCCTGCTGCGCGGTGAACCCCAGGCGCCGGGCCAGCCGGCCGAAGTGGGTGTCCACGGTGAGCCCGGGGACACCGAAGGCGTTGCCGAGCACCACGAAGGCGGTCTTGCGGCCCACCCCGGGCAGCGCCACGAGGTCGTCCAGCCGGCCGGGGACCTCTCCGCCGTGGCGTTCGACGAGGGCCCGGGACAACCCCTGGATGGCGGCCGCCTTGTTCCGGTAGAACCCGAGTGGCCGGACGAGCTCCTGGAGCTCGCGCTCGTCCGCGTGGGCCATCACCTCGGCGTCGGGGAACCGGGCGAACAGCGCCGGGGTGGTCGCGTTGACGCGCACGTCCGTGGTCTGGGCGGACAGCACCGTGGCCACGAGCAGTTCGAAGGGCGTGGTGAAGTCCAGTTCGGCGACCGCGTAGGGGTAGGCCTCCGCCAGGACCCGGTTGATCCTGCGGGCCCGGCGGGTGAGGCCGAGCCGGGTCTCGCTCACGCCCGCTCGATGTCGGACAGGTCCCTCAGCACCCCGGTCCGCCCGTCGGTGTTCTGCACCAGGAACTCGTGGCCGCGGTCCTCGAGCGCGAGGATCCAGCCGCCGGGCTCCAGGCCGAACGCGGGGCTGCCGTCCTCGGGGTTCACGGTCCACCGCGGGGTCCCGACGGCGAACCAGAACGCCTCGTAGCCCGCCGGCTCGGTCCCGCGGGGCGCGGCCGGCTCCCCGAGGGCTTCCTCCGTCTCCTCGACGGGCGCCGGCACCTCGGTGCCGGGAGCACCGAAGGCGGCGGTCGCGGAGGCCTCGGCCTCCTCCGTGGTCCGCGGGCGCAGTCGGGTCGCGCCCAGGTCCTCGTCGATCTCGGCCCCGGAGGGCTGTTCCGGCCCCGCCCCGGGCTGGGGGGTCTCCTGCGCGTGGGCGACCGCGGCGGGGGTGGGCCACGGCCCGGCGGCCGTCGCACCCGGCTGCGGGGCCGGCGTCGTGCCCTCGGCGGCCTCAGGCGCCTCGGGGGCCTCACGGCGCTCCCGGGTCTCACCGCCCTCCGGGGTCTCACGGCTCTGCGGGGTCTCGGGGGCCGCGACGGCGGCCGGCCGGGGACGGCGCGCCGCGGACGAGGCGAGCACGCGGGTCATCAGGCCGCGGAGCGGCGAGGTGAGCACCATGCCGAGCGCGCCGAGCAGCCCGATCAGGAAGACCGGGTGCAGCGTGGTGACGACGCTGCTGAAGAAGAAGGCCAGTGCGAGCCAGGAGGCCACGTGGCAGAACTGCTCGGTGGACAGGGATCCCACGCGGGGCCCGTCCAGGCCGCTGACGCCCCGGGACAGCACCAGTCCGGCGGCCACGAGGGGCACCACGACGCCGACGCCCAGGAAGAACACGCCGGGGGTGTTCCACAGGTTCTGCCGCAGGGTGCCCAGCGGCACGACGGACCCCACGAGGATCACCAGGACGGCGAGGAAGAAGCCCAGGTCCCAGCGGTCCAGCCGCAATCCTCCGCCGGTGCGCGCAGGCGCCTTCCGGCCACGGTGCGATGCGATGCTCATGTGCGTCCTCCTGGTGTCCCCTTCGGGCCCCCTCAGGCCCGTGTTCTTCTCGGGAACCATTCAATCAGTCTTCGCGCGCAATGCTCTGCACGCGATGGCCTCGGACGTTAGGCTGTCCCTGCGGGCCCTGTGATGGGCGTTACACCAACGACTCAGGCGTGGCCCGGCACGAGATCTTCCGCACCGAAGGAGTACGCATGTCGACGTCCACTTCCGGCGAATCCGCCTCCGGCTCCATGGACCCCCTCCTGGAGGAGAGGCGCACCTTCCCGCCCTCCGAGCAGTTCGCCGCGCAGGCGGTGGCCACCGCCGACCGCTATGAGCAGGCCGCGGCCGACCGGTTGGGCTACTGGGCCGACCAGGCCCGTGAGGTGCTGCACTGGGAGCAGGACTTCACCGAGGTCCTGGACTGGTCGGACGCCCCGTTCGCGAAGTGGTTCGTGGGCGGCACCACCAACGCCGCGTACAACGCCCTGGACCGCCACGTGGAGGCCGGCCACGGTGACCGCGTGGCCATCCACTTCGAGGGTGAGCCCGGGGACACCCGGACCTGGACCTACGCCGAGCTGGCCGCCGAGGTGCGTCGCGCCGCCAACGCCTTCGAGTCCCTCGGCGTGACCAAGGGTGACCGCGTGGCCGTCTACCTGCCCATGATCCCCGAGGCCGTCATCACCATGCTCGCCTGCGCGCGCATCGGCGCGGTGCACTCCGTAGTGTTCGGCGGCTTCTCCGCCGACGCCCTGCGCTCGCGCATCGACGACGCCGAGGCCAAGCTCGTGGTGACCGCCGACGGCTCCTGGCGCCGCGGCAAGCCCTCGATGCTCAAGCCCGCCGTGGACGCGGCCCTGTCCGAACCCGGCCACGCCGTGTCCAACGTCCTGGTGGTCCGCCGCAACGAGCAGGACGTGGAGTGGACCGACGGCCGGGACCTGTGGTGGCACGACGCGCTCGGGGCCGCCTCCGACGAGCACGAACTGGTCTGGCACGACTCCGAGCACCCCCTGTTCATCCTCTACACCTCCGGCACCACCGGCAAGCCCAAGGGCATCCTGCACACCACCGGCGGATACCTGGTCCAGGGCGCCGTGACCCACCGCGACACCTTCGACCTGCACCCCGAGACGGACGTGTACTGGTGCACCGCCGACGTCGGCTGGGTCACCGGGCACTCCTACGTCGCCTACGCCCCCCTGGTGAACGGTGCCACGCAGGTGCTCTATGAGGGCACCCCGGACTTCCCGCACAACGGCCGCTGGTGGGAGCTGGTGCAGAAGTACGGGATCACCATCGTCTACACCGCGCCCACGGCGATCCGCACCATGATGAAGTGGGGCCGGTCCATCCCGGACTCCTTCGACCTGTCCTCCGTGCGCGTCCTGGGCTCGGTGGGCGAGCCCATCAACCCCGAGGCGTGGCTGTGGTACCGGGACGTCATCGGCGCCAACGCCGGTGCCGGGACGAAGAACGACGACGGCTCCGTCACCCCGGGTCCGCGCAAGCAGGACCCTGCCCCGATCGTGGACACCTGGTGGCAGACGGAGACCGGCGCGCACATGATCGCCCCGCTGCCCGGTGTCACCGCCGCCAAGCCCGGTTCCGCCCAGGTCCCCGTCCCCGGCATCACCGTGGACGTGGTGGACGAGGCGGGCAATTCCCTGCCCAACGACTCCGCCGGATTCCTCGTGATCAGGGATCCGTGGCCGGCCATGCTCCGTGGCATCTGGGGTGACCCCGAGCGCTACAAGGACACCTACTGGTCCCGGTTCGAGGACATGTACTTCGCCGGGGACGGGGCCCGCCGGGACGAGGACGGGGACGTCTGGGTCACCGGCCGCGTGGACGACGTCATGAACGTCTCCGGCCACCGGCTGTCCACCTCGGAGATCGAGTCCGCCCTGGTCTCCCATCCGATCGTGGCCGAGTCCGCCGTGGTGGGCGCCACCGACGCCACCACCGGCCAGGCCGTCGTCGCGTTCGTGATCGTCACCGAGGAGGCCGGTCAGGTCGACCAGGCCGAGACGGAGCAGATGCTGCGCAACCACGTGGCACGGGAGATCGGCGCGATCGCCAAGCCCAAGCACATCCTGGTGGTGCCCGAGCTGCCCAAGACCCGCTCCGGCAAGATCATGCGCCGCCTGCTCAAGGACGTCGCCGAGGGCCGGGACCCGGGCGATGCCTCGACCCTGTCCGACCCGACGATCATGCAGCAGATCGCCCAGTCGCTGCGCACCTGACCGCGGTGACACGAAGGCCCCGGACCGCGAGGTCCGGGGCCTTCGTCGTTGCCGGGGCCGGTCAGGTCGTCGGGCCGGGCGCGATGCCCTCCTCGCCCGAGAGGTGGTCCGGATTCTTCAGCAGGTGGATGAGCGAGGCGACCATGCCGCCCCACACCACCACGATGGCGACGACCAAGAACAGGATGGCGATCGGGTCCATGTCAGTGCCCCTTTCCCGGGTGCTCGGTGTGATGGTGCTGGCCGACGGTGTCCCACTGGACGCCGGGGCCGGTGCCCTCGTGTTCCGGGTACTCCGGCAGGTCGTCGGACTCGAGGTTGTCGTTCAGTTCGCTGTGCAGGGCCGACCTCTGGGTCCACGGCAACAGGGACAGCAGGACGGCGACCACGATCAGCGCGATCGACATGCCCCAGCCGAAGGTGCCCACGAACCAGGACGGCAGGTCCCCATAGCCCTCGGTGGCCTTCAGCACCACGTCGGAGACCCACATGTAGGCCAGCACGATGGGCAGGATCACGGCCACGAGGACCTTGTAGACCCGGCCGACGCGGAAGGAGGACACCGCGTTGAGGTGGTTCACCATGTTGTCCAGTCGCCGCAGGAGCCAGGACACCGCCACGACGGCCACGAGGGCGGCACCCACGATGCCGAAGTTGTTGGCGAAGGCGTCCGTGACGTCCAGGACGTTGATGCCGGAGGTGGTGCTGAACAGCAGCAGGGAGATCAGGCCGGAGATCCCGACCACCACGATCACCGTGGTCCAGCGGCTCCAGCCCAGCTTGTCCTTCACCGCGGAGACGACCACCTCGAGGATCGAGATCAGGGAGGTGAAGCCCGCCACGACCAGGGAGCCGAAGAACAGCACCCCGATCAGGGCCCCGGCCGGGGCCTCGGAGATGATGGTCGGGAAGGCGATGAAGGCCAGGCCGATGCCGTTGGCGACCACCTCGGCCACCTCGACGCCGTTGGCCTGGGCCATGAAGCCCAGCGCCGCGAAGACGCCGATGCCGGCGAGGATCTCGAAGCTCGAGTTGGAGAAGCCCACCATCAGGCCCGAGCCCGTCAGGTTGGTCCGGCGCTTGAGGTACGAGGCGTAGGTGATCATGATGCCGAAGCCCACGGACAGGGAGAAGAAGATCTGGCCGTAGGCCGCGATCCACACCTGGGGATTCGTGAGCACCTCCCAGTTCGGGGTGAACAGGGCGTTGAGTCCCTCGGGGGCGCCCGGCAGGAACAGGGCCACGACCACCAGGATGACGAACATGACCACCAGCACCGGGATCCCGATGAGCGAGGCCATCGCGATGCCCTTCTTGACGCCGACCCCCAGGATCACCAGCAGGATGAGCCAGACCGCGAGCATGGGCCAGAACACCGTGGGGACGAACTCCAGGTTCGGCGCCACGTCGTCCGCCACCTGCAGGTACTCGCCGAAGAAGAACGCCTCCGGGTCATCACCCCAGCGCTCGTCGAAGGAGAACCAGGTGTACATCGCCGCGTAGGCGATGATGGCCGCGTAGTAGACGCCGATGACGAAGCAGATCAGCACCTGCCACCAGCCGATCGACTCCGTCCACTTGCTGAGCCGCCGGAACGCCAGCGGGGGTGAGCCCTTGAAGCGGTGCCCGATCGCGTAGTCGAAGAACAGCAGCGGGATGCCGGCCGTCAGCAGGGCGACCAGGTACGGGACGATGAAGGCGCCGCCGCCGTTCTCGTAAGCGACATAGGGGAAGCGCCAGATGTTGCCGAGTCCGACGGCGGACCCGATGGCGGCGAAGATGAACGCCCAGCGGCCCGCGAATTGCTCGCGGTTCGCCTTCTGGGGTGATGCGGTGGTGGACGACACGGTCCCTCCCGGTCAGTACCTCGGCCGCGCAGGGTCACTGGCCGCCCCTTGAGGATGGAGGGGCGGTGCGGTCCTGCGCTGCGGTGCGGAAAGTGGTGGCGACCACACTAATGCAGTCCTGATGCGCGCGTACACTTCCCGCCCCCAGACCCGCACGTCAGGTCCGGGTGCTCAGCCGCCCTGGATGCACTGGCCGGTGGAGACGGTCTCCTCCATCTGCCCGGCACCGGTGAGCACCGCCTCGGCCTCCTCGCCGGTGATGGCGTAGCCGACCTTGACGTCCCCCGCGGCCCGGGCGAAGACGACGCCGGCCACGTCACCGGCATCGTCCAGCAGCGGGCCACCGGAGCTGCCCAGCTGGACGTCGGCGTTGAGCTGGTAGATGTCCAGCGGTCCGGGGTCCCCTCCGTAGATGTTGTTCACGGTGACCTCCCCGCGCGCCTGGACCTCGGCCGGGCCCATCCAGAACGGTCCCCCGGCGGGGTACCCCATGATGTAGCCGCTGTCACCGTCGGTCATCTGGGCCCCGGTGTCCAGCGTGGGCAGGTCGGCGTCGTCCACCGCGACCACGGCCAGGTCCCGCGCGGCGTCGAAGTGCACGACCCGGCCGGCGTAGACGGTGCCCTCGGCGTCCTCCACGGCCGGTTCCGTCAGGCCCGAGACCACGTGGGCGTTGGTCACCACGCGGTCGCCCGTGACGGCGAAGCCGGAACCTGTCTGGTTCTGCCCGCACACGAACGCGGTGCCGCTGATCCGCACCACCGAGGCCCGGGCCAGGTCGATCGCGTTGTCCGGTTCCGGGGCCGTGGGGTCGGCGGTCGGCGTGGCACGGACGATCGGCTCCTCCAGCTCGGGGACCACATCCGAGCCGGCGACGGTGGCCCGCACCTGGGCGATGATCGTCTTGGCCGATTCCGGGACCCCGGCGTTGATGACCGTGATGACGCGGGACTGCGAGATGGCGCTGGTCACCGGCGGCAGCCCCATGGAGGACGCGGAGAAGGCGACGAAGGCGATGAGGCCCGCCGCCACGGCGGTGTTGACCACGGCCCCGGCCAGGCGGTCGGCGGTGCGCAGGGCCGGCAGGGCCACGCGCAACCGGATGGCGCGGCCGATCCCGGCGCCGACGGCCTGTCCGATGAGCACCAGCACGAGGGCGGCGACGATGATCGCGATCAGGCGCCACGACGGATCCGGCACCCAGTCCGAGACCAGCGGGATGGAGAAGAACGCGGCGGCCGCACCGGCGACCAGCCCGACGATGGTGCCGAGCGTCACCCAGAAACCCCGGCGGTACCCCGCCAGGAGGAAGACCAGCAGGACGACGAGCAGCACCCAGTCCAGCCAGGTCAGTCCGAGCACCAAGCACCCCTCCATCCTGCGTCCCGCCACCGGCGCACGCGTGAGAACCCATTTTACCGTCACGATGGCCGGGCATGGGGCAGAATGGTCCGTGAGTCATTGCATGTCGTTTCCGGCGGCATGCCCGTACACGCCTGTCAACAGTGAGGACGAAGGACACATGGATCTCGAGGTACTGCGCAAGGCCCCGCTGTTCACCAACCTGGATGACGAGGTCTTCTCGGCCCTGACCTCGGAGCTGACGGAGGTCGAGCTCTCCCGGGGCGCCTCCGCCTTCCACGAGGGTGACCAGGGCGACCAGCTCTACGTCATCATGTCCGGCAAGATCAAGCTCGGCCGCACGGCCCCGGACGGCCGCGAGAACCTGCTGGCCGTCCTCGGTCCGGGTGAGATCTTCGGCGAGATGGCGCTGTTCAACCCGGCGCCGCGCACCGCCTCGGCCACCGCGGTCTCCGCCACCCGGCTGGCCGGGCTGCGCCACGACAACCTGCGCAAGGTCATCCAGTCCACCCCCGAGGTCTCGATGCAGCTGCTGCGGGCCCTGGCCCAGCGGCTGTCCAAGACCAACGAGTCCCTGGCGGACCTGGTCTTCTCGGACGTGCCGGGCCGCGTGGCCAAGGCCCTCCTGGACCTGGCCGACCGCTTCGGCCGGCCGGCCGCCGACGGCCTGCTGGTGGCCCACGACCTCACCCAGGAGGAACTGGCCCAGCTGGTCGGCGCCTCCCGCGAGACCGTGAACAAGGCCCTGGCCGAGTTCGTGCAGCGCGGCTGGATCCGCCTGGAGAACCGCGCCGTCGTCGTCCTGGACCTGCAGCGCCTGCGCCAGCGCTCCCGCTGAGGGCCTAGCGTCCCCACCGCCCGCCCGGCAGGGTGACCTCCAGTTCAAGGGAGTCCAGCAGTTCCGGGGTGTACTCGGGGACACTGCCGCGGATGGTCAGGCCCATCAGGAACTCCACGGTCGATCCCGCGGTGGCCATCCGCTCCAGCAGCAGTTCCACGGCGGGGACGGTCAGTGCCCCGAGCCGGCGGCCGAGGGTCTCCGGCCGGCCGATCCCGTCCCCCAGCCGCGTGTCCTGCCGGCCGGCGAGCACCAGGCCGGCCGGCATCCATTCGGCCCACAGTCCCTTGTCCGCCAGCAGGGTGGCGTCCTGGCCGTGCGGCACGGCCACGGCGAAGTACTGGGTGTCGAAGCGGCGGTGCGCGAAGTGCGGGCTGTGCCAGCGCCCCACTGCCCGCAGCAGGTCCGTCCGCAGCCCGTGCCCACGCCGGTTCAGCAGCGCCGGGAGGGTGGTCTGCTGCTCGTCGAGCGCCCGGCGGGCCTCCATCCACTCCCCTCCCCCGGGGTTCTCCACCACCGAGTGCGGGTCCGTGCCGGCCAGCAGGATGCCGGTCTCCTCGAAGAGCTCACGGATCGCGCCGGCCACGTGCCGGCGGGCGAGCCGGTGGTCCTCCAGCCCCAGCACCCGGGCCCACTGGGCCGGCGTCGGGCCGTACCAGTCGCACTCGTCCTCGTCGGACGGCTCCAGCGAGCCGCCGGGGAACGCCACGGCACCCAGCGGCGTGGCCCCGGCCCGATAGCGCAGCAGGGTCTCGACGCCGTTGAGCCCGTCCCGGACGATCGCCACCGAGGAGGCCCGCCGGGCCGCGCGCGGCCGCCGTTCCCCGTGGACCAGCCAGCTGCGGGCCGCGGCCTGCTGGTCCTCGGGCAGCTCGAACCTGCGGCCGCGCGGCGGCCGGACCGGGCGGTGGACCGGACCGTGCCCCACCGCCATGCCGGTGCGCGGGGCATACGGTTCGGTCATCTGCGCGCTCCGATGCGGTTCAGCGGATGCGGACGGAGATCTCGACCTCGACCGGCGCGTCGAGCGGCAGCACGGCCACCCCGACGGCGGAGCGGGCGTGGGCGCCGGCGTCGCCGAAGACCTGGCCCAGCAGTTCGGAGGCACCGTTGATGACCTGCGGCTGACCGGTGAACGAGGGGTCGGAGGCGACGAACCCGACCACCTTCACGACCTGCTCCACGCGGTCCAGGTCACCGATCACGGACTTCACGGCGGCCAGCGCGTTGACCGCGCAGACGGCGGCCAGCTCGGCGGCCCGCGCCGGGTCGACCTCCGCGCCGACCTTGCCGGTGGCGCCCAGCTGTCCGCCCTCGAAGGGCAGCTGACCGGAGGTGTGCACCCGGTCCCCGTCGAGGATCGCGGGCACGTAGGCGGCCACGGGAGCGGTCACCGGCGGCAGGGTCAGACCGAGCTCGGCGAGGCGGGTCTCCACCGCCGACTGTGCGCCGGTCACTGCTTCGGCCGCTTCAGGTAGGCCACCGCGCCGCCCTCGGGGCCGGTCATCACGGTGACCAGCTCCCAGCCCTCGGAGCCGTGCAGGTCCAGGACCTGCTTGGGGGTGTGCAGGGGCAGCGGGGTGATCAGGTATTCCCAGGTTGTCATGGGCTCCACCCTAGCCGGACCGCCCTCGCGCGCGGGGGAAAATGCTGCCGGTAGAATCGCCCCCATGGTCAACCGCACGTCCCCCTTCTTCGACACTGCCACCACGCTGGGCAAGATCGTCGCCTTCCTCGGCGTCAGCGCCCTGTGCGGCGTGCTCGCGGCGGGGCTGCTGCTGCCCGCCGCCGCGATGGGCGGGGCCACGGCCACGGCCGGCGGGGACATGCTGGACCAGTTGCCGGCAGAGCTGAAGGAGGAGCCGCTCTCGGTGCCCTCCCGCGTCCTGGACAAGGACGGCAACGTCCTGGCCACCTTCTACGCGGAGAACCGGGTCCCCGTCGAGCTGGACCAGATCTCGGACAACATGAAGGACGCGATCGTCGCGATCGAGGACGAGCGCTTCTACGAGCACGGCGGCGTGGACCCCCGCGGACTGACGCGCGCCCTCGTCAACAACGCCACCACGGACACCACGCAGGGCGCCTCCACCCTCACGCAGCAGTACGTGAACAACGTCCTGGTCAACGCGCAGTACCTCAACAACGAGCGCACCACCATCTCCGGCACCAAGAACGTGGCGGACAAGCTGCGCGAGATGAAGCTGGCCGTGGCCATCGAGAAGGAGATGACCAAGGACGAGATCCTCGAGGGCTACCTCAACATCGTGCTGTTCTCCGGCCGCGTCTACGGCGTGGAGGCCGCCTCCCGCTACTTCTTCAACAAGAACGCGAAGGACCTCACCATCCCGGAGGCGGCGCTGCTCGCCGGCATGGTGCAGTCCCCCAACGGCTACAACCCGGTGAACAACCCGGACGGCGCCCTGGAGCGCCGCAACACCGTGCTGGCCGCCATGCTGCGCACCGGCAAGATCGACCAGGCCACCCACGACCAGGCCGTGGCCACGGAGATCACGCTGGACGTCACCCCGCTGTCCTCCGGGTGCATGTCCGCCGACTTCGGCAACTACTTCTGCGACTACGTCAAGCGCACCGTGGAGTCCTCCGAGGCGTTCGGCCCGGACGTCGAGTCCCGCCAGCGCCTGCTGGACCGCGGCGGCCTGCAGATCACCACCACCCTGGACTCCACCCTCCAGAAGGAGGCGGAGAAGAACGCCCGGGAGAACGCCCCGTACACCACCTTCGAGAGCGATAGCGGCACGGTCGGCGAGCTGGGAGCCTCCCTCGTCACGGTCGAGCCGGGCACCGGCAACGTCCGCGCCATGGCACAGAACACGACCTATGACCCCGGTGAGACCGAGGGTGGCACCACCATCAACTTCAACGTGAACAAGCCCATGGGCGGCGGCACCGGGTTCCAGGCCGGTTCGACCCTGAAGCCGTTCGTGTTCCTCTCCTTCATCGAGTCCGGGTACTCGATGACGGACACCCTCGACGCGCGGATCAACGAGTACCCCACGTACACGCGGTTCAAGGGCTCCTGCGGAGAGGGCGGGACCATCCCGCTCCTGGTCGACGGCAGCGGCTGGACCGTCCGCAACGCGATCGCCGACATGAACAAGCCGATGCGCGCCGACTACGGGCTGTACTGGTCCATCAACACCGCCACCGTCGCCGCGGCCCACACGCTGGACCTGTGCGCCATCACGAGCCTCCTGGACCGGGTGGGCGTCCAGAACGCAGGCACGGGCGAGTCCATCAACCCGCGGAACCCGTCCTTCGTCCTGGGCTCGGAGGAGGTGTCACCGTTGATGATGGCCGCCGCCTACGCCACCCTCGCGGACGACGGCAACTACTGCGCGCCCCGCGTCATCTCCGAGGTGACCGACACCCGGGGCAACACCTACCAGGTGCCCCCGGTGGAGTGCGAGAAGGTCGCCGACACCCAGCAGGTGGCCGAGCTGAACAACACCCTCAAGGCCATCGCCTCCGAGCGCATCGCCACGGACATGCCGTTCGAGACCGCCGGCAAGACCGGTACGAACAACGCGTCCTCCTCCACGTGGTTCATCGGCTCCACCACCGGCCTGACCACGGCCTCCTGGGTGGGCAACTTCCGTAACCAGGTCTCCCTGGAGGGCAAGCGGATCGCCGGCATCACCTATGACGACGTCTGGGGCTCCATCATCGCCGGGCCCATGTGGGCCGACTACATGCGCGACGTGGCCGGGAACTACCCAACCGACGACTTCACCGCGTTCGACGGCCCGAGTTCGGATCCGCGCACCGAGGGGTCGCGCGAGGGTGGACAGCGGATCCCGGTCGGCAACTACGGTGGACCCCGTCCGTACTACGATCCCAACACCGTCGTCTCGACGGAGTGAGGAGGCCCGCCGTGGGGGCTGAGAAGGTGACCGGTCCGCGCAGGACGTGGGCGATCCCGGCCGCGGTGGCCGGGGCCGGTGCGCTGTCCGCCGCGGCGGCCGTGGCCTGGGGCACCCTGGTGGAGGCCCGGAACTTCGCGGTCCGCACCGAGCGGCTGCCGATCCTGCCCCCCGGGGGCCGGCCGTTCCGGATCCTGCACCTGTCCGACATCCACCTGATGCCGACCCACGCGGACACGCTGCGGTGGCTGTCCACGCTGCACGCGCTCCAGCCGGACCTGGTGGTGAACACCGGGGACAACATCGCCTCCCCCGCCTCGATCCGCCCGCTGCTGCAGGCCCTGGGCCCGCTGCTGGACGTGCCGGGGGTCTTCGTCCCCGGTTCCAACGACTACTACGCGCCCACGCCGGCCAACCCGCTGCGCTACCTCGCCGGACCGTCCCGCCAGGACCCGGACCGGGTCCGGCTGCCCGCGGACCAGCTGTTCAGCGCCTTCGAGGCCCGCGGCTGGACCGGCCTGGCCAACCGGAGCACGTCCGTGGTGCTGCAGGGGATCCGGCTGGACCTGGCCGGCACCGACGACCCGCACCTGGACCGCGACGCCTGGCCCGGTTTCCGCGGTTCCAGTGCGACGCCGGCCCGGTCGCTGCGGATCGGCGTCACCCACGCCCCCTACCGGCGGGTGCTGGACGCCATGGTCGCGGACGGAGCCGACGTCATCTTCGCCGGGCACACGCACGGTGGCCAGGTCTGCGTGCCGGGGTACGGTGCCCTCGTCACCAACTGCGACCTGCCCACGTGGCAGGCCTCGGGCCTGACGCAGTGGAGCCTCGACGGCCGCACCGTCCCCCTCGAGGTCTCCGCGGGCATCGGCACCTCCCCCAAGGCACCCTTCCGGTTCGCCTGCCGGCCCGAGGCCGTGGTGCTGGACGTCGTCGCGCGCTGACCTGCGTCAAAGGAGTCTTTCAGAACGTCCCGGGCGCCCGTAGGATGGTGGATCGCCCACCCCCTCGACCCGGAGGTCCCGCCGTGTCCACGCCCGCCCGTCCATCCCCGCGGCGCGTGCGGGGCGAGGAGCGCAGCCTCGCCGAGGCCCTCCGGCGGCTCTCGCCCTACCTGGAGGGCATCCGCTGGCGCTGGGGCGCCGGGCTGGCGTCCGCCATGCTGGCCGGGCTCGTGGCGCTGGCCATTCCGCAGGTGATCCAGCAACTGGTCAACTCCGTGCTGCGCCCCGGCGGGGACGCCTCGGACGTGTGGACCGCGGTGGCCATCATGGCCGTGCTCGGCGTGGCCGAGGGGGCGCTGGTCTACCTGCGCCGTGTCTTCATCCTGCCCCCCGCCGCGGGGGTGGAGAACCGCGCCCGGGTCGCCCTGTTCCGGCGGCTGCAGCGGCTGCCGGTGTCCTTCCACGACTCCTGGCCCTCGGGCCAGCTGCTCTCCCGGTCCGTGGGTGACCTGTCCCTGCTGCGGCGGTGGATCGCGTTCGGCACCGTGATGTTCGTGGTCTCCATCGTGACGATCGTGGTGGGCCTGGGGCTGCTGTTCGCCACCTCCTGGATCCTGGCGCTGATCTACCTGGCCGGGGCCGTGCCGATCATGTGGCGCTCCTTCCACTTCCGCAACGACTTCCGGGCCGCCTCCCGGCTCTCCCAGGACCAGGCCGGGGACCTGGCGACCACCGTCGAGGAGTCCGTGCACGGCATCCGGGTGCTCAAGGCCTTCGGCCGCGGCGGGGAGGCGCTGGAGGGCTTCCGCGGCCAGGCCGACACCCTGCGCGGCACCGAGGTCCACAAGGCCGCCGTGCTCTCCAAGTTCATCTCCCTGATCGTGGCCCTGCCGGAGACGGTCATCGGGCTGTCCCTGGCCGTCGGCATCTACCTCGTGGCCACCGGGGACCTCACGGTGGGCGCTGTGGCCGGGTTCTTCGCCACCACCGCGGTACTGGCCGGGCCGGTGGAGTCCGTCGGGCAGCTGATGGGCATGTCCCTGTCCGCCAAGACCGCCATCGACCGGCACGCCGAGGTCATGGACACCCCGGTCGACATCGCGGATCCGGAGGCACCCCCTGCCGGCGGCACCGCAGTCGACACCCCCGGGGCCCTCGCCTTCCGCGGCGTCCGGTTCCGCTACCCCGATGTCGCCGAGGGCGCCGAGCCGCTGTTGCGGGACATCACCCTGGACCTGCGCCCCGGGGAGACGATGGCCCTGGTGGGGCTGACCGGTTCCGGCAAGTCGACCCTGGTCCAGCTGGTCCCCCGGCTCTACGACGTCACCGCCGGGCAGGTGCTGGTGGGCGGCCGGGACGTGCGGGAGTACGAGCTGGTGGAGCTGCGGCGCCGGGTCTCGATCGCGTTCGAGGACTCCACCCTGTTCTCGGACTCCATCCGGAACAACGTGCTGCTCGGCGCTCCCGAGCGGGTGCTCGCGGACCCGGCGGCGGCCCAGGACCTGCTGGACCTGGCCCTGGACACCGCCCAGGCCCAGTTCGCCCACCGGCTGCCGGAGGGGCTCGACACCGAGATCGGCGAGGAGGGGCTGAGCCTGTCCGGTGGCCAGCGCCAGCGCATCGCCCTCGCCCGGGCCATCGCCGCGCGGCCCGAGGTCCTCGTGCTGGACGACCCGCTCTCCGCCCTGGACGTGCGCACCGAGGAGGCGGTCACCCGCCGGCTGCGGAGCGTGCTGGCCGGGACCACCACGCTGATCGTGGCCCACCGGCCCTCCACGGTGGCGCTGGCCGACCGGGTGGCCGTGCTGCAGGACGGGCGGATCCTGGACGTGGGCACCCACGCCGAGCTGCTGGCCCGCTCGGCCGACTACCGCTTCATCATCTCCAGCTTCGAGGCCGACCGTTCCATCGAGTCGGTCATGGACTCCGGGGCGATCACCGCGATGACCGGCACCGAGGGAGACCGGGCATGAGCCGCCGGGACGCCACCCTCCTGGGCACCCGGGGCGAGGAGCGCCTGGACCTGGACGCCACCGAGCGACGCTACGTGCGTGCCCGGTCCTGGATGCTGCTCAGGGACCTGGCCCGGCCGGTCCGGTGGAAACTCCTCCTGACCGCGGTGCTCGTGGTGGTCTCCAACGCCGCCCGCGCGTCGTTCCCGCTGATCATCGCCTGGGGCATCGACTGGGGGTTGCCGCAGGTCGTCTCCACGCTCCGGGACGGGGGCTCCCCCGCCCCCGTGCTGGCCGCCGTCGGGGGGACCTACGTGGCGGCCGCGCTGACGGCCGGGCTGCTGCTGGGCACCTACACGTGGCTGACCGCCCGGGTGAGCCAGTCGATGCTGCTGGACCTGCGCGTCTGGGTCTTCCGGCACACGCAGCGGCTCAGCCTGGAGTTCCACGAGCGCTACACCTCCGGCCGGGTGATCTCGCGGCAGACCTCGGACCTGGACTCGCTGCGGGAACTGCTGGACCAGGGCGTGTCCTCGCTGGTGTCCGGGCTGATGTTCATGCTGTTCACCACCGTCTCGGTCTTCGTGCTGGACTGGCGCTCCGGGCTGGTGCTGCTCGGGGCCTTCGTGCCCGTGGCGATCGCCGTGCGCTGGTACCAGGTGCGCTCGGAGGCCGTGTACCGCCGGTCCCGGGTGTCCTCCGCGCGGATGATCGTGCACTTCGTGGAGACCATGACCGGCATCCGCGCGGTGCAGGCGTTCCGCAAGGAGCGGACGAACGACGAGACCTACGACCGGCTGGCCTCGAGGTACCGCGACGACATGGTGCACTCGCTGAACCTGTTCGGCGTGCTGCAGCCGACCCTGCTAGTCACCGGCAACCTGACCGTGGTGGCGCTGCTGGTCCTCGGCGGGTTCCGCGTGCTGGACGGGACCCTGGCCGTGGGCGTGCTGGTGGCCCTGCTGCTGGCCGGCAAGCGCGTGTTCCAGCCGATGGAGCAGGTGGCGATGTTCTACTCCTCCTTCCAGTCCGCCACGGCCGCCCTGGAGAAGGTCTCCGGGCTGCTCGAGGAGGCGCCCACCGTGCGGGAGTCCCCCACCCCGGTGCCGCTGCCCCGGGCCCAGGGGCGCCTGGAGTTCCGCGACGCCGAGTTCGGCTACGGCCAGGGCGAGGTGATCCTGCCCGCGTTCGACCTGACGATCCCGGCCGGTCAGACCGTGGCCGTGGTGGGCCAGACCGGCGCCGGCAAGTCCACCCTGGTCAAGCTCATCGCGCGCTTCTACGACCTGAGCTCCGGCTCGCTGACCCTGGACGGGGTGGAGCTGGACCAGCTCTCCGCCACCGACCTGCGGCACAACGTGGTGATGGTGACGCAGGAGGCGTTCCTGTTCTCCGGCTCGGTGGCCGAGAACATCGCGCTGGGCCGGCCCGATGCCTCGGACGAGGAGATCCAGGCGGCGGCGCGGGCCGTGGGGGCCCACGAGTTCATCCTGTCCCTGCCCGAGGGCTATGACACGGACGTGACCAAGCGCGGCGGGCGGTTGTCCGCCGGGCAGCGGCAGCTCGTGTCCTTCGCCCGCGCGTTCCTCGCCGACCCCGCGGTCCTGATCCTGGACGAGGCGACCTCGTCCCTGGACCTGCCCAGCGAGCGCCTGGTGCAGTCCGGCCTGGAGCGGTTGCTCGGCGACCGGACGGCGCTGATCATCGCGCACCGGCTCTCCACCGTGGAGATCGCCGACCGCGTGCTCGTGGTCCACGACGGGCGGATCGTCGAGGACGGGACCCCCGAGGACCTGATCGCCGCCGGAGGCCGCTTCGCCGAACTCCACGCCGCCTGGAAGGACTCCCTGGTCGGGTGATCCCCCGTCCCGCCGGCACCCCCGGGGCGGGGCCTCGCGGCCTGGCGGTCAGGAGCGGGGGACGTCCTCGGCCAGCACGGCCGGCCAGCGGGACACGTCCTGCGGAGTGGATGCGACCTGCAGCGTGGCCCGGGGCATGAGCTCGACCAGCGCCCGGGCGGTGGAGAGGGGATGGGCGGGATCGTCCGCCCAGGCCAGCACCGTCGTGGGCACCCCGATCCCCGCCACCTGCTCCCGGGTGGGCAGGTCGCTCATCGCCGCCCCCCGGTAGACGGACGGCAACAGGTCACCGCTGACGTGGGGCACCGTGTCCGGCGTGCCCACCGTGGCCGGGGGCCGCGGCATGGACCGGCTGGCCGCGACGAACCGCTCCACCCCGTGGTCCTCGATGAACCGCGCCAGGCGCCGGTAGTCACCGGCCTGCGCGGTGCGGGTGTCCCAGGCGGTCGGGGGCAGCAGCAGTGTGAACCCGCTGAACCGGTCGGGGTCCCGGACGGCGGCGTGCAGCAGGGTTGCGGCCCCCATCGAGGGGCCCACCCCGTGCACGGCCTCTCCCGGGAACCAGTAATCGAGCAGGCGCAGAAGGTCCTCGGCGAGCGCGGGCCAGCGGTAGTCCTCCGGCTCGCGCCGGCCGGTGGAGTGGCCGTGCCCCCGGGCGTCGTAGCGCAGCAACCGGGTGCCGGACAGTCCGCGACCCAGGTCCAGGTCCAGGACCCGGTCCCGCGAGCGGCTCGAGGTCAGACCGTGCAGCTGTACGACCGGATGGCCGGACTCATCGCTGAACGACCAGGCGATCTCGGCACCCGGCACCGTGAACCTGTGCATGTCAGCTCCGTTCTCCCGTGCCGTCCTGAGAGGACAGCAGGCTACAGTACTGCCATGCGCCTCACGCATGTCGCGTCCCTGCGCCTGCCGTTCGGTCCGCTGCTCTCCTACGACCTGGCGGTGTCCCCCGCGGAGGACACCCTCCCCGTGTCCTTCGACCAGGCCCGGCACGTGGGCGGCGGCGACCGGACCGGTTCCTGGATGGCGCTGGCCTTCAGCCTGCCGGCCCCGGTGCCGCGGGATCACCTCGCGGCGGCCTGGCGCGCCGTCGTCACCGCGCACGGCACCCTGCGCACGGTCTTCGTCCGGGGCGACGACGGTGCCCCCACCCTGCACGAGGCCGGCATCGGCCCGGGCACGTGGGTCCGGCACGAGGTGGCCCCGGGCCAGGCGATGCAGGACGCCCTGCGCGCCGTCCTGGACGCCGGGTGCACGCCCTTCGCCCGGCCCTCGCACCGGTTCTGCGTCATCGAGACCGCCGACGGGCCGGCCATCGTGGTCGGCGCCGACCACGCCCACGTGGACATGTGGTCCCTGCTGGTCATCGCCCGGGACCTGCTCGCCGCCCTGGACCGGCTGCGCGAGGGCCTGGACCCCGGGCTGGCGGGCGTCCCGGCCTTCGCCGAGCACAGCCGGTGCCTGCTGGAACGGCCCGGGGCCCCGCCGAGGTCCACCGCCGCTGGGCGGAGGTCATCGAGGCCGGGGGCGGGGCCATGCCCCGGTTCCCGCTGCCCCTGGGCGATCCGGCCCCGCAGCCGGAACGCGTGGAGGTCCGGGACGTGCTGGACGTGACGGCCATGACCGCCTTCGCCACCCGGGCGCGGGAGGCCGGCGTGTCCACGCTGGCGATGACCGTGTCCGTCCTGACCGCCACCACCCGCGAGGTGGCCGGCGCGGACCTGCGCGCGGTGTTCCCCGTGCACAGCCGCTACGAGGAGCGGTGGCACGATGCGGTGGGCTGGTTCATCACCAACTCGGTGCTCGAGTCCGCCGATCCCGATCCCGGCGCATGTGCGGGGGCCGTGCGGGAGGCCATCCGGCTGGGATCCTGGCCCCTGGCCGGGATCATGGCCCCGTGGGGCGGCATGCCGGAGGCGCCCGGGATGCTGGCGGTCTCCTGGCTGGACCTGCGGCGCCTGCCGGTGCAGGTCGACTCACACGCGCTGAACGCCCAGTACGTGAGCGCCGCCATCCGGACCACGGGGGTGATGCTGTGGTTCATCATCGACGGGGCCGGCGTGCACCTGCGCTGCCGCTACCCGGACACGCACGAGGC
Organism: Citricoccus sp. CH26A; assembly: GCF_000224415.1. Lineage (GTDB taxonomy): Bacteria > Actinomycetota > Actinomycetes > Actinomycetales > Micrococcaceae > Citricoccus. The sequence continues at coordinate 90,774 of NZ_AFXQ01000003.1, read as the reverse complement.
CCGGCGCAACGTGGGGACCTGGCTGGATGACCTGGTGGCCCGGATGCGGGATCAGGCGGTGAACGCCCGTCCCGTCAGCCGCTCGTAGGCCTCCACGTACCGCGCGCGGGTCCTGGCCACGACGTCGGCCGGCAGCGCCGGGGGCGCCTCACCGGAGTGCCGGTCCCAGCCGGATGCGGCCGAGGTCAGCCAGTCGCGGACGAACTGCTTGTCGAAGGACGGCTGGGCGCGGCCGGGCTCGTAGTCCTCGACGTCCCAGAAGCGGGAGGAGTCCGGGGTCAGCACCTCGTCGCCCAGCACGATCCGGCCGTCGGCGTCCAGCCCGTACTCGACCTTGGTGTCGGCCAGGATGATGCCGCGCTCCCGGGCGATCCGCTCGGCCCGCGTGTACACGTCCAGCGTCAGCTCCCGCAGTCGCTGCGCCGGGGTCTCCCCGATCAGCCGGGACATCTGCGCGAAGGTGATGTTCTCGTCGTGCTCGCCCACGTCCGCCTTCGCCGAGGGGGTGAAGATGGGCTCGGCCAGCCGCGAGCCGTCCACGAGCCCCGCGGGCAGCCGGATCCCGGTCACCGTCCCGGACTCGCGGTACTCGGCGAGCCCGGAACCGGTGAGGTAGCCGCGCGCGATGCACTCGACCTCGAACATGTCCAGCCGCTTGACGACCATCGCCCGGCCGGCCACGGCCGCGGGGACGTCCACGGAGACCACGTGGTGCGGCACGTCCAGCTGCTCGAACCACCACAGGGACAGCTGGGTCAGGACCGCGCCCTTGTCCGGGATCTCGGTCTCCAGCACGAAGTCGTAGGCGCTGATCCGGTCCGAGGCCACCACGAGCAGCGTCGCGGACTGCCCCGGTGCGGCGTCAGCCGGCTCGTACAGGTCCCGGACCTTGCCCGAGTAGACGTGCCGCCAGCCGGGCAGCTCCAGCACCGGCGCGCCGAGCCCCTTGGAGTAGTCGGCCATCAGAGCGCCTCCCCCGCGGGAACGGTGATCTCCCCGCGTTCGGCCTTCAGGCCGATGTCCGTGCGGTGCCGGGAGCCCGGCAGCGTGATCCGTTCCACGCCCGCGTAGGCGCGCTCGCGCGCCGCGGCCAGGGTCTGTCCCAGCCCGACGACGGCCAGGACGCGTCCGCCGGCGGCGACCAGTCCGCCGTCGGGCCCGGGGCCGGTGCCCGCGTGCAGGACGGACACCCCCTGCAGGGCCTCGGCGTCCTCGACGCCGGTCACGGCGCCGCCCTGGACGGGGGCCTCGGGGTAGCCCTCGGCCGCGACGACCACGTCCACGGCGTACTCGTCCGACCACTCCAGTCTCCGCACCCCGGCCAGGCAGCCGGTGGCGGCGTCCATGAGCAGCCGGCCGAGCGGGGTGCGCAACCGGGCCAGCACGGCCTGGGTCTCGGGGTCGCCGAAGCGCACGTTGAACTCGATGACGCGGATCCCGCGGGAGGTCAGGGCCAGTCCGCAGTAGAGGACGCCCGCGAACGTGGTGCCGCGATCGGCCATGGTGGCGATGACGGGGCGGGCCACCTGGTCCATGACCTCGTCCACGAACCCCTCGGGCAGCCAGTCCAGCGGGGTGTAGGCGCCCATGCCGCCGGTGTTGGGACCGGTGTCGGCATCACCGATCCGCTTGAAGTCCTGTGCGGGGGCCAGCGGGACGGCGTTCGTGCCGTCCGAGAGCACGAACAGGGAGACCTCGGGGCCGTCCAGGTACTCCTCGATGACCACGGTGCCGTGGGCGGCGAAACAGGCCTGGGCGTGGGCCAGGGCCTCGTCGCGGTCGGACGTGACCACCACGCCCTTGCCGGCGGCCAGCCCGTCGTCCTTGACCACGTAGGGGGCGCCGAACTCGTCCAGCGCCGCGGCGGCCTCCTCGGCGGTGGCGCAGGAGTGCGCGGCCGCGGTGGGGACGCCGGCCTGGGCCATGACGTCCTTGGCGAACGACTTCGAGGCCTCCAGCTCGGCCGCGGCCCGCGAGGGGCCGAAGACGGTGAACCCGGCCTCGCGCAGGGCGTCGGAGACGCCGGCGGCCAGCGGGGCCTCGGGCCCGACGACGACGAGGTCGGCCGCCAGCTCGCCGGCCAGCTCGGTGACGGTCGTGGCGTCCGTGGCGTCCACCGGGTGGACGGGGACGTCGAGCGCGATGCCGGCGTTGCCGGGTGCCGCGTGGACCTCGCGGACGGAGGGGTCGCGCAGCAGGGCGCGGACGATGGCATGCTCACGGCCGCCGGAGCCGAGGACGAGGATCTTCACGGTGCCCAAGCCTAGACGGTCCCGTAGCCTGAACCCATGAGCACCCCGTCCCGCGGCCCGGATGACGACGACTTCTCCTACGGCCGGCTCTACGGCCGGGCGCCGCGCACCGGTGGCGCCGGGGCCAGCACCCTGTCCACGGTCTACACGTTCGTGCTGGTGTGGATGACGACGGCCCTGATCATGTGGTTCGGCAGCCGGTTCTTCGGCTTCGAGCGCGGTGACGTGGGCGTCGCGGTGGTGTCCCTGGCGTGCTCGCTGGCCGCCGCGATCGCGATCACCGCCTGGGTCCGTCGCCGCCGGCGCTGACGGGGCTGACGGGAACGACTCTGACCGGCCGGTCCGGGAGGCCCTGCGCCGGGCGCGCGCCTACAGTGGTGACCATGCCCCAGAAGTCCGCCGCGCCCCAGTCGCCGTCCGCCACCTTCTCCCCCGCCGAGGCCGTGGAGCTGGTCCACGTGGTCCGCAACGGGTTCATCGAGTCCCGCACCACCGGGTCCGCCGTGGTCACCGCCCCGGACGGGGCCGTGCTGGCCTCCCTGGGGGCGCCGGAGGCGCTCATCTACCCGCGCTCCACGCTCAAGCCGCTGCAGGCCATCGCCTCGCTGCGCCAGGGCGCCCGGCTGGTGGACGAGCAGATCGCCCTGGCCTGCGGTTCCCATCGCGGCACCGCCCGGCACCGCCAGGCCGCGGCGACCATCCTGTCCTACGCGGGCATGGACGAGTCGTTCCTGCAGTGCCCGCCGGCCTGGCCCGCGGACCCGGCCGGCATCATCCAGCTGGCCCGCGACGCCGGCCCCGAGGGCCCGGTGCAGACCCCCCTGGCCTACAACTGCTCCGGCAAGCACGCCGGTTTCCTCTCCGCCTGCAAGCACGGCGGGCACGACCCGGCCACCTACCTGGACCTGGACCATCCCGTCCAGGGCGAGGTCGCCGCCGTGCTGGAGCAGTACTGCGGCGAGCCCGTGACCCGCTGGGGCGTGGACGGGTGCGGGGCCCCGGCCCCGGTGTTGTCCCTGGCCGGCCTCGCGCGCGGCTTCGGCGCGGTCGCGGCCGCCCCGGACCGCCGGGACGCGGAGGTGCACGCCGCCGCGGTGGCCACCGCCATGCTCGAGCACCCCTGGGCCGTCCACGGGGAGACCAACAGCAACACCGTGGTGATCCGGGAGCTGGGCCTGCTCGCCAAGCTCGGCGCCGACGGCGTCATGGCGATGGCCGCCCCGGACGGCACCTCGGTGGCGGTCAAGGCGCTCGACGGCGGCACGCGCGCCGGCAATCTCGTGGCCCTGGTGCTGCTCGCCCAGTTCGCCCCGGAGCAGGTGGACCTCGAGGCCCTGCCGGGCGTGCTGGAGACGGTGGCCCCGAGGATCCTGGGCCGCGGCGCACCGGTCGGCCGGGTGCAGCTGGCCCGCCCCGTGCTGGACCTGCTGGACTGAGGCCGTGTCCGTCAAGCGCCGCATCGCCACCGACGCCGGCCGCGCCGCCGTCGGTGCATGGTCCGCCGCCCGCCGGGACGGGCCCGAGGAGGCCGCCGCCCTGCCCCGCTCCACCCGGGCCACGGCCGTGCGGTACCTGCTGGAGGAACTGGCGGAACGGGCCCCCGGCAACTCCGTGGAGGTGCGCGTCCCGCCGTTCGGGGTGTGCCAGTGCATCGAGGGTCCGCGGCACACCCGCGGCACCCCGCCGAACGTGATCGAGACGGACCCCGCCACCTGGCTGGACCTGGCCACGGGCCTGATCGGCTGGGACACCGCCGTCGCCGACGGGCGGGTGCTGGCCTCCGGGTCCCGGGCCGACCTGTCCGCCTGGTTGCCGTTGGCCCGGTAGCGCGCCGCGGGACCCCCGCCGCGGACGGCGACGCACGGCCCGGTGCCCGCCCGCACCCCAGTACCATGGACGGCATGACTTCTGCCCCCGACGGCCCCGCGGACGATCCCGCCGCCACCCCGATGCGGCCGGACCCGGACGCCCTGGAACACCGCGACCTGGTGGTCCGGCGTGCCCCGAAGGTGCACGTCTTCCTGCTGGGCGGCGCCGCGCTCGGGGTCCTCGCGGCCCTGGCCGTCTCCCTGACCGGACGGCAGAACCCGGAGTTCACCTTCGGGTCCGTCTTCGGGTACTTCGTGGTGGTCTTCGGGATCATCGGCGTCGGCGTGGCCGGACTCGTCTGGCTGGTCCTGGACCGGCGGTCCCGCGCGCGTGCCCGCACGGTGCACGCCCGGGCCGTGACGGACCCGGCACAGGCCGACTACGCCGTGGACCCCTCCGACCTGCAGCAGTGGCGGGAGAAGTGGGACAATGAGGGACGTGACGACGATGCGCGGTGACGGCAGGTTGACCCACGACCTCGATCCCCAGGAGAAGGGGCCCCAGGACGAGTGCGGCGTCTTCGGCGTCTGGGCACCCGGGGAGGACGTCTCCAAGCTGGCCTACTACGGCCTCTACGCCCTGCAGCACCGCGGCCAGGAGTCCGCGGGCATCGCGACCTCGGACGGCAAGCGCATCTCCGTCTACAAGGACCTCGGGCTGGTCTCGCAGGTGTTCGACGAGGCGACCCTGAACACCCTGACCGGGCACATCGCCGTCGGGCACTGCCGGTACTCGACCACCGGCGGGAACAACTGGGCCAACGCCCAGCCCACGCTGGGGGCGACCTCGGCCGGCACCGTCGCGCTGGCGCACAACGGCAACCTGGTGAACTCCGCCGAGCTGTTCCGGATGGTGGAGGCGCGCTACGGCAAGCAGACCCGCGGCGAGCTGGCCCAGGGCAACACCACGGACACGGCCCTGGTCACCGCGCTGCTGCAGGGCGAGGAGGGTTCCACCCTCGAGGAGACCGCCGTGGCGCTGCTGCCGCAGATCCGCGGCGCGTTCAGCTTCGTGTTCATGGACGAGCACACCCTCTACGCCGCGCGCGACCCGCACGGGGTGCGCCCGCTGGTGCTGGGCCGGCTGGAGCGCGGCTGGGTGGTCGCCTCCGAGCAGTCCGCCCTGGCCACCGTGGGCGCCGGGTTCATCCGCGAGGTCTCCCCCGGCGAGATGATCGCGATCGACGAGGAGGGCATCCGCTCCACCCGCTTCGCCGAGCCCACCCCCGCGCACTGCGTCTTCGAGTACGTCTACCTCGCCCGCCCGGACGCCGCCATCAACGGCCGCTCCGTGTACGAGTCCCGCGGGGAGATGGGCCGGGCGCTGGCCCGGGAGAACCCGGTGGACGCCGACGTCGTCATCCCGGTCCCCGAGTCCGGCACCCCCGCGGCCGTCGGCTACGCCAAGGAGTCCGGCATCCCCTTCGGCCAGGGCTTCGTCAAGAACTCCTACGTGGGACGCACCTTCATCCAGCCCTCCCAGACCCTGCGGCAGCTGGGCATCCGGCTCAAGCTCAACGTGCAGCCCGCCGTGGTGGCCGGCAAGCGCGTGGTGGTCGTGGACGACTCGATCGTGCGCGGCAACACCCAGCGGGCCATCGTGCGGATGCTCAAGGAGGCCGGCGCCCGCGAGGTGCACGTGCGCATCTCCTCCCCACCGGTGAAGTGGCCCTGCTTCTACGGCATCGACTTCGCCTCCCGGGCCGAACTGATCGCCAACGGCGCCGGGGTGGAGGAGATCGCCGCCTCCATCGGCGCCGACTCGCTGAAGTACATCTCCGAGGAGGGGATGATCCAGGCCACCGAGCAGCCCCGCGAGCGGCTGTGCACCGCCTGCTTCACCGGTGACTACCCCATCGCGCTGCCCGTCGAGGACGAGCGCGGCAAGCACCTGCTGGAGAGGGCCTCCGCCGATCCGGCGCCCTCGGTGGACCCGGCCGAGCGGCCGGGTGCCGACGGTGAGGACCCGGGCCCCGGAGCCTCCCTGGAACCCCTGCTGACCGAGACCGACAGGACCCCGTTGTGACCGATGCCGTGAACCCCGCCGAGTCCGCCAGCCACGCTGGCATCACCTACGCCGCCGCCGGCGTGGACGTGGAGGCCGGTGACCGCGCCGTGGACCTGATGAAGGAGGCCGTCAAGGCCACCCACGGTCCTGACGTGGTCGGCGGGTTCGGCGGCTTCGCCGGCCTGTACGACGTCTCCGCCCTGCTGAAGTACTCGAAGCCGCTGCTGGCCACGTCCACGGACGGCGTGGGCACGAAGGTCGCCATCGCCCAGGCCCTGGACAAGCACGACACCATCGGCCTCGACCTGGTCGGCATGGTGGTGGACGACATCGTGGTGGTCGGCGCCGAGCCGCTGTTCATGACCGACTACATCGCCTGCGGCAAGGTCGTCCCGGAGCGCATCGCGGACATCGTGCGGGGCATCGCCGAGGGCTGCTCCATCGCCGGCGCCGCCCTGGTGGGCGGCGAGACCGCCGAGCACCCGGGACTGCTGGGCGTGGACGAGTACGACGTGGCCGGTGCGGTCACGGGCGTGGTCGAGGCCTCGGCCCTGCTCGGCCCGGAGCGGGTGCGCGAGGGGGACGTGGTGATCGCGATGGCCTCCTCCGGCATCCACTCCAACGGCTACTCGCTGGTGCGCCGTGTCATCAACTCCGCCGGCTGGTCCCTGGACCGGGAGGTCACCGACTTCGGCCGCACGCTCGGTGAGGAACTGCTCGAGCCGACCCGCATCTACGCCGGCGACTGCCTCGACCTGGTGCGCCACCTCAACGGCGATCCCGTGACCGGTTCGGCCGGTTCCGTGACGACGGCCTCCGGGGAGCCGGCCCTGCGCGGTTTCTCCCACGTCACCGGCGGCGGGCTGGCCGCCAACCTGGCGCGCGTGCTGCCCCAGGGCCTGATGGCCACCGTGGACCGCGGCACGTGGGCCATCCCGGCCGTCTTCGAGCTCATCACCCAGCTGGGCCGGGTGCCGCTGGCGGACCTGGAGCGCACCCTGAACCTGGGCGTGGGCATGGTGGCCGTGGTGGCCCCCGAGGCCGCCGACGAGGCCGTGGCCCGGCTGCACTCCCGCGGCCTGACGTCCTGGGTGGCCGGCACCGTGGGCGCGCTGACCGACGAGGCCGCCGGTGCGGGCGAGGACTTCATGCAGGGCGCCAAGGGCGTGGACGGCGGCGCCGTCCTGCTCACGGGGGCCTACGCCCAGTCCTGATCGGGCGTGGGCGGGCCAGACCGGGCCACGTCCGCCCTGAGCAGGTCCCGGCGCCCCTGATCAGCGCCGGGCGTCGAGCCAGGCCAGGGCCGGGGCCACGCGGGTGCGCCAGCGGAACGCGGCCCGGGTGTCCCCCCGGGTGGGGCCGCCGTTGATCACGGCCACCGGCTTGCCGGCCCGTTCCGCGTCCAGCACGAACCGGAAACCGCTCATCACCGCCAGCGAGGTGCCGATCGCCAGCACCGCGCCGGCGCGCTCGAAGGCCTCGCGGGCCGCGGCCTTGCGCTCGGCCGGCACGCTCTCCCCGAAGTACACGACGTCCGGCTTCAGCTCCACGGAGCCGCACTCCCGGCAGCCGGCCATGATGAACCGGTCCACCCACTCCTGGCCCAGGGTCACGTCCCCGTCCGGGTTCACCAGCTCCGGGTCCACCCGCACGGCCTCGAGGTAACCGGGGTTGGCGGCCACCAGCCGCGCGTCGAAGTCACGCCGGTCCTCCACGGCGCCGCAGTGCAGGCAGACGACCCGGTCCAGGTCCCCGTGCAGGGCCACCAGTCCCGGGGTCCCCACGGCGGTGTGCAGCCCGTCCACGTTCTGGGTCACGATCCCGGCCAGCAGGCCCTCCCGCTGCCAGCCGGCGAGGATGTGGTGCGACTCGTTCGGCTCCGCGGTGTCCATCTGCCGCCACCCCACGAAGGACCGCGCCCAGTAGCGGTGCCGGGCGCCGTCGTCGTGCCGGAACTCCTGGTAGGTCATCGGGCGGTGCCGGTGCAGCGAGCCGCCGGGCCCGCGGTAGTCCGGGATCCCGGAGTCGGTGGACACCCCGGCACCCGTGATGACCAGGGGCGCGGCACCGGCCAGCAGCTCCCGGATCCCGTCCCGGGCCACCTCGGGGTCCTGCAGCGGGGCGGAGTCCTCCACCACGCGGGCGATCGAGCGCAGGGCGGCGCGATGGCCGTCGGCCGCGGGATGCCCGGGGCGCAAGGAGGACCCTGACCTCACGGCGCCGGTCGGCGTCGTGAGGTCAGGGTCCTGGGGTCCTTCAGCAGTCATGACGACCATCAACCCGCATAACGGGGATCGTCGTCCTCCTCGGTATTCTCGACGTCCGTGTACTTGTCCGCGTAGGCGATGTACTGGTCATCGTCACGGCTGGAACCACGGCTGCCGGCGAGCTCACGTTCGAGCGCCGACAGGTCTGTGGCCGGGGAGAAGTACTTCATGTCCCTGGCCTGCTTGGTTGCTTTAGCCTTTTGACGGCCGCGCCCCATGAGCGTGACCCCCTTTGTTCTCCGTCTCCGGGTGGTCAGCTTCTAGGCAGGGCTGGACCGGAGTATGCGCTGTCATGATGGTTCGTGCTCACTAGGTTAACATGTTTCAGCACCCCTTGGCGCCGCCCGGAACGTGACGTCCGCCCCCTCACCCCGGTGACCACGCGACGCCGGCCGCGCGGGCCCGCCGGCCGGGCCGGCAGGGGTGTCCCACCGGTACGGAAGGACCCCTTGATGGACACGAACGAGGACCGCCCCAGCGAGCAGGGGTCCAGCTCCGTCCCCTACCTGCCGCCGAAGCCGTCCGAGGACGTTCCCCCGCAGCGGCCACGCCGCGGCTGGTGGGTGGCGATCGGCGCGGTGGTGGTCCTGGCGCTGGCCCTGTTCGTCGTGTGGCCGCTCGTCTCCTCCCAGCTGGATCCGCGCACCGGGGACGCCGGCACCCCCGAGCCCTCCGTGTCCCGCAACGCGGACCCCGGCCTGGACGGCATCATCGCCCGCGACGTGCCCCCGGGCCAGGTCCAGCCGGGTGACTGCCTGACGGACTTCACCGCCGTGCCGGAGCCGGCCACGGTGGTCGAGTGCAGCCGCGAGCACGAGGCCGAGCTGGTGGGACGCAAGCTGTGGCCCGCCGACGGCCAGTTCCCCGGGGACCGGATGCGGCCGGAGGCCGAGGAGTTCTGCGGGACCATCCAGCTGGGACAGACCGGTGACGCCCAGGTCGTCGTCGAGATCTCCCACCCGACCGAGGGCACCTGGGCCACCGGCGACCGCCGCGTGGACTGCGTGGCGGTGGCCCATGACGGCACCCTCACCGGTTCCCTCGTGGACGAGCCCGCGTTCCAGGACTGGAGCACCCCGGGCGCCGCGGGGTCCTGACGCTCAGCCCCTGCGGGCCACGCTCAGGCCGTCCTGCTCCGAGCCCTGCTCCCCGGTCCGGTCCACCGTCACCGTGTCCCCGTCCGCGATCTCTCCGGACAACAGGGCGCGGGCCAGCTGGTCGCCGATCTCCCGCTGCACGAGCCGGCGCAGCGGGCGGGCACCGTAGGCCGGGTCGAAGCCGGTCAGCGCCAGCCACTCGCGGGCCGCGTCCGAGACCTCCAGGCTCAGCCGGCGCGAGGCCAGCCGCCGCGCGAGCGAGGCGACCTGCAGGTCCACGATCCGGGTCAGGTCCTCGATGGACAGCGCGTCGAACATGATGATGTCGTCCAGCCGGTTGAGGAACTCCGGCTTGAAGGAGGCGTTCACCACCTTCATCACCGCCGCACGCTTGGCCGCGTCGTCCAGTGCCGGGTCCACCAGGAACTGGGACCCCAGGTTCGAGGTGAGGATGAGGATCACGTTCCGGAAGTCCACGGTGCGGCCCTGGCCGTCGGTGAGGCGGCCGTCGTCGAGCACCTGCAGCAGGATGTCGAAGACCTCGGGGTGGGCCTTCTCCACCTCGTCCAGCAGGATGACCGAGTACGGACGGCGCCGCACGGCCTCGGTCAGCTGGCCGCCCTCCTCGTGGCCGATGTACCCCGGAGGGGCACCCACGAGCCGGGACACGGTGTGCTTCTCCGAGTACTCGGACATGTCGATGCGCACCATGGCGTGGTCGTCGTCGAACAGGAACTCCGCCAGCGCCTTGGCGAGCTCGGTCTTGCCCACGCCCGTGGGGCCGAGGAACAGGAACGAGCCGGTGGGCCGGTCGGGGTCGGAGATCCCGGCCCGGGAGCGGCGCACGGCGTCGGACACCGAGCTCACCGCCTGGCGCTGGCCGATCAGCCGTTCGCCGATGTGCTCCTCCATGGTCAGCAGCTTGTCCTGCTCGGACTGGAGCATGCGGCCGGCCGGGATGCCGGTCCAGGCGGAGATGACCTCGGCGATGTCATCGGCGGTGACCTCCTCGGAGACCATCGCCTGCTCGCCGCTCGGCGCACCGGACTCGGCCTCCACGGCGGCCTGCAGTTCCTTCTCCAGCGCCGGGATCTCGCCGTAGAGGATGCGGGAGGCCTCGGCCAGGTCACCGTCGCGCTGCGCCTTGTCCGCGGCCGAGCGCAGTTCGTCCAGCCGCACGCGCAGGTCACCGGCCTGGTTGAGGGAGGCCTTCTCGGACTCCCACTGGGCGTTGAGCGCGGCGAGCTGCTCCTTCTGGTTGGCCATCTCCTCGCGCAGCGCGGCCAGGCGCTCGACCGAGGCGGGGTCGGTCTCGTCCTGCAGGGCCAGCTCCTCCATGGTCAGGCGGTCCACCGAGCGGCGCAACTGGTCGATCTCCTCCGGGGCGGAGTCGATCTCCATGCGCAGCCGGGAGGCGGACTCGTCGACAAGGTCGATCGCCTTGTCCGGCAGCTGCCGGCCGGAGATGTACCGGTCGGACAGGTTCGCCGCGGCCACGAGGGCCGAGTCGGCGATGGCCACCTTGTGGTGCGCCTCGTAACGCTCCTTGAGGCCGCGCAGGATGGCGATCGTGTCGTCCACGGAGGGCTCGCCCACGTAGACCTGCTGGAAGCGGCGCTCCAGGGCCGGGTCCTTCTCGATGTTCTCCCGGTACTCGTCCAGGGTGGTGGCGCCGATCAGGCGCAGCTCGCCGCGGGCCAGCATGGGCTTGAGCATGTTGCCCGCGTCCATGGCGCCCTCCGAGGCCCCGGCGCCGACGACGGTATGGATCTCGTCGATGAACGTGACGATCTGCCCGTCCGAGGCCTTGATCTCCTCCAGCACGGCCTTGAGCCGCTCCTCGAACTCACCGCGGTACTTGGCCCCGGCGATCATGGACCCCAGGTCCAGGCTGATCAGCGACTTGCCGCGCAGCGACTCCGGGACGTCCCCGGCCACCATCCGCTGGGCCAGGCCCTCCACGACGGCCGTCTTGCCGACGCCCGGCTCACCGATGAGCACCGGGTTGTTCTTGGTCCGGCGGGAGAGCACCTGGACCACGCGGCGGATCTCGGCGTCACGGCCGATGACGGGGTCCAGCTTGCCGCCCCGGGCGATCTCCGTGAGGTCGGTCCCGTACTTCTCCAGCGCCTGGAAGGTGTTCTCCGGGTCCGGAGTGGTCACGCGCGTGTCCCCCCGGACCTCCTTGACCGCGGCGGACAGGGCCTCGAGGCTCGCCCCGGCGTCCCGCAGGGCGGCGCCGGCCCGGCCGGCGTCCGCGGCCAGGCCCAGGAGCAGGTGCTCGGTGGAGACGTAGTCGTCCCCGAGGGCCTCGGCCTGCTGTTGGGCGGCCTGCACCGCGAGCAGCCCCTGGCGGGAGAGCTGCGCCTGGGCCACGGAGGTGCCGGAGGTGGCGGGCATCTGCTTGATGGCGGTGGACGCGGCGGTGGACACCACGTCCGGATCGACGCCGGCGGCCTTGAGGACCGCCACGGCGACGGAGCCGCGCTGGTCCATGAGCGCCTTCAGCAGGTGAGCCGGCTCGATCTGCGGATTGCCGGCCGTCGAGGCGTGCATGGCCGCGGCGGACAGCACCTCCTGGCTCTTCGTGGTGAACTTCGCGTCCATGGCGTGCTCCTCCCTCCCGGTCCCCCGGGCGGTCACTGGCGGAAAGTGGGTCCTACTCGAACTTGAGTGTACTTGACTCAACCCTGCCGCGCACCGCGCTATTCCCCGGTTCAGGCGGCCATCGGCACCACCGTACGCGCGCGGTACCGGGCTGTCCCGGGGTCCCCGACGGCGGTGCGCGTCGACGGCGGACCCACTGGGCACTATCCTGACTGCCTTGGACCATCCCCGTTCCACGGAAGGCCGATCATGCCCCCTCACGCGTCCGGCGGCTCGCCGCGACCGCCCTCTGCGCCGGCACCCTGGCCCTGTCCGGGTGCGCGGTGCTCGGCCCGGCCGACTCCGGCGGCGCCGGCAACGGCGGCGAGGTCGCCCTGAACGAGTCCGTCCCGCTGCTGAACCCCGGCCAGCTCACCGTCTGCTCGGACATCCCCTACCCCCGTTCGAGTTCCAGCAGGACGGCAAGACCGTCGGCTACGACATCGACATCGTGCAGCGCATCGCCGACGACCTCGGCGCGGAGCTGAGCATCGTGGACTCCTCCTTCGAGGCCATCCAGTCCGGCGCCTCGCTGACCGGCTGCGACGTGAACATCTCCTCGATCACCATCACGGACGAGCGCCGGCAGACGATGGCCTTCTCGATCCCCTACCTGGACGACGACCTCGTGCTCGTGGCCCCGGTCGGCTCCGGCATCACGGACCTGGAGTCCGCGCAGGGCAAGCGCATCGGCGTCCAGCAGGCGACCACCGGCGAGGCCTTCGCCGAGGAGAACGGCCTGGACATCGTGCAGTTCGAGGACGGCGGCGTGCAGGTCGAGGGCCTGCGCTCCGGCGGCGCGGACGCGGTGCTCGGCAACGGCTCGGTGCTGCTCTACCAGCTCAAGGACGACCCGGCCTACGAGGTCGTGGAGACCTTCGCGACCGGTGAGCAGCTGGGCATGGGCATCTCCCCGGACAACGCGCTGCTGCTGAGCTTCGTCAACCAGACGCTGCTCGACATGGAAGAGGACGGCACCCTGGACGAGTCCCGGGTCCGTTGGTTCGGCGAGGAGGCCGCGCAGTGAGTGAGAACCAGCCCGGGGGCGCCCCGGTCCCGCAGCCGGGTCCCGACGCCGGCCCCGCCCAGGCGACGCCCCGGGGCCCGGACGCCGTCCGGCCGGGGGGCGCGCGCCGCCGTCGCCGGATCTCCCTGGGCATCCAGGCGGCGGTCTTCGTGGCGGCGATCATCGCCGTCCTGCTGGCCGTGGACTGGCAGACCGTGGGCGAATCGGTGTTCAACTTCGCCGCGGTGGCCCCGATGTTCCCGGACATCATCCTCATCGGGTTCGGCAACACGCTGCTCTACACCGCGACCTCGTTCGCCGTGGGCCTGGTGGGCGGCATCGTGCTGGCCCTGATGCGGATGTCCGCGTTCCCGCCCTACCGCTGGCTGGCCACCGTCTACACCGAGTTCTTCCGCGGCGTGCCCGCGCTGCTGGTGTTCCTGGCGTTCGGCTACGGCGTCCCGTTCGCCTTCGGGGTGCAGTGGCCGATCCCGGTCGTCGTCATGGCCTCGCTGGGCCTGGTGTCCGCCGCCTACATCTCGGAGACCCTGCGAGCCGGCCTGCAGGCCGTGCCCAAGGGCCAGTACGAGGCCGCCCGGTCGCTGGGCATGCCGGGCTGGCGGGCCATGGTCACGATCGTCATCCCGCAGGCCTTCCGGCTGGTGCTGCCGCCGCTGACCAACGAGGTCATCCTGCTCACCAAGGACTCCTCCCTGGTCTACGTCCTGGGCCTGGCCGCCCACGAGTTCGAGCTGACCAAGTTCGGCCGAGACGGGATCACCGCCCTGGGCGCCGGGCTGACCCCCGTGCTGGTGGCCGGACTGATGTACCTCATCATCACGGTGCCGCTGTCCCTGCTCGCCCGCCGCTTCGAGTCCCGCGGCGCCGGCCGCTCCCGGTCCTGACGGTCCTGACGGTCCAGACGACGATCCCGAGAAAGTCGATCCCATGACGAATCCCTCCCCCGCCTCTCCGGCCGCTCCCTCCGTCCAGGCCTCCGGGGTCTCCATCACCGGACTGAACAAGTCCTTCGGCTCCAACCACGTGCTGAAGGGGATCGACCTGACGGTCGCCCCCGGCGAGGTGGTCTGCCTGATCGGCCCCTCCGGTTCCGGCAAGTCCACCCTGCTGCGCTGCGTGAACCTGCTGGAGGTCCCCGACTCCGGGACCGTCACCGTGGGCGGGTTCGAGGCCACCGACGAGGACGTGGACCTCAACGCCATGCGCCGGCACGTGGGCATGGTCTTCCAGCACTTCAACCTCTTCCCGCACCTGACCGTCCTGGAGAACTGCACGGTCGCCCAGGTCAAGGTGCTGCACCGGGGCAAGGCCGAGTCGGCCGACGTCGCGAAGGCCAACCTCGAGCGCGTGGGGTTGGCCGGGATGGAGGGACGCTACCCGGACCAGCTCTCCGGCGGCCAGCAGCAGCGCGTGGCGATCGCCCGCGCACTGTCCATGGACCCACAGCTGATGCTCTTCGACGAGCCGACCTCGGCGCTGGACCCCGAGACCGTCGGCGAGGTGCTGGCGGTGATGCGCCGGCTGGCCGGCGTGGGAATGACGATGCTCGTGGTCACCCACGAGATGAGCTTCGCCCGTGAGGTGGCCGACCGCGTGGTGTTCATGGACGGCGGCGTGGTGGTCGAGCAGGGCCCGGCCGCCCAGGTCATCGGGAACCCGCAGCAGCCGCGCACCCAGGACTTCCTGGCCCGCGTGCTGAATCCCACCGACGTCGAGTTCTGACCGGGCCGGGCGGACTACGCTCGTCCCATGCCCAGTCACCTGTTCCGCCGCCCGGCGCCGGAGCGCACCTACCGGCGCCCGCGGGTGACGCTGCTCCACGTCATTCGGCGCACCGTCATGAAGCTCGTGGACATGCAGGTCTGGGACGTGGCCGGGTCCATGGCCTTCTACTCGCTGCTCTCCGTGGTGCCGGCCGCGATCGCCGTGGTGTCCATCGTCTCCCTGCTGGGCCTGGAGGACGAGACGGTGCACACCGGTGCCGAGCTGCTGCACGAGCTGCTGCCCGGGTTGAACCCGGACGTCGTCACGGCGGCGCTGCTGGCACTGGCCAACACCGACGGCGGCGTGCCGGGGGTGGTGCTGGGCCTGATCGGCTCGATCATCGCCGCCTCCAACGTGCTCGCCTCCTTCCACCGGGCCATGCACCGCATCCACGACACCCGCGAGGGCCGCAGGTTCCTGTGGTTCCGGACCGTGATCTTCGTCGAGACACTGGCGCTGATGATCGCGGTGATCGCCGTGCTGCTGCTGGTGCTGATCGGCGGTGGGCTCTCGGAGCGCCTCGGCGACCTGTTGGGGCTGCCCGCCACCACCGTGGCCGCCTGGAACCTGCTGAAGTGGCCGGTGATCCTGGCGGTGATCGTGTTCGTGGTCACCGTGGCCTACCACTGGGGGCCCAACGTGGTGCAGCCGCCCTTCCGCTGGATGTCCTGGGGCGGGCTCACCGCCGTGCTGGCCCTGTTCGCCATGACCGTGCTGCTGGGCTGGCTGGCGGAGCGCTTCGGCACGTTCGACCGGATCATCGGCACCCTGAACGGCCTCGTGGTGATCATGGTGATCGCGTGGATCAGCTACATCGTGCTGGTGGCCGGGGCCGCCTTCGACGCCGAGCTGCTGCGCGGGCGCCAGCTGGCCGCCGGGCTGCCCGCCGGGGACGTGCTGCAGCTTCGCACCCGCCACACCGGGGTGCTGGAGTTCCTCGACGAGGACACCGCCAGGGCGCGGACCACGGCCCGAGCGGTGGCGCGGTCGGTGCGCACCGGCGAGCCCGTGACGCTGCCGGCCAGCCCGTGGCTCGCCGAGGCGGACACGTTCTGGTCGATCGACGCCCTGGACCGGGAGGTCTCGACCGGGCAGCCGTATGAGGCCCGGGACCGCGCCGGTTAGATCCAGCCCTGTTCCCAGGCCACCTGCGAGGCCTCCCGCCGGGTGCCCACGCCCAGCTTGCCCATGGCCGAGGACAGGTAGTTCCGCACGGTGCCGGGGGCCAGGTGCAGCCGGTCGGCGATCTGCTGCACCGTGGCCGCGTCCCGGCCCGCGCGCAGCACGTCCAGCTCGCGGTCGGTCAGGGGGCTGCGCTCCCCGCCCAGGGCGGTGGCCGCGATGTCCGGGTCCACGTAGCGGCGGCCGGCGGCCACGTCCCGGATCACCCGGGCCAGGTCCTCGGCCGGCGTGGACTTCGGCACGAACCCGGAGACCCTCGCCCCCAGGGCACGGCGCAGCACGCCGGGGCGGGCGTGGCGGGTGACGATGATGACCCGGGTGGCCACCTGCCGCAGGATCTGCTCGGCCGCCTCCACGCCGTCCAGTCCCGGCATCTCCAGGTCCAGCAGGCACACGTCCGGCGCGTGCTCGCGGGCCGCCGCCACCGCCTGGTGACCGTCGTCGACTCCGGCGGCCACCTCGATGTCCTCCTCCAGTCCCAGCAGGCTCTCCAGGGCGCTGCGGATCATCACCTCGTCATCGGCGATCAGGACGCGGATCATCTGGGGTCTCCCTCGCTCTCTTCGGTCGTCTCAGGCATCTCGGTCGTCGTTCCCGCCGCAACGGTCCGGGGCAGGCGGGCCCGCAGCACGTGCTCACCGTCCGCCAGGGCGCCGGTCACCGTGCCGCCGTACGTCGCGAAGCGCCGGTGCAGCCCGGTCAGTCCGGTTCCCGGGACCGCCGTGGTGGAGCCCGTGGTCGAGGCCGTGGTCACCGGATCGGTGACCACGGCGCCGTCGTTGCGGACCGTCAGCACCGTCTCCTCCGCCCGGTGCTCCAGGGTGATCGTCACGGTGGCGGCCTCGGAGTGGCGCAGGACGTTGGTGGCGGCCTCTCGCACGGCCAGGCCGAACAGGGTGCGCGCCGCCGCGTCTTCCACCTCGACGGCCCGCAGGGAGGTGGCGGCGCCGGCGGCCCGGAGCACGTCCTGGGCGTTGGCGAGTTCCTCCTCGAGGGACACCTGGCGCAGGTCCCGCACGAGGGCGCGGGTCTCCTCGAGGGCCGTGCGGGCCAGGCTGCGCACCTCGTGGACGTGCTCGCGGGCCGCCACCGGGTCGCGGTCCAGCAGGCGCTCGGCGAGTTCGGCCTTGAGGGCGATGACCTGCAGGTGGTGGCCCTGGATGTCGTGCAGGTCCGAGGCGAAGCGCAACCGCTCCCGGGCCACGGCGAGCTGGCCGGCGTCGCGGCGAGCGCCATCGAGCCGGACCACGACGTCCCACCACCAGGCGGAGAGCAGGAAGACCGCCGGGCACAGCACGGTGAAGACCACCAGGGAGACCAGGTAGCGGTTCTCCGGGCCTGGACCGGCCAGTTCCCCGCCCAGCCACCAGTGCACGCCGTAGAGCGCCGCCGCGGCCGTCAGGACCACCCGACGGTGGATCCGCGGCAACACCGGCACCAGGACGTTCAGGCCCAGCCACACGGGGAACGCGCCGGTCATCGCGGCTCCCGGCAGCCAGAGGGTGAGCACCCACGCCACCGCCGGCGGGACCAGCACGAGCGCCACATCGCGCGGCCCCGGCCAGCCGCTGCCCAGGCCGGCCCGCTGCAGGTGGCACCCGTAGACCGCGCCGACGGCGCTGACCAGGAACAGCACGTCCACGGCACCCACCAGGGCCTCGGGTGCGGGGCCCGCGTCGGCCACCAGTCCCCGTTGCACGCCGAGGAAGGTCACCGGCAGGAACAGGGCGAAGAACGCCATGGAGACGAAGGTGTACCACCACGTCGCCGTGACGCCGTGGCCGGGCACCACCGCGGCCGGGTCCGCAGCGGTGCCGGGCGCCGCCGTCGGGAACTGCCCGGAGGGCCGGGGAACGGGGTCGTGGGGTTCGGTCACGGCATCCACAGTAGGCCGATGACAACTGTCACGGCCCGGTGGTGACAGGCGCCCGCGAACCGGTGACACGGCGGCACTGCCGCGGGCACCGGTACCGCAGGAGGCTGGAGACACCCGACCGGCACCGACGACGAAAGGCCCCGCCATGGACCTGGTCCAGGACCTCCAGCAGTTCACCGACTCCCTCCCCACCGCCCTGCAATTCCTCGGGGTCGCCGTGTCCGCCCTCATCCCGTTCGTGGAGGGCGAGGGTGCGGCGATCATCGGCGCGGTCGCCGGGATCAGCCCATGGCTGTCGATCCCGGTGGCCATCCTGGCCAACCTCGCCATCGTCACCGTCATCGTGCTGTCCTTCGACCGGGCCCGTACCGCGGTGCTGAACCGCCGGATCGCCCAGGGACGGGCGCCGGCACCGTTGAGCCCACGGCAGCGCAGGACCCGCCGTGCCTTCGAGAGGTACGGGGTGCCCGGGGTCTCACTGCTCGGTCCCTTCCTGCTGCCCACCCACTTCACCTCCGCCGCACTGGTCTCCTTCGGCGCCGCCAAGGGCTACGTGATCGCCTGGCAGGCCGTCGCCATCACCCTCTACGCCGGAGTGTTCGGCGGGCTGTCCTACACGCTCATGGGTGCCCTCGGCTGAGGCCCACCGGCTACGGTGATCCCATGACCTACTCGCCCGGACCCCATGACCTGACGGCCCTGATCGGCAGCACCCTGGATGCCGCCCGGGCCAACCCGCACGGCCGGCACGGAGACCTGCTGCTGCGCGACGGCCACTTGCGACAGTCGATCATCGCGCTGACCGACGGCGCCCGGCTGGCCGACCACAACGCCCCACCGGCGGCCACCCTCCAGGTGCTCCAGGGATCCCTGGAGGTCACCGCCGGCATCGGGGGCGACCAGCGGCTGGGCGTGGGTCAGCTGGTGCAGCTGACCAAGGAACGCCACGGCGTGCTCGCCCTCGAGGACAGCGTGTTCCTGCTGACCACCGTCACGGGGGTCGAGGAGGAGAGCCACGGCTGACCGGCCCGCGGTTCAGAGCAGCAGCAACCCGGGCTCGTCCAGCACGGTGACCCGGTTGCCGCGGCCGAGACGGACCAGGCCCTGGTCCGCGAGCGCGTGCAGGCGCCGGGACAGGGTCTCCGGGGTGGTGCCGAGGTAGGAGGCCAGGTCCTTCTTGGGCATCGGCAGCCTGTACTCGGAGCCCGGTGCCGCGCCGGCCTCGGCGGCGGCGGCCACGAGGTACTCCCCCAGCCGGGACTCCACGGAGCGGCCGGTGATCTCCGCGACCTGGTGCTCGGTCGCCTCCAGCCGGCGGGCCACGGTCCGCAGCATGGTCATGGCCACCCGGGGGTAGGCCGCCAGGAACCGGTCCATGTCCGCGCGCGCCAGGGAGCAGACCTGGGCGTCCGTGGCCGCCACGGCCAGGGAGGTGACCGGTTCGTCGCTCAGCAGCGCGTGCTCCCCGGTGAAGTCCCCGGGTGAGAGCACCCGCAGCAGCTGCTCGTTGCCGTTCTCCAGCACCCGGGACTGCCTGACCCGTCCGGAGTGCACGATCTGCAGGCCGGGGCTGTCCCCGATCGAGTAGACCACCTCGCCGCGCCGGTAGGGCCGGGTGATGACGCGTTCGGCGATCCGGTGCCGGTCCTCCTCCTCCACCCCGCTGAACAGCGGGACGCTGGACACGCAGGCGAAGCGGTGCTCGTGGTCGAGCAGGTCTGCGCTGTCCGGCCTCACGCCCGGCTGTCCCCCTCCGGGCCGCTCGGGGTGGGCTCCACGGGCGTGTAGTGCTCCCGCAGGTGCGGGTGGAAGTCGGCGAAGTCCACGGCCTCCACGTCGCCGCCCTCCAGCGCCGCCTCCAGCCGGTCCAGGTAGTACTCCCAGCCGGGGCCGACGTCGGGGGCCATCTGCTCGAAGCCGGCGATCGGCTGGGTGAAGACCAGTGCGGTGCCCCTCCCGGTGTCGGCGGAGTCCAGGGTGAGGCGCAGGCGCCAGGCCGCCCCGGCCGGGTCCTGCAGGACCACGTGGAGGCGGTGGGGCCGATCGCAGGCCTCGATGGTGCACTGCCCCGGCTGGTCCGGGGCCTCGACCATGGCCAGCTGCACGCTGCCGGTGGCCGGGTCCCCGGTGTAGGTGCCGTACCACCTCGCCAGCAGCGCCGGGTCCGCCAGGTGGTTCCACACGTCCTCGACGGCGTGCGGGAGGGTCCTGGTGATCTGGATGGCCGGTCCCTCTGGGCCGTCGATGATCCGGCCGGTGGGCTCGCGCGTGGTGTCCGGGGTGCTCATGCGGTCATTCTGGCACGCTGGGACCATGACGGATCCAGCCCCCACCTCCCCGTACTCCCCGTACTTCCCGGATGAGCGCTCCATGCACGAACGGATGATCGCCGGGGAGCCGTACCTCGCCGACGACCACACGCTGGAGGCGCTGAACACGCGTGCCGAACTGCTCTCCGAGCGGTACAACGCCACCTCGGTCACCGAGCTCGCCGAGCGCCGGGACCTGCTGGGCGAGCTGCTCGGCACCTGCGGGGAGGGCGTCGTCATCCGTCCGCCGCTGCGCGTGGACTACGGGGTCAACCTGCACGTGGGGGACCGCACCTTCGCCAACTTCAACCTCGTCGCCCTGGACTGCGCGCCGATCCACATCGGGGCGGACGCGCAGATCGGGCCGAACGTGCAACTGCTCACGGCCACCCATCCCCTGGAACCGGGTCCCCGCCGGGACAAGTGGGAGGGCGCCGAGGCGATCACCATCGGGGACAACGTGTGGCTCGGCGGCGGCGTGATCGTGGGCCCGGGCGTCACCATCGGGGAGAACACCGTGGTCGGCGCCGGTGCGGTGGTCACCTCGGACCTGCCGGCGAACGTGGTGGCCGTGGGCGTGCCCGCACGCGTGATCCGCGAGCTGCCCGCGGATCCCGACGGCGGCTGGTCCCGGATGGCGGTCGAGGGCGCCTAGCCTAGCCCCCGGCCCGGGGGCCGGAGGACCCGGCGGCGTAGTCCAGCAGCGGGGCGGCCCCGGAGCCGTAGGCGGCGGTGATGCCCTCGGTGATGCGCCAGCCCTGTTCGGCTCCCTCGCCGCTGACGGTGAAGGCCCCGCTGCCCTCGAGCACCCAGTGCAGCAGGGAGCCGTAGGCCGTGAGGCCGGGTTCGGGCAGTTCGGAGCTCAGCACGGTGCGGGTCATCCCGCGGGAGTCGAACGGTCCGCCGGCGTTGAGCTCCAGCGCGATCCGCTCGTCCTCGAAGCCGATCCGGAGCACGTCGGCCGGCGGCGGCCCGCCCGCCGGGACGTGCCCGGCGTCCAGCGGCGGGCGGCGGAACACCACCGAGATCTCCTGGCGCGGGGAGCCGATGGCCTTGCCGGAGCGCAGCACCACGGGCACCCCGCTCCATCGCCGGGAGTCCACCTCCACGATCACCTGCGCGAACGTCTCGGTCTGCCGCGAGGCGTCCACGCCGACCTCGTCCACGTAGGCGGGCAGCGCGCGCCCGTCCACGGTGCCGGCGGTGTACCGGCCACGGACCACCACGGGGACGTCCGCGCCGTGGTCAGGCCCGTCCGGCCACAAGCGGGTGGCCCGCAGCACCTGTTCGGTGCCGGCCGGGACCGCCACGCCGTCGAACCGGTCCGGCGGGTCCATCATCGTCAGGGCCATGACCTGGAGCAGGTGGGACTGGATCATGTCCCGGGCCGCCCCCGTCCCGTCGTAGAACCCGGCGCGGCCCTCCAGCCCCAGGGTCTCGTCGTAGGTGATCTCGATCCGTTCCACGTGGTCCCGGTTCCACACCGGTTCCAGGATGCGGTTGGCGAAGCGCAGCCCCACCAGTCCGAGCACCCCGGGCGTGGCCAGGAAGTGGTCCACCCGGAACACCCGCTCCTCGGGCAGGAACCCGGCCAGCAGCTCGTTCAGGCGCCGTGCGGACTCCTGCCCGGACCCGAAGGGCTTCTCCAGCACCAGGACGGTGTCCGGGGGCAGCCGTCCCTCCGCGTGCAGTCCCGCCAGCTCCCGGCAGGCGTCCTCCGTGACGCCCGGGGGCAGCGCGAAGTACAGCCCGGTGGGACCCTCCGCCTCCGCCAGCAGGGCGGCCAGGTCCCCGGCGTCGGCGGCGTCCCCGGTGACCCAGCGGACGGAGGCGAGAGTGGCCCGCACCGCGGGGAGACCGAGCTGGACGTCGTCCAGCACCTCGGCGAAGGCCTCGCGCACGGTGGCGGCGAAGTCCACGTCCTCGGTCCGGCCGACGCCGATCACGGTGATCCCGTGCTGGGGCACCCCGGCGGCCAGGCAGGTGGCCAGTCCCGGCAGCAGCAACCGGCGGGTCAGGTCCCCGCCGGCGCCCAGGATGGCGAGGGTGCCCAGCTCCGGTGCCCCGGGCCGGGGGCCGGGGGCGTCTCGGCCGGCAGGGACGTCGGCAGGGAGGTCGGCGGGATCGGCATGGCTCATGGTGCCACCGTAGCGCCGGACGCTGCCCATCAGGCCCGGGTCGTGCCGGCCAGGGTCATGCGGGTCCGGGTCGTGCGCGTCCAGTTCGCCGGACGCGCCAGGGGCCCGCCCCGGCAGAACCGGGACGGGCCCCTCACGGCGACCTTCAGGGCATCAGATGCTCTTGCGGGTCTCCTGCAGCTTCTTGCGGGCCGCGCGCAGCGCCTGCGTCTGCTCCTCACGGGCCTTGTTGATGGCCTCGGCCTTGGCGTCCGCGGCGGAGCGGATGGCGTCGGCCTTGACCTCGGCCGCGGCGGTGAGCTTCTTGGCCCGGCGGGCGGCGGCGGCGTTCTTGCGGCCGACCCGGTTCACGGCGCCGTCCACCATCAGGGCGGTGCCGATGCCGAAGAGGAACACGTCCTTGGCCACGGCGGTGCCCTGCTCGGTCGGCCGGATGCCGTCGGGCTCCGTCATGCCCTCGGTGTTCTTGTACATCGACAGCAGCCCCGTGGAGAAGGCGGTCAGCGCGGCGCCGGCGAGCCAGCCCGGCACGAACGGCAGCAGCAGCGCGGCACCGACCCCGAGCTCCCCGGCGGTGAGGAACTGCTTGAACTGCTTCGGGGTCATGTCCTTCAGGAACGGCACGCCGTTGGCGGCCAGGTCCCGCATCTGCTCGGCCTGTTCCTCCGAGATCTTGGTCTTGTTGATCCCCGAGTTGAGGATGAAGGCGCCGGCGGTCAGCCGGAGCGGGATCTGCGCGATGCTCATGGGGTGGTCCTTCCGGTATTCGGGCTCGTTCCTGTCTCACCTTATAGCCACCCGGGGGCAGAAGTGCACGTGCCGGCGCACGCGCGATACTGGGGGCATGACCGAGAACCTCTGGGCCCGGATGGTGGCCAACGATCCCGAGCACTCCCGCCGCTACGCAGAGCGCTGGCGGTCCCTGGCCGCCGAGGGCATGGACCTGCACGGCGAGGCCCGGCTGGTGGACGCCCTGTGCCCCCGGGGCGCGCGCGTCCTGGACGCCGGTTGCGGCACCGGCCGGGTGGGTGGGTACCTGGCCCGCGCGGGGCACCGCGTCACCGGCGTGGACCTGGACGAGCACCTGATCGACGTGGCCCGCGAGGACCACCCGGACGCCGACTGGTACGTGGCCGACCTGGAGACCCTGGACGCGGCCACCCTCGCCGAGCTGGGCGAGGAGGAGCCCTTCGACCTGATCCTCTCGGCGGGCAACGTCTTCGGCTTCCTCTCCCCCGGGTCCCGGCAGGACGTGCTGCGCCACCTGCACGCCGCCCTGCGGGACGGCGGTCGCGCGGTGGTCGGCTTCGGCGCGGGGCGCGGCTATGACTTCGAGGAGTTCGTGGACGACGCCGGCCAGGCCGGGTTCCGGCTGCAGGGCCGGTTCGCCACGTGGCAGCTCGACGAGTTCACCCCGGAGGCGGACTTCCTGGTCGCCCTGCTGGTGCGCTGAGGGCCCGGGGTCACTGCTCCTCGGCGCCGAAGGCGTCCTGTGCGGCGTCCATGAGCCCCTCGATGCTGAGCCGCACCATGCCCATCATCGCCCGCTGCACCCGGGCGGCGGCGTCGCGGTCCTCCCCGGCCAGCAGCTCCAGCAGCACGGTGGGGACCACCTGCCAGCGCATCCCGAAGCGGTCCTGGAGCCAGCCGCAGGCGACCCCCGTCCCGCCCCCTGCCGTGAGCGCGGACCAGAAGTGGTCCACCTCCTCCTGGTTCCCGCACAGCACCTGCAGGGAGACGGCGTCGGTGTACGGCACCGGCCGGGCGGGGTCGTTGAGCGCGACGAAGCGCTGGCCGTCCAGGGTGAAGGACACCGTGAGCACGTCACCGGCGCGCAGGTGCACCTGGTCCCCGCCGGGGACCACGTCGATCGCGCTGCGCCTTACCTCGTCCAGGTGGGTGTCGGGCCGGTAGGCGGAGAAGGCGTCCACGTAGAACCGCGCGGCCTCCTCCGCCTGCCCGTTGGACCACAGGCAGGTGACCAGCTGGGGCCGGGATCCTGACTCGGTCATGACGGTTACCCTTCGTCGGCGTTGTCCGTGATCCATTGTCACGCCGCCCGCGCCCTGAGCACCACCTTGCGCAGCTCGCCGGACCACAGCACCCCGGAGGCCAGCGCCAGGCACGCCAGCCACTGGTCCCAGCCCAGGGCCGCCGTGCCGAAGGCTCCCTGCAGCAACGGCAGGTGCACCACGAGGACCTGGGTGACCGCGCCGAAGGCGATGGCCGCCCACAGCCAGCCGTTGGTGAACAGCCGGTGGAAGGCGGAGACGGTCTCGGACCGGGAGTTCAGGGCATTGAACAGCTGGGCGAACACGAGCGTGGTGAACGCGGCGGTGCGCGCCACCTCCACCGTCTCCGCGCCCTCCACCAGTCCGCCGGGCAGGTGGAGGTCGATCGCGAACAGGGTGACCACGGCCATGACCAGACCGGTCCAGAGGATCCCGGCCCACATCCGCCCGTCGACCACCCGGTCCCGCACCCCGCGCGGCGGCCCGGCCATGACGTCCTCCGCCTCGGGGTCCACGCCCATCGCCAGGGCCGGGCCGGAGTCGGTGATGAGGTTGATCCACAGGATCTGGGTGGCCAGCAGGGGTACCACGATCCCGTCGTCGTGCCCGGCCAGGCCCAGGAACCCCGCCAGGACCACGCCGAGGAACATGGTCAGGACCTCGCCGGTGTTGGAGGACAGCAGGTAGCGCAGGAACTTCCGGACGTTCCCGAAGATCACCCGGCCCTGGCGCACCGCGGCGACGATGGTGGTGAAGTCGTCGTCCGTGAGGATCATGGCGGCGGCCTCCTTGGAGACCTCCGTGCCCGTGATGCCCATGGCCACCCCGATGTCCGCCTTCTTCAGGGCCGGGGCGTCGTTCACGCCGTCGCCGGTCATGGCCACCACGTGGCCCTCCGCCTGCAGGGCCTCGACGATGCGCAGCTTGTGCTCGGGGGCGACCCGCGCGAACACCGTGGCCCGCCGTGCCGCCGCCCGCAGTTGCGCCGCGTCCATCGCGTCCAGTTCGGGACCGGTGACCGCCCCCTGCCCGGTGTGCGCGATCCCCAGGTCCTGGGCGATCCGCAGCGCCGTGGCCGGATGGTCGCCGGTGATCATCACCACGCGGATCCCGGCCCGGCGGGCCTGCGCCACCGCCTCGGCGACCTCCGAGCGCGGCGGGTCGATGATCCCCACCGTGCCGACGAAGATCAGGTCCTGCTCCAGCGCCAGGCCCGCCCCGGCGTCGAAGGCACCGTCCGGGCCCACCGCGCCCGCGTACTCGTGGACGGTCAGCGGCCGGTACGCCACGGCCAGCGTGCGCAGGGCCTCGCGGGACATCGACTCCACGTCGGCGGCGACGGCGGCCCGGTCGGCCTCGGTCAGCGGGGCCACCTCCAGCCCGGTGCGGACGCGGGTGCAGTGGCGCAGCAGCACGTCCGGAGCCCCCTTGGCCACCAGGACCGGCCGGCCGGCTCCGGGCCAGCCGGCATCCGCCGGAGCGCCCGGGCCCGTGTCCGTGTGGTCCCGGTCGTCCACGATGACCGACATCATCTTGCGCTCGGAGGTGAAGGGCACCTCCGCCACGCGCTGGAACCGCGCCTCGCGCATCCCGGACAGCCCGGCCTTGCGCTCGGCCACGACGAACGCCGCCTCGGTGGGATCCCCGACCACGACCCAGTGCCCGTCCTCGTCCTGGCGGACCTCGGCGTCGGAGGCCAGGGTGCCGCCGGCGAGGACCACGATGTCCTCCTCGCGCAGGTCCAGCTCGGGGTCGTTCTCCAGCAGCGGGGTGCCCTCCAGCAGCACCTCCCCGTCCGGGGCGTAGCCCACCCCGGTGACGTGCGACTCCCCGGAGGAGGACCGGACCTTGAGCATCGTCATCTCGTTGCGGGTCAGGGTCCCGGTCTTGTCCGAGCAGATGACGGAGGCCGAGCCGAGGGTCTCCACGGAGGCCAGGTCCTTGACGATCGCATGGCGACGGCTCATCGCCTGCACGCCGAGCGAGAGCACCACCGAGAGGACGGCCGGCAGCCCCTCGGGCACGGCCGCCACCGCCAGGGAGACGCCGACCAGCAGCACGTCCACCGCGTCCTGCAGCGAGGAGACCCCGCTCGTGAACGCGATGGCCGCCATCACCACCACGGCGATCACGACGACCGCGATCCCCAGGGTCCTGCCGATCCCGTCGAGCTCCCGCGTCAACGGGGTCGGCTCCCGCTCCGTGCCGGCCAGCAGCGCGGCGATGTGCCCCATCTCGGTGTCCATGCCGGTGGCCGTCACCACGGCCCGGCCGATCCCCTGGGTCACGGCGGTGCCCTTGAAGACCATGTTGACCCGGTCGCCCAGGGGCACGGCCGCCTCCAGGACGGCCGTGGACTTGGTGACCGGGACGGACTCACCGGTCAGGGCGGCCTCGGCGACCTGCAGCGAGGAGGCGCTCAGCAGCCGGGCGTCCGCGCCCACCGAGTCCCCCTCGGCCAGGACGAGCAGGTCCCCGGGCACCAGGTCCGTGGCGGGGACCCGTTCGGTGCGCCCGTCCCGGACGACCGAGACGGTCACGGCGGTGAGGTCCTGCAGTGCCGCCACCGCATCCGCCGCCCGGGCCTCCTGGACGTGACCGAGGACGGCGTTGAAGACCACGATGACGGAGATGACCGCGGCGTCGACCGGCACCCCCGCGGCACCCTCCACCGCCCAGACGAGCAGGGAGACCGCCACGGCGGCCAGCAGCAGGTAGATCAGCGGGTCCGTGAACTGGCGCAGGAACCGCCTCCAACCGGGCTCGGGCGGGGCCGTGGCCAGCTCGTTCGGCCCGTACGCCCCGAGCCGCACGGCTGCCTCCGCGGCGGACAGCCCGCGGTCCGGGTCCGTGGCGACGTGCCGGACGAGGTCCTCCGCCGCGGCCTGCGTCCAGTCCCGTCCGGCGGCCGGGGTCTCGGCGTCCACGTACTGCGGGTCGGCGTCCTGCGCCATGGGCCCTCCTGGACTGGGCTCGTCGGGGCTTCTGGGGCGCAGGATACTCCCCCGGCATGGCGGGTGCGTGACGGGCGGGCGTCGGCCGGTTCAGGCGTAGGTGGGGACGATGGTGCGGCGGATGGCCTGGGCGATGCGCGAGTAGTCGGCCAGCGGGTCCTTGCCCAGCACGGCCGCCCAGTAGTGCAGCATGTCCTCCATGTACCGGTGCCCGTGGCCCCCGGGCACCGCCACGGACTGCGGCATGTCCGAGGCGACCTGCCAGAACGTCACCCACGGCATCCAGCGCAGGTGCCGGGACACGTCCAGCCCGGCCCTCTCCTTCGCCCAGTCGGGTTTGCGCCACAGCAGCTCCGGGCTCCACCACACCACGGGGTCGGAGGCGTGCTGGGCCACCACGATCCGCGTGCTGTCCCACTCACCGAACGGGACTCCGTTGTAGTCGGTGACCAGGTCCTCGGGGCGCGTGGCGAACCGGACGTGCCGGCCGTCGTCGACCACGGGCGCGATCTCAGGGGTGCCGCGCCTGCGGAACGGGGCGAGGGACTGCCAGAAGGTGGTGAACCGCGGCAGCCCGGACCAGACGGCCCCGTCCACGCGGGCGATCATGTCCTCCAGGTCCTCGAAGGCCTCGGTGCCGCCGAGGGCCCCGAGGGACTCCCCGCCGACCAGCAGCTTCGGCCGGTGACCCGCCGGCATCCTGTCCAGTTCGGCCTCGATGGCGGTCAGCAGGGTGTCCGCGGCGAGCACGGGCGTGGCGCGGTCGGCGACGAACGCCACCCCCGAGGGCAGGTACGTGTACTGCATCGAGGCCAGGGCGCAGTTGCCGCCGGTGAGGAACTCCACCGAGGACGCGGACCACTCCTGCAGCCAGCCGGTGCCCGTGGTGGTCAGGACCAGCAGCACCTCCCGCTCGAAGGCGCCGGTGCGCCGCAGCTCGGCGACGACGGCCGCCGCCGTGCCCTGCAGGTCCCGACCCTCCTGCCAGCCGGCATAGGCCCGGATCGGGGTCATCGCGGGCTCGCCGGTGGCCTCGGCGATGTCCACGGCCCGCGGGCCGTCCGAGACCACGGCCTGGCCCTTGGCCCCGAGCGAGGCCCAGGACTCGTGGGACGCCTCGGAACCGGAGCGTTCCGGCTCGATCGGCGGCACCCGGCCCGGCAGCAGCCTCGCGTTCGTCTCCTGGGCCGCCTTGGACAACCGTTCCAGCAACCGGCGGTAGACCACCTTGTCCAGCACGAAGGCCGTGCCGGCGGCGGTGGCCCCGGCTCCGACGGCGGTCGCGACCGGGGCGGGCAGGACCGGTGTGAGGGCCCGGGCGGCAGTGCCGGCCACGCCGTGGACACCGCGTCCGATACCGACCAGGCCGGCCGTCAGTGCGAGCCCACCGGCGACGCCGAGGACGTGTTCCCGGGTCCGGACGGGACGGGTCTCCATCAGCCCGGCGATCTCCGCCTGGGCCTTGAGGCTGCGCAGCCAGGACAGTCCGCTCACCCCGAACATGAACCACGGGGCGGCCCGCTGCAGCGGCCTGATCCGTTCCGGGTCCACCGTGACCGAGACGCCGAGGGCGCGGCCAGCACCGCGCACCGCCGCGCGGCCGGTGGCACCGACCGCGTAGCCGAAGGTCTGGGAGACTGCGGTGGCGATGGACGTCATCCACCAGGTCCGTGGGATGAAGCTGGGCGACGACGACACCCAGCTCATGACGTGGGCACCGGCGATGCCTGCCCCGTCAGGTCTGAACCGCATGGTCCCCATTATGCCCATCCGATCAGGTCCGATGTCCCCGCCCTCCGGCGGCCTGCCTGCCGGTTCGGCGATCGGAGGGCATCCCGGGGACAATGGGATCCATGACCTCACCTCTATACGCCGGCCTGTCCTCCGTGTCCTCCGCGCCGACCGTGCTCGCGAGCGCGGCCGGCACCGGATCGGGCGGCGGGGAGTCCTACGGCTGGCTCGGGGACATCGTGGTGACGATCATGG
Organism: Citricoccus sp. CH26A; assembly: GCF_000224415.1. GTDB lineage: Bacteria > Actinomycetota > Actinomycetes > Actinomycetales > Micrococcaceae > Citricoccus. Next base: position 61,388 of record NZ_AFXQ01000003.1, on the reverse strand, counting down.
AGGCCATCGGCCCCATCGGCGTGGCCCTGGCCGTCTTCGCCGAGAACCTGTTCCCCCCGATCCCGTCCGAGCTGATCCTGCCCCTGGCCGGGTTCACCGCGGCCGGCGGGGCGTTCGGCCCGTGGGAGGCCACCATCTGGGCGACGGTCGGTTCCGTGGTGGGTGCCCTGATGCTCTACGGCATCGGCGCCTGGCTGGGCCGCCGCCGCATGTACCGGATCGTGGACTGGCTGCCCCTGGTGGACATCGAGGACGTGGAGAAGACCGAGCGCTGGTTCAACAAGTACGGCTACTGGACCGTGTTCCTGGGCCGCATGGTGCCGATCTTCCGCTCGCTGATCTCCATCCCGGCCGGGATCGAGCGGATGAACCTGGGGCTGTTCACCCTGTACAGCCTGCTGGGCTCGGCGATCTGGAACACGATCTTCGTCTGGGGCGGATTCCTGCTCGGGGACAACTGGCACCTGGTCTCGGACTACGCGGACGTCTTCTCCAACATCGTGATGATCGCCGTGGTCGTGTTCCTGGCCTGGTGGATCATCGCCCGCGTGCTGCGCAACCGCCGCCGCGCCCGGGACCCGCACTTCGTGGCGCCCTCGGCCGAGGCCGCCGCCGCCCGCATGGACGAGCTGCTCGGGGAGCCGGGCCGGCGCCGCTGACCCGGCCGGAGACCGGGGCCCGCCGGTTCAGCGGTAGCCGACCGGTGCCGCGGGAACGTACCTCGGCAGTGACCGCGCCTGGCCGGAACTGACGATGCGCTTGCCCAGCGGCAGCAGGGAGACCGGGATCATCCGCAGGTTCGCGATCCCCAGGGGGATGCCGATGATGGACAGGAACATCGGGATGGACGTCAGGACGTGCCCGATCGCGATCCACAGTCCGGCCACGACCAGCCAGATGATGTTGCCCAGGCCGGACCAGAAGTCCCCGCCGGGCCGGTCGTCCACGACCACGCGCCCGAAGGGCCACAGGGCGTAGCCGGCGATCCGGAACGAGGCGATGCCGAACGGGATGGTGACGATGAGGACGCAGCACACGATCCCGGCCAGCGCATAGCCCAGGGCCAGCCAGAACCCGCCGAAGACCAGCCAGATGATGTTGAGCACGAGGTTCAGGGCACGGTTCATGTCCCCATCGTCCCAGCCTGGCGCTACGCTGACGAGTGCCAGGCCGTCGACCCGAAAGAACCTCATGTCAGAGCGCAGTCCGCGACGTCCGCAGCTCGACTCCGGGGCTGGGCGCCCCCTCGCCCGTCCCGCCGGCTCGTCCCGGCTGGCCCGCGGCGTGACCCTGGGCGTGACGGTCGCCCTGCTGCTGTCCACCACCGGTTGCCTGGGCCCCTCCCGCCCTTCCCCCGAGGACGCCGCGACCGCCCTCGGCGCGGCGATCGGCTCCGGTGACGTCGGGGTCCCCCTGACGGAGGCGGGCCGTTCCGTCCCCTCGGCCGTCCTCGAGGCGCTCCCCGCGGCGCTGCGCCCCGGGGAGGCCACCGTCACCGTGACCACGGACGCCGTCACCGTGCGCGAGGACGACCCGGACCGGGCCACCGCGCAGTACACTGTCCGGCGCGACCTCGGCGCCCTGGGCCTGGAGGGCCGGGAGTGGACCTACCGCACGGACGCCGAACTCGTCTGGGACGAGGACGGCCGGCAGTGGCGCGCGGACCTGCGGCCCGATGACCTCGTTGCCGGCCTGGCCCCGGGGGGCACCGTGACGGTCCGGCGCACGGAGGCGGACCGCGGGGACATCCTGGATGCTGCCGGGAAACCGCTCGTGACGGAACGGGACGTGGCCGTGCTGGGCCTGGACAAGGCCCGCATCGAGGCGGACCAGGTCGCCGGCTCCGCCCGGCAGGTGGCCGAACTGGCCGAGGTGGACGCGGAGGCCTTCGTGACCCGCGCCGAGGCCGCCGGGGACCAGGCGTTCGTGGAGGCCATCACCCTGCGAGCCGACGGGACCACCGACATCCCCGTGGACGCGCTCGCGAGGGTCCCGGGCGGGCGGGTCATCGAGGACACCGCCGTCCTGGCGCCCAGCCGCACCTTCGCCCGGGACGTGCTGGGCACCTACGGGGAGCCCTCCGCCGAGCAGGTGGAGGACTCGGACGGGAGACTGGAGGCCGGCGTCGCCGTCGGGCTCTCCGGCCTGCAGTCCACATGGCAGGACCGCCTGGCCGGCACCCCCGGGATCACCATCACGGTCGACAACCCCCAGGACCCCGACGACCCCGATGACACCGGGGCCGCGCCGTCCGCCACGCCGTCCGCCGGCGGGACGGACACCGGGGCCGCGGCGTCAAGCCCGGACGTGACCGCCTTCGAGGCCGGGCCCGTGGCCGGCACGGCCCTGTCCTCCACGCTGGACCGGAGGATCCAGGCGGAGGCCGAGAAGGTGGTGGGCGCCTCCGAGGTCCCCGCCGGACTCGTGGCGATCCGCCCCTCCGACGGGCACGTGCTGGCCGCCGCGTCCGGGCCGGAGGGCTGGCCGGTGGCGGTGTCCGGGGCCTACGCGCCGGGTTCGACGTTCAAGGTCGTCACCGCCCTGGCGCTGCTGAGGTCCGGCCTCGCCCCCCAGGACCCGGTGCAGTGCCCGGCCACCCTCAACGTGGGCGGCATGGTCGTGGGCAACTACGACGGCTACCCGGACGCCTCGGTGGGCACCATCCCGTTCGCCGAGGCCTTCGCAGAGTCCTGCAACACCGTCTTCGTCGGCGCGCACGAGGAGGTCTCGGCTGCGCAGGAGGCGGAGGCGGCACAGGCCCTGGGGTTGGACCCGGACCCGGTGACCGGGCTCGACACCGCCTTCCTCGGGTCCGTCCCGGACGACTCCACCGGCACCGAGCACGCGGCCAACCTCTTCGGCCAGGGCGTGGTGGAGGCCTCGCCGCTGGGCATGGCCACGGTGGCGGCCTCGGTGGCCGCCGGGCGGACCGTGCGTCCCGTGTTCGTGTCCGATCCGGCCGTGGACAGCGCGGCACCCCCGGCCACGGGGGTCACCGAGGCGGAGGCGGGGCAGTTGCGGTCCCTGATGTCCGGCGTGGTGGAGACGGGCACCGCGGAGATGCTGCAGGACGTCCCCGGCGCCCCCGTGCTGGCCAAGACCGGCACGGCCCAGTTCGTGGCCGATGGCGAGGACCTCGCCCACACCTGGCTCATCGCGATCCACGGGGACCTGGCCGTCGCGCTGTTCTTCAACGAGGGGCTCGGCGGCGGGCACGACAACGGGCCGGTCGTGCGGGACTTCCTGACCGCGGTGGAGCAGATCGTCCCCTCGGAGTGAGCGTCTCCCGGCGGCGGTAGCCTTGAAGGCCTGATGAGCAGCGACCAGACTCCCCCCGAGCACCCCGCCCCGGCGCAGCACGCCCACGGCCACAACCCCCACCCGGACCCGGACCTGTACCGCACCGAGCCGGTCTCCTTCGTGCGCCGCGGGGAGCGGTTGAACCCGCGGCGGCAGAAGACGTGGGACCGCGCCCGCGGCACCTACATCGTGGAGGTCCCCCGGCACCACGCCACCACCTCCGTGGCGGCCGGCACCGAGGTGGACTGGTCCGCGGTCTTCGGCCGCAGCGCCCCGCTCGTGGTGGACATCGGCTGCGGCCTCGGGGAGTCGACCGTCCAGGGCGCCGTGGACCGTCCCGAGGCGGACTTCGTGGCGTTGGAGGTCTACACCCCGGGCCTGGCCGCGCTGCTGATGGAGATCGAGGACCGCGGGCTCACCAACGTCCGCGGCGTGCAGGCCAACGCCCCGGAGGTGCTGGACCACCTCCTGGCCCCCGGCTCCGTGCAGGAGGTCTGGGTGTTCTTCCCGGACCCGTGGCACAAGACGCGCCACCACAAGCGCCGGCTGGTCTCTCCCGCCTTCGCCGACCGGGTGGCCCGCGTCCTGGCGCCCGGCGGCGTGCTGCGGCTGGCCACCGACTGGTCCAGCTATGCCGTCCACATGCGCCGGGTCATGGAGGGCCACCCCGGGTTCGCCAACCTGCACCCGGGGCGCGCCGCCGGCCAGGATTCCCCGCTGACCCGGGTGCGGGTCGAGGGCCGGGAACTGCAGGTCGGCGCGCAGCCGATCACCCCGGACTCGCAGGGCTCGCGCGCGGGGCTGAGCGAGGCGGCCGCGGGGGCCGGCGTCGAGGACCCGGTGGACCACGACGGCGGCTGGGCACCGCGCTTCGACGGCCGCCCGTTGACCAGCTTCGAGGCCAAGGCCCTGCGGGCCGGCCGACTCGTGTTCGACCTCGCCTACCGCCGCCGCTGACGCTGCGCCGACGCCGTCACCTTTGCCCCGGGGGCGTGTCAGCGGGGATACTGGTACGCCGACACCGACCACCGACCGTTCGCCCCGGGCCGGACCCGCGCCCGCCGGGCACGGAGCGCCGTGGCCCGACGCGGTCACGACGAAGGGACCCCCGGTGCCAGACGAACCGGACACACCCACTGCCCAGGACCGCACCCCAGGCTCCACCGGCGCCCCACCGGAGGGGCGTGCCCAGGACCGCGGTGGCAGCTCCGGTGCCGTGGGCCTCTACCCGCATGACATCCATCCCGGCCTGGTCCCGGGCATCAGCGTGGACGAGCAGCGCCACCGCTTCGGCGTCGACTGGGTGGTCTTCGGCGTCACGGCGGCCCTGATCGTCGCGTTCGTGGCCTGGGGCGTGACCTCCCCGGAGTCCGTCAGCGAGGTCTCGGCCGCCGCCTTCGGGTGGGCCATGACGAACACCGGCTGGCTGCTGAACCTGACGTTGATGGTGTGCGTGGTGGTGATGGTCGTGCTGGCCTTCGGCCGCTACGGTCGCATCCGGCTGGGCAAGGACGAGGAGGAGCCCGAATTCTCCCGGTTCTCCTGGGTCGCCATGATGTTCTCCGCGGGCATCGGCGTGGGCATCTTCTTCTTCGGACCCTCCGAGCCGCTGGCCTTCTACACCGCTCCCCCGCCGCACACCGTGGAGGCCGGGACCGTCGAGGCCCTGCACCAGGCAACGGCACAGTCGCACTACCACTGGGGGCTGCACGCCTGGGCCCTGTACGCGCTGGTCGGCGGTGCCATCGCCTACTCCTCCTACCGGCGTGGCCGGGTGTCCCTGATCAGCTCGGTGTTCCGCTCCCTGTTCGGCGAGCGGCACACCGAGGGCGTGGCCGGCAAGATCGTGGACATGTTCGCGATCATCGCGACCCTGTTCGGCACGGCGGCGACGCTGGGCATCGCGGCCCTGCAGATCGGTGAGGGCGTCACGATCATCGGTGGCATGGGACCGCTGGGCAACAACGTGCTGCTCGTGATCGTCGCCGTGCTGACCCTGGCCTTCATCGTCAGCGCCGTCTCCGGAGTCGCCCGCGGCATCCGCTACCTGTCCAACATCAACATCACGCTGACCCTGGGCGCGGTGCTCTTCGTGTTCTTCGCCGGGCCCACGCTGTTCCTGCTCAACCTGGTGCCCTCCAGCGCCATGCAGTACCTCAACGAGATGTTCTCGATGATGGGCAAGTCGCTGTCCTGGGGCCCGGAGACGGTGGAGTTCCAGGCCTCCTGGACGGCGTTCTACTGGGCCTGGTGGATCGCCTGGACCCCGTTCGTGGGCATGTTCATCGCCCGGATCTCCCGCGGCCGCACGCTGCGCGAGTTCGTCCTGGTGTCCATGCTGGTCCCCACGGGCATCCTGATGATCGCGTTCTCCATCTTCGGGGGCACCGCCATCTGGATGAACACCCAGGGGGTGCCCGGCTTCGACGGCAGCGCCACCCCGGAACAGGTGCTGTTCAACATGTTCGCCCAGTTCCCGTTGAGCGAATTCACCCCGTTCGTGCTGATCACCATCCTCTCCATCTTCTTCGTCACCTCGGCCGACTCGGCCTCCGTGGTCATGGGCACCATGTCCTCGCGGGGCACCCCGACGCCGAAGACCTGGGTGGTGGTGTTCTGGGGCCTGTGCATGATGGGCATCGCCGTGGTCATGCTGCTGGCCGGGGGCGAGACGGCGCTGACGGGCCTGCAGAACCTGACGATCCTCATCGCCCTGCCGTTCTCACTAGTCCTGTTGCTGATGATCGTGGCCTTCATCCGGGACCTGACCACGGACCCGGCGGCGATCCGGCGTGATTTCGCCAGGACCGCGCTGTCCAATGCGGTCCGCCGGGGCATCGAGGACCACGGGGACGACTTCGAGCTCTCCGTCAGCCGCGCCCCCGAGGGCCGCGGTGCCGGTGCGGACTTCGACTCCACCGCCGGGCACGTCACCGAGTGGTACCAGCGCACGGACGAGGAAGGAAACCCGGTCGAGTACGACTACGGGACCGGTACCTACGCCGACGAACAGGACGCCGGGGACCAGGACACCGGAACCACGGGGATGCGGGACGCCGACGTGGAGACCCCGGGCATGGTGGACACGGGCGAGACGGACCGGTCCGCCGCCGACGGCGCCCGCGCCTGACCCCGCGGGGTCAGGCGAGCGGGGGGATTCAGTCGAGGGGCAGGCCCGCGGTGGCGCGGGCGATGCGGTACAGGGAGGCCGTGCCCGCGTCCCGGTAACCGTGGCCGCGGCGGAGGGGGCCGGCGTCCGGACGGAACCGGGAGGTGTTGTGCCCGACGGCGGCCGCCAGGTCCAGCGCCTCGTCCGCCGCGATCTTCAGCCGGGTCATCTTCGTCCACGGCCGGCGGCCGGAGAGCCGGAACCCGAGCCAGGACAGGTAGTCCGAGTCCGTCAGCGCGAAGTAGACCTGGTCCCGCGTCAGTCCGAGCAGGTGCGGGTTCCCGGCCAGGTCCCGGGGCAGGCCCACGGCCCCGGACACCACGAGCGCGTCCACGGACCGCGGTGGCCGGCGGCGCTGCAGCATCTGCAGGGCCCGGGCGGCCACGATGCTGCCGTAGGAGTGTGCCTCCACGGCGGTGTGCGGGAACGGGTCCGTGGCTCCGGAGCCCCGGCGCTCCGCGGGGCCGTCCGCGGCGATCCGCTCGCGGTAGTCGTACCAGCCGGCCATGTGCAGGGCGAGCCGGGCGCCACCGCGCAGGGCATGTCGGCCGGAGAGCACTCCCCACGGCCCCGGCGGCTGGTAGCCCAGCCAGCTCACCACGCAGGGACTGGCCGCCCCGGCCTCTCGCTGGGCGGCCCACAGCTGACCGGCCTCCCGCGCGCTGCCCCACATGGCCGAGTGCACGAAGATCCCCATCCCGGAGACCTGCCAGGTCAGGTGGGTGGCGTCGGCCGGCTCCCCGACGGCGACGACCCCGGCCGCCGGGCGCAGGGCGTTGCCGAGGTCGTAGGTGAGCAGGACGCGGTCGGGGAAGGAGGGGTCCATGGCATCGGGCTTGAGCGCGTGGACGATCCCGTCGAGGGCGGCCCGCTGCTTGGGTCCGAGCAGGTGGCGGCGGCGCATGTCCGCCCGCAGCCGCTCGCGGGTGGCCCGCCGCTCGACGGGGTCCCAGATGTCCCGCCGGGCGACCTGCGCCGTGCTCAGTCCCTCGGCTTCCACACCAGGACCCCGGACACGGTCCGGACCGAGGGGGTGAGCGCCGACGACGACGACGACGGGCCGGCGGTGAGGGCGGCGGCCGGGCGCCGTCGGGGCCAGCCGCGCTGGCCGGTCCCCCGCCGCCGGGCGGCCGCGTACCCCTGCTCGGCGGCCTCACGGTCCGGGCCGGCGTCGAAGGTGGTGGTCACGTCTCCCTGCGCGCCGGCCGCGAACACGCGCGGGTACCGGGCGTAGGCCTGGAAGGCCTGGATCTGGCCCGCCAGGTCGGCGACCGTCTGCTGGAGCCGTTCGACCTCGTCCTCCAGGGCCACGATCCGCCGGATGCCCTCGAGGGACACGCCCTCGCGGGACAGCTGCTGGATGGTGCGGAGCCGGTCCACGTCCTGCCGGGAGTAGCGGCGCTGCCGCCCGCCCTGGCGCTGCGGGACCACCAGGCCCATGCGATCGTACTGGCGCAGGGTCTGCGGGTGCATGCCCGCCAGCTCGGCGGCCACCGAGATCACGTACAGCGGGTCCTCCCAGGCGGTGGTCACAGCCGCGCCTTGTCCGCCAGTGCGGCCCGCGGGTCGTGGCCGGCCGCGGCCCGGGCATAGGACTCGACGGCGGCGCGGGCCTCCTCGGACAGGGAGGTCGGCACCGCCACCTGCAGCTCGACCAGCAGGTCACCGCTGGCCTTGGAGGTCTTCACGCCGCGGCCCTTGACACGCAGCACCCGCCCCGAGGAGGTCCCGGCCGGGACCCTCACCTTCACGGAGCCGTCCAGAGTGGGCACCTGGATGGTGGCGCCCAGGGCGGCCTCGTCGAAGGTGATCGGCACGTGGATGCGCAGGTTGTCGCCCTCGCGGTGGAAGAACGGGTGCTCGCGCACCTTGACGGTCACCAGCAGGTCCCCGGCGCCGGCCGCGCCGGGGGCACCCTTGCCGCGGGCCCGGACCTTCTGCCCGTCCTTGATGCCGGCGGGGATGCGCACGTCGATGACGTCCCCGTCGGGTTCCCGCAGCGAGATGGTGGTCCCGCGCATGGCGCCGGCGAAGGAGATCGTGGTGGTGGCGGTGCGGTCCGCGCCCTTGGTCGGCGTCCCGTAGCCGCCGAACCCGCCGCGGCCTCCGGAGGGCCCGCCGTATCCCCCGCCCCCGCCGCTGAAGCCGCCGAACAGGTCGGCGAACTCCGGCGGGATGTCCCCGGACGTGGAATAGGACCGGCGGCCCCCGGAGCCGCTGGTGAACAACCCCCCGAAGAGGTCCTCGAAGCCCCCGCCGCCGGCGCCGGGGCCACCGGCCCCCGCGCCGGGGGCGCTGAACCGGGCACCGGAGCCCATCGCCCGGATGGCGTCGTACTGCTGGCGCTCCTCCGGGTCCGAGAGCACGGCGTTGGCCTCGGTGATCTCCTTGAACCTCTTCTCGGCCGCGTCGTCACCGGGGTTCTGGTCCGGGTGGTACTTCCGGGCCAGCTTCCGGTAGGCCTTCTTGATGTCGGCTTCCGAGGCGTCCTTGGAGACACCGAGGATGGCGTAGAAGTCCTTGTCCACCCAATCCTGTGAGGCCATGGTGCCTCCTTTCGGGTCAGTTCGGTTCGGGTCGGTTCGGTTCGGCGAGAGGGCCCGGAGCGGTGATGACTAGCCCTCCGCGCCGGCGGAGACCATCACCTGGGCGGCACGCAGCACGCGGCCCTCGCGCACGTAGCCGTTGCGGAAGACCTGCACGATGTGCTCCTCCGGCACGTCGGCGCTGGGCTGGCGCAGCATCGCCTCGTGCTGGGCCGGGTCGAACGGCTGTCCGGCCAGGTGCTCCTGGTCCTGACGCTCCAGCCCGAACCCGGAGAGCACCGTGTCGAACTTGGTGGCGATCGCGGCGAACGGTCCCTCCGTCAGGTCGCCCGCGGCCCGGGCGGCGTCCAGGTCGTCGAGCACCGGCAGCAGGGCGCTCAGCACGGACTGGATGGCGTTGTCCTTGGCCACGTTCCGGTCCCGCTCCACGCGGCGCTTGTAGTTCACGAATTCCGCCTGCACGCGCAGCAGGTCGGTGCGCAGTTCCTCCTCGCGGACGGAGGCGCCGGCCGTGTCCGGGTCCTGGGCGCCGGTGATCCCCGCGTCCGCGGCATCACCCTCGGCGTCCGCCGCGGCCTCGTTGAGGATCCGCTCGGCCTGGGACAGTGCGTCGCCGTCCTCACCGGCACCCGCAGCGGCCGCGCCGTCGGCAGCCTGCGGCCCACCGGCGGGCTGGCGCACCTGTCCGGTCTCGGGGTCGATCCGGCGCTTGTCCTGGAAGCTCACCGGCTCCTCGCGCTCTTCGTGCTCTTCGTCGTGTCCGTGATGGGGCATGGTCTCTCGTCCTTTCCTCCGGTGCCCTGCGGGCCGGCCGTCCCGCCGTGTGGCAGGGCGGCCGGCCCGGGTCCGGTGGTCCGCTCACGCGGACCGGGTGTCAGGGGTGCTGGGGGCGGGGATCACTTGGAGCCCGCGTCCTTCGGCTCGTCCTCGTCCACGACCTCGGCGTCGACGATGTCCTCGTCGGCGGAGGTCCCGGCGCCCTCGCCACCGGCGGCCCCGGCGGCGGCGCCGGCTGCGCCGGCCTCCGCGGACTGGGAGGCGTACAGGGCCTCACCGATCTTCGTCTGGGACGCCTGCAGCTTCTCGTAGGCGGCCTTGATCTCGGTGTCGTTGTCCTGCTTCTCGAGGGCCGCCTTGAGGGCGTCGACGTCGGCCTGGACCTCGGTCTTGATCTCCTCGGGCAGCTTGTCGCCGTTGTCCTTGAGGAGCTTGTCCACCGAGTAGGCGGTCTGCTCGGCCTGGTTGCGGCGGTCGGCGGCCTCGCGGCGCTCCTTGTCCTCGGCGGCGTGGGCCTCGGCGTCCTTCACCATGCGGTCGATGTCCTCATCGGACAGCGAGGTGCCGCCGGTGATGGTCATGGACTGCTCGGTGCCGGTGCCCTTGTCCTTGGCGGAGACGTGGACGATGCCGTTGGCGTCGATGTCGAAGGTGACCTCGACCTGGGGCATGCCGCGCGGGGCCGGCGCGATGCCGGTCAGCTCGAAGGTGCCCAGCGGCTTGTTGTCCCGCGTGAACTCGCGCTCACCCTGGAAGACCTGGATGGACACGGAGGGCTGGTTGTCCTCGGCGGTGGTGAACGTCTCCGAGCGCTTGGTCGGGATGGCCGTGTTGCGCTCGATGAGCTTGGTCATCACGCCGCCCTTGGTCTCGATGCCCAGGGAGAGCGGGGTGACGTCGATCAGCAGCACGTCCTTGCGCTCGCCCTTGAGCACGCCGGCCTGCAGGGCGGCGCCCACGGCCACGACCTCGTCCGGGTTCACGCCCTTGTTGGGCTCCTTGCCGGCCAGCTCCTTGACCAGGTCGGCCACGGCCGGCATGCGGGTGGAACCACCCACGAGCACGACGTGGTCGATGTCCGAGACCGAGACGCCGGCCTCCTTGATGACGTCCTTGAACGGCTGGCGGGTGCGCTCCAGCAGGTCCGAGGTCATCTCCTGGAACTTGGCGCGGGACAGGTGCTCGTCAAGGTGCACCGGGCCCTCCGGGGTGACGGACAGGTACTGCAGCGAGATGTTCGTGGAGGTGGCCGAGGACAGCTCCTTCTTGGCCTGCTCGGCGGCCTCCTTCAGGCGCTGCAGGGCGATCTTGTCCTTGGACAGGTCGGCGCCCTTGGACTTGGCCTGGGCCAGCAGCCAGTCGACGACCCGCTGGTCCCAGTCGTCGCCGCCGAGCCGGTTGTCACCGGCGGTGGAGCGGACCTGGATGGTGGAGAAGTCGTCCTCGTCCTTGCCCACCTCGAGCAGGGAGACGTCGAAGGTGCCGCCACCGAGGTCGAAGACCAGGATGAGCTCGTCCTCCTTGCCCTTCTCCAGGCCGTAGGCCAGGGCGGCCGCGGTCGGCTCGTTGATGATGCGCATCACGTTCATGCCGGCGATCTCACCGGCCTCCTTGGTCGCCTGGCGCTCGGCGTCGTTGAAGTACGCCGGCACGGTGATCACCGCGTCGGTGACCTTCTCACCCAGGTAGTCCTCGGCGTCGTGCTTGAGCTTCATCAGGGTGCGCGCGGAGATCTCCTGCGGCGTGTACTTCTTGCCGTCCATCTCGGTGGACCAGTCGGTGCCCATGTGGCGCTTGACGGAGGCGATGGTGCGCTCCGGGTTGTTCACGGCCTGGCGCTTGGCGATCTCGCCGACCAGCACCTCCCCGGACTTGGAGAAGGCCACGACGGACGGGGTGGTCCGGGAGCCTTCGGCGTTCGCGATGACGACGGGGTCGCCGCCCTCGAGGACGGAGACGACGGAGTTGGTGGTACCGAGGTCGATTCCCACTGCACGGGACATGGCGGTTCCTTTCCCTGACGATTGGAGGTGATGCGGTTCAGACGCCCGGTGACGAGGTGACGCGAGCCGATGTCGACCCGCTGCCATCCAGCCACCTGAGCGTTCAGGACTCAAGGTTTCATGGCCGGGAGTTCCGTGTCAATCTGCCTTGAGTCGAGGTGACTCAACTTTGTGTCGCCGGGTACAACCGGGGCGGTCCGGGATTCATTCCCGGCCCGGGACGGAGTCCACCACCGCCCAGCCGGCGCCCACCGGCGGGGCGGCCTGGCACCGAGGGGAGGGCGCGCACCCGGCCCAGGCGGCAGAGGGCGGACGCCTCCCCACCAGCGCCGATGGCGATCATGTGAATGTGCTGGGAGTTTCCTGACGTCGAGCTGGGCGCTTCTTGCACGGGGGCGTTCCGGGTGTTTGAGTGAGGACATCACCCACCGCGGCGCCCGCAGCACGTCTGTGGCGCCGCCCGGAAAGGAGTCATCATGGCAGCCAAGGACACCCCTGCGACGTACACCGTTCCCGGACTCGACCTCGAGGACGGCCACCGTGTCGGCGAGATCCTCCAGCTGCGCCTGCACGCACTGAACGACCTGCAGCTGACCCTGAAGCACGCCCACTGGAACGTGGTCGGCCAGAACTTCATCGGCGTGCACGAGATGCTCGATCCCCAGATCGAGGAGGTCCGCGCCGCCGTGGACGTGCTGGCCGAGCGCATGGCGACCCTGGGCGTCTCCCCCACGGGCACCCCGGGCGCCCTGGTGAAGGAGCGGACCTGGGACGACTACGACCTGGGCCGCGCGGACACCATCGAGCACATCGCCGCCCTGGACCAGGTGTACGACGGCGTCATCGCCGATCACCGCAACGCCATCGAGGAGGCCGGCAAGCTGGACCCGGTCACCGAGGACATCCTCATCGGCCAGACCGGCGGCCTCGAGCAGTTCCAGTGGTTCCTGCGCTCGTTCCTGACCAACGCCGCGGGCGAGCTGAGCACCGCCGGAGAGCACACGGAGAAGGGCGCGGCCCGGAAGGGCGCCGCCAAGAAGTCCTGATCCTCCCCGCAGGATCGGCCGGCCGGACCACCGGCACGGCGCAGGGCCCCGGCATCGTGACGATGCCGGGGCCCTGCGCCGTGGTGGAAGGGATCCGGGGATCAGCCGGCCACGTGCCGGCCCCCGCCGCCACCCGCGGCCCGGGAGAGCCTCGAGGGCCACCAGACCTTCGGACCGATGTCGTAGGTCAGGGCCGGCACCAGCAGCGAGCGCACCAGGAAGGTGTCCAGCAGCACGCCGAACGCCACGATGAAGGCCAGCTGCACCATGAACATCAGCGGGATGACCACCAGCGCCGCGAACGTGGCCGCCAGGACGATGCCCGCCGAGGTGATGACCCCGCCCGTGACGGTCAGTGCCTTGAGCACGCCGGGCCGGGTGCCCTGGATCACCGCCTCCTCCCGCGCACGGGTCATCAGGAAGATGGTGTAGTCCACGCCCAGGGCGACCAGGAACACGAATCCGTACAGCGGCACGGAGGGGTCTGCGCCCGGGAAGCCGAGCACCTCGTTGAACACCAGCGCGGAGACGCCGATGGCGGTGCCGAAGCTCAGCACGGTGGCCAGGACCAGCAGCACCGGGGCCACGATCGAGCGCAGCAGGATCATCAGGATGACGAGCACCACGAGCAGCACCAGCGGGATGATCGTGCGCAGGTCCTGCTGGGCCGTGGTGTTGGAATCCAGGGCGGTGGCGGAGGTGCCGCCGACCAGGATCTCGGAGTCGATCGCGTGGAGCGTCTCGCGCAGCTCGATGATCGTCTGCTCGGCCTCCTTCGAGTCGGCCGGGTCCTGCAGGGTCGCCTGGAGGTACACGCGGCCGTCGACCTCCTGCGGCTGGAGCGTGGGCACCTCCGCCGGAATGCCCGACTGCGGCCCGGCGGCCTCCGGGGCCCCGTCACCGGCCCCTCCGGTCACCCCGGCGGGGGGTCCGGAGGGGGGCCCGGCGGCACCCTCGGGTGCCTGGCCCTGCCCCCGGCCGGCGGCCGCGGCCTGTTCCTGGAGCTCGGCCAGCGCCTCCGGGTCCGGGGTCCCGGCCGGCGCGCCGCCCTCGGCGGTCAGGTAGGCCGAGCCGACACCGTCGGCGCCCTCCACGGCCGCGAGCACCTCGTCGGCCCGGTCGGCGGGGGCGATGACGGTCGCCGGCGAGCCGGTGCCGGCGTCGAAGTGCTCCTCCAGGACGACCTGCCCGGCCTTGGCGTCGGACTCCCCCAGGATCACGTCGGTCTGGGCCACGCCGCTGGCCTGCAGCTGGGTGGCGCCGACGGCTCCGAGGGCCAGCACTGCGGCGGTGACCATCCACACGGCGCGCGGCCTGCGCGCCACCAGTGCGCCGATCCGGGTCCACACGCCGTGGTTCTCCTCGAGTCCGGCGATGGGCCGGCCGGTGGCGTCCTCCGGCTGGGTGAAGGCCTTCCTCGTCGTGAGGGGGACGCCCGCGCGCGGGATCGACGGCCAGAAGGCGGCCCGTCCCGTCAGGTACAGGATCGCGGGCAGGAAGGTCAGCGTGGCGGCCCAGGCCAGGACGATGCCGGAGGCCGCGATGGGCCCCAGTGAGCTGTTGGAGTTCAGGTCCGAGACCAGCAGGCAGAGCAGGGCGATGGCCACCGTGGCCGCCGAGGCGGTGATGGCCCCGAACGAGCCCTTCCAGGCGGCCCTGAGGGCGTCGAAGGCCTGCGGCCGCACGCGCAGCTCCTCGCGGTAGCGGGCCACCATCAGCAGGGAGTAGTCCGTGGCCGCGCCGATCACGAGGATGGACAGGATGCCCTGGGACTGGCCGTTCAGGCTGATCCAGTCGGCCCTGGCCATCCAGTAGATCGCCAGGATGGCCACGCTGAGGGCGGCCACCGAGTTCAGCAGGACCAGGATCGGCAGCAGCACGGAGCGGTACACCAGCACGAGGATGACGAACACGACGCCCAGCGCCACGGCCAGCAGCAGGCCGTCGATGCCGGCGAAGGCGCCCGCCAGGTCCGTGGCCAGGCCGGCGGGGCCGGCCACGTGCAGCTCGACCCCGGACAGGGCGCCGTCCCCGGCGGCCTCCAGGTCGCCGGAGGCGTCCTGGACGAGCCCGCGCAGCTCCTCGACCACCACGTCCGGCTCGGCGGCGGCGGTGTCGATGATCGCGATGTACTGCACCGCCTCGCGGTCCTCGGAGACGTTGGGCCCCACGACCTGGTCCACTCCCTCGGCCGCACCGAGGTCCTCACCGAGGGTGGCCAGCGCGTCCAGCTCACCCCGGGCGTCCTCCGGGATGGCCTGGCCGTCCGGCAGCCCGGCCACGATGAGGGCCGGGATCTGGTCCGTCCCGCTGAACTCACCCACCCATTCCCCGGCGCGGGTGGACTCGGCGGACGCGGGCAGGAACGTGGACTGGTCGTTCGAGGACACCTCCGAGAGCTTGCCGAAGGTGGGGCCGCCGATACCCGTCCCGGCCAGCCAGGCCAGGACGAGGACGATGGCCACGCCCACGCGCAGGCCGATGGACTTCACGGACGAGGACCCGCGCGGGGAGCCGGGCGAGGACTGGGACGAGGATCCGGTGGCGCTCGGGGCCCGTTCAGGGGTGAGTGTTGGCTGCATGGGCCCAGCGTAGCGTACATATCTTGATCTTCAAGATACTTTCTAGGCTAGGAAGGTAGGGTGGTGCAGGCGACCGGGACGTAGAATGGACGGCCCGCCATCCACCGCCGCACGAAGGAGAAGCGCATGCCGGATGCCCCCCAGGCCCCCCATGACTCCGAGCAGATGCGTCTCCTCATCCACGCCCTGCGGCGCTACGCCGAGGCCTCGGACCGCATGGTCGAGGCCGCCGGGAACCAGCACGGGATGTACCGGACGGACCTGCGCGCCCTGACCCTGCTGATGCAGCGGCAGGCAGAGGGGCTGCAGACCACCCCCAAGGACCTGGGCCAGCTGCTCAACCTCACCTCCGCCTCCACCACGGCACTCGTGGACCGCCTCGTGGCCAACGGGCATGCCGAGCGCAGCCGCTCCACCACGGACCGGCGCAGCGTGTTCGTCCAGCACACGCCCTCCGCACAGGCCGAGGGCCGGGCCATCTTCTCCCCCATGAGCCGGCTCATGATGGAGCACCTGGCCCAGTTCACGCCGCAGCAGATGGACACGGCCGCGCAGGTCGTCGCGGCCGCGACCGCCGCACTGGAGGAGCTGGACGCCACCGGGCCCCTCACCGACGGGCCGTGACCCCACCTCGGTAGACTGTTCCGGGTGCTCGCGGCACCGACGCACCGCACCCACACCGCAAGCCCGCACCACACCCGGTACCACCGCCCTCGACCCTCCGGAGACCACCGTGGCCCGTCGTCCCCTGCTGCTGGCCGTGGACGGCCGATCCGGTGCGGGCAAGACCTCCCTGGCGCTGGAGCTCGCGGCCCTGCTGCGCCCCCACCTGGACGTCGAGGTCTTCCACCTGGACTCCATCTACCCCGGCTGGGACGGGCTCGCCGCCGCCCGGGAGACCTACGCCGCCGAGGTCGTCACCCCCCTGTCCGCCGGCCGCGCCGCCCACTGGAGCTGGTGGGACTGGGAGGGTGGCCGGCCGGGCCGGGCGGGCAGCACGCGGCCGGCCGACGTCGTGATCCTGGAGGGCGTGGGCGCCGGGACCGGTGCCGCCCGCGCCGCACTGGACGCCCTGGTATGGGTCGAGCTGCCGGCCGCCGACCGCAAGGACCGGGCCCTGGGCCGTGACGGGAGGACGTTCGCCCCGCACTGGGACCGGTGGGCCGCCCAGGAGGACGCCTACCTGGCCCTCGAGGACCCCGCGTCCCAGGCGGGGATCACCGTGGACAGCACCACCGGGACGGCCGGCGCCGCACCGCTGCTGGTCCAGGCCCTGCGCACCCTGCCGGGCTGGGAGACCCCCCTGGCGCTGGTGCCCGCCCCGGCCCGGCCGCCCCTGCACCACCGCACGGTGGCCGGCGCCGGTGACCCGCAGTCCCTGTTCGAGGCCGCCGGGGGCCCGGCGGCACCGGTGGCGATGCTGCTGGAGAGCTCGGACCACGCCACCACGCCCTCCCCCGGCCGCAGCCGGCACGCCATCCTCGGCCTGGCGACCGGTGACGACCCGGTCGCCGAGCACGCCGACGGGGTCACGGTGGTGCGCCAGGGCCCGGTCACCGTCCGGCAGGAGGGCCCGTGGTTCCGCTGGCTGGCCGGGGTCTGGCCGGCCGGGGCACCTGCCGCTGAACCGACCGCCGCACCGACCCCGGCGCCCGCTCCGGAGGCGCCCTTCCGGTCCGGCTGGATGGGCTGGCTCGGGTACGGCCTCAAGCGCGAGGCCGGCTCCCCGGACGGGGCCGCCACCCAGCGCGGATCGGGCGAGGGACCGGCGGACGCGCTGCTGTTCCGCCCCTCGCGGGTGGCCACGGTGGACCACCGGGCCGGCACCACCACGCTGTGGTGGCCCGCGGACGACGACACCGGCGCGGCCTGGGCGGACCGGGTCGCCGCGGCGGTGGGCACCGGGGGCACGGGTGGCGAGGGCATGCGGACCGAGGGTGCGGGAGCCGGGACCTCGGATGCCCCGGGTCTGGGGACCGCGGGAGCCGTGGGCCCCGGGGTCGTGGCAGCGAGCGCCGGGGCGGTCCCGGTGTTCACCCTCCGCGACTGCCGCGCGGGCTACCTGGAGAAGGTCCGCGCCGCCCAGCACGAGATCCACGAGGGCAACACCTACGAGGTCTGCCTGACGACCATGCTGGAGGCGCTCCCCGAGACGTCCGTCCGGGGCCGGCCCGGCACCGCGCCCTTCGACGGCTGGCTGACCTACCGCCGGCTGGTGGCGGCCAACCGGGCGCCGTTCACGCTGTACCTGCGGGCGACGGCCCCGGCGACGAACCCGGTGGTGGACCCGGCGGCGACATCCGGACCCGGCCGGCCGGCCGTCGTCGAACTGCTCTCGACCAGTCCCGAGCGGTTCCTGGCCATCTCCGCCGCCGGCCGCATGGTGACCGAACCGATCAAGGGCACCCGCCCGCGCGGTCAGACCCCGGAGCAGGACGCGGCGCTGGCCGGGGAACTGGCGTCCTCGGTCAAGGACCGGGCGGAGAACATCATGATCACGGACCTGGCCCGCAACGACCTGTCCCGGGTGGCCGTGCCCGGCACGCTGGCCACCGAGCGGGTGTGCGCGATCGAGTCCTACCCCACCGTCCACCAGATGGTGTCCACGGTGACCGCGCAGCTCGAACCCGGCGTCGCCCGGGCGGAGGCGGTGGCGGCGGCCTTCCCCCGGGGTCGATGACCGGTGCCCCGAAGATCTCCACCATGGAGATCCTGGAACGGCTGGAGTCCGGGCCGCGCGGGGTCTACTCGGGCGTGGCCGGGTACCTGTCCGACGACGGCGCGGCCGACCTCAGCGTGCTGATCCGCACCCTGGTCGCCACCGGCCCGGCGGGGCCCGGGAGCGGCGGGACCCGGCTGTCCCTCGGCGTCGGCGGGGCCATCACCGCGGACTCGGTCCCGGAGGAGGAGTGGGACGAGGTGCGCACCAAGGCCCACGGCGTCCTCCGGGTGCTCGGGGCGGTGTTCCCCGACGACGCCGCCGAGGCACCGCGGTACTGACAGGACGGCTGCGTGCGGGACTACGGTGAGGACCATGACCGATCCCGCCCGAACACCCCGGACCACCCCTGACGCGACCGCCCGGGCCGGCGGCACGCCGCGCCACCTCGAGGTGGACGTGTTGGTCATCGGCTGGGGCAAGGGGGGCAAGACCTTCGCCGCGGCGGCCGCCGGGACCGGCAGGACCGTGGCCCTCGTGGAACAGTCTGCGGCCATGTACGGGGGCGCCTGCATCAACATCGCCTGCGTGCCCACCAAGGCCCTGATCCACTCGGCCTCCACCCGCCGCGACCAGGACGACGTGCAGCAGTTCTTCGAGGCCGCCGTCAGGCGCCGGGACGCGCTGACCGGCAGGCTCAACGACACCAGCTTCCACCTGCTCTTCGACCGGGACACCGTGACGGTGGTGGACGGCCGGGCCCGCTTCGTCGGGGAGCGCCAGGTCGAGGTGACGCCCTCTGCCGGCGGGTCCGGGCGGGCCGAGCGGATGCGCATCACCGGACGCACCGTCGTGGTGAACACCGGTTCCGTCCCGGTGGTCCCGGACCTGCCGGGCGCCGACGGGCCCCGCGTGCACGACTCGGCCTCCCTGCAGCACGTGACGCCCTTCCCGCGGCGGCTGGCCATCGTCGGCGGTGGGCCGGTGGGGCTGGAGTTCGCCTCGATGTTCTCCGGCTTCGGTGCCGAGGTGACCGTGCTGGGCCGCGGCCGGCGGATCCTGCCGCACGAGGACGAGGACGTCGCGGACGCCGTCGCCGAGGTGCTCATCGGTGAGGGCATCACCGTGCGCACCGGCGCCTCCGTCACGGGACTGCAGGACGGGCCCGACGGCGTGGCGGTCCAGCTCGAGGAGGGCACCGGGCCCACGGTGGACGCGGTGCTGTTCGCCACCGGACGACGCCCGGCCACCGCGGGGCTCGGGCTGGACGCCGCGGGGATCGAGGTGGACGACCGGGGCGCGATCGTGGTGGACGACCAGTTGCGCACCTCCGCCGACCGGGTCTTCGCGATGGGAGACGTGCACGGAGGGCGGCAGCAGACCTACCTGTCCCTGGACGACCACCGGGTGGTGCTCAGCGCACTGGACGGGGACGGTTCACGCCGGGTCGGCGACCGGGTGGGGGTGCCGGCCACCCTCTTCCTCACGCCGCCGTTCTCCTCCGTGGGCCTGACCGAGGGCGCCGCCCGGGAGGCGGGCCGGGACGTGCGGGTGGCCTTCGCGAAGGTGGCCGGGATCAAGGCGATGCCGCGGCCGAAGGCTGTCGACGACCCGCGCGGGGTCATCAAGGTGGTGGTGGACGCGCACACCGACCAGGTGCTCGGTGCCCGGTTGTTCCACGTGGACTCCCAGGAGGTCGTCAACCTCGTGGCCCTGGCGATGCGGGCGCAGGTCACCGCCTCCGCGCTGCGGGACGGCATCTGGACCCACCCCTCCTCGACGGAGGCGCTCAACGAGGTGCTCGGCCAGCTGGCCTGACCCGGCCCGGGAGCGTCACCGGCTCACTGCAGGGCCGAGGTGAGGCGGAAGACGTTGTCCACCCAGCGCTCGGCCCGCGGACGGGCGTCCCACTCCTCCTTGGTCAGCTCCTCGGAGACCTCCCGGTACTGCTCGATCACCTCGGTGAGGGCCTCGACCATCTCCGCACCCACCGTGAGCACGGAGACCTCCATGTTCAGCGAGAACGAGCGCATGTCCATGTTGGAGGAGCCGAAGACGGCCACGTCGTCGTCCACGGTGAACAGCTTGGCGTGCAGGACGTTCGGGTCCGGGTAGCGCCAGATGCGGATGCCGGCGGCCAGGAGGGCGTCGTAGTAGGACTGCTGGGCGTGGTGGACCATGAACTGGTCGGCCTTGCGGCACACGAACAGTTCCACGTGGACGCCCTTCTGGGCGGCGGTGGTCAGGGCGTAGAGCATCGAGTCGTCCGGCACCAGGTACGGCGAGACCACCACGAGCCGGCGCTTGGCGGCGTAGAAGAGGTGGTTGAACAGGCGCAGGTTGTTCTCGTTGGAGAACCCGGGACCGGAGGGCACCACCTGGGCGATCGAACCGTTCTGTTCGTTCAGCTCCTCCTCGGTGGGGTCCCGCAGCTGGCCCTCGAGGGTGTCACCCGTCTCCGAGTACCAGTCGGTGGCGAAGACCAGGTCCAGTGAGGCCACGGTGGGACCGGTGATCCGGGCCATCAGGTCCACCCACTGCCGGTTCATGCGGTGGGCCGAGCGCCGCTTGTACCCGGGCTCGATGAGGTTCTGCGACCCGGTGTAGCCGATCAGCCCGTCCACCACGAGGATCTTGCGGTGGTTGCGCAGGTCGGGGCGCTGGTACTTGCCGCGCAGCGGCATCACGGGCATGGCCGGGTGGTACTCCAGCCCGGCCGCGTCCAGCCGGCGGACCAGCTTCCGGTATCCCGGCACGCGCAGCGAGGCGATGTGGTCGAACAGGATCCGCACCCGCACCCCGCGGGCCCTCGCCCGTTCCAGGGCGTCCAGCACCTCGTTGGTGTAGCCCTCGCGGCCCTCGGGGTCCAGCGCCGCGATGTAGAAGACCAGGTTGACGTAGTCCGTCGCGCGGTCGATGTCCTGGGCCATCCGCTGCATCGAGGCGCGGTAGTCGGTGATGAACTCGAAGTGGTTGCCGTCGAGCATGGGGAAACTGGTCAGGTTCCGCGTCAGCTGCGCGGCCGAGGCCACGTACAGGGGCGCGTGTCCGGCCTCGTTGGGCAGGGTCAGGTGCGAGGTGGCACGGCCCAGGGCCTCGTTGACCGAGCGTTGCCGGGACCGGCGCTGGCCACCGAGCCGGAAGGAGCCCAGTAGCAGGAACAGCACGAGGCCGGGCAGCGGCAGGAAGAAGATGACCAGCAGCCAGGCCATCGCCACGGCGGGCCGGCGGCCGCCCGGCACGATGCCGAGCAGCAGCACGCGGATACCGACGTCGATGATCCAGGACAGGATCGTCAGCCATTGGGGATAGTTGCCGAACTCGGCGAGCGGCCAGAGCATCCCCTCAGCCTACGGTGCGGCCGGGGCCACCAGGTCCAGCAACCGCCCGATCCGCTCCTCGTCCAGCGGTCGGCCGAACATCACGTGCAGCAGCAGGGTCGCGCCCACGGTCTCGGCCAGGAACGACGGCGGCGCCGGCAGGGAGCGCGGGTGGGTGCGGTCGTGCGCGTGGAACCGGGCGTCGAGGCCGGTCATGATCGGCTGGATGAGGGCCTCGTCGATCGCCTCGGCCGTCTCTCCCGCCGCGGCCAGGGCGGACATGATGGCCTGGACCAGCCGGGAGGTGTCCCCCTCCTCGACCCGGTCACGGATCTCCAGCAGCCACGCCCGCAGGTCCGCCCGCAGGTCCCCGGTGTCCACCGGCCCGCCGATCGGCACGTCCAGGTACTTCTCGGCGATGGCCTCCACGACCACCTCGGCCTTGGATCCCCACCAGCGGTAGACCGTCTGCTTGCCGACGCCCGCTGCCGCGGCGATGCCCTCGACGGTGAGGTGCTCGAATCCGCCGGCCAGCATGAGGTCGGCGGCCGCGGTCAGGACGGCGACGCGGGCCCTCTCACTGCGCGGACGCCCCCGCTGTTCTGTGGAAGCAGGCTCTGATGCTGCGTTCACCGATGACCTCCTGTGCCGGCCGGTCCCCCGCCCCTGGTGTCCCGCACCCTCTCGGGCGCCGGGGGGCCGGCGGGGACCCTGTTTCAATACGAGACGGTCCGTCTACTATAGTGGTCGCCGGACCCGCCGGCGGACTCTGCCCATGATGCGCCGCCCCGGTCTCCGCTGCAGCCTTTCCCTCCCGAAGGAGCGCCCCTCATGGCCGAACTGCTCTACCGCCTCGGTTTCGCCTCGTCCCGCCGGCCCTGGGTCGCCATCGTCGCCTGGCTGGCGGCGCTGGCCCTGTCCGTGGGCGGGTTCCTGGCCTTCGGCGGCACCCTCACCACGTCCATCACGATCCCCGGCACCCCGACGTCCCAGGTCACGGACCGGCTGCAGGAGGAGTTCCCCGAGGCGGCCAACGGCACCGGCTCGGTGGTGTTCCGCACCACCGACGGCACGGAGCTCACCGAGGACCAGCGCCAGGGCATCGGCGAGGTGCTCTCCGAGGTCGAGGGCCTCGAGGGCGTGGATTCCGTGGTGGACCCCTTCGCCACCGAGGCCGAGCTGTCCGACCAGCGGGCCCGGATCGCGGACGGTCGCGCCCAGCTGGCCGAGGGGCAGGAGCAGGTCGAGTCCGGGCGGGAACAGGTCGCCCGGGCCGAGGAGCAGCTGGACGCCTCCGAGCGGCAGCTGGACGCGGGACAGGCCGAACTCGACGCCGGCCGGGCTCAGGCGGAGGCGGCCGGCGCCCCGCCGGCGGTGATCGCCCAGCTGGACGCGCAGCAGGCCCAGCTGGACGCCGGCCGCGCCCAGCTCGAGGACGGTCGCGCCCAGCTCGAGCAGCAGCGGACGCAGCTGGAGGAGGGCGCCGCGGAGGCCGAGGCCGGCAGTGCCGACCTCGACCGCGGGGAGAACCTGCTGGCCCTGGCCGGGGACTACCGCACCGTCTCCGAGGACGGGAGCACCGCCGTCGGGAACGTGGTGTTCGACCG
The DNA here is from genome assembly GCF_000224415.1 of Citricoccus sp. CH26A. Lineage (GTDB taxonomy): Bacteria > Actinomycetota > Actinomycetes > Actinomycetales > Micrococcaceae > Citricoccus. Next base: position 38,379 of record NZ_AFXQ01000003.1, on the reverse strand, counting down.
GCCCACCCTGGACGTCACCGAGGACATCCAGGGCGCCGTGGTCTCCGCCCTGGAGGACGCGGACATCGAGGGGGTCGAGGTGCTGCCGACCACCTCGCTGTCCCAGACCATCCCCAACATCGTGGGCCCGGCCGAGGTCATCGGCCTGGTCGTGGCGGCCATCGTGCTGGTCATCATGCTCGGCACCCTCATCGGCGCGGGCCTGCCGATCCTCACCGCGCTGATCGGCGTGGGCATCGGGGCCGCCGGGTCCCTGGCGTTCTCCGGCATGATCGAGATGCTCTCGGTCACCCCCGTGCTGGGCCTCATGCTCGGCCTGGCCGTGGGCATCGACTACGCGCTGTTCATCGTCAACCGGCACCGCCGCCAGCTCAAGGACGGCGCCCCGCTGCACGAGTCGATCGGCCTGGCCAACGGCACCTCCGGCAACGCCGTGGTGTTCGCGGGCCTGACCGTGATCATCGCACTGGCCGCGCTGAACGTCACCGGCATCCCGTTCCTGGGCCTGATGGGCACCGTGGGTGCCTTCTGCGTGCTGATCGCCGTGCTCATCGCCGTCTCCCTCACCCCCGCGCTGCTCGGACTGATCGGCCAGCGCGCGCTGAGCCGCACGGAACGCGGGCGGCTGCAGCGGGAGCAGGAGGTCCGCGCGGTGGAGGCGGGACTGAACCGCCAAGAGGAGCGGGGCCGCGAGTCGGCCTCCGCCGGTCACCTCGAGGCCCGCCGGTCCCACGGTGCCGGCCCGCGGCGCGCGGCCATGCCCACCGGCCGGGCCGTGCTGATCTCCCTGGGTTCCGTGCTCGCCCTGGCGATCGTGGCCATCCCGTTCTTCTCCATGCGCCTGGGCCTGCCGGACGGCGGCGCCGAACCGCCGGAGTCGGCCGCGTACCAGTCCTACACGGCCCTCGGTGAGGCCTTCGGGGAGGGGTACAACGGCCCGCTCGTGGTCACCGCCGACCTGCCCGCCGGCCTGGACGAGGGCGAGGTCATCGACCAGCAGGTCGCCGTCGGCGAGCAGCTGGCCTCCCTGGACCACGTGGAGGTGGTGGTCCCGGCCGCTGTCAACGAGGACTCCACCATGATGATGTTCCAGGTCATCCCGGCCGAGGGCCCCAACGCGGTCTCGACCGAGGAACTGGTGCACGGCCTCCGGTCCACCACGCCGGCCGGAGAGGCCTCCGGCCTGGCCGTGGCCGGCATGACCAGTGGGTTCATCGACGTCGCGGACAAGCTCTCCGGCGCGCTGCCGCTCTACCTGGGCGTCGTCGTCGGGCTGTCCCTGCTCCTCATGATCCTGGTGTTCCGCTCGCTGGTGGTCCCGCTGATCGCGACCGGCGGGTTCATCCTGTCCGTCTTCGCGGCCATGGGCGGCGTGGTGGCCATCTACCAGTGGGGCTGGCTCTCCGCGGTGTTCGGGGTGCACAGCCCGGGACCGATCCTGGCCTTCCTGCCGACCATCATGGTGGGCGTGCTGTTCGGCCTGGCCATGGACTACCAGCTGTTCATCTCCTCCGGCATGCGCGAGTCCTACGCCCACGGGGCCCCGTCCCGGGTGGCCGTGATGGACGGCCTGCACGCGGGCCGGGCCGTGGTCGCCGCCGCGGCGATCATCATGATCTCCGTGTTCGGCGGGTTCGTCTTCGCCGAGTCCGCCATGATCCGGCCCATCGGCTTCGGCCTGGCCTTCGGGGTGCTGCTGGACGCCTTCCTGGTGCGGCTGCTGCTGATGCCCGCCCTGATGCACCTGGTCGGTGACGCCGCCTGGTGGCTGCCGCGGTGGCTGGACAGGATCCTGCCGAACGTGGACGTGGAGGGCGCCGCCCTGGAACGCGACCACCCCTCCGCGCAGCCCGTCCGGCCGGCGGATGACGCGGCCGGGCAGGACGCCCCGGGTGACGGCGCCGGTGAGGCCGCCCCCGAACCGGAACCGGCCCGGGTCTGACGGGACCGCGCGGTCCGCTGCTCGCCCGGCCGAGGCCCCGGGGGGTGTGCACCGGTGTTGGCGCGCACCCGCCGGTGTGCTCGGAACGCGGGGACGGATGCGTAGTCTGGGGTCCATGACGCACCACTCCGCATCGTTCATCCCGGAGCCCGGCGGCTCCGTGGTCGTGTTCCTCGACCCGTCCGCGGACGGGGTAGGCGCCCGGGTCGCCGACCCGCGGCAGCCTGCCGTGCTGGTCACGGACCAGGGCCTGACCCGCGGGGACGGGATCTTCGAGACGATGACCGCCCTCGCCGGGGACACCGGGCACCGGATCCGCAAGGAGGACTCCCACCTGGAGCGGCTGATCTCCTCGGCCGCCTCCCTCGACCTGCCGGTCCCGGACGCCCAGGCCTGGCGCCAGGCGGCGGTCACCGGGCTGACGGCCTACGCGGCCGGGAACCCGGGCAGGGACGCCGTGGTCAAGCTCGTGGCCACGCGGGGCCCCGAGGGCGCCCCCGGCGGCGGGCACTACGTGCGGGGCACCGCGGACACCGGTTCCGACGGCGAGCTGAAGGACATGACCGCGGGGACCGCCCCGGACGCACCCGCACTGACCGGTACGTACTGGGTGCTGGTCTCCCCCGTCTCCCCCGGGCTCGCGTCCGGGCGCGAGCGCGGCCTGTCCGTCCTGCTGCTGGACCGCGGCTTCGACTCCTCCGTCTCCGAGCGCGCCCCGTGGCTGCTGATGGGGGCGAAGACCCTCAGCTACGCCGTGAACATGGCGGCCATGCGGTTCGCCGCGGCCCAGGGGGCCGACGACGTCATCTTCGTCTCCTCCGACGGCAAGGTGCTCGAGGGCCCCACCTCGACCGTGCTGCTGGCCCGCCGGATCCCGGCCGCCGACGGCCCTGACGCCGTGGAGCTGGTCACGCCGCTGCGCAGCTCCGGGATCCTGCCGGGCACCAGTCAGGGCACCATCTTCGCCGCCGCCCAGGCGGCCGGCTGGGACCTCGGCTACGGTCCGCTGGAACCGTCGGACCTGTTCGACGCGGACGGCGTGTGGCTCGTGTCCTCGGTGCGCGGAGTGGCCCCGGTGACCTCCCTGGACGGGGTCACGCTGGACGTGGACCGGGACCTGACCGACCGGCTCGCGGCCTTCCTGGACGAGGACCGGTCCCCCGGGCGGCACGGCCCGCTGCACTGAGTCCCGCCCCGGCAGGTTCAGGCCCGGGGCAGGTTCAGGCCCAGACGAGGTTCCATGCCCCCGTCCGCAGGGCCAGGCCGGCGGCCAGGGCGGCCAGGGCGCACCCACCGAGGACGAGCCGGACGTCCCCCGCGGTGAAGACCGAGGTCCGGGCCCACGTCCGGGCGCCGGCCCCGAAGCCGCGGGCCTCCATGGTGACGGCCAGGCGGCTGGCACGGCGGATGGCCTGCACGAACAGCCCGAACACCTGTCCCAGCCACGATGTCGTGCGGCGGACCGGGCCCCCGCCGGCGCCCACGCCCCGCGCACGCCGGGCGTGGCCCAGCACGCGCCACTCCTCGGTCAGCACGGCGAGCAGCCGGAAGGCGGCCAGCGCGCCGAGCACGAACCTCGCGGGCAGGCGCAGCCGCTGGGCCAGAGCGTCGGCCAGGTCGGTGGGATCCGTGGTCGCGAAGACGATCACGCCCGGCAGGGCGACCGCCAGGATGCGCAGGCCCGTCGCGGCTCCGGCCAGCGCCGACCCCACCGAGACGGACACCGGTCCGGCCTCCAGCAGCATCCGCCCCGTGTCCTGGCCGACCAGCGCGGTGCCCCACGCCGAGGCCAGGGCCGCGACCACGAGCAGCCAGGCCCTGCGCAGGAACTGCCCGGCACTGATGCCCGAGAGCGGCAGCAGGACCACCGCCACCAACAGCACCAGGCCCGAGGACACCCAGTCCATGGACGCCACCAGCACGGCGGTGACCGGCAAGAGGGCGGCCAGTTTCGCCAGCGGGTGGGCCCGCTCCATCGGGGAGCCGGCCACGGGGCGGGAGGGGGCCGGGGCGGTCAGGACGGCGCTCATGCCAGCTCCACCACCCGGGCGTCGAGGGCCGCGGCGAAGTCCTGGTCATGGGTCACCGCCACGACGGAGCTGCCCTCGGTGACGAGCCGGCGCAGCATCCCGGTCAGCACCGCCCAGGTGTTGGCGTCCTGCCCGAAGGTCGGCTCGTCGAGGAACACCACGTCCGGCCCGGTGGCCAGCACGGTGGCCACGGACAACCGGCGCTTCTCCCCACCGGAGAGCGTGAAGGGGTTGACCTCGGCCAGTCCGGTCAGCCCCGTGGCCTCGAGCAACTCGTCGGCGCGGGCCCGGGCCTGTGCGTCAGACCACCGCCGCGTGCCCGTCCGGTGGTCCCGGGCGTGACGCGGCCCGAAGGCCAATTCCTCGCGCACCGTGGCCGCGACGAACTGGTGTTCGGGCTCCTGGAACACCGTCCCGACCCGGCTCACCAGGTCCCGGGCGGGCCAGCGGTGGGGGTCGTCCGGCAACCGGACCCCGGGTCCCTTCAGGGCGGCGGTGGCGGTCAGCGTCCCGGCGTGGGCCGGGATGAGCCCGGCCAGGGTCAGCAGCAGCGTGGACTTGCCCACCCCGTTCGGCCCGGTCACGACGACGGCCTCCCCGGCCTCCACGGTCACGTCCAGTCCGTGTTGCACCGGGGCCGGCGGTGGCCCGAGGCGGCGGCGCCAGCCGGGCCTCACCGCCTGCCGGGACACCGCCAGGTCCCGGGCGGACAACAGCACGGTCCCCGCAGGGTCCCGGTGACCGGCCGGGCCCCGGTGACCAGCGGGGTCCCGTCGCGGGCTCCGTGCCGGACCGGAGGGTTCCACTGCCGGCCGCGGGCCTCCGGGGGCGGGGGTGACGGGTTCGGGCACCACCCCGGGCACCCACACCCCGGCCGCGGCCAGGTCCTCCCGGACGGGGTCCGGGGCGAGCAGCGCGGCGGGGGTGCCGTCGTGGCTGATGCCCCCGCCCGGTTCCAGGACGAGCAACCGGTCCACGTGCCGGGCCCACGTCCCGAGCCGGTGCTCCACGACCACGAGCGTGGCACCGATGGCCTCGACCACCGCCAGGACGGCGTCGCGGACCTCCAGCACGCCGACGGGGTCGAGGTTGGCGGTCGGTTCGTCGAGCAGGACCAGCGGCGGGCGCATGGCCAGGACCCCGGCCAGGGCCATCCGCTGCTTCTGCCCGCCGGACAGTCGCGACGTGTCCCGCCACAGGTCGATGCCCTCGTCCTCCCCCAGCCCGACCGCGGCCAGGGCGTGGCGGACCCGGTCCCAGATCTCGTCCGGCGGGACACGGAGGTTCTCCGCGCCGAAGGCCACGTCGTCCCCCACGCGCGAGAGGATCACCTGTGTCTCGGGATCCTGCTGCACCAGTCCGGCGTGTCCGCGCAGCTCGCGGGTGGGCACGCCGTCCAGCAGCAGCCGGCCGGTCTCCTCCGAGTCGTCCGCCGGATCCAGCACGCCGGCCAGTCCGTGCAGCAGGGTGGACTTCCCGGCCCCGGAGGGCCCGGCGAGCAGGACCCGCTGCCCCGGGGGGATGGTCAGGTCCAGGCCGGCGACGGCGGCCCGGTCGCGTCCGGCGTGCCGCCAGCCCCAGCCCTGCGCGGTGACGGTGGCCGCGGTCACCCCCGGCCCGCCCGTTCCCGGTGGGCGCCGCGGGACGGGAGGGCGGCCAGCGCGCCCGTGGCCGCCAGGGCGCGGGTGGCCAGCCAGCTCAGCAGGCCGGCGATGACGACCCCGGAGATGCCGGTGAACCCCACGTAGAGCCACTTCCAGGCCAGCGTGTACTCGGGGAACCAGGCGAACAGGAAGGCCTCGTTGAGGCCGCAGGCCACTCCCGCGGCGGCCCCGGCCACCAGGGCCATGGGAAGGGTGAAGCGACGGTAGAGGAACAGCAGGAAGACCAGCTCGGCCCCGATGCCCTGGACGAGTCCGGAGGCCAGCACGGTCAGGCCGAACTGGGACCCCAGCAACGCGGAGACGGCGGCGGCCACCAGTTCCGTGAACAGCGCGGCACCCGGCCTGCGGATCAGCAGTGCACCCAGGACCGCCGGGAACAGCCACATGCCGGCCACCAGGCCCGACGACGGCGGGAACGCCAGGAACACCCCGCCCAGTCCCGCATAGGCCAGGTTCCAGGCCCAGAAGACCACGCCGCTGGCCACGGCGACGACGGCGGCCACGACGATGTCCACCACCCGCCAGGTGTGGCGGGAGGAGGTGCGGTGGGCGGAGGTGCGGTGGGCGGGGCCGCGCGGGTCGTGGTGTGGGCGGGAGCGCCCGGGACGGTCCGGTGTACCGACCGGCGGGGTGGCCTGGTGATCACTGCCGCGGGTCTGCGTCGAGACCATGTGATGTCCTCCTCATGGATCCAAGGAGGGGAATGGAACGCACGCCGCCCGAACCCTCGGGATCCGGGCGCGTCGGGCACCGGGCCCCACGCTCCATCGGAGAACTCGACTTCCTTCGCCGGTACTAACCGGAGCAGGTTCGAGGGTCTGCGCTGGGCGCACTCTCAGCGCCGGGCGGCGCTCCCCTGTCGTTCACGATGTGGCACCAGCATAGGGCACCCCCCCCGATCCCTCGGCCACGGTCCTCCCGTTGCGGGGAGTGCGCCTCAGTCCGCCCGTCCCCCGGCGGCCGACGGTGCCCGCAGGCCGGTGACCGCCGGCCCCTCGAGCAGGGTGCCGTCCGCGGTGAAGCGTGATCCGTGCAGCGGGCAGTCCCAGGAGCGTTCGGCGTCGTTCCAGGAGACGATGCCGCCCAGGTGCGGGCAGACCGCCGACATCCGGCAGGTCACCCCGTCCACCGTGGAGACCGCCACGGGCCGGCCGTGGTCCCGGCCTACCGTGCCCTGGCCCTCGGCCGGAGGCTCCTGGGGCAGTGGTCTCCGTGCGGCGGACGCCCAGCCGCCGGCCAGCCGTGCACCGACGGCGGCGTTGTCCCTCAGGCCGGTCAGCAGGTCGGCCGGCGAGGTGAGGCGACGATCCATCGGCCTGGCCCAGTCCGTGGCACCGCCGAGGATCTGTGCGGAGATCCGCAGGGCGGCCGAGACGCCGTTGGTCAGGCCCCACTTGTTGAAGCCGGTGGCCAGGTAGACGTGCCCACCGCCGCGGGGCAGTGTCCCCACGAAGGGGACGAGGTTGGCCGAGCGGTAGTCCTGCGCGGACCAGGCGTGCGTGCGCTCCGCTCCGGGGAAGTGCTCCCGGGTCCACGCCTCGAGGGCGTCCACGGCGGCCTGCGGCGAGGCCGATCGCCCCACCACGTGGCCGTTGCCGCCCACGAGCAGCAGTTCGCCGTCGTCGATGGGGGCCGTGCGCAGGCTGCGGGACGGACTGTCCGCCGAGAGGTACATCGCCTGGGGAACGGGTCCCGGAACCCGGTATGACTGGGCGTAGGAACGGTGTGGGCTGAGCTTGGCGAAGTAACCGCCGCGGTCCAGGACCGGGGCCCCCGTGGCCAGGACCAGGTGCCCGGCCCTGACCTCCCCCGCGGAGGTGTGCACGGCCAGCGGGGACCGGTAGCCCGCGCCCGTGAGCCGCACCCCCTCCACCAGCGTCCCGCCGAGCTGGCGGAACTCGGTGGCCAGGACGTCGAGCACCTGCATCGGGTGCACCTGCGCCTGGTCCTCCAGCCGGATCGCCCCGGCCACGGGGTAGGGCAGGTCCGTCTCCCGTGTCCAGGTCACGCCCAGTCCCGCGGCACGGTCGGCCTCCAGCTCGGAGTGCAGCCGGGACAGGCCCTCGTGGGTGGTGGCGTAGGTGTAGGCGGGCCTGCGCTGGTAGTCGATCCCGTTCTCGTCCAGGTAGCCCAGCAGCCAGGACTGTCCCCGGCGGTTGCCCTCCACGTAGGAGCGCAGCACCTGGTCCGACTGGTGACGACTGATCTCCGCCAGGGTGGTGCCCTGGAGCAGCGAGACCTTCGCGGTGGTGTTCCCGGTGGCCACGGCCCCCACCGATCGGGCCTCGACCACGGTCACGCGCTGGCCCGCGCGCGCCAGCAGGACGGCGGTGGCCAGCCCGGTCAACCCCGCCCCGGCGACCACGGTGTCGAACCGGTCCCCCGGGGAGAGGCGACCGGTGCCGGTGGCGGGGACCGGGTGGGTGTCATGCCAGAGGGACGTCCTGGGGTCCATGCTGCATCCGTCCTGTTCCGTCCTGCGGGGTCCGATGGCGGACGCGTCCCGCGCGGGGAGGCGAACACCGTCATCGTAGAGGGGCACCGTGCGCATCGCACCCTCTCAGACCCCGGATGCGCACGGGGACTCGGCACCCCGCCCCGGTGCCGTCTACTGTGATCCCATGGCCTCCACCACCGCCTCCCGAGAGACCCGATCCCTGCGCCGCACGGTCACCACCACGGGCCTGTTCCTGTTCATCCTCGGTGACGTCCTCGGGGCCGGGGTGTACGTCCTGGTCGGCGAGATCGCCGGCCTCTCCGGCGGGGCCGTCTGGGTCCCCCTGGTGGCGGCCCTGGTGCTGGCCCTGTTGACCGCGGGGTCCTATGCCGAACTGGCGACCAAGTACCCGCGGGCCGGGGGCTCCTCGCACTACGCCACGCGTGCCTTCGGGCCGTTCACCGGATTCCTCGTCGGGTTCTGCATGCTGTCCGCCGGGATCGTCTCCGTGGGCGCCCTGGCCCTCGGCTTCGCCGGTGACTACCTGACCGAGTTCATCACCCTGCCCGCGGCCCTGGTGGTCATCGTGTTCCTGGGACTGCTGGCCGCGCTGAACGCCCGCGGCATCACGGAGTCGATGGGCGCCAACCGGGTGGCCACGATCATCGAGGTCTCCGGCCTGCTGCTGGTGATCGCCCTGGGTGTGGTCGTCCTCGCCCGCGGCGAGGGGGACCTGGGCCGGTTGGTCGAGCTGGGCACGCCGGAGCACGGTCCGGTCTCCGCCGTGCTGGCCGGTGCCGTCCTGGGTTTCTACTCCTACGTGGGCTTCGAGACCAGCGTGAACGTCGCCGAGGAGACCAAGGACCCCTCACGGTCCTACCCGCGGGCCCTGTTCGGGGCGCTGGCCGTGGCCGGGGTCGTCTACGCCCTGGTGGGCATGGCCGCCTCGGCGGCGATCCCCACCGAGGAGCTGGCCGCCAGCACCGCCCCGTTGCTGCAGGTGGTCGAGGCCGCCGGCATCATCCCGCCCGTGATCTTCAGCGCCATCGCCCTGGTGGCGGTGGCCAACGGCGCCCTGCTCACCGGCATCATGTCCTCCCGCCTGGCCTACGGGATGGCCCGGGACGGGCTGCTGCCGCCGGTGCTGGCCGCGCTGCTGCCCCGGCGCCGCACCCCGTGGGTGGCCATCCTGGTCACCACCGCCCTGTCCCTGGTCCTGGCCCTCACCGGCACCCTGGACATCCTGGCCAGCACGATGGTCCTGCTGCTGCTGGTGGTGTTCGCGGCCGTCAACACCGCCGTGCTCGTGCTGCGCCGCGACGCGGTGGAGCACCGCCACTTCCGGGTGCCCGCGTTCCTGCCGGTCGCCGGGCTGGTGTCCTGCATCGCGCTGGCCACGCAGGTGGAGTGGGAGGTGTGGCGGCTGGGCCTGCCGTTCCTGGCCGGCGCGGCGGTCCTCGCCGGGATCGCCGCCTGGCGCCACCGGCGGGCCCGGTCCGGGGCGACCGCTGAACCGGCCGTCGAGACGCCCGACGCCGGACAGAGCCGGTCCCGCTGACCCGCCGGGAGCGCACTGGGAACCGGTGGGCGGCATCCGCGAGAGGATGGGTGCATGCGCCTGTGGACCCTGCACCCCCGGTACCTCGACCGACCCGGCCTGACCGGTGGCTGGCGGGAGGCCCTGCTGGCCCAGGCGGTCCTGGCGGGGCGCACGCGCGGCTACCGCTCCCATCCGCAGCTGGTCCGGTTCCGGCGGCACGCGGACACCCCTGCGGCGATGGGTGCGTACCTGGCCGCCCTGGCCGACGAGGCCGAGCGGCGCGGCTACCGCTTCGACCGATCCCGGATCGACTGTCCGCCGGCGGCGTCCGGGACGGGGACGGGCACGGAGGACGGTGCTCCCGGGGCACCCGGGGCACCCGGGGCACCCGGGGCTGAGGACACCCCGTCGGTGACGCCCCCGGGCATCCCACCCGTACCGCCCGTGCCACCCGTGTCACCGACGACGCCGGTGCGGCCCATCCCGGTCACGGAGGGCCAGGTGGCCTTCGAGTGGCAGCACCTGCTGGCCAAGCTCGCCGAGCGCAGCCCGGAACGTCACGCCGCACTCCGCGCGGTGACCGATCCGGAGGTCCATCCGCTGTTCCAGGTGGTGCCGGGTCCTATCGAGGACTGGGAGCGGCCCTGAGCCGTTCCGCCCACCGTTCCCACGGCTGGGCCTCGCGGAAGTTCAGCTCCAGGGTGCGCCGGGCACGGCGCACCCGCCGCACGAGCTGGGAGGCCCCCTTGAGCGACCGAGCGGAGACGCCGACCACGAGCCGGGGATCGAAGCTCACCGACTGGCGGGGGCCGAGGGCCAGGGCGAGGTCCATGTCGTCGTGCACCTCCCGCTCCCAGCGGTGCACGCGATCCCTGACCTCGTGCCAGGCCGTGCGGCGCAGGGCCATGTTCGACCCCCACAGCACGGGGCCCGCGGCCGCCGCGTGGCCCAGGACGTAGTAGGCGCCGAGGTAGAGGGCCGCCACCGGCGCCCCCACGGGCCTGGGCAGGTCCTCGAAGACCCCCCAGCCCGTGAGCGCCACGGCGGACGGCCGGCGCTGCAGCCCGGCCGCCACTTTCTGGACCCAGTCCGCGGGCGGCACGGAGTCCGCGTCCAGCCGGGCGATGACCGGGCTGGACGCGGCGTCATAACCGGCCGCCGCGGCGGCCCAGATCCCGATCCGTTCCTCCTCGACCACGGTGGCCCCGTGGGCCCGTGCGACCTCGCCCGTGGCGTCGGTGGAGGCGTTGTCCACCACGATCACCTCGGCCGGCTCCCGGGTCTGGCGGGCCAGGGCGCGCAGGCACCGGTCCAGCAGGACCGCGTCGTTGCGCGCGGGGATCACCACGGTGACGTCGTGGTCGCCCGCGGTCATGGCGTCCTCCCCTCCGTGGTCAGCCGGCGGTACAGCACGCCCGCGGTCAGGGAACCGGCGAGGCCGGCGGCCAGGTCCCCGATGGTGTCGTCGTACCCGACCTGGATGGCCGGATCCAGATGGGTGTGCCCCACCCATTCCCCGAACTCCCAGGCCACGGCGAGCAGCACCCCCAGGGCGGTGGCGAGCAGGACGGTCCCGGCGGCGGCCCCGCCCGGACGGAGCCAGCCCGCCCGGTACACCCCGGCCGCGACCAGGACGGCGAGCAGCCCGGTCACGGCGAAGTGCGCGGCGATGTCCAGCCAGGAGACCCGCTGGTAGGCGTCGGCCATGGCCGCCCAGGCGGCGGCCGGCAGGGCCACGGCGGTCGCGGCCTGCACGGCGGGCCGCAGGGGGGCGAGCCGGATCACGACGTGGCCCAGCAGCACCAGGGCGAACAGTGCGACGGCCACGGCGCCGTCCAGCAGGCCGGCCAGCAGGCTGACCACGGTGAGCACGGCGGCGGCGTCCGCCACGAGTCCGGTCCACCGTCCCTCGACCCTCAGGACCCGCCAGGCCTCCGACCGCAGGGGCCGTGCCCGGCTCGGGGTGCGGGTCCGCTCAGCCACGCAGGCCGATCCAGAGGAAGAGCATCGTGAGCGCGAAACCGGTGAGCATGTTCAGCCACAGGAACCGCCGCCAGCCGGCGTTGGCCTCCTCGCAGCGATCATCGGGCAGGGACCGGAACGGAAGGATGCTCAGGATGTACGGGATCGCCAGGAGTCCCGCCAGCGCCCCGGGCCAGCCGGCCAGCACCATCACGACGCCGGCCGCCGCGTAGAGCCCGATGGCCACGCGCACGGTGGTCGCGGTCCCCAGGACCGTGGCGATCGAACCGATGCCCGCCTCGCGGTCCGCGGTGACGTCCTGCACGGCGCCGAAGGCCTGCGAGGCCATGCCCCACAGGAAGAACGCCACGAGGGAGGCGGCCGCCGTCACCGTCCAGGCGCCGTCGGCCAGGGCCAGGCCTAACGCGGCCGGGCCCACGAAGTGCGTGGACGAGGTCATCGAGTCCAGCACCGGCCGTTCCTTGAGCCGGATCCGCGGGGCCGAGTAACCGACCACCGCGGCCAGCGTCACGGCCAGCACGAGGGTCGAGACCAGGTCCCCGAACGCCACGAGGGCCACCACGAAGGGCAGGGCCAGCAGGCCGGAGGCCCACAGGGTCACCCCGTGCCACCGGTCGGACAGCACGATGCCCTCGATGCCGCCCTTGCGCGGATTGCGCAGGTCGGACTCATAGTCGAAGACGTCGTTGATCCCGTACATCAACAGGTTGTAGGGGATCAGGAAGAACAGGGTCCCGATCACCAGCTCCGCGGTCAGCCCGCCGCCCGAGAGCAGGTAGGCCGCCGCGAACGGATAGGCGGTGTTGACCCAGCTCACCGGCCGGGAGGAGCCCAGCAGCTGGCGCGTCGCCTCACCCAGCACCATCGTCATGACCGCTCCCGGGGGTGGTCCTGGGCGTCGGTCCGGGGACCGGCCGGGGAGGCCGGCGCGGGGTGCAGCAGCTCCCACAGCGAGGGCAGCAGCAGTCCGGCCGCAAGCGGCCAGGCGAAGTCCTCCACGGGCGCGAGGCCCAGATACCAGCCCACCAGCAGCTCCTCGTTGTACCGGAACAGGTCCGCGGCGATCATGAGGTTGTCGAACACGGCGGTCAGGACCGTCAGTGCGAGGATCGTCAGGCCGGTGACGGCCCACCACCTCGGCCCGAGCCGCCGTCGCCGGGTGGCGACCACGGCCACCGCCGCGGCGAGCGCCAGGAAGGCCAGGGCCAGGACCGGGTAGCTCATGACCGCTCCCCCGTCGCCAGCGTCCGGCGTGTCGGCCGGCCCGTCCTGTCCGTCCGTGTCCGTCCACCCAGGGCCAGCACGAGCAGCCCGCGCAGCACCAGGGTCAGGTAGGACAGGAAGAGGATGAAGAGGATCTCCTCCAGCGGCAGCTCGGGAGCCAGCATGATGCCGGTCATGGCCTCGCTCGTGCCCGCCGCATAGTGCTGGGAGGCGATGGCGGCCAGGTCCCAGGCCAGGAAGAAGACCAGCCCCACGGCCAGGACCACGGCACCGGCCCGCGGCGCGCGCCACAGCACCAGGCGGAACCGGCGGTCGAGCAGCACCATGCAGCCGAGGCTGGCCAGCAGTGAGGCGAGGTAGATCACCGCCATGAGTCCCCCGTCCCCACCGGGGCCGGACCGGCCGCCGGGACCGGGCCGGCCGGCGTCGGGCCACCGATCGTGGGAAGGAGCGGTGCGGCCAGTGGACTGGCGGAGTGGTCCCCGCGGAGCCTCTTGAGCAGGATCTCCGCGCTGATCAGGCACATCGGCAGGCCGATTCCCGGGATGGTGCTGGAGCCGGCGTAGTAGAGGGACCTCACGCGGCGGGAGACGTTGCCGGTGCGGAACATGGCGCTCTGGGCCAGGGTGTGCGCGGGGCCGAGCATGCCCCCCCGCCAGGCACCGAGGTCACGGGCGAAGTCGGCCGGTCCCAGGGTGCGCCGCACCACCACCCGCTCGGCCAGGTCCGGCACGTCCGCCCACCGGCCGACCTGGTCGATGGCCGCGTCGGCGATGGCCTCCACGGTCGGGTCCCCGCCACCGTCCGGGCCTCCGCTGCCCAGGCCGGGATCGGCGGGCATCGGGACCAGGACGAACAGGTTCTCGTGGCCGGCCGGCGCCACGTGCGGATCCGTGGCCGAGGGCCGGCACACGTAGACCGAGGCCGGGTCCGGGACGTCACCGGCGCGGATGGCCCCGAAGTTGGCGTCCCAGTCCCGGGTGAAGAACAGGGAGTGGTGGGGCAGCTGCGGCAGGCCCCCGCGCACCCCGAGCATCACCAGCACCGCACCGGGGCCGGAGGTGCGCTTGCGCCAGTACGCCTCCGGGTAGGTCTGCATGCCGTCCGGGAGCAGGGTGGTCTCGGTGTGGTGCAGGTCGGCGGCGGAGACCACGACGTCGGCCGGCAGCACGCGCTCGGCCCCGTCCCGTCCGCGCACGCGCACACCCGTGGCCCGGGCCCGGGCTCCCGAGACCAGGTCTCGCACCCCGCGGCTCCCGCGGCGACCGGTGCCGGCCGGTTCCGTGACGATGGCCGTGGCCGGGGTCGCCGCGTGCAACCGGACGCCGGACTCGCGGGCCAGGCGCACCATCACGTCGATCAGCCCGGTGAACCCGCCCTGCGGGTACAGCACCCCGCCGGTCAGGTCGAGGGCACTCATCAGGTGGTACATGCTCGGGGTCCGGTCCGGGGAGGAGCCGAGGAACACCGCCGGGTAGCCGAGCACCTGCCGCAAGCGGTGGTCGGTGAAGTGCCGGCCGGTGAACCGCTCCAGGGACTCCAGCAGCAGCGGACCCAGTCGATGGAGCTGGGCCAGGAGGTCGCGGGCGAGGAACGGGCGGTAGGAGGTGAAGGAGGTGTACAGGAACCGGCTGATGGCCATGTCGTAGGTTCGTTGCGCGGAGTCGAGGTAGCGTTCCAGGGCACGGCCGGCTCCGGGCTCGACCTGCTCGAAGAGCGCCACGTTGGCCTGCCGGTCCGCCGCGATGTCCAGCGGCCGGGACTCCGCCTCGAAGAACACCCGGTAGCCGGGGTCCAGCTGCTGCAGGTCCAGCTCGGCGGCGGCGGAGGTGCCCAGCAGGCGGAAGAAGTGGTCGAAGACCTCGGGCATCAGGTACCAGGACGGTCCGGTGTCGAACCGGAAGCCGTCCCGCTCCCAGCTCCCCGCCCGGCCGCCGAAGTCCTCGCGGGCCTCCACGAGGTCCACGCTGTACCCGTCCCGCGCCAGCAGGGCCGCGGAGGCCAGTCCGGAGATCCCTCCGCCGATGACCACGACTCGCTCGCTCATGCTGTCCTTCCTGCCAGGGCCTTCACCAGGATCACGGCCTTCTGTCCGTCCGGGACCCGGATGCGGGCCTCGCGGATCCGGGCCGCCGGCGTGGACCGCAGGCGCCGGGACAGCGCCGAGTACAGCGCGTGGGCCGCCCGCACCGCCCGCCGGCTCGAGTCGGGCAGCAGCCGGATGGCCTCCGCGGCGGCCGCGAGGTCGGCGTCGATGTCGTCCAGGAGTTCGTCCCGGTGGGCGTCGCTGAACGCGGCCGGGTCCAGGCCGGGGAAATAGGTCCGGCCCAGCTGGTCGTGGTCGTCGGCGAGGTCACGGAGGAAGTTGACCTTCTGGAAGGCCGCACCCAGTCGTTCGGCCCCCGGCCGGAGCCGCTCGTAGGCCGTCACGTCACCACCGGTGAACACGCGCAGGCACATCAGGCCCACCACCTCGGCGGACCCGTGCACGTAGTCGGACAGGCTCTGGGCGTCATGCCGGGAGCGGACCAGGTCGGCGCGCATGGAGGCGAAGAACGGCCCCACGAGCTCGGGTCCGATCCCGAACCGGCGGGCCGTCAGCGCGAAGGCGTGCACCACGAGGTTGGAGCTGCGGGTGCTGTCCAGGGCGCGGTAGGTCTCGGCCTCGAGCTCGTCCAGCTGTTCCCGGCGCCATGCCGGCGTCAGGGCCGGGTCCGGATCGTCGACGATCTCATCGGCCACCCGCACCAGGGCGTAGATGTTCCGCACGTGGGTCCGCACCGGTCGGGCCAGCAAGCGGGTCGCCCACCCGAAGGACGTCGAGTAGCCGGCGATGACCTGGGCGGCGCTGGCCTGGGCGACGTCGTCGTAGCGATGGTCCTGGGCGCTCATGACCGCCCCGCCATCGACTGGGCCCCCTCGCGGCGCGACAACCCCGCGTGGGCGGCGCCGGGCACCGCACCGGGCACCGTGTCCGGCGCCGGGGCGGTCGTCCGCCCGCGGTCCGGGGCCGCGAGCAGGGCCGACGTCGCCGCCTGCCGGATCTCCTCGGCCATCCCGGCCAGCACCGCGTGCAGCGCCGGGGTCAGGGGTGGCCGACCGGCGGCCGCCAGGGCGTCGTCCAGGAACTCGTTGGCCAGGGCGGTGACCCTCTGGCGGGCACCGCAGTCCGTCAGCAGCGCGCGGGCACGGTCGGCGCCGCGGTCATCGAGGGCGGGGTTCCCCACCAGCGCGCACAACTCGGTCCAGGCGCCGGTGGACCGGGCGTGCGCGATCAGCGCGGTGGGCTTGCCCTCGCGCAGGTCGGACAGGGTGCCCTTGCCCGAGCGCTCCGGGTCGCCGAACACGCCGAGCAGGTCGTCGAGCAGCTGGAAGCCGATGCCGAGGTGGCGGCCGACCGGGGCCAGTGCCGCCACCGCCGCCGCCGGGGCGCCCGCCAGCACGGCACCGGCCTGCAGGGGCAGTACGAAGGAGTAGACGGCCGTCTTCAGCTCGGCCACGCGCACGGCGTCCGCCACGCTCGCGGTCCGCCCGTCCACCGGCAGGGCGAGCCCGACGTCGGCCAGCTCACCCGCCGCGGAGGCGTGCACCGCGTCCTCGAGCAGGTCCAGCAGGTCCTCGGTCACCTCCGGGGACGCGCCGCAGCGGGCGATCATCCGGGTGGCGGTGATGAGGGCCAGGTCACCGGCCAGCAGTCCTGCGGCCGCCCCGTAGTGGTGGGCGACCGGCTCAGCCGCGCCCCGTCGTCGGGCCTCCGCGGCGAAGGTGCCGGACACGTTCAGCCGGCCCCGCCGCACCTCGTCACCGTCGATGACGTCGTCGTGCACCACGAAGGAGGTGTGCAGGATCTCCAGGGCCGCACCGACGCGGTCCACGAGTCCGGGCTCGGTACCACCCAGCGCGGCATGGGTCTCGGTGAGCAGGTGCGGACGGAAGCGCTTGCCGCCCTCGACCGCCGCGGCCAGGGCGGCCCAGAGGTCCCGGTGCCCGGTGCCGAACCGCTCGGACCGGGCCGCGCCCCCGTCCAGGACGTCCTGGATCTCGCGCTCGACGCCGCTCATGACCCGCTCCCCCCGCGCTGCGGGACACCATCGGCCAGGACCGGCAGGACGCCGGGGAGCTGTTCGACCAGCCAGGGGCTCACGGACCACGGGGCCGCGCCCACCCACCGTTCCAGCTCCTGCGGGCTCACCCACCGGTGTTCCATCGCCTCATCGGGGTTGGGCTGCACGGCACCGGCGGCCCGGGCCACGTAGACCGGGCAGAGCTCGTTCTCCACGATCCCGGAGGCGTCCACGGCGCGGTACCGGAAGTCCGGCAGGACGCAGCGCACGTCCTCGACCACCAGGCCCAGCTCGTGGCGCGCATAGCGGTTCACCGTGTCGAGGTCGTCCTCGTCCTGCCGGGGATGCCCACAGAAGGAGTTCGTCCAGACGCCCGGCCACGCCCGCTTGGACAGGGCCCTCCGGGTGACCAGCACGTGGCCGTCGTCGCGGTAGACGTAGCAGGAGAACGCGCGGTGCAGCGGGGTGGACTCGTCGTGGACGGTGGCTCGGGGGGCCAGCCCCACGGTGCGGCCCTCGTCGTCCACGAGGATCACGTGGTCGTCGGTCGTCTGCTCCATGGCGGGTTCCCCTTCCGGTCGGTGCCGGCGTCGTCGCTCATAGCCTAAGCGTCCCGGATGCGATGTATCACGATCGTGGTGTTTCTAGCCTGGCTAGTGAAATTGAGCGTACCATCAGGGGCGTGGTCGATCTACCGGGTGATGAACGGGCTCGCGGGTACTGGTTCGAGGAGCCGGACAGTTCCGTGAGGATCCTGCGTGCCCTGCGGCGGTTCCGGGTCGCCGACCGGGACATGCGCCGGCGGATGAGCGAGGGCATGGACATGAACGCGACCGACGTGGACGCCCTGCGCTTCGTCATCGCCCGCCAGGGGGCCGGCGAGACCGTCACGCCCCGCGCGCTGGCCACCCACCTGGGCATCTCCACCGCCTCCACCACGAAGCTGCTGGACCGGCTGGGCCGGTCCGGCCACCTGCGCCGGGAACCCCATCCTCGGGACCGGCGTTCCGTGGTCGTCGTGGCCACCGACCACGCCCACGCCGAGGTCCGGGCGCGGCTGTCGCGCATGCACCGGCGCATGATGGAGGTGGCCCAGGCCGTCCCGGAGGCGTCGCGACCTGACGTGGCCCGGTTCCTGGAGGAGATGGCGGAGTGCCTCAGCGCCGAGGACACCCTGGAGGACGCGGGCCCGCTGACGGCGGCGCCCCCGCCGCCTGACGGGTCCGACGAGCCGATAGGCTGAACCCGGAAAACGCCCATCGTCTTCGGAGGTACCCCGCATGAACACCCTCGTGAGCAAGCTCATCACCACCGGCGTCACGATCGCCGGCGGCCTCATCGGCACCAAGGTCGTCGAGTTCGGCTGGAAGAAGGTCACCGGCCACGATGCCCCCAAGGACCTCGAGGACACGGACAACAACATGTGGGAGGCCATCGCCTTCGCCACGATCGCCGCGGGCATCGCCGCCCTGATCCGGGTCACCTCCCAGCGCGGGGCCAACGAGGCCATGGAGCGGATGCAGGCCCGGTCCGCGAAGTCCGTGAAGGCCGGCCGCGCGGAGGTCTGATCCGGTCGACCAGGCCGGCCGGGACGGCGGGTCCTGCGCCTCGCGCAGCCGCGCTCCCGGCCGGCCTGGTCCCAGTCCCTCAGGCCCCAGTCCCTCAGACCGCTCGGCGCTCAGTCGCGGCCGTGATGGTCCGTGGGATCGGGCTGAGGGACGGTGCGCCGGTCCGCGGAGGCCGCCGGCCGGCCCTGGTCGTCGTGGCTGGCCACGACGTCGGCCAGCTCGTCCGTGAAGAGCATCTCCCGCTTCAGGTGCTTGGTCCGGTACCCGGCCCGGCCCACCAGGTGGGCGGAGACCGGTGCGGTCAGCATCTGCAGCACCCAGGCCAGGATCAGCACGGGGACCCAGACCCACGCCCGCCACGCGAAGGCCAGGGCCACCAGGACCAGCAGCAGGCCCAGCACCTGGGGCTTGGTCCCGGCGTGCATCCGGGAGAGCTGGTCCGGGAAGCGCAGCAGGCCGATGCCGGCCACGGTGGACAGGGAGGCCCCCAGGATCAGCAGGACGGCCGCGATCCCGTCGGCGATCTCGGGCCATGACTCAAGCATGCTCGACCGGCTCCTTCTTGCGCTCGGCGACGAACCGGGACAGCGTCACCGATCCGACGAACCCGATCACGGAGGCCACCACCACGAACACGATGTTGTCCGTGTGGTGGTTCAGGGCCATCTCCACGCACAGCGCCGAGGAGATGACGATCAGCAGCACGTCGGTGGCGATGGCGCGGTCCAGGATGGACGGCCCCACCACGATCCGGTAGATGGCCGCGATGCCGCCCCCGGCCAGCAGGGCCAGGCTGATGTACCCGGCGATGTCCAGAAGGCTCATGAGCTCTTCCTCCCCGCACCCATGGTGGCGCGTCGGGCCTCGTCGTCCTTGACCAGGGCCAGGTCGGCCTTCGTGCCGATGGCGCGGATGATGGCGGCCTCGGTGGCCAGTGCCTCGTTCCGGAATCCCTCGACCGCCTCGGCGTTCCCCGCGTCCAGCACGTGCAGGAACAGGGTGGAGCTGGGCCGGTCCACGTCGATGACCAGCGAGCCGGGGACCAGGGCGAGGGCATGGCCGGTGAGGGTGACGATGAGGTCGTCATGGCTGCGCAACTGCACGGCCACCACCGAGTTCACGATGCTCGGGCCCTTGGTGATGGCGTCCCAGGCCACGCTGACCGAGGCCGTCACCACGTGGCCGAGGAACCGCACGGTGAAGACCAGGAAGTACCAGAGGTTGAACCGGTCCGAGAACTGCACCCGGGGCAACCGGTAGAACCACAGGATCAGCACCGAGAACAGGACGCCGGCGAGCAGCACGCCCGGGGAGAAGTCCTGCCACAACGCGCCCCAGGTCAGCGTCAGCCCGAGCAGGATGGGCCACTGCGTCCAGAACGGAGGACCGTCCTGCTGGTCATCGCTCACGCTCACGGGGTGCCCCCTTCCGTACCCGGGCTCGTGTCCTCGTCCTGCGATGGCGGCGCGCCACCCGGGTCACCCGGGACCTCGCCGCCCGGGCGGGTGCCGGCGTCCTCGCCCTCACTGTCCGCACCCTCGATCGGCTGGAAGGTCCCCGGCCCGGAGTTCTCCTCTTCTTGGGGCGTCACGATGCCCCGGTCCTCGAGCTGGCCGACGTCCAGGGCGGCCTGCGCGGCGGCCTCCTCCCCCAGCACTGCCTCGATGTAGGGGGTGCGGGCCAGCATGTCCGTGGCCGAGCGGTCCGCGAAGGCGTACAGCGGCCCGGCCAGCACGGTGAAGGACAACCCCAGGGCCACCAGTCCGATGGTCGGGGCGACGAGGCCGACCGTCGGGCCGCGGACCGTACGGCCCCTCCCGTCTCTGGCCTCCCGGGTGGCCGTCGAGGACGCCAGCGCGGCCTCGTGGGAGTCCATGGCCAGCACGAGCTTGGCGGGCGGGTGCTCGACGTCCTCCACGCGGCGCCAGAACGCACGGGTCCACACCCGGACCATGACGAGCAGGGTGAGCAGGGAGGTGACCACCGAGCCGACGACCAGGGCCCAGGCCATCATGCTGTCCGCCCCCACACCGGCCTGGACGAGTCCCACCTTGCCGAGGAAACCCGAGAACGGAGGGATGCCCGCGAGGTTCATGGCCGGCAGGAAGAACAGGATGGCGATGAGCGGGGAGATCCGGGCCAGTCCACCCAGCCGGTCCACGTTCGCCGTGCCGGCACGCTGCTCGATCAGTCCGGTGACCAGGAACAGGGAGGTCTGCACCGTGATGTGGTGGACCACGTAGAAGATGGTGGCGCCCAGGCCGAGCACGTTGGACATCCCCAGCCCGAAGATCATGTAGCCGATGTGCGAGACCAGGGTGAAGGAGAGCACGCGCTTGATGTCGTTCTGCGCGAGGGCCCCGAGGATACCCACGATCATCGTCAGGAGGGCGATCCAGAGCAGGACGGCGTTCACCCGGTCACCGGGGAACAACAGGGTCTCGGTCCGCACGATCGCGTAGACGCCGACCTTGGTGAGCAGCCCCGCGAACACCGCGGTCACCGGCGCGGGGGCGGTGGGATAGGAGTCCGGCAGCCAGAAGGACAACGGGAACACCGCCGCCTTGATGCCGAAGCCCACGAGCAGCATCACGTGCAGCACCATCTGCACGTCCGGGTCGAGCTGGGCGAGCTTGCCGGCCAGGTCCGCCATGTTCACGGTCCCGGTTGCACCGTAGATCATGGCGATGGCCGCCAGGAAGACCACCGAGGAGATGACCGAGACCACCACGTAGGTCACGCCGGCCCGCACCCGCGGCCCGGTACCGCCGAGGGTGAGCAGCACGTAGGACGCGGTCAGCAGCATCTCGAAGCCGACGTACAGGTTGAACAGGTCCCCCGCGAGGAACGCGTTGGACACCCCGGCCACCAGGATGAGGAAGGTGGGGTGGAAGATCGAGACCGGCCCGCCCTGGTCCTGGTCCGTGACGCCCTGGGCGGAGGCGTAGACGAGGACGGCGAGCACGACGGCCGAGGAGATCACCAGCATCAGCGCCGAGAACCGGTCCACCACCATGGTGATGCCCCACGGGGCCTCCCACCCCCCGAGGAAGACAGCGACCGCGCCGGTGTCCCAGGTGGCTGCCAGCAGCAGGCATTCCAGCATGAGGGTGATGGTGATGGTCGTGACCGTGACCGCGATCTGGGCCCGCGGGCGCCGGACCAGCACGAAGGCCAGTGCGGCCCCGAGGATCGGCAGTAGCACCGCCAGGGGGGCGAGGGAGACGAGGCCCTGGTCCATCAGCCATCTCCCTTCCGTCGGCGGCCCCGGGGGGCCCGACCGTCACCGTCTCGCGTGTCCTGCCGGTTGTCCTGCTGGTGCTCCGTGGACCGCGGCGGGCGGGAGCGCGGGCTGCCCGCCCGCTCGTCCTCATCGGGGAGGTGATCGTCGTGCCCGCTGGACCCGACGGGGCGTTCGCCCTCCTCCATCTCCTGCACTCGGCGGCGGCCGACCGTCGGCCGGACCCGGACCGTGCCGTCCCGCTGGGGCTTGACCGGCAGCGGCCCCGTGGACGGGTTGATGGCCGTCGCGTGCTCGTAGTCGGCGTTCGGGTCCTCGTCCTCGTCGAGGAACTCGGAGGTCTCCTCCAGCAGTTCGGCGTCGTCCTCGGCGTCGAAGGACGGCTGCTCGGCCACCTTGACGTCCTCGGTGTCCACGAGGACCTCGTCCCTCCGGCCCAGTTTCCAGGACCGGTAGATCATCCCCAGCATGAACGCCGTGATGGCGAAGGAGATCACGATCGCGGTCAGGGTCAGGGCCTGCGGCAGTGGGTCCGTGTACGCCCCGGGATCCAGGCCGTCCTCGACGAGCGGCGCCTCCCCCGGGGCACCGGACATGATGAGGATCAGCATATTGGTGGCGTTGGTCATCAGCAGGATGCCCAGCAGCACCCGGGTCAGGGTGCGCTCCAGCAGCAGGTAGACACCGCCGGCGTACATGACGCCCATGACGAGGAGCAGGACGATGTTCACGCTCACGAGATCACCCTCCCCGCATCCGGTGAGACGGGGCGCTCGGGGCGGGTCGGGGCCCGGCCGTCCCCGGAGGTGCTGCCGCCGGCCGAGACCGCGGAGGATGCCTCGGCCGAGGCCCGGGCCTCCCGGCGGCGCTGCTGGGCCTCGGCCTGGGCGGTCCCCTCGGCCTCCGAGCGGCGGTCCACCTCGGAGCCGAGCGACCGCAGGACGTCGATGACGAGGCCGACGACCACGAGGTACACGCCAATGTCGAAGACGGTGGAACTGACGAACTTGACGTCGCCGATCACGGGAAGGGCGAATTCGACGATCGCGGACTGGAAGACCTGCCCGCCGAACAGCAGGGGCACGGCTCCGGTCAGGGCCGCGATGGCCAGCCCGGATCCCAGCAGCACTCCCGCGGGGATGGGCATGGCCTGTTCCAGTTCGTACCGGCCACCGGCCAGGTAGCGGATGGTCAGCGCCAGTCCGGCGATCAGCCCCCCGGCGAAGCCACCGCCCGGGGTGTTGTGCCCGGCCAGGAGCAGGTAGATGGACAACAGGATGATGACGTGGAAGATCAGGCGGGTGACCACCTCGAAGATGATGGAGCGCCGCTCGGGCGCCACGGTTCGCCCGGCCACCAGCCACTGGTCCTGGTCCACGATGGCGAACTTGCGGACCGCCGCCAGTTCCTGCCGTTCCCGCGCGTCCTGCGCCCGGTAGCGGCCGACCGAACCCGACGCGACGTCCTGCAGGTTCCCCGGCTGGCGGTCCCGGTGCTGGATGAACACCAGCGAGGCCACACCGGTGGCGGCGGCCGCGAGCACGGCGATCTCACCGAAGGTGTCCCAGGCGCGGATGTCCACCAGCAGGACGTTGACGATGTTCGCGCCACCACCCTGCTCGTACGCCAGCCGTGGCATCTCCAGGGAGATCCGGTCGGCCGTGCGGGAGGCCAGGGCAGTGACGGCCACCGCGACCATCACCGCGCCGAAGGCGATGCCGAGGATGGCCCGGGGCACCTTGAAGTCCGAGCGGCGACGGGTGTACCAGCCCGGCGGCAGCATGCGCAGCCCCAGCACCATGGCCACCAGGACGATCGACTCCACCAGCAACTGCGTCAGCGCCAGGTCCGGGGCGCCCTGCAGCGCGAAGATCGCGGCGAGCCCGTATCCGGTCACGGAAATCAGCAGCACGGCCATGAAACGCTTCCGGGCCCGGATGGCGGCGAACGTGGCCACGATCATGGCGGCCCCGACCAGCACCTGGGCGATCGTGTCCGCCCAGGTCCATTGCGCCGAACCGAGGATGGACTCGGCAAGCCCCGTGCCGCCGTCGTTCTCCTGGGGGAAGAGCAGCGCCAGGAGCGGTGCGAGCAGCGCCACCGAGAGGATGATGAACAGGTAGTAGCTCAGCGAACCGCGCTGGGTGCGGCCGGTGACCCAGATGGCCACGTCGTCCAGCGCGGCCAGCGAGGCCCGGTAGAGGCGCTGGGCGTCCACCCAGGACGGCACCGCGGCCTGGAACCGGGCCACCGGGTCCTTCACCGCGTACAGGACGAGGCCCGTCACGATCACGGCCACCGAGAGCCCGAGCACCGGGGTGAGGCCGTGCCACAGCGCGAGGTAGGCCGGTTCGGATCCCGGTTCCAGGGGCGCCATCGACGCGCCGAACGCGGCCGGCAGGGCCTCCATCGCGCCGGGGATGAAGGCACCGGCCACGCAGGCCAGCGCCAGCAGGGCGGAGGGGCCGAGGGCACCCGCCGTGACCGGACCGTGGAAGCGGGTGTCCTCCACCTGGACGATCCCCTCGTCCGTGGGCAGGGACTTGGTGGCGAAGGCACCCCACAGGAAGCGGGCGGAGTACGCGACGGTCAGCACCGTGCCCACGGCCACGAGGACCAGCGGCGTCCAGGCCCAGGCGGAGGCCCACAGGCCGGCGCCGGCCGCGCCGTGCTCACCCCAGTGCGTCAGAGATTCCAGGACCGATTCCTTGGCCACGAAGCCGAACAGCGGCGGGATGCCCGCCATCGAGGCGGCGCAGACCACGGCCGTGCCGAACAACCACGGATGGTTGCGGCCGATGCCCGAGAGCCGGGCCAGGTCACGGGTTCCCGCCTCGTGGTCGATGATGCCGACGACCATGAACAAGGGGGCCTTGAACAGGGCGTGGGCCGCGAGCATCGCCAGCCCGGCCATGGCGGCGTCACGGTCACCCAGGCCGTTGGCCACCATGAGGAAACCGAGCTGGGACACCGTGCCGTAGGCCAGGATGAGCTTGATGTCCGTCTGGCGCAGGGCCCGCCAGCCGCCGACCAGCATGGTCCAGAGCCCGACGCCGATCACGAGCGCCTGCCACCAGCCGGACTCCGCGAAGGCCGGCGCCAGCCGCGCCACGAGGTAGACGCCGGCCTTGACCATGGCGGCCGCGTGCAGGTAGGCCGAGACCGGGGTGGGGGCGGCCATGGCGGCGGGCAGCCAGAAGTGGAAGGGCACCTGCGCGGACTTGGAGAGGGCGCCGACGAGGACCAGCACGATCGCCCACTCCATGAACGCCCCGGCGTAGGGGCCGGAGAGCAGCTCCGGGCCGGCGGCCACGATCTCGGAGAGCCGGTAGGTCCCGGCGGCCTGGCCCAGCATGACGAGGCCGACCAGCATGGACAGTCCGCCCAGGGTGGTGACCACGAGAGCCTGGATGGCGGAACGGCGGGCGAAGATGCGGTGGGCCGAGTAACCGATCAGCAGGAATGACAGGACGGAAGTCAGTTCCCAGAAGGTGTAGAGGACGATCAGGTCATCCGTGGTGACCAGCCCGAACATGGAGCCCGCGAAGGCCACCAGCTGGGCTCCGAAGGAGGCGTTCCGCGCCTCGTGGCGCTGGAAGTAGCGGGCGCAGTAGGCCAGGACGAGGGCGCCGACGCCCAGGATGATCAGGCCCATGAACGCGGCCAGGGCGTCCATCCGGAAGGACAGCTCGATGCCCAGGTCGGGGATCCACGCGTAGGTCTGGACCAGTCCGGTGCCGGCCGCGGAGGGCGGGGAGGCCCCGGAGTTGACGCTGTCCTGCAGCGCGAGGACCTCGGGGAGCTGGAACAGGAGCCAGACGAAGCCGAGGGCCGGTACGGCGGCCAGGACGTAGAAGCCGTTGCGGTCCGCGAACCGGAAGATGATCGGCGCCACCAATGCCACTGCGAAGAGTGCAATGAGCACGGTGAGCATGCGGCGGCCTCCAGCATCTCGATCGGGGAGTCCTGACCCATACTACCGGGCGCGCCCGACCGCGTTGACCGGGCGGCCGTTCCGGACAGGCCTGCAGCGGTGCCTCCCGGGGCGACACCTCACCGGATCAGGGCGCGTCGCCCCTGGTCATCACCGTTCCGCGCCACGCGGTCGAGGGCCTGCGGGCCCCGTCCCGGGGATGCGTCAGCGGGCGCCCAGCCGTTCATCGGCCCTCGGGTCGCGGACCCGCAGGAGCAGGACCATTCCGAGGACGAGCACCAGCAGGATGGCCGGCACCATGGCGCGGGAGTCCCCGGTCAGGGCGATCGCCACGGAGATCAGGGCCGGGGCCATGAAGGACACCGCCCGTCCGGTGGTGGCGTACAGCCCGTAGATCTCCCCGGCCCGCTCCTCCGCGGTCAGCCGGCCGAGGAAGGAGCGCGAGGCCGACTGCACGGGACCGACGAAGAAGCACAGGGCCAGGCCGAAGATCCAGAATGCGGTGGTGCCGTCGAGGAAGAAGACGATGGTGGCGGAGACGATCAGCCCGACCAGGGACCCCAGGATGACGCGCTTGGGACCCACCCGGTCGTCGATCCAGCCGCCGAGGAAGGACCCCGCCGCGGCCACGATGTTGGCGGCGATGCCGAAGATCAGGATGTCCGCCGGGTCCACCCCGTAGACCGTGACACCCAGGATCGCGCCGTAGGCGAACACCGCGCCCACGCCGTCGCGGAACACCGCCGAGGAGACGAGGAACCAGAAGGTGTTGCGGTCCCGGCGCCACAGCCCGGTGACGGTGCGCAGCAGGATCCGGTAGGACTCCAGGACGCTGACCTTTCCGCCCCGCCCGCCCGTCCGGTTCTCGGGGACGCCGAACAGCAGGGGCAGGGCGAACACCAGGAACCAGAGGGCGGAGAACAGGGCGACCACGCGGACGTTCATCGCGTCGTCGTCCGTGATCCCGAACCAGTGGGTGTCCCCTGCGATGAAGCCGACGTAGAGGACCAGCAGCAGGAAGATCCCGCCCACGTAACCGGCGCCCCAGCCGATCCCGGACACCTTGCCGATGGTCCCGGGCGTGGCCACCTGCAGCAGCATGGCGTTGTAGTTCACCCCGGCGAACTCGAAGGCCACGTTGGCGGCGGCGATGAGGACGACGCCGAGCACCAGGTAGGACTCCTCCGGGCGCACGAGGAAGCACAGCGCCGTCAGGATGATGACCACGGCGGTGTTGAGGCCGAGCCAGAGCTTGCGCCTCCCGCCGCGGTCGGAGCGCTGGCCGATCACGGGTGCGGTCAGCGCGATGACCAGCCCGCCGATGGCATTGGCCGAGGTCAGCCACTGGGTGCCCCGGTCATCCGGGCCGAAGGCGTCCGAGGCCAGGTAGGTGGCGAACACGAAGGTCACCATCACGGCGTTGAACGATGCCGAGCCCCAGTCCCACAGCGCCCAGGCGGTCACGTGCTTGCGGTTCAGGCGGCGCGCGAGCGGGCCGGCGTCGTCGGCGGCGGCTGCCTGGGGACCGGGCGCTGACGTGGGCTCGGACGCCGGCGGAGTGGAGTGGCTCATGCGGGGCATCGTACTGGCCGCGGGCAGCACGGGAGTGAACGCCCGCTCCCGGGTCACGAGCGGCTCAGATGACCAAGAGCTGGGATCGTCGGTATCCCGCCGCCCCGGAAGGCGACGAATCCAGCACATGATGCCTGGAACCGCCCGCCGGGCCGCGCGAACGCCTGGCGGGAGGTCTCCCTGCTCAGCGCTCGATGATCGTGCGGTGGTAGTTCAGGTGGGACCGCGAGGCCGTGGGGCCGCGCTGGCCCTGGTAGCGGTTGAGGTAGGGGCCGGAGCCGTAGGCGTGTTCGGCGGGCGAGGACAACCGGAAGAAGCACAGCTGGCCGATCTTCGACCCCGGCCAGAGCTTGATCGGCAGGGTGGCCATGTTCGACAGTTCCAGGGTCACGTGGCCGGAGAATCCGGGGTCGATGAACCCGGCGGTCGAGTGCGTCAGCAGTCCGAGCCGGCCCAGGGAGCTCTTGCCCTCGAGCCGGGCGGCGATGTCCTCGGGCAGGGTGACCTGCTCGTAGGTTGAGCCCAGCACGAATTCCCCCGGGTGCAGGATGAAGGCCTCCTCCGGGTCCACCTCCACCAGCCGCGTCAGGTCCTCCTGGGGCTGGGAGGGATCGATGTGTGCGTACTTGTGGTTGTCGAACAGCCGGAAGAACCGGTCCAGGCGCACGTCGATGCTCGAGGGCTGCACCATCTCCGGGGCGGAGGGGTCCAGCTGGATGCGCCCGGAGTCGAGTTCGGCCCGGATGTCGCGGTCGGAGAGCAGCACGGGGCAACGATAGCGCACCGGCCGTGCGTCAGGGCCTGGACGGGGAATACCCTCTTCCCATGACGGTGTATGAGACCCCGCTGCCGGGGATCGGATCACGCAAGGAGATCGAGCTGCGGGACGGCCGACGGATCGGCATCGTCTCGCACCGGGACGGCCACACGGAGCTCATCGTGTCCTCCCTCGAGGACCCCGACGCCTGCGTGGCCTCGGTGCCCCTGTCCCACGAGGAGGCCGCCTCGCTCGGGGCCCTGCTGTCCGCTCCCCGGCTCGTGGCCCAGCTCGAGGACGAGCACGCCGAGGTGCCCGGCATCTCCACCCGGCAGATGGTGCTCGCCTCGGACTCCCCGTTCGTCGGGGAACCCCTGGGGGTCACCCGCATGCGCACCCGTACCGCGGCCTCGATCGTGGCGGTGATCCGCGCCGGGACCACCCATCCCTCACCGGGCCCGGAGTTCCTCCTGGAGGAGGGTGACGTGCTGATCATCGTGGGCACCAACGAGGGCCTGCGCCGGGCCGCCGAGATCCTGTCCCTGTGACGCCGTGACCCCGTGAACACCACCACCCTGGCCCTCATCGAGCTCGGCGCCATCCTGCTGCTGCTCGGAGGGCTGGGCCGGTTCGCCGCCAGGATCGGGATGTCGCCGGTGCCGCTGTACCTGCTGGGCGGGCTGGCGATCGGCTACGGCGGCATCCTCTTCGGCCGCGACCTGAACCCCATGACGCACGACTCCGAACTGGTCCCCTTCCAGGACATCAGCGAGTTCACCCACCTGGCCAGCGAGATCGGCGTGGTCCTGCTGCTGCTGATGCTGGGGCTGGAGTACTCGGCCCGGGAACTGGTCACCGGGATGCGGGCGTCCTGGCGGGCGGGTCTGGTCGACCTGGTCCTGAACTTCCTGCCCGGCGCCGTGGCCGGCTGGCTGCTGGGCTGGGGCGCGGCGGGTGCCGTCGTCCTCGGCGGGATCACCTACATCTCGTCCTCCGGCATCATCGCCAAGGTGCTGGGCGACCTCGGCCGGCTGGGCAACCGGGAGACGCCGGTCGTCCTGTCCATCCTGGTCTTCGAGGACCTCGCCATGGCGGTCTACCTGCCCGTGCTGACCGCCCTGCTCGGCGGGCTCACCGTGGCCGCCGGGGCCCAGGCACTCGGGGTGGCGCTGCTGGTGGTCGCGATCGTCCTGGTGGTGGGGCTCCGGTTCGGACCGCAGATCTCGCGCTTCGTGGCCTCCCCGGAGCAGGAGACCTTCCTGCTCAAGGTGCTCGGCCTGGCGTTGCTGGTCGCGGGACTGGCCGGCGCCCTGCAGGTCTCGGCCGGCGTCGGGGCCTTCCTGCTGGGGATCGCGATCTCGGGGGCCACCGCGCACTCGGCCCGGGACCTCCTGGAACCCCTGCGGGACCTGTTCGCCGCCCTGTTCTTCGTGCTGTTCGGCATGAACACGGATCCGCGCACCCTGCCCCCGGTGCTCGGCTGGGCGCTGCTGCTGGCGTTGGTCACGGCGCTGACCAAGATCGCCACGGGCTACTGGGCGGCGCGCCGGGCCGGGATCGGCACCGCCGGCCGATGGCGCGCCGGGGCCGCCCTGACCATCCGCGGTGAGTTCTCGATCGTCATCGCCGGCCTGGCCGTGACCTCCGGGGCCATGGCCACCGACGTGTCCGCACTGGCCACCGCCTACGTCATGTCCCTGGCGGTCATCGGACCGGTGCTCACCCGCTACGCGGACGGCATCGGCCGGGCCGCGGCCCGTCGGCAGTCCCGTCCCGCCGGTGCGCAGACGGCGAGCGGGCGGGCACCGGACGGGCGGGCGGCGGACGGGCGGGCGACGGACGGCGAACTGAGCCTGGACTGACGGCGGGCCACGGGGACCATGCCCCCCCGAAGCACCCTGGACGGCCCGCGATCGCCACGCCGAGCGCACGTGGCACGCCACGCGGCCCAGAGCGTGTAAGCTGAAAAGCACGTGACGGGCGCGTAAGCTCCTGTCCTGCGGGCGTAGCTCAATGGTAGAGCGCTTGCTTCCCAAGCAAGATACGCGGGTTCGATTCCCGTCGCCCGCTCTCTTCATGTCCAGAGCGGCCACTGGGCCTCCTCCGGTCAGGCATTGAGGGGGCGCCCGATGGTCGAGGTACTGTCCGGGTTCACCGTGGTCTGGGTGATCATCCTGGTCGGATACCTCACCGGCCGCACCGGTGTCCTGGGCACCCATGGCCAGCAGGTCCTCTCCCGCACCGCCTTCTTCGTGGCCAGCCCGGCCCTGCTCTTCGACACCCTCGCCGCCGCCGACGTGCAGTCGGTCCTGGGCCCCCAGCTGATCGTCGCCAGTGCCTCCGCGCTGGCCGCCGGGGGCATGTACCTGCTGGTGGCCCGCCTGCTGCTCCCCCGCCGGAGCGGCTCCGAGACCGTCATCGGCGCGCTGAGCGCCTCCATGGTCAACTCGGCGAACCTCGGCATCCCGATCGCCGCCTACGTGCTCGGGGACGCCGCACTCGCCGCCCCCGTGCTCATCTTCCAGCTCGCGCTCTACACGCCCATCTACGTCGCGTCCCTGGACGCCACCACCGCGGCGGAGGCCCGGGCCCGCGGCCGGAGCGCCGGGGCGGGCCACGACGCCGGCCGCCGGGCCGGTCCGATCCGCCCGGTCGGCCGGTGGGCCAGGTTCTGGCGACAGGTCGGGCACATCGCCCTGAACCCGATGATCATCGGTTCGGCGCTGGGCCTGGTCTTCTCGGCCACCGGTTGGCAGTTGCCGGGCCCGGTCGCTGAATCCGTCAGCCTGATCGCGGGCGCGTCGATCCCCGCCATGCTCCTGGCGTTCGGGATGTCCCTGGTCGGCTCGCGCCCGCTGGAGAAGGCCGCGGGGCGCCGCGCCGACGTCGCCGTGGCCTCCGTCATCAAGCTCATCGTCCACCCGGCCCTGGCCTGGTTGCTGGCGGGTCCGGTCATGGGCCTCGAGGGCGACGCGCTGCTCATCGCGGTGGTCCTCGGTTCCCTGCCCACGGCCCAGAACGTCTTCGTGGCCGCCTCGCGCTACGAGACCGGCATGGTCATGGCGAAGGACACCGTGCTGGTGACGACCATCGTGGCGATCCCGGCGATGATCGCCGTCGCCCTGCTCCTGGCCTGACCCGGGGTCAGCCCTCCCGGGCGACCCGCAGGAGCGCCTCTGACGGCTCCTGCCCCTGGCCCCGGTACGCGGCGATCAGGCGTGCCGCCCGTTCCTTGCGCAGTTCGCGTTTCGGATCCAGGCTGGCCTGCCGGTCCGCGGAACCGTAGATGGACGAGGCGATGTACGCCAGTCGCCACCGGAGCCGGAACCAGAAGCCCAGCCCGGTGCTGTCACTGGTGACCTGGTACGGCTTGTCGGCCATGGCGCTCGCTTCCCTCGGTGCCCCGCGCTTCCGCCGGACACGGTCCTGCCGCTCGACGTCGAGGCGGCCTGATCAATCTATCGAGGCCCACCCCCTGCATCCGCCCTAGGATGCTTTCATGACAGACCAGCAGTCATCTCCGCCGGCGACGTCCTCGCAGCAGACGCCGTCCGGGCCCGCCTCCGGCGCCTCGTCCACGCTCCTGGAGACCATCCGGGCCGGGTACCGGACCGAGGGCGACGCGATCACCCTGGGGGCCGCCGTCGTGGACGACGTGGTCCATGCCGATGCCCCGGTCCGCCTGCCGCTGGCGATGATGAACCGGCACGGGCTGGTGGCCGGCGCCACCGGCACCGGCAAGACGGTGACCCTGCAGGTTATGGCCGAGCAGCTCTCCGCCGCCGGCGTCCCGGTGTTCCTGGCGGACGTCAAGGGTGACCTGTCCGGGCTGGCCACCGCGGCCACCCCGAGCGACAGGCTCGCCGAACGGACCGCCGCCACCGGGATGCCCTGGCAGCCGGCGGCGTTCCCGGTCGAGTTCCTGGCCCTGGGCGGGGACGGCCCGGGCATCCCGGTCCGCGCCACGGTGGACTCCTTCGGCCCCCTGCTGCTGGCCCGGATCATGGACCTCAACGAGACCCAGGAGTCCTGCCTGCAGCTGATGTTCCACTGGGCCGACGAGCGTGAGCTGCCGCTGGACGACCTCAAGGACTTGCGTGCGGTCGTCATGCACCTGACCAGCAAGGAGGGCAAGGAGGACCTGCGGGGGCTGGGCGGGGTGGCCACGTCCACCGCCAATGTCATCCTGCGCGAGGTCACGGCGCTGGCGGCCGGCGGGATGGACGCCTTCTTCGGCGTCCCCGAGTTCGAGACCGCCGAGCTGTTGCGCCGGGCCCCCGACAGCCGCGGCGTCATCTCCTGCCTGGAACTGCCCAGCCTTCAGCAGCGGCCCCGGGTGTTCTCCACCTTCATGGTCTGGCTGCTCGCGGACCTCTTCGCGGAACTGCCGGAGGTCGGGGACACCGACCGGCCGAAGCTGGTGTTCTTCCTCGACGAGGCCCACCTGGTCTTCGACGACGCCTCGGACGCCTTCCTCGACGCGATCACGACGACCGTCCGGCTGATCCGGTCCAAGGGCGTGGGCATCTTCTTCGTGACCCAGTCCCCGCAGGACGTCCCCGAGGAGGTGCTCGGCCAGCTCGCCAACCGGGTCCAGCACGCGCTGCGCGCCTTCACCCCGAAGGACGCCAGGGCCCTGCGGCAGGCCGTGCAGACGTTCCCGCACACCGAGTACGACCTCGAGGAGGTCCTCACCTCCGCCGGCACCGGTGAGGCCGTGGTCACCGTGATGGACGAGGACGGCGCACCGACCCCGGTCGCCCTGACCCGGATGTGGTCCCCCACCTCGGTCATCGGCCCCTCCACGCCGGAGGTCCTCGACGCGGCGGTGGCCGCCTCCGCCCTGCTCGAGGCCTACGGCCAGGACCAGGACCGGGTCTCGGCGTTCGAGCGCCTCACCGGGTCCGCGACCGCGGAGCCCGACGCCGACGCGGCCCGCCCCGTGCCGACGGGCGGGTCCGTGGGCTCGCACACCCCCGGTGCGGGCCAGTCACAGGCGGACATCGACGCCGAGGCGCGGCGCATCGAGGCCGAGATCCTCGGCCACCCGGTGCCCTCGTCCGGTCCGGTCGAGGCCCCGCGGGATGAGCCGGCCCCGCGGCGCGCACCGACCCCGCCCCCGCGACGCGAGCCGGCCCCGGCCCGGTCCCGCCGGGAGGAGAACCCGATGGCCGAGGTCGTCGAGGACATCGCGCGCACCGCCGCCACCGCCTTCGGCCGCTCCGTGGTGCGCTCGGTCTTCGGCACCAAGCGGCGCGGCCGCCGCCGTGGGGGCCTGTTTGGCTGAGCGGGTGGACGCACGCGGACAGCAACACGGCACCGGCCGGCCCGGCCGCACCCTGGCCCTGTGGGGCGGGGCCGCCGCCCTGGCCCTGGTGGCCGGGGGCGTGGCGATCGGGACGGTCAACGCGACGGTCTACTCCCCCGAGGCCCAGGTCGAGCGCTACCTCGAGGCGCTGGCCGCTGGGGACGGTGCCGCGGCGCTCGGATTGGCCGGCGGCACGGGCACCGGCGCGGAGGGCTCCGGCACCGGGGATTCCGGCACTGCGGATTCCGGCACCGGTGATTCCGATACCCCCGGCCCACCCCCGGGGACGGCCACCACGCTGCTGGACGGTGGGCCGCTGGCCGCCGGCTTCGCCGCGCTGGAGGACGTCACCGTCTCCCGGGGCGCGGAGACCGGGAACGGCGTCGAGGTGGAGGTCGGCTACCGCGTGGACGGCGAGGACCACGCCACCACGTTCGCCGTGGAGCACGAGGGGCGCGACTGGCTGTTCTTCGACCGCTGGCGGATGGCACCAGTGGCCCTGTCCACGGTCCGGGTGGCCCCGGGGGTGTGGCCCGCAGAGGCCGCCGGGCAGCACCTGGCGGGGACGGTGAACGGCGAGGAGGTCACCCTGACGGGTGAGTCGTCCCCGGTCCAGGACTTCGCGGTCCTGCCGCCGGCGGCGGTGAGCGGCGCAGCCACGAGCACCTACCTGGAGGCGGGCCCGGTGCGGACGGTCGTGGACGGGGCCGATCCGTCGGCACCGCTCCCCCTGACCCTGACCCTGCGATACACGGAGGCGGTGGCCGCGGAGGCGAACCGGCAGGTCGACGAGTACCTGTCCGAGTGCACGGAACAGCAGGTCCTCCACCCGGCGGGCTGCCCCATGGGCTACGACACGCTGAACCGGATCCCGCCGGACACCATCAGCTGGTCCGTCTCCCCGGACCCGACAGTGGAGATCGAGCCCCTGCCCGCCGACGACGAGGGCGGCGAAGGCGCACCCGGGGAAGCCGACGTGACGGTGGCCGCCCCGGTCCGCACCGAGGCGCGGCTGACCCTCGAGGAGATCGACCTGGTCACCGGCGAGCGTCGCCGCGTGGAGCACGCGGAGCCGGTCGTGCTCGAGGCCGACCTGCAGGTCGGCCCGGAGTCGGTGCGCTACGCGCCCCAGGCTCCCTGAGCCCGCCCGGCCGCAGGCTCAGCTGGCGCCGCGGGTGGCCAGGGACTTGCCCCAGGCCTCGATCCCCTGCCAGTCCCGGAAGTCGCCGTACTGGCCCTTGGCGAGCCTGATCATCAGCTTCTCGAACCAGCTGAGTTTCTCCTCGTAGAGCGCCCCGCGGAAGTACCCGACCTCCTTCGGGCCGTAGGCCTCCAGGGTGGTGCGCAGACCGTCGTCGAACTCGGGGCCGGCACCCGAGGCCAGGATGAACAGCGGCTTGTTCGCCAGCTCGGCCCGGTGGGTGTCCAGGAAGGCCTTGCCCGCCTTCTCCAGGGACCCGGCATAGATCGGCAGCGCGACCACCACGGCGTTCACGGAGGCCAGCCACTGCGGCGCGCCCTGCGGGTCCTCGACGACCGTGGTCACGCCCTTGTTGGCATGCAGGACCGCGGCGATGCGTTCACCGATCTCTCGGGTCGAACCGTGCTTGGACGAGGCAACAACCAGGGTGGTCATGGGATACGGCCGCCTTCGGGTCTCTCGGGTGCGGTGGGCGTTGTCAGTGTATCCCGCGCAGGTCCAGGTCCAGCCGGGTCTCCGGGACGACGTCCCCGTCACCGGCCGGGTCCGCGTGCACCGTGACCGGGATCCCCCAGTCCTGCTGGTACAGGTGGCAGGCGGCGTGGTCCGGGATCGGCTGGCCCTTCTCGCCGTCGCAGGACGCGGCCCGGGCGGTGATGTGCAGGACGCCCTCGGCGATGTCCGGGTTGATGCGCAGCGTGCGGACCAGCCCGGTCGAGGTGCCCTCGCCGTCCAGCAGCAGTTCCTCCGGGGAGGAGGAGATCTTCAGCTGCGTGGGGTCGCCCCAGCGGTCGTCGAG
Source organism: Citricoccus sp. CH26A (assembly GCF_000224415.1). Lineage (GTDB taxonomy): Bacteria > Actinomycetota > Actinomycetes > Actinomycetales > Micrococcaceae > Citricoccus. The sequence goes on along the minus strand of NZ_AFXQ01000003.1, from coordinate 3,115 downwards.
CTTCTGCCCGGTCGGAGCCTCGAAGGCCACGGTCAGCTCCAGCTCACCGGCGGCCACCGCGGTGCGGGGGCGATGGGTCTGCAGCGCGCCCTCGTCGACCTGCAGGTACTCCTCCGGCACGGACAGCCGGACCAGCTGGTGCGCGTTGGTCTCCACCACCACGATGGAGGCGGCGTTCCCCTCGGCGTCCGGCTCCACCAGGATGTCCGAGGGCTCCTTCAGCCCGCGGGCCAGGGTGGACACGCTCGCCTCGGTCGGGCGTCCGTCCGGAGCGACGCCGGCCGGCGCGTACCGGCGGATCGCGCCGTTGTAGGTGTCGGCCACGAGCACGGAGCCGTCCGGCAGGGCGGCCACGCCCAGCGGGTGCTGGAAACGGGCCTGGTCGGCCGCGCCGTCGCGGAAGCCGAAGTCGAACAGTCCGGTCCCGACGGCGGAGCTCACCCGACGGCTCAGCGCACCGTCCGCCGCGGCGGGGTCGGCCGGGCTGATCCGGCGCAGGGCGGAGGACTCGGAGTCGGCCACCCAGATCGTGCCGTCCGCGGACTCGGCGAGCCCGGAGGACTGGGCGAACCAGGCCACGGTGGGATCCCCGTCCTCCAGTCCCTCCAGCCCGGTGCCGGCGTAGACGGCCAGGTCCCCGGTGCGCGGGTCGAAGCTGAACAGCTGGTGGGTGCCGGCCATCGCCACCACGAGGGTGTCCTCCGCCGTGGACCACAGCACGTCCCAGGGGCTGGACAGCGAGGTGCGCAGCGGGTCGGTGCCGAAGGGTGCCAGGGAGAGGGTCGCCTCCGTGTCGGGGTCGGCCGCCTCGCGGGCCCGTTCGGGGTCGATCAGCCGCTGCACGCCGTTGCCGGCCACGGTCCGCACGGTCCCGTCGGCCAGGCGCACGCCGCGCAACCGGTGGTTCACGGAGTCGGCGACGACGACGTCGTAGCCGACCGCGTCCGCCACGTCCTGGGGCAGCAGGGTCAGGCCCTGCGGCTCGTTGAACAGGGCGGCGTCCGGGCCGCCGTCGGCCAGGCCCTTGGCGCCGGGCACGGTGGCCGGGTCGGCGCCGCCGTCCGCGCCCGGTTCGCCGATGCCGCCGATGGTGCGCACCACGGTCGTCAGGTCGTCGGCCAGTTCCACCAACCGGTGGTGGCCGGTGTCCGCCACCAGGAAGGTGCCCGCCTGCGCGCCACGGGCGCCCAGGGCGATGGCCTTGCCGGGGAACTTGAGGTCCCGGGCCACGGGCTCCGGCGGGACGTAGGGGCCGTTGCCGCGGTGCAGGGTTCCCTTGGCCTCGTGCTCGGCGACGAGTTCCTCGACGAGCGAGGTCAGTCCCGCGACGTGACCCTCACCGGACAGGTGGGCGGCGATGTATCCCTCCGGGTCCACCACGACGAGCGTCGGCCAGGCACGCGCGGAGTAGGCCTGCCACGTGGTCAGGGCCGGGTCGTCCAGGACGGGGTGCTGGACGTCGTAGCGCTCCACGGCGGCGGCGAGCGCCTCCGGGTCCGCCTCGTGGTCGAACTTGGGCGAGTGGACGCCCACGGTGACGAGCACGTCCCGGTACTCGGCCTCGAGCGGACGCAGTTCGTCCAGCACGTGCAGGCAGTTGATGCAGCAGAAGGACCAGAAGTCCAGGATGACGATCTTGCCCCGCAGGGCCGCCAGGTCGAGCGGGTTCCCGCCGGTGTTCAGCCAGCTGCGCCCGTGCAGCTCGGAGGCCCGCACGCGCGAGGTCGCACGCGGTGCGGGGGCCGTGGCCGTCGCGGCGGTGGCGGTGGCTGGAGTGCTGACCGGCTGGTCTTCAGGGCTGCTCATGGGCTCCATTGTCGCCGAGAGCCGACGGGCGGTTCCAGCCGGTGAAGTCACACAACGCCACGGGCGTAATCGACCCGGCTCCGTTTACTCCTCGTGGCCCTGGTCGCGGCTCATCTGGTCGTCGGCGGGCGGGGTCTCACCGGCCGGGACGCCGCCGCCGGGCTCCAGCCCGGTGACATTGCCCTCCGCCGGGTCGGGGTTCGTCGAGCGGGACTGCTCCTCCGACGTCGGCTCCCAGTCCTGTTCGTCACCGGTGCCGGGCTGGTTGCCGGCGTCGGTGACGCCCCGCTCCGGCTGGTGGGTTCCGTGCCGGTCCAGTTCGCTCGTCTCGGTGTCCCGGAAGCTGTCGTCGGGCTGGGGCTGTCCACCGTGGGCCATCGTCGTCTCCTCGCGTGCGTCGGGTCGTCCGGTCATGCCGATGCCCTGTCCGGCACACCACCCTCCGGGTCTCAGCCCGTCAGGACCTGCGTGCGGTGGGACGTCCGGACGTCGGTCCCGCCATCCTGTCAGCAACCCGGCCGCCCGTGAACCCCCACCCGGCCGGGACGGTCCGGCCGGGCGGTCCGGCGCACCGCCGTGACTCGCCTCGTCGGATCCCGTGCCTGACGGTGCCGGAACGCGTCACAGCGATCCGACGGCGGCGGCCAGGACCTGTTCGCCGATGGTGGTGAACTCCTCGCCGGCCACCTCGGGCTGCCCGATGAAGGAGACCATGACCACGTGGTCCCCGGCCCGGCCGATCAGCACCTGGGCGGTGGTCTCCGCTCCCCCGCCGGCCGGGGTCCGGGTCCACACCAGCCCCGAGTCGACGTCCGCGCCGTCGGACCGGGAGGCCCGGGCCGTGACGTCGAAGGTGCTCTTCTGCAGGTTCTCGTCCGTCACGGTCATCGTCAGGTCGGGGCAGTCCGCCACGAGCCGCTCGACGTTGGCCAGGTGCCGCTCCAGCACCTCCGGGTCCTCGAGTGAGGCGACCTCCACGCTGCCGGTGCCGGTGAAGCCCTCCGAGCCGAAGTCCAGGCGGGCGGCGTCCGCACCGGGCAGCAGGATCGGCGACCAGTCGACCGCCGTGAGCGGTGCCTTGCACCCGGCCGGTTCCACCGTGGTCCCCGAGGTGTTCGTCTGGCGCAACCGGGACTCCTCGCGGGTCCGCTGGATCTCGGCGTCGGTGGCGGAGACCTGTTGGGTGAACCCGAAGCTGGCCGCGCGCTCGGCCGCCGCGCCCACGGCCCGCTGGTCGGCCCGCGCGTCGGAGGCCTGCGCGGTGGCCTCCGCGTCCGTGGGGGCGGCGGAGGCCGTGCCCGACGACGGC
>NZ_AFXQ01000004.1 GCF_000224415.1 Citricoccus sp. CH26A | reverse complement strand
CAAGGGAGGCCCCGCACTGTATGTGCGGGGCCTCCTTGCTTTAACCATGTCGGCTACTCTGGTGTGGCCGATCGGCAGCCCCGGCCCTATTCCGGGTTGCGGTCGCACCTGAAGGAAAGAGGATCCTGGATGTCCGAGAACGAGGAACGCCCCGGTTCAGCCGGCCGCGACCGGAAGCAGACCGGTGGACAGACCGGGCGGGGGTCCCGCGGCGGCCCCCGGGACGATCGCCGTTCCTATGACTCCCGCGGCCAGTCCGGGCGTGCCGGGACGGGCCGGGACTCCGGTCGATACGGTTCCGAGCGCGGAGGTTCGTCGTCCGCTCGTCGTGATGCCGGCGAGGGGCGACCCGCTCGGTCTGACGGCGGGGGTTACCGCCGGGAGGACGGTCCGCGCCGTGAAGACCGGCCCCGCTCCGGTGCGCCGCGCTCCGGTGACCGCAGTGGCAGCGGGTACCGTCGGGACGACCGTGAGCGAGGTCAGGAGCGGCCTCGACGGGAGAGCGGGTATCAGCGGGACGACCGCGGTGAGCGCGGGGATCGTCCCCGACGGGACACGCGTGACGGCGGATACCGCCGGGACGAGCGGAGTGATCGTGGGGATCGCCCGGGCCGGGACACTCGTGAGGGTGGCTACCGCCGGGACGACCGCGGTGATCGCCCGCGCCGCGAAGGTGGGTACCAGCGGGACGACCGCGGTGATCGTGGGGATCGCCCGCGCCGTGAGGGTGGCTACCAGCGGGACGACCGGGGCGTGCGTGGGGACCGTCCAGGCCGGGACAACCGTGAGGGCGGTTACCGCCGCGATGACCGTCCGCGCCGTGAGGGTGGCTACCAGCGGGACGACCGCGGTGACCGTGGGGACCGTCCGCGTCGGGACAACCCAGCCGGTGGCTACCGCCGGGACGACCGTGGTGACCGGAGTGATCGCCCCCGTCGTGAGGGTGGGTACCTGCGCGACGACCGTGGCGAGCGGGGAGACCGTCCCCGTCGCGATCACCAGGACGGATACGGCCGCTCCCGCGACGATCAGCGCGGTGGGCGCCCCGGAGCAGATCGTGGCCGGAGTGCCGGCCCGGACCGTCGCGGGTTCCGCGACCGGGGCGACAGCGCGCCAGATCACAACCCCAGCGACCTGCGCAGTGCCAACCGCCCCGACCGTGCCAAGTCCCCGGAGATCGACGAGGACGTCACCGGTAGGGAGCTGGACCGCGCGACCAGCCGGGAACTCGACTCGCTGGACGAGCGCAATCGTCCCTGGGTGGCCAAGCACCTGGTCATGGCCGGCCGGTTGCTCGAGATCGATCCCCAGTTGTCCTTCGAGCACGCCCTGGCGGCCAGCCGCCGAGGCGGCCGACTCGGCTGCGTTCGCGAGGCCGTCGGGCTGACGGCCTACGCCGCGGGGCAGTACGCCGAGGCGTTGCGCGAGTTCCGCACCTATCGCCGGATCACCGGTGACCACACCCACCTCCCCGAGATGGTGGACAGCGAACGTGCCCTCGGTCGCCATTCCAAGGCGTTGGAACTGGCCGGCGAGGTGGACCTGGGAACCCTCGACCGTGCCGTCCGCGTGGAACTCGTCATGGTGCTGTCCGGCATCCACCGCGACCTCGGGGACGTCGATTCCGCACTGAAGGTGCTGCAGGTCCCGGAGCTGGACCGGAACCGCGGATTCTCCTTCAGTCCCCGTCTGTTCCGGGCCTATGCCGATGCCCTCGAGGAGGCCGGCCGAGGCGGTGAGGCGAAGGACTGGCGCCACCAAGCGCGGGTGGCCGAGCGGGCCCTCGGGATCGGGGAGTTCTCCGACCCGGAGATCGTGGACTTCGGGGTGGAGGAGGACGTGCGACCGGAGCGTCGTCCCCGGGCCCGTGACCTGGTCCCACCCGGGAGCACCGGAGAGGAGACGGGGGGTGATGCGGCCACGCCCGCGTCGGCCGCGGAGGACTCCGAGGACGGCCAGCCCGATGATGACCATCTTGGGAGGGACCGCGCCGTCGGCGACGACCTGGCCGAGGAGGGACTCGTCGTCGTGGATTCCCGCGATGAGGGGTCCGAGGGCGCCGCGCCGTGGGAGGACGCACTGGACGATCATCCAGGACAGCGTCCGGACACCGCATCCCGCCCCGACCGGGACCCGCAGGGCGACTGATCCGTGGCTGCACGCTTCTTCGACGGGCACGACGTCCTGCTGTGCGACCTGGATGGCGTCGTCTACGCCGGTGAACACGCCATCGACGGCGCAGTGGAGACCCTCCGGGAACTCGACTCGCTGGATGTCCCGGTCGCCTACGTGACCAACAACGCCTCGCGTTCGCCCGAGTCCGTGGCCGAGCACCTGAACTCGTTCGGACTGTCGGTGGAGGGTGAGCAGGTGCTCGGTTCCGCCGCCGCCGGTGTGGCCCTGCTGGGCGAGGAGCTCGAGGGCCGGACCACCCGGGTCCTGGTCGTCGGCTCCGACCACCTGCGCGACCTCGTGAGCGAGGCCGGCCACGAGGTCGCCGAATCCGCCGCAGAGGACCCCGAGGCGGTGATCCAGGGGTTCGACCCCTCGGTCGGGTGGAAGGACCTGGCCCAGGCGGCCTTCGCGATCCGGTCCGGCGCCCGCTGGGTGGCGACCAACACCGACCTGACGATTCCCCGCGCCGAGGGGATCGCCCCCGGCAACGGTGCCCTGGTCGAGGCGGTGGCCCGGGCGACCGGTACCGTCCCGGTCGCTGCGGGCAAGCCCGAACCGGTCCTGTTCCGGCTGGCTGCAGAACGCTTGGGCGGTCGTCGTCCGCTCGTCGTCGGTGACCGTCTCGACACGGACATCCTCGGCGGGAACCGTGCGGGATTCGACACCGCTCTGGTGCTCACGGGCGTCGATGACCGCGACGCGACGCGGGCAGCGCCCTGCGACCACCAGCCGACGTGGGTCCTGGACGGCCTGCCAGCCCTGCTGCAGGCGCCCCCGGAACGGTGGTCCGCGCCTTCGGAGACGGACCGGTGAGCGCGGGGTGGCCCGAGCCCACCGGTGATCCCGCCGCCGACGCCATCGTGTCCGGCCTGGACGGGGCCGGTGCGCTGAGCCCGGGGGACGAGGTCGAGGCCTACCGGACGGCACTGGATGACCTGTCCCGCCTGCTCGAGGACCAGCCGCGGCTGCCGGGGACGCCATGAGCCGCTCGGGAGCAGCGACGGCCGGTACCGAGCGGCTGGACGTCGCCCTGACCCGTCGCGGGCTCGCCCGGTCCCGCAGTGAGGCCGCCGGGATGGTGACGGCCGGGGAGGTCACCGTGAACGGCATCCCGGCCACCAAGCCGTCGCAGAAGTGCCACCCGGACGACGTGCTGGCGCTGTCCGCACGGGGTCCGCGCTACGCCTCCCGGGCAGGGCACAAGCTGGCCGGGGCGCTGGAGGCGTTCGCCGGTGTCGTCCCCACCGGTCGACGCTGCCTGGACGCCGGGGCCTCCACCGGGGGATTCACCGACGTCCTGCTGCGTGCGGGCGCGACCAGGGTGGTCGCGGTCGACGTGGGCCACGGACAGCTCGTGGATGAGCTGCGCCGCGATCCGCGCGTCGAGGTCCACGAGGGCCTCAACATCCGGGACCTGACCCCGGAGCGGATCGGCGGGACCGTGGACCTGGTGGTCTCCGACCTCTCCTTCATCTCGTTGCGCCTGGTCATGGCCCCGCTGGCCGCGGCGTGCCGGCCCGGCGCCGACTTGGTCCTGATGGTCAAGCCCCAATTCGAGGTGGGCCGGGAGGCCTTGCCGCGCACCGGCGTCGTGGTGGACCCCGCGGCCCGTCGCCGGGCCGTCGCCGGGGTGGTCGACGCCGCCCTCGCGGCCGGGCTGGAGCCTCGGGGACTCGCCCGGTCGCCGCTGCCCGGGCAGGACGGCAATGCCGAGTTCTTCCTGTGGCTGCGCCGGGCGGCGCCGGGCATCCCGGACGTTGCGGACGGCGCACCGGATCCCGTGCCCGGTGCGGACTGGTGGTCCCGGCAGGACGTGGACTGGGACTGACCGGGCCGGATGCCGGGCCCGCCCGGGCCATCCACACCGGGGACGTCTCGCGGTCGGCCGGCCACGGAGCGTGGGTATCCTTGTGCCCATGGCTCGCAGAATCCTCGTCCTCGCCCACACCGGCCGTGAGGACGCCATCCGCGCCGCCCTCCGCACGTGTGCGAGCCTCCAGGAGTCCGGGCTGGTCCCGGTCCTGCTCGAGGACGATGTCATTGCCATCCGCGAGGCCATCCACTCGGACGTGGTGCCGCCGCTGGCGACCCGTCCCGAGACGCTGGGGGTGGACTGCGACCTGCCCGACATCCATCTCGGCGTGGTCCTCGGCGGCGACGGGTCCGTCCTGCGCGCCGCCGAACTGGTCCGTGAGGCCGGTGTTCCCCTGCTGGCCGTCAACCTGGGGCATGTGGGGTTCCTGGCCGAGTCCGAGCGCACCGATCTCACCCGCACGGTCGAGGCGGTCGTGGACGAGGACTACACCGTCGAGGAACGGATGACGATCGACGTCCGCGTCTTCGAGGACGACGTCCTGGTCGCCCGGACCTGGGCGCTGAACGAGGCGAGCGTGGAGAAGTCCAACCGCGAACGCATGCTCGAGGTCATCACCGCGGTCGACGGCCGTCCCATCTCCACCTACGGCTGCGACGGCATCGTGATGGCCACCCCCACCGGCTCCACCGCCTACGCCTTCTCCGCGGGCGGCCCGGTCGTCTGGCCCGAGGTGCGCGCCATGCTCATGGTCCCCATCAGCGCGCACGCCCTGTTCGCCCGTCCGCTCGTGGTCTCCCCGGACTCGGTCCTGACCGTGGAGGTGCTCCCGCGCACCAATGAACCCGGCGTCCTGTGGTGCGACGGCCGGCGCACCGTCGACCTGCCGCTGGGGGCCCGGATCGAGGTCACCCGATCGGAACACCCCGTCCGGATCGCCCGGTTGTCCCGCACCCCGTTCTCCGAGCGCCTCGTGCGCAAGTTCAACCTGCCCACCAAGGGCTGGCGGGGCCCGGTCACCGAACAGGACCGGGAGGAGGTGGCGGCCCGCGAGGCGCGCTACGCCGCCCGGCACACCGACGGCAAGGTACCCGGTTCGCCCGGCGTCTCCGTGGTCGAGCCCCACCACCTGGCCCCGCGTCCCGGGGTGGTCCCACCGGCCACGGCCGCCATCCCGGTGGTCGTGCGCGAGGACGAGAAGCTGCCCCTGGCCCGTTCCAGCACCACCCCGGCGGAGGCCCGTGAGGACCGCGAGCCCGGGGGAGGCGGCCGGCCATGATCGAGTACCTGTCCATCGACTCCCTGGGTGTCATCGGCGACGCCACCGTGGACCTGGATCCCGGGTTCACGGTGGTCACCGGCGAGACGGGAGCCGGCAAGACCATGGTGGTAACCGCCCTGAACCTGTTGCTCGGGGCGCGCGCCGACGCCGGGGCCGTGCGCCACGGCGCCTCCCACGCCACGGTCGAGGCGGGGTTCCGGCTGGCAGCCGGGCACGCCGCCGTCGGGCTCGCCGAGGAGGCCGGGGCGGTCCTGGACGAGGTCGACGACGACAGGCGCGACGGCAATGCCCTGGCCCGCAGGCCGGGGAACCGGTCGTTGGTGGTCACCCGATCGGTGGGCGCGGCCGGGGGGTCCTCGCGGTCCCGCGCCACGGCGGGCGGGCGCGGCGTGCCGGTGGCGCTCCTCGGGGAGATCGGCGGGCACCTCGTGGCGGTGCACGGACAGACGGACCAGCTGCGGTTGAAGTCCGCGACGGCCCAGCGCCACGCGCTGGACGCCTTCGCCGGGGAGGAACTGGCCACCGCGCTGGCGGCCTACCGGCGGGACTTCGACGCCTGGCGTGCCTCCCTCGCCGAACTGTCCGAGATCACGCTGCACGAGCAGGACCGGGCCCGCGAGGCCGAGAACCTGCAGCGTGCGCTCGAGGAGATCGACGAGGCCGACGTGAGGCCGGGGGAGGACGAGGAGGTGCGCGCCCGGATCCAGCGGCTGGAGAACGTCGAGGAACTGCGCGCCGCGTCCCTCGGCGCCCACGCACACCTGGCCGGTGCCGACGTGGCGGAGGCGGTGGACGTCCCGGCCGCGGAGGCCCTCGTGGAGGCGGCGCGCCAGGCCCTGCTGCAGGCACCCGGCCAGGACGCCGAGCTGACCGGGCTGGCCGGACGGCTGGCCGAGGTGGGCATCGTGCTGGCGGACATCTCGGCCGACCTGGCCGGGTACGCGGCCCGCCTGGACGACGACGCCGCGTCCGACCTCGACGCGGCGCAGTCCCGGCTGGCGGAACTGACCCGGCTGATGCGGCTGTACGGTCCGGAACTGGCCGACGTGCTCGACTGGGCGCGGTCCCACCGCGCCCGGCTCGATGAGCTGCAGGGTGACTCGGGCCGCATCGTGGAGCTCACCGAGCAGTGCGAACGGCTCGAGGCGGCCGTCCTGGCCGGGGGGCCGAGCTCACCCGGTTGCGCGCCGCGGCAGCGCAGGACCTCTCCGGACAGGTCACCGAGGAACTGCACGCGCTGTCCATGCCGGACGCCACGTTCCATGCCTCGGTCACCGGCGGCGGTGAACCGGGCCCCCACGGTGCCGACGACGTCGCACTGCTGTTGCAGCCCCACGCCGGTTCCGCCCCGCGCCCCCTGGGCAAGGGCGCCTCCGGCGGTGAGCTCTCGCGCGTGATGCTGGCGCTGGAGGTGGTCCTGGCCGCCACGGACCCGGTGCCCACGTTCGTGTTCGACGAGGTGGACGCCGGCGTCGGCGGAGAGGCCGCCGTGCAGATCGGCCGGCGGCTGGCCCGGCTGGCCCAGCACGTCCAGGTCATCGTGGTCACCCACCTGCCCCAGGTGGCGGCCTTCGCCGACCGCCACCTGAAGGTCACCAAGGACTCGGACAGCGATGCCGGCTTCACCACCTCCGACGTCCAGGCCCTGGAGGGCGAGGACCGGGTGGAGGAACTGGCCCGGATGCTCGCCGGGCGGGCGGGATCCGGGTCCGCACGGGACCACGCCCGGGAACTGCTTGAGGCCTCGCACGCCTGAGCCCCGCGGCGGTCCGGACCACACCGGCCCCCGACCGGCGGCGGGGAACCGGCGTGGTGCTACGATCGAACTCCGTGGTGCAAAGAACCTCTCGATTCCTGAAAACGCCCAACGCGACCCGCCAGATCTTCGTGACCGGCGGGGTCGCCTCATCGCTCGGGAAGGGACTGACGGCGTCCTCCCTGGGCCACCTGCTCAAGGCGCGCGGACTGTCCGTGACCATGCAGAAGCTGGATCCCTACCTGAACGTGGATCCCGGCACCATGAACCCGTTCCAGCACGGCGAGGTCTTCGTCACGGAGGACGGCGCCGAGACGGACCTGGACATCGGCCACTACGAGCGGTTCCTGGACGAGGACCTCGACGGGCTGAACAACGTGACCACCGGCCAGGTGTACTCCACGGTCATCGAGAAGGAGCGCCGCGGCGACTACCTCGGCGACACCGTCCAGGTCATCCCGCACATCACGGACGAGATCAAGCGCCGCATGCGCCTGCCCGCCACGTGGGGCGGCAGTGAGGACCGCAAGGACGCCCGCGCCGCGGGCCGCACCGCACCGGACGTGATCATCACGGAGATCGGGGGCACCGTCGGTGACATCGAGTCCCAGCCGTTCCTCGAGGCCGCCCGGCAGGTCCGCCAGGACATCGGGCGGGACAACGTGTTCTTCGTGCACGTCTCACTGGTGCCCTACATCGGACCGTCCCAGGAACTGAAGACCAAGCCGACGCAGCACTCGGTGGCCACCCTGCGCTCCATCGGCATCCAGCCGGACGCCATCGTCATCCGCTCGGACCGTGAGGTCCCCCAGGACGTGCGGGACAAGATCGGCCGGATGTGCGACGTGGACAACGACGCCGTGATCAACTGCGCCGACGCCCCCTCGATCTACGACATCCCCAAGATCATCCACGCCCAGGGGCTGGACGCCTACGTGGTCCAGGCGCTGGACCTGAAGTTCAAGGACGTGGACTGGTCCACCTGGGACCGGCTCATCGAGGTGGTCCACCACCCGGCACACGAGGTCGAGGTGGCGCTGGTGGGCAAGTACATCGACCTGCCGGACTCCTACCTGTCCGTCACGGAGGCCCTGCGGGCCGGTGGCTTCGGCAACGACGCCCGGGTCACGATCCGCTGGGTCGCCTCGGACGAGTGCTCCACCGAGGCCGGTGCCGAACGTGCCCTGGCCGGAGTCGACGCGATCTGCGTGCCGGGCGGCTTCGGCGTGCGTGGCCTCGACGGCAAGATCGGTGCCCTGCGCCACGCCCGCGAACGGGGCGTCCCCGCCCTGGGGCTGTGCCTGGGCCTGCAGACGATGGTCATGGAGTACGCCCGCAACGTCCTCGGCATGGAGGGTGCCTCCTCCACCGAGTTCGAGCCGGACACCGCGTTCCCCGTCATCGCCACCATGGCCGAGCAGGAACACATCGTCTCCGGCGGCGGGGACCTCGGCGGCACCATGCGCCTGGGGTCCTACCCCGCGGCACTGAAGGAGGGCTCGGTGGTCGCCGCGGCCTACGGCACCACGGAGGTGACCGAGCGGCACCGCCATCGCTACGAGGTCAACAACGCCTATCGCGAGCAGCTCGAGGAGGCCGGACTGGTCGTCTCGGGCACCTCCCCGGACGGCGCGCTCGTGGAGTTCGTGGAGCTGCCGCGCCAGGCCCACCCGTTCTACGTGTCCACCCAGGCCCACCCCGAGTTCAAGTCACGCCCCACGGACCCGCACCCGCTGTTCCAGGGCCTGGTGGCCGCGGGCCTCGAGCACCAGCGGGCCGGGAGGACGGGCTGATCCCCATGGCGTACATCCCCCACGACGGCGGCCCGCTGGCCGACCTGCCCGCGGCCCGCACCGCGGAGGAGACCGGGAGGGCGTTCGCGGGCAAGGTCTGGGACGTCGCCCGGGAGTCGTTCCGCATGCACGAGGGCGAGGAACCCCTGGTGCGGGAGTTCATCCGCCACCCCGGCGCGGTGGCGATCGTCGCCCTGGACGACCAGGACCGGGTGCGGATGATCCGGCAGTACCGGCATCCCGTCGGCCAGGAACTCTGGGAGGTCCCCGCCGGCCTGCTGGACGTGGCCGGCGAGCCGATGCTCGCCGCCGCCCAGCGGGAGCTGGCCGAGGAGGCCGACCTGGTGGCCGACCAGTGGGACGTGCTCGTCGACTTCTACACCACGCCCGGTTCCTCCTCCGAACGCATCCGGGTGTTCCTGGCCCGTGGACTGAGCGAGGTCCCGGAGGACCAGCGGCACGAGCGGACGGGGGAGGAGGCCGGCATGCCGCTGGCCTGGGTGCCCGTGGACGAGGCCGTGGAGGCCGTGCTCTCCGGCCGGCTGCGCAACCCCGCGACCGCGATCGGCCTGCTGGCCCTGCGGGTGCACGCCGCGCAGGGGTTCACCGGACTGCGCCTGGCCGACGCCCCGTGGCAGGGCACCACGACCTCAGCCTCCGTCCCCGACCAGTGACCGACGAGGAGCTCCCGCGGTCCCTGGTCCGGCCGGCGGAGGCCTACCTGGACCACCTCGCCGTGGAGCGGGGGATGTCGGCGAACACGCTGGGCGCCTACCGACGGGACGTCACGCGGTACCTGCGCTGGCTCGTGACCGAAGGCGTGGCGGAACCCCGGGACATCACCCGGCGGCACATCACCGGTTTCCTCCAGGCCCTGGGCACCGGCGCCGACGGCGGCCACCCCCTGGCCCCGCGGTCCGCGGCGCGCACCATCGTGGCGGTGCGTGGACTGCACCGCTTCTGGACGCTCGAACACCTCACGGAGACGGACCCCGCCCGGGAGGTCACCCCACCACGACCGGCCCGGGAACTGCCGAAGGCCATCCGCGTGGACCAGGTGACAGCCCTGCTCGAGGCAGTGCCCACGGACACGCCCGCAGGACTGCGGGACCGCGCACTTCTCGAGTTCCTCTACGCCACCGGTGCCCGGATCTCCGAGGCGGTCGGGCTGGACGTGGACGACGTCATCGGCGCGGTCCGCGCCCCCGGCGAGCCCGCCACCGGCGCGCTGTCGGACGCCGCTCCGCAGGCCGCCGACGGCCCGGCCGCCGACCGGGGCGGGACCGAGGACGAGGCCGGTCCCGCCGTCGTGCGACTGTTCGGCAAGGGCTCCAAGGAGAGGATCGTGCCGCTGGGCTCCTACGCCGCCGCGGCGATCGAGGCCTGGCTGGTCCGCGGCCGCCCGGCGCTGGCCTCCCGGTCCGGCACGGGGAACCCGGCGCTGTTCCTGAACCAGCGGGGCGGCCGGCTGTCCCGGCAGTCCGCCTGGACGATCCTGAAGAAGGCGGCCGAGCGCGCCGGCCTCGGGACCGAGGTCTCCCCGCACACCCTGCGCCACTCCTTCGCCACCCACCTGCTCGAGGGCGGGGCGGACGTCCGCGTGGTGCAGGAACTGCTCGGCCACGCCTCGGTGACCACGACCCAGGTCTACACCCTCGTCACGGCGGACACCCTGCGGGAGGTCTACGCCGCCGCGCACCCCCGCGCCCGGGCCTAGGGCACCATCACGATCCCGCAACGTCACCGGTCAGCCCGGCAGTACCGCGTGACAGCGCCGCACGGGGATGCTCAGATGGACGGAGGCCGTCCGTGCGACCGACGGCCGCAGTGAGACAGTCGTCGGCGCCGCCGGGGCGCCCTGGCGGAAGGGAATCCACGATGAGGTACGGCACTGAGCGGGGCGGCGACCAGGACGACGACAGGCGTGTCCCCGGGGAGCCGGTGGCGTCCCGGTGCTGGCGCCGGACCCCCGTCGCCCTCGGTCTCGCCGCCGTCATGACCCTGGCGTCCTGTGCCGCCGTGCCGGGTGAGGGGAGCTCCTCGGAGGTCACCGGCCCGTCGGAGTCCGCGGCGGTCCAGGCCACCGAGACCGCGGACGCCACTGAATCCGCGGATGCCACCGAATCGGCAGAAGCCAGTCCCACGCCGACGGCGACCGGGGCACCCGGGGACGGCGAGAGCAGCGAGGGCACCGGCGGCGATGTGGCTACGCAAACCCACAGCACGGAGGGCGGCTACTTCCGGTGGACGCTGCCGGCCGACTGGACGGTCACCGAGGAACTGGCCGGTCCGGACACGACAGACGCTTACGGGGTGAAGAACGAGCGGTGGGTGTTCCAGAACCCGGAGGAGACGGCCATCTTCTCGGCCGACACCGGCGTGGGCCCGACGGACAACGACGGCGCCAAGCCGGACGTCATCGAGGTAGTGGACGCGGAGCAGCTGGAGGACTTTCCGGTGGACCCCGGCTACGGGGACGAGGACACCTGGTTCCGGACGGCCATCCTCAGGGACAACGGGGCGACGGGCGACCAGCCGTTCTTCGATGGCGATGAGTACCGGCTGGCGGTCGAGGTCGTGGGCGTGCCCGGAGACGTGGACCCCGAATCCACCGGTGACGACTATTGGAGCGCTTGGTACTACATGCTGCCGCCGGCCGAGGGCTTCGACCAGGGCACGGCCGCCTTCCTGCACGGACACATCACCCAGTCCGATGCCGAGGCGATCACCGGCGAGGAGGGCGAGGCCGCGCTGCGCGCGGTGCTGGACTCGGAGGAATACCGGGAGCTGAAGGACGGGGCCACCTCCTTGGAGGTCACCGCGCCCTGAGACCACGACGACGGCCCGGTCACCTTCCGCGCGGAAGGCGACCGGGCCGTCGTCGTGCCGGATGTCCGGCGCCCGTGCCTCAGGCGCCGGGCAGGTGACGCTCGTCGGGTCCGTTGTACGCGGACAGCGGGCGGATCAGCGAGTTGGCGGCACGCTGCTCCATGATGTGCGCGGTCCAGCCGGTGACGCGGGCGGCGATGAACAGCGGGGTGAACAGCTCGGTGTCGAATCCCATCAGGTGATAGGTGGGCCCGGCCGGGTAGTCGAGGTTGGGCTTGATGGCCTTGGCCTCGTCCATGGCCTGCTCCAGGCCGTTGTACAGGCCGAGGATCTCGTGCCGGCCGAAGTGCTCGATCATCGCGTCGAGGGCCTTCTTCATGGTCGGCACGCGGGAGTCCCCGTGCTTGTACACGCGGTGCCCGAAGCCCATGACCTTCTTCTTGCTCGCCAGGGCATCCTCCATCCAGGCCTTGGCCCGGGCCTTGGCCTCCTCCTGGGACTCCTCGGGACGGATCCCGATCTCGTCGAAGGTGTGCATCACGGCCTCATTGGCGCCGCCGTGCAGCGGGCCCTTGAGGGCGCCGATCGCGCCGGTGACCGCGGAGTGCAGGTCGGACAGGGTGGAGGTGATGACCCGGGCGGTGAACGTCGAGGCGTTGAAGGAGTGCTCGGCGTACAGCACCATGGAGATCCGGAACGCGTCGACGACCTCCGGGGCCGCCTCCTCGCCGAAGGTCATCCACAGGAAGTTCTGCGAGTAGTCCAGGTCCTCGCGCGCGGGCACCGGCTCTGCCGGCCCGCCGGCGTGGCGCCGGCGCTGCTCGTAGGCGACGACGGCGGGCAGCTGGGCGAACAGGGTCGTCGCCTTCTCCAGCTCGGCCTCCGGGGAGGAGTCCTCAGCCTTCGGGTGCTGGGCACCCAGGATGGAGACCGCCGTACGCACGGAGTCCATCGGGTGGCAGTCGACCGGCAGGGCGTCCAGGGCCGCCTTGACGTGCTCGTCCAGGGCGCGGTGGGCCCGCTCGTGGGCGGTGAAGTCGGCCAGCTGCCGGTCGGTGGGCAGCTCCCCGTTCCACAGCAGGTAGGCCACGGCCTCGAACGGCAGTGAGGCGGCGAGCTCCTGGACCGGGTAGCCCCGGTAGAGCAGGGAGTTGGTGTCCGGGTTGACCTTGGAGATGGCGGTGTAGTCGGCCACCACCCCGGCCAGGCCCTTCTTGATCTCGATCTCGGTCTCAGTCATCATCTCGAGTCCTTTCGCGTGACGGGTCAGCCGGCGTCGGTGCGGCCGGGGAGGAGGCGGTGTCCAGCCCGGGCACCTGGAAATTGAACACACCCGAGTCGAAGCCGTTGTAGCCCTCGTAGTCCACGAGCTCGTACAACCGTGCCCTGGTCAGCATCTCACCGACCGCGCCCTGCTGGGTACCCTCCGTGCGGATGGTGGACAGGACCCGTTCCATGGCACCCAGTGCGGTGCGCAGGAGGGTGACCGGGTAGATCACCAGGGCCACGCCCACGCCGGCGAGCTGTTCACGGGTGAACAGCTCGGACTTGCCGAACTCGGTCATGTTGGCCAGCACGGGCACGTCCACGGCGGAGCAGACGGCCTCGAACTCGGACAGGTCCTTCATGGCCTCCGGGAAGATGGCGTCCGCCCCGGCGTCCACCAGGGCCTTGGCCCGGTCCACGGCCGCGCGCAGGCCGCCGGCCCCCTCGACCCCGCGGACGTCCGTGCGGGCCATGATGAGGAAGTTCGGGTCGCGGCGGGCGCTCGCGGCCGCGGCCACCCGCTGGGTGGCGGTGGACAGGTCGACGACGGCCTTGTTGTCCAGGTGGCCGCAGCGCTTCGGGTTGACCTGGTCCTCGAGGTGGCAGCCGGCCAGTCCGGCGTTCTCGAGTTCCTGGATGGTCCGGGCCACGTTCATCGGTTCGCCGAACCCGGTGTCCGCGTCCACGATCGCCGGCAGGTCCGTGACCCGGGCGATCTGCCCGGCACGCTGGGCCACCTCGGTCAGGGTGGTCAACCCGATGTCCGGCAACGCGAGCTCGTTCGCCAGGACGGCGCCGGAGATGTAGAGCCCGGAGAAGCCCTGCTCCTCGACCAGCCTGGCCGAGATCGGCGTGTAGGCGCCCGGGAACTGCACTGCGGCACCGGGCTGCAGCAATTCCGAGAGCCGGACCCGCTTCTGCTCGGCGGTGAGTGTCGAGTACAGCATCAGAACAGTCCCTCCGGTGCGGCGGCCAGGTCGATGACACCCTCGGCGGCGGTGATGTTGAGCTGGTCCAGCTCCCCGGCGCCCAGGGAGGCGGTGCGCTGGGCGGCGTCGAGGAAGCGCTCGATCTCCTCGGGGGCCACCAGTCCCTCAGCCAGGGTGCGGAACTTGGCGATGTACTGTTCCCGGCCGAACGGGCGGGCACCCAGCGGGTGGGCGTCGGCCACGGCGATCTCGTCGCGGATGACGGTGCCGTCGGTCAGGGTGATCTCCACCGCGCCGCCGAAGGCCTTCTCGTTGAGGTCCAGGGAGTGGTAGCGGCGCGTCCACTCCGGGTCCTCCTCGGTGGTGACCTTGTGCCACAGCTGGACGGTGTCCGGGCGCGCGGCCCGCTCGGGGGCGTAGGAGTCCACGTGGTGCCAGGAGCCGTCCTGCAGGGCCACGGTGAAGATGTAGGGGATGGAGTGGTCCAGGGTCTCCCGCGAGGCCTGCGGATCGTACTTCTGGGGGTCGTTGGCCCCGGAGCCGATGACGTAGTGGGTGTGGTGGGAGGTCTTGATCAGCACCGAGTCCACGTTGTCCGGGTCGGTGGCCTCCGGGTGCTCACCGTGCAGCTTGCGGGCCAGGTCGATCCAGGCCTGGGCCTGGTACTCCGCGGAGTGCTCCTTGGTGTAGGTGTCCAGGATGGCGCGCTTGGCCTCACCCGGGGCCGGCAGGGGCACCGAGTACCGGGCGTCCGGGCCGTCCAGCAGCCAGGCGATGACGCCGTCCTCGCCCTCGTAGATCGGCACGGGGGAGGTCTGGCCGCGCATCGCGCGGTCGGCCGCCTCCACGGCCATCTTGGCGGCGAAGGCCGGGGCGTGGGCCTTCCAGGTGGAGATCTCGCCCTTGCGGGACTGCCGGGTGGCGGTGGTGGTGTGCAGGCCCTGGCCGATGGCCTGGAAGATCGTCTCCGTGTCGAGGCCGAGCAGGGTGCCGATGCCGGCGGCGGCGGAGGGGCCGAGGTGGGCGACGTGGTCGATCTTGTGCTTGTGCAGGCAGATCGCCTTGACGAGGTCCACCTGCAGTTCATACCCGGTGGCGATGCCACGGATCAGGTCCGCACCGGTGGACCCGCGGTGCTGGGCCACGGCCAGGATGGCGGGGATGTTGTCACCGGGGTGGGAGTACTCGGCGGCCAGGAAGGTGTCGTGGTAGTCCAGTTCGCGCACGGCCACGCCGTTGGCCCAGGCCGCCCACTCGGGGGAGACCTTCTCGGTGATGCCGAAGACGGAGGCGCCGGTGCCCCCGGTGGAGGGTGCGTGGGTCAGGGCCTGGGCCCGGGCCGCGACGATCGGACCGCGGTTCAGGGACGCGATCGCCACGGAGGCGTTGTCGATGATCCGGTTGATGACCATCTCCTCGACCTCGGGGTCGATGCCGACCGGGTCGGTGGCGACCTCGGCCATCTTCCAGGCCAGCTGGTCCTTGCGGTCCAGGTTCTCCTCGGAACGGTAGACGCGGACGTCGTGGTTGATCATGGTGTTCTCTCCTCAGGTCGTGACGGTGTCATGGTCGTGATGGGTCTCGTGTCCCGGCCGGGTGCCGGGTCGGGGCTCCGTGGGCGCCGGTCCGGCGCCCTCCTGGTGTGACTGCAGGTGGGCGAGTGCGTGCTGCAGGTGCATGGTGGTGGTGGCCGCGGCCAGTTCCGGGTTGCGCGCGGCCAGGGCGTGGGCGATCGCGGCGTGCTCCGTGGCGGAGGCGGCCAGCCGCGCGGGGTCCTTGCGGGAGAACCTGCGCAGGCGCGTCAGGTGCACCCGCAGGCCGCGCAGGTGCTGCGCCAGGTAGGGGTTGGCGCAGGCGTCGTCGACGGCGGCATCGAGTTCCTCGGTGAGGGCGTAGTACTCCGTGGGGTCGGCGCCGCCGCGCAACGGTTCCGTCGCCGCCTCGAAGCGATCGGCCAGGTCCACGAAGAGCGCGGCGTCGGCATGTTCGGCCGCGCGTCGGGCGGCCAGTCCCTCGAGCGCCGTCCTGAGGTCGAAGAGCAGGCCGGCCTCCGCGAGCGAGACCTTCGTGACGACGACACCGCGGCCGGTGGAGGGCTCTGCCAGCCCCTCGGCCACCAGTCGTCCGATGGCCTCGCGCAGGGGCGTGCGGGAGAGCCCGAGGCGTTCGGACTGTTCCACCTCGCCGAGCACGGCCCCGGGCGGCAGGTGTCCATCGATGATGTCCTGCCGCAGGGCCTGGTATGCACGTTCACTGGCTCGCACAGGGCCAGTGTATACACAAGAAGCCCAGACAGGGGATGCTCACCCGAAACTTCACCGAATCTGGAACTCTGCGTATACAGATACTAGACGGGAGGGTGACCCGGGCCATATCTTGTGCCCATGACCCCCGCAGCGCACGCCACCACCGGGCCGGACCACGACTACGCCGAGGTCTACCGGCGATCCATCGACGATCCGGAGGGCTTCTGGCTCGAGGCCGCCCGCGCCATCGACTGGTCCCGTCCACCCACCCGGGCGCTGGACGGTGCCGCGGCCCCGATGTACCGATGGTTCCCGGACGGCACCCTCAACACCGCGGCGAACTGCCTGGACCGGCACGTCGCCGCCGGTCACGGGGACCGGACCGCCATCATCTACGATTCCGCGGTGCTCGGCACCGTGGAGCACATCAGCTACGCCGAGCTCACGGACCGGGTGGCCACCTTCGCCGGTGTGTTGCGGGAACTGGGCGTCGGCCGGGGGGACCGGGTGGTGATCTACCTGCCGATGACGCCCGAGGCCCCGGTCGCCATGCTGGCGTGCGCCCGGCTCGGAGCGGTGCACTCCGTGGTGTTCGGCGGTTTCGCGCCGAGGGAACTGGCCACCCGCATCGACGACGCTCGTCCCAAGGTCATCGTCACCTCCTCCGGCGGCATCGAGCCCAGCCGCAGGGTCGAGTACCTGCCGGCCGTCGCCGAGGCCCTGTCCCTGGCCGGCCACCGGGTGGACGCCGTCGTCGCGCGGCGCCGGGACGGATTCGCCACGGACCCTGCCGACGTCGCGTCCGGGACCGCGGGGACCCGCTGGGTGGACTGGGACGAGGCGGTGTCCACCGCGCTGCCGGCCGGGCCGGTGGAGGTCGCCGCCACGGACCCGCTGTACGTCCTGTACACCTCGGGCACCACCGGTTCGCCGAAGGGCGTGGTGCGGGACCACGGCGGGCACGCGGTCGCCCTGGCCTGGACCATGGCCAACATCTACGACGTCGGCCCCGGCCAGGTGATGTTCACCGCCTCCGACGTCGGCTGGGTCGTCGGGCACTCCTACATCGTCTACGCGCCCCTGCTCGTGGGGGCCACCTCAGTGCTCTACGAGGGCAAGCCGGTGGGCACCCCGGACGCGGGGGCCTTCTGGCGGGTGGCCGCGCAGCACGGCGTGCGCTCGCTGTTCACCGCCCCACCGCGCTGCGCGCCATCCGCAAGGTGGACCCCGAGGGAACACTGGCCGCCGACCACGACCTGTCGGGGCTGAAGGTCCTGTTCGCCGCCGGGGAGCGGCTGGACCCGGAGACCCAGCGCTGGATCGGGGACCTGCTGGGGATCCCGGTCATCGATAACTGGTGGCAGACCGAGACCGGGTGGCCGATCGGGGCGAACCCGGTCGGACTGCAGGAACTGCCCGTGAAGATCGGTTCCTGCACCCGGCCCTCACCGGGATACGCCGTGGAGGTCCTGGACGGTGCGGGCGAACCGGTGCCGGCCGGGATCGAGGGCAACATCTGCCTGCGCCTGCCGCTGCCCCCGGGCACGCTGGTCACCCTGTGGGGCAACGACCAGCGCTTCATCGACTCCTATCTCGGCGCCTTCCCCGGGTACTACGCCACGGGGGACTCCGGTCTCATCGACGAGGACGGCTACCTGTTCGTGATGGGCCGCACCGACGACGTCATCAACGTGGCCGGTCACCGGCTGTCCACGGGTGCGCTGGAGCAGGCGCTCGCCGCCCATCCGGCGGTGGCCGAGTGCGCGGTGATCGGCCTGGCCGACCCGCTCAAGGGCCAGCGGGCCGCGGGATACGTGGTGCTGAAGTCCGGGGTCGAGGTGCCCGAGGACCCCGAGGAGCTGCTGGCGGAGCTGCGGTCCACGGTGCGGGGGACCATCGGCGCGGTCGCCGACTTCCGCCAGGTCACCGTCGTGGAGGCCCTGCCGAAGACCCGATCCGGCAAGATCCTGCGCAAGACGATGCGCCAGATCGCGGACGGTGAGGACTACGTGGTGCCCTCCACGATCGAGGACCGTTCCGTGCTGGACCGGATCGCGGACCAGCTGCGCGCCTGACCGGGACGCCCGGAGTCCGCACGGTCCCCCTACCGTGGCGCCGGGGGCGGGGCCGTGCCAGACTGCGCCCATGACGAGTCCGCCGCAGATCGTGCTGGTGCCGGGGTTCTGGCTGGACGGCTGGGCGTGGGACGACGTGCGGGCGGACCTGGACGGCCGGGGCCTGGCGGTGGCGACCCCGACCCTGCCCGGGCGCGGGACCAGGGCCGACGGACCCCAGGACCAGGCCGACGCGATCCTGGCGGCACTGGACCACACGGCCGGACGCCGCGTGCTCGTGGTGCACAGCGGGGCGGCCCTCGCCGGGACCCTGGTGATCGACCAGCATCCCGGACTCGTGGACCACGCCGTGTGGGTCGACACCGCCCCGGTGCCCGACGGGTACGCCATGGACCCCGGTCTCACCGCCGAGTGGTACCGCTTGGAGGACGCGTGGGCGCAAGAACAGGAGGGCGGGGCGATGCGCGACCTGACGGACCGGCAATTGGCGACCTTCCGCGAGCGCGCCGTCCCGGAGGCGGCGACCGTGCTGACCACTGCGGTCCGGCTCTCGGACGACCGGCGCCACGACGTGGCCTCCACCGTGGTCTGCACGGAGTACAGCGGCGAGGAGTACCGTTCCTACGCCGGTCAGGGCGTCCCCTTCCTGGCCGCCCTGCCGGACTACCGCAACCTGCGCTACGTGGACCTGCCGACCGGGCACTGGCCGATGTGGTCCCGGCCCCGGGAACTGGCCGGGCTGATCGCGGACGCCGCCGGGTGAGCGGACCGGGGCAGGCTCAGCCCGCCGGCCCCGTCCACCGGTACTCGTTCTCCGGCCGGCCCGGCGTGCCGTACCGCGGGGACCGTTCCACCATCCCCACCCGGTAGAGGTGTTCCAGGTACCGTCGCGCGGTGACCCGGGACGTCCCGACGGCGTGGCCCACCTCACCCGCGCTCAGTGCACCCGCGGCGGCGCCCCGCAGCAGCGCGACGACGGTGTCCAGGGTCGGCTCGGTCAGCCCCTTGGGCAGTTCCGGGGGACCGGCGGGCCGGGAGCGCGGGAAGGCCCGGTCCACCACGTCCTGGCCCGGTGCGGTGCCGGTGCCGGCGAACTCGGCCGCCAGTTCGCGGAACGCGCGCATCCGCTCCGCGAACTGCTGGTAGCCGAACGGCTTGACCAGGTACTGCACCACGCCTAGGGCCACGGCCCGGCGGATGGTGCGCAGTTCCGTCGAGGCGGTCAGTGCCAGCACCCCGCCGGTGAAGCCGGCCGAGCGCATCTGCCGCAGCACGTCGAGCCCGTGGCCGTCCGGCAGGTTCATGTCCAGCAGGACCACGTCGATGCCGAAGGAGCCGCTCCGGCGCATCTGCTCGGCCAGGAAGCCCAGCGCGTCCCGGGCGGTGGGCGAGACATGGACCACCTCGAAGCCGCCGGTGCGGGCCAGGTACTCCACGTAGGTGTCCGCCGTGACCTGCTCGTCCTCGAGGACCAGCACCCGGTAGTCACGCATGGCCGTCGATCCTCTCCGGGTGCCCTGCGTTCCCCGGGGCCGGGAGGCCGAGATACGGGGCCCCCAGGGGCAGCTCGACGGTGAACACGGTCCCGGAGTCCTGGGCCAGGTCCACCGTCCCGCCCAGCCGTCGGGCCGTCTGGCGGACCAGGGCCAGTCCCACCCCGCGGCCGGCGGGCCCGGCCGGCTTGGTGGACCAGCCCAGCTCGAAGATCCGCTCACGGTCCTCCGCGGAGGGCCCCGGTCCACCGTCGGCCACCTGGAGGACCAGCCAGCGCCCCTCGAGGCGCGCCTCGGCGTCCACCCACCGGTCCGCCGGGTCCCGGGCCGGGTCGGCCGCGGCGTCGATGGCGTTGTCCAGCAGGTTGCCCATGAGGGTGACCAGGTCCTGGGCCGGGACGCCGGTGGGGGAGTCGACCTCGTTGCGGTGGTCCATCGTGACCCCGCGCTCGCGGGCCTGGGAGGCCTTGGCGATCATCAGCGCGTCCAGCGCGGGCTCGGCCTCGGCGGTCGTGGCGAGGCCCGCGCCGGTGCCCCGGGCGTCCAGGGACTCCTCGATCAACTCGCGGGCCTGCTCCGGGCGGCCCAGCTCGAGCAGGGAGTAGAGGGTGTGCAACCGGTTGGCGTGCTCGTGGGTCTGCGAGCGCAGGGCGTCGGTAAGGGACCGGGTGGTCTCCAGCTCCCGGTTCATCTCCTGGACCTCGGTGCGGTCGTACAGCGTGACCACCGTCCCCGGGCCCGCAGCCGGCACCTCGGACGACCGGCGCCGCGACCGGGTCCAGGGCCGTGCCGTCGGCGTGGTCCCCGGGCGGGCGGGTCGCTGGTTCACCACGAGGATCCGCTCGCCCACGGCATAGAGCTCGTCCCGGGCCTGCCGTCCCGCACCCAGCAGATCGGCGAGCGGCGCGGGCAGGCCGAGGTCCCTCACGTGCGGCGGTCGATCGCCGATCACCCCGGTCTCCTGGGACGGGGGCAGGTCCAGCAACTCGGCGGCGCGGTCGTTGTACAGCGTCAGGTGCCTCGTCGGCGAGATCAGGACCATGCCCTCCGAGACGTTGTGCAGTGCCGTGTCCAGCACCGCGAAGCGTGCGGCCAGCTCCTCGGGACCCAGCCCGTGGGTGGTCCGGGAGATGTAGCGGCCCAGGACCGCCGCTCCGGACAGCGCCAGCGCGGCCAGCACCCCGGTGACCACGAGGATCCGGGGAATCTGGGCGGACACGGCGATGTCCAGTTCCGGGACACGCTGGCCGACGCCGACCACCCCGATGACCGTCTCGTCGTCCGCGGACAGGACCGGGGCCAGTGCGCGCAACGACAGGCCGGCCGGGCCCGTCGCGACGGTGTCCACGCTGACCCTTCCGGCCCGGACCTGCGAGAGGTCCCCGGGGAAGTGCGTGCCCTGCAGGGCCGGGTCCCGGTGGGCCACGCGCGTGGCATCCGTGCCGAAGAACGTCACCCAGTCCACGTCGGCCGGGCCGGGCAGCTCCCGGGTCAACGGCTGCAGGGCCGCCGAGGGGTCCGCCGCGGCGAAGCCCTCACGGACCGTGCTCTCGTCCGCGATCAGCTGTGCGGTGGCCACCACGTGCTCACGCTCCAGGGCGTAGAAGGTCTGCCGGGTCTGCAGGTAGCTCACGCCGATCGCGAGGACCGCGATGACGACCAGCCCCGCCAGCTGGGCCACGGCGAGCCGCCGGGCGATGCTCCACCGGCGCATGGTCACCTCCCGGGTCTGTGAGCGGCGTCATGAACTTTATGACCGCAACCGTGACGATCCCCACAGTACGGGGCGAGGATCATCACTGACCGCAGTCCCGGTGGCGCCACACCCCGGCATCGACGGCGTCCGCCACCATCATCACACCCCGATCCACCATCGCAGCAAGGACCACCATGGCAGAGACCACCACCGCCCCGCGCGCAGAGCGCTCCGAGGCGAAGAAGACCAAGGACCGGACCCACTGGCTCTACATCTCCGTGATCGCCTCGGTGGTCCTGGGGGCCGCCGTGGGCCTGCTGTTCCCGGAGTTCGGCAAGTCCCTCAAGCCCCTCGGCGACGGCTTCGTCTCCCTGATCAAGATGATGATCGGCCCGGTCATCTTCTGCACCATCGTGCTGGGCATCGGTTCCATCGCCAAGGCCGCCACCGTCGGCAAGGTCGGTGGCATGGCCCTGCTGTACTTCGTCATCATGTCCACCTTCGCCCTGGGCCTCGGCCTGGTCGTGGGCAACCTCATCCACCCGGGTGAGGGTCTCGCTCTGACCCCCTACGACCCGGCCGCCAAGGCCGAACTGGACCCGACCGTCGCGTTCGTGCTGGAGATCATCCCGGACTCCGTCCCGGTGCTGCCGGTCCTGTTCGTGGCCCTGCTCGTCGGGTTCGCCCTGCAGAAGATGGGCGAGGCCGGCAAGCCGCTGCTGAACATCCTCTCCCTCGTCCAGGGCGTGGTGTTCCGGATCCTGATGATGATCATGTGGGTCGCCCCCATCGGCGCCTTCGGTGCCATCGCCGCCGTCGTCGGCTCCACCGGCTGGTCCGCCATCGGGGCCATGGCGCTGCTGATGGGTGCGTTCTATGCCACCTGCATCCTGTTCATCGTCCTGGTGCTCGGCACCCTGCTGAAGATCGTCACCGGGATGAGCATCTTCTCCCTGATGAAGTACCTGGGCCGGGAGTACCTGCTGATCTTCGCGACCTCCTCCTCCGAGTCGGCCCTGCCGCGGCTGATCGCCAAGATGGAGTACGCCGGGGTGTCCAAGCCCGTGGTCGGGGTGACCGTCCCGACCGGGTACTCGTTCAACCTCGACGGCACCGCCATCTACCTGACCATGGCCGCCCTGTTCGTCTCCAACGCCATGGGCCTGGAGATGAACCTGGGCGAGCAGATCGGCCTGCTGGTCTTCATGATCATCGCCTCCAAGGGTGCCGCCGGCGTGACCGGCGCCGGCCTGGCCACCCTGGCCGCCGGCCTGCAGTCCCACAGCCCGGCGCTGCTGGGCGGGATGGGCGTGATCGTGGGCATCGACAAGTTCATGTCCGAGGCCCGGGCCCTGACCAACTTCACCGGCAACGCCGTGGCGACGATGCTGATCGGCAAGTGGGTCGGTGAGTTCGACGCCGACCGCGCACGGCAGGTGCTCTCCGGCCGGCTGGCGTTCGACGAGGCCCTGGTGGCCGGACACGGCGCGCCCGAGGCCGCACCGGCCGCGGAGGCCGACGCGGAGTCCCGGGGGCGCGGCTTCGACCCGTACGAGTCGCCGACCATCGCCGAGCAGGCGGTGGAGGGGCACCCGGAGTCCAGCCTGAACGTCACCCGCGACCTCGACACCGCCGGCAGCCGCCGGTAGTCCGGCGACCGGGTCCCACGGACCCCACGACCGCGGCCGGGCCCCTGCACGGGGGCCCGGCCGCCGACGTGGGCGGGAACCGACTTGCCTATACACCTTCACCCTGCGGTTGAACGTCAAGGCTCGCCGCGGGTCCGCGTGAATTCTCCGGGCCGGCCGAGATCCGGACTAGGGTGTACCCATGCCGCAGCAGCCGGCGTTATCCAGCGAAGGCACCTCACAGAACGGCGGACAGACGGACAGATGGCAGGAGTCGGCAGCATCGTGAACCAGCAAGAGCCCACGCCAGTGCTCATGGTCACCGGGGATCCGGTGATCGGGCCCACGGGACGGCCCAAGCACGAGTTCCCGGAGCCCGCCCCCCTGACCTCGCACGGTCCCGCCAGGATCATCTCGATGGTCAACCAGAAGGGCGGGGTGGGCAAGACCACCTCCACCATCAACCTCGGCGCCGCGCTCGCCGGGTACGGCCGCAAGGTCCTCATGGTCGACTTCGATCCCCAGGGCGCCCTGTCCGCCGGTCTCGGGGTCAGCCCGCACGAGCTGGACACGACCATCTACAACGTCATGATGGAGCGCAGCGTCAGCGCGCGGGACGCGCTCGTGGAGACCGAGTTCGAGAACATCGATCTCTTGCCCGCCAACATCGACCTCTCCGCCGCGGAGGTCCAGCTCGTCAACGAGGTGGCCCGCGAGCAGGTGCTCGAGCGATCCCTGCGGCAGGTCCGTGACGACTACGACGTCATCCTCATCGACTGCCAGCCGTCCCTGGGGCTGCTCACCGTGAACGCGCTGACCGCCTCGCACGGGGTGATCATCCCGCTGACGGCCGAGTTCTTCGCCCTGCGCGCGGTGGCCCTGCTGGTGGAGACCATCGAGAAGATCCAGGACCGGATCAACCCGGACCTGCAGGTCGACGGCGTGCTGGCCACGATGTTCGACGCCCGTACCCTGCACTCCAAGGAGGTCGTGGGCCGGTTGGTCGAGGCCTTCGGGGACCGGGTCTTCGAGACCGTGATCAAGCGCTCCATCAAGTTCGCCGACGCCACCGTCGCCGCCGAGCCGATCACCGCCTTCGCGCAGAAGCACGAGGGTGCCAAGGCCTACCGCACGCTGGCCCGCGAGCTGATCTGGCGCGGCGGAGCGCCGTGAGCCCAGCGTCCGCGGCGGTGACCGGCGCCCTGGCCGGCCTCGCCGCGGACGACGGTGGCCCCGGCGTGGCCGTCCCGTCCCGGACGGCCCTGGACGAGGCCGGCCTGGACGGGACGCCGTCCGGCTTCTCGGTCACCCTGCAGAACTTCTCCGGCCCGTTCGACCTCCTGCTCTCCCTGATCGCCCGGCGCCGGATGGACATCACCGAGGTCGCCCTGGCAGAGGTCACGGACGAGTTCATCGCCTACATCGGCACCCTGCGGCAGCAGCCCGGGGAACGGGACGAGGACGCGCGCGGCCGACCGGACCTGGCGGCGCTGGACGAGTCCAGCGCCTTTATCGTGGTGGCGTCCACGTTGCTGGACCTGAAGACGGCCCGGTTGCTGCCGGCCGGCACCGCGGAGGCCGAGGAGGACGTGGCACTGCTGGAGGCCCGCGACCTGCTGTTCGCCCGGTTGCTGCAGTACAAGGCGTTCCGGGACGTCTCCGCACTGATGCGCAGCCGCATGGAGTCCGAGTCCCGGCGCTTCCCGCGCCAGACCACACTGGACCCGCGGTTCGCCTCCGTCCTGCCCCCACTGGTGTGGACAGTGAGCCCGGAACAGTTCGGTGCGCTGGCCGAGCAGGTCCTCTCCCGCACCCCGGCCGAACCCGACGCCGTCGGGCTCGGCCACCTGCACGCCCCGCCCGTCTCGGTGCGCGAGCAGAGCGGCATCCTGGCGGCCCGGTTGCGGGCGTCCGGCCGGCTCACCTTCCGCGAGCTCGTCCACGACGCCGCCACCACCCTGGAGGTGGTGGCCCGTTTCCTGGCCCTGTTGGAGATGTTCCGGGACCGGGCCGTGACGTTCCACCAGGACACGCCGTTGGGGGAGCTGGTGGTCGTGTGGGACCCGGATGCCCCGGACGTGCTGACGGATCCCGGTGGCGAGTGGGACGAGGAGCACGACGAGCATTTGGACGAGCACCTGGACGAGGAGACGACGCATGAGTGAACCGGGACCACGGCCCGCGCCGGCGCCCCCGGCCGGTGACGACCCGGCGGACCTGCGCGAGCAGCTCGAGGCCGTGCTGATGGTGGTGGACGAACCGGTGACCGTGGCACAGCTGGTCCAGGCGACCGACGCGGAGCCCGCGAGGATCGCCGCGACCCTGTCGGCCCTGGCGGACGACTATGACGGACGCTCCGGCGGGCCCCGGCGCGGCTTCGAACTGCGCGAGCTCGCGGGCGGCTGGCGCATCTACTCCCGGCCCGCCCTTGCCGACGTCGTGGAGCGGTTCGTCGTCGAGGGCCAGACCGCCCGGCTCACGCAGGCCGCACTCGAGACCCTGGCCGTGGTGGCCTACCTCCAGCCGGTGACGCGGTCCCGCGTGGCCGGCATCCGCGGCGTGAACTCGGACTCCGTGATGCGCACCCTGGTCAGCCGGGGGCTGGTGGCCGAGGCGGGAACGGATCCCCACACCGGAGCGGTGCTGTACCGGACCACCGGATACCTGCTGGAGGCCCTCGGGGTGGGAAGCCTCGACGAGCTGCCCCGGCTCTCCGAGCACCTGCCGGGCCTGGGCGACCTCGCGGCCCTCGCCGAGCAGGACGAGGGCTTCCGCGGCTGAACCGCGGCCGGGACCACCCGGTTGGGCTACCGGCAGTGCGCAAGATCACCGCGCCCGCGTGACCTTGCGCAGGAGGGGCTGGACTATGATGGAGTGTTCGGTGGGGCACGGTCGTGATGCCGTGACCGGTGACCCGAGGTCCCGTGATCCCCGCCCACTCCGACCCCTGCACATGCCGTGAGGCACTGAAAGGACATCATGACTCCACGTACCCCCGGACACCAGAACTCCTCCGGCGGGCCCCAGGGCTCCGGCGGCCGCCGCGGCCAGGGCGCATCGCGTCCCGGGAGGCCCGGCAAGACCGGTAAGCCCGGCAAGGGCTACGGCGCATCGGCCAGCAAGGGGCATTCCGGTAAGGGGGCTGCCCGCGGCGGCCCTGCCGGCGGCGGTGGCCGCACCCCGCAGCCGGGCCAGAAGGGCGGGCCGTTCCGCGACGACTCGCGGGAGGGGTACGACCGCAACCTGGGCGCCGCGCGCAAGCCGCAGCGTCCGAACCGCGCCCGGCGCGAACAGAACTTCTCCGAGGTCCACGACCCGTCCGGGGTGCGCCTGCAGAAGCTGATGGCCTCTGCCGGCGTGGCCTCCCGGCGCGTCTGCGAGGACCTGATCGCCGAGGGACGGGTCGAGGTGGACGGCAAGGTCGTGACCGAGACCGGTGTCCGCGTGGATCCCGAGACCTCGGTCATCCACGTGGACGGCATCCGCCTGCAGCTGGACACCACCCTGCGCTACTTCGCCTTCAACAAGCCCCGCGGCGTGGTCTCCACCATGGACGACCCCGAGGGGCGCCCGTGCATCTCCGACTACCTCAAGAAGGGCCAGGAGCGCCTGTTCCACGTCGGCCGGCTCGACACCGAGACCGAGGGGCTGCTGCTGCTGACCAACGACGGTGAGCTGGCCAACCGGCTGACCCACCCCCGCTACGAGGTCCCGAAGACCTACCTCGTCCAGGTGCCCGGGCCGATGGCCAAGGGCGTCGGCGCCCAGCTCAAGGAGGGTATCCACCTGGAGGACGGCTTCGCCCAGGTGGACTCCTTCAAGCTGGTGGACTCCACCCCGGGGCACGTGCTCGTGGAGGTCGTGCTGCACTCCGGGAAGAACAGGATCGTGCGCCGGATGTTCAAGGAGGTCGGTTACCCGGTCGAACGGCTCGTGCGCGTGAAGTTCGGGCCGATCGCCCTCGGCGACCAGAAGCAGGGCACGGTCCGGCAGATGGGCCGGCAGGAGATGGGCCACCTGATGGCCTCGGTCGGACTGTGATGGCCCGGGCCCTGCTGATATCCCGGGTCCTGGAGGAACCGGTCCTCATCCGGGGCACCGGGCTGCTGGGTGCCTCGATCGGGCTGGGCCTGCGTGCCGCGGGCGCCGAGGTCTGGCTCGCCGACCCATCGCCCTCCGCGCAGGCCGTGGCCGTGGACATCGGCGCCGGCGACCCCTACCCGACCGGGCTCGACGGCGCCACGGGCGCGCCGGACGTCCGGCAGCCGGGTACCGTCGTGGTGGCCTCGCCCCCGGACGTGACCGGTCAGGTCGTGATCGATTCGCTGCGCCGGTTCCCGGAGGCCGTCGTGCTGGACATCGCCTCGGTCAAGGGGGCGATCGCCGCGGAGGTGCAGGCCGCCGTCGCGGACGGGACCCTGGCCCCCGACCAGGCCGCCCGCTACGTGGGCACCCACCCGATGGCCGGTTCCGAGCGTTCCGGCCCGGTGGCGGCCCGCGGCCAGCTGTTCACCGCGGCCCCCTGGGTGGTCTGCGCGACCGAGGCGACCGATCCGTCCGCCGTCGCGGCGGCCGAGGAGATCGCGCGCAGCCTGGGCGCCACCGTGCACCGGATGAGCGCCGAGGACCACGACGCCTCGGTGGCGCTGATCTCGCACCTGCCGCAGATCGCCGCCTCCCTGGTGTCCTCCCGCCTCCAGGAGACCCCGGCGGCCTCGCTCGCCCTGGCCGGCAACGGACTGCGGGACACCACGCGCATCGCCGCCTCCGACCCCCAGCTGTGGGTGCAGATCCTCGCAGCGAACGCGCCGGAGATCCTGCGGATCCTCTACGGGGTGCGCGAGGACCTGGACCGGCTGATCGGCACGATGGAGGACCCGTCGGCGCCCGGCGCACGCCTGGACATCGCGCAGCTGATCGCCGAGGGCAACGCCGGGCACGCCCGGATCCCGGGCAAGCACGGCGGTCCGCCGCAGGCCTTCGCCGTGGTCACCGTGATCGTGGACGACACCCCGGGCCAGATCTCCGCGGTCCTGCAGGACGTCGGCGCCGCCGGCGTCAACGTGGAGGACCTGCGCATGGACCACTCGGCCGGGTACCAGGTGGGCATGCTGGAGATCTCCGTACTGCCCGGACGCCGGCAGGAACTGACGGACGCGCTGACCGCGCGGGGATGGAAGGTGGTCTGAATGGTGGACGAGACGACGGCGGCGGCAGCACGGCGCCTCGTGGTGGCCGTGGACGGTCCCTCGGGGTCGGGGAAGTCCTCCGTGTCCCGCGAGGTCGCACGTCGGCTGGGCGCGGCCTACCTCGACACCGGGGCGATGTACCGCGCCGTGGCCTGGCACTGCCGGGAGGCCGGGGTGCTCGAGGACGACGACGCCGTCGTCGCCGCCGTGCAGGACATCGACCTGGGGCTGTCCGTGGACCCTGACGTCGACCGCGTGGTGGTGGGCACCCACGACATCACCGAGGCCATCCGCGCACCGGGCATCTCCGCCGTCGTCTCGGTGGTGGCCACCAACCGGGCCGTCCGCGAGCTGCTCGTGGCCCGTCAGCGCGAGCTGATCGACTCCCACCGCCGGATCGTGGCCGAGGGGCGGGACATCACCACCGTGGTGGCCCCGGACGCCGATGCCCGCATCCTGCTGACCGCCACCGCGGAGGTCCGCCTCGCCCGGCGCGGCGAGCAGCTCGGCGGCACCGTCGGCCGGCAGGACCTGACCGCCCAGGTGGTGGACCGGGACGCGAAGGACTCCACCGTGGTGGACTTCATGACCCCCGCCGCGGGGGTGGGCCTCGTCGACTCCTCCGAGCTCGACCTCGAGTCCACCGTGCAGGCCGTCCTGGCCGAGATCGCCGGCCAGTCCGGCCAGGGCGTCTTCGGCGACGCCCACCACGCCCCCGGCACCGAGGCGGCCGGAACCACCGCACCGGTGGCCACACCAGACACCGCAGCACCGACGACCCCGAAGGGGAACCGCGCATGAGCACCGAGAACACCACCGGCACCGGGCCGCAGGACGGGGACGGGCCCGAGTACGTGCCCGCCGGCGAGGACAACGTCGCCGAGCGGCTGGCCGCCCTCTCGGACGAGGACGCGCGCCAGCGGGCCGAGGCCCTGCGCGCCGGCCTGCAGGACTACGAGCTCGACGACGAGGACGCCGCCCTGCTCCAGGGCTGGGAGGAGGGCGACGCCGAACCCGAGGACGAACCCGTGCCCCCGGTGCTGGCCATCGTGGGCCGGCCCAACGTGGGAAAGTCCACCCTGGTCAACCGGATCATCGGTCGCCGAGAGGCCGTGGTGGAGGACGTGCCCGGGGTGACCCGTGACCGCGTCAGCTACGAGGCCGAGTGGAACGGGCGGGTGTTCACCGTAGTGGACACCGGCGGGTGGGAGCACGATGCCAAGGGCATCCACCAGCGCGTGGCCGAGCAGGCCGAGCTGGCCGTGGACGTGGCCGACGCCGTGCTGTTCGTCGTGGACGCGACCGTCGGCGCGACCTCGACCGACGAGGCCGTCGTCCGCCTGCTGCGGCGCAAGAAGAAGCCGGTGATCCTCGTGGCCAACAAGGTCGACGACATCACCCAGGAGGCGGACGCCGCCACCCTGTGGGGCCTCGGCCTCGGCGAACCCCACCCCGTCTCCGCGGTGCACGGCCGGGGGACCGGTGACCTGCTGGACGCGGCCCTGGCGGTCCTGCCGGAGGAGTCCGCCCACGGCGGGCTCGTCCCGCGTGGTGGCCCGCGCCGCGTGGCCCTGCTGGGACGGCCCAACGTGGGCAAGTCCTCGCTGCTGAACAAGCTGGCCGGGTCCGACCGCGTGGTGGTGGACGACACCGCCGGCACCACCCGTGATCCCGTGGACGAGCTGATCGAGCTCGGCGGCCGGCTCTGGCGGTTCGTGGACACCGCCGGCATCCGCCGCCGCCAGCACATGGCCCACGGTGCGGACTACTACGCCTCCCTGCGGACGCAGTCCGCCCTGGACAAGGCCGAGGTGGCCGTGGTCCTGCTGGAGGCCTCCGAGGTGCTGTCCGAGCAGGATGTGCGCATCCTGCAGACCGTCGTGGACTCCGGCCGGGCGCTGGTGCTGGCCTTCAACAAGTGGGACCTCATGGACGAGGACCGCCGCTTCTACCTGGACCGGGAGATCGAGCAGGACCTAGCCCACGTGGCCTGGGCCCCGCGAGTGAACCTCTCGGCCAAGACCGGGTGGCACAAGGACCGGTTGGTGCCCGCCCTGGACACCGCGCTGGAGTCCTGGGACCGGCGCATCCCCACCGGCAAGCTCAACGCCTTCCTCGGCGAGCTCGTGGCAGCCCACCCGCACCCGGTGCGCGGTGGCAAGCAGCCCCGGATCCTGTTTGCCACGCAGCCCTCCACCCGGCCCCCGCGCATCGTGCTGTTCACGACCGGGTTCCTGGACCCGGGCTACCGGCGGTTCATCATCCGCCGGCTCCGGGAGACCTTCGGCTTCGAGGGGACCCCGATCGAACTCGGGATGCGAGTCCGCGAGAAGCGCGGCCGCAAGCACTAGTCCGCGGCCACCGGGTGGGCCGGGGACGCCGTCTTCGGCAGCGACGGGCGGCGGGCCCAGTCCGGGGCCCGCTCCGGCAACGGGCCGACGCCGATCAGGTAAGCGGGCAGGAGGGTCAGCGCGGGGAACCGGCGGACCAGGGAGACGAACCATGGTGACGGAGCGGCCCACGTGCCGTCCAGTACGGGTTCGACGAACCGGGCGTGCGCGACCCGCTGCACCGCCTGGATGAGGGCGGTCGGCATCAGCCGACGATGCCGCACCCGGGCGAGCACGCGGGGGCGCACGCGGCCCGCCCGGATCGCGGGGGCCAGCAGACGGGCGGTCGCGACGGCGTCCTGCACGGCCAGGTTGATCCCGACCCCGCCGACGGGGGACATCGCGTGCGCCGCGTCCCCGATGCACAGCAGGCCGTCGGTGTGCCACCGCCGGAGCCGGTCCACCCGCACGTCCAGGTGCTTGACCTGGTCCATCGAGGTCAGGGCGCCGACGTCGGCCTCCGGCGGCAGCAGGCCGCGCAGTTCCCGGCGGAGAGCCTCGACGCCCCGGCGGCGCAACCCGGCGTCGCCACCCTTCCGGCCCAGGTACGCGACCTGGAAGTACCCCCGCCGCGGGATGGCGACGACGGCGGCACCGGCGCGGAACCGGGGGAGCAGGGAGATGCCCGGGTCCCCGAGGGCGGGCCGGCGGAACCACCACACGTCGAAGGGAACCGGGTACTCCCGCACGGGGAGCCCGGCCGCGCGCCGCAGGATCGACCCCCGGCCGTCGCAGGCGACGACGAGGTCGGCGCGCAGCTCCCCGGCCCCCTCCGAGGACCGGTACCGGACCCCGGTGACCCCGCCGCCCTCGCGCAGTACGTCCACCGCCTCGGTGCTCATCCGCAGGGCGATGGTGGGTTCCTCGCCGGCCGCCCGGGCCAGCAGGTCCAGCAGGTCCCACTGCGGGACCATCGCGATGTAGGGATGGGGCACCCGCAACCGCCCGAGGGTCACCAGGCGCACCGAGCTGCCGTCGGGGGCCGGGAAGCCGACGCCATCCAGCCGGGTCTGCGGCAGGGCGTCGAACGCCTCGAACAGCCCCAGGTCCTCGAGCAGGGTCAGGGTGCTGGGATGCACGGTGTCCCCGCGGAAGTCCCGGAGGAAGTCGCCGTGCTTCTCCAGCACGGTCACCTCGATGCCGGCCCGGGCCAGCAGGAGCCCCAGGACCATTCCCGCGGGCCCGCCGCCCACGACCACACAGGTGCCGCTCATGGTCACATCCTGCCGTGAGAAGATACCGGGATGAAGACCTCGCGACGTCGGGCCGCCGGTGCGGCAGTCCTGCTGACGGTGTCACTGACAGGTTGTGCCCAGGTCGAGGAGATCAGGGGCCAGGCCGAGGAGGTCACCGCCCAGGCCGAGCAGCTCTGGACCGAGGCGCGACAGATGGGCGACCTCACGGTGGAGCAGGTCCGGGACTTCGACTGGTCGTCCCTGGCCGAGTTCGACGGCATCCTCCTGGGGGACAACTCCAGGGTGACCGAGTTCTTCCGGTCCATGCCCTCCGGCCCGGACATGGAGTCCTTCGAGATCAAGGGGGACGAGGGCACGCTGGTCGTCCACTACGGGGAGCAGGCCGCGGAGGTCGATCCCGCCGTGCTGCAGGAGACCATGGAGCGGGTCGCGGCCCAGGCCAAGGAACGCGTGCAGGACCTGGAGACCGTCGAGTTCCGGGTGGGCGAGCGCACGTACTCGTTCTGACCGTACGGCCCCCGTCTCGGGGCCCCTGCTCGGCGTCCGGAAAACTGACGTGTCCGCGCGCCGCGGACACGTCGGGGGTGCGTGCCGGTCCGGGCGTAGGGTCGGTGCCGGAAGCGACCGACACGCCACCAGGAGTGAGTCCATGAGCACGTTCACCAGTACCCAGATCCGCCTGGCCGCCCGCCCGCAGGGATGGCCCACGCCCCAGGACTTCGCCACGGAGTCGGTGGAGTACGCAGACCTGCGGCCCGGACAGGTGCGCGTGGTCAACGAGTTCCTCTCCGTGGACCCGTACATGCGCGGCCGGATGAGCGCGGCACGCAGCTATGTCACGCCGTACCAGGTGGGGGAGACCATCACCGGGGGCGCGGTGGGCCGCGTGGTGGAGTCGGCAGCCGACCACCTGCCCCCGGGCACACTGGTGCTGCACCAGCACGGCTGGACGGACCGGGTCCAGGCCGGGGCGGAGGACTTCCGGCCCGTCCCCGCGCTCGAGGGCCTGCCGCACTCGGCCTATCTGGGGATCCTCGGCATGCCGGGCATGACCGCGTACCTCGGCCTGACCAGGATCACCGGGCTTCGGGAAGGGGACACCGTCCTGGTCTCGGGCGCCGCCGGTGCCGTGGGCACCGCCGTGGGTCAGATCGCCCGGCTGCTGGGGGCAGCCAGGGTGATCGGCTCGGCCGGCACGACGGAGAAGACGACCGCCCTCACGCAGCAGTACGGCTATGACGTGGCGCTCAACTACAGGGACGCGCCGATCCGGGAGCAGTTGGCGGGGGCCGTCGGCCAGGACCGGGTGGACGTGTTCTTCGACAACGTGGGCGGGGACCACCTCGAGGCGGCCCTGGACGTCATGGCCGACTTCGGCAGGATCGCCCTGTGCGGGCAGATCTCCGGGTACAACGCCACGCAGCGCCCGCCCGGGCCGGACAACCTCGGCAACGTCCTCACCCGTCGGCTGCGCATGCAGGGCTTCATCGTCACGGAGGTGGCCGCCGCCCACCCCGGGGCGGTGGAGGAGTTCCAGGAGCGGATGACCGGGTGGTTGTCCTCCGGGGAGGTCGTCTTCGAGGAGACGGTGATGGACGGTCTCGACCGCACCGTCGAGGCGTTCCTGGCCATGATGCGCGGCGAGAACCGGGGCAAGATGATCGTCAGGCTCACCTGATCCAGGGGCGGAAGGGGGCCGGTCCCACGGCCGCGGCTCACCGCATCGTGGCGTGTCCACGGCACCGCCCGCGATGGGGTAGAGTGAGTCCGGTGGAAAACGCCGCAGGCGTTCTCCTCACGGGCTATGGCGCAGCTTGGTAGCGCGCCTGACTGGGGGTCAGGAGGTCGTGGGTTCGAATCCCGCTAGCCCGACCATGTGATCTCCCAAGAGATCAGCGACAGCCCGGACCCATGATCAAGGGTCCGGGCTGTCGGCGTTCCCGGGATGGACCGGGCCGGTGGCCTAGCAGCCGCAGCCGCAGGACTCTGGCGGGCAGGTCGGGTCGTCACAGCAGTCGTTCATCTCTCAACACCTCCTCTCCGGTGTCAGCCACGTGCCGGGGGTGGGCTGGGGACAGTCCTCGGCGGGCAGGGCGTCGAGCATGGCGGCCATCTCGGCCCGCAGGACCTCGAGGTGCCTGATCTTCTCGTCCAGCTCGGCCAGGCGTCGGGTCAGCAGGTCGGCGGCCGGTTCGCACGGACAGGTCCCGGTGTCCCGGATGGCCAGGAGGTTGCGGATGTCCTCGAGCCGCAGGCCGAGCCGCTGGGCGCCCTGGATGAAGTGCAGTCGATCGACGGCCTCGGGGCCGTAGGCGCGGTACCCGGCCGGGGTACGGGCCGGGTCGGGTAGCAGGCCGGCCTTCTCGTAGTACCGGATCGTGTCCGGGCTCAGGCTGGTCGCTGCGGCGAGTTCACCGATCCGCATGCCGCGTTGAACCACTGTCTGGGTCGTCATGCGGCAACGATAAACCTTGGAGTCCACTCCAAGGTCAAGACCGTGGGACTAGTCTTTCCGGTCGTTTTCCACGGGGCCGGTGAGGTGGTCGGTCGCGACAGAGACGGTGGCACGGGCGGGGGCTCCCACGCCGATCAGGGTGGCCGAGGCCGGGCCGCACCAGTCCCCGTAGCCGAGGAAGAACAGCCCGGGCCGGTCGCGGGCGCGTGTGGGCGTGGTGCCGGTGGTGGCCGGGACGGTTCCCTCCATGCTCAGGTCCAGGGGGCGCAGGTGGCCCAGGTCAGGGCGGAAGCCGGTGCACCAGATGACCGCGTCGACCTCTGCCCGGCGGCCGTTGTCCCACCGGATGCCGGTGGGGGTGAAGGCCGAGAACATCGAGGCGGCCTCCAGCCGCCCGGCGTCCCGGGCTGCCCGGACGGGGGGCACGGCGACGATGTCGCCGAGGGAGCCGACCCCGCCGGGGCTGGGTTCACCCCGGCGCGCGGCCTGGACGTGGGCGGTGGCCACGGCGAACAGGGCCCGGCCGTCGACGTCGTCGGGCAGGTACCGGGGTGGCCGGCGGGTCACCCAGGTCACCGAGGCGGCGGCGTCCAGCAGGTCGGCGGAGATCTGCGCCCCGGAGTTGCCCCCGCCGACCACCACCACCCGCTGGCCGGTGAAGGGCTTCCGGCCTCGATAGCCGGTGGTGTGCAACTGGCGCCCGGTGAACTGCTCTGCCCCGGGGACGCGGGGGATGAAGGGACGGCGCCAGGACCCGGTCGCGTTGATGACCACCCGGCTTCTCCAGGTGCCCCGGTCGGTGCGGGTGAGGTAATTCCCGTCCGGTCCGTCTGTGACGACCTGGGCCGTGACGGGCCGTTGCACCGGCAGCTCGTACCGTTGCTCGTAGGCGCGCAGGTAGGACACCACGTCGGCGGCCGAGGGGTTGCCCACCCCGGCCCAGGGCGGCATCTGGTAACCGGGCAGCGAGCTGTAGGCAGCCGGGGAGAACAGCTCCAGGGTGTCCCAGTAGTACTGCCAGGCCCCGCCGGGGCGGTCGTTGGCATCCAGGATCGCGAAGCTGGGAGCGGGTCCGCCGCGGCCGCGGGCGGCGTCGCGGGCCAGGCGGTGCAGGTAGAACCCGGCGGCCAGCCCGGCCTGACCCCCGCCGATCACCAGGACGTCGACCTCGTCGGACTTCATGGTCCCCAGGACTGGCGGGTCAGCCCAGCTCCAGCATCCGACGCAGCTCGGCGAAGGCGGCCGGGACCACGGTGTAGTGCGCCCACCGGCCGCGCTGTTCCCGGGTGAGGAGTCCTGCGTCCACGAGCTTCTTCATGTGGTGGCTGACGGTGGGCTGACTGATGCCGAGTTCCTCCGTGAGGTCGCAGGAGCACACGGCCTCACAGCCCTGGGCGGCGACGTGGGAGAGCAGGCGCAACCGCATCGGGTCGGCCAGGGCCTTGAGCATCCCGGCGGCCCGCTGGGCCTGCTCGGCGTTGATCGGGCCATCGGACAGGGAACAACACGCCACCGATCCCGGCGCGCCGGCGGTCGCAATGCGGCGGTCGGTGGTCTCGGGAGCGGGAAGAGTAGTGGTCGCGACCATCACCCCATCTTACATTGACGACTGCCAATATGTCCCGGTAGGGTTCGCATCGATATTGGTCGATACGAGAGATGGGCTTTCATGAGCGTCCCCACCACCGCACCGCCGGCCGCCCAGCACGGCGTGATGAAGGAGATGTCCTTCCTGGACCGTTGGCTGCCGGCCTGGATCGGGCTGGCCATGGTCGTCGGCCTGGCCCTGGGCAGGTTCGTGCCGGGACTGAACACCGCCCTGGAGGCGGTGAAGATCGGGGAGGTATCCCTGCCGATCGCGATCGGGCTGCTGGTGATGATGTACCCGGTGCTGGCCAAGGTCCGCTACGACGAGACCCATCGTGTGGCCGGGGACCGGCGCCTGATGGTCACTTCCCTGGCGTTGAACTGGGTCGTCGGCCCAGCACTGATGTTCACCCTGGCCTGGATGCTGCTCCCGGACCTGCCCGAGTACCGGACCGGACTGATCATCGTCGGACTGGCCCGGTGCATCGCCATGGTGTTCATCTGGAACGACCTGGCCTGCGGGGACCGGGAGGCCGCCGCCGTGCTGGTGGCCATCAACTCCGTCTTCCAGGTCATCGCCTTCGGCGCCCTGGGCTGGTTCTACCTCCAGGTGCTGCCGTCCTGGCTAGGCCTGCCCACCACGTCCGCCGACTTCTCCGTGTGGGCGATCGTGCTCAGCGTGCTGGTGTTCCTGGGCATCCCCTTGCTGGCCGGCTTCCTCACCCGCACCCTTGGCGAGAAGGCCAAGGGGCGCCAGTGGTACGAGGAGAGGTTCCTGCCCAGGATCGGGCCGTGGGCGCTGTACGGGCTGCTGTTCACCATCGTGCTGCTGTTCGCCCTGCAGGGCGAGGCGATCACTTCCAACCCCTGGGACGTGGCCCGGATCGCGCTGCCGCTGCTGGCCTATTTCGTGCTGATGTTCGGCATCGCCCTGATCGCCTCCAAGGCGGTGGGGCTGAATTACGCGAAGGCCACCACGGTGGCCTTCACCGCCGCGGGCAACAACTTCGAACTGGCCATCGCCGTGGCCATCGGCACCTTCGGGGTGACCTCCGGCCAGGCCCTGGCCGGTGTCGTCGGCCCGCTGATCGAGGTTCCCGTGCTGGTGGGGCTGGTCTACGTGTCCCTGTGGGCCGGGCGCAGGCTGTTCCCCGGGGACCCCACCGTCCCGGTCCGCGCCGAGACCGTCGCCGCGACCCGCGCCTGAACCCCTCATCCCCGAGGGGAGAGCAACAGATGATCACCTCAGAGTCCGCGTCCCGGCCGGCCGTGTTGTTCGTGTGTGCCAAGAACGGTGGCAAGTCCCAGATGGCCGCGGCCCTGATGGACCACCACGCCGCCGGCACCGTGGAAGTCCACTCCGCCGGAACCAAACCCGGCGAGGCGATCAACACCCTCTCGGCCGAGGTCGTCGCCGAGGTCGGGGCGGACATGTCCGGCGGCCAGCCCAAGCCCATCGACGCGGACCTGCTGGCACGCGTGGACCGGGTCATCGTCCTGGGGGACGAGGCGAAGGTCGACCCGGTGGAGGGTATGGCAGGGACCATCGAGACCTGGCACACCGACGAGCCCTCCACCCGCGGCATCGAAGGGGCCGTGCGGATGCGCCTGGTCCGTGACGATATCGACGCCCGCGTGCGGGCCCTGCTCACCGACCTCACCGGTACCCCCGGCCCCTGACCTGCTCATGACCGACTGCTCCGTGACCCACCGACCGAGAAGAGATGACCCGATGACTCCAGAGACCACCCCGGAGACCACCCCCACCGCCCAGAAGCCGTCGGTGCTGTTCGTGTGCGTGCACAACGCCGGGCGTTCCCAGATGGCTGCCGCCTACCTCCACCACCTCTCGCTGGGCCGGATCGAGGTCCGCTCCGCCGGTTCCGCCCCGGGCGATACGGTGAACCCGGCGGCGGTGCAGGCGATGGCCGAGGAGGGCATCGACATCAGCGCCAACCGGCCCAAGGTCCTCACCGACGAGGCCGTGCAGGACTCCGACGTGGTCATCACCATGGGCTGCGGGGACGCCTGCCCGTTCTACCCGGGCAAGCGCTACGAGGACTGGAAGCTCGAGGACCCTGCCGGCCAGGGCCTCGACGGGGTGCGCCCCATCCGCGACGAGATCAAGACCCGCATCCAGCAGCTCATCACCGAGCTGCTCCCGGCCGGCACTCCCGCGAACTGACGGCGGGGCGCTGATGAACACCACCGAGGTCGAGAACTTCCCCGGCTTCCCCGGCGGCATCCAGGGCCCGGAACTGATGGCCGGACTGGCCGAGCAGGCTACCCGGTTCGGGGCCGTCGTCGAGTACGACGACGCCGCCACCGTGGACCTCGCCGGGCACCTGAAGGAGGTCACCACCCTGGCCGGGAAGACCTACCGGGCCCCGGCGGTGATCGTGGCGACCGGTTCGGCCTACGAGGAGCTCGGCCCGCCCGAGGAGAAGAGCCTGAGCGGGCACGGGGTGTCCTGGTGCGCCACCTGCGACGGGTTCTTCTTCCGCGACCAGGACACCGTGGTCGGCGGCGGGGACTCGGGCATGGAGGAGGCCCTGTTCTTGACCCGCTTCGCCCGCTCCGTCACCGTCGTGGACGCCCGCACCACCCACACCAACCTGACCGAGGTCTTCGCCTGCGGGGACGCGGTGGACCACCGCTACCGCCAGGCCATCACCGCCGCCGGCACCGGCTGCGCCGCCGCCCTGGACGCTGAACGCTACCTGGCCGCCCTGACTGATGCCGACAGCATCGCCACCGCACTCGTCGAGGAGCCCACTCATGGCTGACACCACCCGTACCACCACCACGGCCAGCAGCACCAGCACCACCGACATCACCGCGGACCCCACCGGGCTTCCGGTCGTGGTCATCGGCGCCGGGCCGGTGGGCCTGGCCGCCGCCGCCCACCTGGTCGAGCGCGCCCTGGACCCACTGGTCCTGGAAGCTGGCCCAGAAGTCGGGGCAGCCATCCGGGCCTGGGGCCACACGCGGTTGTTCTCCCCGTGGCGGTACAACGTCGACGCCGCCGCGGCCCGGTTGCTCGAGCCCACCGGATGGGTCACCCCGGACCCGGAGGCCCTGCCCACCGGGACCGAACTGGTCGAGCAGTACCTTCAACCGTTGGCCGCCACCGAGGCCCTCGCACACCGGATCCGCACCGGTGCCCGCGTCATCGCCGTGTCCCGGGACGGGATGGACAAGACCCGCACCGCCGGCCGCCTGGACACTCCCTTCCTGGTCCGCATTGCCCATGCCGATGGCACCGTGGAGGACCTGCGCGCCCGGGCGGTCCTGGACGCCTCCGGCACCTGGGCCCAGCCCAACCCGTTGGGCCAGGCCGGACTGGAGGCACCGGGGGAGGCCGCGGCCCGCGCGGCGGGGACCATCACCGCCCCGTTGCCGGACGTCCTGGGCGCCGACCGGGCCCGGTTCGCCGGTCAGCACGTGCTGGTGGTGGGGGCCGGGCACTCGGCGGCCAACACCCTGCTCGAGCTCGGCGCCCTGGCCCAGGACACCCCGGGCACCCGGATCTCCTGGGCGGTCCGCTCGGCCGACGTCACCCGGGTCTATGGCGGTGAGGACCGTGACGAACTGGCCGCCCGCGGCGCCCTGGGCTCCCGGCTGCGCCAGCTGGTGGAGGCCGGGACCATTCAGGTCCACCCCTCCTTCACCATCAACGCCTTCACCCCCACCGGCCTGGGGATGATGGTGCGTGCGTCCACCCCGGCCGGGGAAGAACGGCTGGTGGTGGACGTGGTGGTGCCGGCCACCGGGTTCCGTCCCGAACTGGGCATGCTGTCCGAGCTGCGCCTGGACCTGGACCCCGCCGTGGAGGCCCCGAGGCGACTGGGCCCGCTGATCGATCCGGAGTTCCACTCCTGCGGTTCGGTCGCCCCGCATGGGGAGAAGATGCTCGCTCACCCCGAACCGGGGTTCTACATCGTGGGCATGAAGAGTTACGGGCGGGCGCCGACCTTCCTGATGGCCACCGGGTACGAACAGGTCCGCTCCATCGCGGCCGCCCTGGCCGGGGACCAGGCCGCCGCCGACCACGTGGAGCTGGAGCTGCCCGAGACCGGGGTCTGCTCCACCGATCTCGGCGGGTCCTGTGACGTCCCGACCCCCGTCGCCGACACTGCCAACCAGGGCTGTTGCACTCCGGCCCCCACGACCGCATCCATCGACATCCCGTCCACACCCGCGACCGCCCCGGTGCTGCTGCCCGTCCGGGCCCCCGCCTGCTGCTGACCCACCCCTCCCTCTGAGCACCCCGCAGGAGCCGACCATGTCCGAGCCCATCACATCCGAGCCGACCACCCTGGACACTCA
Organism: Citricoccus sp. CH26A; assembly: GCF_000224415.1. Lineage (GTDB taxonomy): Bacteria > Actinomycetota > Actinomycetes > Actinomycetales > Micrococcaceae > Citricoccus. Next base: position 189,366 of record NZ_AFXQ01000004.1, on the reverse strand, counting down.
CGTGCTGCAGCGCAACGCCGAGCACCTGGCCGAGAAGTACGCCGGGGTCTTCTCCCGGGAAACCGTCGAACGCTACGTCTTCGAGTCCTACGCCACTCTCTCGCGCACCGCGAAGGTGCGGACCTACCTGGCCTCCACCGCCACACACTTCGCCGACAACCGCCTCCGTGCCCTGGCTCAGGCCGAGGGCAAGATCGCCTCCCCGGTTCCGCAAGTGCTCTTCGTGTGCGTGCACAACATCGGCCGCTCCCAGATCGCCGCGGCCCTGCTGGCCCACCAGGCCGGAGACGGTGTGGAGGTCCGTTCCGCCGGATCACTGCCCGGATCCGAGGTTCACCCCCTTGTTACCCAGGTCCTGGCCGAGCGCGGGATCGACCTGGCCGGCGCGTACCCCAAGCCGCTCACCGACGACGTGGTCCGCGCCGCGGACTATGTCATCACCATGGGCTGCGGGGACGCCTGCCCGGTCTACCCGGGTAAGCGCTACCTAGACTGGGAGATCGACGACCCGGCCGCGCAGACCCGCGAGGGCGTGGAGGCGATCGTCGACGCCATCGACACCCGAGTGACAGCCCTCTGGGACGAACTCCGCAGCGCCGCTCAGGCCTAACCAACTCCGCGACAGCACGCACCCCGGACTGTCGGAACCCATCGGTGGAGCACGCCGTGACACACGCCGCGGGATCCACCGGTGGGCGCCGCCGCCGACGCCAAGTATGTTCATCGCGGCCCGCCCGCTTCACCTTTGAGGAGGTGCACGTGGACCGCATTGGGACCTTCCTCTCCGAGCTCTCTGACGCCGAACGCAGCCACGCAATCCCGCCCTGTCAGCGGATCGACTTCACCGGCCACGACCTGGCCCAGCTCAGCCAGCCCGCAGGCAGCTGCACGATCAGCGTGGACGCCGACCGGCAGATCATTACCCACGCGCTGCAGGCGCTGTCGACCGAGGCTGCCACGACGCCGGATGCACCGCACCCAGATCCCACGGCCCTGGTCCAGCAGCGTTGGTGGGCGGAGGTCCTGCACGATCTGGGCCAGTACTCCGCGGACATGGCCAGCCTCTGCCGCGCCAGGCCACCCGGCCGGACACCCTGGAGATACCAGCGGATCGAACGGACCGGGACCGCGGTGGCGATCACCGATTCCAACGGCAGAGAACAGCTGACCCACACGATCGATCTGGATACCTCCCGCCCTCCAGCAGCTGTCCCCCTCACCATCGCAGAGACAGTGGCGGCTTCCGCTCCCGGACGATGCGGGCGGGGCTGCGCTGCCTGACGTCCCGCAAACCGATCCTCCTACGGACATGGCGCAGCAGATCTTGCGAGCCGTCATCCAGGCTTTGCCGGATGCTGGTCGTTCACTTCTGGAGTCCAGGCCCTGACGGCCCTGCGATATCGACGTGGAGCATGGTGGACAGCTCGCGCACCGTGTACAGCCAGTCCAGGTACCGCAGTTCCACGGCGATGTGGTTCTCCAGGTCCACGATCGCATGGCCGTGCCCGGCCGGGCCGGCGAACTCCAGCCGGATATTGTCTCCGGTCCGCCAGGCGTCCACGACCTCGTAGTTCGAGGTGTGATCCCAGATCGGGAGGTCCAGGGGGCTGAACATCGCCAGGATAGGGCGTGCCATCGGGAACTCTTCTCGGTGTCTGCGCAGCGCTCGATCGTATACCGGCTCGAGGACCAGCTCCTGGGTGCGGGGGTTGTAGGTCACGGTCTCGTCGTGGGTGATGCTGCGGTACTCACCGGTGGGAGAGCGGGCGATCACGTCGAAGACGCGGGTTGAGCTGCCGTCGGTGGCATGGACCGTGGCCTGGATCTGCTCGGGAACGGACAGTCGCCTCTTGGACGTAATGAGCGCCGACAGGCTGGTGGCGGCATCCTTCACGGTCGCTCCCTTCGGAGAGTGGAGTCCATCATGTTCCCGATGCGCGTGTCCCGGGGGATCTACTGAGATTGGCCCGTGGTAGGCGACGGTGAAGTTCACGCGACCCACGCAAAGATTGGCGCCGGTGTTCCGGCGTCCCGCAGTGAGGGACCATCCTGCCTAACGATCTCTCGAGGACACGCGTGGGCCATGGTCGGAGCCGCCGCCAAGTGATCACGGAGGACGGTGATCTCGCGATCTCATCCCCGGTGCCTTGACAAGCTCGCCTGAGGGCAGGCTGGGGTGTACCCCATCTGATAGGGCCGGAACGTGGCGGCCGTTCCAGACCGGATCAGAGGGAACGGACCGTGGTGGCCTGCAGACCGTCCGGGCCCTGCGCGGTCTCGAAGGTGACCTTCTGGCCTTCGCGGAGGTCACGGAAACCGTCGCCGGAGACGGCGGTGTAGTGCACGTACACGGTGGGGGAGCCATCGTCGGGGGTGATCAGCCCGTACCCTTCCACGGTGTTGAACGAGGTGACGGTGCCGGTGGCCATGGTGGTGTCTTTCTATCGGGGGGGCAAGCAGGCGGTACTGGGTGAGACAAACACGGCGGCGGCCTTGGTGTGCCCGCCTCGGCCGGGCCGGGTCGGTGCTCGCACCGGGCGGGCGGCCTGCCACCGATGCGCGCAGTGTACGGCCGGTGGGTAGCGAGAAGGTGAACGTGTGCGGTTCCCACCGGCGGCGCCAGGAACGCCGCTGACTTCTTGCGCGGTGGGGCACGCAGCACTGCGGGCCCACCACACCGGGGATGAGGCGGGGCCACCACCGACCGGACGCGGACGCCCCCACGAACCGGTCGGTAACTTTTCCTTCCCTCGCTCTGGACAGATCCCCAGTGGTTGGACATCCTCGTACACGTGGGTCGGATCACACGTCGTGAGCCCCTTGCCACTGCGCGCCGACCATCCTGACCTGGAGGAGCAATCGTGGCCGAGGCCTACATCGTCGATGCCGTGCGGACCCCGGTGGGTCGGCGCGGGAAGGGCCTGGCGCAGGTCCACCCCCTGGACCTGGCCGCCGCGCCGATCGCGGAGATCGTCCGACGGGCCGGGATCGACTCCGCCGAGTACGACGAGGTGATCCTGGGGTGCATCGACCAGCTGGGCCCGCAGGCGATGGACATCGCCCGCAACGCCTGGCTGGCGGCCGGGGGCTCCGAGGCCGTGCCCGGGACCACGGTGGAGCGCCAGTGCGGCTCCGGCCAGCAGGCGGTGCACTACGCCGCCCAGGCGGTGATGTCCGGCACCAGTGACCTGGTGGTGGCCGGCGGAGTGCAGTCGATGTCCACGATCCCGCTGTCGTACTCCAATAAGGCGGCCGCGGAGTTCGGCCACCCGGACCCGTTCACCGGTTCGGCGGGCTGGGCGGACCGCTACGGGGAGCAGGAGATCTCCCAGTTCCGGGGTGCGGAGATGATGGCCGAACGCTGGGGCCTGACCCGCGAGGCGTTGGAGGACCTGGCGGTGAGCTCGCACGAGCGGGCCCTGGCCGCCCAGGCCGAGGGGCGCTTCGAGCGGGAGATCATCCCGGTGCCCCAGGCGCCGGGGATCACCGCGGACGAGGGGCCGCGCCGGCCCGACCGGGCCAAGATGGCCTCGCTGGAACCGATCGTCCCCGGGGGCCTGCACACCGCCGCGTCCGCGTCGCAGATGTCCGACGGGGCCGCGGCCCTGCTGATCGCCTCGCCGGCCGCCGTCGAGCGGTACGGCCTGACCCCGCGGGCGAGGATCCACCACGTCTCGGCCCGCGGTGATGACCCGGTGATGATGCTCTCGGCCCCGATCCGTGCCACCCGGCACGCCCTGGAGCGGACCGGGATGACGCTCGACGAGATGGACGTGATCGAGATCAACGAGGCGTTCGCGGCCGTGGTGCTGGCCTGGCAGACCGAGACCGGGGCCGACATGACCCGGGTCAATGTCAACGGTGGGGCGATGGCCCTGGGCCACCCGATCGGGGCCACCGGGGCGCGGCTGATGACCTCGATGTTGCACGAGCTCGAACGCTCCGGGGGCCGCTACGGGTTGCAGACCATGTGCGAGGGCGGCGGCCAGGCCAACGTCACCATCATCGAGAGGCTCTGACCATGACATCGACCGACACCGACACCGGCAACGACACCGGCAGGGGCGTGGGGGCGGCCGTCCAGCAGGCCCAGCAGAACACGGTGAGCGCCCTGGTGCGCCGCGCCGTGTCCACCTTCGGCGACACCGTGGCGCTGCGGTTCCAGGACCGGCACTGGAGCTACCGCGACTTGGGGGCGGCCGTGGACCGCGTGGTCCACCGGTTGAGGAACCTCGGGCTCGCACCGGGGGACCGGGTGGCGGCCTACGGGGTGAACTCGGACGCGTACCTCGTGCTGTTCCTGGCCTGCGCCCAGGCGGGGGTGGTCCACGTCCCGGTGAACTTCGCCCTCAAGGGCGGTGAGCTCGCCTACATCCTGGAGGACTCCGGGGCGCGGTTGATCGTGGCGGACAACGCCCTGGCCCCGCTGGTCCGTGAGGTCCTGGACGAGGGCCGCGCGGCCGGCGTCGAGACCGTCCTGCCGATGTTCCCCGGTTCCGGCACGGGGGAGCAGTCCCTCCTGGAGACCGCTCAGGGCGAGGGCCCCGGGTCCGGCCCGGGTGCGGGGGCGGAGCCCGGCACGGGCCCGGTCGAGACGGACCTACTGCAGCTGCTCTACACCTCGGGGACGACGTCGGCCCCGAAGGGGGCGATGATGACCCACCGGGCGCTGATGGCCGAGTACGTCTCCTCGGTCATCGCCCTGGACTTCACGGCCGAGGACCGGCCGCTGGTGGCGATGCCGTTGTACCACTCGGCGGCCATGCACGTCTTCCTGCTGCCGTATCTCTCCCTGGGGGCCACGGTGCGCCTGCTGGCCAAGCCGGACGTGCCGGAGATCCTGCGCTACGTGGAGGAGGAGCACATCGGTTCCCTGTTCCTGGCCCCCACGGTGTGGGTGCCGCTGTCCAACCATCCCGAGCTGGACACCCGTGACCTGTCCTCCCTGACGAAGGCCCAGTACGGGGCCTCGATCATGCCGGTGACCGTGCTGGGCCGGTTGCGGTCCCGGTTTCCGGGACTGGGGTTCTACAACTGCTTCGGCCAGTCCGAGCTGGGCCCCTTGTGCACGGTGCTGCGCCCGGAGGAGCACCACGCCCGGCCGGCCTCCTGCGGGCGGCCGGTGTACTTCGTCGAGGCCCGGGTGGTCACCGCCGAGGGGCGCGTGGCCGAACCCGGTGAGCCCGGGGAGATCCAGTACCGCTCCCCACAGCTGATGGACGGGTACTGGAACAAGCCCGAGGCCACCGCCGAGGCCTTCTCCGAGGGCTGGTTCCGCTCGGGGGACCAGGTGACCCGGGACGCCCAGGGGTACATCCAGGTGGTGGACCGCATCAAGGACGTGATCAACACCGGCGGGGTCATGGTGGCTCCGCGGGAGGTCGAGGACTGCATCTACGAGCTCGAGGAGGTGGCCGAGGTGGCCGTCATCGGCCTGCCGGACGAGCGCTGGATCGAGGCCATCACCGCGGTCGTGGTCCTCAAGGACGGTGCCGCCCTGACCGCCGAGGCCGTGCGAGCCCACGTCAGGGACCGGATCGCCGACTACAAGGTGCCCAAGCGCGTGGACTTCGTCGCCGAACTGCCCCGCAACCAGTCCGGCAAGCTCCTCAAGCGCGAGCTGCGCGCCGAGCGCACCGAGACCCCGGTGCCGAAGGTGCAGTCGTGACGGCGGCGCTGCGGGTCGAACGCCGCGAGGGGGTGGTCCGGCTCGTCCTGGACCGCGTCTCCGCCGGCAACGCCCTCGACGAGCCCCTGGCAGAGGCCCTGGTCACGGAACTCGAACGCGCCGAGGCAGAGCCGCGGGTCCAGGTGCTGACCGTGACGGGCCGCGACCGCTTCTTCTGTGCCGGCGGTGACGTCCGATCTATGGCCTCGGTGCCTGCCGGAGAGAGGGACGAGCTCCTGCTGTCCCTGGCGACGGCGACGAGCACCCTGATGACCGCCCTGTCCCGGACGCGGTTGCTGGTGGTCGCCGGGGTCAACGGCGCCACGGCCGGGGCCGGGCTGGGCCTGCTGCTCGCCGCGGACTGGGTGCTGTCCAGTGACGAGGCGAAGATCGTCGGGGCCTTCGCCGGGGTCGGGCTCACCCCGGACACCGGGGTGTCCTACCTGCTGCCGCGTACCGTCGGATATCACCGGGCGGTCGAGCTGACCCTGGGTGGACGCCGGTTGGGCGGGGTGGAGGCCGTGGAGTGGGGGCTGGCCAGCCAGTCCGTCCCGGCCGCCGACTTCGCCCGCCGGCTGACGGAGGCCGAGGACGCGTTCGCGGCCAACCCGGACCACGTGGTCGGCCCCACCAAGGCATTGCTGCGCGCCGGTCGCTACGGGCCGGACTGGGAGGAGCACCTGCGCGCGGAGGCGCGCAGCGTGGCGCGGTCGAGCACGCACCCGGCGAGCGTCCGCCTCGTGGACCGGTTCGCCGCCCCGGAGCCGACCGCTCAGGGCGCGGGGTAGGTGACCCGGCCGCCGTCGGGATCCACCACGGCCCCGGCGGTGAGCTGGGCCGGGGGAGCCTTGCCCGGTTCCATGAGGTGATGCACGGCCTCGCCCGCCGCGAGCAGGTGGTCGGCGATGATCCGGCGATGACACCGCCACCACACGGCCTCCGAGCACATCACCGCCGCCGTCCGCTCGGCACCCCACGCCCGCAGCTCGGCCAGTCCCGTCCTGAACTCCTCCGACAGGGCGTGGTCCGCATAGTTGTGGAAGCTGCGGTTCTCCCAGAAACCGTTGACCTCCTCCGGGACGGACCGGTCGCGTGACCGCCGGCCGCCGAGGGACTCAAGACGCCGGTACTCGATGCCCGCCCCGGACAGGGACGCCGCCAGGGCCTCCTGGTCGAAGTGCGGGTAGCGGCGCGAACCGGGCAGCCGCCGCACGTCCACGAGCAGCCGGACGTCCACCGAGCGCAGCAGGTCCAGGAACTCGTCCAGCGTCCGCGTCGAATGACCGACGGTGTAGAACGGTAGGTCCATGCCCCGAATCTAACGTCCCCGGCCGTCAGGTCCAGCGGGTCCATCAGGTGAACTTGCACGGGCCAGAGGAGAGGAGGAAAGTGTATGGGTGCATTCTCCAGAAACCATCGAACCCACCGCCGCTGAGCGGAACCCCTCGGGCAGGACGTTCTTCGGCCAGCCGGGCCCGCTCGCCAACCTGTTCAGCGTCGAGCTGTGGGAGCGCTTCTCGTTCTACGGGATGCAGGGCATCCTGCTCATCTACATGTACTTCACGGTCGCCGAGGGCGGCCTGGGGATCGACGAGGCGGTGGCAACCGGCATCGTCGGTGCCTACGGCGGCATGGTCTACGTGTTCTGCATCATCGGTGGCTGGGTGGCCGACCGGCTGCTGGGCTCGGAACGGACGATGTTCATCAGCGGGGTGCTCATCATGTGCGGGCACATCGCGCTGGCCCTGGTCCCGGGGGTCCCCGGGCTCGCGCTGGGCCTGGTCCTGGTGGGACTCGGTTCGGGCGGGCTGAAGGCGAACGTCGCCAACCTGGTCGGCAACCTCTACACGCGGGCCGATCCGCGCCGCGACGCAGGGTTCTCCATCTTCTACATGGGTATCAACATCGGTGGCCTGGTCGGGCCCCTGTTGACCGGCTGGACCGCCCAGACCTGGGGCTTCCACGTCGGCTTCGGACTGGCGGCGGTCGGCATGGCCATTGGCCTGACCCAGTACGCGCTGACCCGCAAGAGCCTGCCGGAGCACGTCCACCACGTGCCCAGCCCGCTGCCGCGCAGCCAGTACGGCCGGTGGATCGGCATCACCGTCGTGGCCCTGGCGGTGATCGCCGTGGCCGTGGCCACCGGGCTGGTCAACGCCGCGAACCTGGCCGACGTCGTCGTCGTCCTGTCCGCCGTGGCCGCCATCGCGATCTTCGCGGTCATCCTCACGTCGGCCAAGACCACCGGCGAGGAGCGCAGCCGCGTGCTGGCCTTCATCCCGCTGTTCATCGGCTCGGCGGCCTTCTTCGCCCTGTTCCAGCAGCAGTTCACCGTCATCACCCTCTACTCGGACACGCGGCTCGACCGCATGCTGGGTGACTGGGAGATGCCGATCCCGTGGGTGCAGTCCTTCAACCCGCTCTTCATCATCCTGCTGGCCCCGGTGTTCGCCATGCTGTGGACGAGACTGGGCCGCCGCCAGCCGAACACCCCGGTCAAGTTCGGGGTGGGCATCGCCCTGATGGGCACCGCGTTCCTGCTGTTCCTGCCGATGGTCGGCACGGGCGCGGTACCGGTGCTGTGGATCGGGTTCATCATGCTCGTGGCCACCATGGGTGAGCTCATGGTCTCGCCGGTGGGGCTGTCCCTGTCCACCAAGCTCGCACCCGCGGCGTTCCCGGTGATGATGGTGGCCCTGTACAACCTCTCGGTGGCCCTGGGCACCGCGCTGTCGGGCGCGCTCGCCGGCTACTACACGGCCGAGACGGAGGGCACCTACTTCGGGATCCTCGGCGCCGTGACCATCGCCATCGGCGTGGTCATGCTGGTCATCTCCCGCCCGGTGCACCGGGCCATGCGCGGGATCCACTGACCTGCCGAGCGGGGGCGGGTGCTGACCGGGACGATCCGGTCAGCACCCGCCCCCGCCGGGACTCAGGCCGGTGAACGGAACGTCGCCGCGATCAGCGCGCCGTCGGGAAGGTCCGCCGAGCGCACGGCCTTGACGGTGCCGCCGGTACGCAGCACCCGGGCCGCGACCTCATCCGCCAGGCCGTAGGTGTGGGCGCTGGGCTCCTCCGCGACAGTCACCTCGCCGTACTCGTCGATGGTGCCCTCGCGTTCGGCCGCGAGATCGAACAGCAGCACGTCCACCCGGCCCGCGGTCGCCGCCCTGGCGATCTCCCGCAGCTTGGCACTGGCCCGGCCATGGGCGCGCTGCGTGCCGAAGCGCTCGCGCCAGGCGGCCAGCTGGGTGGCGTAGTTGCGGTCCAGGACCTCCCGGCCGCGCTTGCCCAGGTCCTCCAGGGACAGTGATGCCGGGTTGACGCCAATGCCCTCCTCCACGAGCCGCTGGTAGGTGTTGACCTCCCGGTATGCCGGTTCCAGGTCGGGGCTGGCCGCCAGCACCAGCGGGTGGGCGGACCCGTTGATCTGGCGCAGGACCGCCTCCTGGACGGTCGAGCAGTAGTCACGGCGCTGGACCTTTGGCCGCTGGTTCCCGTCCGCGCGCTGGCGGTCCATGCGGCCCTCGTTGTCGGCGGTCTGCAGTTCGAGGCCGAGGTCGTCGGGCAGCCCGGTCAGCGGCACCTCGTGGCAGGAGGCGTCGGCCTCCAGGGCCAGCAGCCGGACCGATCCCTTCGTCAGCGCCAGGACGTACCCGCTGTGGGCGAAGGTCGTGGCCCGGATGAGGGGGCCGACGTCGAACCGGTCGCCGACGCTGCAGTGACTGTTCAGGTTGTTCATGAGCCGGAAGGCCCGCAACCCCGACGGCGAGACGAACACCGCGATGGAGCGCGCCTGGGTGGACCAGAAGCCCCGGTCCTCCTCCAGCGCGGTCACCTCGGCGATGACGCGTTCCCGGTCCTCGGCGGGCACGGACCCGGGCAGCGTCGCCAGTGCCTCCGTGGCCATCGTGCGCAGGGCCACCTGGGCCGCCTCGGGGTTCCTGCCGATCGGCGCCCGGGCGTCGTCGGCCCCGGACGACGCAACATACAACGACACGCTCGCGGCGTGCCGGTGCTGCGTGAGCTCGGCGAAGTCTTCTGCTGAGGGAATGTCGATGCTCATGGGGACACGGTACCCACGTGTGACGGAAAGCACACCTGCTTCTGGAGATTCCGTGCCCGGTTCTGCCGACTCGGGACCACGACGCCGGCTCGTCGCCCCCGGCCCACCGGTGGGCGTACGCTGTGCGCATGCAGACGCGCCCGGTGCGCACGGCGGGGGAGCGCAACCGCACCTTCGCCGGCATCCTGGCCAACACTGCCCTGGCCAACCTCACCACCAGCTACCTGTGGTTCGCCATCACCTTCTGGATCTACCTCGAGACGCGGAACGTGATCGCCACCGGAGTCATCGGCGGCGCCTACATGCTGCTGCTGGCCGCCACCGGGATCAGCTTCGGCACCTACGTGGACCGGTTCCGCAAGCTCCCGGTGATGCGGTTCGCGGCAGTCGTCACGCTGGCGATGTTCACCGTGGCCGGACTGGTGTTCCTGGTGGCGCCGGCCGAGGAGCGCAACGCCCTGGACCGCCCGTGGTTCTGGGCGTTCGCCCTGTCCGTCCTGGCGGGGGCCGTCGTCGAGAACCTGCGGAACATCGCGCTGTCGACCACCGTCACCCTGCTCATCGACCAGGACCGGCGGGCCAACGCCAACGGCTACGTGGGCATGGTGCAGGGGCTGGCCTTCATCGCCACCTCCGTCCTGTCCGGGCTCTCGATCGGGGTGCTGGGGATGGGCCCGACCGTGCTGGTCGCCGTCGTCCTCTCGGCCCTGGCCCTGGCTCACCTGGCGGTCCTGCGCCTGCCCGAGGAGGCGGCACCGGCCTCCTCCGACGCCCACGGGGGGTTCGACCTCGCGGGTGCATGGTCCGCGATCCGGGACATTCCGGGCATGGTCGCGCTGATCCTGTTCACGACGTTCAACAACTTCATCGGCGGCGTGTACCTGGCCCTGATGGACCCCTACGGCCTGGAACTGTTCACGGTCGAGCTCTGGGGCGCCTGGTTCGCCCTCGGAGCCACGGGCTTCATCCTCGGCGGAGTCCTCGTCGGACGCCTCGGGCTGGGGCCCAACCCCATCCGCACCCTGTTGGGCATCGTCGCGATCATGGGGGTGATCGGAGCGCTGTTCACCATCCGGGAGTGGGGGTGGCTGTACGTCCTGGGCATCTGGTTGTACATGCTCGGCATCCCGGCCGTGGAGGCCGCCGAGCAGACCGTCATCCAGAAGGTCGTGCCGCTACACCGCCAGGGACGGGTCTTCGGGTTCGCCGCGGCCGTCGAGTCGGCGGCGGCACCGGTGACGGCCTTCGTGGTGGCCCCGATCGCCGAGGTCTGGATCATCCCCTTCGCCCGGGGCGCCGAGGGTGGCGCGGCCCTGGAACCACTGCTGGGCGCGGGGACGGCCCGGGGGATCGCGCTCGTCTTCCTCGTCGCGGGACTGGTCATGGTCCTCGCGGCGGTGGTGGCGTGGCTGTCGCCGGCCTATCACCGGATCTCGGCCGCCTATGCCGAACCCGTGCCCGCCCGGCCCTGACGGGGAGCCCGCCCATGGACCAGACTGGCGCCATGGACGCCACCGAGATCCTCACCGACCTGGCCCGCAGGCCCCTCGACCAGCTCGACCTGTTCTGGGGTGACGTGCACCCCACCCGGCTCAATGCGCATTCCGGTGGGCACCCGAACTCGATCGCCTGGCTCGTCTGGCATGCCGGCCGCGAGACCGACGCCCAGGTCGCCGCGCTCGCCGGCGTCGAGGAGACGTGGACCGCGGGGGACTGGTCCGGCCGCTTCGGGCCGACGGTGCCGGCCGAGGGCCACGGCTTCGGTCACTCACCGGCCGAGGCCCGGGCCGTCGTCGTGACGGACAAGGGCCTGCTCCGGGACTACCTCGTCGCGGTCACGCAGGCCGCGACGGGTTACCTGGGCCGGCTGCGGTCCGAAGACCTCGGCGTGGTCGTCGACGAGGGTTGGCACCCGCCGGTCACGCGGGGGGTGCGCCTGGTCAGCATCTTCGCCGATGCGCTCCAGCACGTGGGCCAGGCGGCCTACGTGGCGGGAATGCCGGACGGCGACTGAGCCCGCGGCGCCGCATCTCGTGCCGGTTGACATCGGGCGGGTACGCCGAGGGCCGGCCCGCCACGGGGCGGGCCGGCCCTCACGGGTGATGCCGGGGAGGGGTCAGGACTGCTCGACCATGAAGGCCGCGAAGAACCCGGCGAGTTCCTCGTGGGCATCCAGCGGCATCACCTGCGCGATGTACTGGTCCGGCCGGACGACCACGAGGGCGCCGCGCTCGCGGTCGATGCCGCGCAGGTCGTAGATGTCCTGCGTGGCCGTCAGTCCGGGCACGTCACCGAGCAGGCGGCCGTTGGTCCTCTCCGCCGAGAACACCTTCTCGTAGTCGCGCAGGCCGAACCTCCCCTTCGCGGGGAGCAGGAACTGCGGGAGGGCGTTCAGGTCGACGTCCAGGTGCTCCTGCTGCAGGATCGCGCGGACGTCGAACACGGCGTCGTCGGCCCAGTCAGCCGGGGTGAAGCGGCGGACGGGGGAGGACGCGGACTCGTCCAGGAAGGTGACGAGCCCGCGCAGCGCCGAACCCTCGGACCCGGCGTCCGCGGCGTCGGCGAAGGCGTACAGGCGCCACCGGCCGTCGGCCTCGTGGACGTGCCCGAGCTGTACGGGCTTGGCATCGGCCACCCGGATGACCGGGGCCGAGTGGAAGCGGGTCCCGACCTCGAACCCGGTGGCGAGGTCCTGGTGCGCCGTCCCGCCGGTCAGCAGGGACTGGCGGTACACGGTGGACAGGCCCGCGGTGAACACGCCGCCGGCCACGAAGTGGGCCTCGACGTCCGTGGCGGCCACCCCGCCGGCCTCGGGGCGGTCGGGGTCCGCGACCTTGGAGCCCATCATCCTCGACCAGCGCTTGTCGAAGTCGATGAGGTCCTGGGCGATCGTCTGGCGCTCCTCCGAGTAGGTGGTGAGCAGCAACTTGGGGGATCGGCCCTGTAGGACCGCGGCGAGCTTCCAGCCCAGGTTGTAGGTGTCCTGCATGGAGACGTTCATGCCCTGGCCGGCCTTGGCCGAGTGGGTGTGGCAGGCGTCGCCGGCGATGAACACGCGCGGGTCCCGGCTGCCCGGTTCGGTGACGTCGTCGAAGCCGTCCGTGACGCGCTGGCCCACCTCGTAGACGCTCCACCACGCCACGTCCCGGGCGTCCAGGGTGTAGGGGTGAAGTGCCCTCTGCGCCGCGGTGAGGATGTCCTCGAAGGTGGTCCGGTCACGGATGCTGCGGTCACCCTCCGGGATGTCCCCGAGGTCCACGTAGTAGCGCACCAGGTTCCCGCCCTCGCGCGGGATCTGCAGCAGGGATCCGGTGCCGGACTGGATGACCGCCTTTTTGCGCACGTCCGGGAAGTCGGTGACGGGCAGGATGTCCATGACGCCCCAGGCATGGTTCTGGGCGTCCCCGTGCAGGGCGCGGCCGATCGAGGTGCGGATCGCGGAGCGGGCACCGTCGCAGCCCACCACGTAGCGCGCCCTGACCGTGCGGGTCATGCCGCTGCCCTTGCCCTGCTCGTCCGTCTCTTCGAGGGTCACGGTGACCAGTGCCTCCGGGTCCTCGGGGACCTCGACGCCCAGGGCCTTGTAGCCGTAGTCGACCTCGAGCCGGGAGGGGGACTTGGCGGCCTTGTCCAGCAGCATCTCCTGCATCCGAGCCTGGTTGACGATGACGTGGGGGTACTCGCTGAGCCCGTCGGCGACGTCCTGGACCCGTCCGGTGCGGGCGATGCCCGTGCGGTCCGCGGCGTCGGGGGACCAGAAGGTGGTCTCGTTGACCCAGTAGGCCTCGTCCACCAGCGTGGATGCGAGCCCGAAGGCGTCGAACATCTCGACGGTCCGGCAGGACACGCCGTCGGCCTGGCCCACCGGCAGCGGGCCCTGGCGGCGCTCGACCACGCGCGTGGTGATCTCGGGGAACTCGGCCAGCTGGGCGGCCAGGACGGTACCGGCGGGCCCGGTGCCCACGACGAGGACGTCCACCTCCTCGGGCAGGGGGCCCTGCCCGCCCTCACGACCGGTGGCCGCGGGCTGGATGGTGGGATCGCCGTAGCGGTAGCCGTTCAGGTGATATTGCATGAGGCTCCTTCTCGCCGGAGGGGACAGGTGCGTGGCGGGTCGCCCACCAATCGTCCGTGTGCTGAATGATTCCGTGGCGATCATAACGCAGTCGCGTGACTCGAGCCACAGTATGCTGGGTCCGACGCGTCCGCGCCCGTCGTCCGGTGAGGTACGGACGCCCGGCGCTGCATCGTCCGCCTACGCATGGACGCGGCGGAGGGAACCTACTCGGAAAGGCAGTGCATGGTGGCGACGGAAGGGGACGGGCAGGATCGGGGCCCGGGGACGGGGGCACTCGTCGGACACCTGTTGCGCCGGTGCCAGCAGGTGCACAACGTCCTGTGGTCCGAGGAGGTCGGCTCCACGCTCACCCCCTCCCAGTACTCTCTTCTGGCCACCCTCACGGCGGCCGACGACGGCCTGGACCAGAACACGATCGGCCTCCGGGCCGGGCTTGACCGGTCCACCACGGCGGGGATCGTGCGGCGACTCCGGGACCAGGGGTGGATCCGGCAGTCCCGGGACCCCCGCGACGGCCGGCGGCAGGTCATCACGCTGACCGCGCCCTCCGGCGCGGCGCTGGCGGGACTCGCCGTGCCCGTGGCACGCGTCCAGTCACGTTTCCTGGAGCCCCTGCCGTCCGGGGCCCGGGACTGGTTCACGGAGCGGCTGGCGCTGGTGGCCGACGTCGGTCCGTCGGGCCGGGACCGCCGGCCCGGTCACCTGATCCGGCTGGCCCAGCAGCGGCACTCGGTGCTGTGGTCCGAGGAGGTGGGCGGGCAGCTCACCGGACCCCAGTTCGCGGTGCTGGACGTGCTCCGGCGGGCCGGGGGGATGGGACAGGGCGCGCTGGCCGAGGCCTCGGCCGTGGACCGCTCCAGTGCCTCGGACGTGCTGGGCCGGCTGGAGGCACGCGGCTGGACGGAGCGGACGGCCGATCCGTTCGACCGGCGGACCCGCCAAGTGGCGCTGACCCCGGAGGGCCGAGCACTCCTGGAGGGAGTCGACCCCTTGGTCCTGCGCGTCCAGGAGCGCATCCTGGCGCCGGTGCCGGAAGGGGATCGGGACCGGCTGGTGACCCTGTTGGGGCGCGTCGCCGAGGGTGGCAGGATGCCATTGGCGCCCGGCACGGGACCCCAGTAGTCTCGGTGCTGTACCGCGTGGACCCACTCAGGACGGTCCAGCGTCCCCGATCACCTGGAGGAATCATGAGCAACATCCCCGACGGGCTTCGCTACAGTGCCGAGCACGAGTGGGTCTCCGGCCCCGACGCGGACGGCGTCGTCCGCATCGGCATCACCGACTTCGCCCAGGACGCCCTCGGCGACGTGGTCTACGTGGACCTGCCGGAGGTCGGCACGGAGATCGAGGCGGAGTCGACCGTGGGCGAGGTGGAGTCCACCAAGTCCGTCAGCGACCTGTTCGCGCCCGTCACGGGGACCGTCACGGCCCGTAACGAGGAGCTCGACGCCGATCCCGCCAAGCTCAACGCCGACCCCTACGGCGAGGGCTGGCTCATGGAGGTCTCGGTGAAGGACCCGGCGCAGGTCGAGGCCCTGCTCGATGCAGAGGGCTACCGCCAGCAGGTAGGCTAGTCAGGTCACGGAAGCACTACGTCCGGCCCGCCGCAGAGCGGGTCGGACACCACCTCGGAGGAGCAATGTCAGGCACCCAGCACCCGGGCGGCAGGGAACCGGGTACCGAGCCAGAGGCGCAGACCACCAGCATCGGACTGCCTGACCTCGGCGGTCCGGTCGATCGCGCGCTCGACGCGGAGGACCGCGCCGCGATCAACGCCCTGCCCATCGGCTCGGCCCTGTTGGTGGCCCACGCGGGCCCGAACCAGGGGGCACGATTCCTGCTGGACCAGGACGTGACCACCACGGGACGTCACCCGAACGCGGACATCTTCCTCGATGACGTCACCGTCTCGCGCAAGCACGCCGAGTTCCGCCGTCAGGGAGAGGGGTTCGTCGTCGTCGACTCCGGTTCGCTCAACGGCACCTACGTCAACCACGACCGGGTGGACTCGGTGGCCCTGCGCTCGGGGATGGAAGTGCAGATCGGCAAGTTCAGGCTGACGTTCTACGCCGGCACCCAGCGGCTCAGCGCCTGACCAGACCGACGAACGCCACCGAAAGAAGACCCGAGGAACCCTCCGTGACCGCAGCAGCCTCCCGCCGCACCGTCTCGACCGCCAGGACCGGTGCGAGCCGCGCCGTGATGAACATCGGTGAGGTCCTCGGCGAGCTCAAGGAGGACTTCCCCCAGGCCAGCGCCTCCAAGATCCGCTTCCTGGAGGAGAAGGGCCTGATCACCCCCCGGCGGACCGCGGCGGGCTATCGGAAGTACACGGACGCGGACGTCGACCGCCTGCGCTTCATCCTGGCACTCCAGCGCGACCAGTACCTGCCGCTGAAGGTCATCAAGGACTACCTCGACGCGGTGGACCGTGGGGACCATCCGGAGTCGCTGCCGGGCGGCCTCACGCTGACCCCGCGCTCGGTCTCGGACCAGCTCGCCCAGGAACTGGCGGGGCACACCCGGCCGCTGACCCGGGCGGAGCTGCAGGGGATCTCCGGCGCCAGCGCCGACCTCCTCGACTCGCTCGAGCAGTACGGCATGATCGCCGCCGACGAGGACGGGCGGTACAGCGAGCACTCCCTCAAGGCCACCCGGTCCGCCGTCGTACTGGCCGCCCACGGACTGGAGCCCCGGCACCTGCGTCCGTTCCGGGCGGCCGCCGACCGAGAGCTCGGACTCATCGAACGGGTGACGGCCCCCCTGGCCAGCCGCCGCGACTCCGCGGCCGGAGCCCGGGTGGCTGAGACCGCACGCGAGATCAGCGAGGCCTGCCTGGGACTGCACAGTGCCCTGGTGGGCGCCGCGGTCGCCGACCTGGATTCGTGAGGCGGACATGGCCCTGCCCGACGTCGAGATGACGGTGCTGGGAGTCCGGGTGGAACTGCCCGGCAACCAGCCGCTCGTGCTCCTCCAGGACCCCGGCACCGGGACCCTGGTGCCGATCTGGGTGGGGGCTCCGGAGGCCAGCGCCATCGCGCTGTGGCAACAGGGGATCACCCCGCCGCGTCCCATGACCCACGACCTGCTCGTCGACGTCATCGCCGCGGCGGGCACCGCGCTGGAGTCCGTCCGGATCAGCTCGGTGCGCGACGCCGTCTTCCACGCCGAACTCCTCCTGGACAATGGCGCCCGGGTGGATGCCAGGGCATCCGATGCCATCGCCTGCGCCCTGCGTGCCGGGGTGCCCGTGCTGTGCTCGGCGGAGGTCCTCCACGATGCCGGGGTGGACCCCGAGCAGGCGCTGGAGGACGAGGACGAGGAGACGACCGACGAGTCCGCCACCGGAGTCTCCCGGTCCGCGGACCGCGATGCCGAGCTGAGCAAGTTCCGCGAATTCCTCGACTCCGTGGACCCCGAGGACTTCGCCGACGGCGGCGCGGGACAGTCCTGACGGCGCCTCGCACGCCATCGGCCCGGCTGCTCCGGCCCCGCCCGGGGGCGACACGCTCGCGGTGAAAGCGACTGGGTCTTTGACCGTGGCCCTCCACGGGCCTACCGTCGTCAGCAGAGGTTCCACATTGCCTGCCGGTTCATTCGCATCGGTCAGCGGTGCCGGGCCGGGTCGATGCCCGTCGCGCTCCGTTGGTCCGGACCGGCGGCCCCTTCCTTCCCCAGTGTGGACCTGAGACCAGGAGGGTTCCAGTGAGTCCCAAGGGCGAGGCCGGGCAGTCCCCGGACGTGACGCATCCCGCCCCTGCGCGCACCCCGGCGCAGGGCATGCTGTTCACCGAAGACCTGCCGGTGCTCGACGAGGGCGTCGGATACCGCGGCCCCACCGCGTGCAAGGCGGCCGGGATCACCTATCGCCAGCTGGACTACTGGGCCCGGACGGGCCTCGTGGTGCCCACCGTGCGCGGCGCCAGCGGCTCGGGGACGCAGCGGTTGTACTCCTTCCGGGACATCCTCGTGCTCAAGGTGGTCAAGCGACTACTGGACACCGGGGTCTCCCTGCAGCAGATCCGTTCGGCCGTCGAACACCTGCGCGAACGCGGCGTGGACGACCTGGCCCAGATCACGCTGATGAGCGACGGTGCCTCGGTCTACGAGTGCATGTCGGCGGACGAGGTCATCGACCTGGTGCAGGGCGGGCAGGGTGTCTTCGGCATCGCCGTCGGCCGGGTCTGGCGTGAGGTCGAGGGCTCCCTCGCCCAGCTGCCCTCCGAGCGCCTGCACGACGCCCCCGCCGACTTCCCCGGGGACGAACTCTCCCAGCGTCGCGCCCAGCGCAAGTCCGCCTCCTGAGGGGCGTCCCACCGCCTGTTCCCGACGACGGCCCCGTCCCTGCCGCCGGCAGGCGCGGGGCCGTCGCGGCTTGACGTCGATCGTGGTCTGGCGGGGGCGCGCCTCAGTGCCGGCGCTGGCTGCGGCGGTCCTTCAACGGCCGCTGCACGGAGTAGAGCAGCTCATCGAACAGTGCCGCGGACTGGGCGGCCGTCTGGCCGGGCCAGGCGTGGACGGGCCAGGCGGCGCCCTGGATCTGCTGCCAGTTGCCCTGTTCCGGGATGGCCACGGGCAGCAACCGGTCGCCGTACATCCGCTCCATCTCGCCCAGGCGGAACTGGTGCTCCACGCTGGCGGGCCGGACGCGGTTGGCCACCACGCCGGTGGAGGTCACGCCCTGGGCATACTCCTTGCGGAACAGGTCCAGGGCCCGCAGGGTGCGTTCGGTGCCGGCCACGGAGAACAGGCTCGGCTCGGCCACCAGCAGCACGTCCGTCGAGGCGGCCCAGGCCATCCGCGTGACGCCGTTGAGGGCCGGGGGACAGTCGATGAGGACCAGTGCGTAGCGCGTCACGGGCTCGAGCAGCTGGGTGAGCCGGCGCAGCTCGCGCTGACGGGTCGTCGGGCGCTCGTACAGCGACGTCCGCGAGGAGCCGCGGACGACATCGAGGACCCGGGGTGCGCCGTCGGGACCGCCCGCTCCGTCGCCGTCGGCCACCGGGGCCGCGGTGGACCCGGTCCAGCCCGAGGCGACCACGTGATCGGCCAGGGACACCCGCCGGGGGTGGGAGATCAGGGTGCCCACGTCCTCGGTGCCGGCGTCCTGCCGGACCCCGAGTCCGGTCGTGGCATCGGCATGGGGGTCCATGTCCACCACGAGGGTGGGGATGCCCTGCGCCTGCGCCGCCGAGGCCAGTCCGAGGGTGACCGAGGTCTTGCCGACCCCGCCCTTGAGGCTGGAGATGGAGATGATCTGCACGGCGGTGGAATCCTGACTGTCGACCAGAGGGTGGGTGGCCCGGGACCGTGGTCCATCCTAGTGCTGAAGACACTGTGACGGGTCTCACGTAGTGGGTGCCGGGGTCGTATGCAACACTGACGGGTGATGCAAGCCACAAGGAAGTGGCTCCACCGTGCGCTGACCGCGCCTGATCGTGTCCCGGCAGACCTGCCGGGCAGCCCAGGAGGCTCCATGTCATCCAACGCCACCGACGGAATGTTCTCCAAGGTGCTGGTCGCCAACCGAGGGGAGATCGCGGTCCGCGCCTTCCGTGCCTGCTACGAGCTGGGTGCCCGGACCGTGGCGGTCTTCCCGTACGAGGACCGCAACTCCATCCACCGGCAGAAGGCGGACGAGGCCTACCGGATCGGGGAGGAGGGGCACCCGATCCGCGCCTACCTGGACGTGGACGAGATCATCCGGGTGGCCAAGGAGTCAGGATGCGACGCCATCTATCCGGGGTACGGCTTCCTGTCGGAGAACGCCGGGCTGGCCCGGGCCGCGGCGGAGGCCGGGATCGCCTTCGTCGGTCCTCCCGCGGACGTCCTGGAGCTGACCGGGAACAAGGTGGAGGCGCTCCGGGCCGCCAAGGCGGCGGGTATCCCCACCCTGAAGTCCTCCGAGCCCAGCTCGGACGCCGAGTGGCTCGTCGCCCAGGCCGAGGACATCGGCTTCCCCATCTTCGTCAAGGCCGTGGCCGGCGGCGGTGGCCGAGGCATGCGCCGGGTCGAGACCGCCGCCCAGCTGCCGGACGCCCTGAACGCGGCCATGCGCGAGGCCGAGACCGCCTTCGGCGACGCCACGGTGTTCCTGGAGCAGGCCGTGCTGCGGCCCCGGCACATCGAGGTCCAGGTCCTGGCGGACGGCACGGGGGAGACCGTGCACCTGTTCGAGCGCGACTGCTCCATGCAGCGCCGCCACCAGAAGGTCATCGAGATCGCCCCGGCCCCGCAGCTGGACGAGTCCATCCGCCAGGCGCTCTACGCCGATGCCGTCAAGTTCGCCAAGGCCATGGGGTACGTCAACGCCGGCACCGTCGAGTTCCTCGTCGACACCGCGGGGGACCGTGCCGGTCAGCACGTGTTCATCGAGATGAACCCCCGGATCCAGGTCGAGCACACCGTCACCGAGGAGATCACCGACGTCGACCTGGTCGCCTCCCAGCTGCGCATCGCCGCCGGCCAGACGCTCGAGCAGCTCGGGATCCGCCAGGACGAGCTGCGCATCCGTGGCGCCGCCCTGCAGTGCCGGATCACCACGGAGGACCCGGCCAACGGTTTCCGGCCGGACACCGGCGCCATCACCGCCTACCGGTCCGCCGGCGGCTCCGGCGTGCGACTGGACGGTGGCACGATCTACACCGGCGCCGAGATCAGCCCGCACTTCGACTCCATGCTGGTGAAGCTGACCTGCCGTGGACGGGACTACCCGACGGCGGTGCGGCGCGCACGGCGCGCCCTGGCCGAGTTCCGCGTCCGCGGGGTGGCCACCAACATCCCGTTCCTGATGAACGTGCTGGACGACCCCACGTTCGTGGCCGGCGACGTCGCCACCGACTTCATCGACGCCCACCCCGAGCTGGCCCAGGTCAACCGCAGCCAGGACCGTGGTTCGAAGGCCCTGCAGTACCTCGCCGACGTCACGGTGAACCAGCCCCACGGGCCCCGGGTGGAGGGGATCGACCCCAGGGACAAGCTGCCGGCCTTCCCGGGCGACAAGTCCCAGGAGCCGGATCGCAGCCCGTTCGATGGCCCCTCGCCGCACCAGCCGCCCGCGGGCTGGCGCCAGGTGCTGTTGGAGAAGGGCCCCGAGGGGTTCGCGGCCGAATTGCGCGGCCGGACGGAACTGGCCGTCACGGACACGACCTTCCGTGATGCCCACCAGTCCCTGCTGGCCACCCGGGTGCGCACGCGTGACCTGCTGGCTGCCGCTCCGGCCGTCGCGCACACCCTGCCCGGGCTGCTCTCTGTGGAGGCCTGGGGCGGGGCCACCTACGACGTCGCCCTGCGCTTCCTCGGTGAGGACCCCTGGGACCGGCTCGCCCGGTTGCGCCAGGAATTGCCGAACATCCCGCTGCAGATGCTGCTGCGCGGGCGCAACACGGTCGGCTACACGCCCTACCCCGTAGAGGTGACCAATGCCTTCGTGGCCGAGGCCGCCCAGACCGGTGTGGACATCTTCCGGATCTTCGACGCGCTGAACGACGTCCGGCAGATCGCCCCCGCCATCGACGCGGTCCGGGCCACCGGGACTGCGGTGGCCGAGGCGGCCCTGTGTTACACGGGCAACCTGCTGGACCCCGCGGAGGAGCTCTACACGCTGGACTACTACCTGGGCCTGGCCCGGCAGATGGTCGACGCCGGGGCCCACGTCCTGGCCATCAAGGACATGGCCGGACTGCTGCGGCCGCAGGCTGCCCGGGAGCTGGTCGGTGCCCTGCGCGCCGAGTTCGACCTCCCCGTCCACCTGCACACCCACGACACCGCCGGTGGTCAGCTGGGCACCCTGCTCGCCGCCGCCGAGGCGGGAGTGGACGCGGTGGACACGGCCGTCGCGTCCATGGCCGGGACCACCAGCCAGGTGCCGATGTCCGCCCTGGTGGCGGCCCTGGAGCACACGGAGCGGGACACCGGCCTCGGACTGGACCAGGCTGCCGCACTGGAACCGTACTGGGAGACCATCCGTGAGGTCTACCGCCCGTTCGAGTCCGGGCTGTCGGCACCGACGGGGCGCGTGTACCGGCACGAGATCCCGGGCGGCCAGCTGTCCAACCTCCGCCAGCAGGCCATCGCCCTGGGCCTGGGCGACCGCTTCGAGCAGATCGAGCGGATGTACGAGGCCGCCAACGACATGCTCGGCAACATCGTCAAGGTCACCCCGAGCTCCAAGGTGGTCGGGGACCTGGCCTTGCAGCTGGTCGGCATGGACGTGGATCCGGCCCAGTTCGCGGAGAGCCCCCAGGACTTCGACCTGCCGGACTCCGTGATCGGCTTCCTCTCCGGCGAGCTGGGGGACCCGCCCGGTGGCTGGCCCGAGCCGTTCCGGACCCGGGCCCTGCAGAACCGCGGCCGTCGCCGTGCTGAGACCGAGCTCTCGGCGGAGGACCGCTCGGCGTTGGCCGAACCCGGCGCCACGCGCCAGGCGACGTTGAACCGGCTCCTGTTCCCGGGGCCGACGCAGGAGTACGAGGCCAACTGCGCGACCTACGGGGACACCTCCGTCCTGCACACCCGGGACTGGTTGTACGGGCTGGTGCGGGGACGTGAGCACGTCATCTCCCTGGGCAAGGGCGTGCGCCTGCTGACCACGCTGCAGGCGATCGGCGAGCCCGATGCCAAGGGCATGCGGCCCGTGATGGTGACCCTCAACGGCCAGGCGCGGCAGATCACGGTGCGCGACCGCTCCGTCGAGTCGACCGCCCGGGCTGCCGAGAAGGCCGACCCCGCCAACAAGGGGCACGTGGCCGCGCCCTTCGCCGGGGTCGTCTCCGTGACCGTGGACGAGGGTGACACCGTGGAGGCCGGGGACACGGTGGCCACCATCGAGGCCATGAAGATGGAGGCCGCCATCACGGCCCATGCCTCCGGCACCGTCACCCGCGTGGTGCTGGGCGGCACCACGGCGGTCGAGGGTGGTGACCTGCTGCTGACACTGGGCGAGTGACGGGACGGTGCCCGTGGAGCCTTAGGCTGAGAGCCATGGGCACCGAAACCTACGACCTCGCCATCATCGGCTCCGGCTCCGGCAACTCGCTGGTCACCCCGTACTGGGACGACAAGCGCGTGGCCCTCATCGACTCCGGCACGTTCGGGGGCACCTGCCTCAACGTCGGCTGCATCCCCACCAAGATGTTCGCCTACCCGGCGTCGCTGGCCGTGGTGCCGGAGGAGGCCAGCAGGCTCGGCGTGGACCTGGGGATCGGCGGGACCGACTGGCCCGGCATCCGGGACCGGATCTTCTCGCGCATCGACGCCATCTCCGCGGGGGGCCTGCACTACCGGGACGTCGAGTTGCAGAACACCACGGTCATCCCGGAGGAGACGCGGTTCACCGGGACCCGCCAGCTGACCACGGCCAGCGGGCGGGTCCTGGAGGCCCAGGACATCGTGGTCGCCGCGGGCTCGAGGGCAGTCGTCCCCTCCGTCCCCGGCAGCGACCTGCCCCAGGTCCACACCTCGGACACCGTGATGCGCCTGCCCCGGCTGCCCCAGCGGATCGTGGTGCTGGGCGGGGGGTACATCGCCGCCGAGTTCGCCTCGATCTTCTCCGGCCTGGGGTCCTCCGTGGTCCAGGTGAACCGCTCACCGCGACTGCTGCGCCATCACGACGCGACCATCTCCGAGCGGTTCACCGAGATGGCCTCGACCCAGTGGCGGGTCGAGACCGGCTGGACCCTGTCCCGGATCGAGGAGGGGCTCGACGGGTGGGTGACCGTGCATCTCGACGGGCCCACCAACACCACCTGGGAGGTGGACGCCGACGCCGTGCTCATCGCCTACGGCCGGGTCCCCAACAGCGACCGGCTCGACCCGGCCGCCGCCGGGCTGGACCTGCATGCCGACGGGCGGCTCGCCGTCGACGAATACCAGCGGCTGCTGTCCGGCGGCGAGCCGGTGCCCGGGCTGTGGGCGCTGGGTGACGTCTCCAGTCCGCACCAGCTCAAGCACGTGGCGAACCACGACCAGCGCGTGGTCAGCCACAACCTGGAGCACCCGGACGACCTGCGGCCGAACACGCTGGGTCCGGTGCCCTCGGCGGTGTTCTCCCGGCCGCAGGTGGCCGCGGTCGGTCTCACCGAGGCGGAGGCCGTCGAGCAGTACGGCGCGGAGAGGATCACCGTCAAGGAGCAGAACTACGGCGACGTGGCGTACGGCTGGGCCATGGAGGACGGCACCTCCCTGTGCAAGGTCATCGCCGACCGCCAGACGGGCCTGCTCCTCGGGGCCCACCTGATCGGGCGGGACGCGCCGAACCTGATCCAGCCCCTGGTGCAGGCCATGAGCATGGGCCTGGACGCCCACGCGATGGCCCGCGGCCAGTACTGGATCCACCCGGCACTCACGGAGGTCGTGGAGAACGCGCTGCTCGGGCTCGACGTCCCGGACAGCGGCCGCCTCTAGGACGAGACCGGTTTCGGCGCGCCGTAGATCTCCTCGACGAGGGGCTCGAAGTCCTCCAGGACCACGTTGCGCTTGATCTTCAGGGACGGCGTCATCTGGCCGGACTCGATGGAGAAGTCCACGGGGACGATCCGGAACGCCCGAATCGACTCCGCCTTGGACACCGTCTCGTTGGCCCTGTCGATCACCGACTGGACGTGGTCGAGGACGACCCGGTGCGTGGCGAGCTGGTCCATCGGCGTGTCCGCCGGGACACCGTGCTGGCCCAGCCAGCGCGGCAGGATGTCCGCGTCCAGGGTGACGAGGGCGGAGACGAACGGCCGCTGGTCACCCACCACGACGCACTGGGAGACCACCGCGTCCGCCCGGATCTGGTCCTCCAGCAGTGCCGGCACCACGTTCTTCCCGGACGCCGTGACGATGATGTCCTTCTTCCGCCCGGTGATGGTGAGGTACCCCTCGTCGTCCAGGTCCCCGATGTCCCCGGTGTGCAGCCAGCCGTCCACCAGATCCTTCTCGGTCAGGTCCGGACGGTTGTGATAGCCGCGCATCACGCAGACACCCCTGGCCAGGATCTCGCCGTCCTCGGCGATGCGCACCCCGTTGCCCGGGATCGGAGGGCCGACGGTGCCGATCCTCACCCCGTGCGGGACGTTGACCGTGACCGGTGCCGTGGTCTCGGTCAGGCCGTAGCCCTCCATGATGTTGACGCCGATGCCGTGGAAGAAGTGGCCCAGGCGTGCACCCAGTGGGCCGCCGCCGGACACCGCGTGGGTGACCCGCCCGCCCATGGCCTCGCGGATCTTGCCGTAGAGCAGCTTCTCGAACAGCGCGTGCTTGACGCGCAGCACCAGGGGTACCCTGCCGGCACTCCTCGCCGTGGAGTAGTCGATGGCGGTCTGGGCACCGGCCGCGAAGACCTTGCCCTTGCCCCCGGTCTCCGCCTTGAGCTGCGCGGAGTTGTAGACCTTCTCGAAGACCCGGGGCACGGCCAGCAGGAAGGTGGGCCGGAAGGACTGCAGGTCGGGGACCAGTTGCTTGAGGTCGGAGGTGTGGCCCACCTTGGTGCCCGCCGCGAGCGCCAGCACGGAGATGAAACGGGCGAACACGTGGGCCAACGGGATGAACATCACGGTGCTGGCCTGCGGATTGACGACCTCACCCAGGTTCGTGCCGAGGGTCTGCAGGCTCAGCTCGGCGAAGTTGCCGTGGGTCAGTTCGCAGCCCTTCGGCTTGCCGGTCGTGCCCGAGGTGTAGATGATGGTCGCCAGGTCGGCCAGGGTGGCGGCGGAACGGCGGGACTCCATGGTCGGCTCGTCCGGTCCGCGCTCGGCCAGCGCGCGCAGTTCGTCGAGACCGTCGTCCTCGATCAGCCAGCTGGCGACCAGCGGATCCAGCTGCTCCTGGCGGATGGCGGTGTCCACCACGCCCTGGTGCCGCGACGTGTCACAGACGACCGCCCGCACGTCGGCGTCGGAGATGATCCAGGCGACCTGGCTGGGGGAGGACGTCTCGTAGATCGGGACGGTGACGGCGCCGGCGTACCAGATGGCCACGTCCATCAGGGTCCACTCGTAGCGGGTGGGGGCCATGATCCCCACCCGGTCGCCCGGCTCCAGCCCGGCGGCGGCCAGGCCGCGTGCGAGGGTGCGGACATCCTCGCGGAACTCCTCCGCGCTGACGTCGGTCCACTGCGCCGGGGCGGTCTGCCGGGCGAACAGGGGGCGCCGCGGATCGGCCAGGACCTGCTGCTCCACCAGGTCCGTGATGTTCATGTCCCGGGGGACGTCCACGACGGGAGGGGAGATGTATTCCTTCAACGTTCGCTCCTGGTGATCGACGGTAGCCGCCTGCGTGGCAGAGTGGTGGTCCCGGGTGCAGGCCCTCCGGGGCGGGGGTCCCCGTGATCTCTGACCCTACCGGAGGGGTCCGGCTGGTGTGTCCTGCACCACAGGCAATATTCTACTCATGGGTAACTTCGGTTGTCAGCAGGACGGCGGGACCGACGGTCCGGAAGGCGGTGGCCGGCGCGATGGGCGGATCTGCACACCCGGGGGCACCCGTGGCCGCGGCCATCGGGCTCGATGTCGGAGGCGGGGCGGTCAAGGCCGGGGCGGTGCTGCTGGACGGCCGGGGCCGACTGGTGCCCGCGCTCACGGAGATCCGGGTCACTCACCATCTCGAGGCGGACGGGGCCGGCCTGAGCGCCCTGTGCGCCCGCACGGCGCTCGAGCTGTTCGAGGCCCTGGACGCCCGCTGGCCGGGCCTGCCCGTGCCGTGGGGGGTCTCCGCCGCCGCCTGGATCGACCCGCGCAGCGGTACCGCCGTCTTCAGCCCGCACCTGATGGGGTGGCGCCAGCGGCCCCTGCCCCAGGACCTGGGCGCCGCCCTCTCGGAGGCGAGGGGACTGCCCTCCGATGCGCAGGGGGCCGCCCGCCCGTCCCTCGGTACCGTCCCCTGGCCCGCGGTCGTCAATGACGCGGACGCGGCGGCTTGGGCGGAGGCGCGGCTGGGGGACCCGGTGGTCCCGCCGGCGGGTCCGGACCCGGTCCGCGGGCCGGACCGGATGGTCATGGTCGCCATCGGGACCGGCATCGGGGGCGCGCTGGTCCAGGACGGGGTGGTGGACGTCGGCGCGCACGGCATGGCCGGGGAGTTCGGGCACATGACCGTGGACCTCTCGGGACTGCCGTGCCCCTGCGGGAACACCGGATGCTGGGAACTGCTCGTCTCCGCCGAGGCCCTGGCCGCCCGCGCCGGACGCCCCCACGCCCGGCCGGTCCTCGACGACGCCCTGTCCGGGGATCCGGGCGCCGTGCGGGCCGTGCAGGAGACGGGCCGGTGGCTGGGCCGTGGTCTGGCCACGCTGGCCGCCGTGCTGGACCCCTCCCGGTTCGTCATCGGCGGCGGCGTGGCGGTCGCCGGTGACCTGCTGCTCGAGCCCGCCCGGGCGGAACTGGCCCGCCACGTCCCCGGCGGGCGACGGCGTCCGATCCCGTCCGTCAGCGTCGCGAGCCTGGGCAACCGTGCCGGCTGGCTCGGTGCGGCGGGCGTGGCGCTGGAGCGCGCCGGCTGGTGCGTGAGGGACTCGGCCATCGCCGGCCGGTGACCGGTCGCGCCGATCAGACCTGCGCGCCGTCATCGCCGGGGCCGTCCCGGTCCGCGTCCCGGGGGAGGGCGAAGAATAGTCCGACGGCGCCCGCCACGAACGCGGCGATCAGCACCGCGAGCACGAGTCCGGGCAGCGAGGGCCAGAGGATCGCCGCGAGCAGCAGGGCCGCCGGCGCACCGGCCACCCCGATCATGCTCAGCACGACGAGCGGGTTGCCGGAGCCGAGCGCGGGGGGCTCGGGCGGGATGAAGTCCCCGTCGTCCTCGTCCACCGGATAGTCGCGTGGGCCCCACTCCCGGCCGGGGCCGGGGAGGCCTCGCGGTCCGGTGCGTCCGGATCCGGTCCTGCCGGTCCCGCCGCGGTGGGCTCCGGCCACGAGGGATCCCGGGCGCCGGCGTCCAGGGGGCCCAGCCCGGCGATGATCTCCTGCCACCGGCGATCGACCTCGTCCGGGTCCCGGTGCTCGGGGTCGCCGCCCTCGTGGTCGCGGTCCAGGGGATCAGCCACGGACGTCGGCCCGTCCACGTGCCAACCGGGCGATGAACCTGATCGACTCGTCCTCGATGACCCCCGCGTCCCAGTCCAGGGTGGCCACGTGGAAGCTGTTGTACAGCGGCCTGACGGTCAGCAGCCCAGGGGCCAGGCCGCGAGCGAGGGCGGTCATGGAGGAGTGGGGCACCACGCGGTCGGTCGTGGACCGGAACGCCAGGACCGGTGCCGTGATCGCCGGCAGTCCGGCCCGGGCGGCGGCCTGGAGGGCGCCGACCTGCTGGACGGCGGCCACCGGGGTGCGCGGGTAGGCCTGTTCGTCCACCCCGGGGCGCGCGGCGTCGTTGGCGATCGGTGCCACACTGCGGACGGCGTACTTGAGCACCCTCGCCAGGGGGGCGGCCGGGGAGGCGAAACGCAGTCCGGGATTCACCACGACGACGCCGGACACGGGCCGGTGGGCGGCAGCATCGAGGGCGAGCGCGCCGCCCATGGACAGCCCGGCGACGACCACGCGGTCGTTCCGGGCGAACAGGCGGTCGACCGTGTCCCGCGCGGTGGCCCGCCACGCGTCGGCCGTGACGACCTGGAGGTCCTGCCACCGGGTCCCGTGGCCGGGCAGCAGCGGGACCTCCACGGAGGCACCCGCCAATGCCAGGGCGCGGGCCCAGCCGGTCACGGACACGGGGCCGGAGGTGAACCCGTGGAACAGGGCGACCCCCGTCGATCCCGACCCGGCGGACGCGGCCAGGGGGCCGTCGTCGGCGCCGTGGAGGGACAGCGCCCGCTGGTGGGCGATCATGTCCCCAGCGTAGCGTCCCGGCCCCCCGCGATCGCTCCCTAGACTGGGGACGGTCCACGCCACCACCTGAGAGGAAGACCATCGTGTTCTACTGGTTCGCCAAGACCTTCGTGGTGGCACCCGTGACGAACCTCGTGTTCCGGCCCTGGGTGAAGGGCCTGGGCAATGTCCCCGAGGAGGGTGGGGCGATCCTGGCCAGCAACCACCTCTCGGTCTCCGACTCGATCTTCATGCCGTCCCAACTCGGCCGCCAGGTCCACTTCCTGGCGAAGATGGAGTACTTCACGGGCAAGGGCGTCAGGGGGTGGCTGACCCGGAAGTTCTTCGAGGCCACCCATCAGCTGCCGATGGACCGTGCCGGCGGCCAGGCCTCACTGGACTCCCTGCGCTCCGGGCTCGAGGTGCTGCAGGACGGGAAGCTGCTCGGGATCTACCCGGAGGGCACCCGCAGCCCGGACGGCCGATTGTACCGGGGCAAGCTCGGTGTGGCGAAGCTGGCCCTGAACGCGCGGGTCCCCGTCGTGCCCATCGCGATGATCGGCACGGACAAGGTCCAGCCGATCGGCAGGACCATTCCGAACATCCGCCGCGTGGGCATGATCTTCGGCCCCCCGCTCGACTTCTCGGAGTACTACGACCGCGCCGGCGACCGCTTCGTGGAGCGTCAGGTCACCGACCAGATCATGGAGGCCATCCGGCGCCTGTCGGGACAGGAGTACGTGGACGTGTACGCCGCCACGGTGAAGAACGCGCCCCCGGCGGACGGCCGCGACGCCGGTTGAGCGCGCCGTCGGGCCGGCATCCGGGAGCCGCACGCCGGCGGAGGGGTAGGAGATCGTCACGTGGACGTGGGAACGGCAACCGTTCCGTACCCTTGGAGCATGATTTCTGATCCCCGCACCGATACCCCGGCCTTCGGCTCAGCCCAGTCCAACGGGGCCGCCGACTATCCCGGCCTGGACACGTGGCGGGAGAAGCCGATCACCCAGCAGCCCACCTGGGAGGACCGGGAGGCCTTCGCCGAGGTGATGACGGAACTGTCCTCCGCCCCTCCGCTGGTGTTCGCCGGTGAGGTCGACGTGCTGCGGACCCAGTTGGCCGCGGCGGCACGGGGCGAGGCGTTCCTGCTCCAGGGTGGTGACTGCGCCGAGACCTTCGCCGGCGCCACGGCCAACAAGATCAGCGCCCGCGTGAAGACCATCCTGCAGATGGCCGTGGTGCTGACCTACGGCGCCTCCCTGCCGGTGGTGAAGATGGGTCGGATGGCCGGCCAATTCGCCAAGCCGCGTTCCTCGGACACCGAGACCCGGGACGGGGTGACCCTGCCGTCCTTCCGCGGTGAGATCGTCAACGGCTTCGACTTCACGCCCGAGTCGCGCCGGCACGATCCCCGACGGATGGTGCAGGCCTACAACACCTCCGCCTCGACCCTGAACCTGGTCCGCGCCTTCACGCAGGGTGGCTTCGCGGACCTCCGGTCCGTGCACGCGTGGAACCAGGGGTTCATGCGGAACCCGGCGTACTCCCGCTACGAGGAACTCGCCCAGGAGATCGACCGTGCCGTCCGGTTCATGGACGCCGCCGGCGCCGATTTCGAGGCCCTGCGCCGCACTGACTTCTTCACCGCCCACGAGGCCCTGCTGCTGGACTACGAACGTCCGCTGACCCGCATCGACTCGCGCTCGGGACTGCCGTACGCCACCTCGGGGCACTTCCTGTGGATCGGCGAGCGGACCCGTGACCTGGACGGTGCCCACGTCGAGTTCCTCTCCAAGGTGCGCAACCCGATCGGGGTCAAGCTCGGTCCCACCACGAAGCCCGCGGACGCCCTCGCACTCATCGACAAGCTGGATCCGGAGCGTGAGCCGGGACGGCTGACGTTCATCACGCGCATGGGCGCGGAGAGGATCCGGGAGAACCTGCCTCCGCTGGTCGAGGCGGTCAGGGACTCGGACGCCACCCCGCTGTGGGTCACCGACCCGATGCACGGCAACACCGTGACCGCGGCGAACGGCTACAAGACCCGCCGCTTCGACGACGTCATGAACGAGGTGCGCGGTTTCTTCGAGGTCCACCGCGACGCCGGGACCTACCCGGGCGGACTGCACGTGGAGATGACGGGTGACGACGTGGCCGAGTGCCTCGGTGGCTCCGATCCGATCGACGAGTCCGCGTTCGCCGATCGCTACGAGTCCCTCGTGGACCCCCGGCTGAACCACCAGCAGTCCCTGGAGATGGCCTTCCTGGTCACCGAGGCACTATCCCGGGCCGGCCGCGGGGCCTGAGCGGGCGGACGCCCCGGCGGACGGCTGCCTCCCCGCCGGGGCGTCCGCGCGTGACGCCCGCCCCGGCGCAGCCGCGTCAGAGGATGACGATGCGCACGGTCGAGCCCGGTGGGGCCTGGCTGCCGGGCTCGGGGGACTGACTCCGGACCGTGCCCTCCCGGTCTCCGAAGAGTTCCCCGAGGATCCGCGTCTCCTCCACGGTGAAGCCGGCGCCCTCGAGGACCCCGCGGGCTCGTCCCGTGGACTGGCCGGTGACGTCGGGCACCGTCACGGAAGCCGGCCCGTCCGACACCACGACGGCGACCGGACGGCCGCCGCGCAGGTTCGCCCCGGCGACCGGCTCCTGGCGGATCACCAGCCCCTCGTCCACGGTGTCCGAGTGCTCCGTGGAGACCCGGCCCAGGCTCAATCCCGCCCCGGCGAGTGCCCGTGCGGCCTCCTCGCGTGCCAGGCCGGTGACGTCCGGCACGTCGAACAGTTCAGGCCCCAGGGACACGGTGACCAGGACGGTGTTGAACCTGCGCAGCTCGGTGCCGGGCCCCGGATCCGTGGAGATCACGCTGTCCTCGGCCACCACATCATGGTGGACGCTGGCCAGCGAGTAGCCGACCCCGGTCTGCTGCAGCTCCTCCACCGCCGCGGCCTTGCTGTGCCCCTCCACGTCAGGGACGACCACCAGGGCGCCCGGCCCTGAACCGAAGAACCAGCCGGCCAGGACCAGGACCGCGGTCAGGATGAGCACCACCGCCGCCCAGATCCACATCCGCGTCCCGCTCCGGCGCCCCAGGTCCTCAGTGGGGGTGCGGGCACGTCGGATCGCCTGGCGTCGCTGCTGCCGCGTCGAGGGCGGCCTGGGCGACCTGGGCGACCTGGGCGACCTGCCCGAGGATCGGGGGAGCAGTGGGCCGGGGACGGTGCCACGGTCCTGGGGCGGGACCGCCGATGCGCCGGCGCCCGACTGCCCTGAACCGCCGGGGCGGCGCCCCGGGTCCGGCGGAAGGCTGGGCAGGACCGAGGTGCGTTGCGTGCCCGGTGGGGAAGGGCCGTGGTGACGCCGGGGTCCAGGGCCTCCGTGGCGCCGGCATCACCGATCACGTCCGTGGCATCCCCCGGGGCCACGTCCGCGTCCTCGTCGTGGTCAGCGTCCACCCCGTATCCCGCGTCCCGGTACACGTCGTCCATGGCGGGAGCCCCCGCGCCGACCGCGGGGGTCACGGCACCGAAGGCCTCGGTGGCCTGATCCTCCGCCCGGGCCTCGTCGTCAGGATCCGTGCCTACCCGCCCGAGCGCCTCCGTGGACCGTTCCCCGGCCATCCCGGCCGCGATGACCGGTGGCTCGGCATCGAGGTCCGCGTCCGCCATCGTGGAGCGCAGGTGCCGGATCTCGGTGAGCAGGACGCCGGCGTCTGCCGGCCGGTCCCGCGCGTTCTGGGCGGTACACCACAGCACGAGCCGGTCGAGGGCGTCGGCGAGTCCGGGGATACGGCCGGAGGGCGGCGGGACCTCGTTGTTGACGTGCTGATAGGCGACCTGGATGGGGGAGGCACCGACGAACGGCTGCCGCCCGGTGAGCATCTCGTAGGCCATGATGCCGACCGCGTAGATGTCGCTGCGTTCGTCGGCGGGGGAGCCGCTCACCAGCTCCGGGGAGATGTACGCCACGGTGCCCACGAGGGCCGCACCGATGCCCGTGAAGTCGGTGGTCGCCCGGGCGAGGCCGAAGTCAGCCACCTTGATCTGCCCGTCACGGGACACCAGGACGTTCTCCGGCTTCATGTCCCGGTGGACCAGTCCGGCCCGGTGGGCTGCCGCGAGCCCGTCCACGATGGCCTCGAGGTACGCCAGGGCCACCCGGGGGGTCATCGCCCGGCGGCGCTGCAGCACGGTCCGGAGCGTGTAGCCGGGGACGTACTCCATCACGAGGTAGGCGAGGTCCCCGTCGGGGCGTTCGTCCACGCCCTGGTCCAGGACGTTGACGACGTGCGGGTGGGACAGCCTGGCCGCCGTCTTGGCCTCGAGCTCGAACCGTTCCACCAGCGCAGGGTTCTCGGCCAGGTGGGGATACAGCACCTTCAGGGCGACCTCGCGGTCCAGGCGCCGGTCGACCGCCAGGTACACCGTGGACATCCCGCCCCGGGCCAGGCGGGACCGTATCTCGTACCGTCCCTCGATGACGGTCCCGTTCAAGGGGTCGGTGCGGCGTTCCTTCACCATTACAGGGTAGACCGGGACCCCGGACGCTCCGGGGACGCGGGGGTCAGAACCGCTGCATGTACCCCTTGACCTTGGACACGTACCGCTTGGTGTCCGGGTACATGCCGTTGCGCGTCACCCCGCCCAGCCCCTGGTAGTACGCCGCGATCCCGATGTCCACCGACGGGGCGGTGCGCTGCAGCTTGCGGATGATGGCGACACCCGCGGTGGCGTTGTCGTAGGGGTCCAGCAGGTTGAGCTTGCGCCCCACCAGGGCGGAGGCCCAGGTCCCCGAGGACGGGATGACCTGCATGGCGCCGATGGCGTTGGCGGGGGAGACGGCGGCGTGGCTGAAGCCGGATTCCGCGAAGGAGTGCGCCAGTGCCAGGCTCGGGTCCACGCCCATCCGCCGCGCCGTGTCGGCGATGATCGCCTGCATCTGGGACCGTGAGGGAACACCGGCGCCCAGCAGGGCGCGCTTGTTCGCGTTGGCCGAGGACACCACATGGTCCGGGTAGGTGTAGTGGAGGAAGGTGCTCGGTACGAGGTCGTTGCCGGCTGCCGCCCCCTGGCCGGCCGTGCCGGAGAGCTTGAGGGTCTGGCCGGGATGGATGATGGCGGCGGAGGACAGCCCGTTGGCCTTGAGCAGGGTCGAGAGGCCGATCCCGTTGCGGGTGGCGATGCCGGACAGGGTGTCCCCGGCCTTGACCGTGTAGGTCCCGGCAGAGGCCCGGGAGGTGGAGCCGGAGGACTGCTGGCCGGCCGTGCCGGAGAGCTTGAGGGTCTGGCCGGGATGGATGATGGCGGCGGAGGACAGCCCGTTGGCCTTGAGCAGGGTCGAGAGGCCGATCCCGTTGCGGGTGGCGATGCCGGACAGGGTGTCCCCGGCCTTCACGGTGTGGGTGGCCGCCGTCCTGGACGCCTGGGTGGTCCCGGTCGGAGCGACGAAGGCTGCCGGCAGGCTGGAGGCCAGCGTCGCGGAGGAGAGGCGCACCTGGGCCATCTCGATGTTGACGGACGTGACCGACCGGGGGGCCAGCGCCTGCCGGGGCGCGTCGGCAGCCGCGGGGGCCGCCAGGGCCGCTGATCCCAGCACCAGGAGGGGCAGGGTGGACGTGGCCACGGCGGACCTCAGCAGGCGCGATGTACCGGTCGAGCGTTCAGACATGGATTTCCTCTGCGGTGGGGCACCGAAGGAGGTCTCACGGTCAGTGTGACTGGCGTGACAATCCTTGGTGGATGGTGCCTGTGATCAGAATGTGACGTACGACAACGTACCGGACGATGTTTATCGAAAGGTAATCGTAAACGTAACGATAAGGTAACCCTGGCGTGTCGTCTTCGAGGGGGGTCCGACTGCCTCGCCGTGCCTGTCAAGGGCGTTCCGGGAGTTCCCGCCGATCGCTACTCTGGAGCGGTGACTACAACGGACCACACTGACAACCCGTCATCGGAACAGCCCCTGGAAGACCTGGTCGGAGAGTGGGTTGCCTTCCCTGACCTGGCCGAGCGCTGGGACATGCCCGTGACCCGGGTGCACAACATGGTCAATGATGGCCGCCTGTTGGCCTCCCGCATCGGGGAGAACGCCTATCGGGCCGTGCCCGCCCTGTTCGTCCAGGAGGACGGCCCCCTGGAGGCGCTGCGGGGGACCGTCTCCGTGCTGAAGGACGCGGGCTTCAGCGAGGACCAGGCCATCCGCTGGTTGTTCACCGCCGACGACTCGCTTCCCGGCCGTCCGGTGGACGCGCTGCGCGAGGGGCGCAAGACCGAGATCCGGCGTCGCGCGCAGGCGCTGGCCTGGTAGGGCACCGTCCTAGCGGTCCTGCCGCAGGATGCGGTGCGCCAGGCGGGCGAGCCCGTCCCGCACCGCATCGTCCACCGTCATCTCGTCCAGGGCGCCCAGCGCCTGGTCGCCCAGCATGGCGACCTCGTCCTCGACCCGGGCCCTGGCCCCGCACTCCGTCAGCAGCGACTGGAGCCGGGCCACTGACTCGGGCGTGAGATCCGGATCGCCCAACGCGTCCTCCAGGATCCTCGCCTGGCCCGGGGACAGCAGGGAGAGGGCGTGGGCGACCAGCTCGGTGCGCTTGCCCTCCCTCAGGTCGTCCCCGGCCGGTTTGCCGGTCACCTCGGGATCGCCGAAGACGCCCAGCAGGTCGTCCTGCAACTGGAAGGCCTCACCCAGGGGGAGGGAGAACGCCTCGTAGTGGGAGAGGGGTGCGCCGTCCGTGTCCGCCAGCACCCCGCCGAGGTTGAGTGGGTGCACCACCGAGTACCGGGCGGACTTGTACCGCAGGACGGTGCGCGCACGGGCCAGTGCCTCAGCGGGATCCTGTCCGGGCACCTCGACCTCGTCGAGGACATCGAGGTACTGGCCGGCCATGACCTCGAAGCGCATCCGATTGAACATGGTCCTGCCGGCGGCCGGCGATCCCGTGGCATCCGCCGCGCGGGCGAACACCTCCTCGCTCAGGGCCAGGCACAGGTCCCCGGTCAGGATCGCGGCGGAGGTCCCGAAGTGCTCGGGGTCCTGACGCCATCCCGCCTGCTGGTGACGGGCCGCGAAGGCCCGGTGGATGCTGGGTTCCCCGCGGCGCGTATCGGACCGATCGAGGATGTCGTCGTGGATCAGAGCCGCGGCCTGGAACAGTTCCAGGCCCACCGCGGCGTCGATGATCCGCTGGTCGTCCACGGCGCCACCGGCGCCGCGCCATCCCCACCAGGCGAGGATGGCCCGCACGCGCTTGCCGCCGCGCACCAGGCCGGCGATGGCCTCGACCAGGGGCGCGGCCGACGTCGAGATCTCCTCGGCGCTGCGCCGGTAGTCGGCGAGCAGTGCCGCCATCCGGCGGTCCACCGCCTCGACGAAGGCCTCCTCCGGGAGGTGGTCCTGACAGGGGGATGCGGGGGCTGAGGATGGCACGTCCTCCAGCCTACCGTCGGGACATCGGCCTAGGCTGGAGCCATGGAAGAACGCAATTCCGCCGGGGGGCCCCCGCCGGCGGCCCAGGATCCCTCCTGGGATGCCGTCATCCTCCACGTGGACATGGATGCCTTCTTCCTCTCCGTCGAGTTGCTCGAACGCCCGGACCTCAGGGGCCGGCCCGCCCTCGTGGCCCACCGGGGCGGACGTTCCGTGGTGCTCTCCGCCTCATACGAGGCACGGCGCAGTGGCGTGCGCTCGGCGATGCCGCTGGCCCACGCCCTCGCGCTCTGCCCAGGCGTCGCGGTGGTGGAACCACGGCACGAGGGGTACACTGCCGCGTCCCGTCAGGTGATGGACATCCTGGGCTCGTTCACCCCGGTGATGGAGCAGCTCAGTATCGACGAGGCCTTCCTCGATGTCTCCGGGGCCCGACGCCGGCTCGGCCCGCCAGCCCGGATCGGCGCCCTGATCCGTGAGCGCGTCCGGGAACGGACGGGGTTGCCGTGCACCGTGGGTGCGGCCACCACCAAGTCCGTGGCCAAGATCGCCTCGACTCGTGCCAAGCCGGACGGGCTCGGCGTGGTTCCCGGTGCGCAGACCCGGGCATTCCTGGACCCGCTGCCGGTCTCGGCGCTCTGGGGTGTCGGTCCCGTGCTGCAGCGCAGGCTCGTGGAGGCCGGCCTGGAGACCGTCGGTGACATCGCCGCCCAGTCGCCCCGGCGCATGCAACGCTGGCTCGGGTCCAACGGGCCGGTCCTGGTCGATCTGGCCCGCGGTATCGACCACAGGGCGGTGGTGCCCGAGCGGGAGGCCAAGTCCCTGGGGGTGGAGCGGACGTTCGACGTGGACGTGACGGACCGGGACGAGTTGCACAGGATCCTCGTGGCGCTGTCCCACGAATGCGCCTTCCGGCTCCGCCGGTCCGGGGTCCGTGCCGGCGCGATCTCAGTCAAGCTCAAGGCTCCTGACCTGACCGTGCGGAACAGGTCCCGCTCCCTGGCGGTGCCGGTCGACTCGGCGGGGCCGCTGGCCGAGGCGGCCGAGGAGCTGCTGGCGGAACTGCTGGCTGCACGGCGGCACCCGGCCCGGTTGGTGGGTCTTCGTGCCGAGCGCCTCAGCGGCGCCGGCGTTGCCGTGCAGGACGCTCTTCCCTGGGAGGACGAGGGGGCAGAGGCGGACTGGTCCGAGGCGGACCGGGTCGCGGACGACATCCGGCGTAAATTCCCCTCCGCGGCACTGCGGCCGGCGACCCTCGTGGACGGCGGGCCCGCACCCCGGCGCCCGCGCCTACGCTGATCGCGGAAAAGTCCGGTCTGAGCGGGTCGACCGGCGTTGCCGATATGGCGTGGCGTGCGGCCCGGGCCCTATGCTAGTACTACGAAATTCGTGGCTGGAGGAGGAGGCAGCGATGCCGTTGTCTGAGCGGGAGCAGAAGCTCCTGGAGCAGCTGGAGCAACAGCTGAACGCCGAGGACCCGCACTTTGCCACGAGCATGAGTGAGACGGGGACCTCTCGGTTCTCGACCTCGCGACTGGTCGCCGGAGCGGTGGCTGCGGCGGTCGGCCTCGGAGTCATGCTCTGGGGAATCTCCCAGCAGGCGATCTGGCTGGGCATCATCGGCTTCGTCCTGATGGCCGTGGGCGTCTACGTCGGCACGGCGCGCACCAAGGCCGGTTCAACGGGCCGTGCGTCCGGGACGGCATCGGCCAGGAAGAACTCCGCCTTCATGGATGGACTGGAGCAGCGCTGGGAGCAGCGCCGCCATCAGGACCCGTGACGGTGGCAGCAGCCCGTCACGAATGATTCACCCCAGGACCCCGCCGCATTGCGGCGGGGTCCTCTCGTTGCCCTCCCGCTCTTAACCGGGCCGCCCCACATCCCTCCACCGGGCCGCCCCACATCCCTCCACCGGGCCGCCCCACATCCCTCCATCCCGGTCATTCCGGCAGGGTCCCCGGCCCCTGGGGCCCCGGAGCAGGGATGGCCGACGGTCGCCCCGCGACGACTCTGGGTGAACCCCACGCCGCATCCGCCCATGTCAGAGGCCATTTCGCGCGTTCTCGGGGGCGGCAGGTGGCTTGACGGTGGAGGGTAGTGGGGTAAAGTGGAGGGCATCAGAGGATGGTGGTATTGAGGGAGGCTCAAGCGGCCCTTTCGGACGGCAAAGG
Organism: Citricoccus sp. CH26A; assembly: GCF_000224415.1. Classification (GTDB taxonomy): domain Bacteria; phylum Actinomycetota; class Actinomycetes; order Actinomycetales; family Micrococcaceae; genus Citricoccus. Next base: position 151,169 of record NZ_AFXQ01000004.1, on the reverse strand, counting down.
CGGTGCTCCATGTTCTTGGGGACCTACACGCCTCGGCTGGACGAGAAGGCCCGACTGATCCTCCCGGCGAAGTTCCGCGAGGAGCTAGCCGACGGTCTTGTCCTCACCAGGGGACAGGAACGGTGCATCTACGTCTTCAGTGCTCGCGAGTTCGAGAGGGTTCACGAGCAGATGAGGTCGGCTCCGCTGTCCTCACGCCAGGCCAGGGACTACATCCGCGTCTTCCTGTCAGGGGCCTCCGACGAGGTTCCGGACAAGCAGGGGCGGATCACCATCCCAGGACCGCTGCGCAGTTATGCGGGACTGGACCGGGACGTGGCGGTCATCGGAGCCGGTACGCGAGCCGAGATCTGGGATGCCGAGGCCTGGAACTCCTACTTGGAGGACCAGGAGAACGCCTTCTCGGAGACCGATGAGGAAGTCCTCCCGGGGATCTTCTAACCGGCCGGCCCCTCCGCTCTCCGGCGGCAGGCGGTCGGACACAACCGAACAGCGCGGATTCTTGCATGAGACCTCCAGCCGCCCCAGGCCGGACCTGACCCGACTTCCCCCGGGCCGGGCACGGAACCGGTGAGCGATTCCGGCCCTGACCCGACTTCCCCCGGGCCAGGCACGGAAGACGTGCGGATGGGGATCTGATCCAAGGGTCCGCCTGTCACTTAATGGGGTCCTCTGCCGTCGCGAGCCGGACGGGGACCAGCGGAACCGGACGAGGTCGAGCGTGGAAAGGGACTCACGGCTTGGGTGAAGAGCAGAGACCGGCACAGGACCGGCACATTCCCGTCATGCGCGACCGCGTCCTGGACCTGCTCTCCCCGGGACTCGACGCTGCCCGTGACGCCGGGCGCCGCCCCGTCGCACTGGACGGCACCCTGGGCATGGGGGGACACGCCGAGGCGATCCTCCGGCGGCACCCGGACGCCGTCGTCGTGGGGATCGACCGGGACACCGAGGCGCTGCGCCTGGCGACCGAGCGCCTGGCCTGGGCCGGTGACCGGTTGCGGACCTGGCACGGGACCTATGACGGTGTGGCCGAGGCACTGGCCTCGGCAGGCGTCGCCGAGGCCGATGCCATGCTCTTCGACCTGGGCGTCTCCTCGTACCAGCTGGACGAGCGCGAGCGCGGTTTCGCCTACTCCTACGACGCGCCGCTGGACATGCGCATGGACACGACCGGGGGGATCACCGCCGCCGACGTCGTGAACGAGTACGACGAGGACCGCCTGCGCCGGATCATCCGGTCCTGGGGCGAGGAGAAGTTCGCCGGCAGGATCGCCTCGGCCATCGTCCGTGCCCGCCAGGAGGCGCCCTTCGAGACCACCGGCCGGCTAGTGGAGGTCATCCGTTCGGCCGTCCCCGCCGCTGCCGGCCGCAGCGGTGGGCATCCCGCCAAGCGCACGTTCCAGGCCCTCCGGATCGAGGTCAACGAGGAGCTCGACGTGCTCGAGGCGATGCTGCCCGCGGCGATGCGTGCGCTGTCGGTGGGCGGGCGGCTCGTGGTCATGAGCTATCACTCGCTCGAGGACCGGATCACGAAGAAGGCCATCACGGCTCAGTCCACCTCCACGGCTCCTCCCGGATTCCCGGTCGAACTGGAGGAGCACGAACCGGTGGTCCGCGTCCTGACTAGGGGCGTGGACAAACCCACGGAAAAAGAAATCGAAGAAAACCCTCGCGCCTCCTCAGCAAAAGTGCGCGCTATTGAGAAGATCAGACCATCAAGGAGCACAGCATGACCGCAACGCAGCAGCGCACTGCCATGCAGCAGCCCGTCCACGCCCGTGAGAGCACCGCTCCGCAGCTGGACCAGGCTGCTCCTTGGCAACCCACCATCAGCCCCGAGTACCGTGCCGCGCCGGCGGGTACCCCGGGCGAGGAGAACCGGGCCCGAACCCCGCTGGCCGTCGTCCCGGCACCGGTCAGGAAGACCGGCCAGGGCTTCGTCGCCCTGTGCGTCGGCATCCTGGCCATTGCGCTGCTGGCCGTGCTGGTGGTCAACATCACGGTCTCGAACCGGCAGTACGACATGGTCGGGCTCAAGAGCGAGCAGCTGGACCTGACGCAGTCGAACGAGCTGCTGCGCCAGCAGGTCGAGCACCTCGAGGCCCCGCAGAACCTCGCCGCCGAGGCCGACCGGCTCGGCATGGTGAAGCCGGGGGACATCGCTGCGGTGGACCTCGCCACCGGCCGGGTCATCGGCGCCGCCACCTCCGCCGAGGGGGAAAACGGACCCACCGGCCTGATCGCCGCGCCCCTCGGACCGGGCGAGCGGGCTGCCGCGGAGGCCGAGGCCCGCCAGACCGGCGTTGAACCGGGGAACGAAGCGGCCGGGACGACGGCACCCGAGGTGCCGGCCCCCGTGCAGTCCGGACAGGACACCGCGGCTGGTCAGGAGACCGCGGCCGACCAGGACACCGCGGCTGGTCAGGACACCGCGGCCGACCAGGACGCCGCGGCCGACCAGGAGGCCACGGCCGGACAGGACCGGTCCGAGGGTGCCGCCCGGGAGCTCAACGGGGGGACGATCCCCGCCCCGCAGTTCGCCGCCGGCAGCGCCGACTGAGACGCGCAGCCGGAGAGCCTCCGGCCTGAACCACTCCCGAGCAACTGACGAACCACCGGACGACGGCCATGCCGTGGTGACCGGCAGGAAGGACTGCAGCAGATGGCCCAGGCATCAGACGCCCGAAGCGCCACGGACGTGACCGCCAGGCGCCTGCGCCTGGGCATGGTCATCGCCCTGGTCCTTCTGGCGGTGCTGGGCCTGCGGCTGGTCTTCATCCAGGGGGTGGACGCCTCCGGCCACGCGCAGGACGCCATGAAGGAGCGGTTGCGCTCCGTGACGGTGGCGCCCGACCGCGGATCGATCCTGGACTCCCAGGGACGGGTGATGGCGGCCTCGGTGGCCCGCTACGACCTGGTGGCCGACCAGCGGCTGGTGAAGGACTTCCGGCGATGGGACGCCGAGAGCGCCTCGATGATCGACGTGTCCCTGTCCGACTCCCTCGGCCGGCTCTCCGGGATCCTGGGCATCGACCGGGCCGAGCTCGAGGCCCGCATGGTCGGCGACCGGCCGTACAAGATCGTGTCCAAGGGGGTCACGCCGGAGGTCAAGGACCAGGCCCTGGAACTCGGCATCCCGGGCCTGCTGGCCGAACCCGTCACCGAGCGCACCTACCCCAACGGGTCGGTGGCCGGTTCGATCCTGGGCTTCGTCGGCGGGGACGGCACACCGCTCGAAGGCCTGGAGCTGAGCCAGGACAACCAGCTCTCCGGTGAACCCGGCAAGCGCACCTACGAGATCTCCGCCGACGGTGTGCGCATCCCGAACGCCGAGTTCTCCGAGGAACCCGCGGTCGACGGCCAGGACGTCCGGTTGACCATCGACCAGGACGTCCAGTGGTTCGCGCAGGAGGCGATCGCCGCGAAGACGGAGTCCTACGACGCCCTGTGGGGCAACATCGTGGTGATGGACGCCAGGACGGGTGAGCTTCTGGCCATGGCCGACTCGACCACGGTGGACCCCTCCGACCCGACGGCCACGGACGGCCTCTTCTGGCGGCCCACGGCCCTCACCCAGTCCTACGAGCCCGGCTCCACCGGCAAGGTCCCCACCTTCGCCACCGCGCTCGAGGTCGGCGGCGTGGAGCCCACCGACGCCTACGAGGTGCCCAACAAGCAGGAGTTCGACGGGCAGATCATCAACGACTCGATGCCCCACGACACCTACGAGATGACCACGGCCGGCATCTTCACCCGGTCCTACAACACCGGCACGGTCCAGGTGGCCCAGAGCGTCGACGACCAGACCCGCTACGAGTACATGAAGAAGCTCGGGATCGGCGAGCACGTGGACATCGGCCTGCCCGGCAGCAACAAGGGCATCCTGGTGCCGCCCGAGCAGTGGGACGGCCGTCAGCGGCTCACCACGATGTTCGGCCAGGGATACACCCAGACCACGCTGCACATGGCGCAAATCTTCCAGACCATCGCCAACGGCGGGGTCCAGCGTCGCCCCCAGCTGATCGACGCCTACATCGACCCCGACGGCTCGGAACACGTGCAGCCGGATCCCGAGGGCACCCGGATCTACTCTGAGGAGACCGCGGAGGAGATGCTGCGGATGATGGAGGGCGTCGTCCAGGTGGGGACCGCCGGGCCGGCCAAGATCCCCGGGTACCGCGTGGGCGGCAAGACCGGTACGGGCGAGGCCGCCGGTGTCGGCGGCTACAACGGCTACACGACCTCCTTCACCGGGGTGGCTCCGCTGGACGACCCCCGGTTCGTGGTGGCCGTCTCCGTCCACCGCCCGCAGGGGAACTGGCGGAACTGGGAGGTCGAGGACACGGCCGCCGAGGTCCTGTCCTACCTGCTGAACCAGTACAGCGTCCCGCCCTCGGACGCGGCACCGCAACACTACGATGTCTTCACCGACGAGCCCCAGAAACGACCCTGGTAGACCCCGGATGACCACACCACTTTCTCCCGCCGCGCAGGACGCGGCCTTCCGTCCCGCCGAGATCGAGCCGATGCGCTGGGACGAGCTGCTCGCCGGACTGGACCGCGCGGGTCAGCCCGCCCACGTCGTCGGCAGCACCGCAGACCGTCCCGGTCCCACCGGTGTCACCATGGACTCGAGGATGGTCCGACCGGGCGACCTCTACGCCGGTGTCCCCGGGGCCTCCCGGCACGGCGCGGAGTTCGCCGGGACGGTCATCGCCGCCGGGGCCCGGGGCATCCTGACGGACCTGGCGGGCGCCCGGTTCTGCGCCGCAGCCTCCGCCGCCGGCATCCCCGTGCTCATCGTGGAGGACGTGCGCGACGCCGTCGGGCCGGCCGCCGCGGCCGTGTACCGCAACATCGGGGCCGGGCCCCGGTTGTACGGGATCACCGGGACGAACGGCAAGACCACGACGAACTACTTCCTGACGGCCCTGCTGGGCGCCCTCGGGGAGACCACCGGCATGATCGGGACGATCGAGATCCGGGCCGGTCACCGCGTGGTTCCCAGCACCCTGACCACCCCGGAGTCCACCCAGTTGCACGCCCTGATGGCCCTGATGCGCCAGGAGGGGGTCTCCTCGGCGGCGATGGAGGTGTCCTCGCACTCGGTCAGCTACCGGCGCATCTCGGGACTGCACTACGCGGTGGCCGGGTTCACCAACCTCACCCAGGACCACCTGGACCTGCACGGTTCCATGGACGACTACTTCCGGGCCAAGGCCGGACTGTTCGACGCCGGACGCACGGACCGTGCCGTGATCACCCTGGACGGCGGGCCGGACGCGCCCGACGCCGACGGACAGACGTGGGGGACCAGGATGGCCGCCCACGCCGGCTGTCCGGTCGTGACCCTGGCCCTGGGCCCCGCGGCCGACCACGGGGGCCGCCGGCTCAGCGGCGACTGGACCCTCACGGACCTCGTCGCGGAGGGCATGGGCCACCGGTTCACGCTGCGGCACGCCAGCTCCGGGCGGGACGTCACCGGCTCCACCGGCCTGCCCGGGCGGTTCAACGTGGCCAACGCGGCCCTGGCCGCCGTGATGGTGTTGGAGTCCCGGCCACCGGCGGACTGGGACCGGATCGCCGCAGTGCTCGACGCGCCCGTGGGGCAGGGTCCGTTCGCCACGGCCGTGCCCGGGCGCATGGAGGTCGTCGGCCGCGCCCCGGACGCGATCGTCGACTTCGCGCACAACCCCGACGGGCTGGTCCGCGCCCTCGAATCGGTCCGCGAGGCACGGCGCGCCACCGGCAACGACGCCGGGCGGACGATCCTGGTCTTCGGGGCGACCGGTGACCGGGACCGGGCCAAGCGCCCGGGCATGGGCCGGATCGCCGCGGAATGGGCCGACGTCGTGATCGTCACGGACGACGACCCGCACACCGAGCCCCCGGACGAGATCAGGACCGAGGTCCTGCTGGGCGTCCACGAGGGCGTGCGGACGGCGGCCGCGGCCGGCCGCACCGTCCAGGTGTACGAGACGGCGCCACGCCAGGACGCGATCGAGCTGGCCGTGTCCTTGGCCACACCGGCCGACACCGTCCTGCTCGCCGGCCGCGGCCATGAGACCGTGCAGGACATGGACGGAGTGGACATCCCGCTCGACGATCGCGTCGAGCTACGGGACGCCCTGGCCCGGCACGGCCACGGTCCCTCCCCGGTTTCCCCCGAGGCTGCACGTAAAGTTGACGGGTCATGATCGAACTCACCGCCTCCGCCATCGCCGGGGCCACCGGGGGCGTCCTCACCGCCTCGGCGTCCCCTGACCTGCTGGTCAGCGCAGCCACCACCGACTCCCGCGAGGTCACTCCGGGGACCCTGTTCATCGCCAAGCCGGGCGAGCAGGCCGACGGGCACGACTTCATCCCGGCGGCCCGGTCCGCCGGCGCCACCCTCGTGCTCGCCGAGCGCGAGACCGCCGACTCCGGGGGACAGGCCGACCCGGCCGTCATCGTCGACGACGTGGTCCTGGCCATGGGACGGCTGGCGGCCTTCATCGTCACCCGGATCCGCGAGCACTCTCCGACCACCGTCATCGGCATCACCGGGTCAGCGGGCAAGACCACCACGAAGGACCTGCTGGCGGGCATCCTGGCCACCGACGGTCCCACCGTGGCCCCGCAGGGGTCCTACAACGGGGAGGTGGGCGTCCCGCTGACCGTGTTCCGGGCCGACCTGGACACCCGCTACCTGGTGGTCGAGATGGGTGCCGACGGGATCGGCAACATCGAGTACCTCGCGGACATGGTCCGCCCGGACATCGGTGTGGTGCTCATAGTGGGCAGCGCCCACGCCGGCAAGTTCGGCGGCGTGGAGAACATCGCCCGGACCAAGGGCGAACTGGTGGAGGCGCTGCCGGCGGACGGCGTGGCCGTCCTGAACCGTGACGACGCCCGGGTCGCCGCGATGGTGGACCGGACCTCCGCCCGACTGGCCTGGTTCTCCACCGAGGACGGCAGCTTCCCGCTGGTCGACGCGGACGTGGCCGACGGCACCGCCGACTTCTCCGCCCTGGCCGCGAATCTGACCACCACCGAGGGACAGCACCCCGAGTTCGACCTGCGACTGGGTGCGGGCACCGCGGCCGAGGCCCATCACGTGGTCTCCGGACTGATCGGGAGGCACCACGCCACGAACATCGCCGCCGCAGCGGCGGCCGCCCATGCCGCGGGGCTGCCGGCCGACAGGATCGCCGCCGCCCTCGACGGGGCGGGAGCCACGAGCCGACGGCGGATGGAGCGCACCGACCGGCCGGACGGGGTGACGATCATCAATGACGCGTACAACGCCAACCCGGAGTCCATGCGGGCCGCCCTGAAGACGCTGGCGATGATCGGCCGTTCCACGGGGCGCCGGACGTGGGCCGTGCTGGGGGAGATGCTCGAACTGGGTGACGCCCGGATCGCCGAGCACACCGCGATCGGCACGGCCGTGGTCCGGTTGAACATCGACCAGCTCGTGGTGGTCGGCCGCGGTGCCCGACCGCTCTACACCTCCGCCGTCAACGAGGGGTCCTGGGGGGACGAGGTCGACTTCGCCGAGGACGTGGACGAGGCCGAGGAACTGCTCCGGCGTCGGCTGGCGCCCGGGGACGTGGTGCTGTTCAAGTCCTCCAACGGCGCCGGCCTGGGGGACCTCGGGGATCGACTAGCATTGGCCCCGGCCAGCCCGGATCCGGGGGCCGGAAGCCGGAAGGAGCAGCGCCAGTGATAGGCCTGTTGATCGGTGGTCTGCTCGGGCTGGTCCTGACGCTCGTGGGGACCCCCCTGTTCATCCGCTTCCTGGTCAGGAAGGGATACGGACAGTTCATCCGCGATGACGGACCGACGACCCACAAGACCAAGCGCGGCACCCCGACCATGGGCGGGGCCGTGTTCGTGGTGGTCACCGTGGTGGCCTACTTCCTGACGCACTGGATCCTGGGCGGCCTCGGACTGGAGAACGCCGGACCCACCGCCTCGGCGATGATCCTGCTGTTCCTCATGGCCGGCATGGGACTGGTTGGGTTCCTGGACGACTTCAGCAAGATCTCCAACCAGCGCTCCCTCGGACTGACGCCCTGGGCGAAGATCGTCCTGCAGGGAGTGGTGGGCACCGCCTTCGCGGTCCTCGCCCTGAACTTCCCGGACGGGCGCGGGCTGACCCCCGCCTCGACGTCCATCTCCTTCGTGCGTGACCTGCCGATCGACCTGGCCTTCGCCGGCCCGGTCATGGGCCTGATCCTGTTCGTGGTCTGGTCCAACCTGATCACCACGGCCACCACCAACGCGGTGAACCTGACCGACGGGCTGGACGGCCTGGCCACCGGCGCCACCGCCATGATCACCGCCGCCTACATGCTGATCACCATCTTCCAGTCCAACCAGGCGTGCTCCACGTCCGGGGCGACACCGGGCTGCTACGAGGTCCGTGATCCGCTGGACCTCGCCATGCTCGCGGCGATCCTCACCGGTTCGCTCATGGGTTTCCTGTGGTGGAACACCTCGCCCGCGAAGATCTTCATGGGGGACACGGGTTCGCTGGCCCTCGGCGGGGCCCTGGCCGGGTTCGCCATCCTGTCCCGCACCGAACTGCTCGTCATCATCCTGGCCGGGCTGATGGTCCTCATCACCCTGTCCGTGATCATCCAGGTCGGCTACTTCAAGCTCTCCGGTGGCAAGCGCGTGTTCCTCATGGCGCCGCTGCAGCACCACTTCGAGCTCAAGGGCTGGGCGGAGGTCACGGTGGTCGTGCGGTTCTGGCTGATCGGCCTGCTCTGCGTGGTCCTCGGCGTGTCCCTCTTCTACGGCGAGTGGGTGCTGGTCCGGTGACGGCCGGGAGCACCGCCGGCCATCCCCGGCTCGACGACCTGACCACGTGGGACGCGGACTGGTCCGGACTGCGGGTGGTCGTGGCCGGCCTCGGCCTGTCCGGGTTCTCCGCGGCCGACACCCTGGCCGAGCTCGGGGCCGACGTCGTGGTCGTGGACGGGCGGGACAGCCCGGAGAACCGTGCCCGGGCGGACACCCTGAGGATCGTCGGGGTCCGCGAGGTCCTGCTGGGCGAGGACCACGCACGGTCCCTTCCCGACGTCGGCGGGTCTCCCGCCGAGCTCGTGGTCACCTCCCCGGGGTGGCGCCCGGACCAGCCGCTGCTGGCCGCGGCCGCGGATGCCGGCATCCCGGTCTGGGGAGACGTCGAACTGGCCTGGCGGGTCCGTGAACGTGCGGGACGCAAGACGGCCGACTGGCTCGTGGTCACCGGCACCAACGGCAAGACCACCACGGTGGGCATGGTCGAGTCCATGCTGCTCGCCGCCGGCCTTCGGGCGGTGGCCTGCGGGAACGTGGGCACCCCCATCCTGGACGCGATCCGGGACCCGGAGGGCTGGGACGTGATCGCCGTGGAGCTCTCCAGCTTCCAGTTGCACTGGACCCACCACATCGAGCCGGCCGCCTCGGCCGTGCTCAACGTGGCCGAGGACCACGTGGACTGGCACGGGTCCTTCGCGGCGTACTGCGCGGACAAGGCCAGGATCTACGAGCACACCCGCGAGGCGTGCATCTTCAACGAGGACCAGCCCGAGACCATGCGGATGGTCGAGCAGGCCGACGTCCAGGAGGGGTGCCGAGCGGTGTCCTTCACCACGGACACGCCGGGACTGTCCATGGTCGGTGTGGTCGACGGCATCCTCGTGGACCGGGCCTTCCTGGACGAACGGGCCCATCAGGCCCTGGAACTCGGCCATGTCGAGGACCTCGGGCCCATCGCGCCCCGGCACCAGGTGGCCAACGCCCTGGCGGCCGCCGCCCTGGTGCGGGCCATCGGCGTGCCGCCGGAGGCCGTCCGGGACGGGTTGCGTGCCTACCGACCGGGGGAGCACCGCATCCAGCTCGTGGCCAAGGCGGACGACGTGCTGTGGATCAACGACTCCAAGGCGACCAACCCCCACGCCGCGGACGCCTCTCTTGCGGCCTTCACCGACGTGGTGTGGATCGCCGGCGGACTGCCCAAGGGCGTGACCTACGACGAACTGGTCTCCCGCCACGCCCACCGCCTGCGCGCCGTGGTGCTCATCGGGGCGGATCCCAGCGAACTGGCAGGTGCCATACAGAGACACGCACCCGACGTCCCGGTCCTGTCGACGGCGGTACGCGACACTGGAGGGGATCCCTCGGACGGCCACCGGGCCATGGACGCAGCGGTCCGGGAGGCCGATGCCGTGGCCCGGCCCGGGGACGTCGTGCTCATGGCGCCCGCGGCGGCGTCCATGGACCAGTTCACGTCCTACGCAGACCGAGGAAACGCCTTCATCGACGCCGTCGCCCGCCTCATGGAACACAAGGGGCTGAGCAGCTAAGGAGCCCACCCATGGTGACCACCCCCCAACGGCCCCTGCGCCGTACCCGGGGTCCCGCCAGGGGCCGGCGTCCCCGTCCGGGGACCGGTGCGGCCCCGTCCGCCTCCGGTACCCCCTCCGCCCGGACGGCCGGTGGCCGCGCGGCCCGCGGCGCCGGACCGGCCTCCGGGCCCGGGAGCACGCGTCGTGGCGGCCGCGGCCCGGCGTACTGGTGGCGGCGGATGTGGTCCTTCCTGGAGGGCGAGGGCTCGGCGTCGTCCTACTTCCTCATCCTCGGCTGCACGCTCGCGCTGACCGTGATCGGACTGATCATGGTGCTGTCCTCCTCCTCCGTGGAGAACATCGGCGAGACGACCGGATCCTATGACCTGTTCATCCGCCAGGCCGTCTTCGCCGCCGTCGGGCTGGGAGTGATGGTCTTCCTCTCCCGGCTGAGCACGGACAGACTGCGCCGGCTGGCCTGGCCGGCGCTGGTCATCGCCATCGTGCTGCTGATGCTCGTCCTGACGCCCCTGGGCCACGAGGTCAACGGCAACCGCAACTGGATCAAGGTCGGCCCGGCCACGGGACAGCCCTCGGAGGCGGCGAAACTGGCCCTGGCCCTCTGGGCGGCCGCCGTGCTCGAACGCAAGGGCCGGCTCATCGGCCAGCTCAAGCACTCCGTCGTGCCGGTGCTCTTCCCGGTGGGCGCCGTCCTCCTCGGCCTGGTCATGATCGGCCGGGACCTGGGTACCGCCATGGTCATCATGCTGGTCGTGGCAGCCGTGCTGTTCCTGGCCGGCACGAGGCTGCTCTACTTCGCGGTGGCCGGAGCCGTGGCCGCGGTGGGCGCGATCATCATGGCGCTCGTCTCGTCCAACCGCACGGTGCGCATCCAGGCCTGGCTGGGCAACTGCGACTTCGCCACCGACCCGTGCTACCAGCCCCAGCACGGCCTGTACGCCCTGGCCTCCGGTGGCTGGTGGGGACTCGGGCTGGGCCAGTCCCGGCAGAAGTGGAGCTACATCCCCGAGGCGGAGAACGACTTCATCTTCACCATCCTCGGCGAGGAGCTCGGACTCGTCGGCGCCCTGCTGGTGCTCACGCTCTTCGCCGGACTGGCCGTCGGCATGTTCCGGGTCGCGCGGCGCACCGACTCCGTGTTCATCCGGATCTGCACCGGCGGCATCCTGGCCTGGATCGTGGGCCAGGCCTTCATCAACATCTCCATGGTCACCGGCCTGCTGCCCGTCATCGGCGTGCCCCTGCCGTTCATCTCCTACGGCGGATCCTCCCTGACGTTCGTCCTGGCGGCCGTCGGCGTGGTCCTGGCCTTCGCCCGCGAACAGCACCGGGAGGGCCGGGCCGTCGTAGCCGGCACCGGCCCCGCCGTGGACACCCGCCCCGACACGAAGGAGGCGCACTGATGCCCGACACCCTGAACGTGGTCCTGGCCGGCGGCGGTACGGCCGGCCACATCAGCCCCATGCTGGCCATCGCCCGGGCCCTCGAGGAGACCGCGACCGAGGGCGCCCACCCGGCCGCGGTGCACTGCACCATGGTGGGCACCGCCTCCGGCATGGAGACCCGTCTCGTCCCGGCCGCCGGGTACGCGCTGGACACCATCGACCGGGTCCCGATGCCCCGCCGCCCCACCATGGACCTGGTCCGGCTGCCCTCCCGCTTCCGGCGGGCCGTGGCGCAGGCGGGTGACATCCTCGACCGGCGCCGGGCCGACGTCGTGGTCGGGGTGGGCGGTTATGTCTCCACCCCCGTGTACCTGGCCGCCGCCCGGCGCCGGGTGCCCGTGGTCATCCACGAGGCCAACGTCCGCGCCGGGCTGGCCAACCGCGTCGGTGCCCGCCGGGCCGCGGCCGTGGCCACCGCCTTCCCCGAGACGGTGCTGCCGCGCGCCCTGCACGTGGGTATGCCGATGCGCCGGGAGATCTCCACCCTCGACCGGGACACGGCCCGTGAGCCGGCCCGGCGGGCCCTGGGGCTGGACCCCTCCGCCACCACGGTGGTGGTCACCGGCGGGTCCTCGGGCGCCCTCAACGTCAACCGGACGATCGCGGCGGCCCTCCCGGACCTCGCCGGCGCGGGACTGCAGGTCCTGCACCTGACCGGCCGGGGCAAACAGGTCCTGGGGCCCGACGGCGACCCGGTCGCCTCGCCCGGGTACCACCAGGTCGAGTACCTGGAGGGCATGGAGCAGGCCTACGCCGCGGCCGACCTCATCGTCGCCCGCTCGGGTGCCGGCACCGTCTGCGAGCTGGCGGCCGTGGGGTTGCCCGCCGTGTTCGTCCCGCTGCCGATCGGCAACGGTGAGCAGGCCCTCAACGCCCGTGGGCTGGTGACGGCGGAGGGAGCCGTCCTGGTGAAGGACGAGTCCTTCACCGCGGACTGGGTCCGCCGAGAACTCATTCCCCTGGCCCTGGACGCCGGGCGGCTGGAGCGGATGTCCGCCGCCTCCGCCTCGCTGGGGATCCGGGATGCCGACCAGGCCATGGCGCGCCTGGTCCTGAACGCCGCAGGAGGATCCCGATGAACCGACCGACCGACGAGACCACCCCGGTGCGGCCCATGGCGCCGTCGCTGGCCGCCCTGGGCCGGGTGCACTTCCTGGGCCTGGGCGGTGTCGGCGTGTCCGGGATCGCCCGGATCATGCAACAACAGGGGGTGCCGATCTCCGGGACCGACGCCAAGGACCTGCCGGTGATGCACGAGCTCGAGGCCGCCGGCGCCGCGGTGTTCGTCGGCTACGACGCGCGGAACCTCGACCGGGTGGCCCAGCGGGCGGGTGGCGCCGGCGTGGACACGGTCGTGGCCTCGTCGATCGCCGGCCCGGGCAATCCCGAGTACGACGCCGCGATCGCCCGGGGCGTGCCCGTCCTGCATCGCTCCCAGGGGCTGGCCGCTGCGATGGCCGGCCACCGGGTGCTCGCGGTCGCCGGCACGCACGGCAAGACCACCACGTCCTCGATGGCGGCGATGACGTTCACCCGCGCCGGCGCCGATCCGACCTTCGCCGTCGGCGCCGCCGTCGCCGGCCTGGGGACCAACGCACGGGCCGGCGCGGGGGAGTGGTTCATCGCCGAGGCCGACGAGTCCGACGGCACGCTGCTGAACTACCGGCCGCAGATCGCGATCGTGACGAACGTGGAGGCCGACCACCTCGACTTCTACGGCTCCGCCGACGCCGTGGTGCAGGTCTTCCGCGACTTCGCGCTGCTGCTGCCCCCGGACGGTGTGCTGGTGGCCTGTGCCGACGACCCCGGGGCCCTGGCCCTGGCCCAGTGGATCCGCGCCGAGGCGGCGGCCGGCCGGCCGGCGCCCCGGGTCGTCACCTACGGTTCGGAGCCCGGACGGGGCGACGACCTCGTCCTGGCGGACAGCGAGCTGGCCGGCACGGCCGGGGGCACCGGGCAGCGCGTCACCTTCCGCTGGGCCGGCGGGCGCTCCACGCAGGTGGAACTGGCCGTTCCGGGTCGTCACAACGCGCTGAACGCCGCTGCGGTCCTGCTCGCCGCCCACCACGCCGGCCTGGAGGCCGAGGACGCGGCCCGCGGGCTGGAGGCCTTCCGCGGCACCGCGCGTCGGTTCGAGTTCCGCGGCGAGCGTGCCGGCGTCCGCGTCTTCGACGACTACGCGCACCACCCCACCGAGGTGGCGGCGGCCATCGCCGCCGGGCGCTCGGTGGCCGGCGGGCACCGGGTCCACGTGCTCTTCCAGCCCCACCTGTTCTCGCGCACCCGGGACTTCGCGGACGGCTTCGCGCAGGCGCTCTCGGCCGCCGACGGCGTGCGGGTCCTGCCTGTCTACCCGGCCCGGGAGGAACCGATCGCCGGGGTCGACTCGACCCTGATCACCCGGCATCTGTCCACCCTCCTGCCCGGTTCCGGTGAGGTCCCGGAGGACACCGGTGCCGGCGTGGCCGGCCTGGTCGCCGCGGCCCGTCCAGGCGACGTCATCCTGACCATGGGTGCCGGGGACGTCACGGCCCAGGGCGGGGCGATCCTGGCGGCGCTGGCGGATCGCGACGAGGAAACCCTCGATGGCGGGCGATAGGACGGACGCCGGCCCGGAGGCCTCCACGGCGACCGACGTGATGACCGCGGACGACGACAACGTCCTGGCCTTCCCGGAGACGCCCGAGCAGGCCCGGCGCCGGCGGGTCCGGCTGTGGCGCGCGGTCGGCGCGGCGGGCCTGGTGCTGCTGGTCGTGCTCGGGGCAGTCCTGTACTTCTCCCCCCTGCTGGCCATCCGCACCATCACGGTCACGGGCGCCGACCTGCTGCCGCGCGAACGGGCCGAGGCGCTGGTGCAGCCCCTGCACGGAGTGCCCCTGCCGCAGGTGGGCCAGCGGACCGTCGCCGAGCGGCTGGCGGGAGAGCCCGCCGTCGAGGAGGTCAGGGTCCGGGCGGAACCGCCCGCGTCCCTTGTCGTGGAGGTCGTGGAGCACCAGCCGGTCGCCCAGGTGCCCCAGGGGGATCAACGGGTGCTGTACTCGGCCCAGGGCCAGGCCGTCGCCACCCTGGGAGCGGAGGAGGCCGAACGGTATCGGTTGCCCAGTGTCTCCGATGCCGCCGACCTGTCCGATCCCGAGGTCTTCGACGCGATCACGACCGTCCTGGGCTCGTTGCCGGATCCCATCCGCAACCGGATGGACTCCGCCTCGGCGCAGACGGTGGACTCCGTGACCCTGACGCTCGAGGACGGGCGCACCGTGCTCTGGGGCAATGCCGAGCAGGGGGACCGGAAGGCGCAGGTCCTGGGGGCCCTGCTGAAGGTCCCGCAGGACGAGGCGGACCCGGTCGAGGAGTTCGACGTCTCGATCCCGGAATACCCGGTGACGCGATGAGCGGACCGTGCCGGAGGGCTCCTCGGGGCGCGCGAGGGCGACACGCGGGAGCGGGTCTTTGCGCGATCCGCGTCGGCACCATAACGTTTCACCTAGAACACAGGTTGACATAACAATAACCTTCAACCTGAACGTTAAGCCACCCGGAGGGCGTTGCGGCGTCCGATGGGCGTCCGGGGCGCAGGCCGGACAGCAGACAGACAGACACCGAACAAGGGACAAACACCGTGGCAGCACCCCAGAACTACCTGGCCGTCATCAAGGTCGTCGGCATCGGCGGCGCCGGCGTCAATGCCGTGAACCGCATGATCGACGTGGGACTCCGCGGCGTGGAGTTCATCGCCATCAACACCGATGCCCAGGCGCTGCTGATGAGTGACGCCGACGTCAAGCTGGACGTCGGGCGGGAGCTGACCCGCGGACTGGGTGCCGGGGCGAACCCGGAGGTGGGCCGCCAGGCCGCCGAGGACCACGCCGAGGAGATCGAGGAGGTCCTGCGCGGGGCCGACATGGTCTTCGTCACCGCCGGCGAGGGCGGCGGCACCGGTACCGGTGGCGCCCCGGTCGTCGCCCGCATCGCCCGCTCGCTGGGCGCCCTGACCATCGGCGTCGTGACCCGCCCGTTCACCTTCGAGGGCCGACGCCGGGCCACCAGCGCCGAGTCCGGCATCGATGCCCTGCGCGACGAGGTCGACACCCTGATCGTGATCCCGAACGACCGGCTGCTGTCCATCTCCGACCGCAACGTCTCGGTCCTGGACGCCTTCAAGTCCGCCGACCAGGTGCTGCTCTCCGGCGTCCAGGGCATCACCGACCTGATCACCACCCCGGGCCTGATCAACCTCGACTTCGCCGACGTCAAGTCCGTCATGCAGGGGGCAGGATCGGCACTCATGGGCATCGGTTCCGCCCAGGGCGAGGACCGGGCCGTCAAGGCCGCCGAGCTGGCCATCGCGTCGCCGCTGCTGGAGGCCTCCATCGACGGCGCCCACGGTGTGCTGCTGTCCATCCAGGGCGGTTCCGACCTCGGCCTGTTCGAGATCAACGAGGCGGCCCGCCTCGTCCAGGAGGTGGCGCACCCGGAGGCCAACATCATCTTCGGTGCCGTCATCGACGACGCCCTCGGCGACGAGGCGCGCATCACCGTCATCGCCGCGGGCTTCGACCGGGTCGACGCCACCTCCGCGCCGGCGGGGGCCTACGGCACCGGGACCCGTCCGCAGGGCCAGCAGGCCGCCCCGCAACCGGTGCCCAGCCAGTCACTCCCGGCCGCCCCGGTGGCGGTCCCCGTGCCGGCCCAGCCTGCCGCGGAGCCGTCCGGCTACCGCGCCGAACCGGCAGCCCAGCAAGACCTGCCCACCGTCGTGGAGCCCGACCTGTCCGGCGGCAGCCGTGACGACCTGGACGTTCCCGACTTCCTGAAGTGACCGGGGGGCCGTTCGTGTTCCGCGTCTCGCCGTCTCCCGGTCTGCACATCGGCTTCACCGGGGTCGACACCGGCAACCTCGCGTTCCATGTCTCCGGTGGGACGACGGCGCAGGACCCCGGCCGTCCCGTGTCCGAGGCCAGGACCCGGCTGGAGCGGGAGATGGGCGTGGCGCCGGGGCGCACCGAGTACCTCACCCAGGTGCACTCCGCGCGCGTCGTCGAGGCAACCGGGAACGGATGGGGTGCACGCAGCGGCCCCGCCGAGGAGGCCGACGCCCTGGTCAGTCCGACGGGGCGGGACCCGCTGGCCGTCATGGTGGCAGACTGCCTGCCCGTCGTCTTCGCCTCCCGCCCCCCGGGCGGCGTGGACCTGACGGGGCCGACCGCGGTCGCCCACGCCGGACGCCGCGGACTGCTCGACGGCGTGCTGGAGGCCACCGTGGACCGGTTGCGGGGTTCCGGCGCCGGGGGTGCGCCCGGTGAGATAGAGGCCTGGGTGGGGCCGGGCATCTGCGGCCGGTGCTATGAGGTCCCCGAGGACATGCGCCGTGACGGCGCCTCGAGGATCCCGGCCACGGACTCGACCACCTCCTGGGGAACGCCCGCGCTGGACCTGCCGGCGGGTGCGGTTGCCGTCCTGGAGCGGCTCGGCGTGACGGTGCACCGCGATGACCGGTGCACCTTCGAGGACGGGCGGCTGTTCTCCCACCGCCGCGCACCCGGTGAGGGCCGGTTCGCCGGGGTCGTCTGGCGCACCGGGGAGGGTGTGGCATGAGCGGCGCGGAGCACATGAGCGGGGCGGAGCTGGGGCCGGGTCCCGGCCCGGCCGATGACGCCCGCGGACGGGAGCTTGCGGACCGTCTCGCCGCCGTGCGCCAGCGGGTCGAGGAGGCCACGCGCTCCGCGGGACGCTCCGACGCCCCCACGCTGATCGTCGTGACCAAGTTCCATCCGGCCGAGGACGTGGCCCGGCTGGCCGCACTCGGCGTGCGGGACGTTGGCGAGAACCGGGACCAGGAGGCCCGCGCCAAGGCGGCCGAGACGGAGCGGCTGACCGGGGTGCAGGCCCCGGTGCGGTGGCACTTCATCGGCCAGCTGCAGTCCAACAAGGCCAAGTACGTGGTGCGCTATGCCTCCGCGGTGCACTCGGTCGACAGGGAGTCACTCGTGGACGCCCTCTCGGCGGCGATGGGGCGTGAACAGGCCAGGCGCGCGGACTCCGGACTACAGGAACGGGATCCGCTGGACTGCCTGGTCCAGGTCGACCTGGACCCGCGGCCCGAACAGGACCGTCCGGCCGGCATCGGCGCCCGTGGCGGTGTCGACCCGGCCGCGGTGGGGGCCCTGGCCGACCGGATCGCGGCGGCCGACGGCCTGAGGCTGCGCGGGGTGATGGCGGTGGCCCCCCTGGGCCTGGACCCCACCCCGGCCTTTGCCCGGCTCGCGGAACTCTCCGCCGCACTGACCGGCACGCACCCCGATGCCACGTGGATCTCCGCGGGAATGAGCCAGGACCTGGAGCAGGCCGTCTCCGCGGGAGCGACACACCTTCGGGTGGGAACCGATGTCCTCGGGCCCCGTGCGCCCGTGGGTTAACCTCGATAGTGTCCGCAGGACGGCAGATCTCCGCAGGGCCGGCAGCAGGCCGGGCGGCTTCCACACGGTGAGGATTTTCGATGGCTGGTGCACTGAAGAAGACCATGATCTACCTCGGGCTCGCCGATGGCGACGAGCAGTACGAGGAAGAGCAGCGGGCCACGGAGTCCCGTCGGCACGAGCGTGCCGACCGGAGCGAGGTCTCCGACCGCTCGGATCATGACGATCGTGCCGACGCCGCCGAGGACTGGGAGGAGGACAGCCGCCCGGAGCGCCCCCAGCCGAGCAGGGTGGCCGCGGCCCCGGTGGCGGAGCGGGAGTACCGCGCGCCGGTGACCCCGATCAAGCGTGCCGCCCACTCCCGCGAGGATGCCCCTGCCGTGCGTCAGATCACCACCGTGCACCCCCGCTCCTACAACGACGCCAAGGTCATCGGGGAGTCGTTCCGTGGCGGCATCCCGGTCATCATGAACGTGACGGACATGGGCGAGGCCGACGCCAAGCGGCTGGTGGACTTCTCCGCCGGCCTCGTGTTCGGGCTGCACGGCTCCATCGAGCGCGTCACCAACAAGGTGTTCCTGCTGACGCCGGCCCACGTCCAGGTCCTCGGGGAGGATTCGTCCGGCACCGAGGACCAGGCCCACTTCTTCAACCAGAGCTGACACCCGTCGGGGAGTGACCCCTCCCGGACCCGACATGGTGTGGAATAGGCTGCCGTGACCCTCATCTTCTCCTTCCTCTACCTCGTCCTGGCGATCTTCCAGTTCCTGCTGCTGGTCCGGATCGTCTTCGACGTGGTCCAGTCCTTCGCCCGGGCCTGGCGCCCGCAGGGCTTCATCCTCGTGATCGCCTCGGCCGTCTACACCGTGACGGATCCGACGCTGCGGTGGCTGCGGTCCAAGATCCCCCCGCTGAACCTGGGCGGGATCGGGCTGGACATCGCCTTCCTCGTGCTGTTCGTGGTCGTCGTGCTGCTCAAGTCCGTGGTCGGGGCCCTGGCCGTGGGATCGTTCGCCTGACCCCCGCCGGACCTGCGCCGTGGCCGGCGGGCGCCGAAGTCGGGGCCGGGACACCGGTGGTAGCCTGAACTGCAGTGTGGCCCTCGTGCGCGGAGAAGCCGTGGCGTGGCGCCACGGGACGACCATTGCCCCTCCGCGGGCAGACCTGACAAGTATTGGGGTGACCACATGGCACTGACGCCGGAAGACGTTGTGAACAAGCGGTTCCAGCCGACCAAGTTCCGCGAGGGATACGACCAGGACGAGGTCGATGACTTCCTGGACGAGATCGTCGTCGAGCTGCGCCGTCTGAACCAGGAGAACGACGAACTGCGTCGCAAGGTCGCCGAGCTCCAGTCCGGTGGTGCCTCCGGGTCCACCGTTCCCGCCCCGGTCTCCGCCGAGGACGAGGGGACCGTCGCCACGGGCACCTCCGTCCAGGACACCTCCGTCCAGAAGACCTCCGCAGGCGGTTCGTCCACGCCTGTCGCCGAGGCTGCCTCCACCGAGGACAGCGGCGCCAGCCAGAAGCCGGCCGCCTCCGTGCCCGCGGCCAAGGACTCGGACGAGGTCATCGAGGCGGCGCCCGCCGTCACTCCGGCGGCGACCGCGGACACGCCGGCCACCGCCGTGCCGGCCGCGCCCGCCGCGGTCACCGGCCGCGAGGCCGTCGCCACCTCGGCCGCCGGCGTGCTCGCCATGGCCCAGAAGCTGCACGATGACTTCGTCGCCGAGGGTGAGGCCAAGCGCGAGCAGATCATCGCCGACGCCCAGTCCGAGGCCGACGGCCTGGTCAACGACGCCCAGGAGAAGTCCCGGAAGACGCTGGCCGAGCTGGAGGAGAAGAAGTCCGTGCTCGAGCGCAAGGTCGAGCAGCTCAAGGGCTTCGAGCGCGACTACCGTGCGCGGCTGAAGGCCTACATCGAGGGTCAGCTGCGCGACCTGCAGAGCCAGGGCCCGATCCAGGACGAGGTCACCGCCACCAGCTGACCGGTGGGCCGTCCTGACGGCCCACCGGTCACGCCGGCAGATCCAGACCGGATCCGGGGCCGGCCACGGGAGGACCGTGGCCGGCCCCGTGTCTCTGTCCGTCGCGCCCCCCGTTGTTCCCCCGTTCCCGCCGATCCGAGAGACCCCACCGCGTGACCGACACCGAACCGACCGTCCCGGCGCATCCGGACGCGGAACGAACCCCGAGGCGTCGCCGCGGCTGGATCGCCGTGCTGGTCCTGGCCGTGGGCTACGTCCTGGACCAGCTGACCAAGCGCTGGGTGGAGACGACCATGGCCGAGGGGCAGGTCATCGACGTCCTGCCCCCGCTGCTGCGCTGGCACTTCATCCGGAACCCCGGGGCGGCCTTCTCGATCGGTGAGGACCACACCTGGGTCTTCACGATCATCCAGGCCGCGGTAGCGGTTTTCGTGGTGGTGCTGCTGTTCCGGGTCCGCTCGACCGCCTGGGCCCTGGCCCTGGGCGGCCTGCTCGGCGGAGTGCTCGGCAACCTCACCGACCGCCTGCTGCGGCCCCCGGCCTTCGGGGTCGGCCACGTGGTGGACTTCATCGCCCTGCCCAACTTCGCCATCTTCAACATCGCCGACTCGCTGATCGTCTGCTCGATGATCGGCATCGTGCTGCTGATGTTCACCGGCCGCCGGCTCGACGGGACGCGGGAGCCCGCCCAGGCCCCTCGCCCCGCGGCCCCGGGGGAGGACCGTGACTGACACCGCACCCGGGCCCCTGCCCGGCCCGGCCGTCGTCGTCCCCGGCCCGGCCGACGTCGGCCGGCGGGTGGACGCGGTCCTGGCCGGCGCGCTCGGGGGTGTCCCGCACCAAGGCCGGCGCCTGGTGTGCCGACGGACGGGTGACGCAGCGCCGCACCGGCGCGGCGTCCGGCGCGCAGACCGTGCAGAAGTCGGCGAAGGCCGTCGCGGGAACCGAACTCGTGGTGGACGTGCCCGAGGAGACCGACCCGCTCGAGGTGAAGGTGGAGATCGTGGAGGACCTGACCATCCTGGCTGACGACCCGGACTATGTCGTCGTGGACAAGCCCGTGGGCGTGGCCGCCCACCCGTCGCCGGGCTGGGTCGGGCCGACCGTCGTCGGCGGCCTGGCGGGTGCCGGGTACCGGATCTCGACGTCGGGGGCACCGGAGCGGCAGGGCATCGTGCACCGGCTGGACGTGGGCACCTCCGGTGTCATGGTGGTGGCCAAGTCCGAGCGGGCCTACACCGCCCTGAAGGACGCGTTCCGTGACCGGACTCCGAAGAAGACCTACCACGCCGTGGTGCAGGGACTGCCGGACCCCCTGAACGGCACCATCGACGCGCCGATCGGCCGTCACCCCGGTCACGACTGGAAGTTCGCGGTCCTCGACGGAGGACGGGACTCGGTGACGCACTACCGGACCCTGGAGGCCTTCGGCCGGGCGACCCTGGTCGAGGTGCAGCTCGAGACGGGCCGGACCCACCAGATCCGCGTCCACTTCGCCGCGCTGCGCCATCCCTGTGCCGGGGACCTGACCTACGGGGCGGACCCGAAGCTCGCCGCCGAGCTCGGGCTGACCCGGCAGTGGCTGCACGCCCGCCGGCTGGGCTTCTCCCACCCGGTGACGGGGGAATGGGTCGAGTACGAGAGCCCGTACCCGCATGACCTGGCCTACGCCCTGGATGTCCTCCGGGGCCACTAGGGTGGTACGGCACCACGAATCAGTTGTACGGCAGCGCAGCAGGGCAGTAGGGAAGTGCGGACAATGACGGCGACCACATCGGCAACGGGACAGGCCTCGCGGGACGGCGGATTCGCGCACCTGCACACCCACACCGAGTACTCGATGCTCGACGGGGCAGCCAAGCTCAGCGAGCTCTTCGTCGAGACCGAGCGCCTCGGCATGGACTCGATCGCCATCACCGACCACGGGTACCTGTTCGGTGCCTTCGACTTCTGGAAGAAGGCGACGGACGCGGGCATCAGGCCGATCATCGGCCTCGAGGCCTACCTGACGCCGGGCCAGCAGCACCGCACGGACAAGACGAAGGTCCGCTGGGGCGAGCAGCACCAGCGCGGGGACGACGTCTCCGGCGGTGGTGCGATCACGCACATGACCCTGCTGGCCAAGGACAACACCGGCATGCACAACCTGTTCCGGGCGGGCTCGATCGCCTCCCTGGACTCCGTGTACGCCAAGTGGCCCCGGATCGACCGGGAGCTGCTCTCCACGTACTCCTCCGGGTTGATCGGGACCACGGGATGCCCGTCCGGTGAGGTCCAGACCCGGTTGCGGCTGGGCCAGTACAAGGAGGCGGTGGAGGCCGCGGCGGAGTTCCGTGACATCTTCGGCAAGGGCAACTTCTACTGCGAGCTGATGCAGCACGGTCTCGACCTGGAGAAGCGGGTGGTCCCGGACCTGCTCCGGCTGGCCAAGGACCTGGACCTGCCCCTGGTCGCCACCAACGACCTGCACTACACGCATGAGCACGACGCCAAGCCGCACGAGGCGCTGCTGGCCATCCAGTCGGGGTCCACGCTGCTGGAACCCACCTACGACCAGGGCGGCTCCCGGTTCGCCTTCACCGGCACGGAGTTCTACCTGAAGTCCCCGCGGCAGATGCGGGACCTGTTCTCGGAGTTCCCCGAGGCCTGTGACAACACCCTGCTCATCGCCGAGCAGTGCGAGGTCTCCTTCGACACCTCCGCCAACTACATGCCCAAGTTCCCCTGCCCTCCGGGGGAGGACGAGACCAGCTGGCTGACCAAGGAGGTCGCCACGGGGCTGAAGTACCGCTACCCCAACGGGGTACCGGACCACGTGCGCAAGCAGGCGGACTACGAGCTCGACGTCATCATCTCCATGGGCTTCCCGGGGTACTTCCTCGTGGTCGCCGACTTCATCAACTGGGCCAAGGACCACGGCATCCGCGTCGGGCCCGGCCGTGGGTCCGGGGCCGGCTCCATGGTCGCCTACGCCCTGAAGATCACCGAGCTCGACCCGCTCGAGCACGGCCTGATCTTCGAGCGCTTCCTCAACCCGGACCGCGTGTCCATGCCGGACTTCGACGTCGACTTCGATGATCGCCGCCGCTCCGAGGTGATCGACTACGTCACGGAGAAGTACGGTGACGAGCGCGTGGCCATGATCGTCACCTACGGCACCATCAAGACCAAGCAGGCGCTCAAGGACTCCGCGCGCGTGATGGGCTTCCCGTTCTCCATGGGCGAGACGCTGACGAAGGCGCTGCCGCCGGCGGTGATGGCCAAGGACATCCCGCTCAAGGACATCGAGGACAAGGACGCCAAGAGGTACTCGGAGGCGGGGGAGTTCCGGGAGCTGGTCGCCACGGACCCGGACGCCGCGAAGGTGTTCGAGACCGCCAAGGGCGTCGAGGGGCTGAAGCGCCAGTGGGGTGTGCACGCCGCGGGCGTGATCATGTCTTCGGAGCCGATCATCGACGTCATCCCGATCATGCGCCGCATGCAGGACGGCCAGGTCATCACGCAGTTCGACTACCCCACCGCCGAGGGGCTCGGACTGATCAAGATGGACTTCCTGGGCCTGCGGAACCTGACGATCATCTCCGACGCCCTCGAGAACATCACGGCCAATCAGGGATTCGACCTGGACCTGGAGTCCCTCGCGTTCGACGACCGGGCGTCCTACGAGCTGCTCGCCCGGGGGGACACCCTGGGCGTGTTCCAGCTCGACGGCGGGCCGATGCGCTCGCTGCTGAAGATGATGAAGCCGGACAACTTCGAGGACATCTCGGCGACCATCGCCCTGTACCGGCCGGGGCCCATGGGCGCCAACTCGCACACGAACTACGCGTTGCGCAAGAACGGCCAGCAGGAGATCACCCCGATCCATCCCGAGCTCGAGGAGCCCCTCAAGGAGATCCTCGACACCACCTATGGCCTGATCGTGTATCAGGAGCAGGTCATGGCCATCGCGCAGAAGGTCGCCGGCTTCAGCCTCGGACAGGCGGACATCCTCCGCCGCGCCATGGGCAAGAAGAAGAAGTCCGAGCTGGACAAGCAGTACGTCGGCTTCCACCAGGGCATGGTCGACCACGGGTACTCCGAGGCGGCCATCAAGGCGCTGTGGGACATCCTGCTGCCGTTCTCGGACTACGCCTTCAACAAGGCGCACTCCGCGGCGTACGGACTGGTGTCCTACTGGACGGCCTACCTCAAGGCGCACTACCCGGCCGAGTACATGGCCGCGCTACTGACCTCCGTCGGCGACGACAAGGACAAGATGGCCATGTACCTCAACGAGTGCCGCCGCATGGGCATCACGGTTTTGCCCCCGGACGTCAACGAGTCCTCCCTCTACTTCACCCCGGTCGGCAAGGACATCCGCTTCGGCATGGGCGCCGTGCGCAACGTGGGCTCGAACGTGGTCACCGCCATGGTGGGCGCCCGCGAGGAGAAGGGGGACTTCGGCTCGTTCCCGGACTTCTTCAAGAAGGTGCCCGCGGTGGTCTGCAACAAGCGCACCATCGAGTCGATGATCAAGGCCGGCGCCTTCGACTCCCTCGGGCACTCGCGCCGGGCGCTGCTGGCCATCCACGAGGAGGCCGTAGACGCCACCGTGGCCCAGAAGCGCCAGGAGGCGAACAACCAGTTCGACTTCTTCTCCATCCTCGAGGCCGAGGGTGGAGAGGCGGCCGACGCCGGGCTGGGGCTGGAGGTCCCCGACATGCCCGAGTGGGACAAGAAGGACAAGCTCACCTTCGAGCGGGAGATGCTCGGCCTCTACGTCTCGGACCATCCCCTGCAGGGGCTGGACGGTGTCCTGGCCCAGCACGCGGACACGTCCATCTCGCACATCATCTCCGACGACGGCCCATCGGACGGCGCGCAGGTCACCATCGCCGGGCTCATCACCTCGCTGCAGCGGCGGATCGCCAAGAGCTCCGGCAACGCCTACGCCCGATGCGAGGTGGAGGACCTGGGTGCCTCGATGGAGGTCATGTTCTTCGGCCAGGCCTACGCCCCGATCGCCACCATGCTGGCCGAGGACCTGGTGGTCGCGATCAAGGGCCGGGTCCAGCGGCGCGATGACGGGTCGATCACCCTCAGCGCCCAGGAACTGACCATCCCGGACCTGTCCGGTGGTCATTCGGGACCGGTGTCCATCACCATGCCGGCCTTCAAGGCCAACGAGACCGTGGTCTCCGCGCTGGGGGACGTGCTGAGGACCCACCCCGGGACCACGGAGGTGCGGCTCAGGCTGGCGGGGAACCGGACCATGGAGATCATGCAGCTCGGACCGGACTTCCGGGTCAGTCCCAACCCTGCCCTGTTCGGTGACCTCAAGGTGCTGCTCGGCCCCGCCTGTCTGGAGTGAGCCCGGACCGGCTGGAGGGGCCGGCCTGCCGGCCCCGGTCCGGTCTCCACCCGACCCGCCGCCCGGAACACTACATGTGGTGATGTGCTGATTGTGGTGACGCCATATGTGGGGTTATGATGAGGGCGTTCACCCGAACGGCCCACGGCGGGCCCGCCGACTGCAGAAGGGGAGTCCATGCACTGTCCCTTCTGTCGTCATGAGGATTCCCGGGTGGTGGACTCCCGGTCCCTCGACGACGGATCCGCCATCCGCCGGCGACGGCAGTGCCAGTCCTGCGGCAAGCGGTTCACCACCATGGAGACCACGGCGCTGACCGTGGTCAAGCGTTCCGGGGTGGCGGAGCCGTTCGACCGCTCCAAGGTCATCAACGGCGTCCGCAAGGCCTGTCAGGGGCGGCCGGTGACCAACGACGACCTGGCCATGCTCGCCCAGGAGGTGGAGGAGACCATCCGCGCCACCGGCAACGCCGAGGTGGACGCCCACGAGGTGGGGCTCGCGATCCTCGACCCCTTGCGCCGGCTGGACCAGGTGGCGTACCTGCGCTTCGCATCGGTCTACCAGGACTTCGACTCGCTCGACGACTTCGCCCGCGCCGTGGAGGAGCTGCGCGAGGCGGGGAACAGGCCCGAGACGGTCAGGGCCCTGCAGCCGCGGCTGTTCACCCGCTGAGCGCGGGAGCCCGTGACGGGCCCATCAGACTGCCGATGGTGGTTCCGGAGGGGAAGCCGGAGCCACCATCGGCCACCACGGCCCCGCGGGGCGGTCGTGACGCAGGCAGCGAGTCCGCAGGCTACCGGCTGGAGCGGCGGATCGCCTTCTCCATGGCCTTGTGGACGGCCTGGGCCTCCTTGGCCGCCTTGCGCTCGGCCTTGGCGGCCCGCTTCGCCGCCTTGTCGGCCTTCTTCCGCAACCGGGCCGCCTTGTCCTGGGCGGCCGTGGACGCCTTCCCCTGCTTGCCCGGCTTGTCCGCCGTGACTCCCTGGGCGGTCTTCCCGGCCTTGCCCGCCGTCCCGCTCGTGACCGTCTTGGCCGCGGCCGCGCGCTCCGCCGCCTGGCGGGCCTCTCCGGTCATGCCCGTGCCCGTCGCCGCGGTCCGTCCGGTGCCGGCCTGGTCGGCCTCCACCCGGCGTGCGATCTCCTGGTCGGCCGCCCTCCGGGCGGTCTGCAGCACGGACGCCCGGGCGGGGGACTGGGCCATCACGTCGGTGGCCCACAGCGCGGCTCCCACGATCCCGGCATTGTTCTGCAGTGCGGCCGGCACGATCGGGGTGCGCAGGCGCAACAGCGGGAGGTAGTCCTGGGGGCGCTTGGAGATGCCGCCGCCGACGATGATCAGGTCCGGGTAGAAGATGCCCTCCACGTAGGAGAAGTAGCGCTGGAGCCGCTCGGCGTACTCCGGCCAGTCCAGTCCGTCCCGCTCGCGGGCGGCCGCCGAGGCCCGCTGCTCGGCGATCGCCCCGTCGAGCTCGATGGTGCCCGGTTCCAGGTTCGGCACCAGTTCGCCGTCCCTGAACAGTCCGCCCCCGATGCCGGTGCCGAGGGTGAGGACGAGGACCGTCCCCGGCACCCCCCGGCCCGCACCGAACCGGACCTCGGCCAGGCCGGCGGCGTCGGCGTCGTTCAGGGTGGCCACCGGGCGCTTGAGGTGCTCGGAGAACAGCGCGTCCACGTCGGTGCCGATCCAGGACCGGTCGATGTTCGTCGCCGTGCGGCAGATCCCGTTCTGGATGGCGGCGGGGAAGCACACGCCGGCCATCAGGGTCGACGGCGGGGCCTCGGGCCGGGAGTCCAGCTCGGCCGCGATCTCGGCCAGGACCCCGGCGACCGTTTCCGGGACGGCCGGTTTCGGCGTGGGGATCCGGTACCGCTTGCCGACCAGCCGGCCGGTGTCCGGGCCATCGCCGAGCTGGACGATCCCGCCCTTCATGCCGGTACCGCCGACATCGATCCCGAGGGCGGTGTGTGCCCCGGTGGCAGGATCAGTTCTCTGCTGCGCCATGGAAGTGCTCCTAGGGGTCTCGGCCGGGTGTCGACGGGGGACGTGGTCAGGGCAGGGTCAGGATGTCCGCGCCGTCGTCGGTGACGACCAGCGTGTGCTCGAACTGGGCGGTGCGCCTGCGGTCCCGGGTGACCACGGTCCAGCCGTCGTCCCACTGGTCCCACGCGATGGAGCCGAGGGTGATCATCGGCTCGATGGTGAACACCATGCCGGGGACCATGAGCCGGTTGTGCGCCGGGGCGGCGTCGTAGTGGGGGATGACCAGGCCGGAGTGGAACTCCCGGCCGACGCCGTGGCCGATGAAGTCCCGCACCACGCCGTAGCCGAAGCGCCTGGCGTAGGACTCGATGGCGCGGCCGATGACGTTGATCTCCCGGCCCGGCTTCACGGCCTTGATGCCCCGCATCATCGCCTCGTGCGTGCGCTCGACCAGCAGGGCGGACTCCTCGTCCACGGTGCCGACGGTGAAGGTCATGTTGTGGTCGCCGTGGTGGCCGTCCAGGTAGGCGGTGATGTCGAGGTTGACGATGTCCCCGTCCTCCAGGACCGTGTCGTCCGGGATGCCGTGGCAGATGACCTCGTTGAGCGAGGTGCAGATGGACTTGGGGAATCCCTTGTAGCCCAGGCAGGACGGGTAGGCTCCGTGGCCGATGAGGTACTCGTGGGCCACCCTGTCCAGTTCGGCCGTGGTCACCCCCGGGGCGATGTGCTTCGCCGTCTCCTGCATGGCCCGGGCGGCCAGTCGTCCCGCGGCTCGGATCCTCTCGATGCCCTCGGCGTCGTAGACGTCCGACCCCTTGCCCTCGTCCGCGGTGGCCTTCCCCACGTACTCCGGGCGGTCGATGGAGGCGGGCACGGGCAGCGACGGGGCGACGACGCCCGGGGCCAGGGTTCCCACGGGCGCCAGGGAGCCGGGCTGGCCGGCAGGCGGCCCGGCGGGGGCCGGGCCGTTGTGGCTGGCTGCGGTCCCGGCGGGGACGGTGGCGGTTCGGGTGGACGTCATGGAGCCTTCGGACATGTTTCGATCCTATCGCCGTCCCGCCGGGGCCGGATCGCCGGGACCGACCCTAGGCTGGTGCCATGAGCGAATACTGGTACAACGTCGTCACCAAGACCGTCGAGGAGGGCCCCCAGTCGGACTGGTCGAAGCTGCTGGGCCCCTACACCACCCGCGAGGAGGCCGAGGGCGCGATCGCGCAGGTGCAGGCCAACAACGAGCGCTGGGACGAACGCGAGGCCGAGGACTCCAACTGGGACAACAATCCCTCCAACGACCGGGACTGAGTCCGCGGTCCACCGGCCCGCGCCCCGTGGGCCGGTGGCCCGCCCCTGCCGGGGCGCGCAGGACGGCGCCCGGGAGGCACCGGAACCTCAGGACTCGAAGCCGTGCTCCGCGGCCGGGAAGGTGCCCTCCAGCACGTCCCGGCGGTAGGCGGCCGCGGCCTCGCCGACGACCGAGCGAAGGTCCGCGTACTGCTTGACGAACCGGGGCATCCTCCCGGCCCGCAGGCCCAGCATGTCCTGCCAGACCAGCACCTGTCCCGTGGTCCCGGCACCCGCACCGATCCCGATGGTGGGCACGCGCAGGGCCTCGTCCACCTGGCGGGCCACGTCGGAGGGCACCATCTCCATCAGGACCGCGAAGGCCCCGGCGTCCTGGAGCACCGTGGCCTCGCGGATCATGGACTCGGCGGCGCCCTCGCCGCGGCCCTGGACGCGGTACCCGCCCAGGACGTTCTCCGACTGCGGCGTGAAGCCGATGTGGGCCATGACCGGCACGCCGGCATCGGTCATCATGGCCACGTGGTCCGCGTACCGGATCCCGCCCTCCATCTTCACGGCGTGCACCCCGGCCTCCTTGACGAGCCGGATGGCACTGGCGGTGGCCTGTTCGGGGGAGACCTCGTACGAGCCGAACGGCAGGTCGCAGATGACCATCGCATGAGTGGTGCCGCGCACCACGGAACCGGCGAAGACGATCATCTCCTCCAGGGTGATCGGCAGCGTCGTGGCGTGGCCCATCACGTTGTTGGCCGCCGAATCGCCCACCAGGATCGTCTCGAGGCCGGCCTCGTCGAACACCTGGGCCATCTGGAAGTCGTAGGCGGTGAGCATGGCGAACCGGCGGCCCTCGTCCTTGGCCTGCTGCAGGTGCGCGGTACGGTACCGGGCCGGGGTCTTGGCGGCGTACGGTGCGGTCTCGTTCTCAGCCATGACCGCAGTCTAGTGTCGCCGGTGCTGACCTCGGGGCATGTCCGGCGTGACCACGCACGGGAGTGCTCCCACCGCTACAGTGGAGCCAACGTCCCGATCCGACAGGAGGCAGCCACGAACGATGGATCGCCAACAGGAGTTTGTACTCAGGACCATCGAGGACCGGGACGTGCGGTTCGTGCGCCTGTGGTTCACCGACGTGACCGGGACGCTGAAGTCCGTGGCCCTGGCACCCGCCGAGGTGGAGGGGGCCTTCGCCGAGGGGCTGGGCTTCGACGGGTCCTCCATCGACGGCTACACCCGGATCTTCGAGTCCGACATGCTGCTGCAGCCGGATCCCTCGACCTTCCAGATCCTGCCCTGGCGGGGTGAGGAGGAGCCGACGTCGCGGATGTTCTGCGACGTGCTCACCCCGGACGGCGAGCCGTCCGCGGCGGATCCCCGGAACGTGCTGCGCCGCCAGCTGTCCCGGGCCGCGGACATGGGCTTCACCTTCTACACGCACCCGGAGATCGAGTTCTACCTGTTGGCCTCGAAGGAACCGGGGCCGGACGGCCAGCCGGTCCCGGTGGACCAGGCCGGGTACTTCGACCACGAGCCCGGCGGGGTGGCCACGGACTTCCGCCGCCACGCGGTGAACATGCTGGAGGCCATCGGGATCTCCGTGGAGTTCAGCCACCACGAGTCCGGCCCGGGCCAGAACGAGATCGACCTGAGGTACGCGGACGCGCTGCAGACGGCGGACAACATCATGACGTTCCGCACGGTCATCAAGGAGGTCGCCCAGCTGCAGGGCAACTACGCCACGTTCATGCCCAAGCCCTTCGGCGACCACGCCGGCTCCGGGATGCACACCCACTTCTCCCTCTTCGAGGGTGACTCCAACGCCTTCTTCGAGCCCGGCGCGGAGTTCCACCTGTCCACCACCGCACGCCGGTTCATCGCCGGACTGCTGCACCACAGCGTGGAGATCACGGCGATCACCCACCAGTTCGTCAACTCCTACAAGCGACTCTGGGGCGGCGGCGAGGCGCCCGCCTACGTCTCCTGGGGCCACAACAACCGCTCCGCCCTGGTCCGGGTGCCCCTGTACAAGCCGGACAAGGCCGGGTCCGCCCGCGTGGAGTACCGCGGCATCGACGCCTCCGCCAACCCGTACCTCACCTATGCCGTCCTGCTGGCGGCCGGGCTGAAGGGGATCGAGGAGGAGTACGAGCTCCCGGAGGCGGCGGCGGAGGACGTCAACGCCCTGACCGCCATGGAACGCCGTGCCCTGGGCCACGACCCGCTGCCGGGCACCCTGCACGATGCCCTGCGGATCATGGAGGAGTCCGAGTTCGTCGCCGGGGTGCTGGGGGAGCAGGTGTTCGAGAACTACCTGCGCAACAAGCGCCAGGAATGGGACGAGTACCGGATCAAGGTCACCCCCTACGAACTGCAGCGGTACCTCGGCATCCTGTAGAGCCCGATGCGACCCTCCACCCCCGGAAGCAGCGCCCCTGCCGCCCGCGGCGCGAACCGCAGCGGCATACCGGTCCCGGCCGGTTCCCCGGCCGAGGCCGGCGGATTCAGCCGGGGCGTGCTCATCGGGACCGGGTTCACCGACCTCGACCGCGCTCGCACGCTGCTGGCCTCGAGCGAGCTCGACCGGGTCGACCACGAGACGCTGCTCGGGATCCTGGCCGACGCCCCGGACCCCGACCAGGCCCTGATCCTCCTGGTCCGTCTCCTGGACCGGGCCCCGGGGGCGGCAGGCGTGCTGGACGACCCCGACCGGTCCCTCGCCCTGGCGCGACTGCTGGGCTCCTCGGAAGCGCTGGGGGAGTTCCTGATCCGGCGGCCGGACCACGTGGACCTGCTCACCGATCCCACGCAGGCCGCGGCCACGGCCCCCGTGCTCGGCCCGGAGGGGCTGGACGCCGAGTCCTCCCCGCTCCGGGACCTGCTGCTGGCGTCCGTGGAGGCGGATCCCTCGGTCCCCGAGCCGGTGGCCGGGCTGCGGGGCAAGGAGGCCGCCGCCGCGCTGCGCATCGCGTACCGCCGGCAGCTGACGGCCCTCGCGCTGCAGGACCTGACCGACCCGGATCCCCAGGGCATCCAGCCGAAGGTCTCGGCGTGGCTGTCCGACCTGGCCGGCGCCGCGATCGAGGCGGGGCTGGCGGTGTCCCGCGCGGACGCCGTCGAGCAGTATGGCGATGACGCGCGCGGCGTCAGCCTGGCGGTCATCGGCATGGGCAAGTGCGGGGCCCGGGAGCTGAACTACATCTCGGACGTGGACGTGATCTTCGTCCACTCCTCGACCCTGGCCGACGGGCACCGGTCGGCGACCATCGCCACCGCCCTGGCCGCCGGGATCTCCCGGTACGTGACCGCAGCGGCGCCCGAGCCGGGACTGTGGGAGGTGGACGCCAACCTGCGTCCGGAGGGCAAGGACGGGGCCCTGTCCCGCACGGTCGACTCCCACGCAGAGTACTACCGCCGCTGGGCGCACACCTGGGAGTTCCAGGCCCTGCTCAAGGCCCGGCCGATCGCCGGACTGCCCGAGCTGGGCCAGGAGTACATCGACGCGATCTGGCCCCTGGTGTGGACGAGCTCTGAGCGGGAGGGCTTCGTGTCCTCCGTCCAGGGCATGCGCCGCCGCGTGCTGGACAACATCGCGCACCAGGACCGGGACCGTGAGATCAAGCTGGGCTCCGGCGGGCTCCGGGACGTCGAGTTCACGGTCCAGCTGCTGCAGCTGGTCCATGGCAAGACCGAGGAGTCAGTGCGGGTCCGCAACACCCAGAGCGCCATCCGCGCCCTGGAACGGCGCTCCTACATCGGCCGCAAGGACGCCCAGTCCTTCGCGGCGGCCTACCGGTTCCTGCGCCTGCTGGAGCACCGGATCCAGTTGGTGCACCTGCGCCGCACCCACCTGATGCCGGACCGCCCCCGTGCCCGGTGGGTGCTGGCCCGCTCCTCCCGGGGCCCGGGGGAACCGGGCCCGTCCGACGCCGATGCCCTCACGGCGGTGTGGAAACGGACCCGCAAGGACGTGCGGGCCCTGCACGAGAAGATCTTCTACCGTCCGCTGCTGTCCACCACGGCGGCACTGTCCGCCGAGGAGGTCCGCCTCACCCCGGTGGCGGTGGGCGAGCGGCTCTCGGCCCTGGGGTACCTAGACCCGGCGGGTGCCCTGCGCCATATCGAGGCCCTCACCACGGGCGTCTCCCGACGCGCGTCCCTGCAGCGGCAGCTGTTGCCGGTCATGCTCGGCTGGCTGGCGAACGGACCGGACCCCGACGGCGGCCTGCTCGCCTTCCGGAGGCTGTCCGAGTCCCTCGGCTCCTCACCCTGGTTCCTGGGGATGCTCCGGGACTCCTCCGCGGCGGCGGAGCGGTTGTGCCATGTGCTGTCCTCCTCCTCGTACATCAGCGACATGCTCGAGCACCTGCCGGAGGCCGCGGCCTGGCTGGGCCGGGACCGTGAACTGCAGCCGATGCCGTTCGAGGCGCAGTGGCAGGAGATCCGGGCCAAGATGGCCCGCCATCCGGACGGTGACGAGGCGATGCGGCAGATCCGGTTGATCAGGCAGCGCGAGATCCTGCGCACCGCGATCGCCGACGCATCGGGACTGCTGGACCAAGACGCCGTCGGGCATGCCCTCTCCGACGCGGACCGGGCCGCCGTCCTCGGCGCCCTGCACGTGGCCGAGAACACGATGTTCGGCCACCCCGAGGCCCGCCAGGACGAGGCCGGGGAACTCACCGACCTGCTCCTGGTGGCCATGGGCCGCCAGGGCGGCCGGGAGATCGGTTACGGCTCGGACCTGGACGTGATGTTCGTCCATCGCCCCCGGCCCGGTGCCGACCCCGACGCGGCGCAGCGGCAGGCCGTGGAGCTGGCGAAGCAGGTGAGCTCGCTGCTGACCAAGCCGTGCCGGCCGCCGGTCCTGGCGGAGCGGCCACTGATCGTGGACGCCGACCTGCGCCCCGAGGGCAAGAAGGGGCCGCTGGCGCGGTCCCTGGAGTCCTACCAGGAGTACTACCGGCGCTGGGCGGACACCTGGGAGGTCCAGGCCCTGCTGCGGGCGCGGGCGGTCGCCGGCGATCCCGAGCTCGCCCGGGACTTCACCGCCTGGGCGGACTCCGTGCGCTATGCCGGGGATCCCGGCCCCTCGGCCATCCGGGAGATCCGCCGGATCAAGGCCCGGGTGGAGTCCGAGCGGCTGCCACGGGGCGCGGACCCCGCCCGGCACCTCAAGCTGGGCCGGGGCGGGCTGTCCGACGTCGAGTGGCTCGTCCAGACCCTCCAGCTGCAGCACGCGGACACCCGCGCGTCATTGCGGACGACCGAGACGATGTCCGCGCTGGAGGCGCTGGTGACGGAGGGCCTGTTGCCGGCGGAGGACGGTCAGGTGCTGCACCGTGCGTGGCAGCTGGCCTCGAGGATCCGCTCCGGCATCGTGGTGTGGTCCGGCAAGAACTCGGACGTGCTGCCGGCCAAGCGCCAGGACCTGGAGGCCATCGCGCGGTGGTGCGGTTACGAGCCCGGCAATGCCGCCGGACTGGAGGAGGACTACCTCCGGTGCACCCGGCACGCCCGCCAGGTGTTCGAGAAGCACTTCTACGGGGCCTGAACCGGGGCGGCGTCCCGCCCGGCGGGTCAGCCGCGGACCATGACGCCCTCCCCGAGCAGCTGGAGGGTCCGGTGCCGGGCCTCGAGGTCCGATGCCGCGTTGGTGATGATCAGCTCGTCCGCCTGGACGCGCTCCCTGAACCGGTCCAGGTAGTCCCGGACGGTCTCGACGGTGCCGACGGCCGTGTACTTGGTCATCGACAGCACCTGTTCCGCGGCGGGGGAGTGCATCAGCTGGGTGACCTCCTGCTCGGTGAGGTCCCGCCCCCGGCCGAGCATCTGCCGGATGCGGAACCGCTGGGAGAGCTCGAACTGCCGCTGCGCCTCCTCGGCGGTGTCGGCGGCGATGACGTTCAGCGCGGCGATGAAGTGCGGTTCCGGGTAGTCCTCGGACGGCTCGAACGACTCCCGGTAGATGCGGGCGGCGTGCTCGAGCATCTGCGGGGCGAAGTGCGAGGCGAAAGCGTACCCGAGCCCCAGGGCGGCCGCGAGCTGTGCCCCGTACTGGGAGGAGCCGAGCACGAACAGCGGGACGTCGGTCCCCTTGCCCGGATAGGCGTCCACTCCGGGGATCATGGACTCGCCCTTGAGGTATCCCTGGAGTTCCTTGATGTCCCGGGGGAACGTGTCGGCCGCCGAGGGCTCGCGCCGCAGGGCCATCATGGTCCGCTGGTCCGTGCCCGGGGCCCGCCCGAGTCCCAGATCGATCCGGCCCGGGTGGATCTCGGCCAGGGTGCCGAACTGCTCGGCGATCACCAGCGGCGAGTGGTTGGGGAGCATGATGCCGCCGGCGCCCAGGCGGATGCTCGAGGTGTTCGCGGCGACGTGGGCGATCAGCACCGAGGTGGCCGAGGAGGCGATGGACGGGAAGTTGTGGTGCTCGGCGAACCAGATCCGGGCGAACCCCTGCTCCTCGGCCGCCCGCGCCAGGTCCACGGTGGCCGCCACCGCCTCGGCGACGGACTGGTCCGGCAGGACGGTGGACAGGTCGAGGATCGACAAGGGGTAGCTCACGAGGGGCCTTTCACGAGGGGACGTCGCTCAGGCACAGCCGACGCCGGGGGGAATCTATTCCCCCCGGCGTCGGCTGGATGCGGTCGAGGATCAGACGCCGTAGTACAGCTCGAACTCGTAGGGGTTCGGGCGGATCGACAGCGGCAGGATCTCGTGCTCACGCTTGTAGGAGATCCAGGCCTCGATGAGGTCCTCGGTGAAGACGTCACCGGCCAGGAGGAACTCGTGGTCCTCCTCGAGCGCGCGCAGGGCCTCCTCCAGCGAGGCAGGTGCCTTCTGGATGGTCGCGGCCTCCTCGGCGGGCAGCTCGTAGAGGTCCTTGTCGATCGGCTCGGCCGGCTCGATCCGGTTGCGGATGCCGTCCAGGCCGGCCATCAGCTGGGCGGCGAAGGCCAGGTACGGGTTGCTGGACGGATCCGGGGCGCGGAACTCGAGGCGCTTGGCCTTCGGGTTGGAGCCCGTGATCGGGATGCGGATGGCCGCCGAGCGGTTGCCCTGGGAGTAGACCATGTTGATCGGGGCCTCGAAGCCCTTCACCAGGCGCCGGTAGGAGTTCACCGTCGGGTTGGTGAACGCCAGGATGGCAGAGGCGTGCTTCAACAGGCCGCCGATGTACCAGCGGGCGGTGTCGGAGAGGTTGGCATAGCCCTTCTCGTCGTAGAACAGCGGCTCGCCGGCGTTCCACAGCGACTGGTGGCAGTGCATGCCCGAACCGTTGTCACCGAACACGGGCTTCGGCATGAAGGTCGCGGTCTTGCCGAAGGCGTCCGCGGTGTTCTTCACGACGTACTTGAACTTCTGCAGGTCATCGGCCGCGTGGGTCAGCGTGTTGAACCGGTAGTTGATCTCCGCCTGGCCGGCCGCACCGACCTCGTGGTGGGACCGCTCGACCTCCAGGCCCACCTCGTCCAGGGCCACGCAGATCGCATCGCGCAGGTCGGCCTGCTTGTCGACCGGCGAGACGGGGAAGTAACCGCCCTTGACACCGGTCTTGTGCGAGAGGTTGCCGCCCTCCTCGGCGCGACCGGAGTTCCACCAGGCCTCGTCGGAATCGACCGAGTAGAAGCTGTGGTTGGGCGTGGACTGGTACCGGACGTCCTCGAAGATGAAGAACTCGGCCTCGGAGGCGAAGTTCGCCGTGTCGGCGATGCCGGTGGAGGCCAGGTACTCCTCGGCGCGCTGGGCGACACCGCGCGGGTCGCGGTGGTACGGCTCACCCGTCCGCGGGTTGACGATGGAGAAGTTCATCACCAGGGTCTTCTCGACCCGGAAGGGGTCGACGTAGGCGGTGGCCACGTCCGGGATCAGCTGCATGTCGGACTCGGCGATGCCCTGGAAGCCACGGATGGACGAGCCGTCGAAGAGCTGGCCATCGGTGAAGAAGTCCTCGTCCACGGCCTTGGCCGGCAGGTTGAAGTGCTGCTGGACCCCGGGCAGGTCGGTGAAGCGGACATCGACGAAGACGATGTCCTCTTCCTGGATGAACTGCAGGGCTTCCTGGACGGAAGTGAACATGCGGGCGCTCCTCGGTGGATCGTTGCGAATGGGTTCACCCTATCGGCATGCCGTGAATCATCGGTGACGGTCGTGTTTCGGGCGTGTAACACGGCACGCCGCGGCCTGGGTCCGCGGTGGCCGTCCCCGCGGTGGCAGGCGGACGCGGACGGGCCGACTCGGTAGAGTGGGACGGTGGCTCGATCCAAGAAGAACAGGTCCTCCGCCGGTGCAGGCGCCTCCTCGACGGGGCCGTCCGGGAAGCCCCGCGACGACCGTCCGCGACCCGCTGCGGAGCCCGCCGACGAGCGCCTCATCACCCGGCGGGACATGGCCGGGTGGGTCGGGGGGACCGAACGGCCCGGACAGCTGGGCACGTGGCCCGGGGAACGCCTCGGACTGGCCGAGGAGGGACCGACGGCGATGGCCAGATGGGGCCGGCGGGTGCTGGCCCTGGTCATCGACTGGTTCATCCCCGCCGTGGTGTCCGCCGTGTGGTTCCAGGGGCACAGCCTCGTGACGCTGGGCCTGTTCGTCGTCCTGCAGGTGCTGGGCCTCGGCCTCCTGGGCACCACGATCGGCAAGCGACTGGTCCGGATCCAGGTCGTCCGCGTCGGCGGGGCCATGACCGGCCTGCCCAAGGCCCTGCTGCGCACGGTGCTGCTCTGCCTGATCGTCCCGCCGCTGGTGATCGACGGTGACGGCCGCGGACTGCACGACCGGGCCGCCGGAACGGTCCAAATCCGGATGTGAGGTTCCCCAGGACCCGGGGATGAGGGTCCGGGGTGAGGTGACCGGGGGACGAGGCTCCCTGGGACCCGGACGTGCGGGTCCCAGGAGGCTCGCGGCCCGGGGTCCGTTCTTCCGGTGCAGGAGGCCTATCGGCCGCGCATCGACTTGCGGTCCGGCCGGGCGCGGTAGGGATCGATGCCCTTCGGGATCGGCATCTTCGCGGACCCCAGCGCCGCCAGGCGCTTGTCCACGGCCTGGACCTCCTGCTTGGTCAGGGTCTTCTTCATGCGCTTGAGGGTCTTGGCCAGGTCCTGGAGTTCGACCTGACCCTCACCGTGTCCGGTCACGAGGACCTGGATGGGCACGTTGGGCAGGAAGCGCTGCATGTTGCGCCGTTCCTTCTCCACCAGGGGACGGACGCGATTGGTCGGACCCTCGGTGATGAGCACGACACCGGGACGGCCCACCGCGCGGAAGACCGCGTCCTGGGTCTTGGGGCTCACCGCGACGGGCTGTTCGGGGATGATCCAGCCGCGGCGCAGGGTGGACAGGGCCGCGCCGGCG
The DNA here is from genome assembly GCF_000224415.1 of Citricoccus sp. CH26A. GTDB lineage: Bacteria > Actinomycetota > Actinomycetes > Actinomycetales > Micrococcaceae > Citricoccus. Next base: position 112,987 of record NZ_AFXQ01000004.1, on the reverse strand, counting down.
GCACCGGGGCGGCCGTCGATGCGGGCGAAGGCGGCGCGCTCGGCCATCCGGTTCATGATGATGACGGCGGCCAGCAGTCCGAACGGGATGGCGATGAGCAGCCACGTGATCCAGTTGTTCAGGAGCAGGCCGACGATGAGGCCGATGACGAGGGCACCGACGAAGGCCAGCGACATCCACAGCACGACCTTGGGGTCGTGGGCGCGGGTCATGGAGAAGACCTCGCCCATCTGCTTGAAGACGCCGGGCTTCTTGGTGGCCTTCTTCCGGGCCCTGTTCTCGGCCTTGTTCGCCTTGGCGCTGGCGCGCTCCTGGAGGCGGCGCTCACGCTGGGCGGCCTTGACCGCCTTCAGGGCGTCACGGGTCGAGGTCGAGGATGCTGCGGAATCTGTGCTCTTGGCCATAGTGGCGCTAAGTCTACCGGCCGGCGAGGAGCGTTGCGGCCTCCTGCCGCGTGCTGCCGTTGTCCTCGATGTGGGCGAGGTGCTCGGGCATGGGCCGTCCGAGCTTGCGCATGGCGGAGGCGTACAGCCGGCCGGCCCGGTAGGAGGACCGGACCAGGGGACCGGCCATGACGCCCGCGAAGCCGATCTCCTCGGCCCGGTCGGACCAGTGCACGAATTCCTGCGGCTTGACCCAGCGGTCGATCGGGTGGTGCAGCTTCGAGGGACGCACGTACTGGGTGATCGTGATGATGTCGCAACCGGCCTCGTGCAGGTCCAGCAGCGCCTGGTCGATCTCGTGGTCCTCCTCACCCATGCCCAGGATGAGGTTGGACTTGGTGAGGAGCCCGTCGGCCTTGGCCATGGTCAGCACGCGCAGGGACTTCTCATAGGTGAACGCCGGTCGGATGCGCTTGAAGATCCGCGGCACCGTCTCCAGGTTGTGGGCGAAGACCTCGGGTCGGGCGTCGAAGACGACCTGGACGAGGTCCGGGTCGGCCCCGAAGTCCGGGGGCAGGATCTCCACGCCCGTGTTCGGGTTCAGTTCGTGGATCTTCCGGATCGTCTCGGCGTAGAGCCAGGCCGCACCGTCCTTCTGGTCGTCCCGGGCCACGCCGGTGACCGTGGTGTAGCGCAGGTTCATCTCGCGGATGTTCTCCGCCACCCGGCGGGGCTCGTCCAGGTCCAGCGGGTTGGGGCGGCCGGTGGCGATGTCGCAGAAGTCACAGCGGCGGGTGCAGACGTCACCACCGATCAGGAAGGTGGCCTCCCGGTCCTCCCAGCACTCGAAGATGTTCGGGCAGCCGGCCTCCTCACACACGGTGTGCAGGCCGGAGGACTTGACCTTGTTCTTCAGCTGGATGAACTCCGGCCCGATCTCGACCTTCGCCTTGATCCAGTCGGGCTTGCGTTCCACGGGGACCTCGGAGTTCCGGGCCTCGACGCGCAGCAGTCGGCGGCCGTCGGGGGATGCGCTCACTTGGATGTTCCTTCCAGCAGGGGGGAGTCGATTCCCTCGCCCTCGGCGAGGAGGGCCGAGGACACGGGGGCGAGGTGCTCCGGGGCCAAGGCGGTGAAGTGCTCCATCACGGCGGTCAAGACGTCGGCGGGGGACACGTCCTGTCCGGTCTCGGCCGCGATGGTGGTGGAGCCCGCGTCGGTGATGCCGCAGGCGATGATGTGGTCGTAGGGGGCCAGGTCGTTGTCGCAGTTCAGGGCGAACCCGTGCATGGAGACCCCGTGGTTGACCCGCAGACCGATGGCCGCGATCTTGCGATCGGGCAGGGGCCTGCCCTCGGCGTCGGTCCCGCCCCGGATCCAGACCCCGGACCGTCCGTCGACCCGTTCACCGGTCAGGCCGTAACCGGCCAGCGTCCGGACGATGACCTCCTCCAGGAACCAGACGTACTCCCGGACGGCGGCGCGGTCGGCGAGCCGGACCACGGGGTAGCAGACCAGTTGGCCGGGGCCGTGCCAGGTCAGCTTGCCGCCGCGGTCCACGTGGACCACGGCCGAGCCGTCATCGGGCAGGTCCGCGGGCTCGGTGCGCTTGCCGGCGGTGTAGACCGCGGTGTGTTCCAGCAGCAGCACGGCGCCGGCCGAGGAACCGTCCACGACGTCGGCGTGCAACGACTGTTGCAGGTCCCACGCCCGTTGGTAGTCAACGGTGTCCGGGGACAGGCCCAGGACGCGGAACGGCGGGTAGGTCGACGCGGACATGCGTCCACTCTAGCCTCGCCCCCCGGACCTGTGGATAACCCGCCACGCCATGCGGAGTAACGAGGCACGATGGAAGGACGGCACACGGGAGTGCACGGGAGCGCACCGGACGGCGGGGCGGACGGAACGGGAAGGGGACCGGACAGCATGGGCACACCAGGGGACACCCCCACGGTGCCGGGATGGCAGGTGCGGCGTGAACTGGGCCGGGGAGGCAGCTCGACGGTCTGGCTGGTGGAGGACGGTCGGGGCGGGCAGGCCGCCCTGAAGCTCCCGGACCGATCGGCCGGGTTGCCCGCGGCCTCGCTCGACGTCGAGATGCGGGCGCTGGGTGAGCTGAGGCACGAGCACGTGGTGCGACCGCTGGGAGTCGTGTCCACCGACCGGGGACGGGGACTGCTGAGCGAGTACCACGCCGGCGGTTCCCTGGGTTCCCTGGTCCGGGCCGCGGGCCCGTTGCCGGTGGGCCAGGTGGTGACCGTCCTGGTGCCCGTGGCGCAGGCACTGCAGGCCCTGCACGGACTCGGCGTGGTCCACGGTGACCTCTCGCCGGGGAACATCCTCTTCAGCGTCCAGGGGCGTCCGGCGGTCTCGGACCTCGGGTCGTCCCGGTTGCTGGGCGGGGCTTCCGTCCGGACCGGCACGCCGGGTTTCTGCGCCCCGGAGATCGCGGACGGTCCCGACGACGGGCACGGCGGGCTCGATCCGGCCGCGGACGTCTACTCGCTGGCGGCCGTCGGATGGTACGCCCTGACCGGACGGGCCCCGGCCCGTACCTCGTCCCGCGCCCCGCTGCCGCTGGTGGTCCCGGACATCCCGGACGAGGTCGTCTCGCTCCTGGAAGCGGGGCTGGCCGAGGACCCGGGTGCCAGGCCAAGCGCCGAACGTTTCGCCCTGGCCTGCTATCGCTGGGCCACCCCCGAACCGGTGGACCTGTACCCGTCGGCCAGCCCGGACGTGGCCATGGAGCTGCCCACCCGCCGTCGCACCGAGCCCGCCCGCCGGAGGCGGCGCGGGCCGGTCCTGTGGGCCGCGGGCGCCGGTGCGGCGCTGGCGGTGGCCGGCGGTGTCCTGGCCACCGGCGTGGCCGGGACCGGGACAGACCCCCCGGTGTCCGCCCCGACGCCTGACCCAGCCGTGGCAGCGGCCAGCGATCCCGCGACGACCGGCCGACAGGGGACGCCGTCCCCCTCGAGCCCCGGCCCTTCGACCCCCGGCCCCTCGACCCCCGGACCCTCCGGCACGACGGGCCCTCCGGGCGGCCGGGGCACGAGCGACGTGGCGGAGGCGGCGCGCGCCCTGGGACCGGCCCGGGCGCGGGCCCTGGCCTCGCTGGACCGGGAGGACGTCCGCGCCTACAGCCTGCCGGACTCGCCGGCCTACGAGGCGGACTTGAGGCTGCTCGACGAATTGGACAGCCGCGGCCTGCGGTATGAGGACCTGGCGCTGCGAACGACCGTCTCCGGGCGGGTCGAGCGCGCAGGCCCCGACGAGGCCCGGGTACCCCTGACGCTGACGATCAGTCCCTACCGGACGGTGACGACCGCGGGGCGGACGGTCGACGAGGTGACGCGCTCCACCGAGGAACGGTTCACGGCCGAACTGGTCCGGACGGGCCCCGGCTGGCGCGTCGAACGGATCGTCGAGGGACGGGACCCGAAGCGGTGACCAACGACGAGGGCGCCCGCCCGGGAGATCCCGGACAGGCGCCCTGGTCGAGGTGGTGTGTCCGCTGCGAGGCACGCAGCGAATGCACGACGGGTGGTCAGGCGGAGTAGTCCTGCCACAGCACGGCCACGAGGATGTTGATCAGGCCGAGGCCACCCACGGCATGGGCCAGACCGGTGGGCACCGGCTCGCCCCTGTTCTCCTTACGGCGGCCCAGCAGGGCGGTGACGAACACGGCCAGGCCGATGACCAGCTTCACGGTGAGCTTGATCCGGTTGACGGGACCGTCACCCATCTCGGCGAACCCGAACAACACCAGGCCGGAGACGATCATGCCCAGTGAACCCCACCACTGCGACGTCGTGATGGTCGGGTTCTTGAAGTGGGCCAGCCAGCCGCCGACGATGGCCGCCGCGGAGACGATGTGGATGGCGACGAAGATCGCGGTGAGGACCTCCACCCCCTACAGCCCCAGCTCGTGGGCGAACTCGCCCTCCTCAAGGCGTGCCTTGACCGTCTGCAGGAACCGTCCGGCGTCCGCGCCGTCCACCAGGCGGTGGTCGTAGGTCAGGGACAGGTACATCATGTGGCGGATGGCGATGACATCGTTGCCGTCCTGGTCGGTGATGACCATGGGACGCTTCACGATGGTGCCCACGCCCAGGATGGCCACGTTCGGCTGGTTGATGATCGGGGTGTCGAACAGCGCCCCACGGAACCGAAGTTGGTGATGGAGAACGTGCCGCCGGACAACTCGTCGGGTGAGATCTTGTTGCTCCGGGTGCGATCGGCCAGGTCGGCGATCTTGCCGGCCAGGCCGGAGAGGTTCAGTGCACCGGCATCCGAGATCACCGGGACGAACAGGCCCTTGTCGGTGTCCACGGCGATCGCGATGTCCTCGGAGTCGTGGTAGGTGATCTCCGAGGTCTCCGCGTTGTACTCGGCGTTGAGCTTCGGGTGCTGCTTCAGCGCCTCCGCCACCGCCTGGGTGATGAACGGCAGGAAGGTCAGCTTCACGCCGTTCTTCTGCTGGAAGCTGCCCTTGGCCCGGTTGCGCAGCGCCACGATCCGGGTCATGTCGATCTCATGCACCTGCGTGAGCTGGGCGGACACGTCCAGGGACTCGCGCATGCGCCGGGCGATGGTCTGCCGGATGCGGGGGGCCTTCTCCGTGGAACCGCGCTTGGACGGGTCCACGGTGCTGGCGGCGGCCTTCGCCGCCGGGGCGGCGGACGGCGCCTGCGGGCGGCCACCTGCCTGGGAGGCCTTGGCGGCCTCGGCGGCCACGAGCACGTCCTGCTTGCGGATCCGGCCACCGACGCCGGTACCGACGACCGCGGACAGGTCCACGTCGTTCTGCTGGGCCAGGCGGCGCACCAGCGGGGTGACGTACCCTTCCCCGGGCGCGGAGGCCTGGGCGGCGGGCTTGTCCTGGGCCGGCTTGTCCTCGGCCTTCTCCTCGGCCTTCGGTGCGGGCTGCTCCGCAGGCTTCTCCTCAGCATGGGGGGCCTGCTGGGCGTCCGCCTCCTGGGCGGGCTCCTCCTGGGCGGGCTCCTCCTCGGCCTGCGGTGCCTGATCCTCCTGGGCGGGGGCGGCAGCCGGAGCGGAACCGCCCGCGGAACCGGAACCCACGAGCGCCAGCAGGGCACCGACCTCGACGGTCTCGTCCTCCTGGACCTTGATCTCCAGCAGCTTGCCGGCCACGGGCGAGGGGATCTCGGTGTCGACCTTGTCCGTGGAGACCTCGAGCAGCGGCTCGTCGACCTCGACGTCGTCGCCGACCTCCTTGAGCCAGCGGGTGACGGTGCCCTCGGTCACGGACTCACCCAGTGCGGGCAGGGTGACCTCGGTGGCCTCACCGCTGCCGCGCTCCTCGGCGTCCTCGGCGGCGACCTGCTCGGAGGACAGCTCCTGGCCGGAGGTGTCGGTGTCCCCGGCCTCGTCGGTGTCCGGTCCCGCGGCCTCCTCGGTCGTCTCCTCGGCCTGCGGCTGCTCCTCGGCACCGGCGTCGGAGCCGGCATCGGAGGAACCGCCGCCGGAGCCGTCACCGATCCGGGCCAGCGGGGCGTTGACCTCGACGGTCTCGTCCTCCTGGACGAGGATCTCCTCCAGGATCCCGGCCACGGGGGAGGGGATCTCGGTGTCCACCTTGTCGGTGGACACCTCCACCAAGGGCTCGTCGACGGCGACCTCGTCGCCGACCTCCTTCAGCCAGCGGGTGACGGTGCCCTCGGTGACGGATTCACCCAGGGCCGGCAGGTTCACGGTTTCAGACATGTCGTCCCGTTTCTCCTCAAGTGCGTGCCGGCTGCCTGCCGGCCTGACGGTTGTTGACGGCCCGACTCCACGGTGCGGGCCGGTGTACGTTCTGGTGGTCTCAGCCGTGCAACGGGTGGCCGTTCAGGGCCATCGCGGCCTCGCCCAGGGCCTCGTTCTGTGTCGGGTGGGCGTGGACGAACGCGGCCACGTCCTCCGGGTAGGCCTCCCAGTTCACGATGAGCTGGGACTCACCGATCTGCTCGCCGATGCGCTTGCCGATGCCGTGGACGCCCACGATCGGGCCGTTCTTCTGGCGGACCATCTTGATGACGCCGCCGGTGCCGAGGATGGAGGACTTGCCGTTGCCGGCCAGGTTGTACTCCACGGCCTCCACGTTGCCCTCGCCGAACTTCTCCTTGGCCTTGGGTTCGGTGTAACCCACGGACATGATCTCGGGATCGGTGAAGGTGACCTTGGGAATGTTGATGTCCTCGACGATCAGCGGGTTGTTCCCGGCGATCTCCTCGGCGACGAAATGGCCCTGCTGGTAACCGCGGTGCGCCAGCTGCAGGCCCGGCACGATGTCCCCGATGGCGTAGACGTTGCCGACACCGGTGTGCAGACGCTCGTTGGTGATGACGAAGCCGCGGTCCAGGGTGATGCCCTGCTCCTCGTAGCCCAGTCCCGCGGTGACGGGACCGCGGCCCACGGCCACCAGGCAGACCTCTGCGGTGAATTCCTTGCCGTCCGCCAAGGTGACCTTGACGCCGTCGCCGGTCTCCTCGACCTTCTCGAAGAAGGTGCCCAGGCTGGTCTTGATGCCCTTCTTCTTGAACTCACGCGTCAGCACCTTGATGATGGCCGGGTCCTCGTTGGGGACCAGGCTCTCCAGGCCCTCGATGATCGTGACGTCCACGCCGAAGGAGTTCCAGGCGGAGGCGAACTCGGAGCCGATGACGCCGCCGCCCAGGATGATGGCCGACTTCGGGGTGTAGTCCAGTTCCAGGGCCTCGGTGGAGGTCATGATCTTCCCGCCGATCGGCAGGCCGAAGGTCTTGGCCTCGGAGCCCGAGGCCAGGACGATGTTCTTGCCCGAGTAGCGGGTGCCGTCGACCTCGATCTCGTTCTGGGAGACGAGCTTGCCCTCGCCCTCGATGACGTTGACCTTCTTCATCTTGAGCAGCCCGGTCAGGCCCTTGAACTTGCCGGCGACGATGCCGTCCTTGTACTTGCGCACCCCCGCCATGTCGATGGAGTCCAGGGTGGTGTTGATGCCGTACTTGGAGCTGGTCCGGGCCTCGTCGGCGAGCTCGGCGGCGTGCAGGTACGCCTTGGTGGGAATGCAGCCCCAGTGGAGGCAGGTGCCGCCCAGCTTGGCCTTCTCGATGAGTCCGACCGTCAGCCCGTACTGCACGGACCGCAGTGCGGCGGCGTACCCGGCGGAGCCACCGCCGAGGATGAGAACGTCGAATTCCTTGGCGGTTGCCTTGTCGGCCACGATGGAGCTCCTCACGATCGGGCAGCGGGGTCTCCGGTTGCCCTGGGGTTGGTGGACGGTCCGTGACCGGATCGTCACGGGGGTGCCTCGGGTTTCACCTTAGCCGGACGTGACCGGTCGATCTACTCAACCGGTCGCGTCCGACACGCATCAGGACATGCGGTCCTGCAGGAACCGGACGAGAGTGCGGACCATCACGCCGGTCGCCTCCTTCGGGGTGTACCCGAAGGCGCCCGACTCGTTGAACGACGGGCCGGCGATGTCCAGGTGCGCCCACGGGGTGGGAGCGGCCTTGACGGCGTCCGGTTCGCGGCCGGCGTCGACGAAGTCACGCAGGAACGCGGCCGCGGTGAGCATGCCGCCGAAGCGGTCTCCCACGTTGGAGATGTCGGCGACCGCCGAGTCCAGGGACGCGCGCTGGTTGTCCGGGATCGGCATCGCCCAGGCGGACTCGCCGGCGGCACCGGCCGACCGCACCAGTTCGTCCCGCAGGTCCTCGGTGCCCATCACGCCGGTCGTCCGCGTGCCCAGGGCGATCATCTGGGCGCCCGTGAGCGTGGCCACGTCGATGACGGCGTCCGGGGTCTCGTCGGTGGCGGCGACCAGTCCGTCGGCCAGCACGAGGCGCCCCTCGGCGTCCGTGTTCATGACCTCGACCGTCTTGCCCCCGTAGATGGTGATGACGTCCGAGGGGCGCTGGGCCGTGGCCGAGGGGAGGTTCTCGGCCATGCACAGCCAGCCGGTGACCCGCACGGGAAGCTGCAGCTCGGCGGCCGCCCGCACCACCGCGGCGACGGTCGCGGCACCGGCCATGTCCGACTTCATGGTGGTCATCGACGTCGGGGGCTTGAGGGAGAGCCCGCCGGAGTCGAAGGTGATGCCCTTGCCGACCAGCGCGACGTGGGCGGACGCCCGGGCGGGGGAGTAGTCGAGCTTCACCAGCCGCGGGGGCCGGGAGGAACCCATGCCGACGTTCAGGAGTCCGCCGAAGCCGTCCTTGGCCAGCTTCTTCTCGTCCCAGACGGTGACCTTCACGGGCAGCTTGCGCACCGCGTCCGTGACCTCCTCGGCGAACGAGGCGGGGAACAGGTGGGACGGCGGGGTGTTGACCAGGTCCCGCGTGGCGCGGACCGCACGTGCGACGACGGCGGCGCGCTCGAGCACGGGTCCGCACTGCCGCGGCTTCAGGGAGGTCACGACGGCGGCCTCGGCCACCGGTTCCTTGGCCTTCTCCCGGCCGGCGGCGGAGCGGAAGGCCGTGAACGAGTACGCGGCCAGTGCCGCCCCCTCGGCCACCGCGGCCAGGTGCTCCTCGGTGTCCGCGGGCAGTCCCAGCGCCACCGAGGAGGTGCCCGCCAGCTGGCGCACGGCGGCACCGGCGGCGCGCCGCAGGGCCTCGTCGGACACGCCGGCTCCCGGCTCGCCGGTGATCTTCCCGACGCCTGTCAGCACCAGGAGGGGAACGGCAGCGGATCCAGTCCGGGGATGCGCAGCACCTCGTCGGCTGCGCCGGTCACGCCCAGGGCCTCGAGCGAGTCGGCCAGGGCGCGGGCGCCGGCGTCGGGCAGCGGGCTGGGCAGCAGGACCGGCCCATCGTCGCCGGAGGCGATGCCCACGACCAGAGCCGAGGCCGTGCACTTGTCGAGGTCCGGCCCGATGGCGGTCAATACTGGACTGAAGTCGTTGATCACGTGCGCGTTCTCCGTCGTTGGGTGAAGGGGCGAGGGGACGGGACCGGGAGGCCGCGTCCCACCGTGTCGATCCTAGCCACGGAATACCCGGCGCCCGCCGCGCGTTGGACATTGCACGTGTACCCGGTCGCACGCGACCCTGTTGCCGAAAGGACTGACCATGCAGGACCCCACCCAGCTGTTCACCCTGGAGGCCGCGGGCCGCGACCTGCTGGCCGGGGGATTCGACGGTGCCTCGGCTCTGCGAGGACTGGGCATGCTGGCGGTCTTCGGCGGCCACCTGGATGCCGGGCACCTCTCCGAGCAGGTCCGCCACACCCTGCTGGACTCCCTCGACCACAAGCTGCTGGCCAGCTTCGACGCAGACCAGCTGATCGACTACCGGGCCCGCAGGCCGCAGATCAGCTTCGACGGGGACCGGTTCCTGGACTACCGCTCGCCCCGGCTCGAACTGCACCTGGTCTCCGACGCCCTGGGCCGGCCCTTCCTGTTGCTCTCCGGACCCGAGCCCGACTACCAGTGGGAACGCTTCGTGGCCTCCGTGCTGTTCCTGGTGGACAAGCTCGACGTGAAGCTGGTGGCGCTCGTGGACGCCGTGCCCATGCCGGTGCCCCACACCCGCCCGCTGGGCGTGACCACCCACGGCAACCAGGACGAGCTCGTGGCCGGCCTGTCCACCTGGAGCCCGCAGGCGCGGATGCTCTCCGGCGTGGCCCAGCTGCTCGAGGTGCGGCTGGACGAGAAGCGCCGGGGTACCACCGGGTACACCCTGCACGTCCCGCACTACCTCGCCGATGCCGCCTACCCTCAGGCCGCCGTCGCGGCCCTCGAGTACGTGGGCGCCGCCCTCGGGCTGATGCTGCCCACCGACGAACTGCGCGAGCGCGGTCGCGAGGTGGACCGGGAGCTCGACCGCCAGACCGGGTCCTCCGGCGAGATCACGGCCATGGTCCAGGGGCTGGAACGCAACTTCGACCAGCACTCCTCCGGGACGGGACGATCCCTGCTGGTGGGACCGGACGAACAGGTCCCGGATGCGGAGGAGCTCGGTGCCGCCGTCGAGGAGTACCTCCAGAGCCAGCCCCGGCACGCGCGGGACGAGGACACGGAATCCGGGCCGGCGGGTCAGCCCGGTGACCTCCCCGGCGAGGACGACGGCGCCGGTCCGGCCGACGCGAGCTGAACCATCCCGGCGGGCACTGCACAGCCGACCGGACGCGCCCGGCCCTCCACGGATGGGATGCCGGGCGCTTCCGCGTCCCGGGCGGCCACGGAAGCGTGGAGGCATGCAGACAGACCTCCCCGCAGACCGGCTCCCCTCCGATCCGCCACCGTCCACGCCCCTGAGGCTCAAGGCCGTCGAACCGGTCGACCTGGTCAGTTACATCCAGCACACCCTGGGGTTCGTCCCCCGCAACAGCATCACGGCCATCGCCCTGGCGGGCCGTGACCTCGGAGCCGTCCTGCGCTGTGACTGGGAGCCGCGGCTCACCGACGACGGGAATGCCCTCGCCGGGTACGCACGCCAGGTGGCCGGCCATCTCACGGCCGACGAACGGGCCGACGGCAGCCTGGTGTTCCTGTTCCGCGACCCCACGGGACGACCGGGACCCGACGATGACTCCGCGGGGGTCCTCGCCGCGGCGCTGGAGATCGAACTGGCCGCGGTCGGGCTGCCCGTGCAGGAGGCGTGGTTGGTGGCGCACGGCAGGCTGTGGCACCTGGACTGTCCCGACCGGGCCGCGTGCACGGCCCACGGGTCCGCGGTGGCCCGCACCGAGACCAGCGCCCTGAACGCCGCGTTCATCATGGAGGGCTCCGTCGTCGAGGACGAGCCACCGAACGGTGGACTGCCGGTTCCCGCGGACAGCATGAGCCCCGCACTCGAGGAGGCCGTCCGGCGGATCTGCGGGGCGACGGACCCCTCCGGGGGCCACGCCGGGTGGCTGCGGGACTGGGAGCAGGTCCTGTCCGGGGCAGGACTCCCGGACGACCCGGTCGCCCGGGCCGGACTGCTCGGGGGGCTCGCGGACGTGAACCTGCGGGACACGCTGGTGGCAGCGGCGAGCTTCACGCTGCCGCGGGCGGTCTCGGGCGCGGTGTGGCTGCACGCCGTGCCGCACGAGGTGGCCGAGATCCTGGGGGCCAGTCCGCGCGAGGTCGACGGGGTGCTGTACTCCTCGGTGCTGATGGCCGCCTCCCGCCGGGCTCCGGACTGGGACCGGATCGCCCGGCTCCGCGCGGCGTGCGAACAGCTGCTGTCCGAGGCCGCCGGGGAACCGGCGGCAGCGGCGCGCTGCCTGGTCGCCTGGGTGGAATGGGCCCGGGGTCGCGGCTCCGTGGCCGGGCGCATCATCGAGGAGTGCCGGCGCTCGGACCCGGACTATCGGTTGGCGCAGGTCCTCGGTGAGGTCATCGACCGCGGGATCCTCTCAGGCTGGGCGAGACGGAGGTCCACCGCCTGGTCGGCCACGCGACGGGGCCGGTCCTGAACGAAGGCCCGTACCGGGGCCGCCGCCGGCGGATCCGTGGTGGGAGCCGGCGCATGGCATAATCGTCGGGCCTCCTGCGGCGCGCTTCATCCCCTCCCTGTCCGGAGACCGTCACGGCCCCAGCAGCCGTTCGGGAAAACCGGGAGCGGCGGGAACAAAACCGGACCGCAGGGCGTTGACCACATCACGACCCTGCTTCTGCGCGCGGGTCCGGCTCCGGGACGCGAGGTCCCGGTCTGTCCGGATTCCATCGACGCGGACTTGACAGGGTCATAGTGGTGTTGACCGTCAGGGGCCCCCAGGGACGCCCGTACGAAAGGTAATGAGTGACTACTTCTTCCAAGAAGACCGAGACCCAGGCCAACGCGTCCGTCGGTGACGCCGGCGCCGAGGACCAGGGCGCGGTGCTGGCCGGCACGCCCACTCGGAAGTCCACCGCCACGTCGCGGGCCACCAAGTCGACCGTCACCAAGTCCACGGCGGCCAAGGGCGCAGCCCGGGGCGCCGCGAAGTCGGCGGCCGCCAAGACGAACGCCAAGGCCTCGGCCGCCACGCCCGCCCCCGAGGCCGAGCCGGAGGAGGAGCCGAAGGACGCCCCGGAGGCTGTCGAGGAGGAGGCGGAGGAGGCCACCGCCGGTGGTTTCGTGGTGTCCGACTCGGACGACGACTCCCCGGTGCAGCAGGTCGTCTCGGCCGGTGCCACCGCTGACCCGGTCAAGGACTACCTCAAGCAGATCGGCAAGGTGGCGCTGCTCAACGCCGAGCAGGAGGTCGACCTCGCCCTGCGGATCGAGGCCGGGCTCTACGCCGAGCACAAGATGAAGGAGAACCCGGTCAAGGACGCTCGCCTGCGCCGTGACATGGAACTCGTCATCGCCGACGGCCGTCGTGCCAAGAACCACCTGCTGGAGGCGAACCTGCGGCTCGTCGTCTCCCTCGCCAAGCGCTACACCGGACGCGGCATGCTCTTCCTGGACCTCATCCAGGAGGGCAACCTCGGCCTGATCCGCGCGGTGGAGAAGTTCGACTACACCAAGGGCTTCAAGTTCTCCACGTACGCCACCTGGTGGATCCGCCAGGCCATCACCCGCGCCATGGCCGACCAGGCCCGGACCATCCGCATCCCGGTGCACATGGTGGAGGTCATCAACAAGCTGGCCCGCGTCCAGCGCCAGATGCTCCAGGACCTCGGCCGCGAGCCCACTCCGGAGGAGCTGGCCAAGGAACTGGACATGACCCCGGAGAAGGTGGTCGAGGTCCAGAAGTACGGCCGCGAGCCCATCTCCCTGCACACCCCGCTCGGTGAGGACGGCGACTCGGAGTTCGGCGACCTCATCGAGGACTCCGAGGCGGTCGTGCCCGCCGACGCCGTGAGCTTCACGCTGCTGCAGGAACAGCTGCACTCGGTACTCGACACCCTCGCGGAGCGTGAGGCCGGCGTGGTGGCCATGCGGTACGGCCTCACCGACGGCCAGCCGAAGACCCTGGACGAGATCGGCAAGGTCTACGGGGTGACCCGCGAGCGGATCCGGCAGATCGAGTCGAAGACCATGTCCAAGCTGCGTCACCCGTCCCGGTCCCAGGTCCTGCGCGACTACCTGGACTGATCAGCGGCCCCGTCCGGAAGGGTGGGGACAGCATGAGGGCCCGCCACCGTCCGGTGGCGGGCCCTCATGCTGTCAGGTCCGGGAGAGGGGGAGGGGCGCGGGATCAGTCCACGCTCACCGGCTCCTTCTCGAAGAGCTTGCTGGTCTCGTCCTGCCAGAGGGTGGTCTGGGGACGGAGGGTGTCCTCCACGGCACGGGCGTGGTGGCCGCAGAACAGCAGTTCGCCGCTCTGCAGGACTGCGCGGACGTAGGCCTGGGCTCCGCAACGGTCGCAACGGTCTGCGCCGGTGAGCACTGGCGGGTCCATCGTCGTAGCGGTCGTGGTGGTCATGATGGCCTCCTCATCTGCTGCCCCTGCACCCCTGGTGCGGTCCTGCGGACCGAGGGGATTCGGTATCGAGTACACCTATGGAACCACCTCTGCCCTGTTTTTGTTCGTCGACGGGCCCTATTCGGGCCCGGTTTCGCTGATTGCGTACCGAGCGCCGTTCCTGCGCGGCCCGGTTCCGACGCTGCGGGGCGCCATGCCGATACCCTGAAAGACGATCATCGACCGTGAAGGAAACCCATGTCCCGCAGCAGTGAGTACAACGCCCGGCACCTGTCCGTGCTGGAAGGCCTCGAGGCGGTGCGCAAGCGGCCCGGCATGTACATCGGCTCCACCGACTCGCGCGGCCTGATGCACTGCCTGTGGGAGATCATCGACAACTCCGTGGACGAGGCCCTGGCCGGGTTCGGCCAGTCGATCTCCATCACCCTCCACGCCGGGGGCGCCGTCGAGGTCGAGGACAACGGGCGCGGCATCCCGGTGGACATCGAACCGAGGACCGGGCTGTCTGGGGTCGAGGTGGTCTTCACCAAGCTGCACGCGGGCGGCAAGTTCGGCGGCGGCTCCTATTCGGCGTCCGGCGGCCTGCACGGCGTGGGCGCCTCCGTGGTCAACGCCCTGTCCTCACGGCTGGACGTCCAGGTGTTCCGCGGCGGCAAGGTCCACCAGCTGTCCTTCCGCCGCGGTGAGCCGGGACAGTTCCAGGACCCCGGTTCGGTGCACCGTCCGGACGCTCCGTTCACGCCCTCGGCAGACCAGTCGCCCATGGAGGTCGTCGGCAAGGCCAAGCGCGGTCAGACGGGGACCCGCGTCCGCTACTGGGCGGATGAGCAGATCTTCACGCCGGATGCCACCTTCTCCTACGAGGACCTGCAGCAGCGCGCCCGCCAGACCGCCTACCTGGTCCCGGGACTGAAGATCACCCTGCGCGACGAGCGGCGCCTGGCCGGGACCGCGGGTGAGTCCGGTCCGGTCGAGGAGGTCTTCCACTACGACGGCGGCATCTCCGAATTCGTCGAGCACCTCTCCTCGGCCAGCCCGGTCACCGACGTCTGGAGGCTGCAGGGATCCGGGACCTTCTCCGAGCGGGTCCCGGTCCTGGGCGCGGACGGCCGGTCGACCATGCAGGACGTGGAACGCGAGTGCGAGGTGGACATCGCCCTGCGCTGGGACGTGGGCTACGACACGACCTTCCGCTCGTTCGTCAACATCATCGCCACCCCGAAGGGCGGCACCCATCAGTCCGGGTTCGACCAGGCCCTGCTGAAGACCTTCCGGAAGGTCGTGGAGGCCAACGCGCGCAAGCTGAAGGCGGGCAACGACAAGCTGGAGAAGGACGACGTGCTGGCCGGGCTCACCGCCGTGCTGACGGTCCGGTTGGCCGAGCCGCAGTTCGAGGGCCAGACCAAGGAGGTCCTGGGCACGCCCGCGGTGCGCCCGATCGTGGCCAAGGTGGTCGAGCAACAGCTCGGCGCGATCCTGCGCTCGTCGAAGAAGCACGAGAAGAACCAGGTCGCCGTGCTCCTGGAGAAGGTCGTGGCGGAGATGAAGTCCCGCGTCTCGGCCCGCACCCACAAGGAGAACCAGCGGCGCAAGAACGCGCTGGAGACCTCCTCCATGCCCGCCAAGCTGGCGGACTGCCGCACCACGGACGTGCGGTCCTCGGAGCTGTTCATCGTGGAGGGCGACTCGGCCCTCGGCACGGCCAAGCTGGCCCGCTCCTCGGACTTCCAGGCGTTGTTCCCCATCCGGGGGAAGATCCTCAACGTGCAGAAGGCCTCCGTGGGGGACATGCTCTCCAACGCCGAGTGCGCGGCCCTGATCCAGGTGGTCGGCGGCGGCGCGGGACGCAGCTTCGACCTCTCGGCGGCCCGGTACGGCAAGGTCATCCTCATGACCGACGCCGACGTGGACGGCGCCCACATTCGCACCCTATTGCTGACCCTGTTCTTCCGGTACATGCGCCCGATGGTGGAGGAGGGCCGGGTCTACGCCGCGGTGCCGCCGCTGCACCGCGTCGAGGTGATCCACTCCGGGTCGAAGGCCAACGAGGTGGTCTACACGTACTCGGAGAACGAGCTGCACCGGCTGCTGGCGGACCTGCAGAAGGCCGGGAAGAACTACAAGGAACCCATCCAGCGGTACAAGGGGCTCGGCGAGATGGACGCGGACCAGCTGGCGGACACCACCATGGACCCGCGCCAGCGCATGCTCCGGCGAGTGACCATCCCGGAGGCCGAGGAGGCCCTGCAGCAGGCCGAGCACGTGTTCGACCTGCTCATGGGATCCAACGTGGCCCCCCGCAAGGACTTCATCATCTCCGGCGCGGACGACCTCGACCGCGAACGCATCGACGCGTGATCATGGTCTGATGAGCGAGGAGGGGGATGATCAGCGGATGGAGCCGGGGGACGTGACCCACTGGGGCCCGGTCACCGGTCCGGAACCGGAGCGGCCGGCCGGTGTGACGGCGGGAGGCGGCGCCGTTCCGGGATCGGGCCTGGACGCCGGTGACCTCCCGACGGGCCAGCCGGGTTATGACGCCCTGGCCGAACTCTACGACCGGAGGTTCCCGGGACCGTGGGAGCGGCCCCTGGACCGGCACTCGCTGGATGCGTTCGCCGATGCGCTGCCCCGTGGCGGGACCATCCTCGACCTCGGCTGCGGCACCGGACACGTCACGGTGGAACTGGCTTTCCGGGGCTTCCGGACGATCGGCGTGGACCCGTCCGAGCGGATGCTGGAGATCGCCCGCAAGCGCTATCCGAGCCGGACCTGGATCCCGGGGGACGCCCACTTCCCGGCCGAGTCCTCGCAGGTGCGAGCGGCCGGGCCCATCGCCGGGATCGTGGCGCGCTTCAGCCTGATCCACGTCCCGCCCGAGCAGATCCCCGCGGTGCTGGCGTCCTGGTCCGCGAACACCGAGCCCGGGTGCCGGGTCCTGGTGGTCTTCCAGTGCCTGCTCGAACCGGACCTGGACGCCCAGGAGTTCGACCACGTGGTGGCTCCGGCCTGGCGGTGGAACCCCTCGGCGCTGGCCAGGGCCCTCGACGCGGTCGGATTCGCCGAGACCTGGCGGGTCATCGTCTGCCCCGACGAGGGCCACCCCTACCCGGAATGCCACCTGAGCGCCGTCCGGCGCTGACCGGGAGGGGGTCGTGACACTCGGCTCCCCACCGCCGGCTCCGACCAGCCACCTCTGACCCGGTGCGGATCCTCACGTCGTGCCCGGTTCAGTCCGCCCGGTAGTGTGCGGCCAGCCGGCGCAGTCCCTCGTCGACGGAGACGGCGGGCGCCCAGCCCAGTGCCTGGCGGGTGCGCCGCTGGTCGAACCAGTGGGCGGTGGAGAGCTGCTCGGCGAGGAACGCGGTCAGTGGGGGTTCGTCGCCGTCGGCGCCGAGTCCACCGGCGTCCCAGAGCAGTTCGATGACGGATCCAGCCGCCCGCGCCAGGCCGGCGGGCAGGCGCAGCCGCGGCTCGGGGGCGCCCCCGGCGACGGCCATTCCGCGGATCAGCTCGCCGACGGGACGCGGCTCGCCGTTCGTGACCACGAGCGGTTCGCCGTGGACGTGGTCCACCGCGTCCACGGCGGCCACCACGGCGTCTACGGCGTTGTCCGTGTACAGCGTGTCGACCAGGGCGGCCGAGGGGCCCAGCAACGGCATCCGTCCGGCGCGGGACCGTTGCACGATCCGCTCGGTCAGCTGGGTGTCGCCCGGTCCCCACATCAGGTGCGGGCGCAGCACGAGCACGCGGAAGTCCGGCGCGTCGGCCGCCAGGGCCAGCAGTTCGCCCGCGGCCTTGGTCCGGGCGTAGTGTCCCCGGGCGTGCTCCGGGTCGGCGGGGCCGGCACCCTCCCCGACGATGGACGTGCCCGCGTGGGCGACCGAGGGCGAGGAGATGTGCACGACGCGCTCCACGCCGCAGGCGCGGGCGGCCTCGAGCACCGTGCGTGTCCCGGCGACGTTGACGGCCTCGTACTGGGCGGCGGGGCCGGAGACCGACACCTTGGCGGCGACGTGGACGACGGTGTCCCGGCCGGCCACGGCGTCGGCGACGGCCCCGGGGTCGGTGATCGACCCGGCGACGTCACGCGCGCCCGCCACCCCGGAGGGGCGGCGCTGCAGGGTCACGACGTCGTCCCCGTCCGCCACCAGCCGCCGGGCCACCCCGGCGCCGAGCAGGCCGGAGGCCCCGGTCACCAGCACGCGGCGGTTCACGGGGTGCCGACCCGTCCGCCGGCCAGCACGCCCTCCGCCCAGCGGGCCAGGCGGCTGCGGTCGATCTTGGAGTTGTGACGGATGTCCACGGGGACGCGGTCGGTGACCAGGACGGCTGCCACGGGTACGGGCAGGGCAGCCCCGCGCACCGCCGCTGCCAGGGCCGTGGGAGCCAGTCCCGGCCGGACCCGGCCCCTGTCCGGGATCCCGGCGACCTCCACGACGGCCACCACGGCCTGGGTCCCGCGCGGGCCGACGCCGACGACGGCGGAGCGGAGCACGGTATCGAGGGCGTCGATCCGGGCCTCGGGCCCGCCGGGGGCCACCGGTCCGGCCGGCGTGGTGACCACGTGCTGGAGCCGTCCCTCGATCCAGAGCCGCCCCTCGGTGTCGAGGTGCCCCACGTCCTGGGTGCGGTGCCACTGCAGGCCGTCACGGGTGTCCCGCCGGCTGAGGGCATCGGTGAGCCACAACCGGTCATAGCCGGCCTTCTGGTGCGGTGCCGAGACGACGACCTCACCGATCCGTCCGGCCGCGGCCGGCCCCTCGACCAGGTCGTCCGCGGCGGAACCGTCGTCCCTCAACGGGGCGATGGCGATGCGCACCGGACCCACCGGGCGGCCCACGCACACGCCGTCCTGCGTTCCGTCCCCGGTCGTAGCGGCCAGCTGCTCGATGGTGGGCCGGTCGATGTCGGTGAGCAGCAGGGCCTCGGTCATGCCATACGGCGAGTGGATCTCGGCCGCCGGGAAGATCCGGGCGACCTGCGCGACCAGGCGCGGGTGCACCGGGGCGCCGGCGGACAGCACCAGGTCGATACGGCCCAGCACCGACCGCTGGTCCGGGCTGAGCCGGTCCGCCGTGGCGACCACGTTGCGCAGGGCCGCCGGCGAGGCGAACAGGATCGTCGCCTGGCCGGCTGCCGCGGCCTCGGCCACTGCCGTGGCGGTGAGCGTGGCCGGCCGGGTCACCGACATGTCCGGGGTGATGGAGGTGGCCCCGATGGCCGGTCCCAGCAGGGCGAAGGGCGCGAACCCGGCCAGCAGGCTGGAGCCCGGGCGGACGTCGAACACGTCGCGCAACAGTCCGGACAGGGCGGACAGCCGCCCGTGGGTGTACACCACGCCCTTGGCCGGTCCCGTGGACCCGGAGGTGTAGAGGACCGCGGCCGGGTCGTCCGCGGCAGGCTCGTGGACCGGCCCGGCGTCACCGTCGGCGTAGCGCCGTCCAGCGTGCGCGGCGGCCAGCCGGTACAGGCTGTCCTCGACGCCCAGCGCCGCGGCCACCAGGGCGGGCAGGGTCGACACCGAGATCCGTCGACCCGGCCAGCCCTGCGCCCGGGCCACGGTGAGCCCGGGCGTCATCCCGATGATCCAGTCCGGCCGGGCCGCCCGGACGGCGCGGGTCATGCCCGGGACGCCCAGGCCGGCGTCGGCCACGACCACGACGGCACCGATGCGCAGGCACGCGTAGAGCGCCGCGGTGAGGTCGAGACCGGGGGTGACCATCATCGAGACCCGGTCTCCCGGCCTCACGCCCAGGCGCACGAGGCCCACGGCCATGGCGTCGACGACGGCGGCCAGCCGGCTCCAGCTCACGGGGGGCCGGGCGGCACCGGCCATGTCCACCAGCGCCGTGGCCGGTTCCTCGCGCCAGGCGTCGAGGAAGGACCACAATGGGCGGTAGTCCCGGTCCTGCTCCACCGGGGCCGCTGCGGCGGAGGGATCCAGCACGCCCCGGGCCCAGCGCAGGATGGGACCGGCGATGTCGACGTCCTCGGCGAGCAGGTGGCCGGCGGCCTCGAAGCGGTGCAGGTCGGCCTGCGGGAGCCGCTCGAGCAGGTCGGCGAGGTAACGGTCGAGGAAGACCGGGTCCTTCGGGCCCCAGAGGATGAGGGCCGGTTTCTGGAAGGCGGCCAGGTCGCGGGAGACGCGCTGCAGTTCCTCGTGCGAACCGTGCGCGGGGCCCACGGGGATGTCCGCGACGAACCCGCCGATGCCGCCGCGTCGGTCGGCGGAACGGTAGGGCAGGTGGTAGGCGGCCCGGACGCCGGAGTCCAGGGGCGGGTTCCCGAGGGAGGTGGTGACCTTCAGGAACGCGTCGGTGGTCACGGTGGACCCGGGCAGCAGGGGCCCGGCCAGTGCCGCCCGCAGGGGAGCGGGGATGGGTTCGGCGGGGTCCCGGTGCACGGCGGTGTTCAGCGTCATGGCACCGTCCACCAGGTCCTGGTTGCGGCCCGCCCAGCCCAGGGAGACCACACCGCCCCAGTCGTGGCCGAGGGTGAGCAGCGACTGTCCGGACCGGGCCGCGGCGTCCAGTCCGAGGGTGGTGACGAGGGCGTCGAGGTCGGCGATCCGCCCGCCCAGGGTCCGGTAGCCGGCGTCGTCGCCGAGCGGCGCCGTCCCGGCCGCGGAGGGCCGCGGGAGCCGGCCGTGGGCGAGGCGCTCGGAGAAGCCCATGTCCAGCTGGTCCGGGGCCACGACGCGCCATACCGGTCCGTCCCCGGACCGGGCGGCGTCGAGGGTCGCCGCGGCCAGGGAACGCCACAGGTAGGACCAGGTGGGATTGCCGTGGACCGCCAGGATGATCCCGTCCGGCACCAGCCCGGCCTCGGCGAGGACGTCACCGGTATCCAGGACGTGCAGGGTCCGGTCGCCGTCGAAGGTCCGCACGGTGACCAAGCGGCTCCAGGCCGGGTCCCATCCGGGAAGACCGGTGGGGACCGCGGGGGCGTGGGTGTCGGGCAGGGCGGCGGGGGAGGCGGGGACCCTCACCAGCTGATCTCCAGCATGGCCGTGTTGAGCCCGGACCCCACTCCCATGCACAGCACCCGGTCCCCCGGGGAGAGGGAGCCGGCCTCGCGGGCGAGGGTGATCGGCAGGGAGGCCGGGCCCACGTTGCCCAGCTCGGGGAACGTCACCGGGAACCGGTCCGGGTCCAGGCCGGCGGCCTCGGTGATGGAGTCGGTGTGCAGGCGCGAGACCTGGTGGGTGACGTAGCGGTCCATGTCCGACCAGCCCCAGTCGGCCGGGACCTCGTTCCAGGCGTCCATGACCAGTTCGAGGCCGTCCCGCAGCAGGGCGGTCGAGTCGGTGAACATCCCCTTGTGGTCCCCCACGCAGAGGTCGTGGTGATCGGTGCCGGCGCGGGTGATGCCGCGCAGGATGCGATGGCCCTCGGGGTGCAGGTCGGTCCGGCCCACGACGGCGGCGGAGGCGCCGGAGCCCAGGGTCAGCGAGGCGAATTGCTCCATGAAGCTGCCCCGGTCCACCGCAGCGTCCTTGAGGTTCTCCAGGGTGGCCTGCTGGACCTTGCCGGAGTCCTCACCGGCGACGACGACGGCGTAGTCGATCTGACCGGCGTCGATCAGGGAGGCGGCCAGCACCAGGCCGTTCACGAAGCCCAGGCACGCGTTGGTGATGTCGAAGTTGGTGGCCGAGGTCGGCAGGCCCATCTCGTGGTGGATGCGCACCGCCACGGAGGGCTCGAGCGTCTCCCGGGTCACCGAGGTGTTCACCATCAGCCCCACCTGGTCCGGACGCACTCCGGCCGCGGCCAGGGCGCGCCTGCCGGCCTCGGCGGCGCCGTCCTGGAAGTGGCCCGGGTGTTCCCAGTTGCGGCGGGCCTCCACCCCGGCCACCCGCTGCAGCAGTCCGCGCGGCAGGCGCAGGCGCTTGAGCACGCCGGCCAGCTCGTCATCGATCTGATCGCTCGTCACCGTGACAGGTGCCAGCACTTCCGTCACGGACAGGAGGGAAGCGTTGGAGTGACGGAAGATCGCGTTGCCTTGCACTATGGGCCTGGTCCGTTCGGGGGGTCGGTGGGCTGCTGGGTCATCGGCGGCGAGGGCCGCCGACGTCCCAGCTTATCGAACCACGGGATGGGGTGCGGCGGGAGAGGCCGTCCGTTTCTACGCCAGCAGCACCACGGGAAGGGCCATCAGTCCCAGGGCCGCGACGATGACGGCCAGCCGGACCGTCACGGACAGGGGCGGCACGGGGGCGAGCAGGCGGTAGAACCGCAGGGTCAGCGGCACCGAGCCGTCCTCCTGCACGTTCGGCACCGTCCGGCCGGCATCGGTGCCGGCCGTCCCGCGGGCGATGCCCTCCGCCTCCCCGGTCAGGACGATGGCGCGCACCAGGTCGGTGCGGTCATGGGACCTCAGTGCCGCGTCGTCGGCGAGCATCTCGGTCAGCTGCGCCACCGCGCGCCGGGCCGTCGCCGTGGTCGGCAGCCACGCCACGGCGCGGTGCCAGGACTCGAAGGCGAGCCGCAACAGGTCGTGGCGTTGGCGCAGGTGGGCCCGCTCATGGGCGACGACTGCGTTCACCTCGCGCTCGGAGAGCTGGTCGATCAGCCCCTGGGAGAGCACGGTCAGCGATCCGTTCAGTCCGGGCAGGCAGTACGCCAGGGGGACGTCGTGGGGGAGCACTCGGGTGTGGGCCTGCTCCACCGCGCGTTCGGCGGGAGGCGTGGCGAGCAGTTCGACCATCTGGCGGTGGCGGCGCCGCTGCGTGACGGTCCGCCAGGTCGTGACCGCCAGGGTCAGCACGAGGTGGCCCGCCAGCAGCACGGCACCGGTCACGGCCGCGATGCGGGCCGGCATCCAGACGTCCTCCGCGAGCCGGTCGACCCAGGTCCCGTCGGACAGGGCGGCCACGAAGGCAGGCAGGGACTCACCGAGGTGGTCACCGAAGGGACCCAGCCCCCAGGCCAGGGGCGTGCCGATCAGGGACAGTCCGCCGGCCAGGGCCACGGCCTGCCACAACACCATGGCGGTCCCCGGCGCGCGCCGGACCCAGCGGGCGCGGTCGAGCAGGACCGGGACCGGCCAGGCCAGGGCCACGGCCAGCGCAGCGAGCAGCAGGACGGACACGAGGGAAGTCTAGGGCGCACCGTGCCCCGTCGGGGTGGGCGCGTGCCGTGGACCGGTCAGTCCCCGAGGAGTCGGCGGACGGCAGCGGCCTCGTCCGGGCCGATGCCGCCCAGGAAGCGGGCCAGCACGGCCTGGCGGTCGGGCACGGAGCCGAGGACCTCGTTGAGCAGGCCGACGGTGTGGTCCTCGCGGGAGGACACGGCGCCGTACCGGTGGGGGCGGCGCCCGCCGTCGCGTTGGACCAGCCCCTTCTTCTCCAGGCGGGACAGCACGGTGAGCACCGTGGTCACGGCCAGGTCCCCGGCCAGCGTGTCGCGGACCTCGTTGGCCGTATGGGGGCCGGGGTGGTCCCACAGCAGGTCCATCACGGACCGTTCCAGGTCACCCAGGGCCACTGCGGTCTCCTCGTCTCGTCATCGGTTCCTCGCTCCCGCGGGCCTCGGCGGCGCGCGGTGCCGGAACGGGAGGGCGGTCCACACCGCCTGGTCACGTCCGGACAGGACATATTCTACAGCACGTAGAAAAGAAGGCTATCCTCGATTTCTACAGGCTGTAGAAGACTTCGGTATCCGGCTGTGCCACGGCGTCCCCGCCGAGGCGGCCGGGAAAGGCGCCCACGTGGATCCCCTGGACATCGCCCGCTGGCAATTCGGCATCACAACCGTCTACCACTTCATGATGGTCCCGCTCACGATCGGCCTCGGGCTGGTGGTGGCCACCCTGCAGACCGTGTGGCACCGCACGGGCCGGGAGCAGTACCTGCGGATGACGAAGTTCTGGGGCAAGCTCTTCCTGATCAACTTCATCATGGGCGTGGCCACCGGCATCGTCCAGGAGTTCCAGTTCGGCATGGCCTGGTCCGAGTACTCCCGGTTCGTGGGCGACGTCTTCGGCGCGCCGCTGGCCATGGAGGCCCTCGTGGCCTTCTTCCTGGAGTCCGTGTTCCTGGGCCTGTGGATCTTCGGGTGGAAGCGCCTGCCGGCGAGGATCCACCTCTCGGCCATCTGGGCCGCCGTCATCGGGTCCGTGTTCTCCGCCTACTTCATCCTCGCGGCGAACTCCTGGATGCAGCACCCGGTCGGTGTCGAGATGGTGGACGGCCGCCCCGTGATGAACGACATCTGGGCGGTGCTGACCAACAACACCCTGCTGGTGCACTTCCCGCACACGATCTTCGGCGCCGTCTCCGTGGCGGGCGCCTTCCTGCTGGGCATCGCCTGGTTCCACCTGTGGAAGCGCCGCGAGCAGGGCATCGACACCGTGCAGCCCGACGGCACGGTCGTCGTGGGCAGCACCGGCTCCCGCGCCCGGGACGAGACCGACTACCGGGTCTGGTGGGGCTCGCTGCGCTGGGGGGCCTGGATCGCGATCGTCGGCTTCCTGGGCACCGCGTTCACCGGTCACGCCCAGGCCCAGCTGATGATCCAGCAGCAACCGATGAAGATGGCCGCCGCCGAGGCCGCCTGCCACGACGGCACCGGCTTCTCCGTGCTCTCCGTCGCCGACCTGCGCAGCGAGGGCGCGACCAGTTGCGACGACATCGTCGGCGTCTTCGAGATCCCCGGCCTGCTGTCCTTCCTGGCCCACAACGACTTCACCACCGACGTGCCGGGCGTCAACACGCTGATCCCGCAGTACCAGGAGCAGTACGGCACCCACCTGCCGGACGACCCGATCTACGGCGAGCGCGCCGGGATGGAGATCGACTACCTGCCGGTCATGGAGGTCACCTACTGGGGCTTCCGGATCATGATCACCTTCGGCGGACTGGCCGCCCTGGCCGCGGCCCTCGCCCTGTGGGTCACGCGCAAGGGCACCGTGCCGCTGAGCAGGCCGCTGATGCGCCTGGCCGTGGTCGGGATCCTGGCCCCCTTCGGCGCCAACGCCGCCGGATGGATCTTCACCGAGATGGGCCGCCAACCCTTCGTCGTGGTGCCCAACCCCGACCCCACGGGCATCGACCAGGTCTGGATGTACACCGCGGCCGCGGTCTCGCCGGGGGTCTCCGCCGGGGAGGTGCTGTTCTCGCTCATCGTGCTGAGCCTCGTCTACGCCGTGCTCATGGTGGTCGAGGTCATCCTGCTCACCCGCTACGTCCGGGGCGGGGTGCCGGCCGGGATGCCCGAGCTGACCGCGGACGAGCACGACGACCACGACGGCCCGGCAGGCCCGGGCGGCCCGTCCGGTGACGGCACCCGCCATGCCGACGACGTCCTGGCCTTCGCGTACTGAGAGGTAGACAGCCCATGGATTTCCTCCCCGCCTTCTGGTTCGTCCTGATCGCCGTGCTGTGGACCGGGTACCTGGTCCTGGACGGCTTCGACCTCGGCGTCGGCATGCTCATGAAGGGGTGGGCGCGCAACGAGAGCCAGCGACGCGTCATGCTCAACACCATCGGCCCCGTCTGGGACGGCAACGAGGTGTGGCTGATCACCGCGGCCGGTGCCATGTTCGCCGCCTTCCCCCACTGGTACGCCTCGCTGTTCGCCGGGCTCTACCTGCCCCTGACGCTCACCCTGCTGGCGCTGATCCTGCGGGCGGTGTCCATCGAGTACCGGGGCAAGTCCCGTACCGCCAGGGCCCGCACCGCCTGGGACTGGTGCATGGCCGGCGGGTCGGCCGTCGCCGCCTTCAGCATCGGGCTCATGCTGGCCGTGACGACCACCGGGATGCCCCTGGACGCCAACGGCGACCGGGTCGGCGGACCCTTCGCCTGGCTGTCCTGGGAGGGCGTCACCGGTGGACTGGCCGCCGTCGGGTTCGCCCTCGCCATGGGCTGGGCCTACCTCGGCCTGAAGACCGAGGGCGGCCCGCGCGCCGCCGCGCACCACCACCTGAGCCGGTACCTGCCCCTGTACCTGCTGCCCTCGGCGGCCTGGGGCGTGCTGGTGGCCCTGCGCCAGCCGGACGCCCTGCCCTGGGTCCTGCTCGCCGCCGCCCTGTTCGCCGGGACGGTCGCCTGGCTCGCGGCCCGCGTCCGGCGTGAGGGCTGGGCCTTCACCGGCCTGGCGGGCTCGATGGCGGCCGGCGCCGCATCGGTCTTCCTGGCGGTGTTCCCGGTGGTGCTGCCCTCCACGATCGACCCGGCCCACCACCTCACGGCCTTCAACGCCTCCTCCTCGGACTACACGCTCACCGTCATGTCCTGGGTCGCCGTCGTGATGGTGCCGATCGTGCTGGCCTACTCGGCCTTCGTCTACTGGGTGTTCCGGCGCCGGCTGCACGAGACGCACATCCCCGAGTCGCACGTGGTGACGCCGGTCTGACACCAGAACTGCCCATCTCGAGGTCCGGGCGGCGCGCGCTCGCCGTCCTGGCGCTGCTCGCCGGCGTGAAGGCCGCCGGCTGGATCCTGCTGGCCGTCGGGCTGGCCCGCGGGATCGCCCACCTGGCCGAGCTGCTGCCCGCCCCGCAGAGCGGCAACCTCGCAGGACTGCTGTTCCGCCCGGACCCGGCGTCCTTCGACCCGGCCGCCCACGGGCTCACCGTGGCCGCCGGGACCGGCTCCTTCGCGGTCACGGTGGCCCTGGGCCTGGCGGGCGTGCTCGCGCGGGCCCTGGCGACCTGGGGCCAGCAGGTCTTCTCCCGCCGTGCCGCACTGGGCGCCAAGGAGGAGCTGCGCCACGGACTCGTCCGGCACCGCCTGGCGGCCGCCGGGGCGGAAGCCGAGCGGGCCGGGGAGGACTCCGTGCTGGCCGCCACCGGCCTGGACGGCCTGGACAAGTACTTCACGCAGTACCTGCCGGCGCTGCTCACGGCCGCGGTGACGCCCCTCGTGCTCGGCGTGTGGATCCTCGCCCACGACTGGGTGTCCGCCCTGGTACTCGTCCTCACCATCCCGCTGATCCCGCTGTTCATGGTCCTGATCGGCCGGTATACCGAGGACCGGGTCCAGCAGGCCGCCGAGGGGCTCGACCGGCTCTCCCACCACCTGCTCGAGCTGGCCCGTGGGTTGCCCGTCCTGGTGGGCCTGCGCCGCGCCGGCACCCAGCGCCGGGCGCTGGCCGGGGTGGCCGAGCGGTACCGGTCCACCACGATGACCACCCTGAGGACCGCGTTCATGTCCGGCTTCGCCCTCGAGCTGATCAGCACCCTGTCCGTGGCGCTGATCGCGGTGTTCATCGGGGTGCGGCTCGTCTACGGGCAGCTGGACCTCTACACGGGCCTGCTGGTGCTGATCCTCGCCCCGGAGGTGTACCTGCCGTTCCGGGACATCGGCTCCGCCCACCACGCCTCGGAGGACGGGGTGGAGGCGTTGCGTCGCGCCCGGGCCGAGGGGGACCGGCCGGTGCCGGCCTCCCTGGCGGACCGGGAGGCCGGCGGTGCGGCCGACGACGGGGACCGCGTGCGGGTCCGTGGGCTCGCCCTGGCCTACCGGGATCCCGACGGCGGGACGTTCCCGGCCGTCGTCGACGGCCTCGACCTCGACCTCGCCCCCGGGACCACCACCGTGCTGGGTGGCCCGAGCGGCACCGGCAAGACCACGGTGCTCACCGCCCTGGCCGGCGTGCTGCGTTCCGGGGAGGCCCGCGCCACCGGCGTGACCGAGGGACTGCGGGGGCGGCCGGTGGCCTGGCTCGGCCAGCACCCGCAGTTCAGTGAGCCCACCGTCGGCGAGGAACTGGCCCTCTATGCGCAGGCCGCGGGGGAGCTGGGGGAGACCGGCATCCTCGACGCGCTGGCCGCCTGTGGACTGCCCGGCCACGTGCGGCGACACCCGGACGAATTGAGCCCGGGGGAGCGGCGGCGGCTGGGGATGGCGCGGGTCCTGGTCCGCCTCATGGCCTCCCGCGCGGACCGGGCCTGGCTCGTGGTGCTGGACGAGCCGACCGCCCACCTGGACCCCGTGCATGCCGCCCGGATCCGCGAGGCGATCACCGATCTGGCCGCAGGCCGGCTGCCCGGCGGGCACAGCGTCCACGGGGCCCGGCCGCTGGTGCTCATCGCCTCCCACGACCGGGAACTGCATGCCCGGGCGGACACCGTCCTCGGCGCGGACCGGGCCCGGTCCGTGCCCGCCACTGCCGCCCGCCCCACTTCCACCGTCTCTCCTGCCGACGCGACTCCCACCGCCGCCACCGCGATCGCCGCCGGCCGTCTCCTCGCCGCGGACGGGGACCCGGTGACCGGCGGTCGCGGCCGGGGTGCCCACGGTCCCGTCCGCACGCCGGCCGCCGGGATCCGGGAGCGGTTGCGCGACCGGTGGCAGCGGTGGCGTCGCTGGCTGGCGATCCTGCCGCTGACCGAGCGGAGGTTCATCGGCGGGGTGCTGTGGGCAGCCGCCGCCACGCTGGCCGCCGCCCTGCTGTCGGGACTGTCCGGCTGGCTGATCGTGCAGGCCGCCTACCAGCCTCCCGTGCTCTACCTGCTCTCGGTGATCGTCATGGTCCGGTTCTTCGGGATCGGCCGAGCGCTGTTCCGCTACCTCGAGCGGCTCGACACCCACGACGCGGTCCTGGGCTGGGCCAACCGCCTGCGGCTGCGGCTCTGGGACGCCCTCGGCTCCCATGCGGGCCAGTGGGGGAGGCTGACCCGTTCGGGCGGCACCCTGTCCGTGCTGGTGGCGGACGTCGACGAACTGCGCGACGCCGTCCCGAGGGTCGTCGTGCCGATCCCCGCGGCCATCCTCAGCTGGCTCATCACCCTCGTCATCGTGGTGCTCATGGCCCCCGCCGCCTGGTGGCCGGCCGCCGTCGCCGGGCTGGTGGGCTTCGTCGTGGTCCCGGTCGTGGTGGGCCTGGCGGACCGGCACACCACCCGGGTCCTGGCCGATCACCGGACGGGTCTGCTGCGTCGCACCTCCGCCCTGTTCACGGCGGCGGCCGACCTGGCCGGCAACGGGGCCGCCGGACTGGCAGCGGACCGGTTCGCCGCCGCCGACCTCTCCGCCGACCGGCCCCTGAGGCGCAACGCGGTGGCGGCCGGCCTGGGGCAGGGGCTCGTCGTCCTGCTCTCCGGCTGGGCCGCCGTCCAGGCGATGGTCCTGTGCTTCACCCAGGGGGTGACGGCCCCGGTGACCGCCATGGTGGTGTTCCTGATGCTGGCCCTGGCGGAGCCGTTGGGCCTGTACAGCACCGCGTGCCAGGAGAGCGCCATCCTGCGCCGTCAGCTCGCCAAGACCGCGTCGCTGCTCGAGGAGGAGGCGATGACGGGCCCCGGTGCGGGCGTGGAGTTCCGCGAGGCGGCCGGTGCGCGGGACGGGGACGGCGTCGAGGGCATCCAGCTGTCCGGCCTCACCGTGCGGTACCCCGGCAGCGGCACGGACGTGTTCCGTGGACTGGACCTGCGCGCCCGCCGCGGTGACTTCGTGGTGGTGACCGGCCCGTCCGGGTCCGGGAAGTCGACCCTGCTGGCCGTGCTGCTCGGGTTCCTCCCGCCCCGGGAGGGCCGCTACGTGCTGGACGTGGCCACCGCGCCGCGGGCCACGCAGCGGGGCACCGAGCAGGCCCTGGGAGCCGTGGCCTGGTGCCCGCAGGAGGCCTACCTCTTCGACTCCACCCTGGCCGCCAACCTCGCCCTGGCGCGGGACCCCGCCGACCGGCCCGACGACGCCGAGCTCGAGCGGGTCCTGGACCTCGTCGGACTGGGTGACTGGCTCCGTTCCGCCCCGGCCGGCCTGCGGACCAGGCTGGGCCCGTCCGGGCACCACCTCTCGGGAGGCCAGCGCCAGCGGGTCGCCGTGGCCCGCGCGCTGCTGGCCCGGGCCGACGTCGTGCTGCTGGACGAGCCGACCGCACACCTGGGCGCCGACGAGGCCGCGGAGCTGGTGGGGGACCTGCGCCACGCCCTGCGGGGGAAGACCACCGTGATGGTCACCCACGACGCCCGCTTCGCGGCGGCGGGGACGGCGGCGGTGCGCCTCGGGTGACCCGGTGCCGCGCCACCCGGGGCCGGGACCCCGACGGCCCTGGCCGGGGCCCTCGACCCTCAGTCCCCGGTGGTGACCCCTGAGTCATCGGCGAAGGGCAGGGCGTCCTCGCGGGGCTGGACGACCGGGCGGACGGCGCCCGTGGCACTGGGCTCCGCCCCGGTCGCCGTCCCCGCCGCCGTCCCTGCAGGCTCCGGGGAGGCCCCGGCACCGACCGCCTCGATCACCTGGTCCATGGCCAGTCCGGAGCCGTCGCGGGAACCGTACTCGGCCGGCAGGGCGCGCGCGACGCCCGTGGCGGTGGCCGCCACGGCGGGTCCGGCCCCGGCCCAGGCCAGCGCCAGTTCCGTCTCGCCCTTGAGCAACCGGTGTGCGCGCACGCCGCCCGTGGCCCTGCCCTTGGCCGGATACTCGGCCAGCGGGGTGCGCTTGACCGACCCGGCGACGGTGCCGGGCAGGGTCTGCTCACCCTTCGTGACGGTCACGACGAGGGCCCGCCCGGGCTCCGCGGCATCGTCGGCCGCCGCGGCGGCCGGGACGGCGGAGAACGCGATCACGGCGTCGCCCGCGGCGACCTTGATGCCGGCCATCCCCCCGGCGGTGCGCCCCTGCGGGCGGACCAGCGAGGCCGCGTAGCGCAGCAGCTGGCCGGTGCGGGTGATGAAGACCAACTGGTCGTCGTCGCCGGGTGCCGGCCCGGCCCCGACCACCTCGTCACCGTCCTTGAGCGTGATCGCCTCGAAGTCGTCCCGGTTCAGCGGCCAGTCGGGGTTCACCCGCTTCACCACGCCCTGGCTCGTGCCCAGGGCCAGCACGGTGTCCAGGGGCACCAGGGCCACGAGCGACTCCCCGCGCTGCAGGGTCAGGAAGTCCTTGACCTTGACCCCTGCGGTCAGGTTCGGGGTGGGAGAGGCATCCGGCAGCGACGGGATGTCCACCACCTGCACGCGCTGGATCCGGCCGCTGGAGGTGAGGGCTCCGATCTCACCGCGGGCCGACGTCGCCACGACCGAGCGGTAGGCATCGTGGCGCTGACGGCGGCCCCCCGGGACCAGCGGCGTGTCGTCCACCGTGCGGGCCAGCTGGCCGGCGGTGGTGAGCACCACGAGGCAGGGGGTGTCGGCCACCATCAGCGGGTCGGAACCGGGACTGCCGGGCAGCGCCGTCTGGGCGGTGCCCGCGCGCAGGGCCCCGGCGGTGGGGGAGGGGGCGGCGATGTTCTCGGACTCCAGCAGGACGGTCCGGCGGTCGTCACCGAACTCGTCGGCGACGTCCTGCAGCTCTGCGGAGACCAGCGCGCGCAACCGCTCGTCCGAGGCGAGGATGGCCTCGAGTTCCTCGATCGCCGCGCGCAGCTCGTCCTGCTCGGCCTCCAGCTCGATCCTGGAGTACTTCGTCAGTTGCCGCAGCCGCAGTTCCAGGATGTGGTTGGCCTGGATCTCGGTGAGGTCGAAGACACCCATGAGCCGGGTGCGCGCGGCCGCGGTGTCATCCGAGGAGCGGATGATCTGGATGACCTCGTCGATGTCCACGAGGGCCAGCAGCAGGCCCTCGACCAGGTGCAGGCGGTCCTTCTTCTTGCCCAGGCGGTGGGTCGTCCTCCGGCGCACCACGTCCAGGCGGTGCTCCACGTAGACCTGCAGCAGCTCCCGCAGGCCCAGGGTGCGAGGCTGGCCCTCGACCAGGGCCACGTTGTTGATGCCGAAGGACTCCTCCAGCGGCGTGGCCTTGTACAGCTGGGCCAGCACGCCCTGGGGATTGAACCCGGACTTCAGCTCGATGACGAGCTTGAGGCCGTTCCGGCGGTCGGTGAGGTCCAGGACGTCCGAGATGCCGGTGAGCTTCTTGGCGTTGACCGCGTCCTTGATCTTCTCGATCACCTTCTCCGGGCCGACCCCGTAGGGCAGCTCGGTGACGACCAGTCCGGTCTTGCGCGGCGTCACCTGCTCGACGGAGACCTTCGCCCGCATCTTGAACGAGCCGCGGCCGGAGGCGTACGCGTCCCGGATGCCGTCGAGCCCCACGATCCGGCCGCCCGAGGGCAGGTCGGGGCCGGGCACGTGCCGCATCAGCTCTTCGAGGGTGGCCTCCGGGTGGGCGATCAGGTGCTGGGCGGCGGCCACCACCTCCCGGAGGTTGTGCGGGGCCATGTTGGTGGCCATCCCCACCGCGATCCCGGAGGCGCCGTTGACCAGCAGGTTGGGGAAGGCGGCCGGCAACACCGCCGGCTGGAGGAACTGGTTGTCGTAGTTCGGGACGAAGTCCACGACGTCCTCGTCGAGCGAGGCGGTCATCGCCAGGGCGGCCGGGGCCATCCGGGCCTCGGTGTAGCGCGGGGCGGCCGGGCCGTCGTCGAGCGAGCCGAAGTTCCCGTGGCCGTCCACCAGCGGCAGGCGCAGCGAGAACGGCTGGGCCAGGCGCACCATGGCGTCGTAGATGGCCGAGTCGCCGTGCGGGTGCAGCTTGCCCATCACCTCGCCCACCACGCGGGCCGACTTCACGTGGCCGCGGTCCGGGCGCAGGCCCATCTGGCTCATCATGTACAGGATGCGGCGCTGCACCGGCTTCATCCCGTCCCGGGCGTCCGGCAGCGCCCGGGAGTAGATCACCGAGTACGCGTACTCCAGGAACGAGGTCTCCATCTCCGCGGAGACGTCGATGTCGACGATGTTCTCCTGCTCGAGGGGGATGGCCTCGGAGGCCGGGGCAGAGGTCTTCTTGGGGGTTCGGGCCATGGGGTCTGCGGGTGTCCTTGTGGGGGATGGTCGTCGCGGCACAGCGTGCGGGACGGGAATTGTCTACTGTGATCCTATGGGCGAGACGTCGAGAACTCCCGAATATCCGTCCCACTGGGAAGCGGATGTCGTCCTGCGGGACGGCACCACGGCCCATCTGAGGCCGGTCACCCCGGATGACGCCTCCGGCCTGCTGCGCATGCACGAGGGCCAGTCGCAGAGTTCGATCTACCTGCGCTTCTTCACCTTCAAGTCCACCCTGTCCAAGAAGGAACTGGAGCGGTTCACCCACGTGGACTACCGGGACCGGGTCGGCCTGGTGGTGCTGCGGGGCGAGGAGATCCTGGGCATCGGCCGCTACGACCGGCTGGACGACCCGCTCGAGGCCGAGGTCGCGTTCAACATCTCGGACGCGTCCCAGGGCAAGGGCATCGGGTCGATCCTCATGGAGCACCTCGCCGTCGCGGCGAGGGAGAACGGCATCCGCCGGTTCACCGCCGAGGTCCTGCCGGAGAACCGGAAGATGCTCTCCGTGTTCCAGGACTCGGGGTTCGAGGTCTCCCGCCGGTTCGACGACGGCGTGGTGGCGGTCGAGTTCTCGATCGACCCCACGGCCAAGGTCCGGGCGGTCATGGAGTCGCGCGAGCACCGCGCCGAGGCGCGATCACTGGCCGAGCTGCTGGCCCCGGAGTCCGTGGCCGTGATCGGCGCGAGCAGGCAGCAGGGATCGGTGGGCTTCTCCCTGCTGCAGAACATCATCGAGGGCGGATATCCCGGCCCCGTCTACGGCATCAACCGTGAGGCCCTGGAACTGGCCGGGATGATCTCACGGTCCACCCTGGCCGAGGTGCCCGGCCCTGTCGACCTGGCGGTGCTGGCGGTGCCCGTGGACGAGATCCCCGGGGTGGTCCGGGACTGTGCCCGGCACGGCGTCAAGGGGCTGCTGGTGGTCACCGCCGGGTACGCCGACGCCGGCCGCGACGGCCTGGTCCGGCAGCGCGAGCTGGTGCGACATGCCCGGGCCAACGGCATGCGGGTGATCGGGCCCGCCTCCGCCGGGATCGTGAACACCTCCCCGGCCGTCTCGCTCAACGCCTCGGTCTCGCCGTTCCTGCCGGCGCGGGGTTCCGTGGGGCTGTTCTCCCAGTCGGCCGCGATCGGGGCCACCCTGTTCGCCGCGGCCCACCGTCGCGGCATCGGCCTGTCCTCCATGGTCTCCGCCGGCAACCGGGCCGACGTCTCCGGCAACGACGCGATGCAGTACTTCGAGGACGATCCGGCCACGGCCGCCGTCGGGGTCTATCTGGAGTCCTTCGGCAATCCGCGCAAGTTCTCCCGGATCACCCGGCGCCTGTCCCGGAGCAAGCCGGTGGTGGTGGCGCGCTCGGACGTGATGGGGCGGCGGCTGCCCCCCGGCCACGAGACCCGGACCACCCAGGCCCCGGCCGGGGCCGTGGACTCGATGCTGGAACAGACCGGCGTCATCCAGGTGGACAACCACGACGACCTCATGGACCTCATGCAGACCGTGGCCTGCCAGCCCCTGCCGGCCGGCAACCGGGTCGGGGTGCTCGGCAACTCGCTCGCCCTGAACCGCGTGGTGACCGACGCCGCCGAGCGCCACGGGCTGACCGTGGCCGCGACCATGGACGTGCCCGGAATGGACGCCGAGCACCTGGTGGAGGATGCCGAACAGGCCCTGGGCGCGGCTGTCCGCGCGGCCGTGGACGGCGACACCGTGGACGCCCTGCTCGTGGTCACCCAGGCGGGGATGCACCAGCAGTCCGGCGACGCGGACCGGTTGGCGTCCGTGGTCGAGGAGGCGGCCCGGGGATCCGGCGTCCCCGTCCTGGCCTCCTTCACCGGGGTGCTGGACCCCGACTACCAGTCGGCCACCCTGCGCCGGTCCGCCCCCGCGACCGAGGACGGCGGACTGCAGCGCGGGCTGCCGGTGTTCTCCTCCCCGGAGCAGGCCGCCCGGGTGCTGTCCCGACTGGTGCACTACCGCGACTGGCGCCAGGCCGAGGAGGGGGTGGCGGTGGAGCCACAGGGCGTGGACCGGAACCGGGCCGAGACCCTGCTCGACGGCTGGACTGCGCGGGCCACCGGGACGGACCTCGTCCGGCTCTCCCCGGAGGAGTCGCGGGAACTGCTGGGCTGTTACGGCATCGAGGTCCTCGCCTCGGAGCGGTTCACCACCGAGGACGAGGCCGTGGCGGCCGCCGACCGTTTGGGCTGGCCGGTGGCGGTCAAGGCCGTCGACTCCTACCTGCGCCACCGGCTGGACCTGAGCGGGGTCCGGCTCAACATCGTGGATGCCGCCTCCCTGCGGCGCAACGTGGCCCAGATGCGCGGCATCCTCGAGCCCTACGGCAGCCCCAGCCTGGAGGTGCAGTCCATGGCGCCCTCGGGGCAGGCCTGCATCATCACCGCCCTGGAGGACCCGCTGCTGGGCCCGGTGGTGTCCTTCGGCATCGCCGGGGACGCCGTGGACCTGCTGGACGACTGGGTCCATCTCGTGCCCCCGCTGACCGACCAGGACCTGGAGCGGATGATCCGCGCACCACGGGCCGCGGCCAAGCTCTTCGGCTACGGGGGCCTGCCCGAGGTCGACGCGACCGCCCTGCAGGACCTGCTGGCGCGCATCGCGGCCCTGAAGGACGACCACCCGCAGGTCGCCCGGGTCCGGTTCAACCCGGTGCTGGCCTCGGACCGCGGGATCACGGTGCTCTCCGCCGAGGTGGACGTGGCCAACGCGGCCCAGCGCACGGACTCCGCGCGCCGGGCCATGCGCGGCTGAACCGGACGCGGTGTCCGGCGCCGGAGGCCGCCACCGGACAGGCGGCACCGGAGACCGGGCACCGGGCGCCGGTTGTGGGACACCGCCGGCACCGGGCGGGGCCGATAGCATGGACGGCATGACTCCACTGCGCAGGAACCCCGGCTCCGGCCAGCACCCGTCCGGGCACCATTCCTCGGGCGCCGCGGACAACTCCGGTGCGAATCCCCCGGAGCCGCAGGACGCGCCGGGCCCGGTCCACCGCCCGGTCGCGCCGGCGGCGGGTGCGGGCGGCGGGCCCTCCAGCCTCGGGGCCGATCTCGAGCGCGCCGGCTTCTACCCGGAGCTGGTGGCGGACGTCCTGGACTCCGTGCTGGACGGGCGCGCCGTCACCAGCCACCTGGTGCACGTGGACACGCACTTCGACTACGACGAGATCCACCGGCACATCACAGTGCTCGCCCTGGCCGGGGACATCATGGCGGCCCTGCACCTGGACGACCACGCCCTGGACGACGCCGGCGAGCAGGTCATGGCCCAGGTGTCCACCGAGGTGGTCCCGCTGCGGCGCATCGACTCGGTGGTGGCCACCACGGTCCACCCCCAGCCCCAGGACTTCCGCCGCGGGGACCCGGTGGCCGAGGTCACCCTCTCCGTGACCTGGGCCGGGGGACAGCGGATCGACCTCGCCCCGGCGGCCTGTGCGGACCCCAACTGCGACGCCGACCACGGGTACACCGGCACCTCTGCGCGCGAGGACCTGGTGCTGCGGGTGGCCGCCGAGGCCGAGGGCCAGCGCGCCGTCGACGCCGCCCTGGCCTTCTACCGCGAGCTGCGGCGCGCCACCGTCGACCCGGACCGGGAGCGGACCGGGCGGTGACGTCCACTCCACCGATCCCGTCCGGACCCCCCTACGCCGGCCGGTCGCTGGCCGGCGTCCTGACCTCGGCTGCCGCGGCCCTGGGCGCCCCCGGGTTCACCAACGCGCTGCAGTTGCCGCGGACCCGCCGGGTCGCCGTCGTCATGGTCGACGGGCTCGGGAAGGCCCTGCTGAAGCGCTACGGCGGCCATGCGCCGTACCTGCGGTCCGTCCTGGAACGGGACTCCACCACCCTGCAGTCGGCGTTCCCCACCACCACCGCGGCCTCCCTGTCCAGCCTGGGCACGGGGCTGGAACCGGGACGGCACGGCCTGGTCGGCTACGACGTGCTCGACCCCGACCGGAACACCGTCATCAACCAGCTCGGCGGCTGGGACCCGCAGACCGATCCGCTGCGCTGGCAGCCTCAGGCCACGGTCTTCGAACGGCTCGCCGGCACCGGGGTGGAACCGGTCACCGTGTCCCTGCCGGCCTTCGAGGGCTCCGCCCTGACCAGGGCGTCGCTGCGGGGGTCCCGCTTCGTCGGCGGGACCACGCTGCACGCCCGGTTCCAGCACGCCCGCGAGCAGCTGCACGGGGCGAAGGGGCCGGTGCTGCTGTACCTGTACCTGAACGAGCTCGACAAGGCCGGGCACCAGCACGGGACCGGGTCCGAGAAGTGGCTCTACGCGCTCGAGGAGATCGACGCCGCGGCCCGCCGGCTCAGCCAGGCCGTGCCGAAGGACACCGTCCTCGTGCTGACGGGGGACCACGGCATGGTGGACGTCCCGGAGCCCGGGCGGATCGACTACTCCGCGATGCCCGCCCTGGTCGACGGCGTCGAGCACACCGCCGGTGAGCCCCGTTTCGTCCAGCTGCACTTCGCTCCCGACGCCGGCCCGGCCGTGCGGGAACGGACCACGTCCGCCTGGCAGGCCGCCTTCGGCGAGCACGCCTGGATCCTGACCCGCGACCAGGCCCTGCAGGCCGGCTGGTTCGGCGTCACCGAGGACCGGGTCACGCCGCGCATCGGGGAGTTGCTCGTCGCCGCGCACGGACCGGTGGCCCTGTACGACGGACGCCGCGCGGCCCCGGCGGCCTTCGAGATGGTGGGGCACCACGGCTCGCCCACCCGCGCCGAGCGTGAGGTGCCGCTGTTGATGCTGCACCGGCCCCTGCGCTAGACCGGCCGGTTGCCCAGGCCGGCCCCTGCGCCGGCCGAGCCGTCAGTCGTTCTTGCGTCCGAAGACGATCTCGTCCCAGCTGGGCACCGACGGCCGGCGCGCCTTGACGGGCCTGGCCGACTTCCCGGGCTTGGCCTCGGGGGCCGGCGTGGCCACCGGGGCTGCGGGCTTCTCCGGCTCCTCGTCGCCGAGCTCGATGGCCGTCTGGTCGGGATGCTCCTCGGCCGGCCCGTCGTCCTGGCCGCCGTCCGCGTCCTCGTCCCGCCCGGTCGCGTCCCCGCCCCGGGAGCCGAAGCGCGGATCCTCCTCGTCGTCGTCCCAGACCTCGACCCAGCCGTCCACGGCGGCCTCGTCGGAACCCGGGTCCCGACCGGCGTCACCGGGGGCGGTGGCCACGGTGAGGCGGGGCCGCTGCGTCCCCTGGTGGGGCTGCTCGTCCCGGGTCAGCATCAGGGCGAGCTCGTCGTCACCCTCCTCGTCCACGCCCAGGCGCTGGCCGCGGCGTGCCCGCAACACGTCCAGCAGCTCGTCCTGCGAGTCCTGGTCGACGGCGGGACGCGGTCCGTGGGGCGCGGGGGCCGGGGCGGGCACGGGGCCGGCCTCGTCCTCCTCCACGTTGAAGGGGCGGTCCCCGACGGCGGAGAGCCGGCGGGCGCCGAAGGCACCGTCCAGCGGGTCCAGTTCCGAGAGCACCTGGGCCCAGCGGTTGCGGTTGTCGAGGTGCCGGCTGCTGGGACGGAAGGTCCACAGGGCCGGAGGCTGGTCGCCGATCGCGGAGTCGGCGCCCTCGGTGGAGAAATCCAGGCTGACGGTCCAGGTGCCGTCACCCCTCCGCCAGGCGTCCCAGTGGGCCGTGCCGGCGTCCATGCCCAGCACGGCCAGCCGGTGGCGCACCATGTCGCCGAGCAGGGCGGGTTCCTCGCCGAAGGTGCCCCGGTAGAGGTCGTGTCCGGGCTGCGGTGCGGCGACCTCCACCTGACGGGCCTGCTGGGCGATCCAGTCGCGCTCGGCCAGGACCGGCCCCTCGTACTTGCGCACCCGCTCCAGGTCCACCCCGGACTCGGAGGCCACCTGCTCGGCGGTGGCCCCGGCGCGGATACGGGCCTGGATGTCCCGGGGCGTCACCACACCCTCGGCGGCGTCGGCGGCCTGGGCGGAGGGACGGTGGATCGGACGGGTGACCGCGGCACGCAGGGCGTCGGTCACCGGGAGGGAGAACTCCTCGCCGTCCTCGTTGCTCAGCAACAGGTGCCCGCCGTCCTCCTGGACACCAACGAGACGGAGCTCCTGCATGTTCGTCCTCCACGATCGGCTTGGGTCGGTCCGGGACGCCCCCGGCAACCGACGCGACGGGCGGATGGGACGGTCCCTCCCCGACTTTGCCACGATTCCGGTGGCCGCGCACGACGGTGCCACCGGTGTGGCGTGGATCCATCCGTCCAGATCACCACTGTACGCCCACGGCGATTTTGATTTGGCCCCGCCGTAGGGAACAATCTCACCGACGTGCAGACCGTCAAGGGGTCGACCAGGGCCCCGCGGGCCGGTGTCACGTGGCCGGTCAGACCGGTCTTCCGGCCGGTTCCCAGTGGTCCCGGCGTCACCATCGCAACATCCCATCCACGGTCGGCCCCGCCGGCCACATCAGCGGAGCGTGAACACACCCCATCATGGCCACCGATTACGACGCGCCACGCAAGAACGAGGACGAGCTGTCCGAGAGCTCGATCGAGGAACTGAAGAACCGCCGCACGGACACCCAGTCCGCGGTGGTCGACGAGGACGAGGCCGAGGCCGCCGAGGGCTTCGAGCTGCCCGGTGCCGACCTGTCCGGCGAGGAGCTGATGGTCCGGGTGCTGCCCGCCCAGGCCGATGAGTTCACCTGTGCCTCCTGCTTCCTGGTCCGCCACCGGTCCCAGGTCGCCAAGGAGAAGAACGGCATGCTCTACTGCACCGACTGCGAGGGCTGAGCGGCCCCGTCCACCCCGCCGCGGCGCGCCGCGGCACCCTCGAGGCACGCGACAGGCCGGCCAGGTCCTCCTGGCCGGCCTGAGTTGTCCGCGGCCACCGGCCGTCAGCGTGATGCGTCGTCCGCGTCCCGCGCCATGGTCCCGCCCAGGACGGCCACGAGGCGCTCCGGATTCCGGGTGCTCGTCAGCCAGTAGGGGGTCCGGTCCCTCTCGTCCGTGATCTGGATGCGCACGACGGGGTCGATCCAGCCGCGGATGCACATGAACGCCAGCCCGTGCAGGGCCGGACCCCGCTGGTGGGTCGCGTCGTCCCCGCGGTAACCGGTGACCTCACCGACGTAGGCTCGCTCGATCCCCGCCCGGCCGACCTGCAGGGTCGTGCCGGTCACCACGATCCGCGGGGTCGACGCCCGCAGCAGGATGGCGATGACGATGAAGACGGCGACGGCGGCCGCCAGGCCGATCTCCAGCCCGATCGGGACGAACACCAGGATCGACAGCGCGGAGATCATCGCCGCAATGAGCCAGATCCACACGGACGGGCGCAGTCGCTCCTCGTAGAGGACGGAGGAGTCGGCGGCGCGCGCGCCGGAGTCGGCAGGGGATGCGGAAGAGGATTCGTGCATGCCTCCAAGAATCCCACGTTTGGGGTGCGGACCCGTAAACTTCCCGGTCCGGTACAGTGGCGCCCGTGAATCAGCCAGCCGAGACCACGCACCCGCCTGCCCTCGACCGTCCGGTGGTGGCCCTGACGATGCTCGACGACGGCATCGAGCCCCCCTCCTACGCGATGCCCGGGGACGCCGGGGCGGACCTGCGCACCACGCAGGACGTGGAGCTGGCCCCGGGCGCCCGCGCCCTCGTGCCGACCGGGGTCGCGCTGGCGCTGCCGGAGGGCTTCGTGGGCCTGGTCCATCCGCGGTCCGGGCTCGCGGCCCGCCACGGCCTCAGCCTGGTCAACTCCCCGGGGACCATCGACGCGGGCTACCGCGGAGAGATCAAGGTGCCCCTGCTCAACACGGACCGTGCGGAGACGATCCGGCTGCGCCGCGGAGACCGGATCGCGCAGCTCGTCATCCAGCGCGTAGCCCAGGCCCAGTTCGTGGCGGTCGATGAACTTCCCGCCTCCCACCGGGGCGCGGCCGGGTTCGGCTCCACCGGCGGCTTCTGAGACCGCCGGGCAGGACCGTTCGCCGGTCCACTGCGACTGACCTAAGCTGGACAGGCCGCGTCCACGGGCTTGCCCGCTGGGCGCCGGGCCATGAGAGACGCGTGACGGAAGAGAGGCAGGCAGGGCGATGATCTTCGGCCGGAACCGGAACGTCAAGATCGAGACGGTGACCCTCCCGGAGGGGATCCAGGACGACCGGGACCGGGAGCCGGGCGATTCCTCCCCGAGCGGCCCCTTCGACGTCTCCGAGCGGCCCGCGCTGGACGGGTACATCGATCTCGGGTCGCTGCGCGTGCCCGTCGTGAAGGACCTGAAGGTCCGCCTGGACGTCGAGGAGTCCACGAAGCGGATCATCGGCGCCACCCTCACCCTCGGCCAGTCCTCCCTGCAGGCCCAGGCCTTCGCGGCGCCCCGCTCCGGCGGGATCTGGGACGAGATCCGCGCCGAGATCGTCCACTCGGTCACGGCCACGGAGAACGCCCAGGTGGGTGAGCGGCAGGGGCCGTTCGGTACCGAGGTGCTGGCCCGGATCCCGGCGGCGATGCCCGACGGCAGTCCGGGATGGCGCGTCGCCCGGTTCGTCGGCGTCGATGGTCCCCGCTGGTTCCTGCGCGGCGTGATCGGTGGAGAGGCCGCCTTCAAGGAGGACGCGGCCGGCCCCATCGACGAGGTGTTCTCCCGGCTCGTGGTGCAGCGGGGGGACGATCCGCACCCGCCGCGGGAACTGCTGCCCCTGACGCCGCCGGAGAACCTCCGGCCGGTCCGGCGCGCGCAGCCGGACGCCGGGGGTCAGCCGGCCCCGGCCCAGCGGCCGCCGGAACGCGGCCCGGAGATCACGGAGGTCCGTTGATCGGTGGCACCGGAACCGGGCCGTCCCATGGCGCCCTGGTGCGCCGCGACGGCATGGTCGACAACGTCCGGCGTCCCGGCCGCGGCGCCCCGGCCCGTTTCGCCGCCGACCTCGTGACCGAGCCCGCCGGACCCGGACAGGTGTCCGGGTCCGGTGAACGGATCCGGCTCGTCTGGATCGGGCAGCGGTCCGTCCCCGGGATAGAGCCCGGCCGGTGGCTGCATGTCGAGGGCTTCCGGGCAGACCATGACGGCGTGCCCACCGTCTTCAACCCGCGCTACGAATTGCTGGCAGGTGCGCACCATGACTGACCCCCGACATCCGGACACCCCTGAGGAGGACGGCCGGCCGGCGGACCCGACGGACGCCGCGCTGCGCCGGGTCGGCTCGATGGCCTCCACCACCGAGGACGGCTCCCTGGACGTCCTGGCGACCATCGGCGGATGGCGGGGGCTGTTGGAGTCCGTGGTTCCCTCGGCGGTGTTCCTGGTGGCCTTCATCACCACCCAGCACCTCTGGGGTGCCGGCATCGCTGCCGTGGCCGTCGCCGCGGTCTTCAGCGTCGCCAGGCTCGCACAGCGCCAGAGCCCGATGCAGGCACTGGCCGGCCTCGCGGCCGTCGCCCTGTGCGTGGTGGTGGCCCTGAACACGGGCGAGGCCCGGGACTACTACCTCTGGGGCTTCCTCACCAACGCCGTCTACATCCTGGTGCTGACGGTGTCCGTGCTCGTGCGCTGGCCGCTGCTCGGGTTGGTCTTCGGCATCATCCGCGGCGAGGGCGTGGCCTGGCAGAAGGACCCACGACGCCGTCGGCGCTACGCCCTGGCGACCTGGTTCCTGGCCACCGCCCTGGCCCTGCGACTGATCGTGCAGGTGCCCCTGTACGCGGCCGAGCTGCTGACGGCGCTCGGCACTGCCCGGCTGGTGATGGGCCTGCCCCTGTATGCGCTGGCCCTGTGGCTGGGCTGGCTGGTCTCCGCCCCGGCCGGCCGCTCACCGGCCGACGAGGACCGGCTGGAGCACCCGGGTCAGGGACCCTCGGCACCGGCCTGATCGCGGGCGGCCCCGCGGCGGGGACGCCGGGCGGCCCGGGCCTGGCGCTCCTGTTCGGGGACCAGCAGGTCCCGCAGCCGGGACTCCGACTCCTCGGTGGCGAGGAAGAACAGCTCGTCGGCCACCTCCATCACGTCGTCGTCGCTCGGGGTGATGGGCCGGGTGTCCCGGATGATCGTCACCACGGAGACGTCCGCGGGCCAGGAGACCGAACCCAGTCGGCGTCCCTGCATCCAGTGACCGGCCGGGACGGTGAACTCCACCAGCGTGGTACGGCCTGAGCGCAGGGTCAGCAACCGCACCAGGTCCCCGGTCTCCACGGCCTCCTCGACCAGCGCGGTCATGATGCGGGGCGTGGACACCGCGACGTCGACGCCCCAGGACTCGTCGAAGAGCCAGTCGTTCTTGGGATTGTTCACCCGTGCCACGGTCCGGCCGACGCCGAACTCCGACTTGGCCAGCAGGGACACCACGAGGTTCGACTTGTCGTCACCGGTGGCGGCCACCAGGACGTCCGCCGTCTCCAGGTGGGCCTCCTTCAGTACGGCCAGTTCGCAGGCGTCACCCATCAGCCACTTCACCCCGCGCAGGCCCGAGCGGGTCACCACCTCCGGCTTCTGGTCCACCAGGAGCACCTCGTGCCCGTTCGCCAGCAGCTCGCGGCCGATGGACGACCCGACGGCGCCGGCACCGGCGATCACCACCTTCATGACCGGTCCCCGTCCGGGTCGTCCTGGACGTCCGGACCTGCCTCGAGGCCCGGCCCCGCGGCCAGGACCCGTTCGGCCTCGTCCTGTCCCGCGACGTCCATCACGGCGTGCAGGATGTCACCCTGCTGGTAGAGGGTCTCGGGCCCCGGGACGATGCCCTCCCCGAAGCGCGTGACGAACGCGATCCGGACCCGCGCCCTCGACTCCAGCTCCGTCAGGGGCCGGCCGATCCAGTCCGGGGAGACATGGACCTCGGCCATGACGATGCGCCCGGAGGAATCACGGAAGTCACCGGCCAGGTCGGTGTCCGGCAGGATGCGCCGCAGCACCTGGTCGGTGGACCAGCGCACGGCGGCAACGGTGGGGATGCCCAGCCGCTGGTAGATCTCGGCCCGGCCGGGATCATAGATCCGGGCGACCACGTGCTCCACGCCGAAGGTCTCCCGGGCCACCCGGGCGGCGATGATGTTCGAGTTGTCCCCCGAGGACACGGCCGCGAAGGCGTAGGCGTCCTGCACCCGGGCCCGGGTCAGGGCGTCCCGGTCGAAGCCCACGCCGGTCACCCGCTGTCCGCCGAAGTGACGCCCGAGACGACGGAAGGCGTGCTCGTCCTGGTCCACGACGGCCACCGAGTGGCCCGCCCGCTCCAGGGTCAGGGCCAGGGAGGACCCCACGCGGCCACACCCCATGATCACGTAGTGGGCCATCCGGCCTCCCTCTCGCGTCAGGACGCCGCCCGAGCGACGGCGAGTCCAGTGTGCCACGCGGCCTCACCCCGGGGTGACCGGAGGTACCGTTGAGCCGTG
The DNA here is from genome assembly GCF_000224415.1 of Citricoccus sp. CH26A. Taxonomy (GTDB): domain Bacteria; phylum Actinomycetota; class Actinomycetes; order Actinomycetales; family Micrococcaceae; genus Citricoccus. The sequence goes on along the minus strand of NZ_AFXQ01000004.1, from coordinate 69,201 downwards.
CCCAGGATCCTCGAGCCGGTCCGCCGACTGCTGGTCGGCCGGCCCTACGACACCGCGCGGCAGCGCAGCCGGCCCCTGGGGCGTGCCGTGGCCCTGCCGGTGTTCTCCGCCAACGCCCTGTCCTCCGTGGCCTACGCCCCGGACGAGATCCTGCTGACCCTCGCCCTGGGCGGCACGGCGGCCCTGGCCATGGGCCCGGACATCGGCCTGGTGGTGGTGGCCGTGATGCTGCTGATCGTGCTGTCCTACCGCGTGTCCATCAGCGCGTATCCACGGGGCGGGGACTACGCCATCACCCGCGCCAACCTCGGCCCCTGGGCCGGGGTCACGGTCGGGGCGGCCATGATGATGGACCTGGTGTTCACGGTGGCCGTCTCGGTCGCGGCCATGGCGCACTATCTGGCGGCCGTGTTCCCGGTGCTGACCGGCGCCGAGCTGTGGGTGGCCGTGGCCGGCGTCGTGCTCCTGGCCCTGGCCAACATCCGAGGTGCCGGCCGGGGCCGGCTGCTCCCCGCCGTGCTGGTCTACCTGTTCCTGGCCCTGCTGTTCGGGATGCTGGTGAGCGGACTCGTCCAGGACCTCACCGGCACCCTCGGCGCGGCCCGTTCCGCGGACGTGGAACCCGTCCCGGACCCGGCGTTCGCCCAGGGGCTGGGCGGACTGGCCGTGGCGGTGCTGGCGGTGCGCGCCTTCTCGTCCGGCTCCGCGCTCGCCACCGGCGTGGAGGTCCCCGCCGCCAACGTGGACGCCATGGCACAACCGCGGATCCGGACCGCGCGGTTCGTCATGCTGGCCATGGGCCTGCTCGCCGGTGCCTCCACCCTCGGGGTGATGTACCTGGCCGACCGCACGGACGTGGTCTTCGTCCTGGATCCCGCCACCCTGCGCACCGCCGGCGGGGGAGAGGTCCCGGCCGACTACGTCCAGAACCCGGTGCTCGCCCAGCTCGCCAACGCGGTGTTCGGGCAGGGCGGACTCCTGTCCGGGGCCCTGGTGCTGCTGGTCGCCGTGCTGCTGCTGCTCGCCGGGCACTCGGCGTTCAAGTCCTTCCCGGAGCTGACCTCCCGGCTCGCCCGGGACGCCTACCTGCCCCGCCAGCTGCTCACCCGAGGGGACCGGCTCGGCTACACCAACGGGATCGTCCTGCTCACCCTGGCCGCGCTGGTCCTGGTGGTGGCCTTCCGGGCCCAGACGGCCCTGCTGGTACAGCTGTACGTGATCGGCGTCTTCCTGTCCTTCACCGTCAGCCAGCTGGGAATGGTGCGGCACTGGACCCGCCAGCTCGCCCACACCCCGGGCGGCCGGCCCCGCCAGACGGTCCGGCTCCGGCGGGCGGTGAACCTGGTCGGTCTCGCCGTGACGGCACTGGTCGCCGTGGTGGTCCTGGTCACCCGGTTCACCTACGGTGCCTGGGTGGCCCTGCTGGCCATCGCCGTCATGGTCTCGGTGATGGCCCGCATCCGGGCCCACTACGACGCCGTCGCCGCCGAACTGGACCTCACGCCCGCGGAGGACGCCCGCGCCCTGCCCTCCCGCGTGCACGCCCTGGTGCTGGTGATGAGCGTGCAGCGCCCCACGCTGCGCGCCCTCGCCTACGCCCGCGCGTCGCGGCCGTCCAGCCTCGAGGCCGTGGTGGTGGACCTGGACAAGGCCGCCACCCGTAGGCTGCTGGCCGAGTGGGACCGGCTGCAGCTGCCCGTCCCGGTCACCGTGCTGGCCTCCCCGTACCGGGAGATGGCCGAGCCGCTGATCCGCCACCTCCGCACGCTGCGCCGCAGTTCCCCGAGGGACCTGGTGGTGGTCTACATCCCCGAGTACGTCGTGGCCCGCGGCTGGCAGTCCCTGCTGCACAACCGCACCACACAGCGCATCAAGGAGCGGCTGCACCGGGAGCCCGGGGTGATGGTCGCCTCCGTCCCCTGGCAGCTGTCCCGCAGGCAGGGGCCGGGTGAGGATACGCGACCGCTACCTGAATCCGGGGCGATCCCGCCGGGGACTGGACCCGGCCCAGTAGAGTCTTCGGTGAAGGACAGTGCGTCGAGGGTCGGCGAGACCGGCCCCCTCGACGCGGGTGCCCACGACCGCTGAGAGGACGTCGAGGATGACCAGTACCCGGGACACCAGCAGGTTCGACGGAGCCCTACGGCCCGTGGACGACGATTCCGGAGCCTATGACGTGCCCCAGCTGCTCGAACTCGAGGCCGGCCCCATGGCGCACGGCGGCCACTGCGTGGCCCGGTACGACGGCCGGGTGGTCTTCGTCCGCCACGCGATTCCCGGAGAGGTGGTCCGGGCCCTCGTCACCGAGGCGGGGGAGGGCGCCCGGTTCTGGCGCGCAGACGCCGTCGAGGTCCTGCAGGGCTCGGAATTCCGGCGCACCCACCAGTGGAAGCTCGCGGACTCGCTGCGGGCCCATGCCGCCGGGCGGCTGCCGGTGGGCGGGGCCGAATTCGGGCACATCGTGCTGCCGCACCAGCGCCGGCTCAAGGCACAGGTCTTCCGGGACACGGTGGCCAGGATCGCGGGCATCCAGCTCGACGTCCACGTCACCGGTGCCCCGGGGGACGACCCCTCGGGACTGCACTGGCGCACCCGCAATTCCTTCGCCGTGACCCCCACCGGCCGGCTCGCCATGCACGCCCACCGCTCCACCGTCCTGGTCCCGGTGCGGAACATGCCGCTGGGCGTGCCGGGACTGGACGCCCTGAAGCTGTGGGAACTGGACCTCACGGGCATCGAGCGCGTGGAGGTCGCCACCCCCGCGGACGGCCAGCCCTCGCTCGTGGTGCTGACGCCGGTCGAGGGGGCGGACATCGCCCAGCTCGGCGGCCGGATGCACCGCCAGACGGCACGGCTGCCCGAGGGGACCTCCGTGGTCCTGATGGGCCCGCCGGAACGGCCCGGGGACCGGCCCACGCTGCACCGGTTGCGGGGACGCACCTGGACGCAGGAGGTGGTGGAGTCCCGGATCGGCGGGAGGAAGACCTACCGGATCACCGGGGACGGCTTCTGGCAGGTCCACCGGGCGGCTCCCCAGATGCTGGTGGACGCCGTCCTGGAGGCGGCCGACCCGCAGCCCGGACAGGTCATCGCCGACCTGTACGCCGGGGCCGGCCTGTTCACCGCGTACCTGGCCGACGCCGTCGGGACGCAGGGCCTGGTGCTGTCCGTGGAGGCCTCCCCGGGAGCCAGCCGCGACGCCCGGCGGAACCTGCACGGGGTCGAACAGGCCGCCGTGCTCAACGGACTGACCGACCGGATCCTGGGCGGCTGGCTGAGGAATCCGGCGGCGCCGGTGAGCGAGTGCGGCCTGGGCTCGCGGCACGTGGACACCGTGGTGCTCGACCCGCCCCGCGCCGGGGCCGGCAAGACGGCCGTGGAGCGCATCCACCGACTGGACCCGAAGCGCATCGTGTACGTCTCGTGCGACCCGGCCTCGTTCGCCCGGGACCTGGGCCTGCTGAACCAGGCCGGCTGGTCCGTGGAGGCGGCGGACGTCTACGACCTCTACCCGGACACGCACCACATGGAGTCGGTCGCGCTGCTGGTCCGCCACTGAGGCGCGGACCGTCCGTCCACCGTGTCAGGAATCCCTGACGGACCGTCAAGAAAGCCGTGTCACCGCCGGTGAATGGACGGATGACGGGCCGCCCTTGGGGATAGGATGGTCGGCGAGCCCCCTGTGACGGCGTCGACAGACCGCCGGCCCAGGACGGGCACCTGGCCGTCGCCACCGGCCCGGCATCGCCCGTACGCGGTGCCGGGAGACCCGGTAGGCGCGGCAATGGCACTCAAGACCGGCCAATCGCCCTGACGCAGGGCGGGAAGAGGAGTCCTCCGTGACTACTGTTGACAGCTTCGGCTCCAAGGGCGTCCTGGACGTCAATGGAGCCGAGTACGAGATTTTCCGGCTCAACAAGGTGGAGGGTGCCGAGAAGCTGCCCTACTCCCTGAAGGTCCTGCTGGAGAACCTGCTCCGCACCGAGGACGGTGCCAACGTCACCGCCGAGTCGGTCAAGGCCCTGGCCTCGTGGGATCCGAACGCCCAGCCGGACACCGAGATCCAGTTCACCCCGGCCCGCGTCATCATGCAGGACTTCACCGGCGTCCCCTGCGTGGTGGACCTGGCGACCATGCGCGAGGCCATCAAGGACCTCGGCGGCGACCCGACGCGCGTGAACCCGCTCGCCCCGGCCGAGCTCGTCATCGACCACTCCGTGCAGATCGACTCCTTCGGCAACGACCACGCCGTCGAGCGGAACATGGAGATCGAGTACCAGCGCAACGGTGAGCGCTACCAGTTCCTGCGCTGGGGCCAGACCGCGTTCGACGACTTCAAGGTCGTCCCCCCGGGCATGGGCATCGTCCACCAGGTCAACATCGAGAACCTCTCCCGCACCGTGATGACCCGCGAGGTCGACGGCGTGCTGCGTGCCTACCCGGACTCCTGCGTCGGCACCGACTCCCACACCACCATGGTCAACGGCCTGGGCGTGCTGGGCTGGGGCGTGGGCGGCATCGAGGCCGAGGCCGCCATGCTCGGCCAGCCGGTGTCCATGCTGATCCCGCGCGTCGTGGGCTTCAAGCTGACCGGCTCCATCCCCGCCGGCGCCACCGCCACCGACGTGGTCCTCACCATCACCGAGATGCTGCGCCAGCACGGCGTGGTGGGCAAGTTCGTCGAGTTCTACGGCGAGGGCGTCGGCTCCGTGCCGCTGGCCAACCGCGCCACCATCGGCAACATGTCCCCGGAGTTCGGCTCCACCGCCGCCATGTTCCCGATCGACCAGGTCACCCTGGACTACCTGCGCCTGACCGGCCGCTCCGAGGAGAACATCGCCCTGGTCGAGGCCTACACCAAGGAACAGGGCCTCTGGCACGATCCGTCGAAGGAGGTCCAGTACTCCGAGTACCTCGAACTGGACCTGGGCACCGTGGTGCCGTCGATCTCCGGCCCGAAGCGTCCGCAGGACCGCATCGAGCTGACCGACGCCAAGGACCAGTTCCGCAAGGACATCCACAACTACGCCTCCGAGGACGAGGCCGGTGCGGGCCGTCCGTCCAAGACCGTGCCGGTCTCCATGCAGGACGGCCGTCAGTTCGAGCTGGACCACGGCGCGGTGTCGATCGCCTCGATCACCTCCTGCACCAACACCTCGAACCCCTCGGTGATGATGGCCGCCGCCGTGCTGGCGCGCAACGCCGTCGAGAAGGGCCTGACCTCCAAGCCGTGGGTCAAGACCTCCGTGGCCCCGGGGTCGCGCGTCGTCACCGACTACTACGAGAAGTCCGGCCTGATCCCGTCGCTGGAGGCCCTGGGCTTCCACATCGTCGGCTACGGCTGCACCACCTGCATCGGCAACTCCGGCCCGCTGGAGCCGGAGATCTCTCAGGCCATCCAGGACCAGGACCTGTCCGTGACCTCGGTGCTCTCGGGCAACCGCAACTTCGAGGGCCGCATCAACCCGGACGTGAAGATGAACTACCTGGCCTCCCCGCCGCTGGTGGTCGCGTACGCCCTGGCGGGCACCATGGACTTCGACTTCGAGAACGACCCGCTGGGCCAGGACTCCGAGGGCAACGACGTCTACCTCAAGGACATCTGGCCGGACCCGACCGAGGTCCAGCAGATCATCGACGCCTCGATCGACACCGAGATGTTCACCCACCAGTACGGGACCATCTTCGACGGTGACGAGCGCTGGCAGGCCCTGGAGACCCCCGAGGGCGACACCTTCGCCTGGGACCCGAACTCCACCTACGTCCGCAAGCCCCCGTACTTCGAGGGCATGAAGGCCAGCCCGGAGCCGGTCTCGGACATCGAGGGCGCCCGCGTGCTGCTCAAGCTGGGCGACTCGGTGACCACCGACCACATCTCCCCGGCCGGTTCCTTCAAGTCGGACACCCCGGCGGGCCAGTACCTGCTGGCCAACGGCGTGGAGCGCAAGGACTTCAACTCCTACGGTTCCCGCCGTGGCAACCACGAGGTGATGATCCGCGGCACCTTCGCGAACATCCGCATCAAGAACCAGCTCCTGGACGGCGTGGAGGGCGGCTTCACCCGCGACTTCACCCAGGACGGCGCCCCGCAGGCCTACGTCTACGACGCCGCCCAGAACTACCAGGCCGCCGGCACCCCGCTGGTGGTTCTGGCCGGCAAGGAGTACGGCTCCGGCTCCTCGCGTGACTGGGCCGCCAAGGGTACCGCGCTGCTGGGCGTCAAGGCCGTCATCACCGAGTCCTTCGAGCGCATCCACCGCTCGAACCTCATCGGCATGGGCGTGCTGCCGCTGCAGTTCCCCGAGGGCCAGAACGCGGACACCCTCGGGCTCGTCGGCACCGAGACCTTCTCGATCACCGGGATCACGGCCCTGAACGAGGGCACCACCCCGAAGACCGTCAAGGTCACCGCGACGGCCGAGGACGGCAAGGTCACCGAGTTCGACGCCACCGTGCGCATCGACACCCCCGGTGAGGCGGACTACTTCCGCAACGGCGGCATCCTGCAGTACGTGTTGCGCCAGATCGCCGGCAAGTGACATCGCCCTGAGGTGAGGCCGGCCCCGACGCCGGCCCGCCGAGAGCGAGAGGACCGGGACCCCCAGCGGGTCCCGGTCCTTCGTCGTCCGGGCACATCCCGGGCGACGGACCGGATGTCCATGGGCCGCGCTGACCGGTCCGGTCGACGCGATCCTCGCGATCCCGCCCACCCTGCTGGTCAAGGCTCTGCTGGTGGACGCCCACCCGGAGGCGCACTGGCTGCGCCCGGTCATCGGCCCCACGGCCGAGACGCGGGAGACCCTCAGGTCCGCGGAGGCCGCGGCGAGGACGACCCGCACGACGAGGCGGGACGAGGCGCGACGTGCCGGAACGGCCCGTCGCGAAACCCGTCCCCGTCGGGGTCCGACACCGTCCGCGCCGACGGCCTGATCGGGCCCGCGTGCGCATAGTACGATGAGGGAAGCAGCTGAGGCGTACTTCCCCCGGGGCGCTGGGTCCCGGGCCTTCCCCGGCTCCCCGGCCTCGTGGGAGGGGTTCCTCCGCGTCATCCCGTCCCCGGCCGAAAGGACCGCCAGCCCGTGGGCCTTCTCGAAACGATCCGTTCACCCCAGGACCTCAGCCGGCTCACGCCCAGCCAGGTCCGGAGGCTGGCGGAGGAGGTCCGGACGTTCCTGATCGCCAACGTCTCCCGCACCGGCGGTCACCTCGGCCCCAATCTGGGCGTGGTCGAGCTGACCCTCGCGATCCACCGGATGTTCGACTCCCCGCGGGACGCGGTGATCTTCGACACCGGGCACCAGTCCTACGTGCACAAGCTCGTCACCGGGCGGCAGGACTTCTCCACGCTGCGCCAGCAGGGCGGGCTGTCCGGTTACGGCGACCGGGGCGAGTCGGTGCACGACGTCGTGGAGTCCTCCCACGCATCGTCCTCGCTGTCCTGGGCGGACGGCATCTCCCGCGCCTGGGCACTGCGCGGCGAGGGTGACCGCTACGTGGTCGCCGTGATCGGCGACGGCGCGCTGACCGGGGGCATGGCCTGGGAGGCCATCAACAACATCGCCGCGGACCGCGACCGCCGCGTCGTGATCGTCGTCAATGACAACGGCCGGTCCTATGCACCGACCGTCGGCGGCCTGGCGAACCAGCTCTCGGCCCTGCGCCGGGCGTTCCTGGACAAGCTGCGCACCCACCGCACCTACGAGGACACCCTGGACTTCTGGAAGGGCCGGTTGCAGACCTCCGGTGCCGCCGGGCGCTTCGTCTACCGCTCCCTGCACGCCACGAAGAAGGGCATCAAGGACTGGTGGGCCCCGCAGGGACTGTTCGAGGACCTCGGGATGAAGTACATCGGCCCCATCAACGGGCATGACCAGGAGCAGCTCGAGGAGGCCCTGACCGACGCCCGGAACTACGCGGGCCCGGTCATCGTCCACGCCATGACGGAGAAGGGCCACGGTTACGCCCCCGCGGTCGCGCACGTGGACGACCAGTTCCACGCGATCGGCAGGATCGACCCGGAGACCGGCGAGCCGGTGGCCTCGAGCTCCGGACCGTCCTGGACCTCGGTCTTCGGCGACGAGATCGTGGCGATCGCCGACGAGCGCCCGGACATCGTGGCCATCACCGCTGCCATGAAGATCCCCGTCGGCCTGGGCCGGATGGCCGAGAAGCACCCCGAGCGCGTCTACGACGTCGGCATCGCCGAGCAGCACGCGGTCACCTCGGCGGCCGGCATGGCGTTCGGCGGGCTGCACCCGGTGGTGGCCGTCTACGCCACGTTCCTCAACCGCGCCTACGACCAGGTCCTGATGGACGTCGGCCTGCACCGCGCCGGCGTGACGTTCGTCCTGGACCGCGCCGGGGTCACCGGCCCGGACGGCCCCAGCCACCACGGCATGTGGGACCTGGCGCTGCTGCAGTCCGTGCCCTCGCTGCGGATCGCCGCGCCCCGGGACGCCGAACGGCTCCGCGAGGAACTGCGCGAGGCCGTGGCCGTGGGGGACGCCCCGACCGTGGTGCGGTTCTCGAAGGGCTCGGTCGGCCCGGAGATCGCCGCCCTGGAACGCCTGGACGACGGCGTGGACGTGCTGCTGCGCCTCGGCGCGGCCTCCGAGGAGCCCGGCGCCGAGCGCGACGTGCTGATCATCGCCGTCGGCGCCTTGGCCGAACTGGGCCTGGACGTGGCCGCGCGGCTGGCCGACCAGGGCATCTCCGCCACCGTCATCGACCCGCGGTGGGTCCTGCCCGTGCGCCGCTCGGTCATCGAGATGGCCGCGGAACACCGGATCGTCGTCTGCCTCGAGGACGGGGTGCGGGCCGGCGGCGTCGGCTCCCGCATCCGGCAGGAGATGCGCGCCCACGGCGTGGACACCGCCCTGAACGAGGTCGGCCTGCCCGTGGAGTTCCTGGCGCACGGCAGCCGGGAGCAGGTGCTCGAGCGCACGGGCCTGACGGCCCGCCAGGTCGCCCAGGACACCGTGGCCCAGGTCCTCGGCACCAAGGTGCCGTTCGCCCGGCCGCTCACCGGCCAGGACACCGGCCCGATCCCGACGACGAAGGAGCAGTCTTGAGCATCGTCCGCACCTACCGGCGCAGCGAGTCCGACGGCCAGCCCCGGCTGGACTACCGCGAGGCCTGGTTCGCGCCCGGCAGCGGTGAGGTGGTGGTCCACCACGGCCGGGTGGGCACCACCGGCACGACGTCGGCCGAGAAGGTCGCGGACGACGTGGCCGGTGAGGAGCTGCTCGCCAGTTTCGCGGCGCAGTGCGCCGAGGACGGCTTCGCCGAGGTGCCCGCCGAGGAGATGGACCGGTTGCAGGTCGCCTACCGGCTCAAGGGGTTCGAGCCGACGCAGGTCGAGCGCGGCCTCGTGGTGCGGCTCCGCGGCGAGATCACGAACCAGCTGGCCTGGCGCGGACTGGGCGAGGTCGTCGGCGAGCGGCTCGAGTCGGGGCAGGTCGTCTTCGAGGTGACCACCCCGCACCGGCGCAAGGCCGCAGCCGAGATCCCGGCCGCGGCGAAGCTGGCGGGCGTGCAGGCCTCGCGCGTGACGACCTCCGCCTGAACCTCCCGGCCTGGACCGCCCGGTCCGCGCCGCCCCATGTCGCCCTCTCCGGAAGGACCCGCCCACCCATGCAGTACCGCCGCCTCGGACGTTCCGGGCTGACCGTCTCCGTGGTCGGCCTCGGCTGCAACAACCTCGGCCGTCCCGGCACCGCCACGCTGAAGCAGGAGGGCACCGACGCCGTCGTGCACGCCGCCCTGGACGCCGGGGTGACCCTGTTCGACGTGGCGGACACCTACGGTGCCACCGCCGGCCTGAGCGAGGAACGGCTCGGCGCCGCCCTGGGTGCCCGCCGCGAGGACGTGGTGCTGGCCACGAAGTTCGGCATGGACGCCGGCGGGGCCAACGGCCCGGACCTCGGGGCGCGGGGCTCCCGGCGCTACATCGTGCAGGCGGTGGAGGCGTCCCTGCGACGCCTCGGCACGGACTGGATCGACCTGTACCAGTTCCACACCCCGGATGATGCCACGCCCATCGAGGAGACGCTGTCCGCCCTGGACGACCTGGTCCGTTCTGGGAAGGTGCGGTACATCGGGCACTCGAACCGGGCCGGCTGGCAGATCGCCGAGGCGGAGTTCGTGGCCCGGCAGCTGGGCACCGAGCGGTTCATCTCCGCCCAGAACCACTACAACCTGCTGGACCGCCGGGCGGAGCTCGAGGTGATGCCGGCGGCCCGCGCCTACGGCCTGGGCGTGCTGCCGTACTTCCCGCTGGCCAACGGGATGCTGACCGGCAAGTACTCGGCCGGGTCGGCCCCGGAGGGCTCGCGGCTGTCCCACACCCGCACGCACATGGTCCGGGACGCGGACCTGGAGCAATTGCGGCGTTTCGGGGACTTCGCGCGGGAGCGCGGGCTGCACGAGGTGGACCTGGCCTTCTCCTGGCTGGCCGCACAGGAGCCGGTCGCCTCGGTGATCGCCGGCGCTACCCGTCCGGAACAGGTGCGGCAGAACGCCGAGGCGGTGCGCTGGGTGCCGACGCAAAGGGAACGGGCCGAACTGGACGAGATCTTCCCGGCGGTGCCGAAGGTCGCGCTGTTCTAGTGGACTCTCTCTCCGTGAGCGCGCTCGAGGTCCTGATGTGGATCGTGGCCATCGCCGTGGTGGCGGTGCTCGTCACCGCCCTGGTGTCCTTGTCGCGATCGCCCCTGGACCCGGCCCGGCGGATCCCGTGGGCCTTCGCGATGTTCCTGCTGCCGGTCATCGGCCCGGCGGTCTGGCTCTGGTGGCGGTTCTCCTACTACCCCCAGCGCAAGGCGGAGCAGCCGCACTGGGACCCGAACCGCCGCGAGGTGATCGTCAACCCCCCGCGCCGGCCCGGAGCCGGGCGGTAGCCGCGCGGGACGGGCATGATCTAGAGCGTCACCATCACCCAGTCGCCGTCCACGGCGGCGGTGAACTCGGTCAGCGGCTTCTGCGCCGGCCCGCCGGAGGGCACGCCGGTGTCCACGGCGAAGTGGGAGCCGTGGCACGGGCAGGCGAAGACGTCCTGACCTGACTCCGTGGCCGGGGCGACCGTGCAGCCCTGGTGTGTGCAGACCGCCGAGAAGGCGTGGACGACGTCCTCCGCCTCACGCCGCAGCAACAGGGTGCGTCCCTCCACCTCGACCGAGGCGGACGTCCCCACGGGCAGCCGGTCCGCGGGCAGCGTCTGGGTCGGGGTGCCGCCCACGTGGTGGGAGGGGGCATCGGCCCGGTTGCGGATCTGGTCCGTGCACCCGGCCAGCCCCGCCGTGGCCAGGCCCGCCGCCCCGAGCACCGCGCCGCGTTCCAGGAAGGCCCTGCGGGAGGTGCCGCACCCGCACCCGGGGCCCGGACCGGCGTCGGGGGCGGGCGCCGTTCCGGAGGAACGGGGGAGGGGAACCGGGGCCTGGCTGGGCGGCAGTCGTCATCCCCCCATTATCCGCCCGCGCCGGCTCAGCCGTGGAACCTGGCGCCGTTCACGCGCTGTGAGGCGCCCACGTGGTCCAGGTAGGGGGTGATCCCGCCCAGGTGCATGGGCCAGCCGGCGCCCAGGATCATGCACAGGTCGATGTCCCGGGCATCGGCCACCACCCCGTCGGTGAGCATCAGGCCGATCTCCTCGGCCAGGGCGTCCTGGACGCGCACGAGCAGCTCCTCGCCGGTCTGGGGGGAGTCGCCCTGTTCCAGCAGCGCCGCCGTGCCGGCCGGGATCGCCTCACCCGAGGCGCCGCCGGACTCGGCCTCGATCCGGTCTCCCGTGAGGTCCTTGGCCCAGAGGGCGGTCTTGCCCGCGTCGATGAGGCGCTGCAGGTTGGCCGAGACGGGGAAGCGTTCGTCCCCGAAGGCGGCGTTGAGGGACTCGGTGACGTGCTGGGCGACCGGGATGCCCACCATGGCCAGCAACGTGAAGGGCGTCATCGGCAGCGCGAGGGAGTCGAGGGCGTGGTCCGCCGTGCCCGCAGGGGTGCCCTCGTCGAAGGATGCCTGCACCTCGCCCATCATGCGCAGCAGGACGCGGTTCACCACGAACGCCGGGGCGTCCTGGACGAGCACTGCGGTCTTGCCCAGGGTCCGGGCCGTGGCGAACGCGGTGGCCAGGACCTCGTCCGTGGTGGCCGGGCCGCGGACGATCTCCAGCAGCGGCATGGCGGCCACCGGGTTGAAGAAGTGGAACCCGACGAGCCGTTCCGGGTGGTCCAGGTCCGCGGCCATGTCGGTCACGGAGAGCGAGGAGGTGTTGGTGGCGAGGATGCAGTCGGCCGAGACGATGGCCTCGAGCTCGGCGAGGACCTGCTTCTTGACGCCCATCTCCTCGAAGACCGCCTCGATCACGAAGTCGGCGTCCACGTAGACGTCCTTGGACACGGACCCGGTGATGAGCCCGGTCAGCTCGGCCCCGGTCTCGGCCGAGAGCCTGCCGCGGGAGACCAGCCTCTGCACCTGGGACCGGACGTACGCCAGGCCGCGATCCACGCGGGCCTGGTCGATGTCCGTCATCACCACCGGCACGCCCAGGCGCTGGGCGAACAGCAGGGCCAGCTGGCCGGCCATCAGTCCGGCGCCGACCACGCCGACCTTGCGCACCGGTCGGGCGAGGGAGGCGTCGGGGGCCCCGGCGGGGTGCTTGGAGCGCTTCTGCACCACGTCCAGGAAGGCGTAGACGGTGCGGTGGAACTCCGGGGTCAGGGTCAGGCGCGCCAGCGCCTCGCACTCGGCGGCGGCGGACTCGGCCCGGCTGCGGTGCCGGCCGGCCTCGAAGAGCTCCAGGACCGCGGCCGGTGCCGGGACGTGGCCGCCGGTCCTCTCGGCGACGATCCGGCGGCCCTCGTCGATGGCCTCGTCCCAGGCGGCATCCGAACGGTCCCGGTCCCGCTGGGACTCCAGGGCCGCGAGGGTGTCGGCGTCCCCGGTCACCACGCCGGCGGCCCACGCCAGCGAGGCGTCGAGGAACCCGGTGGGGTCCGCGGGGTCCTCGGAGGGGTCGAACAGGGCGTCCGCCAGGCCGATCGAGTACGCCGTGCGCCCGTCGATCGAGCGGTTGTTGTGCAGCGGGTTGGCGAGCATCAGCGTCACCGCGTCCTTCGGCCCGGTGATCCGGGGGGTCTTCCACACCCCGCCCCAACCGGGGACCAGGCCGATGAACGCCTCGGGCAGTCCCAGCCCCGTCGCGGCGGAGGACACCGTACGGTACTGCGCGGCCAGCGCCAGCTCCAGCCCGCCACCCAGCGCGAGTCCGTTGATGAACGCGAAGGAGGGTACGGGGAACTCGGTGAGCAGGTCATAGACCTCGTGGCCCAGCCGGGCCAGCAGTGCACCGTCGGTGGGCTCGGTGAGTTCCGTGATGGAGCCGAGGTCCGCGCCGGCCACGAGGAACCCGGGCTTGCCGGTGACCGCGAGTGCGGCGATCTCCCCGCCGCGGGCCCGCGCGGCCTGCTCGATGAGGACCTCACCGAGGCCGATCAGCGTGTTCGGGCCCAGGGTGGTGGGACGCCGCGGGCCGGCATGGTTGTCGAGCGTGATCAGGGCCAGGGTCCCGGCCCCGCCCGGCAGCACGAGGTCCCTGACCTCGGCCCGGGTGACGACCTCGTCCGGGAAGCGGGCCGCGAGGCCCCGGAAGGCCTCGAAGCGGTCGGGTGCGGTGGTCTCGGACGAGGGGGCGGGCGAGGCGGGCATGCTGCTCCTGGGATCGGGGGCGGGCGGACGGTGTGGGCACCGCCCAGGTTACCGATCGGTAACTACAGGGGCAAGGGTGCGTCGGCCGTGGGCGGCCACGGCCGCCGTTCGCTGGCCGCCCCGCTCACGCGGCCGGATCGGGATCCAGCAGTGCGACGGTGATGATCGGCGCCGTGATCTGCACCTGCCACCGGCGGGCGCCGAGATCCGTCAGCGCGGCCGAGACCGAGTCCAGGTCGATCGCCTCGGGCGGGGTCCAGCACACCCGGCGCAACGTGTCCGGGGTCAGCAGGTTCTCGGTGGGCAGGTTCAGCTCCTCGGCCTTGTTGCCCACCCACTCCTTGGCCGTCTTGAGCCTGCGGTCGGCCAGCGGGTTGCGGTCCCTCCACACGCGCGGCGGGGGCGGGCCCTCGTTGGGCACGTGCAGTGCCGGCAACCGGTCGGGGGTCCGTGCCGCCGCCTGCCCGGCCTGGATGGCCCGGAGCCAGCGCGGCGCCTCCTTGGCGGCGGCCCGGCCGTGGAAGCCGGGGGTCTTCAGCAGCGCGGGGACCGTGGAGGGCTGGGCCGCGGCCGCGGAGACGATCGCCGAGTCTGGGATCAGCCGTCCCGGGGCGGTGTCCCGGTTCCGGGCCAGTGCCTCCCGGGCCTCCCAGAGCTCCCGGACCACCGCCAGTTGCTGGGGCCGGCGCAGCTTGTGCATCCCGGAGGTCCGGCGCCACGGGTCCGTGCGGGGCCCCGGCAGGGGAGTGGTGCGGATGGCCTCGAACTCCTCCTCGGCCCAGTCGAGCTTGCCGGAGGCCTCGAGCATGCCCACCATGGCGGCGCGCAGTTCCACGAGCAGCTCGACGTCGAGCGCCGCGTACCGCAGCCAGTCCTCGGGAAGTGGCCGCTTGGACCAGTCGGCGGCGGAGTGTTCCTTGGCCAGCGTGACCCCGAGCAGTTGCTCTAGCACGGAGGCCAGGCCCACCCGGGGCAGCCCGAGGATCCGGCCCGCAAGTTCCGTGTCGAACAGCCGGTCGGGCCACATCCCCAGTTCCGAGAGGCAGGGCAGGTCCTGGGTGGCGGCGTGCAGGATCCACTCCACGCCGGTCAGGGACTCCTGGATGACCGCGAGGTCGTCGAACGCCTCCGGGTCGATGAGCCAGATGCCGGCACCCTCGCGCTTGATCTGGACGAGGAAGGCGCGTTGGCCGTAGCGGAACCCGGAGGCCCGCTCGGCGTCGACGGCCACCGGACCGGTGCCGGCCGCCAGCAGGCGGGCGCACCGCTCGAGTTCCTGCACGGTCTCGGTGACGAAGGGGATTCCTCCCGCCGGCTCCGTGATGAGCCGGGGGACCGCGGCCGCAGCCTCGGTCTGTGCCTCGGGCTCGGTCGTCTCCGGGATGCGGCTGGTCTCTGCGGTGATGTCAGTTCCTCCTGATGCGCGGCAGGGGCGTGACCCCGTCCGGGACCGGGGGCAGGCCGGCGAAGGCGCAGACCATGTCAGCCCAGGCCTCCAGGTGTTCGGTGGTGTCCGGACCCTCGGGGGTCCATGATGCCCGCAGCTCGATGTCGGTGGTGTCCGGCCGCGTGGCCAGTCCGCCGAAGCTCTCCGAGAGTACGCGCGTGGCCGTGCCACCGGCCTCGGTGTAGCGGGCGTGGTGGGTCTCCAGTGCCTCGACGAGCCAGGTCCATGCCACGGCGCCGAGCATCGGATCACTGCCCAGGTCCAGCTCGAGCGAGGCGCGGATGTAGGTCACCACCCGGAACGTGCCCTGCCAGACCTCGGAGCCGGCCGGGTCGTGGAGCAGGATGAACCGTCCGGTGGCCAGTTCGGACGGGCCCAGGTCCGAGGACTCGTGGACCTCGGCGGCCAGGGCCACGGCATACGGCGCCAGCCGGCCGGGGACCGGGATCTCGTCCAGGGTGACCTCCTGCCGGTGCCGGGCGCGGCGCAGGCCCGCGAGCGCCTCGCGGAACTCCGTGGGAAGGCGCCGCGACTCTGCGGGATGGTGGCCTAGGGCAGTCACGGTCTCAACGTTAAAGCCCTGCCTGAGGGATGTGCGGGCGACGCGCCGTGGTGAGGCTCACCGCGCGGCGGCCAGTGCGGAGGACAGGGCGGCGGTGAAACCGTCCACGTCGTCGGCGGTCGTGTCCCAGGAGGTCATCCAGCGCACCTCGTTCCGGGAGCGGTCCCAGTCGTAGAACGCGTACCGGGAGCGCACGGCCTCGGCGACCGCCGGGTCCAGCACGGCCAGCACCTGGTTGGCGGCCGGCTCCTGGGTGAGGGTGACGCCGTCGAGGGCGCGGACCCCCTCGGCCAGCCGTGCCGCCATCGCGTTGGCGTGCCGGGCCGAGCGCAGCCACAGCTCGTCCGTCAGCAGGGCGACCAGCTGGGCCGAGACGAAGCGCATCTTCGAGGCCAGCTGCATCGAGGACTTGCGCAGGTACTCCACCGTCTTCCCGGCCCCCTGCGGCCCGGCCTGCACGGCGTCCGGGTTCAGCAGCACGATGGCCTCGGCCCCCAGGGCCCCGTTCTTGGTGCCGCCGAAGGAGACGATGTCCACCCCGGCGTCGGTGGTGAACGAGCGCAGCGAGGTGCCCAGCGCGGCGGCCGCGTTGGCCAGTCGGGCACCGTCCACGTAGAGCGCCATGCCCAGGCCGTGCGCGTGGTCGGCCAGGGCCCGGACCTCGTCCGGGGTGTAGACCGTGCCCAGCTCGGTGACCTGGGCGATCTCGACCACGGCGGGCTGGGCACGGTGGACGAAGCCGAGGCCGTGGGCCTGGGTGTCGACCAGTGCGGGGGTGAGCTTCCCGTCCGGGGTCGGCACGGTGTAGAGCTTGGTGCGGGCCACGCGTTCGGGGGCCCCGCCCTCGTCCTGGTGGATGTGGGCGCTCTCGGCGCAGATCACCGCGCCCCAGGGGGGCAGCAGCGACTGCAGCGCGACCACGTTCGCCGCGGTGCCGTTGAAGACCGGGAACCCCTCGGCCCGCTCACCGAATTGCCCGCGGACCGCCTCCTGCAACCGGGCCGTCCAGGAGTCGTCACCGTAGGCGCTCTCGTGGCCGGTGTTGGCCTCGGCGATGGCCGCGAGCACCTCGGGGTGGACGCCGGCGTAGTTGTCCGAGGCGAAGCCGCGCGGGGCGGGTCCGCTCACGCGCCGGCCTTGGGCTGCAGGGTCAGGGACACCGAGTTCATGCAGTAGCGCAGGTCGGTGGGCGTGCCGAAGCCCTCGCCCTGGAACACGTGCCCCATGTGCGAGCCGCAGTTGGCGCAGCGCACCTCGATGCGCTCCATGCCCAGGGTGGAGTCGCGGATGTACTCCACCCGGTCCTCGGCCAGCGGGGCGAAGAAGGAGGGCCAGCCGCAGTGGGCGTCGAACTTGGTGTCCGAGCGGAACAGCTCCGAGCCGCACGCGCGGCAGGCGTAGACGCCCTCGGTCTCGGTGTCCCAGTACTCACCGGTGAACGGGCGCTCGGTCCCGGCCTGGCGCAGGACCTGGAACTCGGCCGGGCTCAGGCGCTCGCGCCACTCCGCGTCCGGACGATCCCGCGCCGCCGGATCACCGGTGGGACCGGGGGCGGCGGGCGAGGCGGGGACGGAGTCGGGGCGGTCGGGGGTGGGATGCGGATCGCTCATGGTCCCCATAACACCACGGACCGGCCGGTTGTTTCCCGGGCCCGCCCCCGGCGACCCGGTCGGCGACCCATCCGGTTGGCACACCGGTCCGCCCGGCGGACACAATGGAGCACATGAGCCCACGCACCACCTCCCCGCGTCCCTCCCCGTCCGGGCTGGCCGGCCTGTCCGGCAGGTTGCGCGGCCGCGGCCGGAGCCTGCGCAAGGGCATCGGGAAGGCGGAGCCGGTGATGCGCTGGTCCTCGGTGGCTGCCGTGGCCGGCGTGGTGACCGGTTCGGTGGCCGCCGGCACCATCTCCGGGCTCGCCGGACTGTTCGCCCGGACCGTCGTGACGCCGGTGAAGACGCCGGCCGAGGACCTCGAGATCCTCGCCGTCGTCCAGGGGGAGTCCGGCCTCGAGATCATCCTCCCGGTCAACGAGGAGACCACCGTGCCGGGGACGTACTCCCTGGTGTTCGACGGCGGCGCCGGCGTGGCGCGCATCGGGGCGGTGTCCTCGTTCGACCCGCGCGACGGCACCGTCCAGCGCGAGGTCGAGGAGGTGTACTCCGGTGACCTGTCTAAGGCCGTCCGGGGCCGGTGGGCCGGGTTCATCTACCCCGATCCGCGGACGCTGGGCTACGAGGCGCTGGACGTGCGGATCGCCGTGGAGAACGGCTCCGCCCCGGCCTGGCTGGTGCCGGCGGCGGGTGGCCTCGTGCGCCGGACCGGCACGGCCACGGCGCACCCCGGTCCCGAGCAGGGCCCGGTGGCGGGCAGCCCCGCGCGTGTGCTGCCGGGGGAGGGCATCTGGGCGATCATGGTCCACGGCCGGGGCGCCAAGCGCACCGAGGGGATCCGCGCGATCGGCTCCGCCCGGGCCCTGGGCATGACCTCCCTGCTGATCTCCTACCGCAACGACGGGGACGCCCCGGCGGCCGGGGACGGGCGCTACGGCCTGGGGACCACGGAGTGGCGCGACGTCGAGGCCGCCGTCGCGTACGCGCTGGAGCACGGCGCCCGCGAGGTGGTGCTGTTCGGCTGGTCCATGGGGGCCGCCGTGTGCCTGCAACTGGCCGACCGCTCCGAACTGGCCTCCTCCGTGGCCGCCATGGTGCTGGACGGCCCCGTCATCAACTGGATCGACGTGCTGGCCCACCAGGCGCGGCTGAACCGGTTGCCCGATGCCTCCGGGCGCCTCGGGCAGTGGCTCATGAGCAACCGGGCCGGCCGCTGGGCCACCGGGCTGGCGGCCCCCGTGGACCTGAAGGCCATGAACTGGGTGGCCCGGGCCGACCAGGTGCGGGTGCCCACGCTGATCCTGCACTCGGAGGACGACGACTTCGTCCCCGTGGGACCCTCGATGGACCTGGCCGCGAAGAATCCGCAGATGGTGAGCTTCGTGCGGTTCACGCTGGCCCGGCACACCCGGGAGTGGAACGTCGACCCGGAGAAGTGGGACCGCGCGGTGCGCGTGTGGCTGCACGCGGTGCTCACCTCCCCCAGGCCCGGCCTGTCCCAGCTCGTCGCCGCCGGGGCCTGAACCGCCGGCGCGGAACCGCCGGGCGGCTCAGCCCAGCAGCCCGCGGCGCCGCAGCAGGTGCTCCGGGTCCGCGTCGCGACCGCGGAAGGCCCGGTAGGACTCCAACGGGTCCCGCGTGTTGCCGCGGGAGAGCAGTTCGGCGCGGAAGCGCTCGCCGTTCTCGCGCGTCAGCCCGCCCCGGGACCGGAACCACTCCACGGTGTCCGCGTCCAGGACCTCGGACCAGATGTAGGAGTAGTACCCCGCCGCGTAGCCGCCCGCGAAGATGTGCTTGAAGTACCCCGTGCGATAGCGCGGCGGGACCAGGGCGGGATCCAGCCCGGCGGCCTCGAGCGCCTCGTGCTCGAAGGCGAGCGGATCCTGCACCACCGTCCCCGGTGCCAGGGAGTGCCAGGCCAGGTCCAGCATGGTCGCCCCCAGGTACTCCGTGGTGCGGAACCCCTCACCCCAGAGCGAGGACGCCTCGATGGCCGCCAGCACCTCGGGGTCGATCGCCTCACCGGTGTCCACATGGCGCGCGTACGCGGTGACGACCTCCGGCCAGTACATCCACATCTCATTGACCTGGGACGGGAACTCCACGAAGTCCCGCGGCACCGCCGTCCCGGACAGGGAGGCATAGCGGGCCGTGGACAACAGCCCGTGCAGCGCGTGCCCGAACTCGTGGAACAGGGTGGTCACCTGGTCCACGGTCAACAGCGCCGGTTCACCCTCGGCCGGGGCCGGGATGTTCAGGGTGTTGGTGACCACGGGCCGTTCGCCGAACAGCGTCGAGGCCTCGCGGAGGGAGTCCATCCAGGCCCCGCCGGACTTGGTCGGCCGGGTGAAGAAGTCCCCCACGAACAGGCCCAGCCCGGCGCCGTCGGCGTCCACCACCTCCCACACGCGCACGTCCGGACGGTATCCCGGCAGCTCCGGGCGCTCGCGGAAGGTCAGCCCGTAGAGGGCGGTGGCGGCGGCGAAGACGCCGTGGGCCAGGACCCGGTCCAGTTCGAGGTACGCGCGCAGCCCGGAGGCGTCCACGCGGAACCTCTCCCGCTCGATCCGGGCCGCGTGGAAGGGCCAGTCCCAGGGCTCCACCGGGTGTCCGGCCGCGGTCTCGACCTCCGCCCGCTCCCGGCGGGCATTCGCGGTGGCGGCCGGGATGATCCGTCCCAGCAGGTCCCGGACCGCCGCCAGGTCCGGGGCCGTCCGGTCCTGCAGGGCGTACGCGGCCCAGCTGGAGTGTCCCAGCACCCCGGCCTTCTCGGCGCGCAGGGCCGCCTGTTCCACGGCCAGCGCCAGCGTGGAGTGCTCGTCGTCGGTGCTGCCCCGGTGCCAGGCGGCCTCGTGGACCCGCCGGCGCGACTCCCGGACCTCGAGGGTCTCGAGCCAGGGCTGGGAGGTGAACATGGACAGCGTGAGGAGGTAGCCGCCGTCGTGCCCCGCGGCCTGGGCCGCCTCCGCGGCCGCGGCGAGGTCCTGCTCCGTGAGCCCGGCCAGCTCCGCCGCCGAGGCGAACCAGACGGCCGCGGCCGTGTTCCCCTCCACCATGCGGCGCCCGTACTGGGCGGAGAGCACGGCCAGGCGCTCGTTGATGGCGGCCAGGCGCCGCTTGGCGGCCGCGTCCAGGTCCGCGCCGCGCAGGCGGAAGGCCCGGAGGGTCTCCGTGGCGAGCCGGTGGTCCTCGCCGGTCAACGCCTCCAGGTCCACGCCGGCCAGCCGGCGGTAGAGACGCTCGTCGAGGTAGGTCGCGTCCTGGTGGGCCGACAGCTCCGGACTGATCTCCTCGTCGATCCGGTGGCGGGTGTCCGTGCCGTCGGCGGCCACCAGGTGGTGGAAGACCATGGACACCCGGCGCAGCGCCCGGCCGGAGCGCTCGAACGCCAGGACGGTGTTCTCGAAGGTGACGGGACCCGGGTCCGTGGCGATGGCCTCCAGCTCGGCCCGGTGCGCGGCCATGCCCGCCCGGAACGCCGGCAGGAAGTGGTGGTCCTGGATGGCGCCGAAGTCCGGCAGGCCGTAGGGGAGCGCGGACGGCGTCAGCAACGGGTTGGCATCGGTGCCGGCGGCGGGGAGGGTGTCGGTCGTCATGGTCAGCAACTGTTTCACATCCACCGATCCGCGGACAGGGTGCTCGCTGCGCCGCGGCGGCGTCCCGCTAGACTCGTCAGCAGACTTCAGCCGGTACCGCCGGACGTCACCAACAGCCGATCCCGGTCGTGCCGCGCGCGGCCGGGCAGGGGAGGAGAACACGTGGCAGGGCATTCCAAGTGGGCGACCACCAAGCACAAGAAGGCCGTGATCGACGCGCGTCGGGCGAAGGCCTTCGCCAAGTACGTCAAGGGCATCGAGGTCGCGGCCCGCGTCGGCGGCCCGGACCTGGACGGCAACCCCGCCCTCGAACTGGCCGTGACCAAGGCCAAGAAGCAGTCGGTCCCCAATGACAACATCGACCGCGCCATCAAGCGCGGCGCCGGGCTCACCGGCGAGGTCATCGACTACACCGAGATCATCTACGAGGTGCGCGGCCCCCAGGGCTCGGCACTGATGGTCGAGTGCCTGACGGACAACAAGAACCGCGCCGCCGCCGACGTCCGCACCGCGGTGACCCGCAACGGCGGCACCATGGCCGACGCCGGCTCCGTGGCGTTCCTGTTCAACCGCACCGGAGTCGTCCGCCTGCCGGCCGAGGGGACCACCGAGGACGAGGTCCTCATGGCCGTCCTCGACGCCGGCGCCGAGGAGGTCGTGAAGTCCGGTGACTCCTTCGAGGTCCTGTGCGACCCCTCGGACATGTCCGCCGTGACCGCGGCGCTGGACGGGGCCGGGATCGAGTACGACACCGACGAGATGGAGTTCGTCGCCACCATGAAGGTCGACCTCGACGCCAAGGGCGCCAAGACCTTCCTGCACCTCGAGGAGGCCCTCGAGGACCTCGACGACGTGCAGGGCGTCTACTCCAACGTCGACATCGCCCCCGAGGTCCTCGCCCAGCTCGACGAGGACTGACCGGATCGTGGCTGGGGGTCCGGGACCGGTCGGCGCGGCCCGGCCGGCCGCGCGCCCGCTGCGCGTGCTCGGCGTCGACCCGGGGCTGACCCGGTGCGGCATCGCCGTCGTGGACGTGGCCCCGAACCGCACCGCCACGCTCGTGGGGGTGACCGTCGTCGGGACCGGGGCGGACACCACGCTGGACAAGCGGCTGCTGGCCATCGACGAGGCGATCAACGAGTGGCTGGACCGGCACGCCCCGGACCACGTGGCCGTGGAACGCATGTTCGCGCAGAACAACACCCCCACGGTGATGGGCACGGCCCAGGCCTCCGGGGTGGTCATCGCCGCCGCCGCGCGACGGGGACTGCCGGTGGCCCTGCACACGCCCTCGGAGGTGAAGGCGGCGGTCACCGGCCACGGTGATGCCGGCAAGGACCAGATCGCGGCCATGGTGACCCGGATCCTGCGGCTGGACGCACCGCCGAGGCCGGCCGACGCCGCCGACGCGCTGGCCCTGGCCATCACGCACGCCTGGCGCGGTGGCCTGATGGGCCGGGGACTCGAGACCGGGAACCTCACCAGCCCCCGCAAGGACTCCCGCTTCCCGGGCTCGGCCGGAAGGCCCGGTGCGGGCGGTCGCGGCGCGACGGCGGCCCAGCGGGCCTGGCTCGAGGCCGAGCGCCGGTCCCGCGGTTCCACCGGCTGGGGGAGCGGGTCCCGGGTCTGAGGGGCAGACAGGCTAGGCTGTTCGTAGATATCTTCGAACAGCGCCCGATGCGCCGCTGTCGTCCGACCCCGACCCTGGAGTGAGGCCCGCATGATCTCGTCCCTGTCCGGCACGGTGGAAACCGTGGGACTGAACCACGCCGTGATCAACGTGGCCGGCTTCGGCATGCAGTTCTCGGCCACGCCCCAGACGATCTCCCACCTGCACGTCGGGGACACCGGCCGGGTGCTCACCACCCTGGTGGTGCGCGAGGACTCCATGACCCTCTACGGGTTCGCCACCCCGGACGAGAAGGAGGTCTTCGAGGTGCTCATCGGCGTCTCCGGCGTGGGCCCCCGGCTGGCGATGGCCGTGCTCGCGGTGCACGACCCCGAGACCGTGCGCGTCGCCGCCTCCTCCGGGGACGACAAGACGTTCACCCGGGTCCCGGGCATCGGGCCGAAGGGTGCCCGCCGGATCGTGCTGGAACTGGCGGACAAGCTCGTCCCCACCGGGGCCCCGGTGGCCGGTGGCCCGGACGAGGACGGTCCCTCGACGGACACGCCCTGGCTGGACCCGGTGCTCGAGGCACTCACCGGCCTGGGCTGGACGGAGAAGGACGCCGACAAGGCCGTGAAGGACACGCTGCGGCACGAGCCGGAGCTCGAGGAGTCCGCGGACGTGGCCACGGTGCTGCGGGCCACCCTGCGGCACCTGGGCCAGGGCCAGTCCGCGCGGTCGGGACGCTCGTGAGGAACGCAGGAGGCAGGACATGACGGAACTAGTCAGCCCCCAGCCGGGGCAGGACGGCCCGGCCCGGATGGTCGGCGGCGGCGCCGACGGCGAGGAGCGTGAGCTCGAGGCGGCGCTGCGCCCGAAGAACCTCGACGACTTCGTCGGCCAGCACCGGGTCCGCCGCCAGCTCTCGCTCGTGCTGGAGGCCGCCCGGATGCGCGGCCGCTCCGCCGACCACGTCCTGCTCTCCGGCCCGCCCGGCCTGGGCAAGACCACGCTGGCCATGATCATCGCCGCCGAGATGAACGCGCCGCTGCGGATCTCCTCGGGGCCGGCCATCCAGCACGCTGGCGACCTCGCGGCGATCCTGTCCTCCCTCACCGAGGGCGAGGTGCTGTTCCTCGACGAGATCCACCGCATGTCCCGGCCTGCCGAGGAGATGCTGTACATGGCCATGGAGGACTTCCGGGTGGACATCGTGGTGGGCAAGGGCGCCGGTGCGACCTCCATCCCCCTGGAGATCCCCCCGTTCACGCTGGTGGGCGCCACCACCCGTGCCGGCCTGCTGCCTGGACCGCTGCGGGACCGGTTCGGGTTCACCGGGCACCTGGAGTTCTACAGCACCGAGGAGCTGGAACTGGTGCTGCGGCGCTCGGCGCTGCTCCTGGACATGAAGGTCAACTCGGCCGGCTTCACCCAGATCGCCTCGCGCTCCCGCGGCACCCCGCGCATCGCCAACCGGCTGCTGCGACGGGTCCGGGACTGGGCCCTGGTCGGCGGCCTCGAGCAGGTGGACGCGCGGGCCGCCTCCGCGGCGCTGGACATGTACGAGGTCGACACCATGGGGCTGGACCGGCTCGACCGGTCGGTCCTGACCGCGCTGTGCACCAAGTTCGGCGGCGGTCCCGTGGGACTGTCCACCCTGGCGATCGCCGTGGGGGAGGAGACCGAGACGGTCGAGACCGTGGCCGAGCCCTTCCTGGTCCGCGAGGGACTGCTGGGACGGACCCCGCGCGGCCGGATCGCCATGCCCGCGGCCTGGGAGCACCTGGGCCTGACGCCCCCGCCCGAGGCGCCGGGGGCGGCCTTCTGGACCGTGGCCGGGTCCGGGACGGCGAGCCCCGTGGACGGTGCGCCGGCCGGGACGGTCGACGCGCGGCGGGCCGACACGCTCTTCGACGCCTGAGGGGCCTCCCGGGGCGGCCGGAGGCGGGACACACCGTAGACTGGTGAAGTTGCCCTGTGCCCCCGACCCTGGAATGTGGTGTCCCGACGTGACCCTGTTGACTGACCTGACCACCGCCTCGATCGTCGCCGAAGGCGGAGCCGGGCAGAACCCCGGCCTGCCGTTCGACCCCTTCCTGCTGATCATGCTGCTGATCTTCGGCTTCCTGATCTTCAGCATGTTCCGCCGTAGCAAGAAGGCCCAGCAGCAGCAGCAGGAACTGCGCAGCAGCCTGGCCCCGGGCGTCGAGGTCATGACCACCATGGGCCTGTTCGGCACGATCGTCTCGGTGGACACCGAGGAGAACAAGGCCGTCATCGAGCTCTCCCCGGGCACCACCGCCACCGTGCACCTGCAGGCCATCGGCAAGGCCGTCGAGCCGGCCGCCGCGGCGCCGGCCGAGGCCGCGCCCTACGAGGCGCCGACCTACCGCGAGGAGGCCACAGGGAACTCCGTCCCGGACTCCCCGGCCGCCCTGGACGAGACCCCGCGCCGTCCCGAGGACACCGACGGCACCGGACCGGACGACCAGCGGCCCGAGGGCAACCGTCCCTGATCTGACGGCCCCGCCGCCGACGAGCACCGTCCTTCCCACCGTGAACTGAAAGCCGTCAATCTCCCATGGCAGACAAGACCCCCCGAGGACGCGCCCGGCGCACGCTCTGGTGGCTCACCGGCCTGATCGTCGTCCTCACGGCGATCCTCGGCGTCGGTATCGCCACCCAGCAGGCGCAATGGGCCCCCAAGCTGGCACTCGACCTGGAGGGCGGCACCCAGATGGTGCTGGCCCCCGAGGTGGCCGGGGGCCAACAGGTCACCCAGGAACAGCTCGACCAGGCCGTGGAGATCATCCGCCAGCGAGTGGACGGTTCCGGCGTGGCCGAGGCGGAGATCGCGACCCAGGGCGGCAGCAACGTCGTGGTGTCCCTGCCCGGCGTGCCCGAGGCGGAGACCCGCGCCCTGATCCAGGCCTCGGCGAACATGGAGTTCCGGCCCGTCATCACCATGGGTCCCTTCGAGCCGGTCCCCGCGGACCAGCGCACCCCGGTGAAGGACTTCCCCGAACCGAGCGCCGAACCGCAGAACGGATCCGACCCGAACTGGGTCACCCCGGAACTCGCCGCCGAGTTCGAGGCCTACGACTGCGCGGCGCAGATGAACAACCCGGACCGCAAGGAGTTCCCGGCCGACGGACCGTCCATCGCCTGCCAGCCCGGTGACGAGGAGTCCGGCCAGCCGGGCGTGAAGTACCTGCTCGGCCCCGTGGAGGTCAAGGGCACCGACATCGCCGGTGCCGACTTCGGACTCGTCAACACGGCCACCGGGGTGTCCACCAACCAGTGGGCGGTCAACCTGTCCTTCAACGGCGAGGGCGCCGACGCCTTCCGCGAGGTCACCCAGCGGCTGACGCCGTTCCAGGAGGGCGATCCGCGCAAGCAGTTCGCCATCGTCCTGGACGGCACGGTGGTCTCCGCGCCCCAGTCCAACGCGGTCATCACCGACGGGCGGGCGCAGATCACCGGCAACTTCACCGAGCAGTCCGCCGCCGCCCTGGCCGAACAGCTCAAGTACGGTGCCCTGCCGATCAGCTTCACCATCGAGTCCGAACAGCAGATCTCCGCGACCCTGGGCGAGGACCAGCTGCGGCTGGGCCTGATCGCCGGGCTCATCGGCCTGGCACTGGTCGCCGCGTACTCGTTCTTCCAGTACCGCGTGCTCGGCCTCGTGACCATCGCCTCGCTCGTGGTGACGGGACTGCTCACCTACCTGGCCATCGTCCTGCTGGGCTGGTCGGACAACTACCGGCTCTCCCTGGCGGGCATCGCGGGCCTGATCGTGGCCATCGGCCTGACCGCGGACTCGTTCATCGTGTACTTCGAGCGCATCAAGGACGAGTTGCGGGCCGGCCGGTCGCTGCCGGAGGCCGTCGAGTACGGCTGGTCCCGCGCCAAGCGCACGATCACCGCCTCCAAGGCCGTGAACCTGCTCGCCGCCGTGGTGCTGTACTTCGTGGCCGTGGGCAACGTACGCGGGTTCGCCTTCACCCTCGGCCTGACCGCGATCGCCGACCTGGTCGTGGTGTTCATGTTCACCCACCCCGTCATGCAGTTGCTGGCCCACACCCGGTTCTTCGGCGGCGGGCACCGGATGTCCGGCCTGGATCCCTCGCTGCTGGGCCGGGAGCCGCTCTACCAGGGCGCTGGCAAGGTTCGGCAGTTCCGGCCGAGCCCCGAGGCCACGTCCTCGAAGAAGGCCCGGAAGTCCGCCAGGGAGGCGGACCGCCGGCAGACGATCGCCGAGCGCCGGCGCGCCGAACAGATGTCCGGCGTCGGCTCGCAGGCGGCCGGGGCCACCACCCCGGCCGACCGGACGGAGGAACAGAAGTGAGTGCACTGGCACAGTGGGGCAACCGCCTCTACACCGGCAAGACGTCCTACCCGTTCGTCGGCAAGTGGAAGCTCTGGTTCGCCACCGCCCTGGTCCTGCTCGTGGTCGCCGGGGGCCTGACCCTGGCCCGGGGCGGGTTCAACCTCGGCATCGACTTCCGCGGGGGGTCGGAGTTCACCGTCTCGAGCGTGCAGTCCACGGACGTCGCCGCCGGTGAGCGCGCCGTGAGCGAGGCGGTCCCGGAGGCCGAGGCGACGGTCACGAACATCGCCCCGGGCACCATGCGGATCCAGACGGACGAGCTGGACGACGACCAGACCCTGGCGGTGGGGCAGAACCTGCAGCAGGCCTACGGGGTGGGTGAGGACCGGGTGACCTCGACCTACATCGGCCCCACCTGGGGTGAGGCCGTGTCCCAGCAGATGGTGATCGGGTTGATCGTGTTCCTCGTCCTGGTCACGGTGCTCATGGCGATCTACTTCCGAACCTGGAAGATGTCCCTGGCCGCGGTGATCGGCCTGTTCTACGTCGTGGCCCTGACGGCGGGCATCTACGGGGCGACCGGCTTCGAGGTGACCCCCAGCGCCATCATCGGCTTCCTCACCATCCTCAGCTACGCGCTCTATGACACGGTCGTGGTCTTCGACAAGATCAGGGAGAACACCGAGCACAATCTCGAGGAGACCACCCGGACCTTCGGCGAGAACGTCAACCTCGCGATCAACCAGACCCTGGTGCGATCGATCAACACCTCCGTGGTGGGCATCCTGCCCGTCGGGTCCATCCTGTTCATCGGGGCCTTCCTCCTGGGTGCGGGCACCCTGCGGGACATCGCCCTGGCGATCTTCGTCGGGATCATCGTCGGCACGCTGGCCACGATCTTCATCCAGGCCCCGCTCTACGCCCTGCTGCGCCGCGGAGAGGACCGGATCGCCGCGAACGACGCGCGGGTCCTCGAACGCCGTGCCGCCGGCGAGGGCGCCCCGGTGGGAACGGACACCGTCCCGGCCTGACGTCGTCGGAGCCGGACGGACTAGACTGGAGTATCCCGCACGACGGGACGCGAGACCGTACAGTGCGGCACGCGCAGCGAGGCGGCGCTTGTCGCGGGAAGGCAGGCAGTTGTGAGTGCAGACTCCGCCCCGCCCGGCACGGCGCACGACGGCGGGCCGGCGCCCGCCGAGAGGCGTTCCGGCACGGCGTCCTACACCTCTGCCACGCCGACCTCCCAGCCGGCCGACGTCACGCCCGCCGAGCTCGAGCCCGCCCCGCCCGGCCCCTCCCCGGCGGCGATCGTCTCCCGGCGGCCCCGGAGCAGGCTCGCCCGGCTCACCGGGCGGATGGCGAACGACTACTCGCCGATCCTCGAACCGCTGATCCGTACGCTCAAGGTCCGGCATCCCAAGGAGGACCTGGACCTGATCATCCGGGCCTTCGAGGTGGCCGACAAGGCGCATGCCGGCCAGCGGCGCAAGAGCGGCGACCCGTACATCACCCACCCCGTGGCCGTGGCCACCATCCTGGCCGAACTGGGCATGACGGGCACGACCCTGGCGGGGGCCCTGCTGCACGACACGGTGGAGGACACCAGCTACTCCCTGGAACAGTTGCGCCGGGACTTCGGGGACGAGGTCGCCCACCTGGTGGACGGCGTCACGAAGCTGGACAAGGTCAAGTTCGGCGACGCGGCGCAGGCCGAGACCGTCCGCAAGATGGTCCTGGCCATGGCCGACGACGTGCGGGTGCTGGTCATCAAGCTGGCCGACCGGCTGCACAACGCCCGGACCTGGCGGTACGTCGCGCCGGAGTCCAGTGCGCGCAAGGCCAAGGAGACCCTGGAGATCTACGCGCCGCTGGCCCACCGGCTCGGCATGAACACCATCAAGTGGGAGCTGGAGGACCTCTCCTTCGCCGCGCTGTACCCCAAGGTCTACGCCGAGATCGTCCGGCTGGTGGGGGAGCGCACCCCTGAACGGGAGAAGAACCTGGCGGCCCTGCGCGGCCAGATCGAGCGGGACCTGAAGGAGGCCAGGATCCGCGCGGTCGTCACCGGCCGGCCCAAGCACTTCTACTCGATCTACCAGAAGATGATCGTGCGCGGGAAGGACTTCGACGAGATCCACGACCTGATGGGCGTGCGCGTGCTCGTGGACTCCGTCCGGGACTGCTACGGCGCCCTGGGCGTCCTGCACTCGAAGTGGAGCCCGCTGCCGGGCCGCTTCAAGGACTACATCGCGATGCCCAAGCTGAACATGTACCAGTCGCTGCACACCACGGTGATCGGTCCCGGCGGCAAGCCGGTGGAGATCCAGTTGAGGACCCACGAGATGCACCGGCGCGCCGAGTACGGCGTGGCCGCGCACTGGAAGTACAAGGACCAGGCGTCCACCCCCTCCGCCGCCACCGGGGACCAGACCCCCGGCTGGCTGCGTTCGGTCATGGACTGGCAGAAGGACACCACGGACCCGAACGAGTTCCTGGAGTCCCTGCGCGCGGAGATCGACGCCGCCGAGGTGTTCGTCTTCACGCCCAAGGGCGAGGTGATGGCCCTGCCGGCCGGTTCTACCCCGGTCGACTTCGCCTACGCCGTGCACACCGAGGTCGGCCACCGGGCCATCGGCGCGCGCGTCAACGGCAAGCTGGTGCCCCTGAACTCCGAACTGCACCACGGCGACTGGGTGGAGATCTTCACCTCCCGGACCGAGGGCGCCGGCCCCAGCCAGGACTGGCTGGGCTTCGTGCGCAGCCCGCGGGCACGGAACAAGATCCGCCACTGGTTCTCGAAGGAACGCCGCGAGGAGGCCATCGAGAAGGGCAAGGAGCAGCTGACCCGTCAGCTGCGCAAGATGAACCTGCCGCTGCACCAGCTGATGAGCGCGGAGTCGCTCTCTCGGGTGGCCGGGGAGATGAACCTGCCGGACATCTCCACGCTCTACGCCTCGATCGGCGACTCGCACGTCTCCGTCCAGAACGTCGTCGAGCACCTGCAGAAGCTCATCGCGGCCCCCGAGGACGTGGAGTCGCTCGACACCGCGCCCATCACCACGATCGCGGCCCCGACCCGGCACCCGGACTCCGGCGTCATGGTCCAGGGCTCCGGAGACGTGATGGCCAAGCTGGCCCGGTGCTGCACGCCGGTGCCCCCGGACGAGATCATCGGCTTCGTCACCCGCGGTTCCGGCGTCTCGGTGCACCGGGCCGACTGCAGCAACATCAACCAGTTGCGCAGCGAGCCGGACCGGATCGTGGACGTCTCCTGGGCACCCACCCAGGCCTCGGTGTTCCTCGTCGAGATCATGGTGGAGGCCCTGGACCGCAAGTCGCTGCTCTCGGACGTCACGCGGGTGCTGGCCGAGCACCACGTCAACATCCTCTCGGCCTCGGTGAACACCTCGCGCAGCCGGGTCGCGATCAGCAAGTTCGTCTTCGAGATGGGCGATCCGAAGTTCTTGAGCCACGTGCTGTCCTCCGTGCGCCGCATCGACGGCGTCTACGACGTGTACCGGACCGCGGGCCGGTCCTCGACCGGGGCCTGACCCCCGCCGGAGGCGCGCGTCCGGTCCCGGCCGAGCAGTTCCCGCAGCGCGGCCCGGGCGGCGCTCATCCCGGGCCGCCCCCGGCGGGCCTGGAACCGCTCGCTCAACCGGACGGGGTCGCAGCGGTGCAGCAGCAGGGCCGCGGCGGCCCGTTCCGGCCCCGTCGGACCGGTGCGCAGCAGGTCCTCGACCGTCCGCTCCACCGTGGTGCACCACAGGCCGTGGACCGGCATGACCTCCGCGCGGTGCGCGGCGTCGCCGCCCGCCGGGGCCGGGGCGAGCCCGGACTGCTCCAGGCGCAGCCCCACGGCACCGGGGTGCAGCGGACGGCGGTGGTACCGGTCCACCGAGGCCTCCAGGACTCCGGGTGCCGGACCCCCGGCATGGACCCAGGCCGCCGTCCTCCCGATGGCCACCCAGGCCCCGGTCAGGACCGGTTCGGCCAGCCGGAGCACCGCCGCGGCGCGCGTCCGGACGCCGTCCCCGCCACCGTGTACCGCGGGGCCTGCGTCCGCGGGCAGGTAGAGGTCCCCCATGACATGGACGAGGAGGCCGGACAGCTCCATGCCGCGCAGCTCGGCGGCCGAGAAGGGCAGCCCCGGGACCAGGAACTGCTCCCGGGGCCCCTGCCGCGCCGTCGTCGTCACCACCCCACCAGACTGGCAGCACGAGTGAGGGCCCGGCACCAGGCCGGGCCCTCACTGTGGACAACTCACCCCCGGCAGGGGGTGGTGGAGGAGAGGGTCAGCGCAGGCCCTGCGCCGACTGCTGCAGCGTCTGCAGCCACATCCGCCGCGCGTCCAAGGCGTCCTGGGCCTTCTTGATGGCGCGGGCATCACCCTTCGCCTGGGCCTTGGCGAGGTCGTCCTCGAGCTCGGCGACCTTGTCCTCGAGCTGGCTCAGCGCGGAGTTGGTCCGGGCCTTCGTCTCGGGGTTGGTCTTGCGCCAGTGCTCGTCCTCGGCGGACTTCAGGCCCTCCTCGAGCTTGCGGAACGCCGACTCCATGCGGGTCACGTCCTTGCGGGGCACCCGTCCGGCGTCCTCCCACCGGCCGCGCAGCTCGTTCAGGGCCCTGCGTGCCGCCTTGACGTCCTTGACGGGGAGCAGCTTCTGGCCCTCGGCGAGGATCTGCTCCTTGAGCTTGAGGTTCTCGCCGTACTCACGGTCGATCTCGTCGTTGGTGGCCTTGCGGGCGTTGAAGAAGACGTCCTGGGCCGCCCGGAAGCGCGCCCAAAGGGCGTCGTCCTCCTTGCGGGAGGCCCGGGGTGCGGCCTTCCACTCGTCCATCAGGTCGCGGTAGGCGCCGGCCGTCGCTCCCCAATCGGTGGACGTGGACAGCGCCTCGGCGCGCGCGATCAGCTTCTCCTTGACCGACTTGGCCTGGGCATTGGTCGCATCCAGCTGGGAGAAGAAGGCCCGGCGGTGCTTGTCCAGGGTGGTCCGGGCCGTGCGGAACCGCTTCCACAGCCCGTCCTCCACGGCCTTGCCGAGCCGGGGACCGGCCTTCTGGGCGGCCTTCCAGTCCTCGAACAGCTCGGCCATCCGGGCGCTCGTCTGCTTCCACTGCACCTGGGCGGGGTCCTTGGCCGCGAGGGCCTCGGCCTCCGCCACGATGGCCTCCCGCGTGGAGAGCTGCTCGGCCTGGGCCTTCTCGAGGGCGATCCGCTCCGCGACCTTGAGGTCGTCCAGGCGCGTCTGCAGGGCCTCCACACGGGCGCGCAGGGCGGGCATGTCCCCGACCATGCCGCGCTCGGCGATGGTCTGGCGCAGGTGGCCCAGGGTCTTCTGGATCTCACCGGCCGGGGCGCCGGCGGCGACCCGCTGCTCCAGCAGCATCAGCTGGGAGACCACCTCGTCATACTTCCGCGCGAAGTAGGCGATCGCCTCCTCGGCGGTGCCGTCCGGGAACTGCCCCACCGGGTGCCGTTCCTCGCCGTCGATCAGGGTGACGTGGCCGTCGTCGCTGACGGTGGCGAACTTCGCCGCCTCCTCCACCGGGGTGGAGTAGTCCGGAGCCGGCAGGGGGGTCGCCGGGGCGGTGGGAGTGCGTCCGGGCGCCGCCGGGCGACCGGGGCCGGCCGCCGGCTTGGGCTTGCCGGAGGGCTTGGGCTTGCCGGCCGGCTTCGGTGCACCGGGCCGTCCACCCCGCGGCGTGGGCGTGTCCGAGGTCGGCGCGGCGGCGGCCTGCGGCGCCGGCTCATCGGCAGCGGGCTCTCCCGGGGCCGTCTGACCGGCCGGGGCCTCATGGGGGACGTCCGACGCCTCCACCGCGCCCACGGACGCCAGGACGGCCTCCGTCTCGCTCTCCGCCAGGGACCCGGCGGGTGACGGCCCGGGCGCACCTGCGGGAGCCTCGGTCGCGGCCTCCTGCGCGGTCGCCGGTGCGGCCTGGCCGGGGGCCTGTTCCACGGACGGGTCCGTGGGCTGGTGCACGGCCTCCTGGGGAGCCTGCTCCGCGGACTGCTCCGCCGGCGGGGGGTGGTCTGCTGGTCGTCGGGTTGCTGACTGGTCGTCACCGCTGGAACTCCCTGTTGGTGCCCTGCACCGGCTGGCGGCCGCAGGGACGTCTGGACACGATCACGTCCAGCGTACCGGCTGGACCTAGAATGGGATGCCGAACACCCGCGGCATCCGCCTGACCGGAGTCGCGCCGGCACGTCACCGCACCCGCCCCAACGCAAAGGTCGTCCATGTCCCGCAAGGCTTCCCTGTCCGGTTTCCATGAGTGGCTCCCCGCTGAGCGGATCGTTGAGCAGCATGTCCTGGACACCCTGCGGACCACGTTCGAGCTGCACGGCTTCTCCTCGATCGAGACGCGGGCCGTGGAGACCCTGGGACAGCTGTTGCGCAAGGGCGAGATCGACAAGGAGGTCTACGCGGTCTCCCGGCTGCAGGGCGATCCGGCCGAACGCCCCGACGGGGCGGAGGACCTCAACCGGCTGGCCCTGCACTTCGACCTCACGGTGCCGTTCGCCCGTTACGTCGTGGAGAACGCCGGCCACCTGTCCTTCCCGTTCCGCCGGTACCAGATCCAGAAGGTCTGGCGCGGTGAACGCCCCCAGGAGGGCCGCGCCCGGGAGTTCACCCAGGCGGACATCGACGTCGTCGGCGACGGCACGCTGCCGTTCCGCTACGACGTGGACGTGGCGCTCGTGATGGCCGAGGCCCTGGCCGAGTTGCCGATCGGTGACTTCACCATCCGGGTCAACAACCGCAAGCTCGCCGAGGGCTTCTACCGTGGCCTGGGGCTGACGGACACCGCCGGCGTGCTGCGCAACATCGACAAGCTCGAGAAGATCGGTCCCGACGAGGTCTCGCGCCTGCTGCAGTCCGAACTGGGCGCCACCGCCGACCAGGCGGCCCAGGCCCTGTCCCTGGCCGCCATCCGCACCGAGGACACCTCCTTCGTGGAGCAGGTCCGCGCCCTCGGGGTGACCCACGACCTGCTGGACGAGGGACTCGAGGAACTGGCCGCCGTCGTCGGCGAACTGCACCGCCGGGTCCCGGGCCGCGCCGTCGCCGACCTCTCGATCGCCCGCGGCCTGGACTACTACACCGGCACCGTCTACGAGACCGTGCTGACCGGCCACGAACAGCTCGGCTCCATCTGCTCCGGCGGGCGCTACGACGCGCTGGCCGCCAAGGGCAACCGCACCTTCCCGGGCGTGGGACTCTCGATCGGCGTGACCCGGCTGCTGATGCGCATGTTCTCCACCCAGATGGCCTCGGCCTCTCGCTCCGTGCCCACCGCCGTGTACGTCGCCCTGACCCACGACGACGACTGGTCGGCCGCGCAGGACACCGCCCGCGCACTGCGCTCCCGCGGCATCGCGACCGAGGTGGCGGTCTCCGCGGAGAAGTTCGGCAAGCAGATCAAGTACGCCGACCGCCGGGGCATCCCCTTCGTCTGGTTCACCCGCACCGAGGACGGCCGGACCGTCCACGAGGTCAAGGACATCCGCTCCGGTGAACAGGTCCCGGCCGACCCGGGATCATGGATGCCGCCGCAGGAGGACCTGCGTCCCCGGGTCACCGGCGCCTGAGCCCCACCACGGCCCGGCCGGCCAGGCCCACGGCGAAGACCGCGAGCATGACCAGCACCGACTGGACCGGCAGCATGAAGGCCAGGAGCAGGCAGGCCGCCGCGCCGAGCAGGTTCAGCCACCGGGGGCCCGGCACCACCCGTTCGGTGAGCGTGAGGGCGGAGACGTTCGCCACGGCGTAGTACACCAGCACGCCGAAGGACGAGTAGCCCACGACGGTCAGCACGTCCGCGGTGAGCAGCATCACGACGACCACCGCCGCCGCCGTGAGCTGGGCGACCCACGGCACGGACGTCCGTGCCGAGATCCGCGCCAGCGGCGGCGGCAGGTCGCGCTCCCGGGCCATCGCCAGGCCCGTCCGGGAGATCCCGGCCACCAGGTTCAGCATCGAGCCCAGGCAGGCCAGCGCCGCACCGGCCACGGCCAGCCACACCCAGTCCGGCCCGAACACGACCTCGACGGCGTCGCGCACCGCGGTGGGGGTCTGGCCCAGCCCCTGGACACCGAGGACGGCCTGCAGGCTCACGGCCAGCAGGAGGTAGAGCACGAGCGTGAACGCCAGCGCACCGAAGACGGCCCGGGGGATGGTGCGGCGGGGATCGCGCACCTCCTCGCCCATCGTCGCGATGCGCGCGTAGCCGGCGAAGGCGAAGAACAGCAGCCCGGCGCCCTGCAGCACCCCCAGCGGGGTGGGGTCCATCGCCGCACCGGACGCGCCCCCGCCGGTAGCCGGGACGGGGCCGGGCGTGACGCCCACGAAGCCGGTCACGATCACCACGGCGAGCAGGGCCAGCACCGGGGTCACGATCACCACGGTCGCCTGCACCGTGCGGGTGATGCCCAGCAGGGTGATGCCGGTGATCACCACGACGGCGGCGATCGCCACCCAGCGGGCCGTCCGGTCCGAGGCCCCGGACGCCGTCGGGACCAGGTAGAGGGCGAGGGTGTACGCCATCGCGGCGATGGAGGCGGACTTGCCGGTGACGAAGCCCCAGCCGGCCACGAAGCCGGCCCACTCGCCCAGCTGGCGCCGCCCGTACACGTAGGCCCCGCCGGAGGTCGGGTGGACGGCCGCGAGCTGGGCCATGGCCGTGGCGTTGATCCACGCGGTGGCACCGGCCAGGACCAGGGCGAGCACCAGGAGCGGCCCCGCGGTGGAGGCCGCCAGGCCGAGGGAGGTGAACACGCCCGCGCCGACCATCGACCCGACGCCGATGACGATCGCGCCGGGCAGGCCCAGGCGGCGCTGCAGGGCGGCCGGGGGACCGGCGGCGGGGTGGGTCTGGGGCATGGCGTGTCCTCCGTCGGGGAATCTGTCCCGGGCCACGGACTAGAATCATCCCCGGAGCCGGACGGCGGCGGGACGTATCGAGCCCGCGCGGTGCTGACGGCTGAAGACCTATCACACCAGATCGACACCAGACCAACATCCCGGTGAACCGGGACCGGAAGGACCCTCGTGCTGCGCACCCACCAGCTGGGCGAGCTCAACGCCTCGCTCATCGGACAGAACGTCACCGTCACCGGTTGGGTGGCCCGTCGCCGGGACCACGGAGGGGTCGCCTTCGTGGACCTGCGGGACGCGTCCGGGTTCGCCCAGGTCGTGGTCCGGGACGAGAAGGATTTCGACCCGCTGCGCAACGAGTTCGTCCTCCAGGTCACCGGCACGGTGGAGCGCCGGCCGGAGGGCAACGAGAACCCGCACCTGCCCTCGGGCGAGGTCGAGCTCATCACGGACACCGTGACCGTGCTCAACACCGCCGCCCCGCTGCCCTTCCAGGTGGACGAGCACGTCGAGGTCGGCGAGGAGGCCCGGCTGCGCCACCGCTACCTGGACCTGCGCCGCCCGGAGCCGGCCCGCATCATGCGCCTGCGTTCCGAGGTGAACCGCACCGCCCGCAACCTGCTGCACGACGAGGGCTTCATCGAGGTCGAGACCCCCACCCTGACCCGTTCCACCCCGGAGGGCGCCCGGGACTTCCTGGTGCCGGCCCGCCTCGCGCCGGGCTCCTGGTACGCCCTGCCCCAGTCCCCGCAGCTGTTCAAGCAGCTGCTGCAGGTCGGCGGCATCGAGAAGTACTTCCAGATCGCCCGCTGCTACCGGGACGAGGACTTCCGGGCGGACCGCCAGCCCGAGTTCACCCAGCTGGACATCGAGGCCTCGTTCGTGGAGCAGGACGACATCATCTCCCTCGGCGAGCGGATCCTGAAGGCCGTGTGGTCGCTGGTCGGCGTGGACGTCCCCACCCCCATCCGCCGGATGACCTACCGGGAGGCCATGGAGAAGTACGGCTCGGACAAGCCCGACCTGCGCTTCGGCCTGGAGCTGACCGACCTCACCGAGTACTTCGCGGACACCCCGTTCCGCGTCTTCCAGGCCCCCTACGTGGGCGCCGTGGTCATGCCCGGCGGGGCCTCGCAGCCGCGCCGGACCCTGGACGCCTGGCAGGAGTGGGCGAAGCAGCGCGGCGCCCGGGGACTGGCCTACGTGCTCGTGCAGGAGGACGGCTCCCTGACCGGCCCGGTCTCCAAGAACATCTCCGAGACGGAGAAGGCCGGACTGGCCGGGGCCGTCGGCGCGCAGCCCGGGGACTGCGTCTTCTTCGCCGCGGGCGAGGCCAAGCCCTCGCGCGCCCTGCTCGGTGCGGCCCGCGTGGAGATCGGCCACCGCGTCGGCCTGGTCAAGGACGCCGGGCCGGACGTCCCCGCGGCCGAGGCCGACTGGGCCTTCGCCTGGATCGTGGACGCCCCCATGTTCGAGCCGGCCGCCGACGCGGTGGCCTCCGGTGACGTGGCCGTGGGATCGGGTGCCTGGACCGCCGTGCACCACGCCTTCACCTCGCCGAAGCCGGAGTTCCTCGACACCTTCGACACGGACCCCGAGAATGCGCTCTCCTACGCCTACGACATCGTGGTGAACGGCCACGAGGTCGGGGGCGGGTCCATCCGTATCCACCAGGCCGAGGTCCAGAAGCGGGTGTTCCACCTGATGGGCCTGGACAAGGAGTCCGCCCAGTCCAAGTTCGGGTTCCTGCTCGAGGGCTTCAAGTACGGCGCGCCCCCGCACGGCGGCATCGCCTTCGGCTGGGACCGCATCGTGACCCTGCTGGCCGGGGCGGACTCGATCCGCGAGGTGATCGCCTTCCCGAAGACCGGCAACGGCTACGACCCGCTGACCGCAGCCCCCGCACCCATCACCCCGCAGCAGCGCAAGGAGGCCGGCGTGGACGCGAAGCCCGAGCCGAAGCAGCCGGCCGACGCCGGACCGGCCGCGGACGGCGCCCGAGCGTGATGCAGCCGCCGACCGGCACGGGCCCCGCGGACCCCGATCCGCGGGTGGTCCCGCCCACGGCGGTGCGCCTGCTGCCGCTGCTCGTGGTGACGTTCGGCCTGAGCATGCTGATCGACCTCACGACCGAGTGGCCCATGCTGCTGCGCTGGCTCGTCGCGGGGGCCGGGGGAGTCACCGCCGCGGTGGTCTCCGTGCGGATCTGGGCGGCGCGCCGGCGCTGATCGGGTGCCGGCGCGCCCGGCCCGCCCGGGCGCGCTAGCCCCGTCGCGGCCCCGTCAGGTCGTCGGTGTCCACCCACACCGTGAAGGGCCCGGAGTTGACCAGGGACAGCTCCATCATCGCCCCGAAGACACCGCGCTCGACGTGGATCCCCTGCCCGGCCAGCTCCGCCGTGAACCGCTCGTAGAGCGGCTCGGCGCCTTCGGCGGGTGCCGACCGGGTCCAGGACGGCCGGCGTCCCCTGCGGACGTCCCCGTAGAGCGTGAACTGGCTGACCACCAGGGCCCCGGCCCCGGCGCTCAGCAGCGACTGCTCGTCGTCGAGCACGCGCAGTCCCGCGACCTTGGCCGCCAGTTGGCAGGCCTCCGCCTCCGTGTCCTCCACGGACACGCCCAGCAGGACCACCAGCCCCGGTCGATCCAGCCGGCCGACCACCTCGCCGTCGACCGTGACACAGGCGGACGTGGTGCGCTGCAGCAGTGCTCTCATGCCTCCATGGTGGCTCATCTAGGCTGGAGCGGTGAGTGATCTGTTCAGTGCCCTCAGCGGTTCCGATGACGCCGAGGAGCCCGACGACGGCGCCTCCGAGGCCGTCCGGGCGCGCCCGGGTGCCCCGCTGGCGGTGCGGATGCGGCCGCGGTCCGTGGACGAGGTGGTCGGCCAGCAGCACCTGCTCCACACCGGGTCGCCGTTGCGCAAGCTGGCCGAGGGCGCCGGTGGCGGCCGCGGCTCGGGCGCCGGGCCGTCGTCGTTGATCCTGTACGGGCCCCCGGGAACCGGCAAGACCACCCTGGCACACGTGATCGCCCGAGGCCCCGGACGCACCTTCGTGGAACTGTCGGCCATCAACTCCGGCGTCAAGGACGTCCGGGCGGTCATGGACCGCGCCCTGGACGACCGCGACCTCTACGGCCGGACCACCGTGCTGTTCCTGGACGAGATCCACCGCTTCAACAAGGCCCAGCAGGACGCGTTGCTGCCGGGCGTGGAGAACCGCTGGGTGGTGCTCGTGGCCGCGACCACGGAGAACCCCTCCTTCTCGGTCGTGGCGCCGCTGCTGTCCCGGTCGCTGCTGCTGACCCTCAAGCCCCTGACGGACGCGGACATCGGCGACCTGCTGGACCGGGCGGTCGCGGACGAGCGCGGCCTGAACGGCACGGTGGAACTGGCCGACGAGGCCCGGGAGTACCTGGTGCGGATGGCCCAGGGCGATGCCCGGCGCGCGCTGACCACGCTGGAGGCCAGTGCCGGCGTCGCGCTGGACCGCGGGGCGGAGGACGGCACGCCCACGATCACCGTGGAGGACGCCGCGCAGGCCATGGACCGCGCGGTGCTGCGCTATGACAAGGCCGGTGACCAGCACTACGACGTCATCAGCGCCTTCATCAAGTCCATCCGCGGCTCGGACGTGGACGCCTCCCTACACTACCTGGCCCGCATGCTCGAGGCGGGAGAGGACCCCCGGTTCATCGCCCGCCGGCTGATCATCTCGGCCTCGGAGGACGTCGGCATGGCCGACCCCACCGCGCTGCAGACCGCGGTCGCCGCGGCGCAGGCCGTCCAGCTCATCGGCATGCCCGAGGGCCGGCTCGTGCTCGCCGAGGCGGTGGTGCACCTGGCCACCGCCCCGAAGTCGAACGCCTCCTACACCGCCATCAACGAGGCCGTGGCCGACGTCCGCGCCGGACTGTCCGGCGAGGTGCCCGCGCACCTGCGCGACGCCCACTACCCGGGTGCGGCCGGTCTCGGCCACGGGAGGGGGTACGTCTACTCCCACGACGCTCCGCACGGGGTGGCGCGCCAGCAGTACGCCCCGGACCCGTTGCGGGGCAAGGACTACTACCGGCCCACCCGCAACGGGGTGGAGCGGAACCTGGGGGACCGGGTGCAGGGCCTACGGTCCATCATCCGCGGCACGCCGCCGCCTGCGCGCAAGCCCGACGAGCAGGGCGCCGAGGGCTGACACCGCTCCCGGCGGACGCACCCGCGCCCCGGGGGCCCGGACAGACCTAGGATGGAGTCGTTCCTGTCCGCACCGTCCGGGTCCGGGACAGCGCTCCCAGCGGCCCGGGGAAACCGGAGGCCGTCCCATGACCACTCCCGCCAACAACCCCGCGTCCCGCCTGGTGCCCAACACCACGGAGGTCGACTACCGCATCCTCAAGACCGTGACCACGTACGAACAGGCCCAGGAACTCGTGGACCGGTTGTCGGACGGCGGCTTCCCGGTGGAGAGGACGCGGATCGTGGGCACCGGGCTGCGCTCGGTCGAGCAGATCACGGGGAGGCTGACCACTGCCCGGGCCGCCGGCCAGGGCGCCCTCGGCGGCCTGTGGTTCGGGCTGATGATCGGCATCCTGTTCGTGATCTTCGCCCCGGAGTCCGGCCTGCTGATGATCCTGCTGGCCGTGGGCTTCGGTGCCGTCTGGGGGGCGATCTTCGGGGCCATCGGCCACGCCGCGACCCGCGGCAAGCGCGACTTCTCCTCGGTCCAGGTGATGGAGGCCGAGTCCTACGACGTGCTGGTGGAGGCCTCGCACGTCGCCCAGGCCGCCCAGGTGGCCGAGGGCCGGCCGATGCCCGAGACACCCCGGGGCTGAGGGGCGCCCGAACTGAGGGGCGCCCGGCCGCCCGGCCGCCCGGTGCGGACGGCTCCCGGGGGCTGGTAGAGTAGTCCGCTGTCTGGCAAGCGCCGCCAGTATTCCCCGTGGTGGACCGGTCCTCGTGGCCGCAGTCACCGCAGGTCCCGTCCCGGCCGGTCCGCTTCCGCGGACCGCCGACGTGCGGCGCTGCAGCGATGACGGGCAGCGGCATGCCCCTCAGCTCTCCGCAGGACGCGACGGAGGCCAGGTTCCGGTCTGCAACTTGTCACACCGTGGGAGTCCCCACCTGTGCCAGGACCGGAGATCACACCAGAACCGTGCCGCCTGACAAGAAAGGTCCCTCGTGGCTTCCAACCTCCGTTCGCGCCGTACCGTGCGCCACTCGCGCGCCCTCGGCATCGCCCTGACCCCCAAGGCCGAGAAGTACATGGAGCGCCGTCCGTACGGCCCCGGCCAGCACGGCCGTGCCCGTCGCAAGGCCGACTCCGACTACTCGGTCCGCCTGAAGGAAAAGCAGCGCCTGCGCGCCCAGTACAACATCCGCGAGGCGCAGATGCGCCGTTACTTCGAAGAGGCCAAGCGCACCGAGGGCCTGACCGGTGAGAACCTGGTCGAGCTGCTCGAGATGCGCCTGGACGCCCTGGTGCTGCGTGCCGGCTTCGCCCGCACCATCGCCCAGGCCCGCCAGATGGTCGTGCACCGCCACATCATGGTCAACGGCGCCCGCGTGGACCGTCCGTCCTTCCGCGTGAAGGAGGGCCAGCTGATCCACGTGCACTCCCGCTCCGAGAAGATGGTCCCGTTCCAGATCTCCGCCACCGGTGCACACCAGGAGGTCCTGCCGACCGTCCCGGGTTACCTGGACGTCGAGATCGACAAGCTGCAGGCCAAGCTGGTCCGCCGCCCCAAGCGCTCCGAGGTCCCCGTGACCTGCGAGGAGAACCTCGTGGTCGAGTACTACGCGCGCTGATCCGCACGTGACGCAGGACCCGGTCCTCCCCGAGGGGAGGCCGGGTCCTCGGCGTTAACGGGGGTGCACGCGGTGCCGCAGCCGTCCGCCCGTGCCGGTTTCAGCGTCCGACTCCCGCCACCGGTAAGGTAGACCAGTCACCCCTCCGGAAAGGACCTGTCGTGATCAAGCGCGTACTGCTGCTGGGCGTCGGCGCCGCGGCCGGATGGCTCGGCCACACCGCCTACAGCAAGGGCCGCGATGCCGCCGCCCTCAAGGCCGAGGAGACGCTCCGGAACACCCTGAACCCGGAGAACATCGGCCGCAACGCCGGCCAGGCCGCGGCCACCGCACTGGCCGCCAGCGCCCGGTCCTTCGTCTATCAGCTGCGCGAGGAGGTGCCGGCCTGGAAGACCGTCTCCTCCACGCTGGCCGGTGCCGCGCCGCGGACCACGGCCGGGGATGCCCCCGCCGCAGCCCACGAGACCATCCCCGGCACCGCCACCGCCGCCCCCGCCACCTCCGCGTCCGGCACCGCCGGCCGGTCCACCCGCCCCGACTCACGGAAGCAGTCATGAAGTCCCAGGAAATCGCCAGCCGCTGGCTGGAGTTCTTCGAGAAGAAGGACCACACCGTCGTCCCCTCGGCCTCCCTGGTCTCCCCGGACCCGTCGTTGCTCTTCACGATCGCCGGCATGGTCCCCTTCATCCCCTACTTCCTCGGGCAGGAGACCCCGCCGTACCCGCGCGCGACCACCGTCCAGAAGTGCATCCGCACCGCGGACATCGAGGAGGTCGGCAAGACGGTCCGGCACGGCACCTTCTTCCAGATGTGCGGCAACTTCTCCTTCGGCGACTACTTCAAGGAGCAGGCCATCCCCTTCGCCTGGGAGCTGCTCACCAGTTCCCGCGAGGAGGGCGGCTACGGCCTGGACCCGGAGCGGCTCTGGATCACCGTCTACGAGGAGGACGACGAGGCCGAGCGGATCTGGCGGGATGAGGTGGGCGTGCCCGCCGGCCGCATCCAGCGCATGGGCAAGGCCGACAACTACTGGAACACCGGCCAGCCCGGGCCCGGCGGTCCCTGCTCCGAGATCTTCTACGACCGCGGGCCCGAGTACGGGGTCGAGGGCGGTCCCGCCGCGGACGACAACCGCTACATGGAGATCTGGAACCTGGTCTTCATGCAGTACCAGCTCTCCACGGTGCGCACGAAGGAGGACTTCGACGTCGCCGGGGAACTGGCGAACCGGAACATCGACACCGGGCTGGGCCTGGAGCGCCTGGCGATGATCCTGCAGGGCGTGGAGAACATGTACGAGACGGACCAGGTCCGTCCCGTCCTGGACCGCGCCGCCGAGCTGGCCGGCCGTGAGTACACCTCCACCGAGGACCCCCGGGACCCGCACTACGCCGACGACGTCCGGCTGCGCATGATCGCCGACCACGTGCGCTCCGCACTGATGCTCATCACCGACGGCGTGGTCCCGGGCAACGAGGCCGGCGGCTACGTGCTGCGCCGCCTGATCCGCCGCGCCGTGCGCGCGATGCGGCTGATGGGCGTCACCGACCCGGTGCTGCCCGAGCTGCTGCCCGTGTCCCGGGACGCCATGGTGGGCACCTACCCCGAGATCGGTCGCGACTTCGAGCGCATCTCGCGGATCGCCTACAACGAGGAGAAGGCCTTCCTGCGGACCATCACCGCCGGCACCGCCCGCATGGACGGTGCCGTGGCCTCGGCCCGGGTCCAGGACCCCGAACGCCCGGGCATCTCCGGCGCCGACGCCTTCGAGCTGCACGACACCTACGGCTTCCCGATCGACCTGACCCTCGAGATGGCCGCCGAGGCCGGGGTCAGCGTGGACGAGGAGGGCTTCCGGAGCCTGATGGCCGAGCAGCGCGACCGTGCCCGGCAGGACGCCAAGTCCAAGAAGTCCGGCCACGTCGACGCCTCCGCCTACCGCGAGCTGGTCGCCGAGGGAGACACCGTCTTCACCGGGTAC
This sequence comes from Citricoccus sp. CH26A, assembly GCF_000224415.1. Lineage (GTDB taxonomy): Bacteria > Actinomycetota > Actinomycetes > Actinomycetales > Micrococcaceae > Citricoccus. Next base: position 25,684 of record NZ_AFXQ01000004.1, on the reverse strand, counting down.
ACCGAGCACACCACCGAGTCCCGGATCCGCGGACTGCTCGCCGGGGGCCGGCAGGTCACCTCGGCGGCCGCGGGCCAGGAGCTCGAACTGGTCCTGGACGCCACGCCGTTCTACGCGGAGTCCGGCGGCCAGGCCGCGGACACCGGCCTGATCACCGGGGACGGGTTCGTCCTGGAGGTCCTCGACGTCCAGGCCCCGCTGAGGGGGCTGAGCGTCCACCGGGTCAAGGTGCGGCAGGGCGAGGTGCCCGCGGGCGCCACCGCCGTCGGGGCCATCGACCTGCAGCGCCGCCTGGACGCCCAGAAGGCGCACACCGGCACGCACATCGTGCACGCCGCGCTGCACCAGGTCCTCGGCCCCGAGGCCACCCAGTCCGGGTCCTTCAACAAGGAGGGCTACCTGCGCTTCGACTTCCGCTGGGGTGAGGCGATGTCCGAGATGGCCCGCACCGAGGTCGAGGATGTCTCCAACGTGGCCATCCGGGACAACTACCCGGTGCTCACCCAGGAGATGTCCCTGTCCGAGGCGCGCGAGCTCGGGGCGATGAGCCTGTTCGGCGAGAAGTACGGGGACCGCGTGCGCGTGGTCGAGGTCAACGGCGCCTGGTCGCGCGAGCTCTGCGGCGGCACCCACGTGGGCGCCACCGCGGAGATCGGCTCCCTGGCCCTGCTCGGCGAGCAGTCCGTCGGTTCCGGCAACCGCCGCGTGGAGGCCCTCGTCGGCCTCGACGCGTTCCGCCACCTGGCCACCGAGCGGACCCTCGTCAACGAGCTGACCGGCATGCTCAAGGTCCCGGCCGACCAGGTGAGGGACCGCGTGGCCGCCACCCTGGGCCGGCTCAAGGAGATCGAGAAGGAACTGGCCGCCCTGCGGGCCGCGCAACTGCAGGCCGAGGCCGGTCGCCTGCTCGACAAGGCCGTGGACATCTCGGGCGTGAAGGTGCTGGCCCACGACGCCGGCCAGGTCGGTTCGGGCGACGAGCTGCGGACGCTGGCGCTGGACCTGCGCTCCCGCCTCGAGAACGCGAGCGGCAACGCCGCCGGAACCGCCGTCGTCGCGGTCCTGGCCGGCGTGGCCAAGGGCCGCCCGCTCGTGGTCGTGGCCACCAGCCAGGCGGCGCGCGGGTCCGGCCTGAAGGCCGGCGCCCTGGTGAAGACCGCCTGCTCCGTGCTCGGCGGCGGCGGCGGTGGCAAGGACGACGTCGCCCAGGGCGGTGGCCAGGACACCACCCGGATCCTCGAGGCCCTCGAGGCCGTGCGGCAGTCCATCGTCGCGACCGTCCCGACCGCGGGCGCGTGAGCGAGGCACCGCTGCCACCGCCCGCGCTCCCGCGCGGCGTCCGGCTCGGGGTCGACGTCGGGCGCGCGCGCGTCGGGCTGGCCGCCTCCGACCCGGACGGCATCATGGCCACGCCGGTGAAGACCCTCAGGCGCGACGCGCGGAAGGGGTCCGACCGGCGCATGATCGTCCGGGAGGCCCTGGACCGTGACGCGGTCACGGTCTACGTGGGCCATCCGGTCAACCTGCAGGGGCACCCCACTGCCTCCACCCAGGACGCCGTGGACTACGCCGGAAAGCTGGCTGCGGAGCTGTTCCGGGCCGGCAGCCGCGCCGGGGTCCGCCTGGTCGATGAACGGCTGAGCACGGTGACCGCCCACCGGCAGCTGCACGAGGCCGGCCGGAACAGCCGGCAGCATCGTGAGGTCGTGGACCAGGTCGCCGCGGTGCAGATCCTTGAGCAGGCCTTGACTATGCAACAATCACTCCAGCGGGACGCGGGTCGTCCCGTCCCCATCCCTGCCGGTGATCCGAACGAAGGAGAGGACGTCACGCGTGACCAACCTGACTCCTGAAGACCCCGAGGGCACCGGCGCGTCCGCGGACGCCCAGCCCGGGAACGAGCCCGCGGCGGGGAGTGACCCCGAGGCCAGGGCGCAGGGCTCCGAGAGCGGGGACAGCCCCGAGCCCGGCCAGGACGGCCAGGACCTGGACGAGGACCGCCGCCAGTACCCGGAGCAGCGTGGCGAGGTCCACGGCGCGCCGGCGACCCCCGTCATCGTCCGGCCCTCCAGCCGGCAGGGCTACCAGACGGTGACCATCAACCCGGACCGCGCCAAGGACGCCTCCCAGCAGGCCAAGAGGGAGGCCCGGCGCAAGCGCCGCCGCCGGCGCAACATCGCCCTGGTCTCGGCCTTCGGCGTGTTCGTGCTGCTGGTGGTCGGCCTGTCCCTGGGGGTCCGGGGACTGCTTCCCTCACCGGCCGCCAAGGACTATCCCGGCCCCGGCGGTGAGGAGGTCGTCTTCACGGTGAACCAGGGTGAGGGCGCCCTGGCGATCGGCACGCGACTGGAGGACCAGGACATCGTGGCCAGCCGGGAGGCGTTCATCGAGGCGGTCAACCAGTCGCGCTCGGAGAACTCCATCCAGCCCGGCGACTATCCGCTGCGGTCGCAGATGAAGGCCTCGGACGCCGCCGCCATCCTGCAGCGGGAGGGCGTGGGCCAGGTCCACTACGTGGCCATCAACCGGGGCATGCGACTGAACGAGGCCTTCGAGGCGATCTCCACCTCCACGGGCATCCCGGTGGAAGACCTCGAGGCCGCGGCGGAGGATCCCACGGACTTCGGGCTGCCGGAGACGGCGCCCAGCCTCGAGGGCTACCTGGCACCGGGGGAGTACCGCTTCGACATCGAGGCCGAACCGGCCGAGATCCTCACCCTGCTGACCGAACCGACCTTCGCCACCCTGGAGGCGGACGGCGTGACCGACGAGGCCGAGCAGCTCCGCACGCTCACCATCGCATCGATCCTGGAGGCGGAGGCGCTGCCGAAGGACTACGCCACGGTGGCCGGGATCATCGAGAACCGCCTGCACCCGGACAACCCGGAGACCGACGGCAGGCTGCAGATCGACGCGACCGTGATCTACGGACTGGGCCAGCGCCAGCTCCAGTTCACCCAGGAGGAGAAGGAGGACGCCTCGAACGAGTACAACACCTACGCCCACCGCGGCCTTCCCCCGGACCGATCGGCGCGCCGTCCACGGAGGCGATCGATGCCGCGTCCAGCCCGGAGGACAACGAGTTCTACTACTGGGTGACCACGAACATCGAGACCGGTGAGACGAAGTTCGCCCGGGACTACGCCACCCACCGGACGTACCAGCAGGAGTACCGCGACTACTGTGCCGAGAACAAGGAGATCTGTGGCTGAACCGGTGCACCGCTGGCACGCGGGCGTGCTCGGGCATCCCATCGCCCACTCGAAGTCCCCCGACCTGCACGCGGCGGCCTATCGCGTCCTGGGCCTCGACATCGACTACCGCGCCCACGACGTCACGCCGGAACAGCTGTCCGGGTTCGTGGCCGGGCTCGGCGCCGCTGCCGCGTCGGGGGCGGACTGGCTCGGCCTGTCCGTGACGATGCCCCTGAAGGCCCCGATGGTCGGGCTCATGGACTCGGTCTCGCCCCGCGTGGAACGGCTCGGCGTGCTCAACACGGTCGTCCGAGGGACCGACGGCTCATTGTCCGGTCACAACACGGATGTGGACGGCATCGTCCGGGCCCTCGTCGCCGCCGGCTTCGACCGGGGTGCCACCGGTGGCCGGATGGGCATCCTGGGCGGTGGGGGAACGGCCGCGGCGGCCATCGCCGCCGCCGCGCAGTTGGGTCTGGACGGGATCGAGGTCTTCGTGCGGAACCCGGACCGGGCGGTGGGGCAGGTGACGCTGGCGCGCGCCTTCGGCCTCGACGCCGCGGTGCGCACGCTGGCGGACTTCCCGGCCTCGACGCCCGGGTTCCGCGCGGTCGTCTCCACGCTGCCGCCCCGAGCCGCCGACCCGACCGCGGCGGCGTTGGCCGCCACCGGCCCCGCCGGCACGCGGGGACTGCCGCCCCTGCTGGACGCCGCCTACGACCCCTGGCCCTCGGCCCTGGCCTCGGCATGGTCCGGTCAGGGCGGGGACGTGGTCAGCGGGCTGGAGATGCTGCTGTACCAGGCCGTCGAGCAGGTCCGCCTCTTCACGGCCCGCGTCCGGACGGGCACCGCCGAACCCGACTGGGCCGCCGTCACCGGTGCGATGGCCGCGGCGATCGGCCTGCCCGCGCGCGAGCCCGCGCCGCCGGCCGGGTCCTGATCCGTCACACCGTCCGGCGGGCCCGGCGGTGCGTGAGAGAATCAAGTCCATGGTGCGCTGGTTGACAGCGGGCGAATCACATGGGCCCGCACTCGTTGGAATCATCGAAGGGCTGCCCGCGGGCATCCCCCTGACGACCGTCATGGTCCAGGAGGCCCTCGCGCGCCGCCGGCTCGGCTACGGCCGGGGGCCCGGATGAAGTTCGAGCAGGACCAGGTGACGCTGCTCGGCGGCGTCCGCCACGGCTCCACGCTCGGTTCGCCCGTGGCGATCGAGATCGGCAACACCGAGTGGCCCAAGTGGGAGAAGGTCATGTCGGCCGATCCCGTGGACGCCGAGGAACTGGAGGGCCTGGCGCGCAACGCCGCCCTCACCCGCCCGCGGCCCGGTCACGCCGACCTCGCGGGCATGCAGAAGTACGGCTTCGACGAGGCCCGCCCGCTGCTCGAGCGGGCCTCGGCCCGCGAGACCGCCGCCCGCGTGGCCCTGGGCACGGTGGCCGGCTCCTTCCTGGCGCAACTGGGCATCCGGACCGTCTCGCACACCACGGCGGTCGGCACCGTCTCGGTGCCGGAGGACTCGGCACTGCCGGGCCCGGACGACGTGGTGGCGCTGGACGCCGACCCGCTGCGCTGCTTCGACCAACTGACCTCCGACGCGATGGTGGCCGAGGTGGACGCCGCCCACAAGGAGGGCGAGACCCTCGGCGGCGTCGTCGAGGTCCTGGCCTACGGTGTGCCCGTGGGGCTGGGCAGCCACGTCCACTGGGACCGTCGGCTGGACTCGCGGTTGTCCGCCGCCCTCATGGGCATCCAGGCCATCAAGGGCGTGGAGGTCGGGGACGGCTTCACCACGGCCGCCCGCCGCGGCACCGCCGCCCATGACGAGATCATCCGGGGCCAGGACGGCCACCCGCTGCGCACCTCGAACCGCGCCGGGGGCATCGAGGGCGGCATGAGCACCGGGGGAGTGGTCCGCGTCCGCGCCGGCATGAAGCCGATCGCCACCGTGCCCCGCGCCCTGAAGACCGTGGACACCGCCACCGGACAGGACACCCGGGCCCATCACCAGCGCTCGGACGTCTGCGCCGTCCCGGCCGCGGGCGTCGTCGCGGAGGCCATGGTCGCCCTCGTCCTCGCCCAGGCCGTCCTGGAGAAGTTCGGCGGGGACTCGGTCGCCGAGACCCGGCGGAACCTGGACAACTTCGTGGCGGCCCTCGAGCCCCTGCCCGCACCGGAGTCCACCGGGGTCTCCGCTGCCGAGGCACCGATGGGCGATCCGCTGCAGTGACGCCCGGACCAGTCCCGACTGGCGCCCCGGACCGGTTCCCCCGTCAGCGCATCGTGCTGGTCGGGCCCATGGGATCCGGGAAGTCGACGGTCGGCACCGTCCTGGCCCGTGCCCTCGGCCTGGACCGGCTGGACGCTGACGAGCTCTTCGAGTCCGCCCACGGACCCATCCCGGACTACTTCGCACGCCACGGCGAGCCGGCCTTCCGGCAGGCCGAGGAGGACGTGATCGGCCAGGCGATCAGCCGCGCCGAGCCCTGCGTGCTCTCGCTCGGCGGAGGCGCCGTGCTCAGCGCCCTGACCCGGTCCCGGCTGGCCGGGTCGCACGTGGTCTACCTGACGGTCGACGAGGCCGTCGCGCTGCGCCGGGTCGGCGGCGGTGAGGGCCGCCCGGTGCTGGCGGGTGACCCCGGTCGCACGTGGCGGCGCATCCTGTCCGAGCGCGAGGCACTGTACCGTGAGGTGTCGGACTGGACGGTGGACACCACCGACCGGTCGGCCGACGAGCTGGCCCAGACCATCATCCGCCTCGTGCGCGAGGCCGAAACCGTTTCCCCCACCCCAGGAGCTGTCCATCCATGACCGAACCGAACGTGCCGCAGGCCGATACGCCCGGGACTCCCACTCCGGCCGCCGATGACGCCACCGTCATCCCCGTCTCGGGTGGATCCGGGGCCTCGGCCTCCGGCGGGTACGACGTCGTCGTGGGCAAGGGGCTGCTGGCCCGGTTGCCGGAGATGCTGGGCGCCGGCGTGCGCCGCGTCCTGGTCATCCACCCGCGCGCGCTGCGGGCCACGGGCGACGTGGTCAAGGCGGACCTGGAGACGGCCGGTTACACCGCCCTGACCGCGGAGATCCCGGACGCCGAGGAGGGCAAGCACATCCAGGTCGCCGCGTTCTGCTGGCAGGTGCTGGGCCAGAACGACTTCACCCGCTCGGACGCGATCGTCGCGGTGGGCGGCGGCTCGGTGACCGACGTCGCCGGGTTCGTGGCCGCCACCTGGCTGCGCGGCGTGCGGGTCGTGCACATCCCCACCACCCTGCTGGGCATGGTGGACGCCGCCGTGGGCGGGAAGACCGGGATCAACACCGCCGAGGGCAAGAACCTGGTCGGCGCGTTCCACCCGCCGGCCGGTGTCCTGGCCGACCTCGACACCCTGCTGACCCTGCCGCCGAACGAACTCGTCTCCGGGCTCGCCGAGGTGGTCAAGTGCGGGTTCATCGCCGACCCGACGATCCTGGACGTCATCGAGTCCTCGCCCCAGCAGGCCCAGAACCCGCACTCGCCCCAGCTGCGGGAGCTGATCGAGCGCTCCATCAGCGTCAAGGCCGAGGTGGTCTCCCAGGACCTGCGCGAGGCGGGGTTACGGGAGATGCTCAACTACGGGCACACCCTGGGCCACGCGATCGAACTGGCCGAGCGCTACCAGTGGCGCCACGGGGCGGCCGTCTCCGTCGGCATGGTCTTCGCGGCCGAGCTCGCCCGCTCCGTCGGCCGGCTGGACGACGCCACCGCCGACCGGCACCGCAGCATCCTGGAGTCCCTGGGCCTGCCCACCACGTACGCGGCCGGGCGCTGGGAGACGCTGCTGGACGGCATCCGCCGGGACAAGAAGAACCGCGGCGACCAGCTGCGCTTCGTCCTGCTGGACGGCCTCGCCCGCCCGACGACCTACGACGTCCCGGATGCCTCGCTGCTGTTCGCCACCTACCAGGAGATCGCCGAATAACCGGACCCCGGTCATCGCCTAGAATGGTCGACTGGACTTCGAACGAGGCAACAGACGGAGAAGACTGTGGCAACCAGCAATGACATCAAGAACGGCACCGTCCTGAAGATGGACGGCCACCTGTGGAACGTGATCGAGTTCCAGCACGTGAAGCCGGGCAAGGGCGGCGCCTTCGTGCGCACGAAGATGAAGAACATCACCACGGGCAAGCTCGTGGACAAGACCTTCAACGCCGGGGCCAAGGTCGAGACCGCCACCGTGGACCGTTCGGACTACGAGTACCTGTACCAGGACGGCGAGGACTTCGTGTTCATGGACCTGGACACCTACGACCAGATCACGGTCTCCCCGGCCGTGGTCGGGGACGCCGCGCACTTCATGCTGGAGAACCAGAAGGTGACCATCGCCATGAACGAGGGCACCCCGCTGTACCTGGACATGCCGCCGTCGGTGGTCCTGGAGATCACCTACACCGAGCCGGGCCTGCAGGGGGACCGTTCCTCCGCCGGCACCAAGCCGGCCACGGTGGAGACCGGTTACGAGATCCAGGTCCCGCTGTTCGTGGACCAGGGCACCAAGGTCAAGGTGGACACCCGCACCGGTGACTACCTCGGCCGCGTGAACGACTGATCCGCCGGTGAGTGCACGAGGCCGCGCCCGCAGGCGCGCCCTGGAGATCCTGTTCGAGGCCGAGCAGCGGGGGACCACGCCGGATGAGGGCATCACCTCCCGCCGGACGTCGACGGAGCAGGTGATCAACCCGTACACGGTCGAGATCATCCACGGCGTCATCGCCGAGCAGGAGCGGATCGACGAGATCCTCTCCTCCTACGCCCAGGGCTGGACCCTGGACCGGATGCCCGCGGTGGACCGTTCGATCCTGCGCATCGGCGCCTGGGAGCTGCTGTTCAACGACGACGTCCCGGACGGCGTGGCCGTGGCCGAGTCCGTCACCATGGCCAAGGAGCTCTCGACCGACGCCTCCCCGGAGTTCGTCAACGGTCTGCTCGGCCGCATCCAGCAGCTCAAGCCGACCCTGCTGGACTGACCCCGGCCGACCCGACCGCTGCCAGCAGCTCCTGGCGCTGGCGGACCGTGGCCCGCAGCAGCCGGGACTCCTCGGCGGCGTTGCGCTCCACGTCGTGTCCCCGGTCGAGCCGGTGCCGCACGGCGGCCAGCCGGCGCGCCGTGCGTTCGAGCCGCACCAGCTGGTCACCGGCGCCGGCACGGCGGGCCCAGCGCCGGGACTGGAGCCGGCCAGCCCGGGTGCCGAACATGACCGTCTCCTGGGGCAGCAGCCATCCGGTCCGCTCGTAGTGGGCCAGCTTCTCGTGGGCCAGGCGCCGCTCACCGCGCATCAACAGCAGCACGGCCGCGATCGCGGCGAGGAACAGCGGCACCTGCAGCAGCACGTAGAACGAGAAGAAGTCGTCGAAGAGCAGCGCGAGGCCGCCGTTCCACAGGACGTGCCCGAGGACGGCCGGGACCAGGCCCAGCAGGAACCATCCCGCCCAGCGGGCCGGGGCGGCGTGGGACCCGGGACCCATCCGGTGGGCGGCGACGCCCAGGAAGAACCCGATCCAGACGGTGAACAGCACGTGGGCGAAGGGCGAGAACAGCCCCCGCAGCACGAAGGTGACGGCCAGTTCCGGACCCCACCCCACCTCGCCGTAGGCGGCGCCGAAGTAGAGGATGTTCTCGGTGAAGGCGAAGCCGGCGGCGACCATCCCGGCGTAGACGACCCCGTCCACGGGCCCGTCGAAGTGCGACCGCGCCGCCAGGAAGACGACGATCAGCCCGGCCCCCTTCATGACCTCCTCCACGACCGGGGCCTGGACCACCGCGCCGAAGGTGCCGGCGTCCAGGGCGGACAACCCGCCGAAGGCTGCCGTGAACGCCTCCCCGAGCACGAGGGTGCCGAACACGGACACCCCGGCCCCCACAGCAGGGCGAAGGCCAGCCAGCCCCGCGGTTCCGGATCCCACCGGTCGATCCACCACAGCCCGACCAGCACGATCGCCAGGGGGACGAGGGCGAGCAGCCCGACCACGAACAGGGTGTCCGGACCCAGGGCCGAGGCGAGGAACCGCGCCACCAGGACCGCGACGGCGGCGGTGAGCACCAGCAGGACGGTCACGGCGGCGGTGGAGCGACGCCGGCCCCGCTCGAGCTGACGGGGTGTGGGCGCGGTCGCGTAGGGGGTGGGCGCGGGCGGTTGCGGCCCGGGGCCGCCGACCTGCTGTGACATGCCTCCCATCCTGTCATCCCGGTCCGTCACGTCCCGTCTCTGCCCCGTGGCGACGGGTCCCGGTGGTAGGGTTGACGCCGGACCAGACACACCCCTACCGGGGTTGCGTTTCCTTTAAGTTCCGTCCTGTGAGGCGGGGAAGGAGGCATGTGTGCAGGCTGTACCCCGCGATGCGAGGACCGTCCTGTCCGCTGCGGACATCGACCGGGCACTGACCCGGATCGCCCACGAGATCCTCGAGGCCAACCGAGGCCCGGACGGGATCGTCGTGCTGGGCATCCCCCGCCGGGGCGTGCCGCTCGCCGAGCGCATCGCCGCGAAGCTGGAGCGGATCGAGCCCGGCTTCGACGCGGCCGCCGCCACGGGCCAGCTCGACGTCACCCTGTACCGCGACGACCTGCGTCGCTCCACCTCCCGCACCCCCGCCCCCACGCGGCTCCCGGCCTCCGGGATCGACGGCGCCGTCGTCGTCCTCGTGGACGACGTCCTGTACTCCGGGCGCACCATCCGGGCGGCCCTGGACGCCCTGAACGACGTCGGCCGGCCCGCCGCCGTGCGGCTGGCGGTCCTGGTGGACCGCGGCCACCGTGAGCTGCCCATCCGGGCCGACTTCGTGGGCAAGAACCTGCCGACCTCCACCGCCGAGCGCGTCCAGGTCCGGCTCCTGGAGATCGACGGTCCCGCGGGCACCGGCGAGGTCACCGAGGACGCCGTCGCGATCATGGACATCGCCGACCCCGCCACGGCCGTGGGGAAGGACGCCCGGTGAAGCACCTGCTCTCCACCCAGGACCTCTCGCTGGGCGACGCGCTGCGCATCCTCGACACCGCCGAGGAGATGTCCGCCGTCTCCGGCCGCGAGGTCAAGAAGCTGCCGGCCCTGCGCGGCCGCACCGTGGTCAACCTCTTCCTCGAGGACTCCACCCGCACCCGGATCTCGTTCGAGGCGGCCGCCAAGCGGTTGAGCGCGGACGTCATCAACTTCACCGGGAAGGGCACCTCCGTGTCCAAGGGAGAGTCCCTCAAGGACACGGTGCAGACCCTGGAGGCCATCGGCGCGGACGCGATCGTCATGCGCCACTGGGGCTCCGGGGCCGCCGCCCAGCTGGCCGGCTCCGGCTGGATCACCTCCTCCGTGGTCAACGCCGGCGACGGCACGCACGAGCACCCCACCCAGGCACTGCTGGACGCGCTGACCCTGCGCCGTCACCTGGCCCGCCGCCACGGCACCGCACCGCGCGGGACCGACCTGTCCGGGATGAAGGTCGTGATCGTGGGAGACATCCTGCACTCGCGCGTGGCCCGCTCCAACCTGTGGCTGCTGACCACCCTGGGGGCCGAGGTCACCCTCGCGGCGCCGCCCACGCTCATGCCCGTGGGCGTGGAGCAGTGGCCCTGCCAGGTGACCTACTCCCTGGACGAGGCCATCGCCTCCGGCCCCGACGCCGTGATGATGCTGCGGGTGCAGTCCGAGCGCATGCACGAGGCCTTCTTCCCCTCCGCCGCGGAGTACACCCGGTCCTGGGGACTGACCGACGACCGGCTCGCCCTGCTCGAGTCCGCCGGCGCCGACGACGCCGTCATCATGCATCCCGGCCCCATGAACCGCGGGCTGGAGATCTCCGCCGCGGCGGCCGACTCCGTGCGGAACACGGCGCTGGAGCAGGTCGCCAACGGCGTCTCCGTGCGCATGGCCGTGCTGTACCTCGTCCTGTCCGGCACCGAGACCGCCGGCACCCCCGACCTCGTCCCCAGCGCCGCCAGGAGGCCTGAAGCGTGAGCCCCACCGCACCCCGATACCTGATCTCCGGCGGCACCCTGCCGGACGGCACCACCTCCGACATGCTCATCGAGGACGGACTGCTGGCCGCGGTCGGGCCTGAGGCGCGCTCCCGCGCCGAGGCGGGCGACGGCCCGCTCGAGACCGTGGACGCCTCCGGGCGGATCGTCCTGCCGGGACTGGTCGACCTGCACACCCACCTGCGTGAACCGGGCCGGGAGGACGCCGAGACGGTGGAGACCGGGACCCGGGCCGCCGCCATGGGCGGCTTCACCTCGGTGCACGCCATGGCGAACTCGACGCCGGTCGCAGACTCCGCGGGCGTCGTCGAGCAGGTCTGGCAGCTGGGCCGGGAGGCCGGCTGGTGCGACGTGCACCCGGTGGGCGCCGTCACCGTGGGCCTGGCGGGGGAGCGCCTCGCCGAGCTCGGTGCCATGGCCGCCTCCCGGGCCGAGGTGCGCGTCTTCTCCGACGACGGGATGTGCGTCGCCGACCCCGTGCTGATGCGCCGGGCGCTGGAGTACGTCAAGGCGTTCGACGGCGTCGTGGCCCAGCACGCGCAGGAACCCCGGCTGACCGAGGGCGCGCAGATGAACGAGGGCGAGCTGTCCTCGGTTCTCGGGCTGTCCGGCTGGCCGGCCGTCGCCGAGGAGGCCATCATCGCGCGGGACGTGCTGCTGGCCCAGCACGTCGGCTCGCGGCTGCACGTGTGCCACGTCTCTACCGCCGGTTCCGTGGAGATCATCCGCTGGGCCAAGGAGCGCGGGATCGAGGTCACCGCCGAGGCCACCCCGCACCACCTGCTGCTCACCGAGGAGCTGGTGCGCAGCTATGACCCGGTCTTCAAGGTGAACCCGCCGCTGCGCCGCGAGGCGGACGTGATGGCCCTGCGCGAGGGCCTGGCGGACGGGACGATCGACACGGTCGGCACCGACCACGCCCCGCACACCGCCGAGACCAAGGAGTGCGAGTGGACGGTGGCGGCGATGGGCATGACCGGGCTGGAGACGGCCCTGCCCGTGGTCCAGCACGCCCTCGTGGACACCGGACTGATGGACTGGGCGGGCGTGTCCCGGATCCTCAGCTCCACACCGGCGCGGATCGCCCGGCTCACGGACCAGGGCCGGATCTCCGCCGCCGGTGTCTTCGAGACCGGGGCCCCGGCCAACGTGACCGTCTACGACCCGAACGTCAGGCGCACGGTGGATCCCGCCACCCACGCCACGCGCTCGAGGAACAGCCCGTACCGCGGCATGGAACTGCCCGGCCAGGTCACCGACGTGTTCAACCACGGGCACCCGGTGGTGCGTGACCGCGCCCTGGCCACGCCCCGCACCCACTAGAGAAGGACCCTCCCAGACGTGAACGACTACAGCGCCGAGTACACCCTCATCGCGATCCTGACGGTGATCGTGGTGATCGCCATCGGTGTCCTGATGTGGTGGGGCTGGCGCAACCGGAAGCGACGCCAGCAGGACATCCCCGCCCCGGCGCCGGTGCCCGCGCACCTGCTCGAGGCGTCGCCGTCGGCGGGCGCGGAGGGCATGTACGTGAACACCGTCCGCGGCCGCGACTACCTGGACCGCATCGCCGTGCACGGGCTGGGCCTGCGCACCAACGCCCGGCTCGAGGTCCACCCCGAGGGGGTGGTCGTGCTGCGCGAGGGCAGCGCCAACTTCCTCATCCCCGCCGCGGACCTGCTCGAGGTCGGCCTGGACTCCGGCATGAGCGGCAAGTTCGTCGAGTCCGGCGGGCTGGTCGTCATGACCTGGCTGCTGGGCGGCCAGGAGGTCACTACCGGGTTCCGCACCCGGGCCGCCCGGGACCGTGACCCGCTGCGGTCCGCGATCGAGCACATCGTCCCCCACCACGACGGCGGCACCCGCGCCGCCGCCTGAACCACGACTTCCCCTCACCCCCACCAGCAGATGGAGTACCTTCCGTGAGCCTGTTGAACCCTGAACCGGCCGTTCTCGTCCTGGGCGACGGCACCGTCCACCGCGGCCAGGCCTACGGTGCCACCGGCACCACCCTCGGCGAGGCGGTCTTCACCACCGGCATGACCGGTTACCAGGAGACCCTGACCGACCCCTCCTACGCGCGGCAGATCATCGTGCAGACCGCGCCCCACATCGGCAACACCGGCGTGAACGACGAGGACGCCGAGTCCCGTGACATCTTCGCCGCCGGCTACGTGGTGCGGGACGCGGCACGCCGCCCGTCCAACTGGCGTGCCCGTCGCAGCCTCGACGAGGAGCTGGTGGCCCGCGGCGTCGTCGGGATCCAGGGCGTGGACACCCGGGCGATCACCCGCCACCTGCGCAGCGAGGGGTCCATGAAGGCCGGGATCTTCTCCGGCGAGGCCGCCCGGCGCCCCGAGGGCGAACTCATCGCCGAGGTCCAGGCCCAGCCGCCGATGGCCGGTGCCCGGCTGGCCGAGCAGGTCACCACGGACGCCCCCTACGTGGTGGAGCCCGCCGACCACGGCTGGCAGGGTGAGCCCCTGCACGAGATCGCCGCGATCGACCTGGGGCTCAAGGCCGCCACCCCGCGCCACCTGGCCTCCCGGGGCGTCCGTTTGCACGTGCTGCCGGCCACCGCGACGTTCGAGGACATCACCGCCCTGGACCCCGACGGCGTGTTCCTGTCCAATGGTCCGGGCGACCCGGCCACCGCGGACGAGCAGGTGGCCCTGCTGCGCCAGGTCCTGGACGCCGGGATCCCGTTCTTCGGCATCTGCTTCGGCAACCAGGTCTTCGGCCGGGCCCTCGGCTTCGGGACCTACAAGCTGCCCTTCGGCCACCGCGGGCCCAACCAGCCGGTGATGCACAAGTCCACCGGCCGGGTGGAGATCACCTCCCAGAACCACGGCTTCGCCGTGGACGCACCCCTGGGGGAGCCGGTCCAGGCACCCGAGTCCGCCTACGGCCGGGTGGAGGTCTCGCACTGGTCGCTCAACGACCAGGTCGTGGAGGGCCTGCGCCTGCTGGACCGCCCGGCCTTCTCCGTCCAGTTCCATCCCGAGTCCGCCGCCGGCCCCAACGACTCGATCGACCTGTTCGACGAGTTCATCACCATGATGACCGAGCACTCCGCCGCCGGCGCCCCCCAGACCACCAATCCCGCTGAAGGAGCCTGAACCCAGATGCCCAAGCGCACCGATCTGCAGTCCGTCCTGGTCATCGGTTCCGGCCCGATCGTCATCGGCCAGGCCGCCGAGTTCGACTACTCCGGCACCCAGGCCATCCGCGTCCTGAAGGAGGAGGGCCTGCGCGTCGTGCTGGTCAACTCCAACCCGGCCACGATCATGACCGACCCCGAGCTGGCCGACGCCACCTACGTGGAGCCCATCACCCCCGAGGTGGTCGAGAAGATCATCGCCGTCGAGCGTCCGGACGCCATCCTGCCGACCCTCGGTGGCCAGACCGCCCTGAACACGGCGATCGCCCTGGATGCCAACGGCGTGCTGGAGCGGTACGGCGTGGAGCTCATCGGCGCCAACATCGAGGCGATCGAGCTCGGCGAGGACCGCGAGAAGTTCAAGGGCGTGGTGGAGCGCTGCGGTGCCGAGTCGGCCCGCTCCGTGATCGTCCACTCCATGGACGAGGCCTTCGCCGCCGCCGAGACGCTCGGCTACCCGATGGTGGTCCGCCCCTCGTTCACGATGGGCGGCCTGGGTTCCGGCATGGCCTACGACGAGGAGGACCTGCGCCGCATCGCCGGCGCCGGCATCCAGTACAGCCCGACCTCCGAGGTCCTGCTCGAGGAGTCCATCCTCGGCTGGAAGGAGTACGAGCTGGAGATGATGCGGGACCGCAACGACAACGTCGTGGTCGTCTGCTCCATCGAGAACTTCGACCCGGTGGGCGTGCACACCGGCGACTCCATCACCGTGGCCCCGGCCATGACCCTGACGGACCGCGAGTACCAGCGGCTGCGGGACATCGCGATCGCCGTCATCCGCGAGGTCGGCGTGGACACCGGCGGCTGCAACATCCAGTTCGCGGTGGAACCGTCCACCGGGCGGATCGTCGTCATCGAGATGAACCCGCGCGTCTCCCGGTCCTCGGCGCTGGCCTCCAAGGCCACCGGCTTCGCCATCGCCAAGATCGCCACCAAGCTCTCCCTGGGTTACACGCTCGACGAGATCCCCAACGACATCACCCGGAAGACCCCGGCGTCCTTCGAGCCGGTCCTGGACTACGTGGTGGTGAAGGTCCCGCGCTTCGCGTTCGAGAAGTTCCCCGCCGCCGACCCGACGCTGACCACCACCATGAAGTCGGTCGGCGAGGCCATGGCCATCGGCCGCAACTTCACCGAGGCGCTGCAGAAGGCCCTGCGCTCCCTGGAGCAGAAGGGCGCCGAACTGTCCTTCGTGCGTCCGGCCGTGGACGAGGTCCCCGCCCTGATCGAGCAGTCCAAGGTCCCGACGACGGACCGGCTGGCCCAGGTGCAGCGGGCCCTGCTGGGCGGCGCCACCGTCGAGCAGCTCTTCGAGGCCACCGCGATCGACCCGTGGTTCCTGGACCAGCTGGTGCTCATCAACGAGGTGGCGGCCGAGGTGGCCGCCGCACCCGAGCTGAGCGAGCCAGTCCTGCGGCTGGCCAAGCGCCACGGCTTCTCGGACGCCCAGATCGGCCAGCTGCGGCACATGGACCCCTCGGTCGTCCGGGGCGTCCGCCACGCCCTCGGCGTGCGCCCCGTGTACAAGACGGTGGACACCTGCGCCGCGGAGTTCGAGGCCTACACCCCGTACCGCTATTCCAGCTACGACCTCGAGGACGAGGTCACCGCGCACGACAAGCCCTCGGTCATCATCCTGGGTTCGGGCCCGAACCGGATCGGCCAGGGCATCGAGTTCGACTACTCGTGCGTCCACGCCACGCTGGCCCTGCGCGCCGCCGGGCACGAGACCGTGATGGTCAACTGCAACCCGGAGACCGTCTCCACGGACTACGACATCTCCGACCGGCTGTACTTCGAGCCGCTGACCCTCGAGGACGTCCTGGAGGTCATCGCCGCCGAGGAGCGCAGCGGGGGAGTGCTCGGGGTGTTCGTCCAGCTCGGCGGCCAGACCCCGCTCAAGCTGGCCCAGCAGCTCGCGGACGCCGGCGTGCCGATCCTCGGCACCTCGCCCGAGGCCATCGACCTGGCCGAGCACCGCGGCGAGTTCGCCCGGGTCCTGGACGAGGCCGGACTGGTGTCCCCCAAGAACGGGACCGCGGTGTCCTTCGCCGACGCCAAGAAGGTGGCCGACGAGATCGGCTACCCCGTCCTGGTGCGTCCCTCCTACGTGCTCGGCGGCCGCGGCATGGAGATCGTCTACGACGAGCCCTCGCTGTCCCGGTACATCGAGAACGCCACCGAGATCACCGTGGACCACCCGGTGCTGGTGGACCGGTTCCTCGAGGACGCGACCGAGATCGACGTGGACGCCCTCTACGACGGCACCGACCTGTTCATCGGCGGCATCATGGAGCACATCGAGGAGGCCGGGATCCACTCGGGCGACTCCGCCTGCGTGCTGCCGCCCATCAACCTCGGCCCGGACACCCTGGACCGGGTCCGCGAGGCCACCCGCGGCATCGCGGCCGGCGTGGGCGTGCGCGGACTGATCAACATCCAGTTCGCGCTGGCCTCGGACGTGCTGTACGTGATCGAGGCCAACCCGCGGGCCTCCCGGACCGTGCCGTTCGTGTCCAAGGCCACCGGCGTGCAGCTGGCCAAGGCCGCGGCACTGATCGGCACCGGTCGCACGATCGCCGACCTGCGTGCCGAGGGCATGCTGCCCGCCAGCCACGATGGCTCCTCGCTCCCGCTGGACGCCCCCGTGGCGGTCAAAGAGGCCGTGCTTCCGTTCGCCCGGTTCCGGACCCCCGAGGGCCGCGTCGTGGACTCGCTGCTCGGCCCCGAGATGCGGTCCACCGGCGAGGTGATGGGCATCGACAAGTACTTCGACACGGCCTTCGCCAAGAGCCAGTCCGCCGCCAACAACCCGTTGCCGACCTCCGGCAAGGTGTTCCTCTCGGTGGCCAACCGGGACAAGCGCGGGATCGTCATGCCGGCCAAGCGGCTGATCGACCTCGGTTTCACGATCGTCTCCACCGGCGGCACCGCCGAGGTGCTGCGGCGCAACGGCGTGCAGGCGGACGTGGTCCGCAAGATCGCCGACGCCCGCTCCGCCGAGGGGGAGGGCACCGTGCTGGAACTGCTCGGCGCCGGCCAGATCGCCCTGGTCCTGAACACGCCCTCGGGCGGGGACTCGCGCGGGGACGGGTACGAGATCCGGGCCGCGGCGACCTCCATCGGCGTGCCGATGATCACCACGCTGGCCGAGTTCGGCGCCGCCATCCAGGCGATCGAGGCCCAGCGCGAGTACGCGTGGGACGTCACCTCCCTGCAGGAGCACGACGCGCGGCTGGCCGCCGCCATCGGCCGCGCGGGAACCGGGGCGTGAGCGACCCCGCGGCCTCCCCTGCCGGCCGGGCACCCTTCGGTGCCCGGCTGGCGGAGGCCATGGACGCCGCCGGGCCGCTGTGCCTGGGGATCGACCCGCACCCGCAGCTGCTCTCCGACTGGGACCTGCCGGACACGCCGGTGGCCCTGGAGCGGTTCTCCCAGACGGCACTGGAGGCCGCCACGGGAACCGGTGCGCAACCCCTCGTTGCCGCCCTCAAGCCACAGGTCGCCCTCTATGAACGGCACGGTTCCGCCGGGCTGGCCGTGCTGGAACGGCTCCTGTCCGCCGCACGCCGGGCGGGGGTGCTGACGATCGCCGACGCCAAGCGGGGTGACATCGGCTCGACGATGGCCGGGTACGCCCATGCCTGGCTCTCGGACTCCTCGGCGCTGGCCGCCGATGCCGTCACGCTCAGCCCGTACCTCGGCTACGGGTCGCTGGCCCCGGCCATCGAGCTGGCCGCGGCCACCGGGCGCGGCGTCTTCGTCCTGGCCCTGACGTCCAACCCGGAGGGCGCCTCGGTGCAGCACGCCACTGGACCGGACGGCGCGGTCGCCCGGGTCATCGCCGAGGCGGCCGCCGCGGACAACGCGCGAGAGCTGGCCCGGGTCCCCGGCCCGCAGGGCGGCGCGGCCGGAGCACGCCCGGCGTTCGGCCCGGTCGGACTCGTGGTCGGGGCGACCGTCGCCGGTCAGGCAGCGGAGCTGGGCATCGACCTGGCCGGGGTGCGCGGCGCCCTGCTGGCGCCGGGTTTCGGGGCCCAGGGGGCCTCCGGGGCGGGGATGCGCGACGGGTTCGCCCAGGCGTGGCCGGGCGTGCTGGCCACCTCCAGCCGCGCCATCCTGCGGCAGGGGCCCTCGGTGGCGGGACTGCGCGGTGCCCTGGAGTCCGCACGGGACGAACTGGCGGGCTGATCTGGATCGACACGCCGACCGTGACCGGGCCGTCACCTACCAGAGGGTAGTCGGTGGCCGCAAGGGCCTCCGATCACCGTTGGATAAAGTTTCGGCGCGGGACCGCGTCCAGACCTGCCCCTGGCCGCGTGGGGTTGGTAGCTTTTCTCCAAGTCACGGCACCACTGCCGTGGCGTGCGGATCTAGCCCGAGGTGGTTCACCATGGCCCTCAAGGAACTGACGTCCGAAGAACGGGAAGCCGCCAGGAGCAAGGCTCTGCAGGCACGGACCGCTCGCGCGGATCTCAAGGAATCGTTCCGTGCGGGGAAGACCACCCTGCAGTCGGTCTTCGAGACGGCCGACGTGGACGACGCGATCGGCCGGATGCGCACCGTGGACCTGCTGCAGACGCTGCAGGGCGTCGGTGAGGTGCGGGCGGCGAAGATCATGGAGACGTGCGGGATCTCACCGAACCGGCGGCTGCGCGGACTGGGCCGGAGGCAACGTGAGGCGCTGATCGCCTATATTGGCCGGTAGTCCCCTACCGACCAGGAGGTCCCGTGACCGAGCCGACCATCGGCAGTTCCGTCGGCTCGGCTGGCTCTGCCGGCCCTGGCGTGCCCGCCGGGCTGGAGGACATCGAGCCCCCGCCCGTGCCGGGTGCGAGGCCGGTCAGCCTGCGTCCGGAGCACGGCGCGGCCCCCGCCGGACACCGGCCGGGCATCACCGTGCTCGCCGGACCGACCGCTGTCGGGAAGGGCACCGTCTCCCAGTTCATCCGGGAGCACTATCCGCAAGTGTGGCTCTCCGTCTCCGCCACCACCCGGCCCCCGCGGCCGGGGGAGGAGGACGGCCGGCACTACTTCTTCGTCTCCCCGGAGCGCTTCGACGAACTGGTAGAGCAGGACCAGATGCTCGAGTGGGCGGTGGTCCACGGGGTCAACCGCTACGGCACCCGGCGGGACACCGTCCAGCGGGCGCTGGCCGACGGTCAGCACGTGCTGCTGGAGATCGACCTGCAGGGCGCCCGGCAGGTGCGTGAGCGGCTGCCGGAGGCCACATTCGTCTTCCTGTCCCCGCCGAACTGGGGAGAACTGGTCCACCGGCTGGTGGGCCGCGGCACGGAAACTCCGGCCGAACAGCGGCGTCGGCTGGAAACGGCTAGAATGGAACTCGCTGCCGAGCCGGAGTTCGACGCCGTCGTGGTCAACGACACCGTGGAACGGGCCGCCCAGGAGCTGGTCCGCATCATGGGACTGGACCCGGACGACCGCCCCTGAGACGCGATCGAGGCAGCCACACAGACTGAGCCGCGGCTACAGCAGCGGACAACCGACAGACAACAGTGGAGATCCTGTGACCGAACAGTACGAAGGCATCGTCAACCCACCCATCGACACCCTGCTGGAGAAGGTTGACTCGAAGTACGCCCTGGTGCTCTTCGCCGCCAAGCGCGCGCGCCAGATCAATGCCTACTACTCGCAGCTCCACGAGGGCCTGTTCGAGTACGTCGGCCCGCTGGTCGACACCAAGCTCAACGAGAAGCCGCTGTCCATCTCCCTGCGCGAGATCGAGTCGGACCTGCTCGAGGCCACTCCGATGACCGAGGAGCAGATCGCTGCCGAGGAGTCCGGTGACTTCGGCGCCTTCGACCTGCCCGGTTCCGCGGACGCCGACTTCTCCGACGCCGGCTTCTCCGGCGAGGGCTTCCTGACCGACACCGAGGTGGCGGACGCGACCACCGACCCGGGTATCGCCACCGACGAGTCCCCGGTCGCCGAGGAGGCCATCAGCACCGACCTGGACGGCACCCCCACCGAGGGCACCGACGACGAGGCCGACCACCAGTCCTGATCGCCCGATGAGGATCGTCCTGGGAGTCACCGGCGGGATCGCCGCGTACAAGTCCGCGCTGCTGCTGCGCCTGATGACCGAGGCCGGCCACACCGTGGACGTGGTGCCCACCCCGGCGGCCCTGGGCTTCGTGGGCAAGGCCACGTGGGAGGCGCTCTCCGGACGTCCGGTGCGCACGGACACCTTCGAGGCCGTGGAGACCGTCAACCACGTCCGGCTGGGCCGCGAGGCCGAGCTGGTCGTCGTGGCACCGGCCACCGCGGACGCCATGGCGCGCGCCGCCGCCGGGCTCGCCCCGGACCTGCTGGGCAACGTCCTGCTCACCGCCACGTGCCCGGTCCTGGTCGTTCCGGCCATGCACACCGAGATGTGGCAGAACCCGGCGACCGTCGCCAACGTCGCGACCCTGCGCTCCCGCGGCATCACCGTCATGGACCCGGACTCGGGCCGACTCACCGGCCAGGACACCGGTCCCGGGCGCTTCCCGGAACCCGAGCGCATCTGGGCCGAGGCCCAGCGGCTGGCCCGGCCCACCGCGTCCCCGGAGGCCGGTCCGCTGGCCGGGCGCACCGTCGTCGTGACCGCCGGCGGCACCCGGGAGGCGCTGGACCCGGTCCGCTACCTCGGGAACCGCTCCTCCGGCAAGCAGGGCGTGGCCCTGGCTCAGGCCGCCGCGGCCGCCGGCGCCACCGTCCGCTTCATCGGCGGCGCCATGTCCGTGGAACCCCCCGCCGGCACCGCCGTGACGCGCGTGGAGTCCACCCAGGAACTGCACGACGCGGTCATGGAGCAGTGTGCGGATGCCGACGCGCTCATCATGGCCGCCGCCGTCGCCGACTTCCGGCCCACCGAGTACGCGGACGCCAAGATCAAGAAGTCCGAGGACGGCTCCAGCCCCGTGATCCACCTCGAGCGGACCCCCGACATCCTCGCCGGAACCGTCCGGGCGCGGGCCGAGGGCCGGCCCATGCCCGGTGTCATCGTCGGCTTCGGCGCCGAGACCGGTGACGCCGAGCACTCCGTGCTGGAACACGGCGCCGCGAAGCTGGCCCGCAAGGGGTGCGAGATGCTCGTGGTGAACCAGGTCGGCCGGGACCTCGGCTTCGGCCAGGACGTCAACGAGGTCACCATGCTCTTCGCCGACGGCCGCGACCCGGTCGAGGCGGCCGGGTCCAAGGCGGACGTCGCGGCGGCCGTGGTGGACCAGCTGGCCGGGCTGCTCCGGGGCTGACGGCGACGCCCGGCCACCGGTGTCCGCGTCCGTGGCTAGGATGGTCGGGTGACTGACGCAGACAACACCGCAGACATGGCCCAGCCCCGTGAGGCCGCCGGCTTCGAGTCCTACGCGGGCGTCGGGGGAGGTGGACTGCGCCTGTTCACCTCCGAGTCCGTGACCAGCGGCCACCCGGACAAGATCTGTGACCAGATCTCGGACGCTATCCTGGACGCGATCATCGCCCAGGACCCCACCGCGAAGGTCGCCGTGGAGACCCTGACGACCACGGGACTGGTGCAGGTGGCCGGCGAGGTGAACACCTCCGCCTACGTGGAGATCCCGCAGATCGTGCGCGAGACCATCCTCGGGATCGGCTACGACTCCTCCGCCAACGGCTTCGACGGCGCACGCTGCGGCGTGAACATCTCAATCGGCCAGCAGTCCTCGGACATCCACGCGGGCGTGTCCACCTCCCTCGAGGCCCGCGGCGGCTCCGTGGACGCCGTGGACCTGCAGGGAGCCGGCGACCAGGGCATCATGTTCGGCTACGCCTCCAACGAGACCCCCACCTACATGCCAACCCCGATCTTCCTGGCGCACCGCCTCTCCGAGCGGCTGACCATGGTCCGCACCATGGACGAGTCGCCCATGCCGTACCTGCTGCCGGACGGCAAGACGCAGGTCACCGTCGGCTACGGCGAGGACGGCCTGCCCAAGACCATCGAGACCGTGGTGGTCTCCACCCAGCACCTGCCGGACGTCACGCAGGAGCAGGTCAGGGCAGACGTGGAGCGTCTCGTCATCCGCCCGGTCCTGGACCAGTCCGGCCTCGACTACTCCGGGGCGCAGGTCATCATCAACCCCGGCGGTCCCTTCGTCATCGGCGGACCGGTCGGCGATGCCGGCCTGACCGGCCGCAAGATCATCGTGGACACCTACGGCGGCATGGCCCGCCACGGTGGCGGTGCCTTCTCCGGCAAGGACCCGTCCAAGGTGGACCGCTCCGCGGCCTACGCGATGCGCTGGGTGGCGAAGAACGTGGTCGCCGCCGGGCTGGCGGACCGCGCCGAGTTCCAGGTCGCCTACGCCATCGGCAAGGCCCGCCCCGTGGGCCTGTACGTGGACACCTTCGGCACCGCGAAGGTCGACGAGGCCGCCATCATCAAGGCGGTCAACGAGGTGTTCGACCTGCGTCCGCTGGCCATCATCCGGGACCTGAACCTGCTGCGGCCGATCTACCGGAAGACCGCCGCCCACGGTCACTTCGGCCGTGAGGACCCGGACTTCACCTGGGAGCGGCTGGACCGCGTCGACGCCCTGCGCGCCGCCGTCGGCTGGTGACCGAGGAGCCCCTCTTCCACATCCCGGTGCCCGCACCGGTGACCGGTCTGCCCGAGGTCGCCGGGGGCTGGCCGGACGACCCCGTGGCCCGGGTCCTGCTGGACTCCGGGGTTCCCCACCTGGACCGGGAGTTCGACTACCTGGTGCCCCATGCGCTCGACGGCGAGGCCCGGCCGGGCGTGCGGGTGCGGGTGCCCTTCGGCCACCAGGACGTGCTGGGCTGGCTCGTCGCGCGGGGTTCCGAGCCCTCGACCGGGGCCAAGCTGCTGCCCCTGCGCTCGGTGGTCTCCCGCGAGCAGGTCCTCGCGCCGGAGGTCCTGGACCTGGCCCGCGCCGTCGCCGCGCGGTACGCCGGGAACGTGGCGGACGTCCTCCGCGTGGCCGTGCCGCCCCGCGTGGCCCGGGTGGAGAAGCAGATGGACGCCGAGGCCGAGGCCCCGGAGGCCTTGGGGACAGCAGGGCCCGACCACCCGGGTGCCGCGGTTGAGGACACCGGTGCGGACGGCACCGGGAGCGGTCCGGAGGCCGGATCGCCCGTCGGGCCGGTTGTCGAGGCACCCGCCCCGGGCCCCACCCCGGACCACGTCTCGACCGTGCCGGCTGCCGCCGAGCCCGGGTTCCGGCCCGATGCCGGCAGCCGCTTCGACTGGACCCGCCTGGACGGCGCCACCTCGTTCTTCCGGCAGGTCACGGCGGGAGAGGGGCCCCGGGCGGCGGTGACCGTGCCGAGCGCCCACGGCAGCTGGGACTCCGCCACCCTGCTGGCCGACGCGGCCGCGCGGACCGCCGAGGCCGGCCGGGCCGCCGTCATTGTGGTTCCGGACCAGCGCGACCTGGACCGGCTCTGCCGGGCACTGGACCGTCGCGTGGGCGCCGGCGCGTACGCGCGGCTGACCGCCGACGACGGCCCCACCCCCCGCTACCGGGCCTTCCTGCAGTTGCGGCGCGGCCAGCGGCGGATCGCGGTGGGCACGCGGTCCGCGATCTGGGCACCCGTGCCGGACCTCGGCCTGGTGGCCGTCTGGAACGACGACGATGCCCTGCACGCCGAACCGCGAGCGCCGTACCAGCACGTCCGGGAGGTGGCCCTGCTGCGTTCCGAGCTGGCCGGTGCCGGACTGCTGTTGGCCTCCACGTCGCGCACCCCCGAGGTCCAGCGGCTGGTCGAGTCCGGGTGGCTGGGGGAGCTGGGCGTGGACCGCCAGACGGTGCACGCCGCGACGCCGCGGGTCGTGGCCACCGCGGACTCCTGGGAGTCGGAGCGCGATCCGGTGCTGGCGCGCGCACGACTGCCGCAGGCCGCCTGGAAGGCCGCACGGGAGGGACTGGAGGGCCGGCACGCCGAGCCCGGCCCCGTGCTCGTGCAGGTCGGCCGCAGCGGGTTCATTCCCGCCCTGAGCTGCCAGGACTGCGGGACACCCGCCCGCTGCCGGCACTGCACGGGCCCGCTGGGGTACCCGGACCGGACCGCCTCCGCCCGCAACGAGACCGCGTGCCGGTGGTGTGGGCGGCGCGAGCGACAGTACAAGTGCCCCGAGTGCGGCAGTCACCGCCTGCGGGCCGGTTCCCGGGGCGTGGATCGCACCGCCGACGAGCTCGGACGGGCCTTCCCGGACACGCCGATCCTGTCCTCCTCCGGGGACCACATCCTCTCGACCGTGGACGGGACCCCGGCGCTGGTGGTCGCCACCATCGGCGCGGAACCCGTGGCCGAGGGCGGTTATGCGGCGGCGCTGCTGCTCGACGGTGACAACCAGCTCCAACGCGAGGGGCTGCGCACCCCGGGGCAGGTGCTGTCGCGGTGGTTCGCGGCGGCCGCCCTGGTCCGGCCGCGCCAGGACGGGGGCGTGGCCGTGGTCACCGCGTCGCAGGAGGACGTGGTGGGAGCCCTGGTGCGCATGGACGCCGCCGGGTATGCCTCGCGCCAACTGGCCGAGCGCCGTGAGCTCGGGCTGCCACCGGCCGTGCGGATGGCCGAGGTGTCCGGACCGGCCGACGCCGTGGCCGCGTTCATGGACCTCGTGGGCCCCCTCGGTGGGCCGTCCCCCCTGCCCTGGGTGGGACCGGTCCCGGTGGGCGACGACGCGGGATTCGGGCACGCGGACGGATCTGCCGGTCCGGTCCGGCACCGGGCACTGCTGTTCTTCCCCTATTCCGCGGCCCGGCGGGTCGTCGAGTCGTTGCGCGCCGCGCGGGCGGCGGCCAGCGCCCGGCGGTTGACCGAGCCGGTGCGGTTGCGGATCGACCCGGTGGACCTGCCGTAACCCCTCCCGTGCAGTGGTGATCAGTCGGTCCGCAGGAAGTCGCGCATCACCCCGGCCGTCTCCGGGGCCCGTTCATAGTGGATGAGGTGCCCGACGCCGTCGAACACCTCCAGGCGGACCCGGGGAGAGACCTCGCGGATCCGACGGGCCAGGCGTTCCTGGCCCGCCACGGAGCCCAGCTCGTCCTGGGCGCCCGCCACGAGGAGGACGGGCAACGCCAAGCGGTCGGCGACGTCCAGGACCGTTCCCCTGATCGAGGCTCGATACGACTCGACCAGCACGCGGCGGTGGTCGAACGCGGAGAAGTACCTCTGATGCTGGTCGTGGAGGTACGCGAGCGTATGACGGTCCTGCGTCTTGGCCATCACCGTTCCCGTGAACCAGACGACCACCGGGGAGGACAGCAGGGCCATGCCTAACGACTCGGGCAGGGCAGCGGACGCCGCGTAGTAGCCCTGGGCCAGACGCGCCAGGG
>NZ_AFXQ01000005.1 GCF_000224415.1 Citricoccus sp. CH26A | reverse complement strand
GAGTCGGAGAGCACCGTCCGGTTCTCGACCTCGGCGGCCTCGTTGAAGCTGCCGCCGCCGGCGACCGCGGCGGCCGCGCCGGACAGGGTCACCGACCGGGGTGCCTCGTCCTCGTCCGCGTGGGGACCGAGCGTGCTCTCGTCCACGGCCGGCTCGACCACGAACTTGAGCTCGACCGGCATCGGCTCCTCCGCCTGGTGCTCGCCGAATCGCTGGACCTTGGCGAAGAGCTGGCCCGTGCCGTCCTGGAAGCAGCCGTGGCTGCCGGGCTCGGTGTACTCCTGGCTGCGCACGTAACCGACGATCGGCTTGCCACCGTCACTGGAATGGGAGTACTCCCGGTCCGAGGAGGAGCAGTTCTCGCCCTGGCCGTTGACCAGTTGGACCTCGATTCCGGCGAACGGATCACCCGTGGCCGTCGGCTGGGACTGGTCCGGCAGCAACAGGGCGGACAGGTGCGCCCGCTCACCCGGTTCGATGGTCCCCAGGTTGTAGAACCTCAGCGTCCCGTCGGCGCTGGAATGGGCCTTGGTCTCACCGCGCTCGTACTCGTCCAGGTACTGCCCGGGGGCCAGCTGGGGGGATGAGTGCAGCGTCTCCCCACCGGTGACCGGGGTCCCGGAGGCGACGTACCCCTGGAAGGCCCGGACCGTCTTCGTCTGCAGCTCGGTCTCCAGCTCCGTCGCGTTGTCTGCCTGGACGTAGGTGCCGCCCGTGGCCTCGGCCACGCAGGTCAGCTCCTCGCGGGCGGCGTCGTTGACCTTGAAGCCGATGGTGTGCACGGTCAGGCCGATGCCCTTCCCGGCCAGGTCCTGGGCCGCCTCGCAGGCCGGTGGCTCGGAGCAGTTCTCCTCACCGTCGGAGACCAGGATGATGGACTTCTCCCCGTCGATCCCCTCGAGTTCCTGTGCCGCGTGCAGCAGCGCCGCCCCGATCGGGGTCTCACCGACCGCGTCCAGGCCGGCGATCCTCTTCTTGAGCCCGCCGACGTCGGTGGGGCCCACCTTCTGCAGGGTGGTGATGTCCTTGCAGTCCCCCACGGTGTTGGCGCCGTAGACCACCATGCCGAGGTCCGCGCCGTCGGGGGCGTTGTCCAGCAGGGTGGAGGTGGCCTCCTGCGCGGCGGCCAGCCGGGTGGTGCCGGACTCGTCCGCGTCCTTCTCCAGCATGGAGGAGGAGTAGTCCATGACCACGACGACGGGCTGCAGGGCGCGCTGTCCGTCCTGGGCGGCACCGGAGGGGCTGGCCGACGGGGCGGCCTGCGCGGGGGCCGCCAGCAGGCCGCCCAGGAGCAGGGCGAGGGCCGTGACCAGGGCGAGGGTCCGGCCGGGAAGGGCCGGGCCGCGCCGGCGCCCGTGGGCGGTGCCCGGGTGCCTCGGGCGGGAGGTGGTGTCCATCATGTGTCCCCTGTACGAGTGATAAGCGGGTGCCTGCGCTGTTTACGGATGCAAATGTACAGACTGGCCTGGGCCTGGGCAACACGGACCGGTGGGGAGAACTCCCCACCGGCGCAGGGGCGTATCTTTGCCTTCGCAAATGAACGGTTAGGATCGATGCATGTCCTCCCCCGTCACGGAACAGCGCCTGGCCCAGCAGCGCGCCATCTACGGCACGCCCCTGGCAGAGCGGTTCGGGGCCCTGATGAACGTCTACCGGCTCAGCCAGCGGTCCCTGGCCCGCGTGCTGGGGCTGTCCGCGCCCATGCTCTCCCAACTGATCAACGCCCAGCGCATCAAGATCGGCAATCCGGCCGTCTACGAGCGCCTCGTGATGCTGGAGGAGCGTCAGGACGAACCGGACCACGAGCGGGTGCTGGCCGAGGTGCAGGCCTCGGCCCCGGTCCTCACCACGCACACCTCCCGCGGACGCCAGGGTCTCGCCGGAACCCCTGAGGGTGGTGACGTCGCCGTCCAGCTCGCCCTGTACGCCGGCCCCGAGGCGCTGCTGGCCGCGGCGCAGGCCGCCCGGATGGCCGGCGGGCAGGCCCTGGCAGAGGTGCTCGAGCGGGCCGCCGCACACCACGGCTGACCGGACGGGGCGGCGGCGGGACCACCGCGACGCCACGTCATGATGACCGCCCGGACGCCCCGGGGACCGCTGCGCGGCGGCGCGCCCGTGTGATGGGATGGGGCCATGGACTCCTCCGCGTCGCCGTCCCAGCCCGCAGCCCCCGCAGCAGCCCAGGCCCTGTCCCACCCCGTGGACTGGGACGTGGCCGCCTCCACCGCGGCGAGGGTGTGCGCCGCCGGACCGCGGTTCACCCGCCACCAGGCCGAACGGGAGGCCGAGGGGCTGCGCCGAGCGGCGGAGGCCGCGGTGGATCACGTGCACCGGCTCACGGGCCTGGACGCCGCCCGGGACCTGCGGGACTCCGAGGTGCTGGTGGTGGACCGGCCCACCTGGACCCGGGCCAACACCCAGGCGTTCTCCACCCTGCTCGGACCGGCCTTCGACCACGTCCGCGCGTCCCGTCCGGACGAGTACGCCCGCGCGACCAGCGGCTTCGCCCCCACGGCGACCGGCGTGGAGGCCGGGACCGTGCTGGCCTTCCTCTCCTCGAAGGTCCTGGGCCAGTACGAGCCGTTCTGCGCGCTGCCCGGCCCGGACGGGACGCCCCCGGGGCCCCAGGGCGGCCGGCTGCTCCTGGTGGCACCTAACATCGCCGAGGTGCGGGTCGAGCTCAACGTGGACCCGGAGGACTTCCGCCTGTGGATCTGCCTCCACGAACAGACCCACCGGGTGCAGTTCGCGGCGGCCCCGTGGCTGCGCCAGCACCTGCAGCAGAACATCATGGACCTGGTCTCCGGGATGTTCGACAAGATGGACACCCTGCCCGAGCGTCTCTCCGCCGGGGTCCGTGCCCTGGTGCGCGGGCCCGGGGCCGATCCGGAGTCCGGGACCGCGGGGGAGGGCGCCGCCGAACTGGGCACGGAGTCGCACCCGGCGTCCCTGGGACTGCTGGAGCTCGTCCAGGACCCGGAGGACAAGGAGCGGCTGGCCCAGCTCACCGCCGTGATGTCCCTGCTGGAGGGACACGCCAACGTGGTCATGGACGCCATCGACTCCTCGGTGGTCCCCACCGTCAAGACCATCCGCCAGCGCTTCGACCACCGCGCCGCCACCCGGTCCTCGCTGGACCGCTGGATCCGCCGGCTCATGGGCATGGACGCCAAGATGCGCCAGTACCGGGACGGCCAGCGCTTCGTGAAGCACGTGGTGCAGGAACTGGGCATGGACGGCTTCAACGTGGTCTGGGAGTCCGCCGACCACCTGCCCTCCGAGCCCGAGTTGCACCAGCCCGAGCGCTGGGTCGAACGCATCCGGGGACTGGGCTGACCGGGCCCACGGACCCGGCGCCGGGGGAGGGTGGGCTCCCGGACGGCCCGGACGCCTGGCCCCCGCGGGTCCGCTGGCCCGAGCCCCTGCACCGCGCCGTCGCCTCGGTCCGTGCCGCGGTCCAGAGCCGGTCGCGACCGCTCGTGGCGCTCTCCGGCGGTGCCGACTCGCTGGCGCTGGCCGTGGCCACCGCCGAGGCCCGGCGGACCGGGACGTCGCCGGCCGAGGGTGCCGGTGCCGTCGTCGTGGACCACGGCCTGCAGCCCGGTTCCGCCGCGGTGGCCGAGCGCGCCGCCGGGATCGCCCGGCGGCTGGGACTGGACCCGGTGACCGTCGAGCGGGTCGACGTCCTCGGGACCGGTGCCGGTCCCGAGGCCGACGCCCGCACGGCCCGGTACGCCGCGCTCCGGGCCGCGGCGCGGCGTGCAGGTGCCCAGGCCGTGCTGCTCGCGCACACCCGCGACGACCAGGCGGAGCAGGTCCTGCTCGGCCTGGCCCGGGGCTCCGGGACGCGCTCCCTGGCCGGGATGCCCGCCAGCCGCGGACTGCTGGTGCGGCCCCTGCTGGGGCTGGCCCGCCAGGACACGGAGGCCATCTGCCGCTGGGCCGGCATCCGGTGGTGGCAGGACCCGGCCAACGCCGACCCGGCCTTCCTGCGCTCACGCGTCCGCACCCGCGTGATGCCGTTGCTGGAGGACCCGGTGGCGGGGATCGGCCCCGGTGTCGCGGCCGCCCTCGCCCGCAGCGCGGAGATCGCGGCCGAGGACGCCGACGCCCTCGAGCAGTGGAGCCGGCGGGAGTACGACCGGCTCGCGGACACCGTGAGGGCGGAACCCTCCTCCACGCGTGGGATCGGTCACGTCAGCCTCCCCCTGGAGGAGCTGGCCGCGTTGCCGACGGCGGTCCGGCTGCGGGTGATCGGCCTGGCCGTCGTGGCGGCCGGTGGAGGGCGCCCCAGCCGGGAGCGGGTCCTGGCCGTGGAGGGGCTGGTCGCCACCCGGTCCGTGGGCGGCGGATCGGCCGGTCCCGTCGAGCTGCCCGGGGGCGTCACCGCACGCCGTCATCGTGAGGCCGGGTGTGCGAGACTGGTCCTTGACGCTGGCCGGTAGCCACCGCCGCCGACCGGCGGAGCGGTCCCGTCCGCCGCGTCCGACCGGTATCAGACACCCAGCAGGAGCAGACCGCATGGAAGCACAGGACGTGCAGGGCGACCTGGAGCACGTGCTCATGACCACAGAGCAGATCCAGTCCACCATCAAGGACCTGGCAGCCCAGATCGACCGGGACTACCAGGACAAGGACGTGCTGCTGGTGGCCGTCCTCAAGGGCGCGGTCATGGTCATGGCGGACCTGTCCCGGGCCCTGAGGTCCCACGTCACCCTGGACTTCATGGCCGTGTCCTCCTACGGTTCGGGGACCCAGTCCTCGGGCGTGGTGCGGATCCTCAAGGACCTCGACGCCGACCTGATGGGCCGGCACGTGCTGATCGTCGAGGACATCATCGACTCCGGCCTGACCCTGTCCTGGCTCAAGACCAACCTCGAGTCCCGCGGTCCCGCCTCCGTGGAGATCTGCGCGTTCCTGCGCAAGCCCGAGGCCATGAAGGTGGACATCGACGTCAAGTACGTCGGCAAGGACATCCCGAACGAGTTCGTGGTCGGCTACGGGCTGGACTTCGACGAGAAGTACCGCAACCTGGACTTCATCGGCACCCTCGCCCCGCACGTCTACTCCTGACCCCGGCCTGCGGGGAGACCCCGCTCCTCCGGCACCCCCGGAGCCGGATCCGTCGCCTCGTGCCGGACGGGCGGGCAGGACCGGGGGCCGGGGTCGCCGCGGGCATTCCACCGCTCGCGAAAAGCGGCCTCCCGGACCCCCGGCATAGATCGGCGCCCGGTACCGTTGAAGCGTACGGCTGTGCCCCGGGCCAGCCACACCGCCGCGGACGCCACGCCCGCGCCGCAGGCCACAGTCAGGAGAGTTGTTGAAAGCCAAGAAGGTCTTCAAGGGCCCGGTCATCTGGATCGTCCTGGCCGCCCTGTTCCTGGTGCTGATCATCCCGGCCCTCACCCAGGGTTCCAGCGCACGCGTCGACACGAACGTCGGCCTGGCGCTGCTGCAGGAGAACAAGGCCGAGCAGGCCCGCATCCAGGACGGCGACCAGCGCGTCGACCTGACGCTGCGGGACCCGTACACCCAGGACGGGCGCGAGCTCGGCACGGAGGTGTACTTCTACTACTCCACCGCCCGCGCCGAGAAGGTCGTGGAGGCCATCGACGCCTCGTCCCTGGACGGCTTCACGGACCAGCCGGTGCAGAACAACTGGCTGCTGTCCCTGCTCGGGTTCATGATCCCGTTCCTGCTCATCGCCCTGGTCTTCTGGTTCCTGATGTCCCGGATGCAGGGCGGCGGCGGCAAGGTCATGCAGTTCGGCAAGTCCAAGGCCAAGCTGATCTCCAAGGACATGCCGCAGGTGACCTTCGAGGACGTGGCCGGCGCCGAGGAGGCCGTGGAGGAACTCCACGAGATCAAGGAGTTCCTCTCCGAGCCCGCCAAGTTCCAGGCCGTCGGCGCCAAGATCCCCAAGGGCGTGCTGCTCTACGGTCCTCCCGGCACCGGCAAGACCCTGCTGGCCAAGGCCGTGGCCGGTGAGGCCGGCGTGCCGTTCTACTCCATCTCCGGTTCGGACTTCGTGGAGATGTTCGTCGGCGTCGGTGCCTCCCGGGTGCGCGACCTCTTCGAGCAGGCCAAGAACAACTCCCCGGCCATCATCTTCGTCGACGAGATCGACGCCGTCGGTCGCCACCGCGGTGCCGGCGTGGGCGGCGGCAACGACGAGCGCGAGCAGACCCTCAACCAGCTGTTGGTGGAGATGGACGGCTTCGACGCGACCACCAACGTCATCCTGATCGCCGCCACCAACCGCCCGGACGTCCTGGACCCGGCCCTGCTGCGGCCCGGCCGCTTCGACCGCCAGATCCCGGTGGAGGCACCGGACCTGGAGGGCCGGAACCAGATCCTGCAGGTGCACGCCCAGGGCAAGCCGATGGCGCCCGGTGTGGACCTGCGCTCCCTGGCCAAGCGCACCCCCGGTTTCACCGGCGCCGACCTGGCCAACGTACTCAACGAGGCGGCCCTGCTCACGGCGCGCTCCAACGCCCAGCTGATTGACGACCGCGCCCTCGACGAGGCCGTGGACCGCGTCATGGCCGGCCCGCAGAAGCGCTCCCGGCTCATGAAGGAGCACGAGCGCAAGGTCACCGCCTACCACGAGGGCGGACACGCCCTCGTGGCCGCGGGGCTGCGGAACTCGGCCCCGGTCACGAAGATCACCATCCTGCCCCGCGGGCGTGCCCTGGGCTACACCATGGTGGTCCCGGAGGACGACAAGTACTCCGTCACCCGCAACGAGCTGCTGGACCAGCTGGCCTACGCGATGGGCGGCCGGGTGGCCGAGGAGATCATCTTCCACGACCCGTCCACGGGCGCCTCGAACGACATCTCCAAGGCCACGGAGACGGCCCGCAAGATGGTCACGGAGTACGGCATGAGCGAGCGCGTGGGCGCCGTGAAGCTCGGTTCCGGCAGCGGTGAGCCCTTCATGGGCCGTGACATGGGCAGCGGCCGGGAGTATTCGGAGCGCGTGGCCGCCGTGGTGGACGAGGAGGTCCGCGGACTGCTGGACCAGGCCCACGACGAGGCCTACTGGATCCTCAACGAGAACCGGGACATCCTGGACCGGCTCGCCTACGAGCTGCTGGAGCGGGAGACGCTGAACCAGGCCGAGATCGCCGAGATCTTCGCGGGCATCCGCAAGCGCGAGGCTCGTGAGATCTGGCTCTCCAGCGAGGACCGGCCGGTCTCGGACCAGCCCCCGGTGCTGTCCCCGGCGGAGCGCCGGGCCCTCGCCGCGAAGAACGGGCACGACGCCGGCCCCGTGGATCCGGAGTCGACGTCCGACTCCCTGACCCCCACCGTGGACCCGACGCCGGGCAGCCAGCTCCCCGGGGAGAGCCCCGGTGGTTCCGGCGGTGGTCCGGGGGCCGGACCCACGGACGTGCCCGCCGGGCCCCACCGCTAGGATCGGGACCGTGGACACTTCCCCTGAACGCGCACCCGAGACGGTGAGCCAACCACCCGCTGACATGGCCGTGCTGGCGGCAGACCCTGAGGCAGAACTGCCCCCGGTCGGCGTGGACCAGGCACGCATCCGGGCCGCGGTGCGCGAGATCCTCGAGGCCGTCGGCGAGGACCCGGACCGCGAGGGCCTGCAGGACACCCCGTCGCGGGTGGCCAAGGCCTACGCCGAGTTCTTCGCCGGGCTCCGGCAGGACCCGGCCGAGGTCCTGGGCACCACCTTCGACATCTCCCACGAGGAACTCGTGCTGGTGAAGGACATCTCGTTCTACTCCACCTGCGAGCACCACCTCGTGCCGTTCCACGGCACCGTGCACATCGGCTACATCCCCTCGCTGGAGGGCCGCGTCACCGGACTGAGCAAGCTGGCCCGGCTGGTCGAGATCTACGCCCGGCGCCCCCAGGTCCAGGAGCGGCTGACCACCCAGGTGGTCGAGGCGCTCATGACGCACCTGCACCCGCGCGGGGCGATCGTGGTGGTGGAGGCCGAGCACCTGTGCATGTCCATGCGCGGCGTGCGCAAGCCCGGTGCCAAGACCGTGACCTCGGCGGTGCGCGGACAACTGCGCGACGCCTCCACCCGGGCCGAGGCGATGAGCCTGATC
The DNA here is from genome assembly GCF_000224415.1 of Citricoccus sp. CH26A. Taxonomy (GTDB): domain Bacteria; phylum Actinomycetota; class Actinomycetes; order Actinomycetales; family Micrococcaceae; genus Citricoccus. The sequence continues at coordinate 152,713 of NZ_AFXQ01000005.1, read as the reverse complement.
CTCCACGGCTGACCCCTGGAACGGACGGCCGTGCGGCACTCGTCCCGGACGAGGCCTGCCCGACCGCCCGGTACACCCGGCCACGCCCGGACCGACCGCAGACGAAAGGACCACCGATGGACTCGATGGCAGCACAGGCAGGGACGGGGCCGGCCACCGGACCACTCACCGTCATCCGGAAGGTGCGGCGGCGGCGACTGGCGGACCTGCCCACGGACCGCACCCTGGTGATGGGCATCCTCAACGTCACCCACAACTCGTTCTCGGACGGCGGCGACTACCTGGACACGGAGACCGCCATCGAACAGGGCCTGCGCCTGCACTACTCGGGCGCGGACCTGATCGACGTCGGCGGGGAGTCCACCCGGCCCGGCGCGGAGCCCATCGAGCCGCTCACCGAGCAGAACCGCGTGCTGCCGGTCATCGAGGCACTGCTCAAGGCCGGTGCCGTGGTCTCGGTGGACACCATGCACACCGCCACCGCGGAGGCGGCCCTGAAGCTGGGCGACGTCATCATCAATGACGTCTCGGGGCTCAACCACGAGCCGGACATGCCCGAGCTGATCGCCCGGACCGGCGCCCCCTACGTGTTGATGCACAATCGCGGCAACGCCCAGACGATGGACTCCCTGGCGGTCTACGACGACGTGGTCGAGGAGGTCATCCAGGAGCTGACCCGGCTCAAGGACACCTTCCTGGCCGCCGGGGTCAAGCCCGAGCAGCTCATCCTGGACCCCGGCCTGGGCTTCGCCAAGTCCGGGGAGCAGAACTGGGAGCTGCTGCGGGGCCTGCCCCGGTTGATGGCCCTGGGCCTGCCCGTGCTGGTGGCCGCCTCGCGCAAGCGCTTCCTGGGCACGCTGCTGGCCACCGACTCCGGGGCCGAGCCGGTCGCCACGGCCCGCGACCACGCCACGGCCGCCGTCTCGGCGCTGTCGGCCTCGCACGGCGTGTGGGGGGTGCGCGTGCACGACGTGGAGCCCTCCCTGCACGCCGTGAAGACGGCCCAGGCCTGGGCCGGACCCGCCGCGGTCCCGTCCCGGCGCCACCCGGGGGCGTGACCGCCGTGCCGGACCGCATCGCGCTGACCGGCCTGCGGGCCCGCGGCTTCCACGGGGTGTTCCCCGCGGAGAAGCGCGACGGGCAGGAGTTCATCACCGACGTCGTCGTGCACCTGGACGCCGCCCCGGCCGCCGCCACGGACGACCTGGCCCTCACCGTCAACTACGCCGAGGTCGCGGACGCCGTCCTCGCCGTGGTCACCGGCGAGCCGTTCGACCTCATCGAGACCGTCGCGGAGCGGATCGCCCAGTCCGTCCTGGACGCGCAACCGGTGGCCGCCGCCGTCGAGGTGACCGTGCACAAGCCGGGGGCGCCGATCGAGGCCGACTTCGCCGACGTCGCGGTCACGGTGCACCGGAGCCGGGCATGAGCCTGCCGGAACCGGGTGAGCCGGCCGCGGATCCCCTGGACCGCGTCCCCGCGGCGCCCGTCCCGGCCGTCCTGGCCCTCGGCGCCAACCTCGGCGATCCCGCGGCCACCCTGCAGGCCGCGGTGCGGGAGCTGGCGGAGCACGCGGGCATCGAGCTGACCGGTGTCTCGCCGGTCGCGGTGACCGCCGCCGTCGGGGGACCGGCCGGCCAGCCGGACTACCTGAACCTGGTGCTGTCCGTGGAGACGACCCTGACCCCGCGGCAGCTGCTCGCCGCCTGCCAGGCGGTGGAGCAGGCCCATGACCGCACCCGTGAGGTGCGCTGGGGGCCGCGCACCCTGGACGTGGACGTCATCACCTATGCCGGCCTCTCCTCGGATCACCCGGAACTGACCCTGCCCCACCCCCGGGCCCACGAGCGGGCGTTCGTGCTCGCGCCGTGGTCCTGGCTCGATCCGCAGGCGACCCTCGGTGGTGTGAGCGTGGCCGGGCTCGCGGCGCGGGCCGCCGACGCCTGCACGGTCCGCCGGCTGCCCGGTGCACCGGAGGCCGGGACGGGAGCGCCGACGCCGTGACCTCCATCCGTCCGCTGTGGCTGCTGCTGGTCTTCGCCGGGACCGCCGTGGTGGGCTGGCTGTCCGCGCTGGTGGCCGCCGGCGCGGGGCTGGTCTCGCCGGTGCTGGCCGCGTCCTCGGCGATCACCGTGGCCGCGGTGGCGGTGCTGGTGCTGGCGCTGGGGATCCGCGTGCAGCGGGACAAGAAGCGCCCGCCGGCCGCCCGGATGAATCCCGTGGCCTCGGCCCGGACCCTGGTGCTGGCCCAGGCCGGGGCGTATGCGGGAGCGCTGATCGCCGGTTGGCACGCCGGGGTGCTGGTGCACCTGGTCTCGGCCACCGGATTCGGCACGCCCACCGTCAACGACGCCCTGCTGATGATCATCGGCGGGTTGGTACTGGTTATCGTGGGATTCGTGGTGGAGCAGTTCTGCCGCCTCCCCCCTGAGGACGGAGCAGACGGGCCGTCCGCGAACGGCGGCCCGGACAAGGAGATCAATGGACCCGAACGTGGCACCGGACCCGTCTACGGCCGAGGTGCCGGACCGGGCCGTTCCCGGCCCGGTCCGGCCCGCCGGTGACCGTCCGGGCGCGGTTGCGTCCCCGGCGGCCGACCGCCGTGCCCCGGCCGGTGACGGCCGCGGCCTGGCCCCCATCGAGGCGGCCGGGGTGGAGTGGACCGCGGTGTCCCCGCGACTCGTCCCGGTCAGGCTGATCAGCAAGACCATCGGCTGGGTGGTGTGGCTGGCCATCGTCTCCGTCCCCCTCGTGCTGCGCCTGAGCGGCGTCTGGGAGGGGTATCCGGGCTGGCTGGCCTGGCTGCTGCCCGCGGTGATGCTGTTCTGGGCCGTCATCGACCTGGCCCTGGTGCCCCGCCGGGTCCGGGCCCTGGGCTACTCCGAGCAGGACGACGAACTGCTGTTGCGCTCGGGGATCATCTCCCGCCAGATCACCGCCGTGCCCTACGGCCGGCTGCAGTACCTGGACGTGAACGAGGGTCCGTTGCAGCGCCGCTTCGGGATCCGGACGCTGACCATCAAGACGGCCTCGGGCAGCACCGACGCCAGCATCGACGGCATCGAGCCCACCGAGAGCGACCGCCTGCGCGAGGAGCTGATGGCCCGCGGCCAGGCGAGATTGGCGGGGCTGTGACTCCGCGGCCCGCGGCCGTCGACGGCGACTGGCACCGGGTCCATCCCGTCAGTCCCCTGGTGCGGGGCTGGGTCGCGCTCGTCGCCGTGCTCTTCATCATCGGGCAGAACGCCTTCGAGGACATCTACCGGGCGGCCACCACCGGTGCCCTGTTCGCGAACACCGGTGCCCTCGGACTGGGGGCGGCGATCGTCGGGGGAGTCTTCCTGCTCATCCTCGGCGGGTTCTTCCTGTCCTGGCGGTTCACCAGGTACCGCATGGGCGCGGACAAGGTCGAGGTCCGGTCCGGCGTCGTGTTCCGGCAGCACCGCCACGCCCGGTTGGACCGGGTCCAGGCGGTGGACATCAAGCAGCCCCTGCTGGCGCGGATCGTCGGGCTGGCCGAGCTGAAGTTCGAGACGGCCGACGGTGGTGACTCGGCGATGAGCCTGTCCTTCCTGCGGATGGACGAGGCCCGGATGCTGCGTCAGGAGATCATGCGCCGGGCCGCCGGGATCCAGTCCGGACAGGACCCGGTCGAGGCCGCCCAGGCCCCGGCGGATGAGGGACCGGGCCTCGGCCCCGGTGCCGCGGACCCGGTGATACCGTCACCACCGGCACGGCCGTCAGTACCGTCTGCGGGGTCGCACCCCTCCGACGCGCCCGTCCCCGTGGTCGCGGCCGGCATCGGCTACGACTACGAGGAGGAGACCGAGCGGGTCATGCTGCGGGTGCCGCCCGGCCGGCTGATCGGTGCGACGCTGACCGGATCCGGTCTCGTCTCGGCCGTACTGGTCTTCGGGATCCTCTACGGGGCCGGCCTGCTGGCCATCCGTTGGTGGATGCCCGAGAGCGTGGCACAGGAGTTCTTCGCCGAGGTGGGCTCAGCCCTGAGCGTGCCGGCGCTGCTCGGCATCCTGTTCGGCGTCGGCAGCAGCATCTGGTCCTCCGTCAACGGTGGGTGGAACTTCACCGTCGCCTCGATCCCGGACGGCCTGCGCCTGCGCTACGGCCTGCTGGACACCACCTCGCAGACCGTCCCCCCGGGCCGGATCCAGGCCGTGAAGGTGAGCCGCCCCCTGCTCTGGAGGCTGTTCGGCTGGTACCGGATGGCCGTGACGGTGGCCGGGTACGGGGAGTCCCTCGACGGCACCACCGGCAAGTCCAGGCTGCTGCCGGTGGGCACCTTCGACGACGTGCTGCGCGTCCTCACGGTGGTGGCACCGGATCCCGGGGTGGGGACGGCCGAGGAGGCCCGGGATCTGGTGCACGCGGGTCTCGACGGTTCCGGTGCTGACCACGGCTTCGTGACCACCACCCCGCGGATGCGCTGGTTCTCCCCCCTGGTCTGGCGCCGGCACGGTTTCCGTTCCACGCGGTCCCTGCTGATGATCCGCTCGGGACGGCTCAACCGCGAACTGGTCCTGCTGCCCCACGAGCGCATCCAGTCTCTGCAGTTGCTCCAGGGGCCGATCGAACGCTGGCGCGGAGCGGCCACCGTGACGTTCCACATCCCACCCGGCCCGATCAGCCCGAGGGTGGACCAGCTGGACGCGGCCGTGGCCATGGACCTGTTCCGCGCAGAACGCGAGGTCGCCGCGCAGGCCCGTCGGCTGCGGGACCGGAACGAGTGGATGCGGCCGGACGAGCTGGCCCGGTTCGAACAGCGCACCCGGCAGGCCGTCGAATGACCTCGCCGTTCAGCGGGGCGCCCGCGGGCCGTCCGGGCCGGTTGGGGATCGGGATCATCGGCGCCGGCAAGGTCGGTGCCGTGCTCGGAGCCGCCCTGCGCAATGCCGGACACGCCGTCACGGGGGTGCACGCGGTCTCCGAGGCCTCCCAGAGCCGTGCGGAGTCCCTGCTGCCCGAGGTGCCCATACTCGAGATCCCGGAGATCCTGCGCCGGTCGGAGCTGGTGCTGTTCGCCGTCCCGGACGACGTGCTGCCGGAGCTGGTCTCCGGGCTCGCCGACGCCGGGCACTTCCAGACCGGCCACCTGGTGGTCCACACCTCCGGACGGCACGGGGTGTCCGTGCTCGACCCGGTGCGCGCCGCCGGGGCGATCCCGTTGGCCATCCACCCGGCGATGTCCTTCACCGGCCTGAGCCTGGACATCGCCCGGTTGGCGGACTGCATGTTCGGGGTCACGGCGGACGCCATCGTGCTGCCGGTCGCCCAGGCGCTCGTCGTGGAGATGGGTGGGGAGCCCGCGGTCATCGCCGAGGCGGACCGCGGCACCTACCACGCGGCGCTGGCGCACGCCTCGAACCACCTCGTCACCCTCACCGCCCAGTCCGCCCAGCTGTTGGCCTCGATCGGCGTGGAGCAGACCGACCGGATGCTCTCGCCGCTCCTGCACGCCTCCCTGGAGAATGCCCTCGCCAACGGGGACGGCGCCCTGACCGGGCCGGTGGCCCGCGGGGACGTGGGTACCGTGCGTCGGCACCTGGAGGTGTTGGGCGCCGAGGGCGTCCCGGCCGACATCGGGCAGGCGTACCGGGCCATGGCGCGGGCGACGGCGGTGCGCGCCCTGATACGCGGTGCCCTGTCCGAGGCGACGGTGGCCGAGCTGCTGGACGCGCTGGGGGACTGAGCGCACCCGGGCGTCCCGCAGCCGATGAGGGGTACCCACGCCCGGGGGGCCCCGGGCTACAGTCGCGCCCACGGGGCCTGTCCACATCCAGGACGTCGGCCGTGAACGGGAAGGAAACCCCATGACGCTGAACCCGGATTATCCGACGACCTCCGAGGGGGGCACCGCGGAGACGGCGAAACAGGAGGCCGGGCGCCTCGGGGCCGAGGCCCAGGGCGCCGCCCGTGACGTGGCCGGCACGGCCAGGGACGAGGCGCGGCACGTCAAGGACGAGGCCGTGGGCCAGGCCAGGAGCCTGGCGGAGTCGGCCAAGCAGGAGGCCACCTCGCAGCTGTCCACGCAGAAGGACCGGCTGGCCGTCCAGTCGCGCGGGATCTCCGAGGACCTCGAGCGCATCTCCCGCGGGGAGAGGCCCGAATCCGACCTGGTCAACCAGGCCGTCTCGATGCTCTCCGACCGGGCGCGCCGGGTCACCCACCACCTGGAGTCCCGGGAGCCCCTGGACCTGCTCGATGACGTGCGCCGGTTCGCGGCCCGCCGGCCCGGGACGTTCCTGGCCATCGCCGCCGGCATCGGCCTGGTCGCCGGCCGGATGACACGGGGCCTGAAGGACGCCCACGACGACGACGATGACAGGCGGGCCCACCGGTTCACCGCCCAGGCGCCACCGCTCCCACCCCAGCCTCCCACGGTGACCGGTACCGAGATGCCGGACGTGCTGGGCACACCGGGGGTCCCGGGCACGACGGGCGCACCCGGGACGACCAGCGTGCCGGGGACGACGCCCCTCGACCCCGATCCGTTCGGCACCGGTCAGCCCGGAGGCCGGCCGTGACCACCGACCCCTCTCAGTACGGGCCGACCTCGGCCGGAGGTGCCGCCGGTGCTGCGCCCGGGCCCGGGACCGGGACTGCGGGGACCGGCCGGCCGGCGTCGGGCTCGGGATCCACCGAGGCCCCGATGCCGGAGGCCGAGTACCGGGCCCGGACCGAGACCCTCGGCGAGATGTTCGCCAGCTTCTCCGAGAACCTCAGCACCCTGGTGCGGCAGGAGATCCAGCTGGCCAAGGCCGAGGCGACCGTGGAGGCGAAGAAGGCCGGTACGGGGGCGGGGTTGCTCGCCGGTGCGGCCCTGGCCGCCGTCTTCGTGCTGCTGTTCCTGTCCACGGCCCTGATGTGGGCCCTGGGTTCCGTGATGCACCTGGGCTGGGCGGCCCTGATCGTCACCGTGCTCTGGGGCGTGGCGGCCGCCGTGCTCGGCGTGATGGGCAAGAAGTACTTCGATCGGATCAAGGGTCTGCCCCAGACCCAGGAGACGGTTCAGGAGATCCCGGCGACCCTGAACCCGAACAAGGAGACCCCATGAGCAACAACCCCGATGAGATCCGCGCCGACATCGAGCGCACCCGGCACGAGCTCAGCCGCGACGTGGACGCGCTGGCCGAGAAGGCCAACCCGACCCGCGCCGTCCACCGGCAGGGTGACCGCGTCCGCGAGCGCATGACCACCGTCAAGGAGTCCATCATGGGCAGTCCCGACCCGTACGCCGCCAGGTCCGGACCCGGGTTCAAGGACCGTGCCCAGGACGTGGCCCACGACGTCCAGCACCGGGCGGAGGACGCCGTGCACGGGCTCCAGCAAGCTCCGGCGCAGGTCCGCCGTCGCACCCGGGGCAACCCGCTGGCGGCCGGGCTGATCGCGCTGGGTGCCGGCTGGCTGGTCGGTTCGCTCATTCCCGCCTCGCAGGCCGAGCAGGAGGCCGCCGAGAAGGTCAAGGACCAGGCCGCGCCCCTGGTGGATGAGGCGAAGTCCGCGGCCCAGGAGATGGGTGAGAACCTCAAGCCACAGGCCCAGGAGGCCATGGAGTCCGTCAAGGACACCGCCACCACCGGCGTGGAGCACGTCAAGGCCGAGGGACAGGACAAGGCGGGCCAACTCAAGGACGAGTCCGCCCAGTCGGCGCGCCACGTCCAGGGAACCACGGAGCGTTACTGATCCGCCCCTGAGCCGTATGGCTCGTCCCACCCACCCCGGGTCATCGACGTATCAGCGCCGGTGCCCCGGGGCGGGTCCACGATCCTGGCGGACGGGGGCGGCCGGATCTCACACCGGGCGGTGCCCGCTCCGGAGGCTCCCGGCGCACCGGGTGCCCAGGACCTGCTGCAGCGTGCCGTCCCGCAGGGACCGGACCAGGCCGTCGACGGCGTCCTCGATCTGGTCGTACATGGACACGAACGCGCTCTCGGGAAGGCCGTAGGGGTCCGGCACGTCACGGACGCCCCGGTCGGCCACGTCACTGGCGAAGGCGCCGAGGCGCACCACCTTCCGCTCGTCGGCCGTGCCCCGGGCCAGCGCCCGTACGTCGCGATCGTTGGCGGCGTCCATCACCAGGATCAGGTCGGCGGTGTCGAAGTCCTCCACCGCGAACTGGGCGCCCACGGAGGTGAACGCGTAACCGCGGGCCTCACCCTCGGTGCTGCTCATGACGTGGGGCGGTTCGCCCAGGTGGTAGTCCGAGGTCCCCGCGGAGCTGACGGTCACGTCATCCAGGCCGGCCTCGCGCAACCGGTGGACCAGCACCGCCTCGGCGGCGGGCGAGCGGCAGATGTTTCCCAGGCAGACGGTCATGAGGTGCATGCCCCCAGTCTGTCCGGTCCGCCGAGGGGTCTCCACTTTCGTAGACTCGCCTGCGTGAGCCCACTCGACCGCGTCCCCGACCGCACCCCCGTCCCCCCGGCACGGGCCTGACCCTGGAGGACACCGCCCGGCACGCCACGGGCGACCAGGACCTGCCCGCCGTGCACCGCACCCGGGCCGGGTTCCGGGCGGCGCTCGCGGAGAAGGTGCACGCGGCCGTCCTCTCCGGGGTGCCGGCGCCCACCGTGGGCCTGGTCCCCACCATGGGTGCCCTGCACGGCGGGCACGCCGCCCTGGTCCGGCAGGCCCGGGCCGAGACCGACATCGTGGTGGCCTCCGTCTTCGTCAACCCGCTGCAGTTCGGCGACCCCGCCGACCTGGAGAACTACCCCCGCACGCTCGAGGCGGACCGGGAGATCCTCGGCGCGGAGGGGTGCGAGCTGGTGTTCGCCCCGGACCTGGCGGAGATGTACCCCGGGTACCCGGACGCCCCGATCGTCAGGGTCTCGGCCGGGCACATGGGCGAGGTCCTGGAAGGAGCCAGCCGGCCCGGTCACTTCGACGGTGTCTGCACCGTCGTCGCCAAGCTCTGGCACACCGCCCTTCCCCGGCCCCGGCGCGGCTGCTCAGCTACTTCGGGCAGAAGGACGCCCAGCAGCTGGCCGTGCTGCGCCGCATGCGCGCGGACCTGGACTTCGACCTGGAGATCCGGGCCGTGCCGCTCGTGCGCTCCCCGGAGGGGCTGGCGCTGTCCAGCCGCAACACGCGACTGTCCCCGGAGGCGCTCGAGGCGGCCCTCGTGCTCCACCGCTCGCTGGGGACCCTCCGGCGGGCCGCGGAGGAGGGCCGGCCGCTCGACGTCGGCGCGGCCCGGGCGATGATCGAGGCCGAACCGCTGGCCGGGCTCGACTACCTCGAGGTGGTGGACCATGCCACCCTCGAGCCGCTGACCCCGGAGGAATGGGGCCGCCCGCTGGAGCGCGAGGCCCTCGCGCTGGTGGCCGCGGAGTTCGCCCCGGTCCGGCTCATCGACAACATGGTGCTGCCCGCCTCGTCCTGAGCGCACGGTGGGCGGCCTCCGCCCCGATCCCGGACCGGGCGGCGCTGGGGCGCCGCCCCGGATAGGATCGGACGCAAGCTGCGGTCCGGTGCCCACCGGACCGGTACCCCGGCGCCGCTGGGCACCCGCTCCCCGGCGCCGCCGTCGACCCCCGACTGCCCCAGGAGCCCGCGTGAGCCAGACCGTGACCGCCACCAGCCAGCCGACCGCCCGCGAGGACCTGTACCGGCACGTCAACGGCGCCTGGATGGAGTCCACGACCATCCCCGCGGACCAGGGGACCTACGGTGCCTTCATGGAGCTGCGCGACGCCTCCGAGGCCGCGGTCCGCCGGCTGGCCGAGGACGCCGCCGCCCACTTCTGGTCCGGCCCCGGGGCCGGCAGGGAGTCCGGCCCGTTCACCGCCGGTGCCGATGACGAGGGCGCCCGCCGGCGCATCGGCGCGCTCTACGCCTCCTTCATGGACGAGTCCAGCGTGGAGGACCGGGGACTGGAGCCGATCGTGGCCGACCTGGCCGAGATCGAGGCCGTGGAGGGCGTCGAGGAGTTCCTCGAGCTCTCCGGCAGGCTGCAGCGCACCGGCGTCAGCGGCCTGATCCAGACCGGTGCCCTCAACGACGCCGGGAACCCGGAGCGCATGCTGCTGCACCTGCTCCAGGACGGACTGGGCCTGCCGGACGAGTCCTACTACCGGGAGGAGAAGTTCGCCGAGCTGCTGGGTGACTACCGGCAGCACGTGGCCAACCTCTTCCAGCTGGCCGGCATCGGTGGTGACACCCCGGAGACCCGGGCGTACGCGGACCGCGTGGTGGACCTGGAGGTGAAGATCGCCGCCGCCCACTGGGACGTGGTGAAGTGCCGGGACGCGGTGGCCCGCTACAACCTGCTGGACCGCACGGCCCTGCTCGAGTCCTTCCCGCTGGCCGAGCGCTGGCTGGAGGGCATCGGGGCGCAGGACTCCCGCAGCGCCGAGGTGGTGGCCTGGCAGCCGGACTTCCTGGCCGCCATGCAGCAGCTGCTGCTCGCCGAGGACCTGGAGGACTGGAAGCTGTGGCTGCAGCTGCAGGTGCTGCGCTCGGCCGCCCCCTACCTGACCGAGGCCTTCGTCAAAGAGCACTTCGCCTTCTACGGCCGCAAGCTCGCCGGCACCGAGGAGGTCAAGCCCCGCTGGAAGCGCGGGGTGGCCTTCGTCAACGGGGCCGTGGGCGAGGACGTGGGCCGGCTGTACGTGGCACGGCACTTCCCCGAGGGCCACAAGGCGACCATGGACCAGCTCGTCTCCACCCTGCTGGAGGCCTACCGCCGGTCCATCTCCACGCTCGAGTGGATGGGGGAGGAGACCCGGCAGCGGGCGCTGGAGAAGCTGTCCATGTTCAAGCCCATGGTCGGCTACCCGGTGAAGTGGATCGACTACTCCTCCCTCGAGGTGGATCCCGACGACCTGGTGGCCAACGTGCGTGCGGCCTCCGCATTCGAGTTCGAACGGGACCTGACCAAGATCGAGACCGGCCCGGATCCCGAGGAATGGCACATGACCCCGCAGACGGTCAACGCCTACTACTCCCCGCTGGAGAATGCGATCGTCTTCCCCGCGGCCATCCTGCAGCCGCCGTTCTTCGACCCCGGCCGGGACCCGGCCGAGAACTTCGGGGCCATCGGCGCCGTCATCGGCCACGAGATCGGCCACGGCTTCGACGACCAGGGTTCCCAGTACACCGGGGACGGCACCCTGCGGAACTGGTGGACCGACGCCGACCGCACCGCCTTCGAGGAGCGCACCGCCAGGCTGGTGGAACAGTTCGAGGTGCTGCGCCCCAGCGAGGCCCCGGAGCACTGCGTCAACGGCCGGCTCACCCTGGGCGAGAACATCGGTGACCTGGGCGGGCTGGGCATCGCCTACAAGGCGCTGGAGATCTGGCGCGAGGAGAACGCCGCCGCCGACCGCACCGGTGACACCGCCGGCTCGGACCGGGCAGCCGGAGCCGAGGGGACGGCCGCCCGGTCCGAGGCGACCGGCCGCCCGGTCGGGGCCCACCCCGAGGCCGGGGGGCCGGTGGAGGCCTCCGCGGCGGATGAGGCCCAGGTGGAGCAGGACCGCGCGTTCTTCGCGTCCTGGGCCGAGTGCTGGCGCCAGTTGTCCCGCCCGGAGACCACGATCACGCGGATCACCTCCGACCCGCACTCGCCCAACGAGTTCCGCTGCAACCAGGTGGTGAGGAACCTCGACGCCTTCCACGAGGCCTACGGGACCCGGCCGGGCGACGGCATGTGGCTGGATCCGGCCGAGCGCGTCACCATCTGGTGAGCCGTAGACTGGTTGACCGTGACGACCCAGAACTCCCCGGTCCAGCCGGCAACGGTGGACGGACAGCCCAGCGACCCCACGACCAGTGACCAGCGGCAGGTCCGCCAGGACAAGCGCGACGAGATCCTGGCCTCCGGGCGCGAGGCCTACCCGGTCGTCGTGGACCGCACCCACTCCCTGGCACGCGTCCGGGCGGACTTCCCGGACCTGGAGCCGGGCGCCGAGACCGGCCAGCGGGTCGGCGTGGCCGGGCGCGTGGTGTTCCTGCGCAACACCGGCAAGCTCTGCTTCGCCACGCTGCAGGAGGGGGGCGACGACGGCGCCGGCACCCGGTTGCAGGTCATGGTCTCGCTGGCCAACGTGGGCGAGGAGTCCCTGGCGGACTGGAAGCACCTGGTGGACCTGGGCGACCACATCGCCGTCCAGGGCGAGGTGATCGCCTCCCGCCGCGGGGAGCTGTCCATCATGGCCGACGGCTGGCAGATGGCCTCCAAGGCGCTGCGTCCGCTGCCCGTGCTGCACGCCGGGCTCAACGAGGAGACCCGGGTGCGCCAGCGCTACGCGGACCTCATCGTGCGTCCCGAGGCGCGGCAGATGGTCCACACCCGGGCCGCCATCATCCGCTCCATCCGCCGCACCCTCGAGGACCGCGGGTACGTGGAGGTGGAGACCCCGGTCCTGCAGCTGATCCACGGCGGGGCCCATGCCCGTCCGTTCGAGACCCACCTGAACGCGTTCGACCAGGGGATGACCCTGCGCATCGCCACCGAGCTCTACCTGAAGCGTGCCGTGGTCGGCGGGATCGACCGGGTCTTCGAGATCGGCCGCGTGTTCCGCAACGAGGGCGTGGACTCCACCCACTCCCCGGAGTTCACCACCCTGGAGTCCTACGAGGCGTGGGCGGACATGCACGTCATGGCGGAGCGGATGCAGGAGATGATCCTCAATGCCGCGGACGCCATCGGTGCGGGCCGCCGGATCGAGACGCCCCGGGGCACCATCGACCTGGACGGGGAATGGCGCTGGCTGGAGGTCTACCCCGGCCTGTCGGAGGCCGTGGGCCGGGAGATCACGCCGGACACCACGGTGGAGGAGCTGCGCGCCCTCGCCGAGGAGCACGAGGTGGCCTATGACGCGTTCTGGGACGCGGAGAAGCTCGTCATCGAGCTGTTCGGCGAGATCGTGGAGCCCACGCTCATCGATCCGACCTTCGTCTACAACTACCCCCCGGCCGCCCAGCCGCTGGCCCGCCCGCACCGGTCCAAGCCCGGCGTGATCGAGGCCTGGGACCTCATCATCGGCGGCATGGAACGCGGCACGGCCTTCTCCGAGCTGATCGACCCGGTCATCCAGCGTGATCGGCTCACCGCGCAGTCGGAGGCGTCCGCCGCGGGTGACGACGAGGCGATGCAGCTGGACGACGACTTCCTGCGCGCCCTGGAGTACGGCGCCCCGCCGATGGGTGGCATCGGGCTCGGGATCGACCGCCTCGTCATGCTGTTCACCGGGGCCGGGATCCGCGAGACCATCCTGTTCCCGCTGCTCAAGCCGGAGGCCCAGGGGTCGGGCAGCTGATGGACACGTTCTGGGAATACTTCTCCGTCCTGGCCCCCTCCGTGGGCCTGGGGCTGATCTTCTGGCTCGTCATGCGATCCCTGTTCCGGGCGGACAGCGGCGAGCGGAACGCGCGTGCCGAGTTGGAGGAGCGCGAGGCGGAGGAATGGGCCCGGTTGCGGGCGGAGCGCGGCTCCCTGGACGGTGCCGGTGGAACCGCCGGCGAGACGACCGCCGACGATGCCGGTGACGGTCGTGGGGCCGGCCCCACGACCGCTTCGTGACGGCCCCTTCCCGCATTTCATCGAGGGGATATCCAGATTCCCAAGCTGTGAGTTCGCCGTGAGAACAGAGCGCGCGTCGACCTTCAGTTGGTAAACATAATAGGGATCCGGGATACTCTGAACTGGGCGCCGGATCGGAAGAAGGCAATAGGGATTCCCTGGTTGAGGATATCCGGACTGTCGGTGCCGGGAACATCCGTTCCGAAAGCTCCGTTGACATATCGAAGGGGAATGGCCGTGGCGCAGAAAGTAGAAGTGGTCTTGGTTGACGATCTAGACGGAACACCGGCCGACGAGACCCTCCAGTTCGCCTTGGACGGCCGGCACTACGAGATCGACCTCTCGTCCGAGCACGCGAAGGAATTGCGGTCCACGCTCAAGCCCTACCTCCGCAAGGCCCGGGCCGTCGCCCCGCCGACCCCGGGGAACGAGGCCGCCAAGATCCGGGAGTGGGCCGCGGAGAACGGCTACGAGGTCTCCCAGCGCGGCCGGCTGCACCGGGACATCGTCGAGGCCTACCGCAACGCCAAGAAGTGACGCGGGGCGGCGCGCGGGCCTGACGGAACCGAGGCCCCGCGGCGGTGCCGGGCGGTTGTTCTCCCTACGGCGAACAGCCGCCCGAACTCGTCCCCCGGTGCGTAGCATCGGAGGCACAGTCAGCAAGGAGTGTGCCCATGTTTGAGAGATTCACGGACCGTGCCCGGCGGGTGGTGGTACTCGCGCAGGAAGAGGCGCGGATGCTCAACCACAGCTACATCGGTACCGAGCACATCCTGCTCGGCCTGATCCACGAGGGCGAGGGAGTGGCCGCCAAGGCCCTCGAGTCGCTCAGCATCTCCCTGGGGGCCGTGCGCGAGCAGGTCCAGGAGATCATCGGCCAGGGCCAGCAGACGCCCTCGGGCCACATCCCCTTCACGCCGCGCGCCAAGAAGGTCCTCGAGCTGTCGCTGCGTGAGGCCCTCCAGCTGGGCCACAACTACATCGGCACGGAGCACATCCTGCTCGGCCTCATCCGCGAGGGCGAGGGCGTCGCCGCCCAGGTCCTCGTGAAGCTCGGTGCGGACCTGAACCGCGTCCGCCAGACCGTCATCCAGCTGCTGTCCGGCTACCAGGGCGGTGCCGGCGGCAAGGAGACCGCGGGCGCCGGCGTGTCCTCCGGCGGCCAGTCCGAGGGCGCCCCGGCCGGCTCCGTGGTCCTGGACCAGTTCGGCCGCAACCTCACCGCCGCCGCCCGCGAGGGCAAGCTGGACCCGGTGATCGGCCGCGCCCAGGAGATGGAGCGGGTCATGCAGGTGCTGTCCCGCCGCACCAAGAACAACCCGGTGCTCATCGGCGAGCCCGGCGTCGGCAAGACCGCCGTCGTCGAGGGCCTGGCCCAGGCCATCGTCCGCGGCGACGTGCCCGAGACGCTGACGGACAAGCAGCTCTACACCCTGGACCTCGGGTCCCTCGTGGCCGGCTCCCGGTACCGCGGTGACTTCGAGGAGCGCCTGAAGAAGGTGCTCAAGGAGATCCGCACCCGCGGGGACATCATCCTGTTCATCGACGAGATCCACACGCTCGTCGGCGCCGGTGCGGCCGAGGGCGCGATCGACGCGGCCTCCATCCTGAAGCCGATGCTGGCTCGCGGCGAACTGCAGACCATCGGTGCCACCACCCTGGACGAGTACCGCAAGCACATCGAGAAGGACGCGGCGCTGGAGCGCCGGTTCCAGCCGATCCAGGTCAACGAGCCCACCGTGGAGGAGACCACCGAGATCCTCCGCGGGCTGCGGGACCGGTACGAGGCCCACCACCGGGTCTCGATCACCGAGGACGCGCTCAAGGCCGCGGCCTCGCTCGCGGACCGCTACGTCTCGGACCGGTTCCTGCCGGACAAGGCGATCGACCTGATCGACGAGGCCGGTGCCCGGCTGCGCATCAAGCGCATGACCACCCCGCCGGAGATCAAGGAGTACGACTCCCGGATCGCCGAGGTCCGCGCCGAGAAGGAAGCGGCCATCGACGGCCAGGACTTCGAGGGCGCCGCCCACCTGCGCGACCAGGAGCAGAAGCTCACGGACGAGCGCAACCGCAAGGAAGAGGAGTGGCGCACGGGCGTCACCGAGGGCATCGCCGAGGTGAACGAGGACCTGATCGCCGAGGTGCTCTCCGCCTCCACCGGCATCCCGGTGTTCAAGCTCACCGAGGAGGAGACCGACCGCCTGCGCAACATGGAGGCCGAGATCCACCAGCGGGTCATCGGCCAGGACGAGGCCATCAAGTCCCTGTCCCAGGCGATCCGGCGCACCCGTGCCGGCCTCAAGGACCCGAACCGGCCCTCGGGATCGTTCATCTTCGCCGGGCCCACGGGCGTCGGCAAGACCGAGCTCGCCAAGGCCCTCGCGGAATTCCTGTTCGGTGACGAGGACGCCCTCATCACCCTGGACATGTCCGAGTTCCAGGAGAAGCACACGGTCTCCCGGCTCTTCGGTGCCCCTCCCGGTTACGTCGGCTACGAAGAGGGCGGCCAGCTGACCGAGAAGGTCCGCCGCCGGCCGTTCTCCGTGGTGCTCTTCGACGAGGTCGAGAAGGCCCACGCGGACCTGTTCAACTCGCTGCTGCAGATCCTGGAGGACGGTCGCCTGACCGACTCCCAGGGACGCGTGGTGGACTTCAAGAACACCGTGATCATCATGACCACGAACCTCGGCACCAAGGACATCTCCAAGGGCGTCATGACGGGTTTCCAGTCCGCCGCGGACACCCAGACCGGTTACGACCGGATGAAGGGCAAGGTCCAGGAGGAGTTGCGCCAGCACTTCCGGCCCGAGTTCCTCAACCGCGTGGACGACGTCATCGTCTTCCCGCAGCTGTCCAAGGACGAGATCGTGCAGATCGTCGACCTGTTCGTGGCCCGCCTGCAGAAGCGGCTGGACGACCAGGACCTGACCATCACCATCACGAAGCCGGCCAAGGAGTTCCTGGCCGACCGCGGATACGACCCCGCGTTCGGTGCCCGTCCGCTGCGCCGCACCATCCAGCACCTGGTGGAGGACCAGCTCTCCGAGAAGATCCTCTTCGGGGAGATCACCCCCGGGTCCAGCATCACCGTGGACCTCGAGGGTGAGGGTGAGGCGGCCAAGCTCACCTTCTCCACGACCAGCCGTCCCGAGGCGATCGAGGCGACACCGGTGGCCGGGGAGATCGAGGCCCAGACCACCGGCCAGTGACACCTCGACGACGCCGGCCTGCCGGGCAGGCGTCATCGGCCCCGTGGGCCCGGTCCGACGATCCGTCGGACCGGGCCCACGGGCGTCTGGGGGTGGCACTCGCGGCTGATCTGTGCGTACGTTGGGACGGCCGCCGGGACCGGCGGTGCGGTGAGGGCCCCGGCGGCCGTCACCACCATCCCGATCAAGGAGTTGCGCATGTCGTTCGCAGAGAACCTCGGAAACCTGAAGGACCAGCACGGCGACAAGATCAACGAGGGTATCGACCAGGCCCAGGAGCAGCACGGGGACAAGCTCGGTGACCAGGGCAACCAGGGCGTGGACGGCGCCCAGGAGAAGTTCCTCGGCGGCCAGGGGGAGGACCAGCAGGGCGAACAGGGCAACTGAGCCCCGCCGGCCGCCCCGGTCGCCATCGACGTGCAAGGACCCGCTCCCGGACAGGGGGCGGGTCCTTCGCCGTCCGGGTCCACGACGGCTCCATCGCCCGGCCGTCCCGGTGGCGGCGCCGCCGGTACCCGGGGGGACGGGCATGGCCGACGGCTGATCGCCGCACGGTCCTAGACTGAACCGATGGAACCCACGCAGCTGCTCATCCGGCCCGCACGGACACAGGACGTCCCGGCGATCCGTGACCACGTGGAGCCCCTGGCACAACGACGGGTCCTTCTGCAGAAGGAGGCCGTGGCCTACTACGAGTCGATCCAGGAGTTCGTGGTGGCCGAGGCACCGGACGGCTCACTGGCCGGGTTCGGCGCCCTGCACGTGATCTGGGAGGACATCGCCGAGGTCCGCACCCTGGCCACGGCCTCGGACTGGCGCGGGCACGGGGTGGGGCACAAGCTCCTCGACCGGCTGCTGGACCGGGCCCGGGACGTGGGCGTGAGCCGCGTGTTCTGCCTGACCTTCGAGGTCGACTTCTTCACCCGCCACGGGTTCGAGGTGATGGAGGACCAGTCCGCGGTGGATCCGGAGGTCTACTCCGAGCTCCTCCGCTCCCACGACGAGGGCGTGGCCGAGTTCCTCGACCTGGCGCGCGTGAAGCCCAACACCCTCGGCAACACCCGGATGATCCACCACCTCTGACGGCTCGCCCCGCCGCCGCAGGCAGGGATGGTGCCCCGGTCCGACGACCCGGGCGGCCCTCAGCCGGGCAGGCTGAGCGTGGCCTCCGGGCCGTCGTCGTCCCTGCGGGCCAGGCCGTCGGCGACGAGACCCGCCACGCAGCGCTCCCACTGAGCCTCGGCCGGGAGGTGGGCACCCAGCCGGCCGGCCGCCGTCGGGTGCTGGGGGAGGGCGGCGACGGGGACGGAGCCCTGCTCGCGCAACACGGCCATTACGGCGCCTCGCACCTGACGGTCGGTGCCGGACCAGGCCTGGCCGCTCGGCCGGTAGTGGGGCTCCGGCATGCCGGCCGCGCGCCAGGCGCAGAGATCGGCCACGGGGCACTCGCCGCAACGCGGGGAGCGGGCGGTGCAGACCAGTGCCCCGAGCTCCATGACGGAGGCGTTCCACCGGCAGGCCTCCTCGCGCTGGATGGGCATGAGGTCGCGGGCCAGCGCCGTCTCCGCTGCCGTCAGGGACTTCTCCGGCAGCGCCCGGCCGGACACCAGCCGGGCGTGGACCCGCCGGATGTTCGTGTCCACCACCACCTCGGGACGGCCGAAGGCGAAACAGGCGACGGCGGCCGCCGTGTACGCACCGACGCCCGGCAGGGCCAGCAGTCCTTCCGCAGTCCGAGGTACCTCCCCGTCCGGGGAGGCGGCGATGGCGGCCGCTGCGGCCTGCAACCTCAGGGCACGGCGGGGATAGCCCAGCCGGCCCCAGGCGCGCAGTACCTCGGCAGCCGGTGCCGCCGCCAGGTCGCGCGGGGCGGGCCAACGGTCGAGCCAGTCGGTCCAGACCGGCAGGACGCGACTGACGGGGGTCTGCTGGAGCATGATCTCGCTGACGAGGATGCCCCAGGGGCTGCAGTCCGCGGCGCGCCACGGCAGGTCCCGGCCGTGGTCGGCGAACCAGTCGTTGATCCTGCGGTGCAGGGTGGCCGTGATCTCCGGCGTGGACATCGCGGAGCGGGGATCAGGCATGCGATCCACTGTACTGTCCGGGCCCCGTCCGGCGTGGCCGGTCCGGTCCACGGGGGATGGTCCTTAAGCTGGTGGCATGGCCGGCGACCCTCGAAACAGCGATCTGATGCGTCCGCAGTCCCCCGAGGTGTACCGGCGTCGCCGGATCGTCGCCCTGGTGCTGCTCGTGCTCGTGCTCGCGCTCGTGGTGGGACTGGTGGGATGGATCATCTCGCTGTTCCGGCCCGCGGGCGATGAGCAGTCGGGGAACCCCGGCGGCAACGCCAGCCCGTCCGTGACGGCCCCGGCCTCGCCCACCGAGGCCACGGTCACCCCCGGCCCGGCCTCGCCCACCGAGGCCACGGGCACGGACACCCCGGGCACCATCGACCCGGCGAGCGACGAGCCGACGGCGGACCCCTCGGACTCGGCCTCCCCGTCCGCGACGGAGGCATCCCTCGGCGCCACCGCGTGCGAACCGGGCGACCTGGTGATCTCGGCGGCCACGGACCGCCAGTCGTACCCGGAGGGCGAGGACCCGGTGCTCGAGCTGCGGGTGGACAACACGGGGGATGAACCCTGCGCGGCCAACCTCGGGACCAGCCAGCAGGTGTTCACCGTGTACTCCGGATCGGACCGGATCTTCTCCACGCAGGACTGCCAGGTGGAGGGGGACGACGCGATGATGGAGATCTCCCCGGACGACCAGGAGCGCTCCCGGTTCACGTGGCCCCGCGTGCGCTCGGCACCGGGGTGCGCTGAGGTGGGGTCCGAACCGCGCAGCGGGACCTACCGCCTCGAGGTGTCCCTGGGAGAGCTGCAGGCCCAACCGGTGTCCTTCACGCTGCAGTAACGCGGTCCGTCACGTCCCGTTCACCCAGGCGCGCATGGTGCCCAGCGCCTCGTTCAGGCTCGTCACCTCGGAGACCGTGACGTTCTCGGGCACATCACCCAGCGGTTCGGGCGAGACGGGCACCACCGCCCGGCGGAAGCCCAGTCGGGCCGCCTCGCGGATCCGCCGCCCGATGCCGGGGACCGGCCGCACCTCCCCGGCCAGGCCCAGCTCGCCGAAGGCGATCATGCCCGGCGGCACGGGCGCCTGGAGCTTGGCGCTGGCGATGGCCAGGGCTGCGGCGAGGTCTGAGGCCGGTTCCGTCAGGCGGACGCCGCCGACCGTGGCCACGTAGCAGTCGTCGTCCGTGAGCGGGAAGTTGGCCCGCCGCTGCAGGATGGCCAGGATCATGGTGATGCGTGCCGAGTCGAGGCCGCTGACCGTGCGCCGGGCCGCTCCCTGTCCGGACGGCGTCAGCAGCGACTGCACCTCGGCCACCAGGGGCCGTCGTCCCTCGAGGGTGACGGTCACGCAGGTGCCCTCCACCGGTTCCTTGGTGCCGGACAGGAACAGCCCGGAGGGATCCTCGAGGGAGTGGATGCCGGCCTCACCGAGGTCGAAGCAGCCCACCTCGTCCGTGGGGCCGAACCGGTTCTTCACGGCCCGCACGAGGCGCAGCCGCGAATGCCGTTCGCCCTCGAACTGGCACACCACGTCCACGAGGTGCTCGAGCAGCCTCGGCCCCGCGATGGAGCCGTCCTTGGTCACGTGACCGACCAGCACGGTGGTCATGTTCCGCGACTTGGCCTCGTTGATCAGGCTGGCCGCCACCTCCCGGACCTGGGTGACACCGCCCCCGGTGCCCTCGACGGACTGGGACTGCAGTGTCTGGACGGAGTCCACGATCAACAGATCCGGGTCGGCCTTCTCGATCTGCCCCAGTGCCCGGCCGAGATCGGTCTCGGCCGCCAGGAACAGGGTGTCCGCCACCGCCCCGATGCGGTCGGCGCGCAACCGCACCTGGGCCGCCGACTCCTCACCCGTCACGTAGAGCACGGTACGGGTGTCGCCCTCCGGGCGGCGGTGCCGGGCGACCTTGGCCGCCACGTCCAGCAGCAGCGTGGACTTGCCGATGCCCGGTTCGCCGGCCATCAGCACGACGGCACCCGGTACCAGTCCCCCGCCCAGCACGCGGTCCAGCTCGGAGACGCCGGTGGTGTGGAAGCGTGCCTGCGAGGCGTCCACGTCACCGATGCGCACGGCGGGCACGGCGATGGTGGCCGCCGGGGTGCGGCCGGAGGTCGCGTCCGCACCGGTCTCGACCACGGTGCCCCAGGCCTGGCACTCCCCGCAGCGGCCGACCCACTTGACGGTGGTCCATCCGCATTCGCTGCAGCGGTAGCCGGGGTTCACGCGCTTGGCGGTCTTGGTAGCCATGGACCAAGGCTAATGGCGCTCACGGACGCGCTAGGGGAGCACCCGGTGGCCGTGGGGGGGCGCAGGAGTCTCACAGGGGCGGCAGGTAGGCCACCGCGTCGTCGTGGGAGGAACCGGTGGCCTCGATCAGGTCGACCATCATGGGCCGCAGCAGCATGACCAGGGCCTCCCCGTGCAGGGAGGTGGCGCCCAGCTCCGGGGGATCCAGGCGCCCCGCGGCGCCGCCCAGGGCCTCGCGGGCCACGGACAGGGACTTGTGCCGGCCGCGCGCGGCCGGCTCGCCGAGGGAGCGGCCGAGGATCTCGACGGCATCGGCCGCCTCGTCGAACCAGTCGGCCAGCAGTAGGGTGCCCTGCTCGTCGAGGGAGTCGTGGTCGATGACGCTGATGACCCGCCGGGCCACGATGCGCAGGCTGCGCACCGCCAGGTCGGACTTCTCCACGGTCTGCGCGGTGGACTCCAGCACGGGCCGGGAGTGGCGCTGGGTGGGGGAGAAGGTCGCGACCTCCTGGGCGTTGCGCACGTCCTTGTGCAGGTTGTCCACGGCGGACTGGGTCCCGCGGCAGGCCACCAGGGCCATCCAGGCCGTGCGGGACTCGTGGTGGCGCAGCGCCTCCGAGCAGTCGCGCAGCGCCCGGGTCACGGTGGCGTAGAGGTCTCGCAGCCCGGTGGCGGCCTCCTTCTGCAGGTTCTTCGGGTACAGCAGCGTCACCAGCAGGGCGATGAACCCCCCGACCACGGCATCGACGCTGCGCGTGAAGGGGCCGCCCTCCGCGGCGGGCAACAGGACGACCAGGATGGACTGCAGGCTCATCTGCAGGGTGAAGGCGGCCCCGGAGTCCAGGAAGCGGGCCACCATGATGGAGGTGAACACCACCAGGACGGCCTGCCAGTACCCCTGGCCGAGCACGGCCTGCATGAGGTCGCCGACGAGGATGCCCAGGGTGCAGCCGGCCGCCACCTCGAGCACCTTGCGGACCTTGGGCTCGCGGTTGAAGCCGAGGGCGATGAGCGAGGCGGTGGCGGCGAACAGCGGGTCCTCGTGTCCCAGGACGAACTCGGCGAAGGCGTAGGCCAGGACCGCGCACACCGCGCTCAGGGCCGCGGGGACCACCGCCGCGCGCGCCCGCGCGGCCCCGGTGCGGGCCCGCCGGGCGACGAAGGACCGGGCCCGGGACCAGCCCCGCCGCAGGGCGGTGGGGCCGGGAGAACCGGTCGCTTGCTGGTGCATGAGACCAGAGTAGGGTGTGGACCGTCCACCGACGACGGGCTCCGGCGGCCGGTGCGGAACCACGGACGCTGCACGGTGATGTTTCTCACGGCCCCGCGAGGGATGGGTCACGGACTGACGGTCCCGGCCCTGTCATCTCGTGAATTCGCCGGTCCCGCAGCCGTGTGCGGCCCCGGGGCCCGGGGTCTCGTTAACGTGGCGTTAATCTTCGACCGCCCAGTGCTTCACCTTCCCCCCATAGGTTCGACCGCGGAACGAGGCCTGCGGCACCCGAATCCCGCGCCATGTGACCACTGGTAGCCGGGGGTAGGTCCTCTCCGGCACTGTCATCCATCCTGAAAGAGGCAATTCTGTGAAGGCTCTTCGCTTTGGCCGCTCCGCTGCGGTCCTCTCCGTCGCTGCTCTCGCCCTGACCGCCTGTGGCGGCAACGGCGGTTCCTCGGACACCGCGGCCGAGGGCAACGGCTCCGTCGCGGGCAACCTGATCGGCGGTGGCGCCTCCTCGCAGGAAGCGGGCATGACCGCGTGGACCAACGGCGTGACCGAGGTCCACCCGGACCTCACCGTCTCCTACGACCCGGTGGGCTCCGGCTCCGGACGCGAGGGCTTCCTGGCCGGCCAGTACTCCTTCGCCGGCTCCGACGCCGCGATGGACGAGGAGGAGATCAGCCAGTCGGAGTCCGTCTGCGGCCCGGAGGGTGTCTTCCACGTCCCGGCCTACATCTCCCCGGTCGCCGTGGCCTTCAACCTCGAGGGCGTCGACCAGGTCAACATGGACGCCGACACCATCGCCAAGGTCTTCACCGGCGAGATCACCACCTGGAACGACCCGGCCATCGCCGAGCAGAACCCGGACACCGAGCTGCCGGACACCAAGATCACCGTCGTGCACCGCGCCGATGACTCGGGCACCACCGAGAACTTCACCGATTACCTGGCCGCCGCCGCCCCGGAGTCCTGGACCTACGACGTCGTCGAGACCTGGCCCACCGAGATCACCGCCGAGTCCGCCCAGCAGACCTCCGGTGTCGTCTCCCTGGCGCAGTCCACCGACGGTGCCATCACCTACGCCGACGCCTCCCAGATCGGCAACCTGGGCACGGTGGCCGTGAAGGTTGGCGAGGAGTACGTGCCGTACTCCTCCGAGGCCGCCGCCCGCGCCGTGGAGACCGCCGGAGAGGGGCTCGCCGGGGCGCTCGAACTCGACCGCACCACCACCGAGGCCGGCGTCTACCCGGTGGTCCTGGTCACCTACGAGATCTTCTGCCACCAGTACCAGGACCAGGAGACCGCGGACATGGCCAAGGCCTTCGCCGAGTACGTCGTGTCCGAGGACGGACAGGCCACCGCCGCGGAGTCCGCGGGCAACGCCCCGATCTCCGACGCCACCCGCGAGGCCGCCATGGAGAACATCCAGGGCATCACCGTCCAGGGCTGACATCCCACTCACACCGGACGTGGGTAGCACGTGCTGCGGCCGCCGGTCCTTCTTCGTGAGGGCCGGCGGCTGTGCCATGCTGTGAACGCCATTTCCTCATAGGACATCCACCCCCGGGATGCGGGAGCACCGCCCGCACCACGAACTCCGAAGGGAGTCACCGTGACTGACACAGCCACCGAGCCGTCCAGGAGGACGTCGCTCAAGGGCTCGCGCGGCGGCGAGGCGGGCGACCGCGTCTTCTCTGGCCTGGCGCTCACCGCCGGGATCGTGATCCTGCTGGTCCTCGCCTTCGTGGCGGTCTTCCTGCTCATCGAGTCGCTCCCGGCCCTGTGGCCCGAGGCCTTCTCCGACCAGGACACCATCGAGAGCGCCGACACCTTCTGGCAATACGTCTGGCCGTTGATGGCCGGCACCCTGATCGCCTCGATCATCGCCATCCTGCTGGCCACCCCCGTGGCCGTCGGCATCGCCCTGTACATCTCCCACTACGCGCCCCGGTCCATCGCGACTCCCGTCGGCTACGTCATCGACCTGCTCGCCGCCATCCCCTCCGTGGTCTTCGGCGCGTGGGGCATGACGGTCCTGGCCGGGGCGATGGTGCCGATCTACGCCTGGCTGAACGAGTACCTCGGCTGGATCCCGCTGTTCGGGGGGACCCCGACCACGACCGGACGCACCCTGCTGACCTCCGGCGTCGTCCTGGCCGTGATGATCCTGCCGATCATCACCTCCCTGTGCCGGGAGATCTTCCTGCAGACGCCGAAGCTGCACGAGGAGGCCGCCCTCGCCCTGGGTGCCACCCGGTGGGAGATGGTCAAGATGACCGTCTTCCCGTTCGCCCGCGCCGGCATCGTCTCCTCGATCATGCTCGGCCTCGGCCGCGCCCTGGGCGAGACCATGGCCGTGACCCTGGTGCTGTCCCCGGGCATCTTCTCCTGGAGCCTCATCCAGTCCGGTCGCAATGCGACCATCCCCTCGGAGATCGCCCTGAACTTCCCCGAGGCCTTCGGCATGCGCCAGTCTGAGCTGATCGCCGCCGGCCTCATGCTGTTCATCATCACCCTCGCGGTCAACATGGTGGCCCGCTGGATCGTCAGCCGCCACAAGGAATTCTCGGGAGCGAACTGATGACCATCTCGAATGACACGGCCGCACCGCAGCGCACCTCCGTGCCCGGTGGGAAGAAGAAGAACTCCCTGACCGCGGGGCAGAAACCGGGCTGGACCTGGATCGCCGTGCTGGCGGGTGCCCTCGTGGTCGCCGCCGGCATCACCGCGCTGCTGGGCGGTGGCAGCTTCAGCTGGGTGGGATGGCTGGTCATCGCCGCGGTCCTCTACGTCCTCGGCAT
The DNA here is from genome assembly GCF_000224415.1 of Citricoccus sp. CH26A. Lineage (GTDB taxonomy): Bacteria > Actinomycetota > Actinomycetes > Actinomycetales > Micrococcaceae > Citricoccus. The sequence goes on along the minus strand of NZ_AFXQ01000005.1, from coordinate 127,603 downwards.
GTACCTGGCCACCCGGGTGATCGAGAACTCCCGGCGGGCCACGGACGGACTGTGGCGGAACCTGGTCTGGGCGGCGTTCCTCCTGGCGCTGATCCCGCTGATCTCGGTGCTCTGGACGGTCGCTGCCAACGGACTGCCCACGCTCCTGGAGACCCCGCAACTGCTGTGGCGGGACATGCAGGGCGTCACCGGATCGGACGACATCGCCACCCAGACCGAAGGCGCCCCCCTGGCCGGCGGGTTCCTGCACGGACTGGTCGGCACCCTGATGATCACCCTGCTGGCCACCATCATCTCCGTCCCCATCGGCCTGCTGACCTCCATCTACCTGGTGGAGTACGGCCGCGGCGGCTGGTTCTCCCGGGCCATCGTGTTCTTCGTCGACGTCATGACCGGCATTCCCTCCATCGTGGCCGGCCTGTTCGCCTTCGCGGCCGTCCAGCTGGTCATCACCACGTTCATCGGGGACGGGCCGCGCCAGCTCCAGATGGTCAAGATGGGTTTGAGCGCGGCCATCGCGCTGTCCGTGCTGATGATCCCGGTGGTCGTCCGCTCCACCGAGGAGATGCTGCGGGTGGTGCCGAACGAGCTCCGGGAGGCCTCCTACGCCCTCGGCGTGCGCAAGTGGCGGACCATCTTCAAGGTGGTCCTGCCGACGGCCATGTCCGGCATCGCCTCCGGCGTGACGCTGTCGATCGCCCGCGTGACCGGTGAGACGGCCCCGATCCTGGTGACGGCCGGGTACATCGCCACCACCAACTGGAACCCCTTCGACGGCTGGATGACCGCCCTGCCGGTGTACATCTACCGCCAGCTCATCAATCCCACCGCGCCCGCCGCGGCCGACCCGTCCGCTGAGCGTGCCTGGGCCGCGGCCCTGGTCCTCATCGTCATCGTGATGCTGCTCAACCTCATCGCCCGCATCGTCGCCAAGGCCTTCGCGCCGAAGAAGACCGGCCGCTGAGCCGAGCAGACCACAAGGAGAAGGAAAGACACATGTCCAAGCGCATCGACGCCGTCGACCTGAACGTCTACTACGGCAACTTCCGGGCTGTGGAGGGCGTCAACATCAACATCGAGCCGCGGTCCGTGACCGCGTTCATCGGGCCCTCCGGTTGCGGCAAGACGACCTTCCTGCGGACCATCAACCGCATGCACGAGGTCCTGCCCGGGGCCCGGGCCGAGGGCAGGCTGCTGCTGGACGGGGAGGACATCTACGACCCGGGCGTGGACCCGGTCACCGTCCGCACCATGGTCGGCATGGTCTTCCAGCGGCCCAACCCGTTCCCCACCATGTCCATCCGGGACAACATCCTGGCCGGCTACAAGCTGAACGGCACCCGCATGTCCAAGTCCACCGCGGACGGGATCGTGGAGAAGTCGCTGCGCGGTGCCAACCTGTGGAACGAGGTCAAGGACCGCCTCGACAAGCCGGGCTCCGGTCTGTCCGGCGGCCAGCAGCAGCGCCTGTGCATCGCCCGGTCGATCGCGGTGGAGCCCGATGTCATCCTGATGGACGAGCCCTGTTCGGCGCTGGACCCGATCTCCACCCTGGCGATCGAGGACCTCATCAACGAGCTCAAGGACAACTACACCGTCGTCATCGTGACCCACAACATGCAGCAGGCGGCGCGCGTGGCGGACAAGACGGCGTTCTTCAACATCGCCGGAACCGGCAAGCCGGGCAAGCTCATCGAGTACGACGACACCTCGGTGATCTTCAACAACCCCTCGAACAAGCAGACCGAGGACTACGTCTCCGGCCGCTTCGGCTGATCCGGGCGCGACGCGCCACGGGGCGGGACCCAGGAGGGATCCCGCCCCGTCGTCGTCCGCCGGCCGCTCAGAGCAGTGGGGAGCCGGCCGCGGTGATCAGCAGGGCGGCACCGGCGCACACCAGCAGCGTGGCCACCCAGTAGGCCGCGATCCGGGACACCGCGGGCCAGCGCACCGAGGTGTAGGGCTGGTTCTGCCCGGCCCCCACGATGGAGGCCACCGTGGCGTGCGTGGAGGACAGCGGGAGGTGGAGGGCATAGGCGCCCATGAACAGGAGCGCGGCGCTGACCAGTGACGCGATGCCGGCCCGCAGGGGATCGAGGTCGACGATCCGCTCCGTCAGGGTGTGGGCGATGCGCCATCCCCCGAACAGGGTGCCGGCCGCCAGGACCGTCCCGACGGACAGGGGGACCCACCAGCCCACGGCGGACGGTGCCCCGGTGCCGGCGAACGCCAGGAGCAGCACGAAGGTCATCCGCGTCCCGGACTGCACGCCGTGGCCGAGGGCGTTGGCGGCCGCGCTGACGGCCAGGGCCATCCGCGATCCGTGGTTCACCGTGCCGGGCGCGGCGTCCCGCGCTAGCCAGGTGGCCGGGGTGACGAGCAGCCAGGACAGGAACCAGGCCAACAGGACGCTCAGGACCAGTCCCAGCATCATGGCGACCAGCAGCCCGGCCGACCAGCCGGCGTACAGCCCGAGGTCTCCGGTGATCGCCAGGGCGAGGCTGCCGCCGAGGACCGCGGAGATGATCGAGTGGGTCATGGAGACCGGCATGCCACGGGACCAGGCGAACAGGCCCCAGCCCACCGCCACGAGGAACCCGACGCCGGCCAGCAGCAGTCCCTGCCCGCCCCCGTGCAGCTCCTCCGGGAGGCCCTGCCAGGCGGCCGTCATGAATCCCCCGGAGAGCACCCCGCCGACCAGGTTCATGACGGCGGCGAGCAGGAGGGCCGCCCCGGGGGTCAGGGCCCGTTGGCGCACGGGGAGGGCGACGGCGTTGGGGGCGTCACGCATGCCGTTGACGAGCCCGTAGACGACGGACAGTGCGAGGACGACGACCAGCATGATCGTCATGACCGTGGGCACGGGCTCAGGACTCCCGGACGAGGATGCTGCCGAGATGGGCGATGATCCCGCGCACGCTGGCCAGGGCGGCGTTGAGCGCGTGGGCGGTCTCCCGCTGGCGGTTGTAGTTGCGCTGCAACAGGTCGTCGCTCATGCCGGCGACCCACTGGGTCATGAGCCGCTCGGACCGCTTGGACAGCCGCTGGAGCTGGATCCACGTCTCCTCGAGCTCGTCGAGGTCACGGAACTGCCCGGTGGCGTCCCGGAACAGGTCGGCCTGCCGGCCCAGGATCTCCAGGATGTCCAGCGGAGCCTCGGGAAGCCGGTACTGCTCGGTGAAGAGGATGAGGGTCCCGGCGTTGCAGAACTTCTCCACGGCGTCGTTCATGCCGTCCGCCAGCAGGTACAGGTCCTGCCGGGGCAGGGGGGTGATGAAGGCACTGCGCAGGCTGGTCAGCAGGGCCATGTGCCGGGCCGTGGCCTCCGTGTCGATCACGGTCAGCTCCTGGTCGGCCCCGGCCGCGGGCGCCGTGGGGGCGGCCATCAGCTGGGCCACGCGGTCGACGGCGGCCCGCATCCCCTGGGCGAGGGCGGCGAGATGCTCGAGGCTGGCCGGGTCCGGTGCCAGCAGGCGCGAGAGAGAAAGGTTCATCACCGTGCAGGATATCCCGAAGGGTGGGGCGGTGCCGGACCGGGAACGCCTCTCGGCGAGTGGCCGCTCATGGCGGCAGAATATTGGAGCCCGGGGTTACCGCGGTCCGGCACCGGTATCCAGTGTGCGCGCCCCGGCCCCGGGCTGTCCACCTCGGGCGCGGGGATCAGCCCGCCGCTGAACGCGGAATACTCAGTCGAGGGTTCCGGCCCGCCAGGCAGCGGCGGCGGCCTCGAGGTCCTCGGCCGTGCCCAGCAACCGCTTGGCCTGGCGCAGCAGGGCCGTGGCCTGTGCCGGCTGGGCCGCGTCCAGCGCCTCCGCGTGGTGCGCCTGGCCCAGGCAGACCACGCGGCAGTAGGCGGCCGCGCGCTCCAGCGCCACGCCGAAGTCCCCCGTGAAGGCACCGGTGAGGATGTGGTCCGTGAGCAGCTGCAGTTCGCGCGCCCCGGGGGGCTCGATCGCCCCGGCGATGGCGCGGGCCACGTGGGCGTCATGACCGGAGCGGTACCAGGAGGCCCAGAGCTGGCCATTGCGGGTGGTCGCCGTCCGCAGGGCATACAGGCGCCACAGGGCACCGCCGAGGGACACGGCGGGAGCGTCGGCCCACAGCCGGGCCACCGTGTCGATGCCGGCGTCCTCGACCAGTGCGACCAACCGCCCGACCGTCGCCTCGCTGGCACCGGACCGGCCGCCGTCGAGCAGGGCGTGGGCGAGCAGGGCCGCGCCCTCCGCGGTCTGCGCCGGGTCCGGGCCCCCCTCGAAGGCCGCGAACTGCTCGGGGGCGAACTGGCGAGGCCGATGGTGGCGGACGGTGCCGGCCGCCGTCGAGCTCGGGGACCGGCCGGAATGCCTCCGGGGGGACGTCACGGCGGGGTGCCTCTCTGGAGAAAGGGGAAGGGAAGATGCTGCCCTTCTACGGTACGCCTTGAGCGGGCGCGCGTGCGGGGCGTCCGGGGAACCCGGGTGCGGCGCGGGCCCGCTGCCCGGGCCGGTGGAACCTCGCTCCGCGATGGTGGATCCCCCTGAACCCACGGCCGCCGTCCGCTAGCATGGACTGCGGCCTCCTGCAGGCCGTGGGCCCTTAGCTCAGTTGGCAGAGCATCGGACTTTTAATCCGCGGGTCGTGGGTTCGATCCCCACAGGGCCCACCTGGGAAGGCCCCCGGCGCCGGGACGCGTGCCGGGGGCCTTCGCCGTCTCCACCGTGGACCCGGTGGCCCGGGGAACGGAACCTCGCCGAGCCGAATTGGTCTCAGGAACGTCTCGAGCCCCCACGGATGATCAAGATTCGATAACCCGAGGGGGCGGCGTCCTCGGCCCCAAGCACCCCTCGGGGCAGGCCGTGATGGTGCCCCGATCCCGCGTGACCGCGCGGATTCCCCGCCGCGATCGGCGTCCCCACCGACCTGGCGCCGGGACGGGCGGCGGAGCATCGGTCCTCCAGCCGTCATCCGGACAGGGCTGCGTAGACCGCGGGCCCCTGCCTACGCTGGTAGGCATGAGTGCTTCCCCTCGGGCGCTCCGTCAGCGACTTCTGCGTGGCGGCGCCCTCGTGCCTGCTGCCGTCGTGGCAGCGGTCATCGGCGTACCCGCGGCGTCGGCGGCACCGGCCGGCGGGCTGGCCACCCACGCCGCGATGCACTCGAGGGTGGGGCCGATGGCCCTGTTCGGCGTCGACGAGTCCCTGCCGACCAACCCCGACCTGCTGCGGCACATGCTGTGGTCCCGTTCCGGGAAGGTGCCGGCGGCCACCGCCGGTGACCTGCGCGTGGCCACCTTCTCCGCCGGGCTGACCCGGTCCGCCCCGGGCCTGCTGGCCGATGAGCTCTCCGCACCCGGCTCGGTCCAGGCCCGGCGGGTCGCGGAGACCGTGCAGCGTGCCGCCCCGGACGTCGTGCTGCTGACGGACTTCGACGTGGACAGCGGCGAGGCCGCCGCGCGCTCCTTCCGCACGAACTACCTGGCCGTCGGTACCGGCGGGCAGGAGGGGATCGACTACCCGTACGTCTACACCGCGGAGGTCAACAACGGCGTGGACACCGGGGCCGACCTGGACAACGACGGCGTGATCGGCGGTCCGGGCGACTCGTTCGGTCCCGGTGAGTTCGCCGGGCAGCACGGCATGGTCCTGTTCTCCCGGCACCCGCTGGAGGAGGACGGGATCCGGACGTTCCGCGACCTGCGCTGGGACACGGTGCCCGGCAACGCGATCCCGGAGGGGAGGTACACGGAGCTGGAGCGGTCCGTCCTGCGCCTGTCCTCCACCGCCCACTGGGACATCCCCGTGAGGGTCGGTGACCGGACCGTGCACGTCCTCGCCGCGCAGTCCGAGGATCCCGGGTCCGGGACCGCCCCGGTCGAACGGCACCACGACGAGATGCGCTTCTGGGCCGACTACATCGCCGGGGACGCCGGGTACCTCGAGGACGACGAGGGACGTGCCGGTGGACTGCCCGCCGGCAGTGACTTCGTGCTCGTCGGGGACTTCGGCCCGCGCGCCGAGCGGGCGCTCGACGGCGACCATCCCGCGGCCATCGCCTCCCTGCTGGAGTCGGAGGTCATCCAGGACCCCGCGCCCCGGTCCGCCGGCGCCCTGGCCGCGGACCCGGATGCCGCGACGGCCACCCGGGCCGCCCGCAACGGCGACGGGGTGGAACTGCTGCGCTCCGACTACGTGCTGCCGTCCGCGACGCTGGAGGCCACGGCCGCCGGGGTGTTCTGGCCCGCCAACGGGCAGCTGGGCTCCCACTTGACCCGGATCACCGACTCCGCCGGGGACGGGGAGGACCACCGGGTCACCGAGCGCCGCCTGGTGTGGACCGACCTGGGAATGGACTGACCCCGCCGTGCAACGACAGACCCTCTCCAGCGGCCATCACGTCGTCTGGTCCCGTCCGGCTCGCGAACGCCGGGGGACCGACCTGGTGGTGGTCATCCACGGCTACGGCGCGAACGAGGTGAGGGCCGCCCAGGCCTACTTCGGGATGCTTCCGGAGGGGACCACGGGCCTGGCCGTGCGCGGCGGCTTCGAGATCGACGCCGGCGCCTACCCGGTGGCCGACGGCGTCGACGGACTGGGCTCAGGCCCCGGCGGCCCGGACCCGGGGGCGTGGGGCTGGTTCCTGCTGGACTACTTCCTCACCAACGACTTCGCCGAGGTGGTGGCCTCGGCACACCGGGTGTTCGACGTGCTCGACGCCGAGGAGGTCACCGGGGCGGGATTCCGCTCGGTGGCGCTGCTCGGCCACTCCCAGGGGATGGCGATGGCCTCCACGGTGTACCGGCTGCGTCCGGAGGCCTTCGACTGCGTGGTGGGGCTCAGCGGCTTCGTGCTGTCCAATCCCCTGCTGGCGACCCTGGACAGCCCGCCGGAGGGCCCCGGGCCGCGTCCGTTCTTCTGGGGACGTGACGTCGAGGACCTGGTCATCAACCCGGACGCGATCGCCCACACGGCGGCCTGGCTCCAGGAGCACACGCACCTGACGGCCCGGACCTACGAGGGCATGGGCCATGGCACCAGCGCGGAGGAGGCCCGGGACGTGCGGATCTTCCTGAAGCACGCCCTGGCGATGAGCCGAGGTCAGTAGTCGCGGGTCTCCTTGCGCGAGATGGACTCACCCGTGTGCGGGTCCTGGATGTTGCGGGACTCGGTGACCCGACGGTTGGCGGAACCGGAGGCGCCCATCTGGACCAGGGAGAGGACCAGCAGCAGGGCCCCGGCGGCCATCAGGATGTAGCCGGCGATCGTCAGGTCGATCCCCGGGATCACGTCCTGGACGGCGAAGGCGATGATCGCGCCGATGGCGATCAGGGCGATGGACGTGCCGAAGCGCATGGGGGTCTCCTCCAGTCGGTCGTCCGGACGCGGGCGCGGTCGGACGTTGTCAGCGTAGTGTTTCATGGAGGACCACGGCCGCGCGGGACCAGATCGCGCAGCCCATCGTGTCACCGACGTGCAGGAGGCAGCCATGGTTAAGAAGAAGTCCATCATCGCCGGCGTGGCGGGCCAGAAGGCCGCCGACTTCGCGATCCAGCGCGTCGTCGACGAGCAGGGCAACCCCACGCCCGCCTTCCAGAAGGTGGTGCTCAAGGCCCTCGACGTGCAGCGGCCGCTGGTGCTGCGCAACCTGAACCGGTTGCGCCGCCAGCACCCGGAGGACACCCCCGCCCAGCTGGCGGAACGGCTGGGGAGGCAGTACCTGGCGGCGGTGACCGGTAGCGGGGCCGCCGTCGGGGGAACCGCCGTCGTGCCCGGTGTGGGAACGGCCGCGGCGCTGGGACTCTCCGCGGCCGCGACCGTGGGCTTCCTCGAGGCCACCGCGCTCTACGCCCAGTCCGTGGCCGAGCTGATGGGGATCCCCACCGACGACCCCCAGCGGGCGCAGACCCTCGTCATGGCCGTCATGCTCGGTGAGGACGGCCGCCGGATGCTGCGGGACTTCTCCAGCCAGGCCAACGGCCGCGGGATGGGCCCGCTGGCCGGGCCGCTCTCGCTGGTCAGCGGCTCCGCCGGCGTCTCCGAGGTGCTGTTCAACCAGATGAAGAGGATGTTCATCAAGCGCTTCATCGTCCGGCAGGGGGCCGGGATGCTCGGACGGGTGGTGCCCTTCGGGGTGGGGGCCGTCGTCGGCGGCCTCGCCAACCGGGTCATGGGCAAGGGCGTGGTCAGGGCCGCGCAGAACCTCTTCGGCCCGCTCCCGGCCACGATCCCCGGGACCCTGGCCAGCGAGCTCAAGGCCCTGCCGGCCGGCCGGAAGGGCCGCAGGGACGACGCCGGCCCCGAGGGTGACGCGGAGGAATTCGGCGAGCTGCTGGCGGAGGACATCGAGACCGACTTCGAGCAGCTGACGGCGGACGGCACGCTCGAGGACCTGCGGCGCGAGGACCCGGAGGCCTTCGCCGCTGAGGTCGAGGCCGCCCGTGAGGCCCACCGGCGGGCCCGCGGGGACCGGTAGGGCGGCCCGCCTCAGCCGAAGACGGCGTGGGCCACGGTGTAGATCGCCAGGCCCGCCAGCGCGCCCACGATCGAGCCGTTGATGCGGATGTACTGCAGGTCCTTGCCCATGTAGAGCTCGATGGTCCGGGAGGCCTGCCGGCCGTCCCACCGCTGGATGGTCTCCCCGATGACGCCCACCACCTCGGGGCCGTAGGCCTGGGCCAGGTGCTGGGCCGCGTCCGAGGCCCAGCCGTCCACCCGGTCCGCGAGGGCGGGATCCTCCTGGAGCCGCCCCCCGAGGTCCTGCAGGGCGGCCACCATGGCCTGGTGCAGGTCCGAGGCGGGGTCGCGCAGCTGGGCCAGCAGGGCCTCCTTCGTGGTCGCCCAGGCCTGTCCGGCCCACTCGCGCATCCTGGGGTCGTTGAACAGGTCCCGCTTGGCCTGCTCCACCCGGTCACGCGTAAGCGGGTCCTCGCGCATGTCCCGGATCAGCTCGTCCAGCCACTGGTCCACGGAACGGCGCAGTTCGTGCTGCGGCTCGGCCCGCACCGAGGCCAGGTACTTCAGGGCCTCGGCATGGATCCGTTCGGCCAGCAGCTGGTCCACCACCTCGGGCACCCACTGCGGGGAGCGGCGCCGGACGCTGCGCACGAAGAACTCGGGATTGCGGGCCACCCAGTCCCCGGTGCGTGCCACCACCAGGTCCACCACCCGGTCATGGTGCCGCTCGGAGACCACCTTGCCCAGCACGGTGGACAGGGTCGGGGACCAGTCGGGCTCGACCATGTGGCGCTGCACCAGGCCGGCCAGCACGTCCCGGACCAGGACGTCGTCCAGGGCGTCCAGGATGCCCTCCGCGGTCGCGGAGACCTCGCGCGCCACCCGCTCGGCGTTCGGGCGCTGGCGCAGCCAGGCGCCCGCCCGGTCCGCCACCCGCAGGCCCTCCAGTTTCTCCCGGGCCACGTCCCCGGCCAGGAAGTTCTCCTGCACGAAGGTCCCCAGGGACTCGCCGATGGTGTCCTTCTTGCGCGGGATGATCGCCGTGTGCGGGATCTTCAGGCCCATCGGGTGCCGGAACAGGGCGGTCACCGCGAACCAGTCCGCCAGCGCGCCGACCATCCCGCCTTCCGCCGCCGCCCGGACGTAGGCGAGCCACGGATAGCTCTCCTGCAGCGCGAAGGCCAGGACGAAGATCACGGCCATGACCACCAGCAGCCCGGTCGCCACCAGCTTCATCCGCTTCAGGGCGGCCTCGCGTTCGGCCTCACCGGCCCCGGCGGGGCCCGGCGTGACGGCGGGCCCGGGGGCGACGTCGGCCCGGTGCCGTGTCCGGGCGGGGCCGGGCGCGGAGGCGGGCAGGCCGGCGTCGGGAAGGTTCTGGTCCATGGATCCTCCGGCCGGGGTCAAGGTGTCAGCACAAGTTAACCAGCAGGTCGCCTGCTGGCGGGCCGGCGCGTGCCCGCCGTTCCTAGGCTGGGCCCGTGTCCGACACCTCGATGCACGTCACCGGCCCGGAACACCCTCATCCTACGGATCACCGACCCCTGGTCATCGCCCACCGCGGATCCTCCGCCGCCTTCGCCGAGAACACCCGTGCCGCGTTCCTGCACGCGCTCGCCGAGGGGGCCGACGGCGTGGAGGTGGACGTCCACCTCAGCCGCGACCGGCACCTGGTCTGCCTCCACGACCCGACCCTGGAACGGACCTCCGACGGTTCCGGACCGGTCGCCGACCACACGCTGGCCCAGTTGCGCCGGCTGGACTTCCATGGCTGGAAGGGGGCGCGCCTTCCCGGTGAGTACGGTCCGGCCTCGGCGCAATTGCTCACGCTGCCGGAGCTGGTCGAGCTGCTCGCGGCGGCCGGCCGCCCGGTGCGGCTGGCCCTGGAGCTCAAGCATCCCAGCCCGTTCGGCCACGAGCTGGAGGAGCGCGCCCTGTCCTGGCTGCTGCAGGCGGGCTGGGATCCGGAGACCTCCCGGATCGGGACGGTGGAGGTCTCCTTCATGAGCTTCTACGCCGGGTCCCTGCAGTACCTGGCCCCGGTGGTGGACACCGACCACCTCTGCCCGCTGGTGTCCACCGTGCCCCACGCGCCGGTGGCCGGCCGGTTCGGCCTCGGGCCGCTGAGCCGGGCCGCACTGCGGGCCACCCTGCGCCAGGCCGTGGCCGACGCCGAGCGGCTGATCTGGGAGGGCCGGGCCGGGATGGCGGGCCCGGGCGTGGACTACGTCCGTCACCACCTGGCGGACGTGAAGGCCTGGCTCGCCGCCGGCCGCACCCTGCGGGTGTGGACCGTGGACCGGCCCGAGGACGTGGAGCTGCTGCGGGCCGTGGGCGTCCAGGAGATCACCACGAACCGGCCGGGACCGGTGCTGGCCCAGGTGACCCGGCGCGGCGCGCCCGTCCCGGCGTACGCCGCGCGCTGAGGCGGGTCCGGGCCGGTCGCCACCGCGCTGCGGGCGGGTGGTGGAGACGTCAATGAGGGGCGCCTGCGGGCCTTCGCGGGCGTCCGCGGGTGGGGCTCCGCGGGGCGCGGCCCCGCGGGACGTGTGCATGATCTGGGGCGATGCGGTTATGCTCTCCCCTATCCCTCGTGACGTGATCCCTGTCACGATGATCACTCGACACCCTCGGGAGCAGCCATGTCCTCATTCCTCCGGCGACGCATCGCCGCGGTGACCGCAGCGGGGGCCGCGGTCGCCCTGGTCCTGTCCGGCTGTGCGCAGAGCCAGCGCGACGACTCCGGCGCGGAGGCGAGCGGGGGCGAGGGCGACGCGTCCTCGGTGGACAGCCAGTTCATCTTCGCCGCCTCCTCCGACCCCAAGTCCCTGGACCCGGCCTTCGCCAACGACGGCGAGACGTTCCGGGTCTCCCGCCAGATCTTCGAGGGCCTGGTGGGCACCGAACCGGGCACCCCGGACCCGGCACCGCTGCTGGCGGAGTCCTGGGAGACCAGTGAGGACGGGCTCACCTACGACTTCCAGCTCAAGCAGGGCGTGACCTTCCACGACGGCACGGACTTCAACGCCGAGGCCGTCTGCGCCAACTTCGACCGCTGGTACAACTTCACGGGCATCCAGCAGGCCGAGACGATGTCCTACTACTACGGCAAGCTGTTCCGCGGGTTCGCGGACTCCCCCGAGGACGCGGTCTACGAGTCCTGCGAGGCGGTGGACGAGCACCAGGCCAGGATCACCCTGGCCCAGCCGTTCGCCGGTTTCATCGCCTCCCTGTCCCTGCCGGCCTTCGCCATGCAGTCCCCGTCCGCGATGGAGGAGTTCGGGGCGGACGAGGCCGGTGGCACCGCCGAGTCCCCGGAACTGAGCGAGTACGCCCGCGCGCACCCCACCGGGACCGGCCCGTTCGCCTTCGAGTCCTGGAACGTGGGCCAGGACATCTCCCTGAGCGCCTACCCGGACTACTGGGGCGAGCAGGGTGACGTCCAGGAGATCACCTTCCGGGTGATCGACGACCCGGTGGCCCGCCGCCAGTCCCTCGAGGCCGGCCAGATCGACGGCTATGACCTGGTGGCCCCGGCCGACGTCGCCGACCTGGAGCAGGCCGGGTTCAAGATCTTCACCCGGGACCCGTTCACCATCCTCTACCTGGGCCTGAACCAGGAGGTCGAGGAGCTCAAGGACCCCAAGGTCCGCCAGGCGATCTCCTACGCGATCGACAAGGACGCCCTGATCCGGCAGACGCTGCCGGAGGGCACCAAGCCCGCGACCCAGTTCATCCCGGACTCGGTCAACGGCTACACCGAGGACGTGGAGACCTACGACTACGACCCGGTGAAGGCCAAGGAGCTGCTGGCCGAGGCAGGCTACGAGAACGGCTTCACGGTGGACTTCAACTACCCCACCGGCGTCTCGCGTCCGTACATGCCCACCCCCGAACAGGTCTTCTCGAACCTCTCCGGCCAGCTGGCCGAGGTCGGGATCAAGGTCAACGCGGTCCCGGAGAAGTGGAGCCCGGACTACCTGGACCGCGTCAACGGCACCGCCGACCACGGCATCCACCTGCTGGGCTGGACCGGTGACTACAACGACACCGACAACTTCGTGGGCGTGTTCTTCGGCCAGCAGAAGCCGGAGTTCGGCTTCGACAACCCGGAGCTGTTCACGGCCCTCAGCGAGGCCCGGCAGGAACCGGTGCTGGAGGAGCAGACGCCCATGTACGAGGAGGTCAACAGGATGGTCTCCGAGTACGTCCCCGCCGTCCCGCTGGCCCACCCGGCCCCCTCGCTGGCCTTCGCCGAGCGGCTGGACGACTACCCGGCCAGCCCGGTCAACGACGAGGTCTACAACCAGATCGAACTGAACAAGTGATCCGACCGTCCCTGGGGCGGGACCGGGTCCACCCCGGTCCCGCCCCGGTCCGTCCGCCCACCGTGAAGGGACGCTGAGTGTTCCGCCTCATCGGCAACCGACTGCTGCTGCTGGCCCCCACCATCATCGGACTGTCCGTCCTGCTCTTCTTGTGGGTCCGGGCGCTGCCCGGTGGGCCGGCCACCGCCCTGCTGGGGGACAAGGCCACCCCGGAGGCGGTGGCCCGGGTCAACGAGGCCTACGGCTTCGACCGCCCGATCCTGGAGCAGTACTTCATCTACATGGGCCGGATCCTCTCCGGTGACTTCGGCAACTCCCTGCTGACCAGCCGGCCGGTGCTGGAGGAGTTCGCGGCCCGGTTCCCGGCCACGCTGGAACTGACCGCGTTCGCGCTCCTCTTCGCCGTCGGCTTCGGGATCCCGCTGGGCTACTGGGCCGCGCGGAACGTGGGCCGTTGGCAGGACCAGGCCGCCGTGCTGCTGTCCCTGATGGGCGTGGTGGTGCCCGTGTTCTTCCTGGCCTTCATTCTCAAGTGGGTGTTCGCCGTCCAGTTGGGCTGGCTGCCCACCGACGGTCGCCAGGATCCCCGGATCGACGCCACCCACTACACGAACTTCTTCGTCTGGGACGGGATGATCACCGGGGAGTACGACGCCGCCTGGGACGCCCTGACGCACCTCGTGCTGCCCGGGGTGGCACTCGGGACCATCCCGCTGGCCATCATCGCCCGGATCACCCGGGCCTCGGTGCTGGAGGTGCAGAACGCGGACTACGTGCGCACCGCCCGGGCCAAGGGCCTGGCCCCCCGGCTGATCCGCAACCGGTTCGTGATGCGCAACGCGCTGCTGCCGGTGACCACCACGCTGGGCCTCCAGCTGGGCCTGCTGATCTCCGGGGCGGTGCTGACCGAGACGGTGTTCGCGTTCAACGGGATCGGCAGCTTCCTGTGGGATGCCATCTTCAACCTCGACTTCCCGGTGCTGCAGGGGTTCATCATCTTCATCGCCGTCATCTACTCCCTGATCAACCTGCTGGTGGACGTCTCGTACGGCCTCATCGACCCCAGGGTGCGTGTCTCATGAGCGTGAACCTGCCTCCCGCCGCCGGCGGTCCCACGGGGGACCTGACGCCCGGCGGTTCGCCCGCTCCCGACCCGGCGTCCGGGGGCCTGCTGCCCGGGACGACCGGGACGGTCGTGGCCGCGGGGCCCGGGCGGGACGATGGCGGTCCCGTGAAGGGCACCTCCGTCTGGAAGGACGCCTTCCTGCGGTTGCGGCGCAACCCCGCCGCGATCGCCGGTGCGGTGATCGTGGCGCTGTTCCTGCTGGTGGCCGTCCTGGCCCCGCTGATCGCCCCGTACCCGGGAGAGGCGGTGCCGGGAGCCCGGGAGATTACCCCGGGCCACATCCCCGGCCCGGGCGAGCTGCCGCAGTTCCCCCTGGGCCTGGACCGGTTCGGCGGGGACGTGCTGTCCAAGCTCATCTGGGGAGCGCAGTCCTCCCTGATGATCGGCGTGGTCTCCACGGCGCTCGGCCTGGCCGGGGGCATGGTGCTGGGCCTGCTCGCGGGTGCGTTCGGTGGCTGGGTCGACGGGGTGGTGATGCGGATCGTGGACATCCTGCTGTCCGTGCCGAACCTGCTGCTGGCCGTGTCGATCGCCGCCGTGCTGGGCCAGGGACCGTACGCGGTGATGATCGCGATCGGCGTCTCCCAGGTGCCGATCTTCGCGCGGTTGCTGCGCTCGTCCATGCTCAGCCAGAAGAGCGCGGACTACGTGCTGGCCGCCCAGACCCTCGGGCTGAGCCGGCGGACCATCACCATGAGCCACGTGCTGCCGAACTCGGTGGGACCGGTGATCGTCCAGGCCACGCTGACCCTGGCGACCGCCGTCATCGATGCCGCCGCCCTGTCCTTCCTGGGCCTGGGCGGTGGCCGCCCGGAGACCGCCGAGTGGGGACGCATGCTCACCTACGCGCAGTCCGAGCTGGGCATCGCCCCGTGGCTGGCCTTCCTGCCCGGCCTCTGCATCGCCGTCACGGCCCTGGGATTCACCCTGCTGGGCGAGTCGCTGCGCGAGGCGCTGGACCCGAAGTCGAGGGCACGGTGAGCGGGATGGGCGACGTGCGCGCCGAGGACGAGAGGACACCCCGCGTGGAGCCTGAACCCCTGCTGCAGATCCGGGACCTGCAGGTCGACTTCACCACCATGCACGGTTCCGTGCGGGCCGTGGAGGACGCCTCGCTGTCCCTGGAGGCCGGACGCACCCTGGCCGTCGTGGGAGAGTCCGGTTCCGGCAAGTCCACCACCGCGATGGCCGCGATCGGGCTGCTGGCGGGCAACGGGAAGGTGACCGGCGGGTCCATCCGGTTCAACGGCCAGGACCTGGTGGGTCTGCCCGAGTCGAGGATGCGGGACATCCGGGGCCGCCAGATCGGCCTGGTCCCGCAGGATCCCATGTCCAACCTGAATCCCGTGTCCCGGATCGGCACGCAGGTCGCCGAGACCCTGCTGACCCACCGGCTGGCCACCCGCAGGGACGTGGACGCCCGGGTGGTGGAGGTCCTGGAGGCCGCCGGGATCCCCGAGGCCGGACGGCGGTCGAGGCAGTACCCGCACGAGCTCTCCGGGGGGTTGCGCCAGCGTGCCCTGATCGCCGTGGCGCTGGCCTGCCGGCCCCGGCTGCTCATCGCGGACGAGCCGACCTCCGCGCTGGACGTGACCGTCCAGCAGGTGATCCTGGACCAGATCGAGCAGATGACCCAGGAACTGGGCACCGCCATCCTGCTCATCACCCACGACCTCGGACTGGCCGCCGAGCGCGCCCAGGACCTGGTGGTGATGCACCGCGGGAAGGTGGTCGAGTCCGGACCGGCGGCCCAGTTGCTGGAGGACCCCCAGCACCCGTACACCCGGTCCCTCGTGAGGGCGGCGCCGTCCGTGGCCGCGGTCCGGCTGGCACCGGAGGCCTTCACGGGCGCGCGCGGCGAGGATCACCCGGCCCCGGCGCAGCGGGAGGGCCACCCGGGTGCCCGCCCGCTTCCCGACGGCGGCACGGCCGGTGCGCTGCCGGCGTCGGCCCCCGTCCGCGCCGAGGACGGGCGGGGCTGGGGGCGGGGCGCCGGGGCGGACACGGAGCCGCTGGTGACCATCACCGACCTGACCAAGGTCTATCCCGTCCGCGGCGGGGACGACTTCTACGCCGCGCGGAACGTCAGCCTGGAGATCCCCCGCGGCACCACCGTGTCCATCGTGGGGGAGTCCGGCTCGGGCAAGACGACCACGGCGAGGATGCTGCTGAGGCTGATCGAGCCGACGTCGGGATCCATCACCTTCGACGGCCGCGACGTGCTGACCCTGGACCGCCGCGAACTGCGGGACTTCCGCCAGCGCGTGCAGGCGGTCTTCCAGGATCCCTACTCCTCCCTGAACCCGATGTTCACGGTGGGGCGCATCATCGAGGAGCCGCTCATCGCCTACAAGCGGGGCGGGGCCCGGGAGCGGCGGGACCGGGTGGTGGAGCTGATGGACCAGGTGGCGCTGCCGTCGAGCATGCACCGCCGGTATCCGGCCGAGCTCTCCGGGGGCCAGCGGCAGCGCGTGGCGATCGCCCGGGCCCTGGCCCTGCGCCCGGAACTGATCGTGTGCGACGAACCGGTCTCCGCCCTGGACGTGCTGGTCCAGGACCAGATCCTGACGCTGCTGGGCGACCTGCAGCAGGAACTGGGGCTGAGCTACCTGTTCATCTCCCATGACCTGGCCGTGGTCCGGCTGATCTCGGACTACGTCTGCGTGATGAAGGACGGGGAGCTGGTCGAGGCCGCCACGAGCGAGGAGATCTTCACCAACCCCCGGCACGCCTACACGCGCAGGCTGCTGGCCTCGATCCCGGGCAACGAACTGGGGATCGAGACCGGCGTGGCCTGAGGGACGGCCTCGCCCGGTGGGGCGGAACGGGCTGTCAGAGCGCGCCCTGCTGCCGGGCGACCTTCAGCGTGAGCTGGGCGATCGCCATCTCCTCGTTGGTCGGCACCACCAGCACCGGGATGGCGGAGTCCTCGGTGGAGATCACCCGGGGCGCGTGCGAGCGCTCGAGGTTCTTCTCGGCGTCGTACTCCACGCCCAGCGGCTCCAACCGGTCCAGCACGGTGGCGCGGAACGGGGCGGAGTTCTCCCCGATCCCCGCGGTGAACACGATCGCCTGCGCCCCGCCGACGGCCACGTGGTAGCCGCCCACGTACTTGGCCAGCCGGTAGGAGGCGACCTTGATGGCGGTCCGGGCGCGGCGGTGGCCGGCGTGGGCGGAGTCCAGCACTTGGCGCATGTCCGCGTTGCCGGACATCCCCAGCAACCCCGACTCGTTGTTCAGCAGCCGGTCCATCTGCTCGGCGTCGTAGTGGTGGTTCCGGATCAGGTGCGTGATGATCGACGGGTCCACGTCCCCGGAGCGCGTGCCCATGACCAGACCGGCCAGCGGGGTGTAGCCCATGGAGGTGTCCACGGACCTCCCGCCGCGGATGGCGGTGGCCGAGGCGCCGTTGCCCAGGTGCAGGATCACCGCGTTGAAGTCGTCCCGGTCGATGCCGAGGGTCTCGGCCGCGATCCCGGTGACCAGGTCGTGGCTGGTGCCGTGGAAGCCGTAGCGGCGGATGCCGTTCTCGGTGTAGAGCGCGTCCGGCAGGGCGTAGCGCCAGGCCTCCTCCGGCATGGTCTGGTGGAAGGAGGTGTCGAAGACGACCACCTGGGGCATGTCCGGCCACCGGTCCGCGATGGCCCGCAGGCCCTGGGCGGCCGCCGGGTTGTGCAGCGGGGCCAGCGGGGCCAGCCGCTCGATCGCCCGGATGACCTCCATGGTCACCAGGGCCGGGGCCTTGAACCGCTCGCCGCCGTGCACCACGCGGTGGCCGGCGGCGGCGATCTGACGGTCCCCGAGGATCTCCTCCAGTTCCCCGTTGACCCGTTCCAGCGCCTCGACGTGGTTGTCGATCCCGGAACCGGGCACCCCGATGCGCTCCACCAGGCCCTTCGCCACCACCGGGTCCTCCGGCTCCGTGCCGTCGGGATTGACCTCACGCACCTGGTACTTCAGCGAGGAGGAGCCGGAGTTTATGACGAGGATGAGCATGTCTGGGAGAGCCTTTCTGGGGAGGCGGGGGCCGGAGCCGGTGGTCAGTCGCCCTGGGCCTGGATGGCGGTGATGGCCACGGTGTTGACGATGTCGTCCACCGTGCACCCGCGGGAGAGGTCGTTGACCGGCTTGTTCAGTCCCTGCAGCACCGGCCCGACGGCCACGGCCCCGGAGGACTGCTGGACCGCCTTGTACGTGTTGTTGCCCGTGTTCAGGTCCGGGAAGATGAACACGGTCGCCTGGCCGGCCACCTCGGAGTCCGGCATCTTCGAGGCGGCCACGGAGGCGTTCACCGCCGCGTCGTACTGCAGCGGGCCGTCCACCTTCAGCTCCGGGTGGGCCGCCCGGACCAGTTCGGTGGCGGTGCGGACCTTGTCCACCGCCTCCCCGGAGCCGGAGCCGCCGGTGGAGTAGGACAGCATGGCCACCCGCGGGTCCACGCCGAACTGGTGGGCGGTCACGGCCGAGGCGTAGGCGATGTCGGCCAACTGGTCGGCGTCCGGGTCCGGGTTCACGGCGCAGTCGCCGTAGACCAGGGCGCGGTCCGGCAGCAGCATGAAGAACACGGAGGAGACGATCGAGACGCCGGGACGGGTCTTCACGAACTCCAGCGCCGGGCGGATGGTGTTGGCGGTGGTGTGTGCCGCCCCGGAGACCATGCCGTCCACGTCCCCCAGGTGGACCATCATCGTGCCGAAGTACGCGCCCTCGGTCATCACCTCGCGCGCCCGGTCGATGTCCACCCCCTTGTGGGACCGCAGCCGGGCGTACTCCTCGGCGTAGCGCTCGCGGGCCGGCGCGGTGGCGGGGTCCAGCAGTTCCAGGCCGGTCAGGTCCACGCCCTCGCGGGCCGCCACGTCACGCACCAGGGCCTCGTCGCCGAGCACCACGAGGTCGCACACGTCCCGGCGGCGCAGGATCTCGGCGGCGCGCAGGATGCGGGGGTCCTCGCCCTCCGGGAGCACGATCCGCTTCCGGTCGGCCCGGGCCCGCTCGATCAGCCCGTGCAGGAAGCGCAGCGGGGTGGTCCGCTCGGCGCGCGGCAGCTGGATGCGCTCGAACAACTCGTTGCCGTCCACGCGCTGGTGCCAGGCGCCCAGGGCTGCGGCGGTCTTGCGGGGCTGGGCGCTGGAGAGCTCGCTGCGCACCGTGGCGACGGAACGGGCCGTGCTGAAGGTGTCGGCGAAGGTGCTGAAGATCGGGAAGGTCGCCCCGGCGTAGAGCCGGCGGATCTGCTCGTTGGGCTCGATCCCGTTGGTCAGGATCATCCCGGAGGCCACGGGGAACTCCGGGGCCAGGGACGAGGCGACGGTGGCGAGCACGGCGTCCGAACGGTCGCCGGAGACCAGCACGAGGGCGCCCTCGCGCAGGATCTGCAGGAAGTTCCCGCCCTCCATGGACACGGCCCTGACCTCGGAGACGTCACGGTCCAGGTTCGTGTTGCCGGCCACCTGGGTCAGGCCGAGGGCGGCGGCGATCTCGGCCACGGAGGGCAGCGCCAGCTCGGGCAGCTCGGGCAGGACGTACACCGGCCAGGCGTGGCGGCCGGGGCGGATGGCCTCGGTGACGGTGTCCAGGCGTGCCGGGTCGGCCCGGTTGACCATCATCGCCAGCAACTCGACGCCGGACTCGTCCAGGGTGCGCCGGGCCAGGTCCACGGCATCGGCGACGCCGGTCCCGTCCAGCCCGGCAGCGGAGACCACGCCCACCACGGGCGTGCCCAGGTGGCGGGCCAGCGAGGCGTTGAGGTCGAGCTCGATCGCCGGGTCCGCCCCGGTCAGGTCGGTGCCCTCGACCACGATGATCGCGCAGGCTGCGGCCATCTCGTCGAACTGGGCCACGCAGCGCTCGTGCAGTTCGTCGGAACGGCCCTCGGCCAGCAGGCCCCGCGCCTCGGCGGCCGTCACCCCGCCCCGGGACCGGCCGGCGTCGAGCCCGTAGCTCTCCCGCATCAGCTGGACCATGGGATCGGCCTCCACCGAGTCACCCGGGACCACCGGGCGGAAGAAGCCGATCGAACCGGTGCGCTTGTACAGCGAGTCCGCCAGCCCGAGCGTCACGAGGGACTTGCCGGCCCCGTTGGTGGTGGTGGTGACGAAGATGCCCTGGGTCATGTCGCGTTCCAAGCCTTCCCGTGGACGGTGTGCCTCGGATCCCACTCTAGGCGCGCGCCCCGCGGGCACCGGCCACGTGCGCGCTTTGGGGGCGACCCCGATCACCGGCTACCGTGTCCTACGCCATTCTCCTGTCATCCCATCGCACCTCACCTAGGGGACACCATGTCACGTCACGACCCCGTGGACCGCCATCATCCGGTCCACAACCCCGAGATCGTCGGGTTCACGCAGGCCGAGATCGACGAGACGCCGGTCAAGGTCAAGTGGAACTCGCTGGGTCCCGGCATCGTCGCCGCCGCCACCGGCGTGGGCGCCGCGGACCTCGTCGCCACCCTGACGGCGGGCTCGCGCTACGGCTACGGGCTCATGTGGGCCGTGGTGCTGGGCGTCATCTTCAAGATCGTGCTCGTGGAGGGCACCGGCCGGTACTACCTGTCCACCGGCAAGACCATCTTCCAGGGCTGGCGCACCCTGGGCGTCTGGACCAGCTGGTACTTCGGCATCTACATCATGGTCTGGGGCTTCGTCTACGGGGCCACCGCCATGAGCTCGGTGGCACTGCCCCTCTCGGCACTGTTCCCGGAGGTCGACTCCAAGATCTTCGCGATCGTCTCCGGACTGATCGGCCTGGGCCTGGTATGGATCAACAAGTACGGGCTCATCGAGAAGCTCATGACCGTGCTCATCGGCATCATGTTCGTCGCCGTGCTGGTCTCCGCGGCCCTGACCGCCCCGAACCTCGGGGAAATCCTCACCGGGCTGATCCCGATGATCCCCGCGGAGGAGGGCGCCATGTTCTACGTCCTCGGACTGGCCGGCGGCGTCGGCGGCACCATCACCCTGGCCGCCTACGGTTACTGGCTGCGCGAGAAGGGCTGGAACACGCCCAAGTGGATGGCCGTCATGCGCTATGACAACGCCACGGCCTACGTCCTCACCGGCATCTTCGTGATCGCCACCATGATCATGGGCGTGGAGCTGCTGCACTCGGCCGGGCTGGCCATCTCCGCCGGTGACCGTGGCCTGCTGGACGTGGGCAACGTGCTGGCCGAGCGCTACGGCCAGGCGTTCTCGGTCATCTTCCTGGTGGGCTTCTTCGCCGCCTCCTTCTCCTCCCTGCTGGGCGTGTGGCACGGCGTCTCGCTGATGTTCGCCGACTTCTGGACGAACTTCCGCAAGCCGGCGGACAGCCTGGACCAGGACGACGCCCCCTCGCTGGAGTCGAAGCCGGCCCGGTTCTACCTGATCTGGCTGACCATCCTGCCGATGTCCCTGCTGTTCCTGGAGCGGCCGATCTTCCTGATCCTGCTCTACGGCACGCTCGGGGCGCTCTTCATGCCGTTCCTGGCCATCACGCTGCTGTTCCTGAACAACCAGCGCAAGCTCGTCCCGGCGAAGTTCCGCAACCGGTGGTTCCACAACGCCCTGCTGGGTCTCACCGCCCTCGTCTTCGTGGTCCTCGGCGGCTACGAGCTCATCAAGGCGGTGGCGCCGCTCTTCGGCGGCGGCGCATAGCCGACCCCTTGGGCCCCCGGCGGCGGTGGGGCAGACTGGATGCATGATCGTCGCCTTCTCCGTCGCCCCCTCCGGAACGCCCCGTCCCGGGGATCCCGGTACGCAGCACCAGGCCGAGGACGGTTCGGTGCACGATGCCGTGGCCGCCGCCGTGCAGGTGGTTCGGGACTCCGGGCTGCCCAACCGCACCTCCTCGATGTTCACCGAGATCGAGGGGGAGTGGGACGAGGTCATGGCGGTCGTCAAGGACGCCGTGGACGCCGTCGCCCCGTTCGGCTCACGGATCTCGCTGGTGCTCAAGGCGGACATCCGGCCCGGGCACACCGGTGAGCTCGACGGCAAGGTCGAGCGCCTGGAAGCGGCCCTGAAGAACCGGTGAGCGGGTCCGGGAACCAGGCCCGCTTCTACGTCCGCGACGCCGCCCAGGCCGACCTCGAGGCCGTACTGGCCATGAAGGCCGTCGCCTGGCGCGAGGCCTACGGCCACCTGAGGGACGAGCCGTTCTTCACCGCCGCCGAGTCGACCCTGCCGCACCAGGTCGAGCACTGGCGCCGGGAACTGGCGCGGGGCACCGAGCTGTGGCTGGCCGAGGACGCCCGCGGCCGCTGCGTGGGCCTGGCCTCGGCCGGTCCCGTCGTCACTCCGGTGGCCCCGGACCCGGCAGCCGGGCCCGGGGTATCCGGGCCCGGGGCCACCGGGTCCGGGGAGGCGGGGGCCGGGCCGGTCGATGCCGGGCTGCCCCCGCTCGAGCTCCGCGCGCTCTACGTACTGTCCGAGGCCCAGGGCTCGGGCGTGGCCGACGCCCTCCTGGCCCGGGCCGTCGGCAGTTCGCCCTGCCGGGTCCGGGTCGTCTCGGCCGACGAGCGTGCCCGCGCCTTCTACCGCCGGCACGGTTTCGCCGACGTCGGCGCCCCCGTCCCGATGACCGGCCCCTGGGCCGGGCTGGACGAGCAGCTCATGGTGCGCCGTGGCGCGTGAGCGTTCCGGCCGGAAGTCCGCGGGCAGGAAGGGCGGCGCCGGAGGCCGTCCGGCCGCGCGCGGCGGGGAGGCCCCGGGGATCGAACCCGGCGTCTTCACCATCGACTCGGGCACCGCGGAGATCCTGCGCGATCCCTTCACCGACGGGGCCTGGCTGCTCAAGCTCAACGGCGCGGAGTCCTCCCAGCTCAACCTGGACGACCCGCTGGACCTGGGCTTCGAGTACATGCGCTGGATCGCGGCGGTCATCAGGCACCGCTGGGCGCCGGAGGAGCCGCTGCGGATCCTGCACCTGGGCGCCGCCGGGTGCACGCTGGCCCGCTGGGCGGCGGCCTGGTACCCGGACTCCCGGCAGACGGCCGTGGAGCTCGACGCCGGCCTGGCCGCGCTGGCCCGCGACCGCTTCGCCCTGCCCCGCGCCCCGCGGCTGCGGATCCGCGTGGGTGAGGCGGGAGAGGTACTGGCCGGTGCCCATGAGCACAGCCGGGACGTGATCGTCCGGGACGTCTTCGCCGGGACCACGCCCGAGGACCAGGTCACCCCGGATCACCTGATCGGCCTGGACGCGGCCCGCCACGCCCGGCGCGTGCTGGGCGCGGACGGGATCTACCTGGTCAACCACGGCGGGGGTCCGGACCTGACCGCCGCACGGCGGGAGGCGGCCACGCTCAGCGCCGTCTTCGGCACCGTGGTGGCGATCGCCGACCCGCAGATGCTCAAGGGCCGGCGCCGCGGCAACATCGTCTTCGCCGCCACGGACGGCCGGCTCACGGCCCGGGACGGGGGAGGGGCCCTCAGCCGGGACGGCCTGGTGCGGCACCTGCTCGCCGACCCGCTCCCGGCCCGCCTCGTGGACCCCGTCACGGACTTCGCGGCAGGGGCCCGGCCCTTAGCCGAACCGCTCCCGGGAACTAAACTGGGACCATCATCCGCCCGTGTCAACGACGACAACGGCGAGAACGACAGGAGTCCGTCATGACCGGTTCACAGGACCACGACAACAGCCCGATCACTCCCGAACAGGCCACCACCCACGGCATCGTGGTGGGCGTGGACGGCTCCGAACAGTCCGTCTCGGCGGCGAAGTGGGGGGCCCGGGAGGCGGAACTGCGCGGCCTGCCCCTGACCCTGGTCACCGCCTACACGATGCCCGTGTTCGCGGCCTCCGCGCTGGAGGCCGGGTACGGCATCCCGGACGACACCATGATCCGCGACGGCGCCATGCAGGTGCTGCAGGGCGTGGTGAACCAGCTGGGCAACCTCAACGTGCCGCTGGTGCACCGGGTGGAGATGGGCGACGCCGCCGGGGTGCTGGTGGACTACTCGGCCAATGCCAACCTGCTGGTGGCCGGCACGCGCGGCCGCGGCGGGTTCCTCGGACGACTGCTCGGCTCGGTGGCGGGAGCGCTCCCGGCCCACGCGAAGTGCCCCGTGGTGATCGTGCCCAAGGGTGAGCACGCCAGCCGGGCCGCCGAGGGGATCCCCGTGGTGGTCGGCGTGGACGGATCCGAACAGGGCCGCGTGGCGGCGCTGGCCGCGGCCCTGGAGGCCGACGTCCGCCGGTCCCCGCTGCGGGTGGTCATCGCGATGCCGCCGATCTCCGGTGCGGTCGCCTGGCTGCCGGCCACCGTGGACGAGCAGGCCATGATCGAGGAGATGCAGGAGAAGCTCGCGGCCGGGGTCGAGTGGCTGCGTTCCGAGTTCCCGGGGCTGGAGGTCAGCTCCGAGATCATCGACGGCGTGCCGGTGGACGTCCTGGTCGGGGAGTCGAAGACCGCCCGGCTGACCGTCGTCGGCACCCGGGGCCACGGCGGATTCACCGGCGCCCTGCTGGGGTCCACGAGCCAGGGCATCATCTCGCACGCCCACGGTCCCGTCATGGTGGTGCCCTACCTCAAGGACAGCCGCCTGGCCACGCGGGCGAGCTTCGGCCCGATGTACTCCTGACCCGCGCAGCCTGAGGGGAGGCCTATCACCCCCAGCCGAGGTCGTGCAGCGTGGCGTCGTCGATGCCGAAGAAGTGCGCCACCTCGTGGACGACCGTCACCGTGATCTCCTCCACCAGTTCCTCCCGGTCCCGGCACATCCGCAGCAGCGGACCCCGGAAGATCACGATGCGGTCAGGGAGCTGCCAGGGCATCTCCGCGCGTTCGGTCAGCGGGATGCCGTCGTAGAGCCCGAGCAGCTCCGTGCCGGGATCCTCCCAGGGCTCCGGCTCATACTCCTCCTCGACGAAGACCGCCACGTTGGACAGGCGCTCGGCCAGGGCCGGCGGGATCGCCTCGAGGGCGTCGGACACGGCGCGGTCGAAGTCCTCCTCGGACATCTCGGCGGGCTCGGGAGGGTCGGGGTGATGATCGGATGGGTCCACCCGTCCATCGTGCCCGTTTCCGAGGGGTCCTCGGGCATCGCCCCGGTTTGCGGTTCGGCATGGGAAGCCTCTAGACTCTTGCAGGTCCACTTCGGGAACCCGAAGTGTTCAGGCCCCCATCGTCTAGAGGCCTAGGACACCGCCCTTTCACGGCGGCGACACGGGTTCGAATCCCGTTGGGGGTACGCAGGAAACGCTGGTCCAGCCGTCAGGCCGGGCCGCCGGACGAAGTGGTCAAACCAGTGGAAAACGTCTGGTAGAGTGGTTTCTCGCACACTGGCCCTGTAGCGCAGTTGGTTAGCGCGCCGCCCTGTCACGGCGGAGGTCGCGGGTTCGAGTCCCGTCAGGGTCGCTCGGATGTTCCGATTGCCGGATAACACCGGCACGGAGGATCTTGGTGATCACCGGTCTAGCCACCGGATGGTGCCAGGCTCTGTAGCTCAGTTGGTAGAGCGTTCGACTGAAAATCGAAAGGTCACCGGATCGACGCCGGTCGGAGCCACCAGCACGACCGAAGGCCCCCGCTTCCAGCGGGGGCCTTCGCCGTTCCCGGGCCGTGCCCGTCCTGGGGGTGTGCGGTCAGCGCGGGGCCATGCGCAGGGCGCCGTCCATCCGGATGGTGGTCCCGTTGAGGTAGTGGTGGTCCACGAACGCCTCCACCAGCTGGGCGAACTCCGCCGGCCGTCCCAGCCGGTGCGGGAACGGCACGCCCTCGGCCAGGCCCGCCCGGTACTCCTCGCTGATCGTCGCCAGCATGGGCGTCTCCACCACGCCCGGGGCGATCGTGTTCACCCGGATGCCCTTGCTGGCCAGGTCCCGGGCCGCGGTGATGGTCAGGCTGTGCACCCCGCCCTTGGAGGCGGAATAGGCGGCCTGGCCGATCTGCCCCTCGAACGCCGCCACGGAGGCGGTATTGACCACCACGCCCCGCTGACCGTCCTCGTCCACGGGTTCCGTGGCCGCCATGGCCTCCGCGGCCAGGGCCAGCACCGTGAAGGTCCCGATCAGGTTCACCCGCACCACCGTCTCGAACAGGCGGAGGTCGTGTGGGCCGGACTTGCCGAGGATGCGGGCCGAGGGGGCGATGCCGGCACAGTTCACCACCGTGCGCAGGGGGCCGGCCTCGGTCGCGGCCGCGACGGCGGCGCGCACCTGGTCCGGGTCCGTCACGTCGGCGGCGACGTAGGAGACGCCGTCCACCGCGGACGCGTTCTCGATCGAGGAGGGCAGATCCACGCCGATGACGTGGGCGCCGCGGCCGGCGAGCAGTGCGGCGGTGGCGGCACCGAGCCCGGAGGCGGCACCGGTGACGAGGGCAGAGGTGTTCTTCAGGTCCATGCTCGGCAGGGTATCCCGCCGGGCGCGCACATGACGTGCGCCACACGGCGGGGAAGCCGGCCGGACCCACGCTGATCCGGACCGACGCTGATCCGGCCGGGCCTCAGTGCCTGAGGAACCAGGCCGCCGAGTCCGGCATCAGCTGCCCGTCCTGCAGGGCCTCGTCCTGGCTGAAGATGGCCGCGGCGTAGTGCTCGGGGACGTCCACGGCGGTCTCGCCCAGGTTGGCCAGCACGAGCACCACCTTCTCGGGGATCGGCTCCCCGGAGCCCAGGTGCCGGCCGCCCCCGGTGGTCACGGTGAAGGCGAGCACCCCGTGGTCCGGGGCGTGGAACCGTGACCAGGCGAACGCCCCGGTGCCCAGGTCCAGTTCGCCGCGCACGGCGATCAACTGGCGGTACAGCTCGAAGGTCGAGCCCTTCACGCCGACCTGCTGGTCGGCGGCGTACCGGGCGTAGGACTCCGGCTGGGGGAGCCAGGGGGCGGCCGGCTGTGCGTCCGCGCCCGGGGCGGCGCCGTCGTCGTCGGAGGGGTTGCCGACGGCGAAGCCGAGCCCGGGTGCCCCGGCGCGCCAGGGCATGGGGATCCGGCAGCCGTCCCGGCCCTTCTCGGCGCCCTCGGTGCGGAAGAAGGTGGGGTCCTGCCGCAGGGAGTCGTCCAGCTCGGTGTGCTCGGGCAGGCCCAGCTCGTCTCCCTGGTAGACGTAGGCGGAGCCGGGCAGCCCCAGCTCGATCAGGGCGGCCGCGCGGGCGCGCTTCCACCCGAGTGCCTCGTCCGGCTGCTCGTCCTCGGCACCGATCCCGGAGGGGTAGCGGGTGGGGTCGGTCAGTCCGAAGCGGGAGGCGTGGCGGACCGTGTCATGGTTGGACAGCACCCAGGTGTTCGGCGCGCCCACCTTGTCCGCCTCCTCCACGGAGACCGTGATGGCGTCCGAGAGCCGGACGGCGTCCCAGCCGGCCATCAGGAAGGTGAAGTTGAACGCCTGGTGCATCTCGCCGGGGCGGACATAGCGGAAGAGCCGCTCCAGCGGGGCCACCCAGGCCTCCGCCACCAGCACCGGGTCGTGGTCGTACTCCGAGAGCACCTGGTTCCACGAGCGGTAGATCTCGTGGACGCCCTCCTGGTCGTGGTACGGGACCGGGTGGGAGTGGTCCTGCGGGTTCTCCTCGGCGTGGCCGGAGACGTCCATCCCGTCATCGGTGCTCAACGCCGCCGGCGCCAGGCCGGCGTCCGTGACCATGCCGGGGCGCTCGGCGTGGTCCGGCAGGCCCTCGGCCTTGACCAGCCCGTGGGCCACGTCCACCCGGAACCCGTCCACCCCCGGTCCAGCCAGAACCGCAGGATGTCCTCGAACTCGTCCCTGACCTCCGGGTTCTCCCAGTTCAGGTCCGGCTGGGAGGAGTCGAACAGGTGCAGGTACCAGTCCCCGGGCGTGCCGTCCGGGTTCGTGGTGCGCGTCCAGGCCTGCCCGCCGAAGGTGGACTGCCAGTTGTTCGGCGGCTCCGAACCGTCGGCTCCGGCCCCGGGGCGGAACATGTACCGGTCCCGGGCCGCCCGGCCCTCCTCCGTGTCCGGGTCGGTGGCCAGTGCCTCGGTGAACCAGGGGTGGGCCGAGGAGGTGTGGTTGGGGACCAGGTCCACGATGATGCGCAATCCGGCCTCGTGGGCGGCGTCGATCAGGGCGTCGGCGTCCGCCAGGGTGCCGAAGAGCGGGTCCACGTCCCGGTAGTCGGCGACGTCGTAACCGCCGTCCTTCTGCGGGGAGACATAGAACGGGGACAGCCAGACGGCGTCCACCCCGAGCTGCTGCAGGTAGGGCAGTCTCGCCGTCACCCCGGCCAGGTCACCCATGCCGTTGCCATCCGCGTCCGCGAAGGAGCGGGGATAGACCTGGTAGATCACGGCGTCCACCCACCAGGGGTTCTGCGGACGGTTGCGGGCTTCGGACGGAGGAGTGCTCAGGGGTCCCGTGGTCATGGGCCCAGCCTAGTGGTCCACGGTTTCCGGGGCAGTGGGCGGATCCGCCACTCCTCGTCCGCCACTCCTCGTCCGTCGCGCCGGGCCCGGCGGGCGGCCCTCCGTGTGCCCTCCTCCCCTGGAGGGGGCGCGCGGGGGCTCAGCTGGCGCGGCCGAGCTGCCGCACGGGCAGCCACCGCCGCACCATGCGGTGGTTCGCCACCACCGCCGCCTCCTGGTCGCCGTCCTCCAGCGCCTCGAACGCGGTGCGGACGTCGAAGGGGGAGTCGTCCGGCCAGACCAGCCGGGCCAGGCCGCCGTAGTCCAGTTCCACCATGGAGTCCGGGTGGAAGGACTCCAGCCACGCCACGAGGACGGTGAGGTCGTTCAGCAGGTCCATGTCCGGCGCGTGCAGGGAGAGGACCACGGCCGCCCGCCGGGCCCGCTCGAGGGCGAGGGCGAGCGGGACGGTGATCCGCACCGTCCGGACGGCGCCCGCGTCGAAGGCGCCCCCTGCCCCGGCGGGCGCGGATCCGGGGTCCGTCTCGACCTCGATGGTGTCGTCCTCGTGGACGAGGGCGAACCAGGACGCCGGCACGCCCCAGACCGCGGTCCGGGTGTGGACATGCCGCAGCTCCTCGGGGCCGTCCGCCTCCAGGTGCTCGGCGAGGCGTTCCAGGTTGGCCCGCCGGGCCGCCTCCGGGACCACCAGGTTGAAGGTCTGCGGACGCATCGACTCGGCGAGCTGCTCCGCGGACAGTTCGCAGCGCAGCGCCATCTCGTCCGGGCAGAAGTACTCCGAGACGGGGCCGTCCGCCGGCCCGGGCACCTGCAGCACGCGGACCAGGTCCGATCCGTGGGGGAACGGGTCGGTGACGTCGCGCAGCAGCCGGCGCCACGCCCGTCGGGACGCCTCCTCCTCCGCCGCCGCACGCGTGCGGTGGCGGACGCGCAGGAACCCGGCCTGGACGGCGTCGGGAAACGCGGCGAGGGGCTGGTAGACGCGCAGCTCGGACTGGTATTCCATGGGCCCGGTTCAGGCCCCCGCTGCCGGGCCGAGCTCCATGACCACGGGGGCGTGGTCCGAGGCGCCCTTGCCCTTGCGCTCGTCACGGTCGATCCAGGCGTCCGTGACGGAGGTGGCCAGGGCGGGAGAGGCGAGCACGAAGTCGATGCGCATGCCCTCCTTCTTGGGGAACCTCAGCTGCTTGTAGTCCCAGTACGTGTAGACCCCCGGCCCGGGGTGGCGGGGGCGGACCACGTCCTGGAAGCCCGCCTCCTCGAAGGCGTGGAAGGCGGCGCGCTCGGCGGGGGAGACGTGGGTCAGCCCCTCGTCGAGGAAGAACTGCATGTCCCAGACGTCCTCGTCCCGCGGGGCGATGTTCCAGTCCCCGGTGAGGGCCAGGCGGAGCGAGGGGTCCCCGGCGACCGCACCCACCGCGTGCTGGCGGAGCACGTCCAGCCAGTGCAGCTTGTAGGCCATGTGCTCGTCCTCGAGGGCACGGCCGTTGGGGACGTAGAGGGACCAGATCCGCAGGGCGTCCTCGCCCTGGCCGACGGTCGCGGCGATCGCCCGGGCCTCCTGGACGGCATCCACTCCGCCCTTGCCGAACTCCGGCTGGCCCACGAAGGTCCGCTCCACGTCGGCCAGGCCCACGCGCGAGGCGATGGCCACCCCGTTCCACTGCGAGAAGCCGAAGTGCGCCACCTCGTAGTCCATGCGCTCGAAGAGCTCCCAGGGGAAGTTCTCGTCCTTGCACTTGGTCTCCTGGATGGCCAGGACGTCCACGTCCGTGCGCTCGAGCCAGGACTCCACGCGGTCGGCACGGGCACGGAGGGAGTTCACATTCCAGGTCGCGATCTTCACCCGGCCAGCCTAGCCAAGACCTCTCGACAGGCGCGCTTCGGGCCGGGCTCAGTCCTGGCGCCACCACGAGTCGAGGATGCTGACCGGGGTGGTCCGCTTGTGGCGGGACCGCAGGTAGACCTGCTCCAGCTTCTCCGCCGCGTCGGTGGGAACCACCCTGCCCTCGAGGTAGTCATCGATCACGTCGTAGCTCAACCCGAGCTCGGCCTCATCGGTCTGTCCGGGCTTGTCATCCAGCAGGTCCGCGGTGGGGACCTTCGCCCAGAGTCGCTCCTCGGCGCCCAGGTACTTCAACAGTTGCCGGTTCTGCCGCTTGTTCAGGCCGAACAGGGGGAGCACGTCGGCCGCGCCGTCCCCGAACTTGGTGAAGAAACCGGTCACGGACTCCGCGCCGTGGTCGGTGCCGATCACCAGCAGTCCGTGCGCACCGGCGATGGCGTACTGGGCCACCATGCGCACCCGGGCCTTGACGTTGCCCTTGTTGAAATCGGTGATCGGCTCCCCGGTGGCGGCGGTGAACTCACTCTCGAAGCCATCCACGGCAGCCGCGATGTCGAACGTGGTCTCCGCGTCGCCGTCGATGAAGTCGAGGGCGGCCTGGGCGTCGTCCTCGTCATGCTGGACGTTGTAGGGCAACCGGACGGGGACGAACTCGGCCTGGATCCCCTCGGCGCGCAGTCCCTCGACGGCCAGCTGGGCGAGCCGGCCGGCCAGCGTGGAGTCGAGGCCGCCAGAGATGCCCAGGACGAATCCCCTCGCGCCGCTGGCCCGCAGGTAGTCCTGCAGGAACTGGACACGTGCGGCCGCCTCGGCGGCTGGATCGATCTCCGGCTTGACGCCGAACTCGGCAATGATGGCCTTCTGCATTTCGCGCATGGGCCCAGCCTAGGGGCGGTTTCAGCTGCGCGACCAGCCGAGGTTCCGCGCCATGGTCTGCAACGCGGTCATCACGGTCTCGTACTGTTCCTCGTCCAGGCCCTCCGTGATGTCGGCCCGCATCTCCTCGACCACGGCGGCCACGCGCTCGCCGCTGGTGCGTCCGGTGCTCGTGAGGGTGTAGAGATCGCCCTCGACCACGAGCCAACCGGACTCCACCAGCTCGTCCAGGTTCTCCTTCACCGTCCGCGGGCCCTCGTCCGACCCTGCCACGGACGGGGGCAGCACGTGCCCGAGCTCCTCGGCGGACTGCGGGCGGGAGGTCAGGGCGTTCATCAGCTGCCATTGGGCCCGGGTCAGGCCGTGTTCGGCCAGGGACTCGTTGACGCGCTGGGTGAGCAGCGTGTCCACCATGTTGAGCCAGTAGCTGAGCAACTGTTCGGTGGGACGGTCCGACAGGTGTTCCTGGGGAGGCTGGGGATCGCTCATGTCACCACCCTAGGAGGGGTCCGGCCGAGAATCTAGGATGGACGGCATGACTACTCAGACCCCGGATTCCCCCGCCGCCCGCTCGGCGGACCAGAAGGCGCGGGACCGCGCCCGGTTGCTCGAGCTCATCCAGGAACTGGCCGTCGTCCGGGGCCGGGTCACGCTGTCCTCCGGGCAGGAGGCCGACTACTACATCGACCTGCGCCGGGTCACCCTGCACCACGAGGCCGCGCCCTTGGTCGGCCGCGTCATGCTCGACCTGCTGGACGGGGCCGGCGTCGGGTTCAGCGCCGCGGGCGGGCTGACCATGGGGGCCGATCCGGTCGGCACCGCGATCCTGCACGAGGCCGGCCGGCAGGGCCGGGGAGTCGACGCGTTCGTGGTGCGCAAGGCCCAGAAGTCCTACGGGATGGGCCGCCAGGTCGAGGGTCCCGCCGTGGAGGGCAGGGACGTCGTGGTGCTCGAGGACACCTCGACCACCGGTGGTTCCGCCCTGACCGCCGTGGAGGGCGTCCGTGCCGCCGGTGGCACCGTGAGGGCCGTGGCCGTGATCGTGGACCGTTCCACCGGTGCCGCCGAACGGATCGAGTCCGAGGCCGGCGTGCCCTACCTCTTCGCCTTCGGCAAGGACGAGCTGGGCCTCGACTGACGGCGGGGCGCCGGCGGGCGCTTAGAGCCAGTCGTTGCGCCTGAACAGGACGTAGAGCACCACGGCGATCGCCAGCATGAGCCCGAGGGCGAAGGGGTAGCCCCAGGCCCAATGGAGTTCCGGCATGCGGTCGAAGTTCATGCCGTAGATGGACCCGATCAACTGCGGGGCGAAGATGATGGCCGCCCAGGACGAGATCTTCTTCACCTGGTCGTTCTGCCGCACGGACTCCTCGGCGAGCTTCTTGGAGGTCAGGGTCGAGTCCAGCTCCAGGGCGTGCTCGAGCATGGTCCGCATGGCCATGACGCGGTCGTTGAGCTGCTCGGTGTGGTCCTGGACGTCCCGCAGCTTGCGGACCACCTCGACCTTGGACGGGTCCGTCTCCAGGTTCTCGATCATGTTGTCGAGCATGTACGGCAGGGACCGGATCGCCCGCTGGAAGTTCACCACCTCCCGGGAGAGCTGGTAGATGCGCCGGGAGACGTTGCCGTCCCCGGCAAAGATCTGGTCCTCGATCTCCGCGATGTCGTTGTCCAGGCCGTCGGCGACCGGGAAGTAGTCGTCCACCACCGAGTCCAGGATCCCGTGCACCACGGCGGGGGTCCCCGCCGCCAGCCGTTCGGGCCGGTCCCGCTCCAGGTGCAACCGCACCCGGGAGAGGTCGGGCACCTCGGAGTGGCGCACCGTGACCACGAAGTTCGCCCCGACGAACACGTTGAGCTCGCCGAACTCGACCGTCTCGGTCTCGTCGATGTAGCGGGCCGGGATCAACACGAAGAACCGGTCGTCGTCGTAGTGCTCGAGCTTGGCCCGCTGCCCACCGGCCAGCGCGTCCTCGACCGCGAGTTCGTGGAGGTTCAGCTCCTCGGCGACCTCCTGCAGCTCCGCCTCGTCCGGTCTGTACAACCCGACCCAGGCCATGCCGCCCAGTCGTTCGCACTCCTCGAAGGTCTCCTGGAGGCTGGTGGGGGCCAGGATGCGCTTGCCGTCCTTGTAGATGGCGTTGTCGACGATCGTCACGGCACCATTGTGCGCCCTGCGGCCCGGGCCGGCAGGGTCGGAAAGTCTGACCGCTGGCGGGGCAGACTGGTGCGCCCAGAGGCCGCGGTCGCTGCATCCACGGGCGAGGACGTCCTGTGGGGTGTCGACAAGCACAAGCTCGTCCACGTCGTACCCGTCGTACCGATGATCGGTGGCCTGTTCGATTCGCGCGGTTTCCGCGCCACCAGCTCCTCATACGAACGGCGTGCGGGAAGAGCGACATGATCAACGCTGAATCCGCCGCACGCCCGCGCTCTCGGCTCGTGTCACATCGACCGTAAAGGCCGTCATCGTCACCAGCGACGGTGCCCTTCGACAGTTCCTTGCCGGGCTGAGCGACCAACATCTGGCTAAACGGTGCACCCGGTTGAGTAGCGCGAGGCACACAGGACCGGCCGGAGCCATCCGCATCACGCTGCGGATCCTGGCCGACGCATCCCGCACCTCAGCGCGGAAGTCGAGGAGCTGTATCATCGCATCGCTGCGGCCGTTGACGAAGCCGCACACAGGAGCACCTCCGCAAGCGACCCGCCGAGGGCGGTACTCGACGCGAAGCCATCCGTGACCTCCACAGATACGTGACCCGCGAGATCTACGAGTTCATCCGAACACCAACTGGCGAACCCGCCAAGGAGATACCTCGCAAGGCGGCTTTACATCCATAGGGACATCCACCTGGCTTCAGCTGGATCCCCGCGGATCAGGCTGAATCCGAACACTGTCTATCGCGAAGTTGCGATGGGCTCGCGCCTGCCACGTCCGGGGAGGAATGGGCAGGGATTCAGCAAGCCAGGGAACTGAGATGGCAGATGGGTCGTGACGGATTCTTCCCGGCGTCGCACGATGAACACGTCTACGTCAATAACGTCAGGCCGGTTATTGTTCTCTCCATTAGGCCAGTTTGGACGTCAACGGGGGAGGACGCATGCCTGCGGCGCCTGCTCCACTGTGGAAATTGGCCCTGCTCGGGGAGTGGCATGTGCACCGAGGAGGACAAGCGGTCAAGGTGGCGCCCCGTCAGCAGCGCCTCATTGCCGCCCTGGCCATGTACGGGGACCGTTCGCGGATGTTTCTGTCTGACCTCCTGTGGGGCAACAGCAGTGAGTCGCAGGCGCTGGGGAGTCTCCGGGCGAGTGTCTGGCAGATTCGTCAGCGACTTCCCGGGGTGCTGCAAGATGACGGTACTCGGCTGGGACTAACCGAGAACGTACATGTGGACGTCACGGAACTGTACCGGAGGGCGGGTCGCCTTTCCGAACAAACAGACGAGCGAGAACTGCGGGCGCTTCTCGATTCTCTCGTGCATCCGAATCTGTTGCCGAGTTGGCAGGATGACTGGGTTGTAGCTCAGCGGGAGAGGCTGCATCAGATGCGCGTCAGCACGCTGGAATCATTAGCACGGCAGTTCATCACCCGGAATGCGCTACGGGCGGCCCTCGTCGCCGCGCAAACCGCAGTAGACGCTGACCCCCTGCGCGAGACAGCGCATCGGCTGCTGGCCGAGGGGCACATCGCTGACGGGAATCTGGAGTCAGCAGCTCAGACCTATCAGCGTTTCCGCTCTTTTTCCCTGCGGCAGTTTGGATTAGAGCCATCGGAGCGCTTTGCCCTGCTCATCGAGGACGCCGGAATGCGTCCTGACGTCCTCGACCGAAAACAGCGATGATCGGTGGGGTTTCGTGCAACGCACGCCCGCGTGCCGAAGATCAGATCAAGTCCCTGACGCAGTGAACTCTGCCAGCCATTTCTCCACCTGTTTCAGGACCGCATCCGGGTCGGCTACCAGCGCCACGTCGACATCCTCCCGCCAACCGGTGCGGATGAGCCGTGCACGGAATTGTCTGTCGTGCTCCGGCTCCCGCCACATCCTGATCACGATGGAGCTCCCCACCCCGGCGGTCTCCTCATTGCCGTCGACAGTGTCGCTATCCACCGGTGTCCTTCCTGTGAGATTCCCGGAGTTGGCGGCTCATCCCTGAGGTTGAGCGGCAGGATACAACCAGAAAGACAGGAACAACCGCTGAACGTCCATGTCACATCCAATATAGCCCTGCATGCCTCCATGAGAAAATCGGGCAGGGACTCGATGGTCGACGCCGACCAGTGGACGGCGCCCATGGCGGTGCTTCCGGTTCCGATCCAGCTGCCTCTCAGCGGGAGCAGGATTCCGGTGAGGTGGGCCCACTGAGAAGACAGGAAGAACCGGTGTATGACTGCGGGCTCATCCCGCCCTGGGACCTGATGGCCGGCCTGCTACCGGCCCTAAGGCCCCGGGCTCCTGTTGCCGATGTGGATGCGGCCCAGGAGCCCGGTGCTCTTCGGTGCTCTCAGGCTCGGGCGAGATCAGGTTCGATCCTTTCGTCGAGAATGCGCTCGCGGGCATGTTCGGAGCCCCAGGCCAGTCGCGCCTCGGAGCTGAGGGAACGCACCGGATCGAAGTAATAGCACAGGCGGCTGGCGTCGACGTTTGGAGATCGGAACGCCGAAACCCCGAACTCATCGTTGTGGAATTCCGCGGAATGCACGTCCCTCTTGCCGGTCGGAGTGTCAACGATGAATAGCGGAGTATTGAACCCGGCCGTTACCCCCCGGACTTCCTTCTCTAAGGACTGGGCCTCGGCGATCGGCAACCTGAAGTGCTCGGTGCCCTTGACCATGTCGCATACATAGACGTAATACGGATGGATGTTCACCCGGCTGAGCCGTTTGATCAAGGTCTTCAGCGTCAGGGCATCATTGTTCACCCCCCGGAGCAACACGGTCTGGTTGCGGACGAAAACCCCCCGTGAATGAAGCAGCCGCATCGCCTGCTCGACGACGGGTGTGACCTCGTCGGGATGGTTGAAGTGGGTGTGGAGGACGACATCCTTGAACATCGTCCGGCCGCGGTCGACGACCGCGGTGAGCGCGTCGACCCACTCCTGGTCCGTGAGGAACTTCATCGGTTCGACAGCCAGTGCCTTCGTCGCAAATCGGAAACGGCGCACGTGTTCAATGTCCAGCAACGCGTTGCCCAACTCGAACACGTTGGCGGGTTTCAACCGGGCGAGGTCACCGCCGGAGATGACCACGTCCTCAACCTCTGGCGTCCTGCGAATGTAGTCCAGTGCCGCCGGCCAGTTCCTAGTACTGGTCACTTGCTCCTTCTGAACCAGATCGGTGCTCTGGCCCACGGCGTAACTGCGAGTGCAGAACTGGCAGTACACGGGACACACTGCTGTGACGAGGAACAGCACCTTGTCCGGGTACCGGTGTACGAGGCTGGGTACCGGGGATCTATCCTGTTCTTCGAGAGAGTCGACCCGCAGGCAAGGATGATCCTCTTCCTGCTCCGAGCGCATCGGAAGGAACTGGCTGCGGATCGGGTCCGAGATGGCATTGGACCAGTCGATCAGGTTCATCACGTACGGGGTCAACCGAATCGACATGCCCACGTGCGTCAGGCCGTCCTCGATGTCTTGGATCACCTCCGGTGCGGCCACCACATCCAGCGCTGCCCTTAGTTGCTTGATGCGCGTGATCGAGTTGCGGTCCTGCCAGCTGTGATGGCCGAACTCCTCCTCGGATACGTCTTTCCACACCGAGAATCGCGTCCAGTCTGGGTACATTGGTGCACTCCTTATGTCGACACCGGAACAGGCCTGGGCCCGAGCCGGATACCACCGGATGATTGCCATCCGAGCGCCAGCGTTGACGTCACGCCGTTAAAGCTCCGTTACCGCTTTGACCGTGAGGTCCCATCGGTTGTCTCGATAACGGGCGATTAACGCACGGAGCCGTTCACTGCGAGGAGCGCCGA
Source organism: Citricoccus sp. CH26A (assembly GCF_000224415.1). Taxonomy (GTDB): domain Bacteria; phylum Actinomycetota; class Actinomycetes; order Actinomycetales; family Micrococcaceae; genus Citricoccus. The sequence continues at coordinate 90,725 of NZ_AFXQ01000005.1, read as the reverse complement.
CCCAGGGGATGGCCGGCACGATTTCGCGTGAGGAGCACACGAATGAGTGAGAACAGCCGATTCGGAAACGTCCTGACTGCCATGGTGACGCCCTTCGACCCACAGGGGGACGTCGACATCGAGGGTTGCCGCCGGTTGGCACAGTGGTTGACCCGGCCAGGATGGAATGATGGGCTGGTGCTGAATGGCACCACCGGTGAGGCTTTCAGCACGTCCGCGGCGGAGAAGCGACGTGTGATAGAAACCGTGCGCGAGGTCCTGGCCCCAGCGGGCCGGAGCGTCATCGCCGGAGTGGGTTCATCCGACACCCGACACAGTGTGGCCCTCGCGCAGGATGCCGAGGATGCAGGGGCGGACGGATTGCTCGTGGTGGCTCCGTATTATTGCCGTCCGTCCCAGAGCGGCCTGATCGACTATTTCACCGCGATCGCCGACAGCACGTCACTGCCCGTCATCGTCTACGACATTCCCAAACGGACCGGTGTGGCAGTGGAGCCGGAGACCTTGCGGGCACTGGCAGAACATGTTCGCATCGTCGCGGTCAAGGATGCCAAGGGGGACCTGCAATCGACGTCCTGGGTGCTCAAGCACACCGGGCTCGTCTACTACTCCGGCGATGACGCTCTGAACCTTCCCCTGTTGTCCGTTGGGGCAAGCGGATTCATCTCCGTCGCAGGGCATCTCGCTGCCCCTGCGCTGCGGAGCATGCTGGCGTGTTTTCACTCGGGCTCCATGGAGGACGCCCTGGGAATCCATCGAGAACTGTTGCCCATCTTCACCGGTCTATTCCGCTGCCCGGCCTCAGCGTCCGTCAAGGAGTTGTTGTCATTCCTTCACTTGCCGGCAGGACCGGTCCGTTCACCCCTGGTGCCGTTGTCACCGCAGGAAGTCCAGGTACTCATGAAGGACTTTGAGGCCTCGACGGCTTGCACCACCGCTGTCGCGTCCCTCCTACGGCCGGTCTCCTGATCAAGCGCCCGATCGCCCGCACTCACCGCCTGCACCCGGAGGAATCATGACGAACATCGACCTGCAGAGCCGCTCCGCACTCACTTCGACCGACCAGGCCTGCCTGCACGAACTCTTCGAGCAGCAATCAGATGCCCACCCCGAATCGACGGCGTTGATCTGCGGAGAGGTATCGCTGACCTATGGGGAACTGGACGCCCAAGCCAACCGTCTGGCGCACTATCTGCGCGCTCGTCAGGTGGGCCCGGGGTCACTGGTCGGGCTCTTCTACGAGCGCTCCGAGATGCCGATCGTCGCGATCCTAGGTTGCCTCAAGGCCGGAGCCGCATACGTGCCCCTTGATCCGGGCCACCCGGACGACCGAATCCAGTACATCGTCTCCGAAGCGTCCATCGAAACCGTCCTCACGGAGCGAGTCCTCGCCGAGCGGTGCATGGCATTGGCTACGGCCGAGGTTGTCGCCACGGACGTGGAGGCGGCCGACATCGCTGCCTGCGCGGACCGGCGTCTAACCCGCACCGAGACGGGACTGACGCCGGAAGACCTCTGCTACGTGATTTTCACTTCGGGCACCACGGGGCGCCCGAAGGGTGTCATGACGGAGCATCGCAATGCCACCCACTTCATACCGGCGTTCAACCGGGTTTGTTCCACCACCCGCGAGGACCGGATCTATCAGGGGTTCTCGCTCGGGTTCGATGGATCCGTCGAGGAAATCTGGATGGCCTTCTCCAATGGGGCCTCACTGGTCGTCGGGACGCGGTCCGCCCCGCGCTTCGGCAATGACCTGGCCCAACACTTGACCGCCCTGCGCGTGACCTACTTCTCCACGGTGCCTACCATGCTCGCCACCATGACGGCGGATATTCCCTCCCTACGCCAGGTCGTAGTAAGCGGGGAGGCCTGTCCTCCCCAACTGGTTGCCGATTGGGCCCGGCCAGGGCGGCTGATGCTCAACGTCTACGGTCCGACCGAGGCCACGGTCAATACCACGGCTTTCGTGTGCGAACCCGGCCGGTCCGTCACGATCGGAAAGCCGCTGCCTGGCTATGTGCCGTACATTCTCGATTCCACCATGCACCCGGTAGCACCCGGGGAAATGGGAGAACTGTACATCGGCGGAGCAGGCATCTCCCGCGGATATCTCAATCAGCCCGAACTGACATCGAAGCAGTTCTTGGCGCATCCAGACCGTGGCGGTCGGCTCTACCGGACCGGAGACCTCGTCCGGGCCAATGAAGATGGGGAAATCGAGTTCTTTGGACGCATCGACGGCCAGGTCAAGATCCGCGGGTATCGAGTGGAACTCGCAGAGATCGAGGCGGTGCTCCGCGAGGACAACGCCATCAGATCGGCAGCCGTGAAAGTACGCAGACTCGACGGCGTCGACCACCTTGCAGCCTACGTCGTCCTCGAGCCGTCGGCTGAGCTCGACCGTTCCGGGTTGCTGGCGACATTACGCTCCCGGCTTCCTTCCTACATGGTGCCCACCTCACTGGACGTTCTAGAGGAGCTGCCCCGGTTGACCAGTGGCAAGATCGATCGGGGTAAGCTCCCCGACGCGAGGACTCCGCTGGTCGACGGCTCGTCCATCGGTGAGCGGCCCGTGACCGAACGGGAGCAGAAGATCGCTGACGCATGGGCCGCCGTGTTCGGGATACCGGAGGTAGGGGTAGACCAGGACTTCTTCCTCGATCTTGGCGGGCACTCCCTGCTTGCGGCCCGGACGGTCGCCGCACTGCGGGAGAAAGCGGACTGCCGCGTGGCTGTCCGCGATCTCTATGCCTACCCGACGGTGCGCCAACTCAGTCAACACTCCGCCCGCGCACACGAAACGACCGATGTGGCCCTCGCAGGGGCCTACGCTACGCCCCCGCCGACTCGTCGAAGCGTTCGCAAGCGGGTGGCGGCCTTGCAGGCCGGGGTCATCCTCGGCTTGCTCTTGGTCTTCTCTCTCCCGGCGGTCGTTATCGTGCCCGTCATCGACGGCATGCTCCAAGGGCGGACACCCGTGCTGGAGGGAGTAATCTTCCTCCTGGTGTTCGGGCTGATCCTCTGGCCGGTGTTACTTCTCGTGGGGGTGGGGTCGAAGTGGGTAGTCATCGGACGGTACAAGCCCGGGGCGTATCCATTGTGGGGGAGTTACTACATCCGTTGGTGGATCGTCCAGAGACTCCAGGGCTTGAGCGGCCTGGGCATGCTCGCGGGTACGCCGCTGATGACCGTCTATTACCGGTTGATGGGTGCGAAAGTCGGCCGCAACTGTGCCCTTGAGACGGGACTGTGTTCAATCTGGGACACGGTGCGGATCGGCGACGACTCCACGATCGGTGCCGACACCCAACTACTCGGGTATCGGATCGAGAACGGTTACTTGCTCATCGGTACCCTCGAGATCGGTGACCGGTGCTTCGTGGGTGCGCACTCCGCCCTCGGCCTCGATGTGCAGATGGGCGACGGTTCCCGCCTAGACGATCAGTCCCTGCTGCCTGACGGCACCATCCTGGGAGCGGACGAGCAACGACGTGGCTCTCCGGCTGAGCCGACCGAGGTCCATGTTCCCGTTGAGGATATTCGGCGCTACAGTCTGACGCGCCTCGTACTCTTCTGCGTCGGAGTGTTCGTGCTCGGGATGTTGTCAGGACTATTGTTCGGCCTCCCGGCCTTGGCCATGGCACTGTTCTGGTTGGTCGCTGCCCAGCAGGGGTGGTTCCTTCCGGCGGCAGGCCTCTCATTGCTCGCCGTGCCGCTCATGGTCGTGTTCTCTTGCTTCTGGGTGGCGCTGTTCAAGGCCGTGTTACTCCGTCGTGCTCGGACCGGGGTATACGAGCTTTACACTTTCTACTATCTGCGCCACTGGATGGCCTACAGCCTCATGCGCTCCAGTCGAACAATGTTCTTACCCGTCTTCACGACCATCTACCTCCCCCCGTGGATGCGCCTGCTCGGTGCCAAGGTCGGCCGCCACTCGGAGATGTCCACCGTGTGGAGCTTCATCCCAGAATTGTTGACCGTCGGTGAGGGCAGTTTCTTCGCCGACGGTGCAATCCTGGGAGGGCGCAGGACATTCGGCGGTCATTTTGAACTCCACCCCAACACTGTTGGAAGGCGCAGTTTTGTTGGGAACAGCGCGATGCTGCCGGTCGCGTCGAGTCTGGGCGACAACAGCCTGCTGGGTGTCCTGTCCGTCCCTCCGTCACGAACAGAGCCCACACCTGACGGCACGGACTGGCTCGGATCCCCGGCCTTCAACCTTCCTAACCGGCAGAAGGTTGCCGGTTTTGACGACGGCACGACCTATCTCCCGAGCCGCAAGATGTACGTACGCCGCGGCGTGGTCGATGCTTTGCGTATCTTGATTCCCGCCTACACGCAGACCGTCCTCGGTCTCACTGGTCTTGTGGCGGTCATCTTGACCTACCAAACCTATGGGGTGTGGATCATGCTCTTGATCCTGCCTGGGCTGGCACTGACATTGGCCATCATCGCCATCGCCGTCGTCGTCGTTCTGAAGTGGACCGTCATGGGGCGCTTCCACCCCGTCGTCGTGCCCCTGTGGTCTCCTTATGTATGGTTCAACGAGATGCTCAACGGAGCCTACGAGTCGCTCATGTCACCGATCGTCGCTCAGCTCTTCGGCACGCCGTTCGCTGCTCCGGTGCTGAGGTTGCTCGGTTGTCGGATCGGAAAGAACTGCTATATCGGCAGTAGTCTCTTCTCGGAGTTCGACTTGATCCAGATCGGGGACTTCGCTGCCCTCAATGCCGGTTCGATCATCCAGAACCACCTCTTCGAGGACCGGATCATGAAGTCATCCCACCTGGTGATCGGGGAAGGATGCTCCGTGGGCAACATGGCGGTGGTGCTCTATGACACCGTGATGGAGGAGGACGCCGTCGTGGGGCCGCTATCGCTGCTGATGAAGGGCGAGACCATGCCCGCAGGAAACCGTTGGCACGGCATCCCCACCGTCCAGGGCTGACGGAGCCCCGAGGAGATCCTCAGGTGTCCATGGCGCCAGACGATGACGCTCAGCACGCCGAAAAGGGGCTACGTCTGGTCGGGGTCGACGCAGCCCGAGGGGTGGCTCTGCTCGGCATGATGACTGTCCACGTGTTCAGGGTGGCCTACCCGGATTCGACGGCTCCCGATTGGATGTCCCAGCTCGTCCTGGGCCGATCGGCTGCCATGTTCGCCGTGCTGGCCGGGGTGGGCCTGTCACTGCTGACCGGAGGTGATCAGCCGGCCGCCCATGCACACGTCGCAGCCCACCGCCGTGGCATCACCGCCAGGGCTGGTGTCATTGGAGCCGTGGGTTTGTCCCTGGGAATGACCGGTTCCGAGCTGGAGATCATCCTCGTGCAGTACGCCGTGATGTTCCTCTTGGCGCTGCCGTTCATCACTATGAGACTGAACCGGCTGATCACATGGGCCGCATCGTGGACGGTCCTCGCGCCGGTCATGGCGTTGTCGTGCCATTCCCTGCTGGTCAGCATGAGTGGTGGCATGGGCCTGACTACGGAACCCAACTGGCTCAGCCTGTTGACCCCATTGGCACTACTTTCTGACCTGCTCCTCACCGGTGCCTACCCGGTGCTGCAATGGTTCAGCTACGTCCTGTTCGGATTGGTGTTGGGCCGCGTGAGACTGCGGTCCCTGCGAGTGGAGGTGCTCCTGGTAGGAGTTGGAACACTGATGTTTCTCGGTTCCCGTCTGGCCAGCTCGATCCTGTTGGGCCCGGCTGGGGGCCGGGCGGCCCTTCGGGACGCGGCCGGAAGCTATCCGCCCGACTACCCGGAGGTCCTGGACGGGTTCGACGGAGCCGCCTGGTGGTGGCTAGCCGTAGATGAACCGCACTTGGGAACCACCCCTGCCCTGGTCGACAGCATGGGCACAGCTGCGATCATCTTGGGAGTCTGCCTGCTGGTGGGGCGGGGGCGGCCCAGAGTGTTGTTACCCCTGGCAGGGGCCGGAGCGATGACGCTGACGCTTTACTCAGCGCACATTGCCGTGATGGCCCTGATCACGCCTACGAACCCCTCTTACGACATCGTTGGCCTCTTCTGGTGGCAAGCCGGGGTAGCGGCCGTTGTCGGTGTCGCATTCCGTCTCGCTCGGCAACGAGGGCCACTCGAAATGCTCGCCTATCGGGCGGGAAATGCGGCTAGGTCGATGGGCGTCACCACTCCGCCCCGCCCAGGGCGCGACTGAGACTGCCTGAGGAGACGGTCAGACATGGTGAGATGGGTGTCCGGACATCCGACTGACGCGACCCCCCTCCCGGAGCTGAGGACGGAACGGCTGGTGCTACGACCCTGGGTGAGCACCGACCTGGCGGCGATGGCCGCCATGGATTCCCACCCGGACGTCTACGAATACCTGGAGGGAGAACCACCCGGATTCGACTACTCCAAGGAACAGCGAGAGTGGATCTGCGCGCCGTATGGGCCTGGACTCGGCGTCTGGTCCATCGTTTCGCGGCAAAATCATAACCACTTCATCGGCCTCGCCTTGCTCATCCCGCTCGGTGGCAAGGGACCGGAGATCGAACTGGGTTTCCGGTTGGTCAGAGCCGAATGGGGACGAGGCATGGCGCAGGAGGCGGCCCGGGCCGTGATTGAGCACGGTTTCCGGCTGGGACTGCCAAAGATCGTTGCGGTAACCGACCCGAACAATCTGAACTCAGAACGGACGCTACGCCGCTTGGGCTTCCGGCGTCATGGCTGGCGCAGGGCCTGGGGATGGAGGAACCATTACTTCCGGCTCAAGCGAGGTCGCTGGCTGAACTCCCGCCCTGAGAACGATCAGACCCCAGAGGGCCGTGATGGTGGTCCTTGCGCGCGGCATTCAGGACTCCATGACGCGTAATGAGTCCAGACGCCTGCGCATCTCACCGGGTGGTTCCGTATCCAGCTCACGCCGCATCGTGTCTCGAAAGCTGTCAAACACCCGATGTGCGATGACGTGATTACCAGCCGATATGTGGCACTCCATGAGCAGCTGATGGGTGGTCTCCCTCAACGGATCCAGCTCCGCGGCCGCCTGGACAAAGTCCAGTGCCCGGCAATGGTCGCCGTCCGCGAGGCATGCCTCGGAGAGACGTTCCAAGATCTGGATCCGCAGGTCCCGAAATCGCTGCTGTTCGGGAAAAACCCAATCGTCATACCAGTCGGGCAGTAGCTCCGCCGCTTGAAGGCGCACGGGATCAACGTGGGGGAGCCGAACCGGACTGCCCTCGATCCGGTCGACGGCCAGCGTCAGTTCATCGACGTCAACCGCGACGTCAGGGTGGAGGGTGATGGGGTCCCGAATATCGGCTAACAACTCCGGCAGCGAGTGCGAGAGCTGCCACAGAGCCACGCGCAGGCTGTTGGCAGCTCGCTCTTCCGTGCTGCCGGGCCAAAGCGTCTTCGCGAGCCTAATCCGCGACATCGCGCCGCTCAACGCCACTAGCGCGATCAGCCGCTGCAGGCGTCTGTGCACCATGACCGTCTCGTCCCCTCGGACCAGCTTCCACGACCCGAGAAGATGTAAACGCCATTCCCTATCACAGGCCAAGGTCTCGGAGCCCGGCAACTTGCGAGTACCGGGTGCGAATGTTCCGAACAATGGGTTGTCCTCCCCCCGGATACCGTCGGTGGCCCTGCTGCACCAACAGACCCTGTAAATGCCGTTACACGCACACCCTAGTGAGCAAGCCCGATTCGATTAAGAGGAGGGGAACACCTCCGACGAAACAGACAAGACTGTTAAGGGCTTTCGTCACATAAAGAACTGGCCTTGGTGCACAAATCTCGGCATCGAAGGAGCCAAGCCACCTTGAGATCGAGGGCGTAACCCAAAGCCCCCTGGCGGCGGTGGGACCGCGGTGCACTGAGGCCACGAAACTGCTGACGTGGGAGACCTCCTTGACGACTGGTCGTCGTGAACAACCACCGAACCGCTAGAGACTTCTTATCTGTCGCCCTTGCCTACCCATCTCCTCGCTGATGAGCTCGGTGTCAGCTTGATCGATGGCCTGCCGCACCGTACCAGTCTCAGGGCGGCGTGGGAGCACGCTTCCGTACAAGCCGACTGTCCGAGGTGCTGGAGTCCCAAGGGCCCAAACCAACGAACCGCTGGAAGGTGGATGATCTCCCGTGACCTGTGTCATTGCCTTGCCGTGTGTGGACCTCAAGGACAAGGACGGCATTGAGGAATGCCCCATCGACCGCAATTACGAGGGGGAACGATCCCTCTACATCCACCCCGACGAGTGTGTCGACTGCGGTGCCTGCGAGCCCGTGTGCCCGGTCGAGGCGATCTACGACAAGGATGACATTCCCGAAGAGTGGGCCGACTACTACAAGGCCGATGTAGCGTTCTTCGACGACCTCGGCTTCCCGGGCGGAGTCGCCCAGGTGGGCCTCATGATCAAGGACCACCCGCTGGTGGCTGCCCTACCGCCGCAGCCGCAGCCGTAGCCGGCCGACCAATGACTATCGGCCAACCCGACGGGCGGCCGCACAGTCGACCGACAGTACCTGGTTGGCAATCGGGACAGCGTCGGCCCAGAGTCTCCTCAGTGCCACCTACGACGCCATGCCGAGAACGAGGTGCTGGTACAGCTGCCCCTCGAGAGAATGCCGATTGAGTTATCCGGATTCCCGCCATGCACGAGAAATGCACATGGTCTTCAACTCGACGTGATTCATTGTTCTCGGCCAGAGAACCACGTGGCGTGGCGCCCATTCTTATGACGCCTGGATACGCGCAACCGCCGGGTCAGCGCAGCACCTCGACCAGTGCGATCCATGACATCAGGAGCGCGACGATGATGGTCGTGAGCGTGCCCGCCGCGCTCACCCCCACGCCTGAGGACTGTCCGGCCAGGCACAGCACCCCTGCCGTGAGGTACGCCAGGATCGGCACGAACCCGATGGCCGAACGCAGTGACCGTCCCCGAGCCGGGCCTTGCCTGTCGCGGGCAAGGGTGGATGCCACGTGGAACTGGAACCCAGCGGCCGGGATCGCTGCGACGACGGTCAATGCCCCGAACCACGGCAGCGGCAGGCCGGGCACGAGCGCCACGCCCGAGACGACGATGGCCACCACCAGCGTGGCGATCGAGGCGGCCAGGCGAGCCGTGACAGAACCGGCCGTGACGACCTTGTCGATATTGACGCTCGCGGCCACGATCACCAGACCCGCCAGGGCAGCCGTGGCCCCGACCATGGCGACGTGGAAATCCGACCAGCCCGCCAGCACGTCCATGACCACATGGTAAGTCCCGTACCGGGCACGTTTTCCTGCAGTCCCCGACCGAGGATGAGTTCCGGTGACGCAGTCCTTCTCCACGCTTCCACGCTGGGTGGGACCAGATGACCGCCCGGTGGCAACGTGACGGCTGTCGTCGGCATGGCGCCGGTGACGGCGGCCGAGTAGGTTACTGGAATGACGGCGCACCAGCCCTACGAGACGCTGCGCAGCCATGACGACTTCGAAGTGCGCCGGTACCCCGAGCACGTCCTGGCCGAGATCACCGTCGAGGCGAGCTTCGAAGATGCCGGCAACCGCGCCTTCCGCACCCTGTTCGGCTATATCAACGGCAAGAACCAGTCCGACCAGAAGGTCGCGATGACGGCACCGGTCCTCCAGGACTCCACGTCTGAGTCCATCGCGATGACCGCTCCCGTACTGCAGGAATGCGCGGACGCGTGGTCCGATTGCACGGACGGCGGGCGCTTCCGGGTGTCCTTCGTGCTGCCGGAGGGATTCACCCTCGAGAACGCTCCTCGACCCACGGATTCCCGCGTGAGGCTGCGCCTCGTCCCCCCGGCGGTGGCAGCGGCCACCCGGTTCCGCGGACGCTGGAGCGCAGCGAACTACCGCAAGCACCTGGAGAGGCTGCGAACCGCTCTCCGCTCGGAAGGGCTTTCACCGGTCGGACCACCACGCTTCGCCCGCTTCGATCCTCCCTACAAGCCCTGGTTCCTGCGACGCAACGAGATCGTCCTCAGCCTGGAGGACCCGGACGACCCGCCAGGTGCTCCTGGTGAGAACCGCTGAGGGACTGTTCGGCGTACCCGATGCCCCGGGACCTGTCCGTTCCGAGCTGTGCTGTGCTGGGCCCCAGTCAGTGGGCTAGCAGCAGCGTCCCTGCGGGTTCCGGTCCTCCCAGTCCATCCTGTCCTTCCAGAAGGCCCGCTCTGACATCGGCTCGGCGCCCGGGTGCACCCGTGCCTGGTGCGCCAGGTAGTGCTGGTAGGCGTCCGCCCCGAGCACGCCGCGCAGGAACCACACGGTGTTCCGCCAGGCCGTGGCCAGTGAGGTGGCCAGCGTGTGCAGTGCCTGCGCCGCCATGGTCAGTGCCTCCCGCGGACCGGCTGGCGCTCAGGCGGCAGGGCCTTCCACTGCGCCTCGAGCTCCTTCTCGGCCGGGGTGGAGATGAGCCCGGAGGGTGCGTAGATCCGCGACTCGACCCGGGGATCCTCGTTCTCCGGCACACCGCGCGTCCGGTAGGACTTCACGGTCGCCACGACGGCCATGGTGATGACGATGATCGTCAGCACCATGAACACGATCGACAGCGTCCCCTGCACGAAGGTGTTGCGCACGACCGCCTCCATGGCCTCGACCGATGTGGCCGTGCCGAAGCTGGTCTGCCCGTCGGCCAGGGCCTGGCGGAAGGCGTTGTGCTGGGCCCAGTAGCCGACCGCCGGGACGGGGGAGAAGATCTTGTACAGCGAGGCGGTGATGGTGACCACGGCGGCGAACGCCAGTGGGAGCACCACCACCCACAGGTACTTGAAGGTGCCCCGCTTCGCCACGATCGCCATGACCACGGCCAGCGCGATCGCGGCGAGCAATTGGTTGGCGATGCCGAACAACGGGAAGAACGTGTTGATGCCCCCCAAGGGGTCGGTCACGCCGAGGATCAGGATGTATCCCCAGCCGGCGACCATGATGGCCGTGCACAGCCAGGCACCCGGCCGCCAGGACGTGTCCTTGAACCGGGGGATGAAGTTGCCGATCGTGTCCTGGAGCATGAACCGGGCCACGCGGGTGCCGGCGTCCACGGCGGTGAGGATGAACAGGGCCTCGAACATGATCGCGAAGTGGTACCAGAAGCCCATCATCGCCGGTCCGCCGAACCACTGGTTCATGATCGTCGCGATGCCCACGGCGAGCGTCGGGGCGCCACCGGTGCGGGACACCACGGACTCCTCGCCGACGTTCTCCGCCAGGGTGGTCAGCGCCTCGGGAGTGAGGCTGACCCCCATCAGTCCCAGCGAGTTCACGAACTGGACGGCGCCCTCGACGGTGCCCCCGGTCACGGCGGCCGAGGAGTTCATGGCGAAGTAGATGCCGCGGTCGATCGAGATCGCGGCGACCAGTGCCATGATCGCCACGAAGGACTCCATGAGCATGCCGCCGTAGCCCAGGAAGCGGGTCTGCCTCTCCTTCTCCACGAGCTTCGGCGTGGTCCCGGAGGAGATCAGGGCGTGGAATCCCGACAACGCACCGCAGGCGATGGTGACGAACAGGAAGGGGAACAGTGACCCGGGCACGACCGGTCCGTCCTCGCGTCCGGCGAACTCGGAGAAGGCAGGAACGGAGATCTCGGGGCGCACCACGACGATCGCGATGGCCAGCAGGGCGATGACGCCGATCTTCATGAACGTGGAGAGGTAGTCGCGCGGGGCCAGGAGCAGCCACACGGGCAGGACGGCGGCCACGAAGCCGTAGATGATGATCGCCCAGGCGATGGTGGTCCGGTCCAGGGTGAACAGCTCGGCGCCCCACGCGGACTCGGCGACCCAGCGGCCCGAGATGATCGCGAACATCAGCAGCGCGAAGCCGATCACGGAGACCTCCAGGACCCTGCCCGGGCGGAGGAAGCGCAGGTAGACGCCCATGAAGAGGGCGATGGGAATGGTCAGGGCGACCGAGTAGACGCCCCAGGCGGACTCGCCCAGGGCGTTGACGACGACCAGCGCCAGGATCGCCACGATGATGATCATGATCATCAGGGTCGCCAGCAGGGCGGCGGTGCCACCGACGATCCCGAGTTCCTCCCGGGCCATCTGGCCCAGGGAGCGGCCCCCGCGGCGCATCGAGAAGAACATGACGAGGTAGTCCTGGACGGCGCCGGCCAGCACCACGCCGATGATGATCCACACGGTCCCCGGCAGGTAACCCATCTGGGCCGCCAGTACCGGGCCGACGAGGGGGCCGGCGCCCGCGATCGCCGCGAAGTGGTGGCCGAACAGGACCCGCCGGTCCGTCGGCATGAAGTCCCGCCCGTTGTTGTTGTACTCGGCCGGCGTGGCCCGGGTGTCATCCGGCCGGGTGATCTTCCGCTCGATGAACTTCGAGTAGAACCGGTAGGCGATGAGGTAGGTGCACACGGCGGCGAACACGAACCAGATGGCATTGATCGTCTCGCCGCGGGAGATGGCCAGGATGGCCCACGCGATGCCGCCGACCAGGGCGATGACCGCCCAGAGGACGATCTTGCCCGGCGTCCACTTCCGGTCCTCCTGTTCCGCTACCTCGGGATCGACGGCGGTCGGTGGCAATCCGGTGGTGGGCGCGGAACTCTCGGTCATCTCATCCCTCATCTCACAGGGCCGCGCGGTGCAGTGAGCCTCATCCCGGAGGCCCTCGCGGCGGGTGCATGACCACTGTCCTCCGGTGCGCGTCAGCGCGTCAATACCCGCGGCTGGGGCGGCTAGCGTAGTGGCCATGAGTGAACGTGGAGTCTTCAAGCCCGCCGAGTCCGTCACCACCGCCCCGCTGGCAGCACTGGGGCTGATCGGCGGTTACCTGACCGCCCGCGAGACCGGGATCCGTCCCCTGGGCGGTGTCGTCCTGGCCGCCGTCGGCGCCTACGCGGGCCGGACCTGGGCGGCGAAGGCCGGCGCGGGCACCACCGCCGCGCTGTCCGCCGTGTACCTGGGCGGGTTCGGCGCCTCGCACCCGCTGGCCAAGAAGATCGGCGCCTGGCCCTCGGTGCTCACCGTGGCGGCCGCCTCGGCGCTGGCCTCGTGGGCGCTGGTGGACCGCAAGGGGTGATGCCCGACGCCGGGCCCGGCACCCCGGGCGCCCCGGTGCCGGCCGTGTCGGGACCGGACGCGCCGGCCGAGGGGGGCGCCGACGTCGTGCCAGGGGACGGGCCCCCGCGCGAGGTGGGCGTGGGCCCCTGGGAGGGCGAGTGGCCGGCCGGGGAGCACTGGGACCCGGACCTGTTGCGGCACGGGGACCGGCGCAACGTGGCCGACCACTACCGCTACTGGTCGTTGGAGGCGATCGTCGCGGACCTGGACACCCGTCGGCACTCCTTCCACGTGGCGATCGAGAACTGGCAGCACGACCTGAACATCGGCACCGTGGTGCGCACCGCCAACGCGTTCAACGCCGCCGGCGTGCACATCATCGGCCGGCGCCGTTGGAACCGGCGCGGGGCCATGGTCACGGACCGATACCTGCACGTGCACCACCACCCGACGGTGGAGGACTTCATCGGCTGGGCACGGTCCGAGGAGCTGACGGTGCTGGGCATCGACATCTTCCCGGACTCGGTGCCGCTGGAGACCTACCGGCTGCCCGAGCGGTGCGTGCTGGTCTTCGGCCAGGAGGGGCCGGGACTGTCCGAGGAGGTGCACCGGGCGGCGGAGGCGACGCTGTCCATCGCCCAGTTCGGCTCCACCCGGTCCATCAACGCCGGCGTGGCGGCGGGCATCGCCATGCACGCCTGGGTCCGCCGCCACGTGTTCGGCACCTGACCGCCGCCGCGGCACCGCAGGACACCCTCGCGGGAGTCCACCGGGCGCGCCTGCTCGTAGGCTGGACCACAGCACCGCGTCCTCCAGGCCCCAGGAGCCAGCCCGTGACCACACCGCATGCCCCGCAGCACCCGCAGGACCCCTCGGTCGGCACCGGTCCGCACCGGACCGGACCGGACTCCACCCCGGACGGTGACGCCGAGCCCGCCGCCGGGTCCCCGGCCGCACGGCACCCGGGACCGTGGTCGGACGGGATGGGCCGGGCCGGGGCCCGGGCCGGGCAGACGCTGCTGATCGCCGCGGTCGTCGTCGGGGTCCTGTGGCTCCTGCTGCGCGTGAGCGTCGTGCTGGTCGCCGTGCTGGTCGCGTTCATCCTGGCGGCCGCCGTGGCCCCGCTGGTGCGGTGGCTGGTGGCCAGGGGCTGGTCCCACCTCTGGGCCACCCTCGCGGCCTTCCTGGGCATCCTGGTCCTCGTCGGTGGCGTGGTCACCGGGGTGGTCGTCGCCGTCCGGAACGAGTGGGACGCCCTCACGGCCTCGGCGATCGCCGGCTGGCAGCAGCTGCAGGACTGGATCACCTCCGGCCCGCTGCCGGTGGACGCCGGGGCCCTGCAGGACGCCACCGGCCAGGTCACGGACTTCCTCACCGGTGGTGAGTTCGCCCGCGGCCTGGCCAGCAACACCCTGACCGGCCTCTCCGCGGCCACCGAGTTCCTCACCGGCGTGGTGCTGATGGTCGTGGTGCTGTTCTTCCTGCTCAAGGACGGCTGGAAGATCACCAGCTTCACCCTCCGCTGGTTCCGGGACGGGACCCGCGCCAAGCTCGCCGAGTCCGTGGACCGGTCCTCGCAGGTGCTCGGCGGCTACGTCCGCGGCACCGCCACCGTGGCCCTGGTCGACGCCGTGCTGATCGGGCTCGGCCTGTTCATCATCGGCGTCCCGCTGGCCCTGCCGCTGGCAGTGATCGTGTTCATCGGCGCGTTCGTGCCCATCGTGGGGGCCACGGTCGCCGGGATCCTGGCCGCCCTGGTCGCCCTGGTCACCACCGGGCCGGTTGAGGCCCTGATCGTGGTCGCCATCGTGGTGGCCGTCAACCAGCTCGAGGGCAACCTGCTCCAGCCCGTCGTCATGGGCCGCACCCTGAGCCTGCACGCCCTGATCGTGCTGCTGGCATTGACGGTCGGCACCATCGTGGGCGGGATCTTCGGTGCCATCCTGGCCGTGCCCTACACCGCCGTGGCGTGGACCCTGATCCAGGTCTGGTCCGATCGCTACCAGACCGGCCCCGACCCGGTGCTCGGCCAGGACCCCCTCGACCCGAAGGACCGGGCCTCCGCCAAGGCCACCCCGGCCCAGCGCCTGCGCTACCAGCGCATGCGCCGCCAACGCCGCAGGAGCGTGACCCCGGCGGCGGCCGGACCCCACGGGCCCGCCCAGGCGCCACCCGAGGTCGACGACGTCGACGCCGCCACCGCGGACCGGGACCCCCAGGGCTGACCGGCGGGTGCCGGGCCCGCGACCAGGTCACCCTGGTGCAGGCGCGGCCCCCGTGCCCGTCCGGTCGCTAGGATGGCCTGCGGACAGGGTCTGCACCGGGGCTGCCTGCCCGCCCCGCCCGCAGGCCGGACTTCCGGACGCCGGCATGTTCGCCGGCGCTCACGGTCACCAGATGCCAAGGAGCCGCAATGCCCATCGCTTCCCCGGACAAGTACGCCGAGATGATCGACTCCGCCAAGGAGGGCGGCTACGCCTACCCGGCGATCAACGTCACCAGTTCCCAGACGCTGAACGCGGCCATCCGCGGTTTCGCCGAGGCCGGTTCGGACGGCATCATCCAGGCGTCCACCGGTGGCGCGGCATACTTCTCCGGCTCCTCCGTCAAGGACATGGTCACCGGTTCCCTGGCCATGGTGGCCTTCGCCCGTGAGGTGGCGAAGAAGTACGACGTCAACATCGCCCTGCACACCGACCACTGCCCGAAGGACAAGCTGGACGGCTTCGTCATGCCGCTGCTGGACGCCTCCGAGGCCGAGGTGAAGGCCGGTCGTGACCCGCTCTTCAACTCCCACATGTGGGACGGCTCCGCCGAGACCCTGGAGGAGAACCTGCGCATCGGCCGCGAGCTGCTGGCCCGGACCCACGCCAACCGGCAGATCCTCGAGGTGGAGATCGGCGTCGTCGGCGGGGAGGAGGACGGCGTGGCCCACGAGATCAACGACAAGCTCTACACCACCGTCGAGGACGGGCTCGCCACCATCGAGGCCCTCGGCGCCGGGGAGAACGGCCGGTACATCACCGCGCTGACCTTCGGCAACGTCCACGGCGTCTACAAGCCGGGCGGCGTGAAGCTGCGCCCGGAGATCCTGGACGGGATCCAGCGCGAGGTCGGGGCGAAGATCGGCAAGGAGCGCCCCTTCGACCTGGTCTTCCACGGTGGCTCCGGCTCCTCCCAGCAGGAGATCTCCGATGCCGTCTCCTACGGCGTCATCAAGATGAACGTGGACACGGACACCCAGTACGCCTTCACCCGGCCGGTGGCCGGTCACATGTTCACCAACTACGACGGCGTGCTGAAGGTGGACGGCGACGTCGGCAACAAGAAGGCGTACGACCCGCGCGTCTGGGGTGCCCTGGCCGAGACGTCCATGGCCGAGCGCATCGTCCAGGCCTGTCAGGAACTGGGCTCCGCCGGCAAGTCCATCAAGTAACCCCACCGAGGGCCCGGGCCGGCCGGCCCGGGCTGCCCACCGGAAGGAACGCCCATGCCGTGGTTCGCGTGGATCGCCATCATCGCCATCCTCGTCTGGGGTGGGATCACCGTGTTCAGCATGGCCACGGGCAAGCCGCTGCCATGGGCCGAGGGCGCCGACCCGCAGGAACTGGACGCGTTGCGCAAGCGGGTCGAGGCGCTCGAGAAGGGCGCGGCCCGGCCGGAGCTGGAGCAGCGGGTCGACCGCCTCGAGGCCCGGCAGGACCGCCGGGAGGCGCGCGACGTGGAGCATGACCGGTGGGCCCAGCAGGCCCGCGAGCTCGGATGGGACGAGGGCGGGGAGCCGGGGCACGGCTAGAGTCGGGGGTGAACCCGCCCCGCCCACGACCGCCCCGGAAGGAGCACCATGTCTGACGCGTCCCTGGTCGGCAGGAACCTGATGCAGCCCGAACCCACCTACCTGCCCGAGGAGCACGAGGTCCTCGCGCGGATCGAGGCCGGCGACCTGCCGGAGGACCTCGCCACCCGGTTCCCGAAGTCCTCGCTGGCCTGGGCCCTCATGGCGCAGGACGCGTGGGGCGAGGGCCGCACCATCGATGCCTACGCCTATGCCCGCGTCGGCTACCACCGCGGACTGGACGCCCTGCGCGGCGCCGGCTGGCGCGGGGCCGGCCCGGTGCCGTACAGCCACGAGCCCAACCGCGGTTTCCTGCGCTCGCTCTACCTGCTGGGCCAGGCCGCCGCGGCCATCGGCGAGGGCGAGGAGGTCCACCGGATCGACGCCTTCCTGGCCGACGCCGACCCCCGCGCCAAAGACGAGATCGCCCGGGGCTGAGCCGTGACCGCCTCCGTCCTGGTCGGCACCTTCAACGAACCCGGTGAGCACGCCCCCGCCCTGCCCACCTCGGGGGGCATCGTGCGCACGACCGGTTGGCCGGAGGGCCCGGAGGCCGTGGCCGGTTCCGGCCCGGACGCCCCGTCCTGGCTGGTCGCGGGGCGCCCGGGCACCCCGTCGGAGGGCCTGCTGTACGCCGCCCAGCACGTGCCCGAGGGGGCGCTGGCGGTCCTGTCACCGTCGGAACCGGGCGCCGGGACGGAGGACGTCGGCTGGATCACCATCCAGCAGATCCCCAGCGGGGGTGAGAACACCTGCCACGCCGACCTGAACCCCGCCGGGACGTGGCTGGCCGCGGCCTCCTACGACTCGGGCACCCTGACCGTCGCCAGGGTCCTCGAGGAGGGCCGGCTGGGCCGGCCGATCGCGGTCCAGGCCCCGGAGGGCTCCGGGCCGGTGCCCTCCCGCCAGGAGGCCCCGCACCTGCACTTCGTGCTGTTCCTCGACGACGACCGCCTGCTCGTCACGGACCTCGGCGGTGACCGGATCCTGGAGTACTCGGTGGCCGCCCTCGAGGCCTCGGCCCGGGCCACCGCGCACGGCGAGGGGACCGACGTCGTGCGCGTGGAGACCGAACCGACCGCCGTGCACCGCCTGCCCGGTGGCACCGGGCCGCGTCACCTCGCGGTGCTGCCCCCGCGCCCGGGGTCCGACCGGCCCGGACCGCACCTCGCCGTCGTGGGCGAACTGGACTCGCGGCTGCACATCCTGGGCCTCGAGGCCGGGCCGGAGGGCTTCCCGGAGATCGGCATCGTCCCGACCCACGCCCAGGACGCGGATCCGGAGTCCGCCCGGGACAACCTGCCCTCACACCTGGTGGTCTCGGCGGACGGCGCCCTGGTCTACGTGGCCAATCGCGGGCGGAACACCATCGGGGTGATCCGCCGCGGCGAGTCGCCCGAGCTGGTCGCCGAGGTGCCGTGCGGCGGGGACTGGCCCCGCCACATCGCCCTGGCCGGGCCATCCGGGGGGCAGGGACTGCTCGTCGCGCTGGAACGGGGTGACGCCGTCGTGCACCTGCCGTTCGATGCCGAGAGCATCCCGCGGGGCGTCACCGGCCGGACCACGGTCCGGCGCCCCGGCTTCGTGCTGCCGCTGGACTAGACCGGGGTTCATCTGCCCCGGGAGGGGCCCCGGGGGCCGGTAGGGTGGCCTCGACCCGATCCCAGACCCTTTGGAGGCTGCACGATGCTGTTCCTGGCGCGCATGGACGTCACTTTTCCCGAGTCGATGACGGATGAGGTCAAGGCCGACTTCGTGGCCCAGGAGAAGGAGTACTCGGGCAACCTGCAACAGCAGGGGAAGATGCAGTCCATCTGGCGGGTCGTCGGCGAGTACGCCAACTACTCCGTCTACGACGTGGCGGACAACGACGAGCTCCACGCCATCCTGTCCGGTTTCCCGATGTACCCGTACATGAAGATCAAGGTCACCCCGCTGGCGAAGCACCCCAACTCCATCCGGTGAGCACGGGGCGGGGGACCGGCCCGGCGGCGAACTAGACTCGTCGACCGTGGCCAAACTCTACTTCCGCTACGGGGCGATGAACTCGGGCAAGTCCACCGGACTGCTCCAGGCCGCCTTCAACTACGAGGAACGGGGCCAGCGGGTCCTGTTGGCCAAGCCGCAGGTGGATTCCAAGGGAGACGACGAGATCGTGTCCCGGCTCGGCGTCACCCGTTCGGTCGACTTCCTGATCCCCCACGGGGCCGACCTGCTGGAACTCTTCCGTCGCCACGCCACCGGGGATGACCCGGCCGCGCTGATCGAGCACGTGGACGCCGTGGTCAAGCCGGTGGCCTGCCTGCTCGTGGACGAGGCACAGTTCCTGGAGCCCGCGCAGGTGGACGACCTGCTGCGCATCGCCGTGCTGCAGGGCGTCCCCGTCATGGCCTACGGCATCCGGACCGACTTCCGCACCGACTCGTTCCCCGGCTCGGCGCGGCTGCTGGAACTGGCGCACTCCCTCGAGGAGCTCAAGACCATCTGCCGATGCGGGCGCAAGGCCATCTTCAACACCCGCAAGGTCGTCGAGGTGGGCGGGGACGAGGCCGTGGAGCGGTTCATCTTCGAGGGTGACCAGGTGGCGATCGACGGCGTCGAGGTCACCTACGAGTCCCTGTGCGGCGTCTGCTACCTGGAGGAATCCGGCGGCCGGCTGGGGTAGGTTGCCCCTAGCCGCCACCCGTGCCCTGACCGCACGGCGTGGCGCATCAGCCCACGCCCGTCGGAGGACCAGGAGACCGAGCATGACCGTCGTGAAGATCAACGCCATCACCGTTCCCGAGGGCCAGGGGCCCGAGCTCGAGGCCCGCTTCGCCGCGCGCAAGCACGCCGTGGACCAGTCCCCGGGCTTCCAGGGATTCCAGCTCCTGCGCCCGGTCAAGGGGGAATCGCGGTACTTCGTGATCACCCACTGGGCCACCGAGGAGGACTTCGAAGCCTGGCGGAGCGCCCGCAACAACGGTCATGACGACGGCGGACCGACCCGGCAGCCCGTGGCCACGGGGGCGGAGCTGCTGGAGTTCGAGGTCGTCGACCTCGGCTGACCGGCCCGGACCGCCCTCAGGGGCGCGCCGCGGGCGCCGTCCCGAAGAGCCCGTCCAGGATGACCTGCAGCCCCCACTGGAAGGCGTCCTCACCCAGGGGCGTCGCGGAGGCGGTGGGGTCCACGGCGGCCAGCCGGGCGGCCTCCTGGGCCGCCGCGATGGAGCCCAGGACGTGGTTCATGACCAGGTGCTGCGCCCACGCGGGGTGCGCGATGCCCGCCGACTCCAGCACGGAGCGCAGGCGGTTCAGGGGCTCCAGCGCGTCCGGCTGCAACGACTGGGCCACCTGCACGACCTCGGCGCTGTCCGGCACGTTCACGAGCGCTGAGCGGATGCCCGTCGCCAGGCCGGCGACGGCGGCGCGTCCGGCGGCGCGATCCCGCGGCTCCGCCCTGCGGCCCTCCACCGGAGGTGCGTCCTTTGGCGCCGACGGTCCCGGCGGGTCCGCGTCATCGGGGCCGGCGAGGCCATCGGGACCGTCGAGCCCGCTGAGCAGGCGGGCGGCCACGCCCACCAACAACTCCTGCTTGCTCTTCACGTGCCAGTAGAGCGCACCGACCTGGACGTCGAGTTCCCGGGCGAGCCTGCGCATGGACAGGTCCGCCAGGCCGAAGCGGGTGAGGATGGCCAGGGCCGTGTCCTCCACCTGGTCCCGGGTCAGCGTCATGCGCTCCAGTGTAGGGTCCGGCCCCGCTCCGGGTCCGGGCTTGCGCCCCTGCCCCTGTCCCTGCTCGCGCCCGCGACCCGGTCCCTGGTCCGCCCCGGGCCGCCGGACCGCGCCCCGTCACGTTCTTGAACACCGTTCAGGACTGTGCTGTACTTCCGAGCACACAGACTTGAACGCCGTTCAAGGCCCCTGGGGCCTGCGGCCGAACCGGAAGGCCCCCCATGGTCCAGACCGCTCCCGAGACCACCGCCGACGCCCCCGCCGACACCCCTGAGGCGACCCAGCCCCCCGTCTCGACCCGCCCCGTGTCCACCGACCCGTTCGCGATCGCCGCGGCCGTCGCCACGGGTCACCGGCTCACCGCGGAGGACGGGCTGGCGATCCTGTCCACCCCGGACACGGACACCCTCCGGCTCGTCACCGAGGCCGGGCGCCTGCGCCGGCGGCACTTCGGCAACACCGTCAAGGTGAACTACCTCGTCAACCTGAAGTCCGGACTGTGCCCGGAGGACTGCACCTACTGCTCCCAGCGCCTCGGCTCCACCGCGGAGATCCTCAAGTACAGCTGGCTGAAGCCGGAGGAGGCCGTCGAGCAGGCCAAGCTGGGCATCGGCGGCGGCGCCTCCCGCGTGTGCCTCGTCGCCAGCGGCCGCGGCCCGTCCAACCGGGACGTGGAGCGCGTGGCCACCATGACGGACCAGCTCAAGGCCGAGCATCCCGAGGTCGAGGTCTGCGCCTGCCTGGGCCTGCTCAAGGACGGCCAGGCGGACCGCCTCCGCGAGGCCGGGGTGGACGCCTACAACCACAACCTCAACACGGCCGAGTCCAAGTACGCGGACATCTCCACCACCCACACCTACGCCGACCGCGTGGAGACGGTCGAGCGCGCCAAGGGAGCCGGGCTGTCGCCGTGCTCCGGGCTGATCGTGGGGATGGGGGAGTCGGACGAGCAGGTCGTCGAGGCCGTGCTGGCCCTGCGGGACCTGGACAGCGACTCCATCCCCGTGAACTTCCTGATGCCCTTCGAGGGCACCCCGCTGGCCGGGACGTGGGAGCTCACCCCGTTGCGCTGCCTGCGCATCCTCGCACTGGTCCGCCTGGCGGCCCCGGCCACGGAACTGCGCCTGGCCGGAGGCCGCGAGATGCACCTGCGCGGTCTGCAGGCCACCGCACTGGAGGTCGCCAACTCCCTGTTCCTGGGCGACTACCTCACGAGTGAGGGCCAGACTGCCGAGCAGGACCTGGCCATGATCGCCGACTCCGGCTTCCGCGTCCTCGGCGCCGGGGAGAGGCCCGGTGCGGAGGCGGCGACCGGGCAGGCCGCGCCCTGGGCGGCGGTCCCAACCCAGAATTCCTCCCCGCAGGCCTCCCTCTCACAGGCCGGGGCGTCGGTTCCGGGGCCCTGCGGCGGTCCCGCCGGTGCCGACGGCCCGGCGTCCTCGCCCTGCGGTTCACACGCCGAGGCCGGGCCGGGTTGCGGCTGCTGCCATCCCGCCGAGCAGACGGCCGGCGTGGAGCCTCGCATCCGTCGGCGCGGGGCCGGAACCGCCGAGGCGCCGAACGCATGACGAGTCCCACCCTCGACCGGGCCCGGCCCGGCACCGCCTCGTCCACCATCGCCTCGTCCACCACCGCGCCCTCCCTGCTGCAGCGCGATGCCGGCCTGGTCTGGCATCCCTACGCCCCGGTGGATGCCGGTGCGCTCTACGCCGTCCGCGGGGCCGAGGGCGTGCGCCTGCGCCTGGAGGGACCCGACGGCGGCACCCACGAGGTCATCGACGGTATGTCCTCGTGGTGGGCCGCCGTGCACGGGTACCGCCACCCCGCGCTGGACGCCGCGGCCCGCGCGCAGCTCGACTCGTTCAGCCACGTCATGTTCGGCGGGCTCACCCACGAGCCCGCCGTGGCCCTGGCCGAGCGGCTCGTGGCCGCGGCCCCGGACGGGCTGCGGCACGTCTTCCTGGCCGACTCCGGCTCGATCAGCGTCGAGGTCGCCATGAAGCTGGCCCTGCAGGTCCAGGCCTCCCGCGGCGAGCGTCGTCGGCGTCGTTTCCTGGCCCTGCGCGGCGGGTACCACGGGGACACCTTCGCCACCATGGGCGTGTGTGATCCCGAGGACGGGATGCACGCCGAGTTCACGGGACTCGTCCCGCACCAGGTCTTCCTGCCCCGCCCCCCGGCCGCCCGCCTGGGGTCCGACGGCAGCTGGTCGTACGACGAGGGGGCCCTCGCCGCGTGGGAGGAGACGGCCCGGGAGATCGCGGCCGGACTCGCCCCGGAGCTGGCGGGGATCATCTGCGAGCCGGTGCTGCAGGGGGCCGGCGGGATGCACGCCTACCCGCCGGCCGCCGTCGGGATCCTCCGCCAGATCGCGGACGAGCACGGACTGCTGCTGATCCTCGACGAGATCGCCACGGGCTTCGGCCGGACCGGCCGGTTCTTCGCGGCGGAATGGGCGAGCGAGGAGTCCCTGCCGCGTGGCGGGGGCGAGGTCGTCCCGGACATCCTCTGCGTGGGCAAGGCCCTGACCGGCGGGTACCTGACGCTGGCGGCCATGTTGTGCACCGCCGAGGTGGCCGCCGACCTCGGTTCCGGCCCGAACGGCGGCGCGCTGCTGCACGGGCCGACGTTCATGGGGAACCCGCTGGCCTGTGCGGTCGCCAACGCCTCCCTGGACGTGCTGACCGGCCCGGACGGGTCCCAGCCGTGGCGGGCCCGGGTGCACGCGCTGGACGCGGGGCTGCGGCAGGCGCTGGCCCCGGCCGGGGAGCTGGCCTGCGTCCGGGACGTGCGGGTCCTCGGCGGGGTGGGCGTCGTCCAGTTGCGCGGCCCCGTGGACGTGGCCGCCGTGACCCGTGAGGTCGTCGCCCGGGGCGCCTGGGTGCGGCCCTTCCGGGACCTGGTCTACGTCATGCCGCCCTACGTCTGCACCGCCGGGGACGTCCGGGCGCTGGGTGCGGCGATCGTCGAGGGGGTGGACCGTGTCCACGGTTGAGTCACGGCACGCCGCACGCACGGGTGTGACCGGTGCCGCGGCCGGTCCCTGGACGGACTGGGTCGAGGCCCGCGCCCGCGTCCGGCGGACCCGGGACGGCGAACGCCACGACCACCCTCGGCCGCGGGGTGACATCGACCTGGCCTCCAACGACTACCTCGGCCTGTCGCGGGACGCCTCGGTGGCCCGCGCGGCCGCCCGGGCCGCGCACCGGTACGGCACCGGTGCCGGGGCCAGCCGCGTGGTCACCGGCACCCACGCGCTGCTGCCCGCCCTGGAGCGTGACCTCGCCCGCTACGCCGGCCGCCGGGAGGCCCTCGTCTTCTCCAGCGGCTACGCCGCGAACCAGGGGCTGCTCGGGGCCCTCGGCGGACCGGGGACGCTGCTGGTCTCCGACGCCCATGCCCACGCGAGCCTGATCGACGGCGCCCGGCTCGCCAAGGCCGAGGTGCGCGTCGTCGGCCACGGGGACCTGGGAGCGGTCGAGGAGGCGCTGTTCGCCCACCGCACCACGGCCGGTGCCGGTGCCCGGGCCGCCGTCGTGATGGAGTCCCTGTACTCCGTGCTGGGTGACACCGCGCCCCTGGCCGAGGCCGCGGCAGTGTGCGCGAGGTACGGTGCCCTGCTCATCGTGGACGAGGCGCACACCCTGGCCGCCGTGCCGGGGGGTTCCGCCGCGCGCGCCGCGGGCCTGGCGGACGCCGGGCACGTGATCGTGACCGCCACCCTGTCCAAGGCCCTCGGTGCCCAGGGCGGGGCGATCCTGCTCGGTGGTGACGACGCGGCACGGTGGCGCTCGCACCTGCTCAACACCGCGCGGACCTTCATCTTCGACACCGCCCTCGCCCCGCCGACCGCCGGTGCCGCCCGGCGTGCGCTCGCCCTGGCCGATGACCGTCGTATCGGCCGACTGGCCCGCAGTGCGGCCCTGGCGCACCGGGTGCTGGCCGCCCACCCGGTCACCGCGAACCGGGTCGAGCGCGGGGAGGGGGCCGTCCACTCGGTGCGGATGGGCAGCCCCGCCGCCGCGGTGCGCACGGCCGAGGCGCTGCGCCGGGACGGCATCGCGGTCGGTTGCTTCCGTCCGCCCAGCGTCCCGGACGGGATCGCCCGGTTGCGCATCACCGTGCACGCCGACCTGGCACCGCGCCGCCTGGTGCGGGCCCTGGAGATGGTGGCCGCAGCGATCGGACGGGAGGACCCGTGAGCTGCCCCTACGCGACCGCCGTCACGGCGGCCCCGGCCGGCACCGCCCCCGCCACGCGGGCGCCCCTGTCCGCTCCGCTGGTCACGGTGTACCCGGAGCAGGTCCTCGCTCAACACCGATGCGTCGAGGACCCGGTGACCGTCCGGGAGATCCTCCGGCGCCCCGAGTACTTCGCTGCGGACAACGCCCTGACGACGGCCATGCCCCTGGCGCCGGCCATGCTGCGCCGGCTTGCCGCTCGGCGCTTCAGCCTCCCGCCTGTCCTGGCCAGCGCCTCCGGCGAACCGCACCGCGAGGTGCGCCGCATCGTCGCTCGCTTCTTCAGCCCCGCCAAGGTCGCAGCCCAGTCGGAGCCCATCCGGGCGCTGGTGCAACGGGCCTGCAACGGGCTCCGGGCCGAGCTCGACACCGGAGGTACCGTGGACCTCGCCGCCAATCTGGCCGCCGTGGTCCCACCGAGGATCATGGCCGCTCTCACCGGTGTGGCCACCCCGCCGCCGGCGGACCTGAAGCGCTGGAGCCGGGACTCGCTCGAATTGTTCTGGGGCTGGCCCGATGCCGAGCGGCAACTGGACCTGTCGGATAGTGCGATCGAGTTCCACGCCTGGCTGCGGGACGAGGTCGATCGCTCCACCGCGATCGTAGAGGCCGGGGCGGGCCTCGGCCCGGGTGCGCCCGGGCCGAACCTGTTCGGGGCACTGCACGCGGGAGGTGTCGACCGCGAGAGGATCCGATCGCTTGGTTACTTCCTGGTCATCGCCGGGCAGGAGACCACCGCGATGCTCGCTCAGACCGTGCTGGTCACGGCGCTGGCCGAGGGCCGCTGGGCACAGTGCGCGGATCCCGACGGCGGCGCCGCAGCGAGCCGGGAGGTGGTCCGCCGCTCCTTGGCGAGAGCCTCGTCCGTGCCGACCTGGAGGCGGCTGGTCGTGCAGGACACGCAGGTGGGTCCCGAGCGCTTCGCCGCTGGCGAGCACCTCGTGCTGCGGTTGTCCGGCGGGGCGCTGGGCGAGACGGGAGATCCTTCCCTGGCCTTCGGGTTTGGGGTGCACCGATGCCTGGGCGCCGGGCTGGCCGAGCTGGAGGCGGCGCTCATCCTCGAGGAGGCCGCCCGCGCCCTCCCGGGGCTGATGCTCGCCGTCGAACCGGAATGGGAACACCTGCTCTCCTTCCAGGCCCCGCGGACGGTCCCGGTCCGGTCCGCCGTCGTCGGGGTCCACCCGTGAGCGCGGCGGTCCTGTGCGTTACCGGCACGGACACGGACGTCGGCAAGACCATGGCCACGGCATGCCTCGCCGCCGCGGCGCTGGCCCGGGGCGACCGGGTGGCCGTGTACAAGCCGGCGCAGACGGGCGTCGGCCCGGTCGGGGCCGGAGACGTCGAGACCGTGGCGAGGCTGCTGGGGCACCCGGACCGGCTGACCGTGGCGGAGGGCGTGAGGCTGGGCCCGGCGATGGCACCGGTGGACGCCGCGCTCGAGGCCGGGGGAGAGGCCGCGGTGGAGGAGCTGCCGGGACTGGACTGGCACCTGGGGCGCATCGGGGCGCTGGCAGCGGACCAGGACACCGTCCTGGTCGAGGGCGCCGGGGGACTGCTCGTGCAGCTGACCCCTGACGGGGCGACCATTGCCGACATCGCCCTCGGCACGGGTGCGTCACTGGCCGTGATCACCCGCCCCGACCTGGGGACGCTGAACCACACGGGGTTGACGCTCGAGGCCGCCGCGCATCGAGGCGTGCGGCCGGGGACGCTGATCGTGGGCAGCTGGCCGGTGGACCCGACCGCGGTGCACCGCGCCAACCTGGGCCGGTTGCGCGCCACGGCCCGGGACCACGGCTATGCCTGGGGTGGAGCGCTGCCGGAGGGCCTGTCCTCCGCCCCGGAGCAGGCCGTCTCCCGGGCGGCCACAGCGCTGGCCGGTGCCCTCACCGGGGTGCTGCCGGGGTGGCTGCCACCGCGTCCGCGCGGTTGACCGCCCTGCCGCACCGTCCCTCGGGGGGGACCGGCCGTGGCCGGCACGACGAGAGCACGACGAAAGAGGGGCCCTACCTCGATCGGTAGGGCCCCTCTGGCGCTGACGTCAGGTCAGTGCCGCTCAGTTCACTTCAGCAGTGCGCGGGCGGCCCGGGTCCACGCGGCGGTGACGTCCTCGGCGAACCGGATCTGGGTGACGGCGGCGTCCTGGACCCACTGGACCTGGGCGGCGTCGACCATCTGGCGCTGCACGGCGAACACGCTGCGGGCGGCCTGGGCGTAGTTGTCCACGACGAGGCGGCTGCCGGACTTGGAGGAGTCCATCATCGCCGAGTTGACCTCGTGCACCCGCGCGGAGTTCTCCTGGAAGCTCTTGGCGGCCTCCTGGGTCATCTTGGCGACGTGCTCGGAGTTCTCCTGGAGGCGCTTGGTGGTCTCCTCGGCCATCTTGGCGGCCTTGGCGTAGTTGTCGACGACGACGCGGCTGTTGGCCTTGGCCGACTCCATCATCTCGGTGTTGAACGCCTTGACGCGCTCGGAGTTCTCCTCGAAGCGCTTGGCGGCGTCCTCGACCATCTGGGTGAGGCGCTCGGAGTTCTCCTCGAAGCGATCGAGGGTCTCCTCCAGCATGGTGGTGGTGGTCTGGGTGGCCTGGTCGGCGGTGGCCTGGGCCTGGTCGGCGGTGGTGGTTGCAGCCATGGTGTCTCCTCGCGTTGATGTCCCTGGCAGCGGTGGTGCCTGCCGGTTAACAAAGTTAGCAACGTACTGCTAACTTTTTCAAGCCCGCGCGCCGCCGACCGTGTCCACCCCGGGGATCACCCCCGGGCCCCTACAGCGAGACGAGCAACAGCGTCCCGCCGAAGACCAGGCCGGAGGCGATCAGCACCACCGTGGTGTACCCCAGGATGTCCCGCATCTTCAGCCCGGCGATCGCCAGCAGCGGAATGGCCCAGAACGGCTGGACCATGTTGGTCCACTGGTCACCGTAGGACACCGCCATGATCGTGACCGCCGGGTCCACGCCGAGCTCGGCGCCGGCCGAGAGCATGATCGGGCCCTGCACCGCGAACTGTCCGCCGCCCGAGGGGACGAAGAAGTTCACCAGGCCCGCGGACAGGAAGGCCAGCAACCCGAAGGTGACCGGGGTGGAGATCGCCACGAAGGCGTCCGAGAACACCTGGATCAGTCCGGAACCGGTCATCAGGCCCAGGATGCCCGCGTAGAGGGGGAACTGCAGCAGGATCTCGCCCACGTTGGAGGCGGCGTTCTTCGTCAGGGCGATCAACTCGAAGGGGTTGCGCACCAGGAGCAGGATCAGGGCCAGGAAGGACCAGTTCACGGTGTCCAGGGTCAGCGTGCCGCCCTGGGCGAAGTGCAGGACCAGGTAGGCCGTGAGCATCAGGCCCAGCAGCAGGGTCACCACCCGGCTGGCGTCCAGCCGGTCGGCCGGGGTGACGATCTCCTCCTGTCCGTCGTCGGCGTGCTCCCGGGCGTCGATCTCCAGTTCCTTGATCCTGTCCCCGGGGCGCGGGGCCACCAGGAACAGGGCCAGGCCCACCACCAGGATGGTCGCGACGGCGGCGATCATGTTCCACGAGGAGAAGACGGTCTCGGTGATCGGCAGCGTCTCCCCGCCCAGCGGTTCGATGAGGAACGAGCCCTCCGTCGCGGCCGTCAGGGGACCGGAGGCCGAGTAGCCCATGTGCCAGACCACGAACCCGGCGAAGCCCGAGGCCACCAGCATGGGGAAGTGCAGCTTCATCCCGCGCTCGCGGCCCTGGTAGGCGACCTCCCGGGCGAGCAGCCCGCCGACCACCAGCCCCAGGCCCCACGTGATGAGGCTGGCGACGGCGGCCACCACGAAGACGAAGACGTACGCCATCAACGGCGAGCTCGGGACGCTCCCCAGGAAGGCGAGCAGCCGGCGGACCGGTCCCGTGTTGGCCAGGATGTGCCCGAGCAGCAGGATCAGCGCCATCTGCGTGATGAAGGACAGCAGCCCGGCCAGGCCGTCGCCCCAGTACAGGATCAGGTCGGCCGGCCCGGTGTCGGTGAGGATCAGGGCCAGGATCGCGACGATGAACGTCAGGGCGATCGAGAACACGAGGGCGGAGGGGATGAACCGCTCCACCACGTTGTTGATGGGGCGCATGGCCCGGGACAGGGGCGTCCCCTCCTTGCGAGGACGGGTCTCGGTGCTACCGGGCGCGCTGGACATGGTGCGGTCTCCTCATCTGCCGCCGTATCCCGGCGGCGGGCAGGTGG
Organism: Citricoccus sp. CH26A; assembly: GCF_000224415.1. GTDB lineage: Bacteria > Actinomycetota > Actinomycetes > Actinomycetales > Micrococcaceae > Citricoccus. Next base: position 61,728 of record NZ_AFXQ01000005.1, on the reverse strand, counting down.
GGCGTGCAGGGGATCCTGCAGCCTCGAGCGTGACGCCTCTCACGGTATGGAGGGACCATGCCCCGGTCAATCCACCCCTTCCCGGTCACCCAGGATCGCCCGCCCATGCGCCCTTCCGTCCCCCGGCGTCGCCCGTCAGGATTCAGGCATGGAGACGTTCACCGCCCTCGAGGACGAGATCGTGGTCCACCTGCCCACCGGGCGGGTCTGGGAGCTGCTCACGGACTGGGCGGCCGCGCCCGTCTGGCTGCCCGGAGTGGACGAGATGCACGTCAACGGGCCGGTGGGCCCGGGCCAGGAGCTCACCTATGTGGCCGGCGGGCACGAACGCCAGTACACCCTGTCCACGTTCGACCCGGGCCACGGCCTGACCATGGTCAACGGCACGGACGACTCGGACCTGCGCGTGGAGTACGGCTACCTGTTGCTCCCGGACGGTGACTGGACCCGGGTGCAGCTGCGGGTGGCCGTTCGCTCCGTCCAGGACCTGCACGACGAGGCCGAGGACCTGGCCACCGCGCTCGCCGACGCCGAGGCCACCCAGCTGGAGGAGTTCCGCGCCTACGCGGAGAAGGCCCCCTAGTCCGGCGGCGGTCCCACGGCGTCGTGCGGCGTGACGGTGCGTGGCCGTCGTCGGGAGGGCCCCGGCGACGGCTGGTAAACTCCCGATGTAAGGCCCTCAGGTGATGTACCACACGGTCGAGTCCCGGGATGACCCCGTCGGACCGCTCGCCGGGGGCGTTTTCCATGTCGAGGGCCGGGCGGGAACATCCCTCCGGCCTGCTCAGGAGAGATGCACTCATGCCAGCAATCGCGATCGTCGGCGCCCAGTGGGGCGACGAAGGCAAGGGCAAGGCCACCGATCTGCTCGGCGGCCGGGTCGACTACGTGGTCAAGCCCAACGGCGGCAACAACGCCGGGCACACCGTGGTCGTGGGCGGCGAGAAGTTCGAGCTGAAGCTGCTGCCGGCCGGCATCCTGTCCCCGAACGCCGTGCCCGTGATCGGCAACGGCGTGGTGGTGAACCTCGAGGCACTGTTCGAGGAGATCGACGGCCTCGAGTCCCGCGGCCAGCGCTGTGACCACCTGCGCATCTCCGCCAATGCCCACCTGGTGGCCCCGTACCACCAGACCATGGACAAGGTGACCGAGCGCTTCCTCGGCAAGCGCGCCATCGGCACCACCGGCCGCGGCATCGGCCCCACCTACATGGACAAGGTCGGGCGCCTGGGCATCCGCGTCCAGGACGTGTTCGACGAGTCGATCCTGCGGCAGAAGATCGAGGGCGCCCTGCGGCAGAAGAACGAGCTGCTGGTCAAGCTCTACAACCGCCGGGCCATCACGGTGGACGAGATCGCCGAGTACTTCCTGTCCTTCGCCGAGCGGCTGCGCCCGATGGTCGTGGACTCGACGATCCTGCTCAACGACGCCCTGGACGAGGGCAAGGTCGTGCTGATGGAGGGCGGCCAGGCCACCTACCTGGACGTGGACCACGGCACCTACCCGTTCGTCACCAGCTCCAACCCGACGGCGGGCGGGGCCTCCGTGGGCGCCGGCATCGGCCCGACCCGCTTCACCCGCACCATCGGGATCGTCAAGGCCTACACCACCCGCGTGGGCTCCGGCCCCTTCCCCACCGAGCTGTTCGACGAGGACGGCATGGGCACCCGGTTGCGCACCGTGGGCGGCGAGTTCGGCGTGAACACCGGCCGGCCCCGCCGCACCGGGTGGTACGACGCCGTCATGGCCCGCCACGCCACCCGCATCAACGGCTTCACCGACTACTTCGTGACGAAGCTGGACGTGCTCACCGGCATCGAGCGAATCCCGGTGTGCGTGGCCTATGAGGTGGACGGGGTGCGGCACGACGACATGCCGATGACCCAGACCGAGTTCCACCACGCCCAGCCGGTCTACGAGTACTTCGACGGCTGGACCGAGGACATCTCCGGCGCCCGCACGATGGACGACCTGCCGGCCAACGCACGTGACTACGTCCTGGCCCTGGAGAAGATGTCCGGCACCCGGATCTCCGCGATCGGCGTGGGCCCCGGCCGCGACCAGGTGGTCCAGGTCCGCGACCTCATCGAGGACTGACCCCCGGGGTCAGCCCCGCCCCGGGTCCGCAGACTGCCGCCCGGTGTCCTGCCAGAAGGCATGCACCCGGGCGTTCCAGGCCTCCGGGACCTCCTGGAACGGCTGGTGCGCCTCGCCGTCCATCACCTCGAACAGGGCGCCGGGGATCTCCGCGGCGACCGCCCGGCCCAGGTCCGGGCGGGTGAGCGCGTCCGCACCGCCGGCCAGCACGAGCGTCGGGACGGAGATCCCGCCCAGCCGGCCCCGCGCATCATGGGCGAGGCAGGCGTCGGCGAACGCGCGGAAGTCCTCGGTGCCCTGTGGGTAGGGGAACACCATGACGTCGTCGATGAAGCGGGCCACCGTCCCGTCGTTGTGGGCCCTGGGGGTGTACACCCAGATGAAGAAGCCCTCCAGGAATTCCCGCGGACCCGGAGCTAGCTCGGCCTGCCAGTGAAGGGCCCGGAACTGGGTCCGCATGTACTCGTCGGCGGCGGCGAAGGTGCTCTGCAGCACCAGGCTGCGCACCCGGTGGGGGTGCCGCAGTGCCAGTTCCTGGGCGATGAGGCTCCCGCCGGAGAACCCGGCCACGTGGGCCGAGTCGATGTCCAGTGAATCCAGCACCGCGGCCGCATCGTCGGCGATCGCCGCGAGGGTCAGTTCTCCAGGCGGCCTCGCCGTCCGCCCGGCACCGCGGTTGTCGAACGCGGTGATCCGGTAGCGGTCCGCCAGCCCGTCCAACTGGAACTGCCACGACTCCACCGTGTCCCCGAGCCCGCCGATCAGCAGCACGTCGGGCCCGTCACCGACCTGCTCGGTCCAGACCCGCACATCACCCGCCTGCACATGCCGTCCCATGACGACCTCCCGGGTCCGTGGCTTCGCCGTCACGTCCGTAAGGTACTCGCCACGGGGCGGGAAGGCACGGATTCCGGTGCGGGCGCGCTCAGCACCTCCGCGACGAAGCCGTCCGGGCGGACGAGCACGGCGGTCCCGTCGGGCAGCCCCTGCTCCGGTGCCGCCCGGAATGCGTACACCGGCAGCTCCGGCGCCTCCGGTTCCCCGGCACCCCGCTCCGGGTCCGCGCGGGAGGGCCGTCCTCCCGACGTCGGCCGGGCCACGCCGGCGGCCTTGTCCCGGTGCCGTTCGGCCAGCTCGCGGGCGCCCCGCACGGCGGCCGGTCCGTAGGCGTGCACCTGCCACACCGGGTGGTTGAGGGCCTCGTGGTTGTCCCCGCGCCCGTCGCCGCCGGGCACCGGACCGGCGTGGCCGGCGTCGGGCACCCAGGGCAGGCGACGGCCCAGCACCCGCCCACGTCGCTGGCCCGGAGCGGGCCTGCCACCCGGCCCCATCCAGTAATGGATCCTGACCTGGGAGAGGTAGCCGAAGAACCGGCCGCCCGCCGGTGACCGGGGTATCAGCCGGAGCACCACGGGCAGCACCACCGGGACCACCACCGAGCGAACGATCCTGGCCACCGGACTCAGGGAGGTCACCGCCGCGAACACGCGGTCGGTGGTGCGAGTCAGGGTCAGCGCCACGGGCCGGCGCTCGGTCTCGTAGCGGTCCAGTGCCGCCTCGTCCGCACGGCCGGCGATGACGTCGGCGAGCAGGCACACCAGGTTCTGTGCGTCCTGCAGGCCGGTGTTCATCCCCTGGGCCCCCACGGGGGAGTGGATGTGGGCGGCGTCACCGGCTAGGAACACGGCGCCGGTGCGGAAGGCGGCCGCCACCCGGTGGTGCACCCGGTAGCGGCTGGCCCACGCGGTGTCCGCGTAGGTGATGCCGAACGTGCCGGACAGGATGGGCCGAGCCCGGGCCTCGATCGCGCGCGGGCCGGCGTCGGGCGCCTCCGAGCCGGCCCCGGGCGCGCGCAGGATGCCCAGGAGCCGGGCCCGGCGCCGGCCCTGCTCGTCCCGGCCCATCGGGAAGCAGAGCGCGAAGTGCTCCGCCGAGAAGTGGACCTCGATGCCGTCACCGGTCCCGTGCACGCCGAGCGCGTCCAGCACGTAGAACTCGAACGGGCTGGTGGTCCCCTCGAAGTCCGTCCCCAGCGCGTGCCGGACGGGGGAGGAGGCGCCGTCGGCGGCGATGACGTACCGGGCACGGACCCTCACCGGACCGGCGGAGGACTCGAGATCGACCACGGCCCGGCCCTCCGGCGTCGTCTCCAGGGACCGGAAGGAGTACCCCCAGGCGACCGGTCGCCCCAGAGTGGCCAGGTGCTCGGCGAGGATCCGTTCGTTCGCGCTCTGCTCCAGGATGTGCAGTCCCGGGAACGGCGTGATCCGGTGGCCCACCTGGTCCAAGTGCACGGTGCCGAGCAGCCTGCGGCCGATGCCGGGACTGATGTCACGGGCCGGGACGGCCGCCCGCTCCACGGCATCCGCCAGCCCGAGTTGCCGATACACCTCCAACGAGCGGGACTGCAGGCCCAGGGCGCGGGACTCGCGGGTCGGCCCGGCCTTGGCGTCCACGACGACGGCCCGCAGCCCGAGCCGGGCACACCAGGCCCCTGCCATCAGCCCGGTGGGTCCGGCGCCCACGACGAGCACGTCCGTGGCCACGGCGCGTGGAGGCGGGGAGGAGCGCGGGGAGGACGCGAGGGGATCCGGGGTGCCGGCAGCAGGCATGACCTCAGGGTAGGGCGGGGCCCGTCGCCGTTCCATGGGCGGGGGCGCTTGCCCCGCAGGGTGCTCCTCCGTCCCCGGCGGGACCCGCTACGGGCCCGGACCTTCCGCGCCGGCCCGTGCACTGGCACGATGGCCGCATGCATCGTCGCGTCGAGGTCCACGGGGCCGTCTCACCGGAGGTGGCATGGACGCGGTACCAGCGGTTCGACGCCTGGCCGGGGTGGGCGCCGCACATCCGCCGGGTCGAGGCCGACGGCGAGGTGATCCACCCCGGGGCCCGGGGGACCGTCCACGGGCCCGCGGGCCTCAGGGTGCCGTTCCGGATCGATTCCGTCGACCCGGCGCGGTGCACCTGGTCCTGGACCGTGTGGGTGCCCGGCAGCCGGCTCATCCTGTTCCACGACCTGGCGGCCGAGGGCACCGGCACCCGGGCCGGCGTCGACCTGGACGGGCCCGGGGTGCTGGTGGCGCCCTACGCGCCGTTTACGCGATGGCCCCTGCGCCGGCTGGTCCGGCCGGCCGGGGACTAGGGTGGGAGGACACCGCCGGAGAAGTCGAGGAGCACGGGCCCATGAGGATCAGCGTCGGACAATTCCGCCCCACCGGAGTGGCCGCAGAGAACGTCGCCACCATGGAACGGCTGGCGCGCCAGGCCCGGGACGACGGGGCCGGGCTCATCCTGTTCCCCGAGGAGTCCATGTTCACGGTCCGGCACGTGGCCGGCTCGTTCGCCGAGTCCGTCGACGCCGGCTGGTCCAGCTTCGTGCGCGACCTCACCCGGATCGCCGCGGACCTGCAGATCGCCATCGTCGCCGGCGGGTACGAGCCCTCGGGCACCGACCGGCCGTTCAACACGCTCGTCGCGGTGGACGCCACCGGCAGGATCATGGACAAGTACCGCAAGATGCACCTCTACGACGCCTTCAAGTACAAGGAGTCCGACCGGATCACCCCGGGCGTGCGGGACCTGTCCGTCGTGGAGATCGGCGGGCTGCGTTTCGGCATGATGACCTGTTACGACCTGCGCTTCCCCGAGGTGGCCCGGGCCCTGGCCGTGGGCGGGGCCGACGTGCTGCTGGTGCCGGCCGCCTGGTTCGCGGGCGACCACAAGGTCGATCACTGGCAGACCCTGCTCAAGGCCCGCGCGGTGGAGAACACCGTCTGGGTGGTGGCCGCCGACACCCGCAGTGACACCACCATCGGGCACTCGACGATCGTGGACCCGCTGGCCATCCCCGTGGCGTCCCTCACCGAGGAGGGCGAGGCGATCGCCACCGCCGACGTCACCCGGGAGCGCATCGACGAGGTCCGGTCCTTCCTGCCCGTGCTGGCCAACCGCCGGACCGACATCCTCGGCTGACGGGACCGCTCCCAGCAACCTCCCAGCTGGTATCCGGTCCATTCTCACGTCTGCTTCCTAGGCTGGAGCCACCTCATCAAGGTGCGAGTGATGACAGAGGGCCCCGGGCCCGGCATGATTGCGTTCCCCTCACGCAGCCGGACTACCCGGGGCCCTGCCATGTCCTGAGGCGCAGGGCAGTCCTCAGCCGCTGCCCTCCTGCCAGGACTGCCAGCGATCTCACAGTCTCCACCCGGTTTCCCCACAAGTACGGCCCCTACGCTGAAGGAGCCTCATCAAGGTGCGAGTGATGAAGGTGCGAGTGATGACAGGGGCCCCGGGCCCGGCGTATGCGATTCCCCTCCGCAGCCGGATACCCGGGGCCCTGCTCGTGCCCCCGGTCGGAGCGGAGCCCCGGTCCGACCTCCTTGGCGCATCGGTCCCATAGAGGCAATACTCGGGGACTACCGTCCAGCCGACGACCATCAGGAGGACACCATGGCATTGAAGAACCTGTTCAACCGGGCCCGCAACTACGCCAACAGCCCGGAGGGGCGGCGGCTCATCGGCCAGGGCACGGACGCCCTGCGCCAGTACGGCACGAAGAACCGGGGTGCCCAGGGCGGACGCCGTCGGTCGGGATCGAGCGGGCTCATCGGCATGGCCCAGCGCTTCCTCGGCCGCGGCGGCCCCTCGGGCACGACCCGCCGGCCCTGACCCCGCCGCATCCCGCGCCCCCGGCACGCGTTCGCGTCTGCTGCCGGGGGCACGGGCTCATGCCGGGTGGAGCAGGTCCTGTTCCTCCACGGCATCCCGGGACAGGGTCCGGTAGCCCTGCTCCTCGAACAGCACGGTGAGGCGGTCCTCGTCCACGCTCATCACGATCCCCGGTCCCCACTCCCGGTGGGTCACCGCGCTCTGCAGGGGGAACCGGTCGTCGTCGTGCGTCAGGTCCACGGCGGTGCCGTCATCGCAGTTGTCGCAGTTGCCGCAGGGGTCCGCGAGTTCCTCGCCGAAGTATCCCAGTAGGTACTGGCGGCGGCACCCGTCCGTCTCGGCGTACCCGCGCATCATCTCGATGCGTGAGCGGTCAATCCGCTCCAGCCGCTCGGCCGTCTCCTCGGCCAGCCGTGCAGCCGTCTTCGGACCCACCCTGTCCATCAGCAGCAGTCCCTCCCGGGTGGAGGCCACGGCGCCGGCGGCCTGCAGCAGGTTGACCGTGCCGGTGACACGCCGGGCGCTCACCTCCACGGCCTCCTTCAGGTGGGTCAGCCGCACCGGGCCGTCCGCTCGCTGCAGTTCCCTGACGACGGCGCTCACCACCTCCTGGTCCGCCTGCTGGGAGCTGAAGAAGCTGCGCAGGCCGAGATCCTCGCTGCGGTAGTGCAACACCACCCGGGCGTCCTCGCCGTCGCGTCCGGCGCGGCCGGCCTCCTGGTAGTAGGTGTCCAGGGAGTCGGTGATGTCGGCGTGCACCACGAACCGCACGTCCGCCTTGTCGATCCCCATGCCGAATGCGCTGGTCGCCACCACCACGTCCAGTCCGCCGTCCAGGAACAGCTCCAGGGTCTCATCCCGCAGCGCGGTCTTCTGGCCGGCGTGATAGGCCCGGGCCGTCAGGCCACGCTCGGCGAGGCGTTCGGCGTAGTCCTCGGCCGCGCGACGCGTGGCCGTGTAGAGCAGTCCCGGGCGCGGCAGGCCGGCCACCTGCTCCAGGACGGCCTCGTGCTTGTGGTGGTCCTCGTGGTGCCGGTGCACGGCCAGGTGCAGGTTGGGCCGGTCGAAGCCCAGAGCGATGACGAACGGATCGGACAGGACCAGCCCCTCCACGATCTCCTCCCGTACCGGGGTCGAGGCGGTGGCGGTGAGCGCGATGATGACCGGTGAGCCCATCCGGTCCCGGGAGGCGCCGAGGCGCAGGTAGTCCGGCCGGAAGTCATGGCCCCAGGAGGAGACGCAGTGCGCCTCGTCCACCACGAGGAAAGCCGGACGGAGGGCCCGCAACCGCTCCAGGACTGCGTCCTTGGCCAGCTGTTCGGGCGTCAGGAACACGAACTTCGCCGCCCCGTCCTCCAGGGCCTGCCAGGCACTCTCCTGTTCGCGGGCGGGGACGGAGGAGTTGATGGCCACCGCGTGCGTCGGGGCCCTCTCGGCCAGCTCATTGAGGCCGTCGCGCTGGTCCGCCTGCAGGGCGATCAGCGGGGAGACGACCACGCAGGGCCCGTCCGCCATCAGCGCGGCCAACTGGTAGACGGCCGACTTCCCGTAACCGGTCGGCATCACGGCGAGCACGTCCCGGCCGGACACCGCGGCCTCCACCGCCTCGGCCTGGCTGGGGCGCAATTCCTCCCAGCCGAAGACCTCGTGGGCGAGCCGGTGGACGTCCGTCGGAGTCGTCGTCATCCCCTCACTCTAGGAGACCGGCCGGTGGGAAGGCCCCCGTGTCTGGCAGCCGCAGTCATGGCGCTGGAACCCGGTGAACGCGGGCCGTTCGGGTGAGGGGCCTTTCAGCCTGGGCTGGAAGCGCTGGGCACCCGTGTAGACAGCGGCCTTCGCCGCGCACCTGGGCACCTGGGCGCCGATCCTCTGGGAGAACAAGGGCCGCTACGTGACCCAGCAGGGTGCTCAGGGCGCCACCGAACCCTCGCTCACCGCCTCCCCGGAGCTGCAGGAGGCCCAGGAGCAGCTTCGGCTGCTGCAGTGGACCATCCCCGCCTTCGCCGGGGCCGTGATCGTGCTGGGCGCCCAGCACGGCGAACTGCAGAGGGCGCGAAACCTCCGGCCCAAGCGACTGGACAACGTCAAGGCCGTGGCCCGTCTCGTCCCGATGAGGGGGCCCGCCGGAGTGGTCAAGTCGCTGCTGACCTTCTGACCGGGCCCATGAGGGGCCCATCGGCGGCGGCCGCCCCGAGACGGGGCGCGGCCGCCGCCGGCGGGATCAGCGGTCCAGTTCCTGGCGCCGGGAGGAGATCACGCCGGTGTTGAAGCCGGCGAGGTTCAGGCCGCCGTGGAAGCGGGCGTGCTCGATCTTCACGCAGCGGTCCATCACGATGTCCATCCCGTGGGACTCCGCCAGGTGGGCGGCCTCCTCGTTCCAGATGCCCAGCTGCAGCCAGACGGCCTTCGCACCGGCCTCGCGGGACTCCTCCACGATGCCCGGGGTGTCCTCGGACTTGCGGAAGACCTCCACGAGGTCCGGGACCTCCGGCAGGTCCTTCAGCGAGGCGTACACCGGGTGGCCGAGGATCTGCTTGCCCTGCTCGGCCAGGATCGGATTGACGAAGTAGACCCGGAAGGTGGTCGAGGACAGCAGGTAGGTCGCCACGAAGTACGACGCGCGGGCGGGCTTGTCCGAGGCGCCGACGATGGCGATCGACTCGGTCTGGCGCAGCAGCGCCAGGCGCTCCGGCGCGGACGGTCCGGTCCAGGTGCGGTCGGGCAGAACGGTGCTCACTTGGCGGCCTCCTTCAGGGCGGCGTTCACGGCGGCCTCCAGGGCCTGGTCCAGGTCCCAGAGGATGTCCTCGACGTCCTCGATGCCCACCGAGATGCGGATCAGGTCCTCCGGGATGCCGCCGGCCACGAGCTGCTCGGCGGTCAGCTGCTGGTGCGTGGTGGAGGCCGGGTGCAGCACGAGGGTCTTGGCGTCGCCGATGTTGGCCAGGTGGCTGGCCAGCTGCAGGTTCGAGATGAACTCGGCCCCGGCGTCGCGCCCGCCCTTCACGCCGAAGCTGAACACGGAGCCCACGCCCAGCGGCAGCAGCTCCCTGCCCCGCTCGTAGTGGGGGTGGGACGGCAGGCCCGCGTAGTTGACCCAGCTGACCCGATCGTCGGCCTCGAGCCACTCGGCCACCCGCTGGGCGTTGGCCAGGTGGGCGTCCATGCGCTGGGCCAGGGTCTCGATGCCGATCATCAGCTGCTGGGCCGAGGCCGGCGCGAGGGCAGGGCCGAAGTCACGCAGCTGCTCCGAGCGCAGCTTGGTCAGGAAGCCGTACTCGCCGAAGTTGCCCCACCAGGAGACGTCCCCGTAGGAGGGGACCGGCTCGGTCATGGACGGGAACCTGCCGTTGTCCCACGGGAAGAGCCCGGACTCGACGACGACGCCGCCCAGGGTGGTGCCGTGCCCGCCGAGGAACTTGGTGGCCGAGTGGATGATGATGTCCGCCCCGTGCTCGAACGGGCGGATCAGGTACGGCGGGGTCAGCGTGGAGTCCACCACGAGCGGGACGCCGGCGGCGTGGGCCACCCTGGCCAGGCCGGGCAGGTCCACGATGTCCCCGGAGGGGTTGGCCACGACCTCGGTGTAGACGGCCTTGGTGTTCGGCTGGATGGCCGCGGCGAAGTCCTCGGCCTCCATCGAGTTCACGAACGTGGTCTCGATCCCGAACCGGCGCAGCGAGACGTCGAGCTGGGTGATGGTGCCGCCGTAGAGCTTGGAGGAGGCCACGATGTGGTCCCCCGCCTGACAGAGGGCAGCGAAGGTGACGAACTCCGCGGCCATGCCGGACGCCGTCGCGACCGCCCCGATGCCGCCCTCCAGCGAGGCCATCCGCTCCTCGAACGCGGCGACCGTGGGGTTGCCGATCCGGGAGTAGATATTGCCGTACTTCTGCAGCGCGAACAGGTTCGCGGCGTCCTGGGCGGACTCGAAGACGTAGGAAGTGGTCTGGTGGATCGGCACGGCGCGGGATCCGTGCACGGCGTCGGGGACGGCGCCGGCGTGCAGGGCGCGGGTACGGAAGCCGAACTGGTGTTCTGCCACGGGGGTCCTTCCAGCAAGGGGGTGGGGCCGGTCGGCCGCGCGGTGCTGACCGCGTCCCGGTCCCGTTTCGTCCCATTGTTCCCGACGCCGGCCCGATCCGGGCAACTGGAGGACGAAAGATGACCCGGCAGCGTCAGGCGCGCATCACGGCGTCTCGAGGATCAGGAGCGTCCCCTCGTGCGCCGGAAGTGTGATCTCGAAGTCCTGGTCCCCGCCGACGGTCCCGCAGACCTCCTCGGTGAAGGCATCGATCACCACGCTGTCCTGGGCGAGGTGGTCCGACCGGACCGTGGCCGTGACGATGTCCGTGGAGAAATTCAGCACGGTGACCGCCAACTGCCCGGTCGCGGTGCGCTGCACCAGGGCCAGCAGCGCGGGGTGGGACGCGGTCGCGACGTCGAGGAGCTCCCCGGCGGCGATGCCGTGCTCCTTCCGGACCTCGAGGATGCGTGCGAGCCGGCGGGCGAAGGAGTCCTCGTCGGTCAACTGGTCCGGGATCGGCGCGTACAGGCTCCGGGCGCGGGGGAGGCCGGAGCCGGAGGACCGGGATTCGGGGGCCATGCCCATCAGGTTGTGAGCACCGCGGTTGATCCACCGGGTGTCTCCCTGGGCGATCAGCTCGGCGACCTGCTCCCGGGGCACCGGGAGCACACCCCGCAGGTCCCACCCGGACAGGGCGAAGACCCCGGGCTGCAGGGAGTTGTACATCGCCAGCAGCAGGTGTCCGCGGCGGACCTGCTCGAGCTGGTCGTCGCTGATCTGGTCCAGGTCGGTGATCCCCAGGGCCGCGGTGACCACGCTGGCCGTCGTGCACGCGATCCCGTTGGTCGTGAAGGTCAGGTTGTAGGGAGCCGCCGGCCCGGTGATCCGCTCGCGCAGGGTCGACTGGATGTGCTCCGCGAGCTCCCCGCCGGTGAGGGTCCGCCCGCCGAGCTCGAACTCCCGGTCCCGGTGCCGCACGGCGAAGTGGATGAGCTCGTAGGTGAGCTCGTCGTGGTTCTGCAGGGCGTGAACCAGGCTGGCGGCGTCGACGCCGATGGCCAGGGCCTCGCGCAGGGTCAGCCTCAGGAACTCCGTGTCCTGCGTGACGAGGGCATGGTGGTAGGCCGGCCGCGTGACGAAGTCGTAGGACAGGTCCGGGCCGGTCATGGACGTCGTCTTGATGTCGTCGATGGACAGGTTCAACTCCTGGAAGGTGAAGCCGCCGACCTTGCGCACCATGGACCCCAGGAGCTGGTTCGCCGCCTCGGACAGGGGATGGCCCTCGGACCAGCCGGCCCCCTGGTCCGCCCCCTTCTCCACGCCCAGGAAACCGTTGGCGTCCAGGCGCAGCGCACCGGCGCCCAGGTCCAGCAGGGAGTGCAGCGCGTCACCCATCACCATGCGCATGCCCGAGAACGTCGGGTCGAGCCAGTTCAGGGACGGCTGCCCGTCCTTGAAGTAGTGCAGGTAGACCCAGCGGTGCAGTGTGCCCTCGGTGTCCAGCACGGGCCGGGTCGCACTCCAGTTGGTCTCCTTGACCCCGGGCTCGTAGAAGATCACCCGCTGCAGCTCCCCGATGATGTACCCCGCGTCCTGCAGGGCGCGCTCGGACTCCCGGTCGAGATTGGCCGAGTCCTTCCCGGCGGGGACCTCGGGCAGCAGGTGCCAGTCCGACTCCGGGATGTCGATCATGTGGAACAGGCCGGGATAGTCCCGGTAGTTCATCTCGGCCAGCCGGAAATCCGCGCCCTTGCCGGTGTGACCGGGCACGATGTCATCGATGACCGTCCCGCCACGGTCCCTGGCCACGGCGCACATCGCGCGGAACTCGTCCTCGGTGCCGAACAGGGGATCGATGGCCATGCTGATGCGGTCGAAATGGCCGTCCACGCTGGGGGTGTAATTCCATCCGTCCAGCCCCCCGGCCCGTTTCAGGGGACCGGTGTGGATCGCGGTGATGCCGATCTGCGCGAAGGCGTCCCACAGGGCGGGCTTGCCCAGGGCGCCCAGGAAGGACTGCCCGGGTTCCGTGATGACGGCCAGCGGATACGAGGTCACCCACACGCTGGCGGCCTCCACGGCGCGCCGCGGATCGGGGCGGGCGTAGGCGTGCTGCCACATGCTGGCCTGGCCGGACAGCTGGCGGCCCAGCGTCTTGGCGTCCCCCAGCATGGACTGCCCGCGCAGCCACTGGACGTAGGCCGGGTTCGTCCCCACCGGTTCGAAGGGAGGCTTGGCCGCCCCGAACTGCTGGTTGCGGCGCGCCCTCGGACGGGCGGCACGGGGCCGGGCCGGGTAGAAGACCTCGTCATAGTTGACGTCCGCGGGGGTGTCCACGTCGGCGGTGGGCACGGGGATGTCCGCGGGGACGCCCCCGTCACCCTGGGAATCGGTCTCGGGAATGGGCACCCGGTCTCCTTCCATGTCACGAGGGTCACGTGACCACGCCCGGCAGTGCTGCGCGCAGTCAGGACTCATCCTTGCAGTGCTGAGCGCCGTCTGCCACCGGACACCCCTGCGGCCGGCGCTAACCTTGCCCCATGTCCACCGCCCCGGTCCGCCTCCTGCTCCTGGCCGACACCCACGTCCCCAACCGGGCGCGCGCCCTGCCGGCCCAGGTGTGGCAGGCGGTCGACGAGGCCGACGTCGTCTTCCACGCCGGGGACTGGCAGGTCCCGGAGGTGCTGGACGAGCTGGAGTCCCGGGCCCGCCGGTTGGTGGGCGTGTGGGGCAACAACGACGGGCCCGGACTGCGCGAGCGTCTCCCGGAGGTGGCGCGCGTGGAGATCGGCGGCGTCCGGTTCGCGATGACGCACGAGACCGGCGCGGCCCGCGGGCGCGAGCGCCGGATGGCGCTGGCCTTCGGCGACGTGGACGTCCTGGTCTTCGGCCACAGTCACATCCCCTGGGACACCGTGGCCGGGGCGGACACGGCGAACCCGGGGCTTCGGCTGCTCAACCCCGGTTCGCCCACGGACCGCCGGCGTCAGCCCCGGTGCACCATGATGACCGCGCTCGTACAGGACGGCCGGCTCGCCGAGGTTCGGGTGGTCCCGGTGGACCGCACTCCGTGACCGTCGGTCGACCGGGGCCTCAGGTGCCGCAGAAGGTGCGGTAGCGACCGAAGTCCTCGGGCGGGCCCTCGGCGTAGCGCTCGAGCCCGGGCCGCTCCTCGAACGGCCGCGTCACGGCCGCCAGCAGGCCCTCCAGGGGCCCGACGTCGTCCGCCTGCGCCGCGGCGAGCGCCTCCTCCACGAGGTGGTTGCGCGGGATGTAGACGGGATTGGACCGGTCCATCAGGTCCGGGTCCGGCGCCAGGGCCCGCCACCGCTGGAGCCAGGCGTCGAAGGCGGGCCGGTCCGTGAACACCGCCTGGGCCGGCCCGGCGTCGCCGCGCGCGGCCTGGCCCAGCCGGCGGAAGAACCCGGTGAGGTCGACGTGGTCCTGCTGCAGCAGGGCGAGCAGTTTGTCGGCCAGCGGGCCGGACACCTGGGCGTCGACGTCCGCGTCCAGCCCGAGCTTGCGGCGCATCCCGGCCGCGAAGGCGTCGCTGAACCGGCCGGAGAACTCCTCCAGGACGGCCGTGACGAGCTCGACCGCCACGTTCGGGTCCTCGTGGAGTTCCGGCAGCAGGGCCTCGGCGAAACGGGCCAGGTTCCACTGGGCGATCGCGGGCTGGTTCCCGTAGGCGTAGCGTCCGGCCGTGTCGATGGAGCTGTAGACGGCCGCGCGGTCGAAGCTGTCCATGAAGGCGCACGGCCCGTAGTCGATGGTCTCGCCCGAGATGGTCATGTTGTCCGTGTTCATCACCCCGTGGACGAAACCCACCAGCAACCACTGCGCCACGAGCGAGGCCTGGGCCGAGACCACCTCCCGGAACAGGGCCAGGGGTGGGTTGTCCGCGTCCGCGGCCTCCGGGTGGTGCCGGGCGATCGCGTGCCCGGTCAGGCGGCGCAGCACGGTGGGGTCCTCGAGACTGCGGGCGTACTGGAAGCTGCCCACCCGCAGGTGGCTGGCCGCCACCCGGGCGAGCAGCGCCCCCGGCAGCGGCCCGTCCTCGCGCAGCACGCTCCGTCCGGTGCCGACCACCGCCAGGGAGCGGGTGCTCGGGATGCCCAGGGCGTGCATCGCCTCGCTGACGACGTACTCGCGCAGCATGGGTCCGACGGCGGCCCGGCCGTCCCCGCCGCGGGCGAAGGGCGTGGGCCCCGATCCCTTGAGGTGCAGGTCCCGCAGGTGTCCGTGATCGCCGTTCCCGGCGCCCAGTTCACCGAGCAGCAGGGCGCGACCGTCTCCGAGGCGCGGGACGTACACCCCGAACTGGTGTCCGGCGTAGGCCTGGGCGACGGGCGTGCCGAGTGCGACGGGGGAGGTGCCCCCCGCACTCGCGGCAGTGCCGGCGTCGGGACCCATGCCGGTGCCGGTGAGGAACCGCAGCCCCTCGGGGGTGCGCAGCCACTCCGCGTCCAGCCCGAGCTCCGCGGCCAGCGGCTCGTTGAGGACCAGCAACCGGGGCTCCGGGGTGTCCTCGGCACGCCACGGGATCGCCAGTTCGGGCAGGTCGGTGGCGAATCGAGCCTGCAGGGCGAGGGCGGGGGTGGTGCGGCTCATGCGTCCAGCGTAGTCATGGTCCGGACCCCGTCACGAGGGGGTGGCCGGACCCCGTCCGGGATCGGGCGGATCGGATGGGTCGGGCGGACACGGCCGGGTGACCGACCGCGGGACGGCTCAGGCGGCACCGTGCCGCCGGGCCTCCTCCACAGCGGAGGCCACGCCGCCGCGCCAGGGTTCACCGTGACCGGGCAGGACGAGCGTGGCGCCGGTGGCCGCCAGCGCGTCGAGTGAGCGCAGCGCCAGGGCGCTGTCCGCGGTGGCCGCACCCGCCACGATCCGCGGGCCGGTCTCCCCGGTGTAGGGGTCCAGGGTCACAAGGGCGTCCCCGCTCAGCAGCACGTCGCGGTCCGGCAGGTGCAGGGCACAGTGGCCGTGGGTGTGGCCCGGGCTCTCGACGACCCGGGGCCTGCCGGGCACCGGCACGATGTCCCCGGCCTCGAGGTCGTCCGTGACCCGTGTGCCCTTCACGGCCAGGGCGCCGCCGGCCAGCATGGCCGTGAGGATCGGCACGGCCCGGGGGTGCTTCAGCGGGTAGGCGGCGCGGGGGTTCTCGTGGGCGTACCGGTAGGGGTGCGCGGCCAGCGTGCGCTCGGCGCGGTGCGCGTACACCGGTACGCCCAGGCGGTGCACGAGGCGCCGGGCCACTCCCACGTGGTCGAAGTGCGCATGGGTGAGCACGAGCGCCCTGACCTCCTCCGGGCGGCGGCCGATCGCGCGGATCGCCCGGCCCAGTTCGGTCCAGACCCCGGGCAGTCCGGCGTCGACCAGGGTCACGCCGTCGTCGTCCTCGACCAGGTAGCAGTTGACGTGCGCGTGGTCGATCAGGTGTACGCCGGGGGCGATGTCCTGGGTCAACATGGTTCCTCCTGTGTCCTCCGGGGGTGTCCTGCGGTCACTGTTCCCCACCGTAGGGGGAAGGAGGGGGCGGGGGAGGAGCGGCCGCCAAGCACCGGCAAGGGCAGGGCCCCGGGTAGTCCGGCTGCGTGAGGGGAACGCATCGCCGGGCCCGGGGCCCTCTGTCATCACTCGCACCTTGATGAGGTGCTTCCCACCGTAGGCGACGGTCGTGGGAACCGGCCGGGTGCCGGCTGGGTATCGCCTGACAATCAGCGCCACCCACCCGGCGGCCGGTTCCCCCGGCTCAATCGGCGAACCTGCCCGTGGTGGGGAAGCGGTGCCAGGCCCGGTGGGCCGGCATCAGTGCGATCAGCTCCTGGACGGCCGCGGCGCCACCCTTGGCGGTCACCACGCCCGCGGTGTCCTGCATGGCCGTGGCCCGGAGCACCTCCTGGCCCGTACCGAAGGCGGCGATCGCCTTGGCGTGACGCCACGCCTCGCCGAGCAGCTTGGCCACCCGCGGGTCCACGCCCTCCGGCCCGGGAGCGGCGGCCTTGGCGTCCAGGCCGTGCGCCGCGTCCGGGGCGGGCGGCGTGGCCGAGGCGAGCAGGACGGCGTCGAACTCCACGGACGCCGCCGTCAGGTAGGTGCGCTGCGCGACCACGTCCTTGCCCAGCAGCCGGGTGGCGGCCTCGCCACCGGACGGGGCGACCACCAGGGGCACCATCCCGGCCTTGTCCACCGCGGCGACCGCATCGGCCAGCTCACCGGTGTCCACGTCCTCGCCGACGATGATCCCCACCTGACGGCCGGCCAGCGGCCACTCACCGCCGACCTGCGCCAGCGCCGGTGAAGGCTCGACGTCGGCCGGGGCCTCGGACGGCTTCGGCGCCGGAAGGCCCAGCCCCTCGGCGACGACCTGGGCCAGCGTGGTGTCGATGTTGGCCAGGGCGCGCAACTGGCGCTCGCGGATGGCCTGTTCGTAGCACTTGCCGAGCTCGAAGGTGTAGGCCTGGGCCACGTGCTCGCGCTCCACCTCGGTCAGGGACCGGAAGAACAACCGGGCCTGGCTGAAGTGGTCGTCGAAGGTGGCGGGCAGCGCCCGTTCCTTCACCGAGGCGGCCACCGGGGCGGGATGGTCGATGAAGGGCCGCTCGCCGTCGGGGGTCTCGAACGGGTTGTTCCCGTCCAGGGTGTTCGGGCGGTAGGGGGCCACTCCGGTGTGCACGGCGGTCTGGTGCATGCCGTCCCGGAGCATGTCATTGACCTCCGCGTGCGGGCGGTTGATGGGCAGCTGGTTCCAGTTGGGGCCGCCGAGGCGGGTGATCTGGGTGTCCAGGTAGGAGAAGAGCCGGCCCTGCAGCAGCGGGTCGTTGGTGACGTCGATGCCGGGGATGAGGTTGTTCGGGTTGAACGCCACCTGCTCGGTCTCGGCGAAGAAGTTCGAGGTGTTGCGGTTCAGGGTCAGCAGTCCGATCGGCTCGACGGGCGCCAGTTCCTCCGGGACGATCTTCGTGGGATCCAGCAGGTCGATCCCGGCGAACATCTGGTCCTCGTTGTCCTCGAAGACCTGCACGCCCAGCTCCCACTCCGGGAACGCGCCCGCCTCGATCGCGTCCGCCAGGTCCCGGCGGTGGTAGTCCGGATCGGCGCCGTTGATGATCTGCGCCTCCTCCCACGTGACCGAGTGCACGCCCAGCTTCGGCTTCCAGTGGAACTTCACCAGCACCGTGGACCCGTCCTGGGCGATCAGTCGGAAGGTGTGGACGCCGAAGCCCTCCATCATCCGGTAGGACCGCGGGATGCCGCGATCGGACATGTTCCAGATCGTGTGGTGCTGGGCCTCCGTGTGGAGGGAGACGAAGTCCCAGAAGGTGTCATGGGCGGACTGGGCCTGCGGGATCTCCCGGTCCGGGTGCGGCTTGACCGCGTGCACCACGTCCGGGAACTTGATGGCGTCCTGGATGAAGAACACCGGCATGTTGTTGCCGACCAGGTCCCAGGTGCCCTCGTCCGTGTAGAACTTGGTGGCGAAGCCGCGGGTGTCACGGGCCACGTCCATGGAGCCGCGCGAACCGACCACTGTGGAGAAGCGGACGAAGACCTCGGTCTCCTTGTCCTTCTCGAAGACCCCCGCCCGGCAGATCTTCGCCGCCGTGCCGTAGCCGCGGAACACGCCGTGGGCGCCGGCACCGCGGGCGTGCACCACCCGCTCGGGGATGCGCTCGTGGTCGAAGTGGCTGATCTTCTCGCGGAAGTGGTGGTCCTGCAACAGGAGGGGTCCCCGGGGCCCGGCGCGCAACGCGTGGTCCGAGTCCTTCAGCCGGGCGCCGTGCGCGGTGGTGAGGAACTCCCCGCCCTGGGCCATCTTCTCCTGCGGGGCACCGGTCTCCTGACCGGTGGGTGAGACCGTGGCGGGTCCCGTCTGGTCCGGCTTCGGTGGCAACGGGCCGGCCGGAGTCGTGGGCTCCTCCAGCGGGGGCGGGACCGGGCCCGGGGTGCCGGGGATCTTGGGGTTCTCGGACATGGTGTTGCCTTTCGCCGTAGGTAAGGGCTCCGACCACCGTAGACAGGGGGCGGGGGGTCTTGGCCAGAAGTGACCGGCGGGAAGTGTGCGGCAGGTGAGCCCTGCGGGCAAGACCTCGCGGACGGGGTCCTGCGCGTGAGGTCGGGAGAGTGGGACGATGGGCGCGAGGGAGACGATGGGGCCGGTACCGGCACCGGGGTGGGGCGGGGTGGTCCGGAACGAGACCGGGATCGGACCAGGACGTGTGAGGGAGGTCCGTCATGGCCAGGGGCACTGACAACCGCCGAGCGGAGGGCTGGGACGCCCTCGGCCGGGCGAGGGACGACCTCAGGGCGACGGTCTTCTGGTGGCTGCTCGTCCGCGGTGTCCTCGCCCTGGTCTTCGGCCTCGTCATGGTCTTCATGCCGGGAGCCGCAGCCGCGGCGCTGAGCATCGTCATCGGGATCTGGCTCGTCCTGGACGGGGTCACCGGCTGCGCGATCGCGGGCCAGCGCAAGAGTACCGGCCGCCGGTGGGGGATGCCCCTGCTCGGCGGGGTGGCGGCGATCCTGGCCGGCCTGGCCCTGGTGGTCTTCCCCTATGCCGTGGCCGTGGTGGGCGGGGTCGCCGTGCTGTGGATCCTCGCCATCGGCCTGGCGGTGCGCGGCCTGCTCGAGATCACCGACCGCCGATCCGGGAAGTGGGGCAGTTTCCTGGGCCTGATCAACGTGGTCGTCGCGATCGTGCTGGCGGTCGTCATGTTCGTGAACCCGCTCGTCGCGCTGGGTGCCCTGGTGCTCGTCGTCGGGATCTACGGCGTGGTGTTCGGGCTGATCACCATCATCAGCGCCTTCCGGGTGCGCCGCGTGTGACGATCCGCCCTGCTGACGCCCGTCGGGCCTGACGGCGCGCCCAGCGGGGCCGGTGGTCGATGGATGGCGCGGAGCACCCGGACCCCGGGGCTCCGCGCCATCCATCGACCGGCAGCCGGTGAGGGCGGCCAGGCTACTCGGCGGGCCACCCCGCGTTCGACTGCGCCGTCAAGGTGTTCCAGAAGGTGGTGTCCGCGGCCTCGATCGACCCGTCGGCGATCGCGCGTGCCGTGGACTCCAGCGTGGTCACGGTCTGCTTGATCAGGTAACCGTTCGACTTCTGGCCCAGGACGGAACCGGGGTTGGAGTGGTCGGACATCCCGCGCATCTCGAACAGCAGCGTGGAGATGCCGTACTCCACGGCGATGCCGTTGCGCGCGATGTTCTCGGTGGCGCCGCCCACGTACTTGCCCAGGTGGCCCCAGCCGGTCGGCTCGATGGCGCCGTGGACGATCGAGCCGAGTCGCTTGGACCCGTCCAGGACCTCGGCGTCCACATTCGGGGTGGTCGGATGCAGGATCGACCCGGAGACCAGTTCACCGTCGGCCTGGGACCGGGAACCCTGGTGGTGCAGGTCGATCATGTAGTCGATGTCGTAGGCCTGCAGCACGTTCTCGTGCAGGGCCCGAGTCTCCGGCTCGACCTTGGCGATGTGGTCCCGGTTCAGGTCCACCTCGTGGGCGTTGTACCGGGTCAGGTGACGGTCCCCGGACGCGATGTAGTCGTCCAGGGAGAAGTCCACGTCACCCATGGCACCATCCGCGTTGAGCATCGGCACCACGAGGATGTTGACCCCGTCCAGCACGCCCTGGTTCTTGCCGGTGCCGAGCGACCTGATGAAGGACAGCGCTCCCTCCGTGGTGAGCTGCTCGTTGCCGTGCTGCTGGGTCAGGTAGAGGATGGTCGGGTTCTGCGGGTCGGAGAGGTACTTGACCAGGTGGATGTCCCGGCCCTTCACGGTCTGCCCGATGACCTCCAGCTCCATGGCCGGTTGCTTGGCCTCCTGTGTGTGCAACTCCGCCACCAGCTCGTCGTAGGTGGTGAGGATCGAGGTGTTGATGGTCTCGTTGCCGCCGTAGTTCGGTCCCTTGCCCACGGCGAAGGCCGGTGGGGCCGCCAGCCCGGACCCCAGCGCCAGGCCGGCGGCGAGGGTGAGGGCGGCCAGCCGGCGGCCCCGGGGGCGCGGGTAACGCTGCGAGCCGGAGGAGTGTGGCGCGGAGGCGTGCGGTGCGGAGTGTGATGAGCGGGTCATGGCATCCTCTCGGGACGGCCCCGGCCGGGTGGGGGCCGGGGCGCGGCGGGTTCTACGGGGAACCACCATGAGGACGGAGGCCTGCCACCCGGGGGCGTGTGACGCGGATCACCCAAGTCAACCCGGGGTTGACCGGGCCGTCAAGCACGCGTCGTGGCCGTCAGCCGCCCCCGCCCGGAGGGTGGTCACTGCGCTGCCTTGGAGTCCCCGTCGATGTTCAGCTGCTGGCCGGAGATGGTCCGGGCGGCAGGGCTGGCCAGGAACACGGCCAGGGCGGCGATGTCGGCCGGGTCGGTGAAGGACTTGATGGCCTGGTTCTCCAGGGCTGCCTCCCGCTCCTCCTCGACGCTGCGACCGGAGGCCTGGGCACGGCCCTCGAACACCCTCTCCAGGCGGGGTCCGTTGACGCCACCGGGGTGGATGGAATTCACCGTGATCCCGTGGGGGCCGAGCTCCAGGGACAGGGTCTTGGTGAACCCGACCAGGCCCCACTTGGTGGTGGCGTAGGCGATCCGGTTCGGGTAGCCGAAGCGCCCGGCCAGGGAGGACATGACGATGATCGAACCGCGCCCGTTCTCCTTCAGCAGCGGAACGGCCTTGCGGGCCACCTCGAAGGTGCCGTTGAGGTTGACGTCCACGACGGCGGCCCAGGCGTCCGGGTCGTAGTCCTCCACGGGCGCGGTGGGGCCGGCGATGCCGGCGTTGGAGACCAGCACGTCCAACCCGCCGAGCTCCGAGCGGACGTCGGCCATCATGGCGTCGACGTCGGCGGCCCGGGACACGTCGCCCACGGAGGCGGTGAGACCCGGGTGCTCGGCCAGGGCGGCCTCGACGGCATCCGGGTCGATGTCCGCGATGTGGACGCGGTCACCGTTCGCGACGAAGGCCCGGGCGATGGCCAGTCCGATGCCGGAGGCGCCGGCGGTGACGAGTACGCGCTGGGACATGGGGATCTCCTCGTTCACGGCGGAGGCCGGCTCGGGGGGACCAGGTCCTGCAGGCGGATGGTCCTCCGGAGGTCCTCACGGTGGATGTGCGGTGGATGTTCTGGAACCAGATCTACGCCGGGCGGCGGGATCCGGCAACGTCAGGAGGGAAGATTCCGCACCGGGGAATGGGGAAGCGCACCGCCCGGCCGGCCTGCGCGCGACCGCGGACGGACTCAGGCCAGGGTCTCGACCCGGTCCCTGCCGTGGGCGTGGCCGGCGCTCGTGCCGGGAGTGCGCCCGTCCTCGCGGTGCGCGGCCAGGGTGGCGAACGGCCCGCCGGCGGCCAGCAGCCCGGCGGGGTCGCCCTGTTCCACGATCCGTCCGCCCTCCAGCACCACCACCTGGTCGGCCCCGGTCACGGTGGACAGCCGGTGGGCGATCATCAGCGTGGTCCGGCCCACCGCCAACCGGTCCAGTGCGGCCTGCACGCGGGCCTCGGTGGTGTTGTCCAGGGCGGAGGTGGCCTCGTCCAGCACCAGCACCGGCGGGTTGCGCAGGATAGTCCGGGCGATCGCCAGCCGCTGCTGCTCACCCCCGGAGAAGCGGTGGCCGCGGGCGCCCACCACCGTGTCCAGTCCCTCGGGCAGGGCGGCGACGGTGTCCGCGAGGGACGCCGCACCGAGCACCTCCCAGAGCCTGGCGTCGGTGGCGTCCGGGTCGGCCAGCAGCAGGTTCTCCCGCACGGTGGCGTGGATCAGGTACGTCTCCTGGGAGACCACCCCGACGATCCTCGACAGCACCTCCGGGTCGATCTCGCGCACGTCGACCCCGTCGATCGTGACCCGCCCCGCGGTGACGTCGTGCAACCGGGGCAGCAGGGAGGCCAGGGTGGACTTGCCGGAGCCGGTCGAGCCGACGACGGCGGTCGTGGACCCCGCGGGCATCACCAGGTCGATGCGGTCCAGGACCGGGCGCCCACCGGTGGGTGACGCACCCGTGGCGGGGGCGGCGCCGTCGTCGTAGGTGAAGGAGGCCCGTTCGAAGCGGACCTCGCCGCGCACCCGCTCCGGGTCCAGCGGGACCGGATCGGCCGGCGGCCTGACCTGCGGGTCCAGGTCCAGGTACTCGAAGATGCGGGAGAAGAAGGCCAGGGCGGTGACCCACTGGACGCCGATGTTCAGCAGGCCCATCACGGGACGGAACACGGTGCCCTGCAGTGCTGTGAACGCCACGAGCGTGCCGATGGTCATCCCCCCGGAGGTCGCGGGGAAGCCGGCCGCGAGGTAGATGACCGCGGGGATCGCGGCGAAGACGACCTGCATGGTCGCCATCCGCCAGCGGCCGGCCAGCTGCGAGCGCATCTCCAGGTCGATCAGGGCCTCGGAGCGATCGGTGAAGCGGGCGGCGTCGCGGGTGGTGGTGCCCAGGGTCTTGGCCAGCCGCACGCCGGAGACGGACAGGCCCTCCTCGACCTGGGTGTGCAGGGCGGCCAGGGTCTGCTGGCGTTCGTCGGTGACCTTGCGGCGGATCAGCGCGACCTTGCGGGAGAGCCAGATGGCCGGGGGCAGCACCAGCAATGAGATCAGGGACAGCTGCGGGGACAGGGCGACCATGGCGACCGCGGTGGCGACGGTGGTCGTGACGTTGGTGGCGACACCGGTGGCCGTGGAGGTGACCACGGACTGCATGCCCGCGATGTCGTTGGTGAGGCGGGACTGGACCTCACCGCCACGGGTCCGGGTGAAGAAGGACAGCGACTGCCTCTGCAGGTGGGTGAAGAGGTCCACGCGCAGGGTGTGCATGACCCGCTGGCCCATCCTCGTGGCCATCCAGGTCTGGACCACGCCGATGGCCGCGGTGAGGGCGGCGACCAGCACCATGGCGGCGGTGAGGGCCGAGAGCAGGGGGACATCCTGGTGCGGCAGGGCGTCGTCGATGACGCCGCGCACCAGGAACGGCTGGGCCAGGTTGACGACGGAGGAGACGGTGATCAGCAGGACCACGACGGCAATGGTCGCCCGGTGCGGGACGAAGAGGGCCGCGATGCGGCGCAGGGAGACGGGGTGGCGCCTCAGCTGCGCCCGGTCCGCGGGGTCGGGCCGTGTGGGCCCTCGACCGCTGCCGCCGCGGCCGGGCGCGGTGCCCGGGGTGGCGGGGGCCGTGAGGGAGGTGGTGGGGGAACTCATGGGTGGGCGCTCCTTCGTGAGGGGCCTCCGTGGCGAGGTCGGGGGTGGGGATGTAGTGAGGTTACCTCACTAAGAGGTTGCAGGTCAATCTCGCGTAGGATGCCACGCATGCCGGTCCCCGCTGATTCCCCCGCCTCCCCGCCCGAGCTCGGTGACCTCATGCACGTCGCCTTCCGGCGACTACGCCGCGGCTGGGGCGAGCAGTTGGCGCCATTCGGCCTGACGCCGTACCAGTTCCGGGCGCTGCAGGCCGTGGCCGGGGGAGTGGCCGCCGCGGACGGTGCCGCCGAGGGGCTGCGCCTGAAGGACCTGGCCGAGAGGCTGCGGATCGCCCCGCGCTCGGCCACCGAGGTGATCGACCAGTTGCAGGACCAGGGGCTCGTCGAGCGGCGGCCCGACCCCGCCGACCGGCGGGCCACGCGCATCGTGCTCACCGAGGACGGCACCCGAGTGCGCGAGCAGGTCCGTGAGGAACGGCGCCGGCAGGCCGGGGACTACTTCTCCGTGCTGTCCGAGGAGGACCGGGCCGAGCTGGCCCGCATCCTCTCCGAGCTGGTGCGCTCGCACCCCTGAGGCGGCCGGCCGGCGTCGGGAGCGATCCGGTGGCGCCCGGATCGGCCGGAGCGGCTCGTCTCGCCAGTTCCTCCGGTCACGATGGACGCATCATCCCGGCAGGGACCGGGGAGATGTCCATCCCAGGATGAGTGGGGCGGCGTGGGGGAATATCCGGGGTGCGGGAGCCGCTGAGACTGGGAGCCCCGATTCGATCCGGAAGGACCCCCATGGCCACCGTAGACCTCACCGTCGACAGCTTCGGCACCACCGTTGCCGAGAATGACACCGTCCTCGTGGACTTCTGGGCCGCCTGGTGCGGTCCCTGCCGCCAGTTCGCCCCCGTGTTCGACGCCGCCTCGGAGCAGCACCCGGACGTCGTCTTCGCCAAGGTGGACACTGAGGCGGAGCAGCAGCTGGCCGCCATGGCCGGCATCACCTCCATCCCCACGCTGATGGCCTTCCGCGGCGGCGTGCTGGTGTTCTCCCAGGCCGGTGCCCTGCCCGGTTCCGCGCTCGACCAGCTGCTGGACCAGGTCAAGGGCCTGGACATCGCCGAGGTGCGGCGGCTGGCCGAGGAGCAGGCCGGTGAGCAGGGCGGCCACCAGCACGACGACGAGCCCTCCGCCCAGGAGGCCGTCCAGTCCGCCGCGGACCAGCTCAACGCGCTGCACGGCCGCTGACCGGCCGCCCGCCTCGCCCGTGGACGGTGGCAGGATGAGGGCATGCGCCCCGATGACCTCGACGCCCGGCTCATCCAACTGCTGACCGACTCGCCGCAACTGCCCGTGCTCGAGTGCGCGCGGCGCCTCGGCGTGGCCCGGGGGACGGTCACCAGCCGGTTGGCACGGCTGCAGGCGGCCGGCGTGATCAGCGCGATCGTCCCCCAGGTGGACCCGGCGGGCTTCGGCTACGACCTCGTGGCGTTCTGCTCCGTGGACATCAACCAGCACGTCGGGCACGAGCCGGTCACCGAGGCGATCCTCTCCGCCATCCCCGAGGTCACCGACCTCTACACGGTCACCGGTGACCACGACCTGCACCTGCGTGTGGTGGCCCGCAACGGCCAGGACCTGCAGGACGTGCTGGACCGGATCTCGCAGGTCCCCGGCGTCGCGCGGACCTCCTCCGCGCTGGCGTTGCGCACCCACGAGCAGGGCCGGACGCTGCCACTGCTGCACGCGGTGGCGGCCTCCGCCGACTGACTGGTCAGACTGTCCACCCTCGGGGGCAGGGAACCGGTCAGATTGCACAGACTGGCCAGCCGTCGGCCGGCTGATTGCACAGCGCCGGATGGCCGGTCACACTCCTTCTCGAGAGTCCTGATGCCCCGAGACGAGGAACGCCGCCATGACCGCAGTCGCCGATGCCCGCCCGACCACCGCCCACGCCGTGCAGGAGCCCGGCGCCGCCGGTGAGACCCGCGTCCCCACCGTCCCCCAGGCCGTCGCGCGGGTCGTCCGCGAGCAGGACACCCTCCTGTTCGGACTGATGGGCAACGGCAACGCCCACCTGATCAGCGAGCTGACCAGCACGGGCTTCCCCTTCGTCACCGTCCGGCACGAGGCGGGCGCCGTCGCGGCCGCGGACGCCGCCTTCCGCGCGTCGGGACGGCTCGCCACCGCCACGGTCACCTACGGCGCCGGGTTCACGAACACCCTGACCGCCCTGGCCGAGTCCGCCCTGGCGCGCATCCCGCTGGTGCTGATCATCGGGGATGCCCCCACCACCGGTCCGCGCTTCTTCGACGTGGACCAGGTCGGCATGGCGGCCGCGGCCGGCGTCGAGACCGTCCGCCTGAACGACCACGACCCCGCCGCCCAGGTGCGCGATGCCTACGCCCGCGCCCGTGCCGAGTCCCGGCCCATCGTGGTCGCCATCCCCTATGACCTGGTCGAGGCGCCGGTGCGCGGCGCCACCGGGTCGGACGGACCGACGGTCGAGGCGCCCCTCCACGGGTCCCTGCCGGTCCCGACTGGTGCCGAGCTCGCTCCCTTCCTGGCCGCCCTGCACGGCGCCGAGCGCCCGTTGATCGTCGCCGGCCGCGGTGTCGTGGACTCCCCCGGGGCGCCGGAGGCCCTGCGCCGGCTGGCCGACGGGCTGGGAGCCTTCATCGCGACCTCCGTGATGGCCCGCAACGTGGCCGGGCCCGAGGGCGACCTGGGCATCGCCGGCGGCTTCGCGCGGCTGGACCGCGCGGAGATCATGCGCCAGGCCGACGTCGTGCTCGTCGTCGGCGCCGGGATGAACCCGTTCCAGTTGCGTTACGGCACCCTCTTCGGAGCCGAGGCGACCGTGCTGCAGGTCGACACGCGGGACTGGAAGCGCCACGAGCGCACCGATCACTTCCTGGTGTCCGACGCCGGGGTAGCCCTGGGCGCCCTGGCGGCGGCGCTGGGTGCCACGCCGGACGAGAACGGCCGTCCCGACGGCGGCTGGCGCGCCCGGCAGCCCATCCCGGCGGCCCCGAGGTTGGAGACGGTGAGGGCCGACGGGTCCGTGGAGGACGGACTCGCCGAGGACGGCCGGCTGAACCCGCGGTCCATGGCCCTGGCGCTGGAGGAGATCCTGCCGGCCGAACGGACCTTCGTGCAGGACGGCGGCCACTTCATCGGCTGGGTGCCCCTGATGTGCTCGGTGCCGGACGCGCGCTCCCATACGTTCGTCGGCACGGCGTTCCAGTCGATCGGGCTGGGCTTCCCGTCCGCCGTGGGTGCCGCCGCGGCCCGGCCGGAGCGCACCACGGTGCTCGTCACCGGCGACGGTGGCGGGCTGATGGCCCTGGCCGATCTCGAGAGCTTCGTGCGCCAGGCCCGCTCCGGCGTGGTGGTCGTGTTCAACGACGCCGCCTACGGGGCCGAACTGCACCAGTACGCCGTCCGGGGCCTGGACGAGGAGGCGATGCTCATCGAGGAGGTGGACTTCGCCGCCGTCGGGCGCGCCTTCGGGGCCGAGGGCGTCAAGGCCCGCAGCCTGACCGACCTGGATGCCCTGAAGGACTGGGTGGCCCGGGGTGCCGAGGGCGTGTTCGTGCTGGACCTGCCGATCTCGCGCAACGTGGTGGCCGAGTACATGGCGGAGTCCATGGCCGGTGCGCAGCCCGCGCCGCGGCCGCTGCCCGTGGACTGACCGCCCTCCGTTGCGGTGGAGGGTGGTGTGGGGAGAAGGCTCCCTCCCCGCTCTCTAAGATGAGTGCATGAGCGAACGTGAGGGTGGTGGCAACCGCATGCTGGAGCGGGTGGCCGCCATCCTCGACGCCGTGGAGGCCGGCCCGGCCTCCGCGAGCGACATCGCCCGCCGCACGGAGCTGTCCGTGTCCACGGTGCACCGGCTCGCCCTGTCGATGGCCGAACTGGAGTTCCTGCGCCGTGATCCGGACGGCCGGTTCCGCCGCGGCGGCCGCTTCGTCCGGTCCGCCCTCGAGAACGCCGCACTGCCCATCCTCACCGCGCTCCGTGACCGGACCGGTGAGACCTCCCAGTTGTGGGTGCGGCGGGGCGGGGACCGGTTGTGCCTGGCCAGCGTGGACAGCACGCACACGCTGCGGGCCACCCTGCCCCCGGGGACCCGTCAACCCCTGCCCGCGGGATCGGCGGGGCGGTTGCTCGCCGCCGAGGACGAGGCCCTGGCCTCGGTCCGGGAGCGGGGCTGGGTGGAGTCCGTGGGGATGCGCACCCCGGGACTGGGCTCCGTCAGCGCGCCGGTGACCGTCCGGGGCGAACTGCTCGGGGCCGTCTGCGTCGCCGTGCCGCTGGCCCGGGTGGTGGGCAGCCCCGGAGAGGACTTCGGGCCCCTGACCGTCGAGGCGGCGGAGCATCTCGCGGAGGTCATGGAGACCCTGCGTCTCAGTTGAGGCCGGGGGTGCCCACCCCCGATGGCGCCCCCCCGTGACGCCCGCCCCCGGTGACGCCCGCCCTGAGTGGCCCCGCGCTCGTGGGCGGTGCCGCGGAGCACCGGCCCCGGACCGTGGACGTCCCGGGTTCCCGCGCCCGGAGGCCAGGCCTGACCTGCGGCGTCGAAGAACATTGACACGGGGTGTTGTGAGCCCGATCACTCATTGCTACTGTCTTCCCACTAAATAGCAAGCGTTTCCCATCTGATGGGAAACCGAGCGGGAGGATATCGCGTGAGCGAAGCCATCAATACCGGGACGAACACCCTGCCCCTGGAGGGCATCCGCGTCATCGAACTCGGCAGCTTCATCGCCGCCCCGTTCGCGGCCCGCCTCTTCGGCGACTTCGGTGCCGAGGTCATCAAGATCGAGCGCCCCGCCGGTGGCGACGAGCTGCGCGACTGGCGCAAGACCCGGGGCCAGACCTCGATGCTGTTCCGCACCATGGGCCGCAACAAGAAGTCCGTCGCCCTGGACCTGCGCAGCGAGCTCGGCCGCGAGGCCGTGCTGAGGATGGCGGCGAGCGCCGACGTCGTGATCGAGAACTTCCGGCCCGGAACCCTGGAGAAGTGGGGGCTGGGCCCGGAGGAGCTGATGGCCCAGAACCCGGACCTGGTGATGGTCCGGATCTCCGGCTACGGCCAGACCGGCCCCTACAAGGACCGGGCCGGATTCGGCAGCTCGGCCGAGTCCTTCGCCGGGTTGCGCTACATCACCGGGGAGCCGGACCGCCCGGCCGGCCGCGCTGCCGCCTCCATGGGAGACACCGTCGCCGGACTCTACGGGGTCATCGGTGCCCTGATGCTCATGCTCCAGAAGGCCCGCGGCGGGGACACCCGTGGCCAGCAGGTCGTGGACGTGGCCCTCTACGAGGGCGTGTTCAGCCTGCTGGAGTCCCTCGTCCCGGACTACGACGCCTACGGCATGGTCCGCAAGCGCACCGGCGGCCGACTGCCCGGCGTGGTGCCCACCGGTTCCTACCCGACCGGGGACGGCCTCGAGGTGGTCATCGGCGGCAACTCCAACTCCGTGTTCAAGCGCCTGATGCGCGCCGTGGGCCGTGCGGACCTGGCCGAGGACGAGACCCTGACCACCACCGAGGCCCGCGGCGCCCGCGAGGAGGAGCTCAACGGCGTCATCTCCGAGTGGACCGGCGCCCGCCCGCTCAAGGAGGTCCTGGACGTGCTCAGCGAGGAGGGCGTGCCGGCCGGCCCGGTGTACGACGCCCCGTCGATCGCCCAGGACGAGCACTACATCGCCCGCGGCATGATCGAGACCCACGAGGTCGTCATCGAGGACGAACCGGAGCTGATCCGCTTCCCCGGCGTGGTCCCCAAGATCCCCGGCCACGACGGCCGGGTCGCCTGGATCGGTCCGGACTTGGGCGAGCACACCGAACAGGTGCTGCGCGAGGTCGCAGGGTTCGACGAGGACCAGATCGCCGCCGCGTCCGCCATCGGCACCGAGGCGGTGCGCTGATGACCGCCATCCAGGTCACCGACGTCTTCCTGCGCGACGGCCTCCAGGACGAGCGCGTCACCCTGACTCCCGCGCAGCGCGTCGAGATCGGCGCGGCCATCACCGCGGCGGGCGTGCGGCGGATGGAGGTCGCCAGCTTCGTCAACCCCAAGCGGGTTCCGCAGATGGCAGGGGCCGAGGAGGTCCTGCGGTCCCTCCAGCAGGGCACGACGGCGGAGCTCACCGTCCTGACGCTCAACGGCCGGGGCGTGGAGCGGGCGGTGGCGGCCGGGGCCCGGCACGTGCAGATCGTCACCTCCGCCAGCCAGGCGCATTCCTCGGCCAACGCCGGGCAGGGGATCGAACAGGCCCTGGCGGGACTGGGGGAGCAGGTGGCGGCCCATCCCGGCGTGGACTTCTTCGCCGGCATCTCGACCGCGTTCACCTGCCCGTTCGAGGGCGCGATCGATCCGGAGCACCTGCTGTGGATGGTCCGGTCCTTCAAGGCCATGGGCGTCACGGACATCGGCCTGGCCGACACCCTGGGCACCACGCCCACGGACGAGCTGATCGCCAGCCTCGACCACGTGCTCGCCGGTGAACCGGGCCTGACCTATTACCTGCACCTGCACAACGCCCACGGTCAGGCCCTGGCCACCGTGGACGCCGCGATCGAGCGGGGCATCACCCGCTTCGACGCCGCCCTCGGAGGGTACGGCGGCTGCCCCTTCGCCCCGGGCGCGGCCGGCAACCTCTCCACGGGGGAGCTGGTCCGCCACCTGCACGCCGCCGGGCACCAGACCGGGATCGACGAGGCCGCGCTGGCCGAGGTGACCGCCCTGGCCCGGAACCTGCTCGCCACGGCCCCCCGGCTCGCCGAACCCTCCCACGCCTGACCTTCACCCCGGGCATCCCGGGCCCCCGGGCTCTCAGGGGCCCGCTATCCTCACCCCCACCTGACGAAAGGGACTGCCATGTCCACCACCTCCACCGACGAGACCACGGAGTCTCACGGCGATCGCGAGGCGATCGAGCAGGAGCTCACTGCCGGGACCGATCCCGCGTCCGAGGGCGGCCTGGGCCACCCTGTCGCCAACGACGTCGACGGCCGCCCGGGTGTCCACTACGCGGGGGCGTCATGGAAACGGATCGCCAGCGTGCCGATCGCGCTCTACCTGGTGATGGCCGGCGTCGTGCTCACGGCCGCCGCCACCGGGGTCCTGGCACCGTCCATGCTCTCCGGCTTCGCGGTGACCATTCTGCTGGGCGGGTTGTTCATCTGGCTCGGCAACCGGGTCCCCCTGATCCGGGACTACGGCCTGCCGACCATCCTCTGCACCTTCGCCCCCGCCACGCTGGCCTACTTCGGTGCCATCCCGGAACCGATCATCACCGTGGCCGGCACCTTCATCGACGAGCAGGGTTTCCTGGACTTCTTCGTCATGGCGATCATCGCCGGTTCCATCCTCGGCATGCCGCGCGCACTGCTGGTCAAGGCCGGCCCGCGGTTCGCCGTGCCCGTGGTGGGCACCATGGTGGCCACGTTCGTGGTGATCGGGCTGGTGTCCCTGCTGTTCGGCAGGGGGTTCATCGAGGGCATCCTGCTGGTGGCCGCGCCGATCATGGCCGGCGGCCTCGGCCTGGGCGCCCTGCCCATGTCCGAGATGTACGCCTCCCGCACCGGCCAGGACGCCTCCGCGTTCATGGGCGACCTGATGTCCGCCGTCGTGCTGGCCAACGTCTTCTGCATCATCATCGCCGGGCTGCTCAACGGCATCGGCAAGAACCGGCCGACCTTGTTCCTGGGCTTCAGCGGCAACGGCGACCTGATGCGCGTCCAGGGCACGCGCGGCGAGCTGTCGATGCCGAAGAAGGCCGACACCTCCACGTACATCGCGCTCGGCAAGGGCCTTCTGTTCGCCGCGGTGATCTTCGTGGTCGGTGAACTGCTGGGCGCGTACCTGGAGTTCCTGCATCCCTACGCCTGGGCGATCATCATCATGGTGGTCCTGAAGCTGACCGGGTGGCTGCCGAAGGACCTCGAGGCCTCCGCCACCGACTGGGGAGAGCTGATCAACGCCGTCCTGGTCCCGGCCCTGCTCGTGGGGGTCTCCCTGACCTACATCAAGATCGACGAGGTCCTCGTCTCCCTGGCCGATCCGTCCTTCATCGTCCTGACGTTCCTGTGCGTGCTCGTGGCCGGGCTCTCCGCCGGCGTCATCGGCTGGCTGGTGAAGTTCAACTTCGTGGAGTCGGCGATCGTGCCCGGCCTGGTCATGGCGGACACCGGCGGATCCGGCGACGTCTCCGTCCTCAGCGCATCCGAGCGCATGCACCTCATGCCGTTCGCGGCCATCACCAACCGCATCGGCGGCACCCTGGTGCTGTTCGTCACCTCGCTGATGGTGCCGCTGCTGGTCGGCTGATCCTCACCCCGAGTATCCAGAGGTCAAAGGATGACCCGGAACGCCCGATGCGGGGTGTTCCGGGTCATCCTTTGGCCTTCGGCCGTCGGAGGGGTCCGCGTGCGCGCCGTGACGGGCAGCGTGGGCCAGATCACTGCAGTTGTGCACAACATGCAGTCGTGCAAAAATATGGTCCATGACCCCTGCGGATACCCTCTCCCTGCGCGAGCGCAAAAAGCTCGAGACGTGGAATCTCATCCACGACGCAGCCGCCGGACTGGCCCTGGACGAGGACATCCCCTGCGTGACCGTCGAGGCCATCGCCAGCGAGGCCGGAGTGTCCCAGCGGACCTTCTTCAACTACTTCCCCACCAAGGAGGACGCCATCCTCGGCGTCCGCAGCCCCCAGCCCCCGGAACTGCCCGAGGGATTCCTGGACGGGGACGGCCTGCTGCGCCGCACCACGGAGCTGATGCTCGGCGTCAGCCGCAGCGCCTACGCCGAGGGGGACGTCGAGCGCCGGGGCCGGTTGTTCGCCAAGTTCCCGCACCTGCTCATCCGGCGCCGGGAACTGTCCCTGGAGTGTGAGGACCTCGTCCAACGCGCGCTCGCCGCGGCGATGGCCGGCCATCCGGAGTGGTCGCAGGGACTGCACGGGCACGGGGTCGAGGACACCGCCCGGATGCTGACCACCGCGGCGGGCACCCCGTTGCGCTACGTGATCATGGCCCAGGGCCCGCTGCCCACCGGACAGCTGGAGCCGGAGGCCGTCCTCGACGCGATCGAACTGTTCCAAGACCTCTACAGGAAGCTTTCATGACCCAGACCCCCCGCGACCGCCGTCGAAGTCCCACCGCCACCGCCTCGACGAAGGCCGGCGCCTCCGGTGCGTCCCCGAACCGGGCCGAGGCCGATTCGACGATCCCCCCGGGGACGCTCGTCCCGCTCTTCGTCGGCCTGATGCTGGCGATGCTGCTGGCCGCGCTGAACCAGACGGTCTTCGCCACGGCCCTGCCCACGATCGTGGGCGAGCTCAACGGGGTGAGCCAGATGGTGTGGGTCATCACCGCCTACATCCTGGCCACCACCATCGTCATGCCGATCTACGGCAAGGTCGGTGACCAGATCGGCCGCAGGCCGCTGCTCATCGCCGCGATCAGCCTGTTCATGCTTGGCTCCGTGGTCGGCGGCCTGGCCGGGGACATGGGCATGCTGATCCTGTCCCGCGTCATCCAGGGCATCGGCGGTGGTGGACTGATGATCCTGGCCCAGGCGGCCATTGCCGACGTGGTCCCCGCCCGGGAGCGCGGCAAGTACATGGGCGTCATGGGCGGGGTGTTCGCCCTGGCCTCCGTGGTGGGCCCCCTGCTCGGCGGGTGGTTCACGGACGGACCCGGCTGGCGCTGGGCCTTCTGGATCAACATCCCGATCGGCGTGCTGGCCCTGTTGGCCGCGATCTTCTTCCTCAAGCTGCCCCGCCACCGCCACGGTCGCCCGACCCTGGACTGGTACGGGATGTCCCTGATCGCCGTCGCCACCACCGCCCTGGTGCTGGTCACCACCTGGGGCGGTGGCACCTACGCGTGGTCCGACCCGGTCATCCTGGGCCTGATCGCCGTGACCGTCGTGGCCGGCGTCGTCTTCGTGCTGGTCGAACGGCGCACCGCCGAGCCCCTGATCCCGATGTCCCTGTTCCGCGAGACCAACTTCGTGCTGACCACCGTGGCCGGCCTGTTCATCGGCGTGGCCATGTTCGGCGCCCTCGGGTACATGCCCACGTACCTGCAGATGTCCTTCGGCCTGGACGCTTCCGTCGCCGGCCTGGCGATGATCCCCATGATGGGTGCCATGCTGCTCACCTCGACGGCGTCCGGGGCGTTGATCTCCCGGTACGGCAAGTACAAGTGGTACCCCGTGGTGGGCGCGCTGGTCATCGCCGTCGCCCTGGTCCTGCTGTCCCTGATGGACCCGCACCAGCCCCTCTGGATGGCCTGCGGCTACATGGCCCTGCTGGGGATGGGCCTCGGCCTGTCCATGCAGAACCTCGTGCTGATCGTGCAGAACACCTTCCCCGTCACCATGGTCGGCACCGCCACGGCCTCCAACAACTACTTCCGCCAGATCGGCGCCACCCTGGGCTCCTCCCTGGTCGGCAGCCTGTTCGCCTCGCGGCTGGCCGGGCTGCTGGTCGAGCGACTGCCCTCGGCGGGTGCAGGCCAGATGGGCAGTGCGGAGTCGTTGACCCCGGCCGCGGTGTCCGCCCTGCCGGATCCGCTGCACGACCTGGTGATCACCGCCTACTCGGACGCCCTGACCCCGATCTTCCTGTGGATCGCGCCGCTGGGCCTGATCGCCGCCGTCCTGCTGGTGTTCGTCACGGAGAAGCCGCTGGCCACCCGGATCGAGCGGACGGTGGAGTCCGAACCGCTGGCCACGGGCAGCCTCTCGATCGTCATGCCCGGCTCGAACCACGAGCCCGCGGGTGACTCCGCGCCCGAGCGGAGCCATGCACCCGCACTGCGGTCCCGGTAGCGCCGCCGTCGTCGACCGCTCGCGCGGTCGGCGAGCCGGCTCCGGCCGCCGTGGTGGGCGGGTCAGCTCTCGACGGGGTCGGTGTCCGGGGACGTGGTCGCCGGTGCCTCGAAGGGCGCATCGTCCGGTCCCACGAAGGGGATGACCTCGGCGTCGCCCGTGGAGGGGCTGCCCGTCCAGGACTCGCCCTCCAGGCTGTAGACCACGCACTGGATGGTGCGGTCTCCCTCGGCCCAGGCTCGTTCCGTGGGTCGGAACGTGTATACGTCCCAGCCTGAGGACTCGTACGGCTCCCCGACGTAGTCCTCGAACGCCGTCCCCAGGCATGCGTCCTCGGGTTCGAGCCAGAGGTGTTCCCGGTGCTCGCCGGGGAACTCGTTCACGGACTCGGGCACGGTGACCACGTGGAGCAACTCGGAGTCGTGTTCCTCGGTGCAGTCCACGGTGGTCACGGCATTGCCCACGTCCTCGAACCCGTTGAAGCAGTCGCCGACGGCCAGTCCGGTGATGTCGGTGCGGTCCGGGTTGATCTCCACGCCGAACCCGCGGGCGAACTCGTCCACCTCGTTGGCGGATCCGATCGTCACGGAACGTCACGGCCGTGTTGCCAGAAACGCGGCGCACCGCTAAGGTGTGAGCGCAGTCACAACCGAAGAGCCGTTGAGTGCGGCGGGAGAGTCCCGTCCAGCAGCACCGGTCGGGCGCCGTAGGAGCAAATCCTCCCCAGGAAACTCTCAGGCCCCCGTACCGCCGCATCGAGGCACATCTGGAAAGTAGCGCGGCATCCTCCGCGTTCGCCGAAGGAGCAAGTCCCGCCCGGGTGGGATGGAAACTCTCAGGCCGAGCTACAGATCGGGGAGGAACACACGGACAGCGCGCGGACACCGCGCAGAAGCCTGGAGTTCCCTCATGCCGATCACCCCCGTTCTTCGGAACGCCTTCGACCTGCCCGACGCCACCCTCACCGACCGTGTGGTCGGGCCGGGCCGGTACGCGGCCGTGACCGCTGCCCACCCGGACCTCGACCCGATCGGAGCCGGGCGCTGAGGCCCGGGACAACACCATGAGCATCAGCGTCTTCGACCTGTTCACCGTCGGCATCGGTCCCTCCAGTTCGCACACCGTCGGTCCCATGCGGGCCGCGCGCCGGTTCGCCGAGACCCTGGTCGCCGGGGACCTCCTGGAGCGCACCGCCGACCTGCGCTTGGATATCTACGGATCCCTTGCGGCCACCGGTCGCGGCCACGGCACCTTCACCGCGATCCTGCTCGGGCTGGAGGGCTACGATCCGGAGCTCATCCTGCCCGACCAGGTCGAGGAGCGGCTGGCCGACATCGACGCCACCGGGACCCTGCGCCTGTGCTCCGCCCTCGGGGCGGGCAAGGACCTGCCCTACGGGGTGGAGGACATGGTCCAGCACCCGCTGACCGTGCTCGATCGGCACACCAACGGCATGCGGTTCCAGGCGCTGGACGCCGAGGGCTCCGTCCTGGCGGATGAGACCTGGTTCTCCGTGGGCGGCGGTTTCATCGTCCGCGAGGACGAGGAGGACGCCGGCGGGGACCAGCAGGAGGCGTCCGGGGCCACGGTGCCCCACCCGTTCCGCACCGCCCAGCAACTCCTGGAGCACTGCCACGCCACCGGGATGGACATCAGCGAGGTCATGCTGGCCAACGAGCGGACCCGGCGGACCGAGGACGAGATCCGCGCCGGGCTGCTGCACATCTGGACCGTGATGGAGGAGTGCAAGGACTCGAGCCTGCGGCGCACCGGCCTGCTGCCGGGTGGACTGAACGTCGCCCGCCGGGCCCCGGAGTGGCACCGCCGCCTGCGCGAAGAGGACCCGGACCGGGACCCGAAGTTCTGGCAGGAGTGGGTCAACCTGGTCGCGCTGGCGGTCAACGAGGAGAACGCCTCGGGCGGCCGGGTCGTCACCGCCCCCACCAACGGGGCCGCCGGCATCATCCCGGCAGTGCTGTTCTACGCCACCCACTACTCCCCGGCCGCCGTCGACGCGGCCGCCCGGGGGCCCGAGGCGCTCCGCGTCGCGCGGGAGCAGATCGTCAACCGGTTCCTCCTGGCCGCCGCGGCGGTGGGTGTGCTGTACAAGGAGCAGGCCTCCATCTCGGGCGCCGAGGTCGGCTGCCAGGGTGA
Organism: Citricoccus sp. CH26A; assembly: GCF_000224415.1. Taxonomy (GTDB): domain Bacteria; phylum Actinomycetota; class Actinomycetes; order Actinomycetales; family Micrococcaceae; genus Citricoccus. The sequence goes on along the minus strand of NZ_AFXQ01000005.1, from coordinate 24,748 downwards.
GGTCGGTTCGGCCTCCTCCATGGCGGCCGCCGGCCTGGCGGAGGTCCTCGGTGGTTCACCCGCCCACGTGGAGAACGCCGCGGAGATCGCCATGGAGCACAACCTCGGCCTGACCTGTGACCCCATCGGCGGACTCGTGCAGATCCCCTGCATCGAGCGCAACGCGATCGCCGCGGCCAAGGCGATCAACGCGGCCAAGATGGCGATGTGGGGTGACGGCACCCACCGGGTCAGCCTGGACGAGGTCATCGTCACCATGCGTGAGACCGGCAAGGACATGAGCCACAAGTACAAGGAGACGGCCCTGGGCGGACTGGCCGTCAACGTCGTCGAATGCTGAGACTCGACGCCCGCGGGCGATAATCCCTCGGGCAAGACTCCGGATCACCGACCCGGGGCCATCCCACGCCCATACGTCGATCATCACTGGGAAGAGGCTCCTCATGAGCGAAAACCCGCAAGCGCCCCACCTCGAACGGGCATTGTCCAACCGTCACATCCAGCTGATCGCCATCGGAGGCGCGATCGGCACCGGCCTGTTCATGGGCTCGGGCAAGACCATCGCGGTCGCCGGACCCTCGGTGATCTTCGTCTACATGATCATCGGCTTCATGCTGTTCTTCGTCATGCGCGCCATGGGTGAGCTGCTGCTGAGCAACACGGACTACAAGAACTTCTCCGACTTCGCCGGGGACCTTCTCGGGCCCTGGGCGGCCTTCTTCACCGGGTGGACCTACTGGTTCTGCTGGGTGGTCACCGGGATCGCCGACGTCGTCGCGATTGCCCACTACGTGTCCTTCTGGTGGGGGGACCTGCCGCTCTGGATCCCCGCGGTGGCCTGCATCGTCCTCCTGGTCGGGCTGAACCTGCCCTCGGTGAAGGCGTTCGGCGAGACCGAGTTCTGGTTCGCCCTGATCAAGATCGTGGCCATCCTGGCGCTGATCGTCGTGGGCCTGGGCATGATCATCACCGGCTTCGAGTCCGACGGCACCCGGGCGGCGTTCTCCAACCTGTGGACCGAGGGCGGGATGTTCCCCACCGGTTTCATGGGCTTCGTCGCCGGGTTCCAGATCGCGGTCTTCGCCTTCGTCGGCATCGAGCTGGTCGGCACCACCGCCGCCGAGGCCAAGGACCCGGAGAAGAACCTGCCCCGGGCGATCAACTCCATCCCGGTGCGCATCCTGCTGTTCTATGTGGGTGCCCTCATCATCCTGATGGCCGTGAAGCCCTGGACCGCCTACAGCGCGGAGGAGTCCCCGTTCGTGGGCATGTTCGCCCTGGCCGGGCTGGTCGGCGCGGCCGGGGTCGTGAACTTCATCGTCCTGACCTCCGCGACGTCCTCGGCGAACTCGGGGATCTACTCGACCTCGCGCATGGTCTACGGCCTGGCCCAGGAGGGTGATGCCCCCAAGGCCTTTGGCCGGCTGTCCTCCCGGAAGGTCCCGAAGAACGCGCTGCTGTTCTCCTGCATGTTCCTGCTGGCCGGCGTGGCCCTGCTCTACGCGGAGGGTGGTGTCGCGGAGGCCTTCACCCTGGTGACCTCGGTGTCCGCGCTCTGCTTCATGTTCGTATGGTCGATCATCCTCGTCAGCTATCTCGTCTACCGCCGTCGCCGCCCGCAGCTGCACGCGGTGAGCGCGTTCAAGATGCCCGGTGGGACGTTCATGCCCTACGTGGTGCTGGCCTTCTTCGCGTTCATCATCTGGGCGCTGACCACCCAGGCCGACACCCTGGCGGCCCTGGTCGTCACCCCGCTGTGGTTCGTCGCTCTCGGCATCGGGTACCTCGTGCTGCGCCGCAACCCGGAGCACGCCGCCACGCGCGCCCTGCACGAGGCCCAGGTCCGCCGGGAGCTGGAGGAGCGGGACGCCTACCTGCAGGACCAGGAGTCGAGGGAGCCCACGCGCGTGTCCTGACGCCCACCGCCGCGCGGCGCGCGTCCGCTCACCGCCGCCCGCGTCGCCGTCGTGCCCGCGTCGCCACGATGTCTGTCCGGATGCCGGGTCACCCCTGGTATGCGTCGGCTTCCAGGCGCCGGGCCAGGGCCCGCATCTCGGCGGCGCTGTCCAGGGCCTGCCGGGCCGCGCTGAACCCGGCCTCCTCCAGGGCCCTGGCCTCCGCCTCCATGCGATCGGCCTGCTCGTAGAGGGCGACGGCGGCCAGGGTGCGTTCGCGCCGGTCCAGCTGGCCCCGCCGCTCGATCGCGGCCCCCTCCTCCCGGACGTCGCGCATGCTCGACCACGTCAGCAGCGAGGCGCCCACGGCGACGAACAGGATCAGCAGAAGGACCACGAGCGCGGGAAACATCGGCCTCTTTCGTCCGCAGGGCACAGGGACGCCTCCAGTGTCCCGCTCCGGGCGCTCCCGCAACAGGGGAGGCGCCACCGTACCGGGGACGCACGCCACGCCGGGCAGGGCTCAGCCGCGCAGCGTCACCAGGTTCCCGAGCGCCCGCACGGCCAGGTCCCGGGCCCCGGTGCGGCGGGTCCTGTTGCTGACCCGGGCCATCAGCGCCGAGGCCCGCACGATCCGCTGGGTCGGTGCGCGCCGAGCATCGTCATAACGGCGCAGGCCCTCGGCGACGGTCGGGGCACCCACCAGGGACTCGGCCAGCACCAGCCCGTCGGTCAGTGCCTCCCCACCCCCGCGGCCCAGGTGCGGCAGCATCGCGTGCGCGGCGTCGCCCACCAGCACCGTATTGGCCGAGACGTAGGAGGGCATCGGCTGCGACCACTTCAGCCGGCGGCGGTCGATCGACGCGGGGGAGACGGCCTCGAGCACCCGTTGTACGCCGGCGTGCCAGCCGGCGAACTCCCGGCGCATCACGGTCAGCGGGTCCTGGGCCCGGGAACCGGCCCGCTCCAGCGGCAGGCACGCGTACCAGTTGGTGCCACCGCCGGGGAACGGGCTGGTCCCGAACAGCAGTTCCGCGCCCCACGTCTCGTCGGCACCCCCGCTGGGCACCGGCGCCACGCCGCGGAAGGCGACCAGGCCGGCGTCGGACACGCGGGCTGCCGGGAACGCCGCGGCACGCACGGCGCTGTTGATCCCGTCCGCACCCACGACGACGTCCGACGGCGGGGCGGGGGCGTCCGGTCCCACGGGGGTGGAGAAGCGCACGGTGCCCTCGGGCAGGCCGGCGAGCAGTGCCTCGAGGAGGGTCATCCGCGGGACCAGGTGCAGGCCGGGGCCCCGGCCGCGGAGACTGAGCTGGGCCAGGACGGTGCCGTCGGGCCGCAGGATCCGGCCGCCGGAGACCCCGCCGGTCGCCTCGCCGGAGGTCCCGACGCCGGGGCTCATCGGGCCGCTGCCGGCCGCGGGGGCCAACCGCCCGGCGACGCCGAGGGAGACCAGGGTGCGCCAGGCGCCAGGCCAGATGCCCAGCTGGGTCCCGGCCGTGGAGAGGGACCGTTCGCGTTCCAGGACGGTGACGTGCCACCCGGCGTGGTGCAGCGCGGTGGCGGTGGCCAGTCCGGCGATGCCCGCGCCGACGATCGTGGCGGTGTTCATGCGCTCATTGTGGCAGTCCCGGACCCGCCGCCAGTCCGTGCACCGCCTGGAACACGGCGCCCATCCTCTCGTCCGCCTCGACCTGGCTGAGGAAGACGACGATCGTGCCGTCCGGGTCGATGAGGAAGGTCGTGCCCTGGCCGCCGGACCAGCCCAGGCGCCCGGGATGGTCCCCGGAGGTCTCCACGGAGATGCCATAGCCCCACCCGGTCGTGTCCCAGAACCCGGGGATCATGCTCTCGGGGGTCTTGGCCTGCGGGGCCACCTGGTCGCGGGTCATCTCGGCCACGAGCACGGCATCCAGGAATCGGTGTCCCGCATGGCGTCCGCCGTCGGCGAGCATGCGGGCGAACCGCAGGTAGTCCCGGGCCGTGGAGACGAGCTCACCATGGGCGGTGTCGAAGGCCGGCTCGCCCACGTAGAAGCCCCCGCCGAGCGGCTCGGTCTCCCGCAGCTTCCCGTCCACGCGGCGGAAGGCGGCCGGCAGGCGGGAGGCCTTCTCCGGCGGCACCCACAGGGAGGTGTCCTCCATCCCCAGGGGTGAGAAGAGCACGCGGTCCAGGTGGTCCTGGAGTCCCACGCCGGCCATCCGCTGCAGCAGGATGCCGAGCACGCTGAAGCCGTGGTGGTAGCGGAAGCCCTCTCCGGGCTGGTGCGCCAGCGGAAGGGTGGCCAGGCGTCGCAGCCATTCGTCGGCGCCCACGTCCACCGTCTGGTCCGGGCTGGCCGAGACCCCCAGGTCCATCATGCGCCGGGCCAGGGGAGAGTCCGTCATCTCCATGCCGTAACCGCAGCCGTTGACCAGCAGGTCCCGCACGGTGATCTCGCGGTCCGCGGGCACGACGTCGGACAGCTCGGCATCGTGGGCCCGCAGGACCGTGCGGTCGGCCAGTTCGGGCAGCCACCGCAGGACGGGGTCCTCCAGGCGGAGCTCACCCTCCTGCACCGCGAGCAGGGTCGCCGCGGCGGTGAGGGGCTTGGTCATGGACTGGATACGCATGAGCGCATCCGGGCGCATGGGCGGGCCGTCCTCGGCCATGGATCCGGCGCACACCACCGTGGAGCCCTCCCAGGATGTGCCGGCGCCGCTGACGACGAGAACGGCCCCGGGCACCGTTCCGTCCTCGACGAGCCGCTGCAGGAACCCCTCGAGGCGTGCGGTGGGCTCAGCAGCGTCGGCGGTCCCGGCCATGGTCTCCTCCGTCTCCGCGCGCTCATGACGCGCGCCTCGCGTCCGAGGAGCGTACCGATCACCGCGGACGGGCCGGAAGGCCTCAGGGTGAGCGCAGGTGCGCTCGCCGCCCCGCCACGGCGGCCACCACGAGCACAGCGGCGACCGCCGCGGTGACGCCGAACAGCCCGGACCACTGGCCCGCGTCCGCGAAGGGACCGGCGGCCAGGGTGCCCACGGCGCTGCCGGCGAACAGGGAGGAAGCGAACAGCGCGACGGCGGTGCCGCGCAGGGCGGGCAGCACCTCGGTGGCCCAGGCCTGCAGGGAGGTGTGCAACAGCGCCCACGTCCAGCCGAGCAGCAGGGCGGCGGCCACCACGGTGCCCACCGAGACGTGGACGGCAACGGCGGCGTACCCGGCCACCAGCCCCGCCCCGCCGAGGGCCATGATCACCGGCCGGGACAGGCGCCGGGCCAACGGGCGGACGAGGCGGCTCGAGACCAGGGTGGACAGGCCGTAGGTGGCCACGGCCAGTCCGGCGGTGGTCGCGTCCAGGCCCTGGTCCTGCAGGGCGGGGGCGAGCAGGGTGAGGATGCCGAGCACCACGGCGCCCTCGGTGAACACCAGGACCATGATCAGCAGCATCCACCGGTCGGACAATGCCGTGGTGATCGCGCGCCAGAGCCCGGTGGGTTCCGCGAGCCCGGGGTCGGACCGGCCGCGCAGCGCGAGCAGGCAGGACAGGGCGAGCACGGGCGGGATCGCGAACATCAACCGCCAGCCCACGGTCTCGCCGATGAAACCGGCCGCGGCGGTGGCCAGCGCGGTGCCCACGGCGACCGCGGACATGTTGTCCGCCAGCGCGCCGTGCCGGTGCGGGCCGGGGACGGTGTCCCCGATATACGTGATGGCAGTGGGGATGATCCCGCCGAAGAAGACCCCGGCCAGGGCGCGGGCCACGATCAGCAGGGCGAGGTTCGGCGCGAGGGCCGAGAGGATCCCCGTGACCGCGGCACCGAGCAGTGCCACGCGCATCAACCGCATCCGGCCGAACCGGTCGGACAGGGTGCCCCAGACCGGTTGCGTGAACCCGTAGGCCAGGAAGTAGACGCCGGCCACCGCCAGGGCCTGGGCGAGGGATGCGCCCAGGTCCGTGGCGAGCACCACCAGCAGCGGGGAGACCGCGAAGCGGTCGAAGCTGGAGGTGAAGGAGGCCAGGGCGACGCCGGCCGGCGGCCGAGTGGGGCGAGGGCCGGCGTCGTGATCCGCCGGGACGGGCTGCGGTGCGGAGTGCGGAAGGGGTTGGGTCACAACAGGCCAAGGTACGCGATGGTCGTTCGGGCACCTCGCAGGATCTCGTCCCGGTATTGATCACGCTCTACCAGCAGGACCGGTTCTCCTTCGACGAGCTCGTGCAGTTCTACGGCTTCGATCAGGTGGGGCCTACTCCTGCACGTCCACCACGAGTCCCTCCAGGCCCTTGTCCGCATCGGCGATGATCCCGGCATCCTCGGTGGCCTGGGCGCCGCGTTCCATGGCCTGGTCCGGGAAACCCCAGCGGACTGTCGGATGGCCGCCTCGTGCAGGCCCTTCACGGCGTTCACCGCCACGGACCTGCCCTCCAGGTCCCCGGCGACGGTACAGGGTCGCGTACCCGTCCGTCATCACTGAGAGGACTGGTCCGGGCGGGTGCGCAGGGTGCGATGTCCTCTCAGCGATGACAGAGGCTTCATCGGGAAGCCGCGAGGGCGCTGCGGGCACGTTTCACTGCTCTGGTGCACACGACGGCGCCGGCCACTGCCCCTGGCGAGGGGCGATGACCGGCGCCGCACGTGTGTGCCGTAGGGCCTCTGGCCTCAGGCGGCCGGCGGGGCCTCCTCGGCGTCCGAGGCAGGGCCACCGGCCTTGAGGAGCCCGAGGGCGTGCGGTTCCTGGAAGTTCCGCAGTCCGATGGTGCCCATCTCGCGGCCGATGCCGGACTGCTTGATGCCGCCGAAGGGGGCGCGCTGGTCCAGCAGGGCCGGCCCGTGGGTGTTGTGGAAGACGTAACCGGCCTGCAGCCGGGACCCCACCTCGCGGGCGGTCTGCTCGTCCGACGTCCACACCGAGTTGCACAGGCCGTACTGCGTGTCGTTGACCATCCGGATGCCGTCCTCGACGTCCTCGAAGGTGATGATCGGGATGGTCGGACCGAACTGCTCCTCGGTGACCACGCGCAGGGAGGGGTCCGGGTCCAGGACGAGCGAGGGGCGCATGAAGTTGCCCTCCGCCCAGTCACCCTCGGGCAGCTGCCCGAACTCCCGGACGTCGGCGCCGGAGTCCTTGGCCTCCCGGACCAGCTCGGTGACGAACTCCAGCTGGGCCTTCTGGTGGAACGGGCCCATGGTGGTGGCCGGGTCCGAGGCCGGGCCGATCTGCACCTGCTCCAGGCGCCGGGTGAGCTCGGCGACCAGCTCGTCCCGCTTGGAGGAGTGGACGTAGATGCGCTTGGCGTTCATGCACACCTGGCCCGTGGTGCCGAAGATCCCCATGAACAGCAGGTCCAGGCCCTGCTCGGTGAACTCGGCGTCGGGCAGGATCAGCACCCCGTCATTGCCGCCCAGCTCCAGGGTGACATTGGTCAGGGACTCGGCGGCCATGGCCATGATGCGCTTGCCACCGCGCACGGAGCCGGTGAAGCAGACCTTGGCCACGTCCTCGTTGGAGACCAGGGCCTCGCCGATCTCGGCGTCCTCGCCGGTGACCACGTTGAGCACCCCGACCGGCAACCGCTCGGCCATGCGCTGCACGGCGCGGGTGGTGGCCAGCGGGCAGGAGGGCGGCGGCTTGACCACCACGGTGTTCCCGGCCATCAGGGCGTAGGGCAGCGAGGCGCCGAGGATGGCGATGGGCCAGTTGAACGGGACGATGATGGTCACCACGCCCATGGGCTTGTGGGAGACGAGTACCTCGGTGGGCGGGCCGGGCAGGGCCTCGACGGCGTCGACCTCCTCGACCAGGCCGCAGGCGAGCTCGGTGCGCTGGACCATTCCCATCAGGTCGAAGGTGGACTCACCCACGACCTTGCCGTTCTCGGCGGACAGGATCCCGGCCTCGGTCTCGGAGTCCTGCATGATCGCGTCCGCGGCCTCGGCCAGGTGTGCCGCGCGTTCTACAGCGGAGAGACCGGCCCAGGCCGGGAAGGCGGCCTTGGCCGCGGCCACGGCCTCCAGGGCCTGCTCCCGGGTGGCGGCGGCGGCCTCTCCGACCACCTCGGAGGGGCGGGCCGGGTTGGTGATCGTCAGCGTGCGCTCCGCCGGATGTTCGCGGCCGCCGTAGAACAGCGGGGTGCGGACCGGGGCCTCGGTCGATGCCGCGGGGCGAGGGCTGGTGCTGGTGTCGGTCATGGTGCCTCTTTCGGGACAGGAATAGGCAGGGGGACTGGCCGGGAAGTAACGACGGCTGATGAGAACCGGGATTCTTCATGAGACAGGGCAGCGGCTGAGGCTGCTGTGAGGCAAATCACTCTCTTGATAGTGAATCAAGTGGCCATGGCCGCGTCAAGGGCGGCGGTTACCCCGTGCTCATGAGGGTCTGCACGGCTTAGCGTGTCCGGAGTCACGATCAGAGCGAGTGCCGCCCCTTCAACGAGGCACGACGCCCATCGTGCTCGTCACTCGTGACGCTATTGACCTATACCTACCCAGGGAGTTCCCCATGAAGATCGAAGCCCTCGTCGTCGAGGAGACCAACGCCCCCTTCGTCACGGAGGAACTGGAACTGCAGCAACCTGGCCCGGGCGAGGCCCTGGTGCGGGTGGTGGCCTCGGGCGTCTGCCACACGGACGCGATCACCCAGGCCGGTGACATGCCGCTGCCGCTGCCGGGCGTCCTCGGCCACGAGGGATCCGGCGTGGTGGAGGCCGTCGGCGAGGGTGTCACCTCCGTGGCGGTCGGTGACCATGTCATCATGGGCTGGCCCTACTGCGGGCAGTGCCGCAACTGCCGCCGCGGCGAGCACCGCTACTGCGAACTGCTCGGCCCGGCCGTGGTCAGCGGCCGGCGGTTCATCGGGCCCCAGGCCGGCACCTCCGCCTACACCCGCGCGGACGGTTCCCCGCTCTCCGGCCACTTCTTCGGCCAGTCCTCCTTCGCCACCTACTCATTGGCCAACGCCAACGCGCTGGTCACGGTGGACAAGGACGTCCCGCTGGACCTGGTCGGGGTGCTCGCCTGCGGCATCACCACCGGTGCCGGGGCCGTCCTGAACACCGCCCGGCCGCGGGCGGGGGAATCGCTCGTGGTCTACGGGGCCGGCGCCGTCGGGCTGGCCGCCGTCATGGCCGCCCGGAACACCCCGGCCACCACCATCATCGCGATCGACCTGCACGACTCCCGGCTCGAGCTGGCCACCCGCTACGGCGCCACCCACGTCATCAACTCGCTGCACGAGAACGCACTGGAGCGCATCCGGGAGATCTGCGGCGGCCCGGCCGACTACGCCCTGGACTGCACCGGTGTCATCCCCGTCATCGAGGAGGCCGCCGAGGCCGTGGGCATGCTCGGCACGCTCATCCTCATCGGCGGCGCCCCGGCCGGGGCCCGCTTCAGCCTGGACCACCTCGGCGCGCTGTGGGGCAAGCGCGTGGTCGGCACGCTCGGCGGCTCGGGCACCTCCCAGGAGCTCATCCCCGCACTGATCAAGCTCTACCAGCAGGGCCGGTTCCCGTTCGACGAGCTCGTGCAGTTCTACGGCTTCGACCAGGTGGAGGACGCCTTCGCGGACAGCAAGTCCGGCACCACCATCAAGCCCGTGCTGCGCATCGGCCAGGCCTGACAGGGCAGGGGCCGCCCACGGAGGGATCCTCCGCGGGAACGCACTGCGGCCCCGGACCCATGACGGGTTCCGGGGCCGCAGCCGCTGGTTCAGAGGGTGTGCCGGTCTACTTCAGGCCGTCCTTGAGGTCCTTGGCAGCGTCCTTGACGTTCTCGCCAGCCTGCTTGGCATGGCCCTCGGCGTTCTGGGCCTTGCCCTCTGCCTGCAGGTCGGGGTTGTCGGTGGCATCGCCAATCTTGTCCTTGGCACCTCCAACAACCTTGTCGGTCGCATTGCTGATCTTGTCTCCGAGTCCCATGGGCACTCCCTTCTGTCGGCGATCAAGTCCTCTCACCCTATGTCCCTGCGTGTCCACGGGGAACCCTCCGGCCGGTGGTTTCCTCCTGGCGAACGCATGCCCCGGCGACCGCCGGCGGCCACCCCGCCCCCGGTCGTGCACGACCGGCCCACCCCAGGTGATGCGTCGGGGGTGGGGAACGGACGCCGCACCCAGTGCCCCCTGATCCCCAGGGACCGGAGCGCGGGGGTGGTCTTCCCAGCGAACATGTAGTCAGTACACGTAGAGTATTGCGTTCGCCCGTGGGTGTGCCGCTTGCTCCGCACCCTCCGTAGTGGGGGACAAGGGGCAGGCCGGACGAGGAGACCCTCCATGCGCACCTTCGGTGTTGAAGAAGAACTCTTGCTGGTCGATGCCGGCACCGGCGAACCGTTGCCGGCCGGGGACTGGGCCGCCGCCCTGCAGGACGAGCCGGCGCCTACCGGCCACCAGGTGAGCGAGGAACTGCAGGAGGAGCAGCTCGAGGTCATCTCCCCGCCCCAGACCACCCTGGCCGGGCAGCTGGCCTCCATCCGTGACGGGCGCGCGCTGGCTGAGCGGGCCGCCGCCCGGGTGGGCGGACGCGTGGTGGCCCTGCCCACGGCGCTGGGGCCGGTCTCCCCGCACCCGGTGCCGGGCCTGCGCCACCGCAGGATCGCCACGAAGTTCGGTCTCACCGCGGCCGAACAGCTCACCAACGGCTTCCATATCCACGTGGGCGTCGACTCCCGCGCCGAGGGCGTGGCGGTGCTGGACCGGATCCGGGTCTGGCTGCCGACCCTGCTGGCCCTGAGCGCGAACTCCCCGTTCTGGCACGGGGACGACACCGGGTTCGCCTCGTACCGCTACCAGGTGTGGTCCCGGTGGCCCACCGCCGGGCCCACCGATGTCTTCGGTTCCCCGGACGCCTACGACCACTACCGGTCGGCCCTGCTGGACACCCAGGTGCCGGTGGACGCGGACATGCTCTACTTCGACGCCCGCCTGTCCGAGCACCACCCGACCGTGGCGATCCGGGTGGCCGACGTCTGCCTGGACGCGCACCATGCCGCGGTGATCGCCGCCCTCACCCGCGCCCTGGTGGAGACGGTCGCCCGGGCCTGGGCCGACGGGGCCCCGGCCATGCCCGTGCCGGCCGCGCTGCTGCGGGCCTGGTCCTGGCAGGCCAGCCGCAACGGGATCGCCGGAGAGTTGATCGATCCGGCCACCGGCACCCCCGCTCCGGCCGGGGACGTCATGATCCGCCTGCTCCACGTCGTGGGTCCGGTGCTGGCCGAATACGGGGAGCGGTCGTCGATCGAGGCCGGGGTCGCGAAGATCCTGCGCGAGGGCACCGGTTCCCAGTACCAGCGTGAGGTCTACGCCGAACGGCACAGCCTCGGCGACGTCATGACCGCCGCATTGGACGCGACCCACCAGGCCCCGTCCGGCCCCTCGGAGTCGCTCGTCACGCCGCGCCCAGAGGACGACACCCCCCAGGGAACGCCGGCCGCCGTGTCGTAGGGCCAAAGGAGGGGGCCTGCTGGTCCGGGTCCAAGTCACCGCCGGCCACGGGGCGGGTTTCGCCGCCCCTTGGGGCACGACCACGGGGCACGCCGACGTCATCGTCTCCGGCTTCTCCGGCACCGCGCAGCCCACGAGGGGGTGGGCGTGGAGAACCGGGTTCTACAGAGCCGAGACGATCCAGATGATCAGGGCGATGGCCACCAGGATCCCGACGATGGTCCAGACAAGACTGCTACCACGCATGGCGTTCCTCCATTCTCCGCGCTCTGCGGATGGTCAATGATTATGGGCACAACAACCCCCTGCAGTTCTAGTGCAGCGGTGCTGTGAATCCCGGATGCCCGCGACGATCTTCGGTGGCCGCCGCTGGAACACCACTGGTTCCGTGTCCCGGAGTCACCGAGAGACCACCTGGGCCTGCAATCGCCACCCCTTGTGAGGCCCGTGCCGGTGACTGCCGAAAACGACGCGCTTCACCCACACTTGCCCTGCGGCCGTCATTTCAGCCACTCGACATGTCTCGGGTACTGGAGACGCTCGTGAATGAGGCAGGCATGGGAGGCAAGACGGCGCAGCTATGGCGACGGCACTCTTCCCGGGAGCCCGGGAAACTCTGGTTGTCCCTGGGCTATGGCCGGAAGGGCTCTGGACGATCAGGCGCTGTGGGCCAGTTCCCGGACCAGGGGTGAGACGAAGAGTTCGGCTGTGGCGATGCGGCGAGCAGCCCGGTGCAGGGTCACCCCGGTGAGGTTGCCGTTGTCATCCGTTGAGATATCCACGGGGATGATCCCCGCGGCCGTGCCGATCCGCAAGGAGGAGCGGGATATGCGGTGAGCGGTGAGCCTGTCAATGATGGTGCCTTGTACGGACGCGGCCGCGGCCGCGGCGACGGCGGAGGTCAGCCCGATGGCCGGGTGCGGAGCCATCATCGAGAGCATGCGGATCGAGACGTCGTAGTCCCCGGCGCTGATCCTGTCTCCGGAGGTGGTGGTGTAGTCCACGGCGGGGCTCGCCACGCCGATCTTGGGGATCGCGTGCGTGATCGGGTCCTCGGGGCGGGACAGTCCCATCTGCAGTGCTGCCTCACGGCGCAAGGACACCAGGGCGGGAACCGCAGCGGTCATGTCCCGAGGGGACTCGGCCCCGTGCAGTCCGAGGTCCGTGTTGCGGGGGTCGACCAGGGCCGCCGGGGCCCCGGCGCTGACCAGTGTGGCGCGGTACGGGGCCCGTCCGGGCTGGAGCACGTCGACGGGGCTGCCGGTGGGCAACAGGTGCGCAGGGCTGCCGGCGGGGTTCTCGAAGGTCAGGCCGACGGGCACTCCGGGTGCGGTTGCCCCGGGGACTGTGGCGTCACCGTCGTAGGGGACCCGGCCGCCGGCCGTGGCGACCTCGGCGACCAAGACGGCTCCGGTGTTCTCGTTGCGCATCCGGACCCGGGTGGTGTCCCCCTGGACCGGGACCAGTCCGGCCTGCACGGCGTAGAGCCCGATCGCGGTGGCGCAGTTTCCGCAGTTGCTGCCCCATTCCACGGTGCGCTCAGCGATTGCGACCTGGGCGAACAGGTAGTCGATGTCGATCCCCTGCTGGTTCGACCTGCGCACGATGGCGGCCTTGGACGTGGTGGAGCTGCCCCCACCGATGCCGTCCAGCTGCCGGGGGTCCCCAGAGCCGAAGGCCGAGGTGAGGATGGTGTCCAGGTCCCCGACGCTGCTCACCAGCGGGTCGATATCCACGGCGTTGAAGAGCCAGCACTTACTGGTTCCACCGCGCATCCAGGTGCCTCGAATGGTGTACATGGTGTGCCTTTCCTACCGAGACCACGTTCGCTGAATGCTGGTGGTGTCTCAGGTCCGCCCTTCACTGTGCCGAGAAACCGACTGAAGGACCATGTTGAGAATGTTCAGAGGTGTTTCGCCGTGCTAAAGGCGGATCAGGCGACCAGCGTGGGCAGCCAGACCATCAACGTCCAGCAGATGGCCGGGGCGATGAGCACCACCAGCCCGGCATTGACGATCAGTTGGCGATAGAAGACGCTGCGGTCGATGCCCTGGGCGTTGGCCAGGACCAGGGCGCCATTCGTGGAGAACGGCGAGACGTCCACGACGGTCGCGGCGATCGACAGTGCGGCCACGACACCGACGACCGGAAGGGCGCCGGTCTCCAGCAGCGGCAGGGCCAGCGGGATGATGGCGGCCAGCAGGGCGGTCGACGAGGCGAAGGCCGACGTGATGCCGATGACGTAGCACAGCACCAGGGCCACCAACAGCGGGGTGCCGAGAGTGATGGCCAGGTGGGCCACGTGATCGATGGTGCCGAGTTCTTCCAGGACGGAGATGTACGTGATCATGCCCGCCACGAGCAGGACCGTGGACCAGCTGATGCCGGCCAGGGCGTCTTTCTGTCCCTTGAGATCGGTGAGGGCGAGCACGGCTCCGGCGGTGATGGCCACGAAGCTGACCGGCAGCTGGAACACCAGGACCAGCACCAACAGGACCGTGATGAGCGCCAAGGTGAGTTTTTGTACCCACGTCACGGACGGCTTCTCCACGAACTCGGCCTCGAAGGCGTCGAGGTCGCTCGGGCGGGTCAGTACGGCCGTGGCCGTGGCTTGCGATGCGGTGCCGACCCCGCCGGGGCATGCGCCAGGGCCGCCGCCGGTGCCCCGCCGGGCGAGCGAGCCGCCGCCGCGCCGTGAGGAGGCTCCCCTCAGTGCGGGACCGCTTGCCGCCCCCGGGCTGCCCAGGGAACTGAAGCCGAGGTCACGGGTCCGGGCGAGCAGGGCATAGACCACGATGGTCAGGATGGAGAGCAGGGTGTTGATTCCGTAGCTGGCGAAGAACAGCGCCCACGGGTCAACCGTCATGCCGTTGTTCTCCACCATGCCTCGCACCAGCACACCGGAGACGGAGATAGGAGAGAAGGCGCCGGCATGGGCCCCGTTGATCAGCATGATGCCCATCACCAGCGGGCTCATCCGGACCTTGGCGGCGAAGGACATGGCCGCCGGGGACAGCAGCGCTACGGCTGCCGGGGTGAACGTGCCCAGTGCGGTGAGCACCGAGGCGACGGCGAAGAAGACCCAGGGGACGATCCGCACCCGGCCCCGCGCCGCCCGGATGCACGAGTTGACCATCAGGTCGATGGTGCCGTTCTTGTTGGCCATGCCGAAGAAGTACGTCACGCCAATGATCGTCAGCACGATCGAGCTGGGGAACGCGGAGAGGATCTCCTTGTCGTCGTAGCCCAGGACCATCGCCCCGACCGCGAAAGCCCCGATAAAGCCGAGGATGCCGATGTTCACGGGCAGGATGCTGGCGATGACGAACATCGCCAGCAAGGCGACGAGGGGAAGTATCTCTACTGAACTCATGGTGTTTGTCCTTGACCTCTGGGTGATGCACGGTTGACCAATCGGGCAGGTCCCCCGTCCCGGGAACGAGACCGCTCGGGCTCCGCCTGGGGCGGTCTCCTCGTGGCGGCTCAACGTCGTGCAGATCACATTATGGCGCAGATCACTTCAGTACAATGTAAGCTTTCTAAGGGACTATTTAGGTACGCTTAATTCAGGTAGTCACAGGAGGGAAGTGCCCGGATGAGCCAGTCGTCCATCTTTGACGTGGTGACGCTGTTCCTGCTCCTCGACATCGCGGACGAGGGGTCACTGACCGGTGGGGCGGACCTGGCCGGAATGACCGCCTCCGCTGCGTCCCAGCGGATCAGCAAGCTCGAGAGGTCCATCAAGCAACCGGTACTGGTGCGGATGCCGCGCGGGGTGAGCTTGACCGCGGCCGGAGAGGTGCTGGTCTCCCGCGCCCGGTTGTTCCGCCGGGAGATGCGGGCAGCACGCGGCGACCTCGAGGCCCTGCGGGGGCTGCAGCACGGCACCGTGCGGCTCGGTTCCTTCCCTACGGTCAGCGCCTCGATCCTCTCCGAGGCACTGAAGGAGTTCCATCTGCGGTGGCCGGACATCGACGTGCAGGTGCGCTCGGCCAACCGGCCACAGCTCATAGACATGCTCAACTCCAGCGAGGTCGAGATGGCGACCCTGTGGAGCTACGAATGGACCGAGGACACGGAAAGGTCCCTGACGCTACAACCCCTCATGGACGATCCGACCATGCTGTTGTTGCCAGCGGACCGCGAAGTGAGCCAGGAAGGCGCCCTGCTGGGTTCACTGCGGTCCCAACGGTGGATAGTCCGCGCGGCGGACCATCCGGCGGCCGAAGCGTTGTACCGCAGTTGCCACTCTGCGGGATTCGAACCCAACGTGGTCTACCAGGCACATGACTATCAGGAGATCGCGGCCATGGTCGCCGCCGGCGTGGGCATTGCCATGGTTCCCCGACTGGCCGTGGACCGCAACCGTCCCGACGTGCAGGCCGTCTCCTTCAGCGCCACGGACCAGGTCCCGACGCGGTCGATCTACATCGCCACGTTGGCGCGACGGACCTACACCCCGGCCATGGACGCTGTGGCCAAGGCCCTGCACTGGGCTGCCGATCGGACGCAGCAATCCTGGACTGAGGCGGCTCCGGACGGCGAACCGGTGCGGGCGCCTCACGCGCTCTAGTACTGATTTCCCTGTAGGGGACAGGCGCAGCACAAGAACGGCACGGTGTTTCGGGGGCCGGGCCGACTGCTTGCCCCGGGGAAGTGACCGGTTCGCCGAGCCCGTAGCACTATGGCCGCCGGCAAAGGCGTGCGGAGAGAAGGTGGCGGCACGGAACTCAGGAGGTGGCCGCGGACGGCAACCCGGGGAGCCCTGTGACTGTCCGATGGAAACGGCGGTTCTGCGCAGTCTGGTTTCGCGGTTGCACGAGGGCAACCCGGCATCGGCAGGACCCTCTTGACCCGATCTACTCGGCACCGGCACCGGCGCGCACACTCTCTGAGGCACCCCTGCCCCGGGCTCACGAGGGTCGCTGGGCCAGCCGCGCAGCCAGGAGACCGCCGGTGCAGAACATGACGGTCAGGACCAGCACCAGCAGCAGGGGAGCGGTCCAGCCACCAGAGGTCGCGTTCAGCCAGCCGGCCAGGGGCGGGGTGATCGTGGCGACCAGGTAACCACCGGTCTGCACCCACGCCGAACCGGAGGCGGCCTCTGCGTCGGTGGAGGCCACCCGGGCGATGATGGAGAAGATGGCGGTGAACCCGCCGCCCTGGGCGATGCCGCCGATGATGGACCACAGCACGTAGGCCTCCGGGGCCAGGAGCAGGCCCAGGGGCAGGATGATCCAGAGCACTCCCATCACGGCCACCGGGACCCAGAGCCCGCGGGCCCGGAGCGCGAGCACCGGCACGCCGAAGGCCCCCACGATGGCCGCCACCTGGAACAGCGACGCCGTGGCACCCGAGGCTCCCGCGGCCAACCCCATGGCATCACTCAGCAGGGTCGGCAGCCAGGTGGTGGTGGCGTAGTAGGCCCCGGACTGCCCGCAGAAGGCCACGGTGAGCAGGACGATGATCAGCCGGAAGCGGGGCCGGCCGGCGCCCGGGCCCGGAACCGCCCCCGTGGCCGGGGTTGGACCGGTGGCGGAGGCGCCTGCCGGCGTCGGGGTGTCCCGGACGCCGTCCGCGGAGGTGCCCGGCGAAGCGTCGGTGGGGCCAGGTTCCGGCGTGGCGGCGGCCCGGGTGCGCAGGCGCCGGGACCACCACAGCCAGTAGGCCAGCCCGATGGCGGTGAGGACTGCCCAGGCCGCGATCGCCCAGCGCCAGCCCACGGCCTCGGCCAGGGGCGCGGTGACCAACAACGTGAGCATGGAACCGACGTTCATGGCCGCCGAGTACGCGCCGGTGGCCAGGGACACCTGGCGCCAGGGCACGTCCCGCCGGATGATCACCGGCACGGCGATGTTGCCCAGGGTGATCGCGACGCCGATGACCGCAGTCCCGGCCAGTACCACCCAGGCCGGACCCGTGGAGCGGATGACGGTGCCCGCGAGCACACCGGACAGGCATAGCAGGACGACCGCCTCGGGGCCGAAGCGGCGGATCCATCGGGTGGCCAGCGGGGTGGCCAGGGCGAAGATCAGGACCGGCAGGCCCGTCAACAGGCCGGCGCCGACGGCGTTGAGTGAGGTGTCGGCCTGGATCGGACCGAGCACGGCAGTCGGCGCGATGATGGGGGCGCGCAGGTTCAGGGCGAGGACGACGATGCCCGCGATGACCCAGGGCAGGGCGGGGCGCAGTGCTGGCGAGCGGTTCGTGGCGGTCTCCTTCGGGGCTGTGGGCAGCGGGCGCTGGACTGATGCCGAACCGGACCATCGCGCTGCGCGTGCCCTTGTCAGTGTGCCAGTCCGAGGGTGCCTGTCCCGCTGTGAGCGTGGCGAGCCCGCCATGGTGGCCGGCCGGATCTGCGGGGCAAGGAGATCCTGGCGCGCCGCGGGGATCTACGCCTGGGCTTGAAGCGTTCGATTCTGGGCCGCGCCGGGCCGGGTCTCGAGTATCTCCAGGAAGTGGGCGCGCATGCGGGGGCGGTCGGGTTCGATGCCGGTGATGAGTCGGAAGGCGTCTACGGCCTGACCGACGGCCATGTGCCCACCGTCGAGGACGCGGCAACCGGCCGCGCGTGCGGCCACGATGAGGTCGGTGTCCACCGGAAGGTAGATCACCTCGGCCACCCACTGGGTGCCATCGAGTAACCCGGTGTCGAGGGGAGCACCGGGGTGGTGGTGCATGCCCACCGGGGTGGCGTTGACGATGCCGTCAGCGGCCGGGACCAGTCCGGGCAGGTCCGCGGTGGTGGCGGCGTCCACGGTCTGGCCGGGGAACATGGCACTCATGGCGTGGGCGAGTTCGGTGGCGCGGGCAGGGGCGACGTCGACCAGGTACAGGTGCTGCACGCCCTCGCTCAGCAGCGCGGCGGCCACCGCGGAGCCTGCCCCACCGGTGCCGAGCTGGACCACCGTGTCCTTGGGGGCGTCGGACAGTTCGGTGGCCAGTCCGGCGGCAAAACCGGACTGGTCGGTGTTGTGGCCGATGAACCGCCCGTCGCGGATGAGCACGGTGTTGACCGCCTTCAGGGCGGCGGCCTCGGGGGAGAGCTCGTCGAGGTGGGGCAGGACGAGTTGCTTGCAGGGATGGGTGATGTTGAAGGCGTTGAATCCCAGGTCGCGGCCGGCGTCCAGCAACTCGCCGACGCCCTCGGCCGGGCGGCCGATGAGGTCGAGGTCGATGGGGCGGTAGAGGTAATGCAGGCCGTGGTGGCGGGCCTCGGCCTCGTGCAGGGCGGGGGAGGTGCTGGCGGTGATGCCGGACCCGATCAGCCCCACCAGGTAGGACTCGGACGTGGTGCTCATGGAACTCCTCGGAGGGGGCGGTACAGGCGGCTGTAGGCGAATCGTGGCTGTGGCCACGGGTCGCTCAGGGGCGGGCGGGCAGTTCCGCGGCCAGCCGCTCTGCGGCCTGGCGGAGGGCTGACAGGTGTTCCTCCAGCCCATCTAGGCTGGTGCGGAAGATCGGGGCGGCCAGGGTGACCGCGCCGATCAGTCGGTGGGCAGGGGAGAGCACGGGCACGGCGATGCCGGCCATGCCCATATCGTTCTCCTCTGACTGCCCGGCCCAGCCCTGCTGGCGGACCTGTTCGATCTGGCGGCGCAGTTCCTCGCGGTCGGTGACCGAGTGCTCGGTGCGCGGAGTGAGGTCAATGGTCTCGAGCAGGTGTTCCCTGGTGCCGGGGTCGGCGAAGGCGAGCAGGACCTTGCCCGAGGCGATGGTGTGCAGCGGTGCCCGGTCGCCCGGGTCGGTGGTCGTGCGGAACTGGGGTCCGTCCACCTTGAGGGCGGTAAGGCTGCGGTCGCCGTCCAGGACGTGCAGCACCGAGCTCTCCCCGGTTTCCTGGGTGAGCTGGCGCAGGATGGGCTCGGCCGCCCCATCGAACCCGCGCTGGTGGGCGACCTTCTGGCCCAGCTGGTACAGGCGCACCCCCAGCCGGTAACGCTTGTCCAAGGGGTCATAGGTGACGAAATCCGCCTCCACCAGCGTGTTCACCAACCGATAGGCGGTGCTGAACGGGTGACCCGTGGCCTCGGCGATCTCGCCGGCGGTGGCCCCGTCCGGATAGTCCCCCAGCAGGGTGAGCAGATCCAGCACCTTGGTCGCGGTACCGGATTTCGCGGCCGCCATAGCTTCCTCCTTGACACGTGTTGTGCCTCACAGCATACTCGTAAACCAGAATGCAGCAACAGTTGCCAATAAATGAAATGAACTACGGGGTGTGGCTGTCATCATCGGAGCTCAAGTCCTTGCCACTCCCACCGGGCCCGAGGGCACACCCGCGGGCGGACCCACCCCACCGATTCTGATCAGCAGGAGTCACCCTGATGTCCACCCCTTCACCCGCGGGCACCTCGTCCGCCCCCGCCGTCGATTCGCTTGCGGAACAGCATCAGCTCAAGCGTGCCCGCAAGGCCTCCCTGGCCGCCTTCCTGGGCGGGGCGCTGGAGTACTACGACTTCTTCATCTACGCCACCGCCGCATCCCTGATCTTCAGCCAGATCTTCTTTCCGGCTGGGGACCCGACCGTGGCCCTGATCCAGTCCTTCGCGATCTTCGGGGTCGGGTACGTCTTCCGCCCGCTGGGCGCCTTCGTCTTCGGCCATCTCGGGGACAAGATCGGACGCAAGAACACACTGGTGATGACCTTGGTGCTGATGGGGGCGGCGACGTTCTTGATCGGTATGCTCCCGGACTTCGAGACGGCCGGGTACTGGGCGCCGATCCTGCTGGTGTCGATGCGCGTCCTGCAGGGGCTCTCTGCCGGTGGCGAGACCGCCGGGGCCGCGGCGTTGACCATGGAGGAGTCTCCGGTCGGGCGCAGGGCGTTCTTCCCCAGCTTCGCGATGAGTGGCATCTCCGCCGGCATCGTGTTGGCCTCCCTGGCCTTCCTGCCCGTGGCGGCCATGTCCGAGGAGGCGCGGTTGGCGTGGGGCTGGCGCATCCCGTTCTGGCTCTCGCTCGTCGTGCTGGTCGTGGCCTACCTGGTCCGCCGGTCGCTGGAGGAGCCCGAGGTCTTCGAGCAGAAGGCCGAGCACAAGGACCTGGTGAAGCTGCCCTTCGCCGAGATGTTCCGGACCCACCCGGCCCAGTTCTTCCAGGTCACGCTGATGTCCTTCCAGGTCGTGACGAACACCTTCATGCAGGCCTTCGGTCTGGCCTACGCCACCCAGGTGGTGGGTATCCCGGCCGCGACCATGCTGTGGGTGAGCATCCTGGGCAACGCCCTGGCGATCTTCACCCAGCCCCTGTTCGCCGCGATCTCGGACCGGGTCGGACGCAAGCCGATGTTCATCGGCGGGGTCGCGGGCTCGGCCGTGCTGATCTTCGTCTACTTCAACGTGCTCTCCACAGGGAACATCGCCATGATCTTCCTGGCCAGCACCCTGATCACCGCCGGCACCTACGCGGCGTCGAACTCCATCTACCCGGGCTGGTTCCCCGAACTGTTCAACGTCCGGGTGCGCTACTCCGGCATGGCCATCGGCCTGCAGATCGGCATCCTCTGCGCCGGTTTCACCCCCACCCTCGGCACCGCCCTGGTCGGCGGCGACCCGGCCAACTGGGGACCGGCGGCCTGGATCGTGGCCGGCTCTTCGATCATCGCCACCATCGGCGCACTCTGGGCCAAGGAAACCTACCGCACCCCACTGGACCAGCTCGGCGCACCGGTCCACCACCCCGAGGCTCACGGCGCCGTCAGCCGCTGAACCGCCACCCCTGTCAGACAACCGCACAGCACCGCCTCGCCGTAGGGGACGGCCCCAGAAGAGACGGATCTTCTGGGGCCGTCCCATGACGTCCAGGACTACGACGGGGTCGCCAATAAACGCGGCTGAGCCGATCGCATGCGCCGCCTATCAACACCTGCCAGACCTGACCGCTCGTCTCCGTAGTTCACCCCCGCCACCCTCACTTCGCGCCAACAGTCACGACAAGCACCGTTTGCCGGGACCCAGAGCCCCTCCTCAGGAGTCGAACGTCGTTTGAGGGGGTATGGCGGCGGGGAGCGCGCGGCTGGAGTCACTGCGATGGGCATGACTCGGCGCGTCAGGACGGCCTGTTCGGGCGTGCTTCGTATGCCGCCCCGTCATCGGGAGGGTTCACCGGTCGGGGCCTAACGGGACACCTCGGGAGGGGAAGTGTTGTTCGTACAGGTCACGTGTGGGGTGCCCGGTGGGGGTTGGTTGACGGGACGTTCTTGCTCGGGCGATGGGCAGAGGCTACTGCTCTCCGCCCAGCGGAGGGCGTGGTGCTGATCCGACAGAATCGATCCGGGGAAGTCGGGCGAAGGAGACCCCGCTTCGACGAGGGTGAAGGGTGAAGGGAATGACCATGATCGAAATCCTCAACCGCCTCATCGATGAAATTGAGCAGCACCTCGGTGAGGACCTGGACATCGACGAACTCGCGGCAGCGATGGGAACGACGGGTTACCACGCGCGTCGGATGTTCTCGTCGCTGGCTGGAATGCCGGTGTCCGACTACGTGCGGCGGAGGCGTATGACCGTCGCTGCGGCCGATCTCGTCGGGGATGAGGATCTGCTCGCCGTCGCCGTGCGCTACGGATACGGTTCGACGGAAGCCTTCGGGCGAGCGTTCCGTTCCGTGCATGGGGTGAGCCACGGATTCGTCCGTCGCCATGGTGGCCCCCTTCGCAGTCAACCGCTACTCAGGTTTCGCCTGACCGTCGAAGGGAGCACTCCAGTGGATGCCCGAATCGTTGCACGACCCGACTTCCGCTTGATCGGCCACGCTGCACGTGTGCCGCTGATCCACGAGGGCGTCAACCCGCACATCCAGCGGCACGTCGAGTCTCTGCCCGCTTCCGAGCATGAGCGTCTCAAGGGTCTCAGCAACACCAGCCCGTTGGGGCTGTTGCAGGTCAGTGCTGGCCTTGACCCTGACTACGCCGAGGGAAGTGAACTGACCTATCTGCACGGCGTGGCGGTCAGCGCCGAGACCCGGATTCCCGAGGACCTCGACACGATCGTCGTGGACGCGGGTATGTGGGTGATCTTCCGTACCTCCGGCGCTCACCCGGAGGCTCTGCAAGAGGCGTATGCGGCGTCCGCAACAGAATGGTTCCCCTCGAACCCGTGGCGGCTGCGCCCCGGACCGTCTATTGTCTCGGTGCTCGACCGTGCCCCAGACTTCTCCACGTCGACGTGTGAGATCTGGTTCCCCATCGAGCGCGCCTGAACCGGGCGCGGGCCGGGCTCCGAAGTTATCGGAGCCCGGCCCGGCCTCGGTGAAAAAGGAGCAGCCCATTGCCGCTCACGTGCCGAGCCGTCGTCGAGATCTTGGCCGAAGACGCCGCCCACGCTGCTGCCTCGATGTCAGAGGGACCACCGGACCTCAACCTGGTGCGTGCATTTGTCGCAACCGGGCGATGCGCCCATTGTTCGGACCATCCTCGGACCGCGTCCCGCAGGCTGATCGGCGTGCGCGATCGTCCGCCGAGGGCCATCACCCGCGCCGCCGTAGTGCTCACGCTCCCGTCTCTGTCTGTTGTGAGGACCGACGTCGGAACCGCAGCAGCGCGCTGGCCAGATAGCAGACGCCCGCCAGGATCAACAGGCCTCCGCCCAGAGTGCTGCGTGGAATGACGATGTCCCCCACTAATAGCCCGACGCCGACAAGCAGGATTGCCACGCCGATCAGATAGGCCTGAATCGTCTCGGTCACGTAGGTGCTTCGAGTACCCATGCACCCGATCTTGCCTCAATAGGTGCATGACGGCCGCACCGTCAGTCCGAGTGCAACGCTCCTGCTGGCCGCTGTCAGACGATTCATTTCTTCCTAGAGCGGTAAGCCCACCACGCGCTACCTTGGGGGCATCCCAGACCAGAGGAGGGCCCATGGGCAAGGTCGTCCTGTACGCCTCGGTATCGGTGGACGGGTTCATCGCGGACGAGCACGACCAGCCCGGACCCCTGTTCGACTGGTTGTCCAGCGGTGACGTCCCGTTGGACGACAGCGGCGTGTTGACGGTGTCACAGACCTCTTACGACTACACCCGGCCGTACTGGGACCAGATCGGGGTGACCATCGCCGGCCGCCACGTCTTCGACCTGACGGACGGCTGGGACGGGATGCCTCCGGCCGGAGTCGACCACGTGGTCGTCGTGACCCATCGGGGCAGGCCCGAGAGCTGGGACCCCGAGGCGCCGTTTCGCTTCGTCGACGGCGTCGAGGCCGCCGTGGCCACCGCCCAGGAGCTCGCCGGTGACCGCATCGTCGAGGTCGCCGCAGGCGAGGTCGGCGGTCAGGTGCTGGCCGCGGGCATGGTCGACGAGGTGCGCATGGACGTCGTACCCGTCGTGTTCGGGACCGGCAAGCCCTACTTCGGCTCCGTCCACGCACAACACCTACTGGAGGATCCCGAGGTGGTGATTCAGGGCAACCGGGTGCTTCACCTGCGCTATCGGGTGCGCCGTTGACCGATCCCCTTGCGAACACGATTAGACGCAAGCGGTCAGATAGCTCTGCGAAAAGTCGGCCGCTTATCTCTGTGATTCACATCCCCGAGAATCCGGGGAACCTGACAGACCTCAAGTTGTCGTCGAGGACCGCGTTTCAGCGTCGCATCAAACCAAGGTGGTCTCAACCGGTCAGTGCACCACCGGGGATTCTCAGGGTATCGCGGGCTTGGCCGAGGCCGTGATGGGGGCTTGGTAGAGGGCATTGGAGCTGGCCCATTCCAGGACCCGCCGGGGTACCGCCGTGATAATCGGGGATCTAGACGGCCCCTATGGGAACCGGTGGATCCCGACTCCACGTCTCGGTGAGCAGGTGGATGATCGGTACCGCGGTGGTGCTCCGTTTGATGCGCCGTACTGAGGCAGTACAGCTTCTGCAGGCATCAGTCAGTCCTCCTGGCCGTCGAGTTTCTCCCGGATCTCCACCGCGTCCTCGGTCACCTCGGCGGCCGTCTCCGGGGCGGTGACCGCGGGCATGGCGCCGGTGACGGCCGGTGCCGGGGTGAGCATTGAGGCGTAGTCGTGCTCGTGGGTGTACGTCAGGAACCCGAGGTGTGCCTCGTAGCGGTCCAACACGTCGTCGATGACCTGCTGCCGGGTGACGCCGTAGAGGTCATAGCCCTCGGAGCCGGTCTGGGCGAACACCTCGATGCGGTAGTACACGTCCGTGGCGCGGGACATCGAGCCACGGCCACCGAACTTCGGCACGGGCGCCTCGACCACTTGGGCGTGGTACTGGAAGCCGCGATGCTCCGGGATGGTGACCGTGAGCTTGTGCCCGGAGATCGTGGATGCGGGGTCCGGGGTGAGGTCCAAGGTGGCCTCGTAGCCTTGGGCCGTGAACTCGCGCAGGACGTCCGCCAGGGCGGGCTGCACCGTGCCCTCCATGAACTGGGCGACCTGCCGCTTCGAGGGGTAGGACCGCATGCCGGCCAGGCGCTGGCGCCAGGTCC